>NZ_FNKP01000001.1:1212518-2425037 GCF_900099835.1 Paraburkholderia fungorum
CACGGAATCGCGCGCAGATCTTCGATCTTGCGTTGCTTCGGGTCCTGCAGTTTGCGCGAAGCGGGCCGGCTGCCGATGTTGAGTTCGGCGATTTCCGCGATCGGCGTCGACTCGAAGAAGTACTCCTTGAAGCCCGGCGTTTCGTACACCAGCGCGCGGTAGGAGGCCATCGCCGCGTCGGACAGCTGCTGCATCGTTTCTTCGAACGCGGGCAGGTCGGACGGCGCGTTGCCGTGCGGCAGCAGCGACGCTTCGAGCGTGGCGGCCACGACCGTTTCCAGATTGCGCCGGCCGATGTCCGGGTTGCCGAACTTGCTCGCGATCACTTCGCCTTGCTCGGTCAAGCGGATCTGACCGTCGACGGTGCCCGGCGGCTGCGACAGGATCGCCTGATACGTCGGACCACCGCCACGGCCGACGGTGCCTCCGCGTCCATGGAACAGTCGCAGCGTTACGCCGCGTTCGTTGAACAGCGAGACCAGCGCGAGTTCGGCACGATACAGCTCCCAGTTCGACGTAAGGAAGCCGCCGTCCTTGTTGCTGTCCGAATAGCCGAGCATGACTTCCTGCTCGTTGCCCTGATGTTCGATCAATGCATCGACACCCGGCAGCGCGATCAGGTCGCGCATGATGTGCGGCGCGTTGCGCAAATCGGGGATCGTCTCGAACAGCGGAATCACCATCAGGCCCGCACGCGCCGGGTCGTTCGCATCGCCCAGACGGCCGTGCAGCAGACCGGTTTCCTTTTGCAGCAACATCACTTCGACCAGATCGCTGACCGTTTCCGTGTGCGAAATGATGTAGTTGCGCACCGCGCGCGCACCGAACTTCTCGCGCGTGACACGCGCTTCTTCGAGCACGCCGAGTTCGCTCTTCACGAGATCGGAATACTCCGCGTACGGCAGACGCAACGAGCGCGGCTGCGCCAGTTCCGCGAGCAGCACGTTGAGCTTGTCCTGTTCGGAAAGCGCCGCGTAGTTTTCTTCCACGCCCGCGCGCTTGAGCAGCTCCGCAATCACCGCCTCGTGGATATCCGAGCTTTGGCGCAAGTCGATGCTCGCCAGATGGAAGCCGAACACTTCGGCGGCACGCGCGAGCGGCGACAGACGCGGCGCCGCGAGCGGCGCGCCGTGATGTTCGGCAAGCGAATCGATCAGCACGTGCAGATCGCGGACGAATTCCGCCGAGTCGTCATACGGCTTGGCGCGCACCGGCGCAGCGCCGCGACCGGCGCTGCGTACCGGCACGCTGCCTTCGCCCAGACGCACGCGCGCGCTTGCCGCGAGCCGCGTGTACATGCCGATCAGCGCGCGTCGATACGGCTCGTCCGTGCGATGCGGCGACTGGTCGGGGGAGATGTCAGCGAGTTCTTTCAGCGCGTCGCTCGCGCCCGCCAGCAGGTTCGACACGGACAACTCCGCGCCGAGCTTGTGCACCTGCTCCATGTAGTGCTCGAAAATCACCGCGGCCTGGCGGGTGATCGCGTTCTCCAGCGTTTCGGCGGTGACGTTCGGATTGCCGTCGCGGTCGCCGCCAATCCAGCTACCCATCTGGAAGAACGGCGGAAGACGCGCGTCGATGCCGTGCTCCTTCAGCGCTTCTTCGATATCGGCGTACAGCGCGGGAATTTCTTCGAGGAAGGTCGCGCGGTAGTACGACAGCGCGTTCTCGATCTCATCGGCGACCGACAGACGCGAATCGCGCAGCATGCGGGTCTGCCACAGCGACGTGACGCGTGCGCGCAGCATCGCTTCGTTGTGCGCGCGTTCGCGTTCGGTCAACTGCTGGTCACGCTCGGCGAGCAGACGCGCGACGTCGTGCTCCGCGTCGAGAATGCTTTTGCGCTGCACTTCGGTCGGGTGCGCGGTGAGCACCGGCACGATCAGCGCGTCGTTGAAGAACTGCTGCAACACGGGCGTGGCCGCCGCGTTCGCTTCGACGAGCCGTTCGAGCGCATGGGCGATCGTGCCCGGTTGCGAGGTCGAACCGGCCAGCGCATGAATCCGGTGACGGCGATTGCGGTGACGGTCTTCAGCAATATTCGCCAGATGCGAGAAGTAGCTGAACGCGCGCACCACGCTGACCGTTTGCTCGGGGCTCAGCGAGCGCAGCTTCTTGTCGAGCGTCTGCGCGGCGGCGTTGTCGTCTTCACGACGGAAGCGCACGGCGGTTTGACGAATCGTTTCGACGACGTCGAACACCTCGTCGCCTTCCTGTTCGCGCAGCACGTCGCCGAGCAGGCGTCCCAGATAGCGGATGTCCTGGAACAGCGGGTGATCCTTGTCCTCGCGCGTGCGGCCATTGCCCTTCGGCGCGGCGGCGGACAAAGGCGCGGCGCTTTCCGTCGACACGGCCTGCAGCTTCGGCGCTTTCGCGGCCTTGGGCGCGGCAGCGGCGTTCGCGACGGCTTGGGTCTTCGTCGATGCGTCGGCTTTAGCCGGTTTCTGTGCTTTCACAGCCTTCTCGGCTTGCGAGGCTTTCACCGCCTTCACCGCTTTAGCGGGTTTGACGGCTTTGGCAGGCTTGGTCGTCCTGACCGGCGTGGAGGTTTTCGCGGCCTTGGGCGCTTTCGCAGCCTGGGCATTTTTACCCGTCCGTTTGACGGGTGTCGAAGCGACGTCGGCCGCCTGGGCAGCGGCGGAAGCGGAGGGCGCTGCGGCGGCGTCGGCCGCGCGAGCGTTGGGCGATGCAGTGTTGCGGCGGGCAGGGCGCGCCGATCCGGAAGACGTCACGATGGGTTTCCTCGGGGAAGCCAGGGTCTGTTAAGTGATGAACTGCTACTGCGGAACTGCACTATGAACTGCAATAGGGACTACACCAGGAACAGCATGACGCGGAAGGTGACGATGGCGTGAAGCCGGAGAGGGGTTGTCGTGCCTGCATGCAGCGCGTGCACACAGGGCGGGACGTCAAGCAGGACCAAACCGCGTGACCTGCTGCACATGCTCGCGTGCGGCGCTTTGCGTATTCACGCAACGCGCGCCGCATTGCATCATCCCGCCTGCTGGAGCCCGGTGCGCGAACGACCGTGCGTGAACAGACCGGGATGGGGCACGCGCATGCTGCGCGAGGCCCGTCTCCTCCATCGATACCGCGCCGGCACGGCGCTCCGCTGTGTCTTCGGACACAAGAGCGCGTGCTAACATTGATTGTTATTACATCCCGTCATTCGATCAGCAAGCTAATGAACACCGAGACGTTTTCTACGCCACCCCACACGCTTGTGATTGCGTCGCGAGAGAGCCGCCTGGCCATGTGGCAAGCGGAGCATGTGCGATGTGCGCTGCACAAATTATATCCATCTTGTGACGTAAAAATCCTCGGAATGACGACACGCGGCGATCAAATTCTCGATCGCACGTTGTCGAAGGTCGGCGGCAAGGGCCTGTTCGTCAAGGAACTGGAAGCCGCACTGGCCGATGGCCGCGCCGATCTCGCCGTCCATTCGCTGAAAGATGTGCCGATGGAACTGCCGCCCGGCTTCGCGTTGTCCACCATCATGGAGCGCGAAGACCCGCGCGACGCATTCGTCTCCAATGAGTACGACTCGCTGGCCGCGTTGCCGGAAGGCGCCGTGGTCGGCACGTCGAGCCTGCGCCGTGAAGCGATGCTGCGCATGCGTTATCCGCACCTCGAAGTGAAGCCGTTGCGCGGCAATCTGGATACGCGTCTGTCGAAACTCGATCGCGGTGATTACGCGGCGATCATTCTGGCGGCGGCTGGTTTGAAGCGTCTCGGTCTGGGCGAGCGCATCCGCGCGTTGATCGATCCCGAAGACAGCTTGCCCGCTGCCGGTCAGGGCGCGCTCGGCATCGAGATTCGCGCCGATCGCGCGGACCTTGCCGCATGGCTCGCGCCGTTGCATCACGAACACACGGCGGCTGCGGTCGAAGCGGAGCGGATGGTGTCGCGCTCGCTCGGCGGCAGTTGCGAAGTGCCGCTCGCCGCGTACGCGAGTTGGCATGACGGCGCGCTGCATCTGCGTGGCATCGTTGCGACGACCGATGGTCAACGCGTGTTGAGCGCGCAGGCATCGGCGCCTGCACCGACCGTCGAACGTGCGCTCGCGCTCGGCAAGGAAGTGGCGGACGCGCTCGAACAGCAAGGCGCGATGGACATCGTCCGCGCACTCAGTACTGCCAGCGGTCCCGCTGCGGCGTCCGGCGAGTGATGGCGGCCAATCCTCCAGGCAACACCGCATCCTCCGCGAGCCGCGCGGCGTTCACGGTCGTGATTACGCGACCGGCCGGTCAGTCGAGCGAACTGATCCGGCAACTGAACGCGGCCGGCGTTGCCACGCTCGACTTCCCGCTGATCGACATCGCACCCGTCGCCGACGACGCGCCATTGCGCGCCGCGCTCGCCTCGCTCGAACGCTATGCGCTGGTCGTGTTCGTCTCGCCGAATGCCGTCGATCAGGCGTTTGCCCGCAGCAACGAAATCTGGCCGCACGCGCTGCCGATCGGCGTAGTCGGTCCGGGCAGCGTGCAGGCGCTCGCGCGTCATGGCGTGGCCGCGCCCGCGCATCAGATCATCAGCCCGGCTTCCGGTTCAGAAGACGAATCGGCGAGCTTCGACTCCGAAGGCCTGTTCGCGGCCATCGACGCGTCGCTCGGCGCGGCGAGTCTCGAAGGCAAGCGCGTGCTGATCGTGCGCGGCGACGGCGGCCGCGAATGGCTCGCTGACCGTCTGCGCGAAGCGGGCGCGGAAGTCGAAGCCGTCGCGGCTTACCGGCGCCTCGTGCCGGAACCGTCGATCGGCGGCTGGGCGCGCGTCCACGAATTGCTGGCCGGCGCGCCGCACGCGTGGCTGCTGACCAGTTCCGAAGGCGTGCGCAATCTGCACGAACTCGCGCAAGACCATCTCACCGCCGACGAAATCGTCCAGTTGAAGCACGCGCCGCTGGTTGCGCCGCATCCGCGAATCGCACAGACCGCGCGGGCATTGGGTTTTGATAGGATGACGGTGTCCGGCGCAGGCGACGAGCGCATTGCCCGCGCACTGCTTGCCGCTGTTCCGCCTGCTGCTGATCCATCCGTTGCTCCGCCCGTCATTCAACCGGTATCGTCCGACCCGGCTCATTCACCGGCTTATTCACCGGCTCATTCACGCATGACTGAAACGAACGCATCCACGAACGCTTCACCCCAGCCGGCCGCAACCACTCCGTTGCCGCCGAATCAACCCTTCACTCCCTACGAAGCGCAAACGCGCCGCAGCGCGAGCGGACCGCTGCTGTGGGCTGTCGTCGTGATCCTCGCTTGCGCGGCGGGCGGCGGCGGGTTCGTGCTGAACCGCAAGCTCGAACGTGCCGAGCAGCAACTCGCGCTACGCCAGCAAGCCAACGACACGCAAACCAACGAACTGCGCATCAAGACCGATCAGGCGCTGGCCACCGTGCATCAATCGGATTCGCAGGTCGCGCAACTCGAAGGCAAGCTCGCCGATGCGCAGACCGCGCAGCAGGCGCTGCAACAGCAATACGCCGATCTCGCACGTAATCGCGACGACTGGACGCTCGCCGAAGTCGGGCAGATGTTGTCCGCTGCGAGCCAGCAGTTGCAACTCACCGGCAACACGCAACTCGCGCTGTTCGCGCTGCAAAGCGCGGACACGCGTCTCGCCGCGTCGGACAGCCCGCAGGCGGTTGCGGTGCGCAAGGCGATCGCGCAGGACATCGACAAGCTGAAGGCTGCGCCGTCCACCGATCTCACCGGTATGGCGATCAAGCTCGACAATGCGATTGCGCAGGTCGACAGCTTGCCGCTGTCGGGCGAAGCGCAGATCGCGCATGCGACGCCGCACGCGGCGACGTGGGCCGATACCGCGAAGGTGGCGGCCGCCACCGGCAAGCCGCGCTGGGAAGTGTGGTGGCATGAAGTGACGTCGGGCATCGGCGAGCAGATCACGAGCCTCGTGCAAGTGCGCCGCATCGATAACGCCGACGCGATGCTGGTCACGCCCGATCAGGGCTATTTCCTGCGCGAGAATCTGAAGCTGCGTCTGCTGTCGGCGCGTCTGGCGCTGCTGTCGCGCAACCAGGACACGCTGAAGTCCGACCTGCAGAGCGCGCAGAACTCGTTGACCCGCTACTTCGACAACTCGTCGGCGCAAACCAAGACTGTGCTCGATCTGGTCAAGCAGGTGGATGCCGGTTCGGCTGCGGTCCAGTTGCCCGATCTGAGCACGAGTTTGCAGGCGGTCAGTCAATACCGGAGCCGAGGTTAATCATGGCGATCCGGGGACTCTTATGGCTGGCGTTGCTGTTCGCGATTGCCGTCGCGCTGGCGGTGGTCGGACGCTTCGACACGGGGCAGGTGCTGCTGATCTATCCGCCGTACCGCGTCGACATTTCGTTGAATCTGTTCGTGGTCGGGCTGGTGGTGCTGTTCATCCTGCTGTATGCGCTGTTGCGCATCGTCCGCAATATCTGGCGCATGCCGCAGCGCGTGGCCGCTTACCGTGCGCGCTCGCGGGTCGCCAAGGCGCACGCGGCGCTGCGTGATGCGATCGGCAATCTGTACGCGGGGCGTTTTTCGCGCGCTGAAAAAGCCGCGAAAGATGCGCTCGCGAATGGCGACAACAACGGTGCAGCCGGTTTGATCGCGGCGACGGCCGCGCATCGTATGCATGAATATGCGCGGCGTGATGAGTGGCTGTCGCAGATCAATGAAGCCGACTGGCAGGATGCGCGTCTGATGGCCACCGCCGACATGCGCGCCGATGGCCGCGACGCGGACGGCGCACTGATTGCGCTGACCGAAATGCAATCGCAGGGCTCGCGGCGCATTCACGCGCAGCAGATCATGTTGCGCGCGCAGCAGCAATTGAAGAACTGGGGCGAAGTGCTCAAGCTCGTCAAGACGCTGGAAAAGCGCGAGGCGATTCATCCGGCGGTGGCGGTGCGGTTGCGTCAACTGGCGGCGGAAAATCTGCTGCGTGACCGTCGACATAATGCGGATGCGCTGCTGGAATTGTGGAACTCGCTGTCGGCGACCGAGCGTCATTCGCCGCGTCTGGCCGATCTCGCTGCGGAATTGCTGGTGGCGCTGAATCGACCGCAGGAAGCGCGCAAGATTGTCGAGGAAGCGCTGGCGCAGAACTGGGACGCGCGCCTGTTGCGCCGTTATCCGGATACGACTGGCGGTGATGCGTTGCCGCTGATTCAGAAGGCCGAAGGTTGGCAGAAGGATCGTCCGGAAGATGCTGATTTGCTGTTTGCGTTGGGGCGGTTGTGTCTGCATCAGCAGTTGTGGGGCAAGGCGCAATCGTTCCTTGAGCGCGCGCTGAAGCTGGCGGATAACGAGACGCTGAAGATTCGCTCGCATCGTGCGTTGGCCCGGTTGCATGAGCAGCTTGGGGATAGCGATAAGGCTAGCCAGCATTATCGTGAGAGTGCGTTGGCGATGAATGTGGTTTGAGTTTTCAGGTTTTGAGGTTGGCGAATTGCGAGTTGATTTGCTGATTCTTTGATTCGTTATTCAGTTGATGGGATGGCCGCAGCGGGTGCTGCGGCCATTTTTTTTGTGCATTTGGTTTTGCGGTTATTGGCTTTTCGTTTGCTTGCTGTTTGCTGTTTGCTGCTTGTTCTGTCGCGCTTGATGGATCGCTTAGTGCTGCGCGGTGGACGGTTGTTGCACGGGCGAGGAGGGCAGCTTGATCGCGCGTTTCGCGGACGGCTTTTTGTTGAGCGAAGCGTTCGTGTCTTCGATGGACGCTTTGGCAATCTTCGATGCGTCGGCCAGCAAGTTTGTCGCTTGATGCGCCGTGAGACGGCTGCGCGGGACGCCCTTCGCGTCGAGCGCAATCACCTGGAACAACTCGCGCTCGCATTCGAGATCCCGCTGATACTGTTCGGCCGTGTCCACCAGTAATTCGAGCAAGGTCTGACGACGTTTTCTTTCGTCGTGTGTGAACGCAGGATTTCTAACTATCGATGACGCAAGTGTGATCAACGTGTCCAGTTGACTCAACTGCCGGTCGCATAAATCGAATGCGGACAGGGCGAGTTTCTCGTATTGGATGGCGTCGACTGGCGGGCGTGAAGCGGGTTGATTCTTGACGGACCTGGACATGGTGCGATCTCCCTGTTGCTTCGATGGGGAGCCCGGACACTGGCCTTGCTTTTGTGGGAAGAAGGGGTGAGCGGGCACGAAGTAGGGTTAGCAGACCGGCGTTCCAACATCCCGGCGAGCCTTGCGGCTCCCCCACCAAGGCCCGCCCATTGAAATATAGACGTGCAGAGGTAGACGCACGACCTGCCTGGGCAGGTGTGCGGTTGGAACGTCAGGCTGCTAAACCTGGTCGCTGGGTGTTTCCCGACGACTTGGTAATTATAAGGGAATGGATCTGTCTTAAATTTAGTCGAGGGCGCTAAATGTTGGGATTGGCCGATTGGATGAGGGGGAATGGGGCGGCGAGGGAGATTGGTCGGGGCGTTGCCTATCTCTTCCGCAATTTCGCAGATGGCTTAATGCCTTTTGTGACTCGGGGCAATCCATCCGTATCGACTTGTTTAGTGCTAGGGATCGGCCAACACGGAGGACCGACGTCGACCCGTTGCGGCCGTCCGGGTTTTTTGAGCAACGTCTGCTCTGCAGCGGAAGCGGTCGTCAGCTAGTTGTGATGACAGGGCGCGCGCACGCATAGCATGATCCGTTGACGGCGCCCTCTGGCCGACTGTCCCCATATTCTGCGACAATCGGTCCATCAATGGAGGGTTTCAAGTGGCAGACAAACATCCGTACATGTCGGGCTCCGGTGGGGTCACCCAGCTTACGACCCAACTGCGACGTAGCTTTCCCGCAGTCGTTACGGCCGACACACTGAAGAAGTTGGGAATCGCGCCTAACAACGAAACGTACGTCCTGAACATCCTCAAGTTCATCGGCGTGCTCGATGCAGAGAATAAGAAGACGGCAGCAGCGACGCCCATCTTCAACCAGCACAACGACAGCGACTTCCAGGAGCAGTTCTCCAGGCTGGTGGGACAGGCATACCACGAGTTGTTCGACCTGCATGGTCCTGATGCCTGGGGGTTGCCGATCGACAAGCTCATCGCGTTCTTCCGAAATCACGACGGGACGAGTGACATCGTCGGAAAGAGGCAAGCATCCACGTTCCAAGCTTTGGCGCGCATCTCCGGCAGGGCCGTGGATGAGTCGGAGCCAGCCAAATCATCGGGTTCCGGAGCCGCGAAAGTTGTAAAGAAGGTGGCTCCTGCGAAGAAGGCCACCACTTTCACTGAGAAGACCGCAGCGCCGCCACCTGCACCGGCTGGTGCCCACTCGTCGGCCTCCGCTCCAGCACTGAACGGCGGTGCCTTCAACAACGCTAACGTAGGGCTCACGGTGCGCATAGAGATCAATTTGCCACCTGGCGGAGATCAGGACACGTACGACGCTATCTTCAAGAGCATTCGCGCAAACCTGCTGAACGGGCAATGACAACGGCATTTGAGATATTCGAGCAAATCGTTCGGCGCACCAAAGCGCCAGCGATCACTGCACCCACAGACGCGACCGAGCAACCCATGAGCCCGCTTCATCCTTTCGAACTGCGCAACGTCCATCCGGGCATGCCAGCGAAGGTTCGGAAGCTGTTCGATGATGGGCATGGCGCCGAGGCGACTTTCCATGCCTTTAAGTTCGTCGAGAAAGTTGTTCAGAAGCACAGCGGCTCCCGGGAGATCGGGCGCAAGCTAATGATGAACGTGTTCGGCAAAGCGACCCCTATGATCAAACTCAATGGGCTTGCCAACCCGAGCGAAGAGGACGAGCAAGAGGGCTATCAATTCATGTTCGCAGGTTCCGTTGCAGCGATCAGGAACCCAGGCGGACATGAGATCACCCTGAGCGACGATCCAGATGTCTGCTTAGACCATCTGGCTTTTGCTTCATTGTTGCTCCGGAGACTTGAACGAGCGGGGTACAAATGAGCGTAGGCAATGGACGCCGTGTTGATCCTGTCATGGCTCGTTGCGAACTTCCTCGCATGAAGACGCGAGACGAAGGATGTGGGTCTTCTCCTATTTCCGGAGCGATCGTTTTAAGCCGCTGCGCCGATCAAGGGCAAACAGCCTATAGCGGATACTCGGATTTTATTTTCCAATGAGGGTGCTTATCGAAACCGAGCGTTTGAAGGCGGTAGGTGAGTCGCGGTTTTAAACACGAACCGAGAGCCCAGCGGCAAATCACCGAAGGGCCGACGATGCAACTTTACTTGTTAGCCATCCTCCCTGACACACTAACCGCAAGCAACCCCCCAAGCACCATAAACGCAGCCAACGTAAACATCCCCGAATCATTAGCCTATGTAGCTTGCTTAAGCCACCCCACCGCATAAGGACTCAAAAACCCCGCCAGATTGCCAATCGAATTAATCATCGCAATCCCAGCCGCCGCGCCTGTCCCTGCCAGAATCGCCGTCGGCAGATTCCAGAACAGCGGCAGGGTAGTCAGAATGCCCATCGTCGCAAGCGTCAGCGAGGCCATCGCCAGCACGGTGTTATGCGCCCACACGACCGACAGCACCAACCCCACCGCCCCAGCAAACGCAGGCAAAGCAATATGCCAGCGCCGCTCGCACCGCCGATCCGCACTACGCGCCACCAGCACCATCGCGACAACCGCCGCCGCAAACGGAATCGCGGACAACAGTCCGATCATGAACGCATCGGTCACACCCGTCGCCTTGATGATCGTCGGCAGCCAGAAAGCTCATGCCATACAAACCCATCACGAACGAAAAGTACGTGAGACTAAACATAAGCACCCGCCCATTCGTGAGCACCTGACGAACCGGCATGTCATGCGTGGTCGATTCCTCTGCCGACACATGACGCTCGAGCATTTTCTGCTGTTCCTTCGTTAGCCACTTCGCGTTCGCGATTCGGTCATCGAGCATCGCAAACACCAGCACGCCGACGATGATCGACGGAATACCTTCGTCAGTCTCCGCAGCGGGTATTGCTTGGCCTGCTATTGCCGTTTCGTTGCTTGCAAATTCTATGTATCTATCGATCTTACGTGCCTGAAGTCAACACGGTGTTTAGGAGTTATCCGATAGGTAAAGCAGGAATGTACCCAATAGGATGCTTGAAAAACATTCAAGTAGAAAAATTGGGATAGCTATGAAAAGAAATAAAAATTTCAAAGTAGCAATAAGCCTCGCAACACAACTGCAGGCCGCATCCGTGCTTTTCACGATTGCGTTAGGAGCAAGTGCAGATACAACTTGCTTCCCACTTTACGCAAAGTCTGGCGCCACACCGGGTACGCCGAGTTGCAAGCTCACCGTTGCCAGTAATACGCCAGTTGGGTTAGGCAACTATAACTGCATCGATGACCTTGCGTTGATAGATCAATGGTGCAACACCCCTCCAACACCAATTGACGAATCTACGCCCGATGACTCCTGTCCGGTGGCGGATCCAGTGCTGCCAGCCAAAGGAGTTGTCGCGCTTTCCGAAGTCGATTTCCAAAGTGGCGGCGCATCACCCATCGTGTTCTCGCGAGTCTATCTTTCGCAGCCCTACGACAAGAATCAGACGCTGATGGGGAGCAACTGGGTTAGCAACTGGCAACGACGGATTGATCTGACTGGCGCCAATGCGAGTGTGCCGCATATCGTCGCCTATCGAGGATTCTGGCAACCTGTGACCTTCAAGTTGAGCGGGGGAGCGTGGGTTGTACCAGGAAATCCCGGTCTCACTCTCACGAAATCCGACGACGGATTCTATTACTTGAAAGACGAGCAACGTGGTACGACAGAGGGTTACTCGGACACCACGGGCATGTTCTATACCGAGACAACACGCACGGGCGAGCTTCGCGAGGCTTATTACGATGGACCGCGGTTATCGGAGATTGTCCAGCGACCGGTCGATAGCGCAACAAGCACAGCACAAAACAGATTGGTGCTCAGTTTCGCCTACGACACGAGTGGCCACATCATTGCTGTAGTGCCTCCTAGCGGGAACGCGGTACATTATTCGTACGATGCGAAAGGGAATCTTGCTTCGGTTACTCCACCCTACGGGACGCTCCGTCAATATTTCTATGAAGACGTGCGTTTTTCTAATGCACTGACAGGCGTAACGGACGAATCCGGTTCTCGAATTGCAACGTGGAATTACGATGCCAGCGGTCGCGTAGCCTCGGTCACGCATCCGGATACCACTCGCAATGCTTCGCTGAGCTATGGTTCTGGCACGACAACAGTGACAGACCTGTCTGGTACCAGTACGTATAGCTTCAGTACTTCAGATACGTTGCGCCCGATTTCGATTACCACGCCTGGCGGTGCCGTATCGCGCGCGTGGGATACAGCGGGCAATCTGAAGCAGCGAACGACGCCTGACGGCAACACGCAGTACACATGGGACAGCGCTAACCGGCCAATCAAGGCATTTGCTACGGTCGCTGGGGTGAAAACCGTCACGACAATCGAATATTCTGATGGCAGTTCCCTGCGCCCTCATTTGGTCGCTACGCCAGGCAAAGTACGCGCGTTCGTCTATGACTCAAACGGTAACGTCACGGGTTATGCAGAGCGACAAACAACTGACCTGACAGGCGAACAGGGGATGCAGGCGATCGCGACGGGCAGCCAGTTGGTCGTTGGCGCACGCTACGACGGTGCAAACCGCCTTTTGTCGGCTACGGTAACCCAGGACGGCAAGACAGTAGAAGACTGGACCTACACGTACGACGCAAGGGGCAACATTGCATTAACCCGGGATGCCGTGTCGGGTTGGCAGATGAAAACGGTGGACCGCAGCAACGAAGATCGCGCGAAAACTATCGCGAGTAGTAGTGGTCAGGCAGACATTACTTACGATCCCCGCGGTCGCGTAACGAGTTTTACCTATGATGAACCGGCCGGCATTATTAATGGCGGTCTAGCTCGCAAGTTGCAGGTGGATTACGAATATGGTCCGGACGGCGGGGTGTCAACACGCACTGGGAAGGTGTCAACGAACGGAGGATGGTGGCAAACGATTAGCGATGCCGAATTAGACGCATGGCTCACTAACTGGGAATTGGGTAATGATCCCGTTTCGCCGCAGGCTAACCTCACAGGAGTCCGATCAAGCGCTGATGCCTATGTTCCAAGCCTCTGCGTTGAGTGCTATATGGCGTGGAAAGCTAACTTGACGGGCAAACTTTATAGTGGGGAGTTAACCGAGGTGCTTCCGCAGTGGGGCGAGAAAACGGAACTGATGCTGAGCGATCAGTCGCAGGTGCCATATCCGACTCTTATGCCAGATGTGGCCGCTTCCGCAAAGCGGTCAATGCTTTACAGTTCGCTCTTCCAGGGAGGAAGCACAGCGGGCGGGATGGTAAAGTGCAGCGGTCGAGAATCTCACGAATCACGATGTTTTGACCAATACGAGACGGATCTGGATTTTTGTAGACTGGTGGCTAAACCTAGAGGCGATCGAAACTACGCGCTGTGTAAAGCCAATGCTTTTGACAGATATCAACAATGCAGGGGATATTAATGGTTAATCACCCGCCCTATACAGTGGTTCTAACGTACGCTGACGAGCCCCATCAGTTGACGATTCAAGCGGTCGATTCGGCTTTGATAGCTCCGCTCGTCTCGGGGAAAATGGCAGTGCCGTTTTTTCTCGATGAAGAAGAATTTGGCTTCGATGACGAATTGGCTCGGCAGCTAGGCGTTGCAATGCTTAATCTGATTGCGGCAGGCCGACCCGAAGTCCAAAAGCATCTGAAGCTGACGCAGCATCCAATCGAGAGGCCGTCGAAAGAGTGATTGGCCGTTGGTCGCGCTCGCCGGAAGGAACTCGGTGAGCGCGACGGTATAGCTGGATGTTTGCAGTTACGACGAACGTGTCAGGATGTACGCTAAAAAGCTCGCAACAAGTACGACTCCAGCACAATAGAAGATTGGCTTGTTGCGAAGAAAATCCAGACTGGAACGAGGCTGCCTGTTCTGGCCATCAAGGTCCCAATAGTCGATTCCTGGATCGCCCGTGATGTTAATCACAATCAAAATCGCAGACCCGATAAACAGCACAGCGACAATTATTAGCAAAGGGGTCGACATTCAGTGCGCTCAGCTAGTTTCTGATCCAATCAATAAAAACGGGAATTTCTTCCTGGTAGGCATCGTTGACGCTTTCGCCAACCATACCACCGATGTTGCTTCCGATGAGCACTACAGCCGCAGCGCAGATCGGCTCCGCAGGACCGCAAACAAACGACGCGGCCAAACTGGCAACCGTCCCCCCAATCATCCCGCCTGCAATGATGCTTCCTTGACGAGCTGCTTCGCGCACGCGGTCCTTTGCACCGACTATCTCGCCTGTTGCAAGAATTGCCGTGAATAGAATGGCTACCCTTGCCTGAACCTGCAACTTGCGAACTTTCGCAGTGACTTCAGTATTTCCACCGCCGGCCTTCGATAACGTCGTGTAATAGACCGCCGCTCGCTGTTCATCCGTCAACTGACTGAAGTTTTTACCGTAAAGCGACTGCGCGTATTTATCGAGGTAGTAGTCGAACCCTCGCGACTTGAGCTTTATCACCTCAGCCTTTGCGACGCCTACAGCGGACGTATACTTTCGGTACTCAACGAAGAGTTTGTCGCGCAGTTGGCTGCAATACTCCGCACCTTCCTTGACAGTCATGTGGCCACTTTCAACTTCTTGTCGGACCTGGTTCGAAATCGCACGGATGTGTCGAGTGTATTGTTGACGCACGCTATTGTCGCTGATGGCATTGGCAGCAAAGGTCGTTGCGATCGCTTCGTAGTCCGATATCGCGGCGTCAAGGATAGCGCTTGTAAGATCGTGCGTTTTATTCGTCTCAAACGAGCCGTTCGCAACGTTTTGATTATTCTCTTTGTCCACGGTGAGTTATCCAAGAATTGCGGCTAGCAATTTTTCTGTCACGGCGGACCCGCCGTTGCTATCGTTTTCTAACAGTACGTCGAGTGTTTTGCAGGCTGAGGCGTTAGGTCGATGGAAAACGATGCGATTCTGGGAATCCACGACGCCCTTTGCGACAGAACCATCCGAGAATTGCGCCCTGCATTTCAGACCTTCACAGCTACCGCGATCTTTGAGCTCGAAGCGGACCCAGTGTTCGCTTCCATGTCCGCTATCGATAGGCGTTGCAGATGCAGGAACCGCCCCACCGTTCGACTCAAAGCCCATGTGCATCGCGCTTTGCCCTGCCACCATGATTGGCAGCGGATAGCATTTGCACACGCACAGGTCGTCCTCGAGTGCGAGCTGTTTGCCCATCACCTCACCTGGCCAACGCTGCCCCTTCGCGGCGATTTTTCCAGTGCTCTTGCACGCAGGGCAACTCACGGCTGCACCGACAAAGGATACTTGTTTCCCATCCTGCAAAATCTGCGGTATGCCTTCGACAATAGTCCCGCCGACCGATGATTTATCGCCGATTCTAAGATAGTGACGGTTCATGGTTCGAAATATCTTATTAAAACGGAATCAATACCACCGTTGGAACCCATAGGCAATGAAACGCTCTATTTCGCGTGGAGAATATGCGAACTGGTTATTGATATCAGGCGCTTGCGTTTGAACAAATCGAAAAGATGTGGCGAGCCGATCACTTTGGACGCGGTTTTTAGAATGGCAGCCGTTGACGAGATGGTATGCGCGCCGTCGGCCAAGACGAAGTAGGCCGATTCGACCGACTGTTGACGACTAACGCGCCGTTCAAACGTGATGCTGTAATTGAGAGCGGAAGTTCTTTACGGCCGAATCTTCTTTGATGCGTTTTGGCTCAGTTCGACAGTGGTCATTCGAAAAACGAATTTGCGAGCAACAATGGACGCGGTAAGCTAGAAGACGCGCGAGACAGAGTTTCACTTAAGCTAAGAAGCTTTACGTCAAAAGGATAATTGTCTTCGATCCTGCTCGCAGTTGGGTGGAATGGATTCCTGACGAATTACGATCAATCGAGAGCTTTTTTGTGTAATAAGGAGATTTTAATTTATGGCGGAGCGAAAACGCGGAACGTCTATCTATTCCGACGCGGACATTTACAAATGGTTGGCCGATCAGAAAGAGTCTGTCCGCCTTCTCGACAAGTTTGGTCTTGAGTTTGAGCGGCGAGTTCTGACGGATGGGCGAACAACTGCGCGGATGTCTATTTCTTACGTCTCTCCGCACACAGAGGGGAAATGGCTTGGGAAGGAGCGGCGCTATAGCTGTGGGACGTTTCCGACTGATTCGATCGAAGGTGCGCATCTCCAGATTGGAAAGATGGACGCGCTACTAGCGGAGGGCATCGATCCGAATGATGAACGGGATGGCGGCCGTCCCAGAGTGGGCGACGGAATGGGCCCAGAGGGGAAGAGGGGCGGAGGCTCTGGCGAGTGATAACGTCTGGGGCGTATGACCTCTCGCTGTTGTGTAGCCGTTACGGGAATGTCTAAAAGCCGCATCCTAAGAAGGTCATGTCACGGCCGACTGCTGCCTCATGCCTTTGACGGGAATAGGTCGGCATTCGTTAAAGTCAATGTCGCAACAAGTGGTCGTTCTTTCGGCACACCAATGGAGAACTTCGGCAGAAGATTACCGCCGCTGCCCGCGACTCAACCCTCTCTTCTGTGTCTACCATTCAACTTTCTCTCGGTTTTTCGCCGCTTGCATAGCCGACATATCCGCCCAAAATTGAGGCAACTACTGTCAATGCAAACCAAGCAATGAAGAATGTGTTTTCTGCCGTACGGGAAGCATCGAACAGGCTCCCTTCTCCATGCAAAACGAAAATACCGAACAGATACAGGCCAACCCACGCAAAGGCGGTAGTCAAGACTGCTCCTACGGCGATACCTACGACGATTTTTACCAGTTTCATTTCAAGCGAAAGAGAGGAATCGTTTTTTGATCTTCGGAAATCTAATTTGCGAATTGAACTCGCATCAACGCAGAGCCTCTTCGGGGAAGTACTCGCGGAGCGCGTGCGTTAGCCCCCTCACTTATTAACCATCCGCGCCGGCACGCTAACCGCAAGCAACCCCCCAAGCACCATAAACCCCGCCAACATAAACATCCCCGAATCATTAGCAGCAGTAGCCTGCTTCAACCACCCCACCAGATAAGGACTCAAAAACCCCGCCAGATTCCCAATCGAATTAATCATCGCAATCCCAGCCGCCGCGCCCGTCCCCGCCAGAATCGCCGTCGGCAGACTCCAGAACAGCGGCAGGGTAGTCAGAATCCCCATCGTCGCGAGCGTGAGAGAGGCCATCGCCAGCACGGTGTTATGCGCCCAGACAACCGACAACACCAATCCCAAGGCACCAAAAAAAGCCGGCAAAGCAATATGCCAGCGCCGCTCGCGCCGACGATCCGCACTCCGCGCCACCAGCACCATCGCCACAACCGCCGCCGCAAACGGAATCGCCGACAACAGCCCAATCATGAACGCATCGGTCACGCCCGTCGCCTTGATAATCGTCGGCAGCCAGAAGCTCACGCCATACAAACCCATCACGAACGAAAAGTACGTGAGACTGAACATCAGCACACGCCCATTCGTGAGCACCTGCCGAACCGGCATGTCATGCTTGGCCGATTCCTCCGCCGCGACATGACGCTCGAGCATCTGCTGCTCTTCGCGGGTGAGCCACTTCGCGTTCGCAATCCGGTCATCGAGCATCGCAAACACCAGCACGCCGACGATGATCGACGGAATGCCTTCGAGCAGAAACAGCCACTGCCAGCCATGCCATCCGTTCAGCCCGTTAAAGCTCTTGAGGATATAACCGGACACCGGTCCGCCGATCACCCCCGATAACGCAATCGCCGTCATGAACCAGGTGGTCATGCGCCCGCGCCGGTGTGACGGGTACCAGTAGGTGAGGTACAGGATGATGCCGGGGAAGAAGCCCGCTTCGGCGAGACCGAGCAGGAAGCGCATCACGTAGAACATGGTCGGCGTGGTGACGAACATGGTCAGCATCGAGATGAGGCCCCACGACACCATGATCCGCGCGATCCACACGCGTGCGCCGACCTTATGCAGAATCACGTTGCTCGGAATTTCGAAGATGAAATAGCCGACGAAGAAAATGCCCGCGCCAAAGCCGTAGACCGCGTCGCTCAGACCCAGGTCGCTGGTCATCTGCAGCTTCGCGAACCCGACGTTCACGCGATCCAGATACGCGACGATGTAGCAGAGCATCAGCAACGGCGCGAGCCGCCACGTGACCTTGCGATAGGTCGCCTCTTCGAAAGAAGAAGAGGGCGCGCCCGCCTCGGGACGGTGCAGCGGATTGGCAGGACTAGCCATGGTGTCTCCTCATGCAGGATGAGTGATTTTTATGGAATGGACCGACCGCAGTCGATCGATTCTAGCCGCGCTGGGTGATTTGGATCACGAATCGAGAGTGGGGGAAAACACTGAGGTAGACGAGCGCGGCGCAAAGGGGAACTCGCTCGGGATTCTGTGTGGATGGATAGGAAGCGGTGGGTTTCGTCGTTAGCCGGTGCGGGTCCGGTACTTCTCGCCTATCCGATAGGCAGAAAAGATGCCGCTCGCTGCTCGGCAGCCCGGCCCCCGACTTGTGGCGACTAGAAGGTCGATCGTCGGAGCAACGTCCAACGACCGAAAGTAGAGTGCATGTGCGCGAGCGGGCGATCCATGCGTCGCCTGTCAATGCGCCTGGGTCGCTCCCGGTTGCGCCGCGGTCGCCTGATGAGCCATTTGCGGCAGGTCCAGCGACGACGCGCCAAACTCGCTGACACACGACTCGGCATAGCTGCTCAACTTCGCCTTTGTCCATGCGGCGCCGTTGCCAGTGAGCGTGTCGTAGTCGGGCATATCCGGCGAATAATCCGGCACCTGCTTGCACAGCCCTTCCGCGAGCACAGTTTTGGTATGCGCGTCGATGAGGCGGATCCTGGCCGCGTAGATCAGCCGATAGGTACCCCAGTGGTCGGGGAAGTAGGCGTATGCCCAGTTGACCGTGTGGCTATCCATGATCAGGTCGCTGTCGGGATACTGCGCGACGATGGCGTCGATCGCATCCGTCGTGAGCGGTTTGACGTCGCTGGTCGCCTTGACTACGACCGCGTATTTCGTCGCCATCTCTTGTGCGAGGCCATTGCCGATTGCGACTGCCGGGTCGGCGATCTGGTTGCCGTGAATGAAACTGCGGCCTTCACTGATCATGAGACCCGCGCCGATTAGGCCCAACGCGGCCTTGCCCGGCGTCATCGCGGTGAAGCCGGGGCTTTCGTAGGCATCGACGACGACCGTCTTGCCGTGCAGTGCCGCCGCGCTGTCCTGCGAAATGCTTTTTGGCTGCACTGAAACGCAGCCAGTCAATGCGGCTAAAGCGGAAATGGAAACCATACAAGCTGCGAAGCGCCCTTTCATCGAGTTTTCCTTGTTGTCAGTGTGTTGTTGTCCCCAGCGCGGGCATGGTCGAGTTAAGCACCACGCTCGATAAGTCGAACCTTCATACCGATAGTGATTACGGCATGCCATCGCTAGTCTTGAGAAATAAGCGGAATGCATTGCGATGAGAGTCGAGTAAATACAAGCGTCCGCACCAGAGAATTCAGCGCGTCCGTGTCGTCCAGCATTCCAGCAGCGGACTCAACGATCAGCAGAAAAAAACGGCGGCGAGATGCAAATCGTTGCGACGAATGGAAGCGACACCTCACGCTTTATGCCATTCCGATACGAAGCTTCCCAGGCAGAGTTAAGCGGGGATCCGGCAAAACGGGTTGGCGACTGGATGGGGATGTATAGATTTATGTTCTTCGGCTCAGATGTGTTCGGGGTGAAAATAGGCGATTGCCTTAAGGACTTGGCAGTTGGCTGACGTGCCCGTTGTTCTGGACGAATAAGGTCGCTTGATTGGCCCGATCGCTCTAGCGCGGCGCATTCCTATTGCTCGTGGCGCTCGGCCCAGGAATGGGCCGACTGCAGTCGATCCATTCAAGCTACGTTGACTGGTTTGGATCACGAATCAACAGCGAAAAAAACGACCGAAAAAAAGCAAGGGCGGCACAAAACATCACCACCCTCACACGACCTCTGTAGAGCGCTAAACGCACCGCCCCCCATCCACTTCAAGACACACACCCGTAATAAACTCCGCCTCATCCGAAGCCAGATAAAGCGCCGCATTCGCAATATCCTGCGGCGTCGAAAATCTTCCGAGCGGAATCCCCGCCAGAAACTTTTGACGATTCTGCGGCGTGTCTTCAACGCCCATGAATTCGGATAACAGCGCGGTTTCACCAATCACCGGATTCACGCAGTTCACGCGAATGCGGTCCGGCCCAAGTTCTACAGCAAGCGACTTGCTCGCGATAATCACCGCGCCCTTGCTGCCGTTGTACCAGACGAGCCCCGGCCTCGGCCGCACGCCCGCCGTCGACGCAATATTGATGAAGCTGCCGCCGCCTTGCTGGCGGAAATACGGCACGAACTCCTGCACGCTCCAGTAAATGCTTTTGACGTTCACCGCATACACGCGGTCGAACTCGGCTTCGCTCACTTCGAGTACCGGCTTGTTGCGATGCGTGGTCCCCGCATTGTTGACGACGATCTGCACGCTGCCGAAGTCGTCGAGCGCGGCCTCGCGCAGCGTGCGCCAGTCCGCCTGCTGCGCGACGTTGCCCGCCACCGCAATCGCCTTGCCGCCAGCCAGCGCAATCTCGCTCGCCACGCGCTCGGCGGCCGCGCCGTTCAGATCGTTGACCACGACGTTCGCCCCCTCGCGCGCATAGGTCTTCGCGATGCCTTCACCGAAACCCGAGCCGCCACCCGTGACGATGGCCGTTTTACCTGTCAACCGCATGATGTCTCCGTTGTTTGTTGTGGATGGTGCTGCGTTGCTTCACGTTACGTCGAACCGCGCGCGCGTTTAGCCGTGCCGGATCGCGATAGTCTTCAACACGGTGAATCCGTACAGCGCTTCAAAGCCTTTCTCACGCCCATGGCCCGAATGCTTGACGCCGCCGAACGGCAATTCGACGCCGCCGCCCGCGCCATAGTTGTTGATGAACACCTGCCCCGAGCGCAAGCGCCGCGCGAGCCGCATTTGCCGCGCACCGTCGCGCGTCCAGATGCCGGCGACCAGGCCGTACTGCGTGCCGTTGGCTAACGCGAGCGCTTCGTCTTCGTCGCGGAAGGACATCGCGGCGAGCACCGGGCCGAACACTTCGTCGCGTGCGAGACGGTGGCTCGCAGGCACGTCGCGCAATAACGTGGGCGCTTGATAGAAACCGCTTTCCGGCGCGTCGGCAATCACTTCGCCGTGAGCCGCCATGGCGATGCCGTCGTGCTGCGCGTCGGACAGAAAATCCCACACGCGTTGTTGTTGCTTGGCGTTGATCAACGGCCCGCAGTCGAGATCGGCTTTCGATGGGCCCACACGCAACGCATGAAACGCGTTGCCCAGGCGGTCGAGCAGCGGTTCGTAAATGGCCTGGTCGATCAGCACGCGACTGCCCGCCGAACAGGTCTGCCCGGCGTTCTGCACGATGGCCGAGATCAGCACGGGCAGGGCGGCGTCGAGATCGGCGTCGGCGAAGACGATTTGCGGGGATTTACCGCCCAGTTCGAGCGTGACCGGCACATGGTTCTCGGCGGCCATTTGCGTGACGAGCTTGCCGGTTTCTGGCGATCCTGTGAAGGAAATGTGGTCGATGCCGGGATGCTTCGCGAGCGCCGCGCCCGCTTCATGTCCGTAGCCGGTGACGATGTTCAGCGCGCCCGCAGGCAAGCCTGCTTCGGCGGCCAGTTCGGCGACGCGCAACACGGACAGGCACGCATCCTCTGCCGGTTTGACGACGCACGCATTGCCGGTGGCAAGCGCCGCGCCGACGCTGCGGCCGAAAATCTGCATCGGATAATTCCACGGCACGATATGGCCGGTCACACCGTGTGGCTCGCGGATGGTCAGCACCGTATAGCCGGTCTGGTAGGGCAGCGTTTCGCCGTGCAACTTGTCGGCGGCACCTGCATAGAACTCGAAATAGCGGACGAGGGCGGCGGCGTCGGCGCGTGCCTGCTTGAGCGGTTTGCCGGTGTCGCGTGCTTCGAGTTGGGCCAGTTCTTCCTGGCGGGCGGCGACCAGCATCGAGAGCCGGTAGAGGATCCGCCCGCGTTCGGCGGCGCTCGCCGCGCCCCACGGACCTTCGAACGCGCGGCGCGCGACGTGGACCGCGGTGTCGATATCGGCGGCGGTGCCGCGTGCGAGTTGCGCGAAGACCTGTCCGTCGGACGGATCGAGCACGCCGATCGTCTCGCCGCCCGAGGCGGCACACCACTCGCCGCCGATGAAGTGTCGTGCTTCTTCCATGCTTGCTCCTTGAGTGTTGCGGGTAGCGCGCAGCGGGGTTCAGCCGCGCGATGTTCACAAACCAGAGGCACAATCGAGAAAAGCCGTGCAAAAAAGCTGTCGGAAACGCTTAATGATTATCGGCCGATCCCGCGACGGATGCCATCGGCCGATTGGCTATAATGGCGTGTTCCGCAATGTCCGGCCGCCACGCTGCTGTTCGCCGCAACATCGAGTCTGGGCCCCGCCCGCTTCAGGTTTGCCCGAACGCACGCGCAGCAAGCCGTGTTCCGATTTTCATCTTCTGATCAGAGAGCGCTCATGAGCTTCAATAACGTACCCGCAGGCAAAGACCTTCCGCAAGATTTCAACGTCATCATCGAAATCCCGGCGCAAAGCGATCCGGTCAAGTACGAAGCTGACAAGGAAACGGGCCTGCTTCATGTCGACCGTTTCATCGGCACCGGCATGCGCTATCCGGCGAACTACGGTTACATTCCGCAAACGCTGTCGGGCGACGGCGACCCGGTCGACGTGCTGGTGCTCACGCCGTTCCCGCTGCTGGCAGGCTCGGTGGTTCGCGCACGCGCGCTCGGCATGCTGCAAATGACCGACGAATCGGGCGTGGACGCGAAGCTCGTCGCCGTGGCGCACGACAAGGTCTGCCCGATGACCGCCGACCTCAAGTCGATCGACGACGTCCCGGCGTACCTGAAAGACCAGATCAAGCACTTCTTCGAGCAATACAAGGCGCTGGAGAAGGGCAAGTGGGTGAAGGTCGAAGGCTGGGCAGGCATCGAAGCCGCGCACAAGGAAATCACCGAAGGCGTCGCGAACTTCAAGAAGTAAGCACGCGTGAGGTTGGCCGAATGGCCGACTAGCAAAGCGATCTAAAAAGCCGCACGATTCCGCAACGGACGTGCGGTTTTTTCATGGCGTTTTCAACGTGCTCATCTAACCTCGTTCGTGTCCAAAGCAGGCTGCCGGCATGAGGAGTGCGCGTGCATAGACGCCATGCATAAAGAAGATGAACCGAAGGCATTTTTATATTTAGGGGTTAACCCTTAATATATGCCGCACAGCCATGCGGAGTCGTGCGCGGCTGATCAAAACATAGCAACAACGCCAAACGCAGCGCCCATGCAGCGCGCGATACGGCTATCAGGAGAACACTGTCCGGATGATGAACCGAAAGCTTCACCCGTCGTCGCCACGCTGGTCGAACCGGCTGTACAGGATTGCGACGACGATCTATCGCAAGCGTCCGGTATGGATGGTGTCGTTCTCCGCGAGCGAGGCGAGTCTGTCTGAAGGGCTGAGAGCCGCGTGTGCGTCGACGGCCATGCTCGCGGTGGGCAATGTGCTGCACGATCCGATCTTCGCGTGGGCCGCGATCGGCGCGTTCTGGACCTGTCTCGCCGATGCCGCCGGTTCCAACCGGGCCCGTTTCGCGTCGATGATGGGCTTTGCGCTGCTGTCTACGTTGTGCGGCGGCATCACCTCTTTTGCGTCGGGCTCGAGCGCTGTATTCGCGGCACTGGCGGTGCTCGCGTTCACGACACTCGGCGCATTCGGCCGCATCTGGGGTGCAGCCACCTCGCAGGTGACGATCCTCGCGGCGACCGCCTGCGTGGTCATGGTCGACCGGCCGATGCACAGCGTTCGCGCGGGCCTCGCGTTTCTCGGCGTGTATCTGGTCGGCTGCCTGTTTGCGATCGCGCTGAGCCTGACCGTGTGGCGCATTCATCCGTTCGGCGCGAGCCGGTCGTCGTTGCGCACGGTGTATCTGCGGCTCGCCGACATTGCACTCGACAGCGCGCGTCTGCTCGAACAACGCGCTATTCCACGCGATTGGGCCACCCACGCCGCCAAGTTCCGCGCCGATGCCCGTGCTGCATTGGAGCGGTCGCGCAAGTTACTGGCAAACGTGCCTCCATCGAGAACAGGCAGTCGCGAAACCTACGACACCTTGCTCGGTCTTCTCACCGACAGCGAAGCGCTGTTCGCGTATCTGATCGCCGTCTCGGGCGCATGCGAACGCGCTCCCGCCGACGCATGGCGCGCGAAACGCGCAGCCCGATTGCTGGGCGCGATTGGCGAGGTGCTGCGCGGTATCGGCGCGGCGGCGGGTGAAGGCCGCTTCGAGCGTCTAGCCGATTTCCAGCGACGTCTGCGCCGACTCGCGCAACGGCTCGAAAACGCGTTGATGGAACCGGTAAAGCTGAAGTCCGACTTCGAACTGGTCGACTTCGCGCCCGCTTACGAGCAGCCTGCGAAGTGGACGGAGAGCGCCGCCCGCCTGATGACGTGGATCGTCTCCACGCTCAAGGCCAATCAGTCGTGGCAATCCGTCGGCTTGCGCCATGCGGCGCGCGTCGGCGTGACGACCACCACCGGCTTTCTCGTGATCCGCGCGCTGGGGTTGCCGTTCGGCTACTGGGCGACCATGGCGACGCTGCTGATCCTGCAGCCGTCGATTGCGGCGACCTGGCCGCGCAGTATCGAGCGCGCGGCGGGCAGTATTGTCGGCGGTGTGCTGGCGGCGGCAATCGGTTACGCGATTCATTCGCCGCTCGGCATTTCGCTCGCCGTCTTCCCGCTGGTGATGGCGACGATGGCGCTGCGTCCCGTCAGCTACAGCCTGTTCGTGCTGTTTCTCACGCCGACCTTCGTGCTGGTCGCCGACTTCGCGACGCCAGGCGCGAGCGAATTCTCGTTTGCAATCACGCGGCTCGGCAATAACGTGCTCGGCTGCGTGCTCGCTTTGCTGGCCACGTTCTACCTTTGGCCGACGCGCGAGAAAGTCGACTACCGCGCGTATCTGGGCAAAGCGGTACGCGCGAATCTCGCGTATCTGCGGGCTGCGCTGGAGTCGCCGCGCCGCAGTGAGAAGGAGATGGAGCAGTTGCGTCGCGCGGCGGGTCTTGCCAGCAACAACGCGGAAGAAGTCATCGGACGGATTCGTTTGGAGAAGCTCGAAGATTCGATGGTCGATACGGTGACGCTGACGGTGTTGAGCCTGTCGCGCCGGATGGCGGGGACGGCCACGCAATTGCGTCTGACTACGACGCGGCGCGAGCGTCACGATGAACTGATGGCATGGGTCGCGGCAATGAGTGCCGATATCGACGCCGCGTTGAACCGTACGCTAAAACCGGTCCGGCACGAGCTTCCGGCACGTGAGAATCTGACGTCGCTCGAAGCGGATGCAGTGGGCGAAATGGCGCGGATGCACCGCTTGCTTACCGAGCGGATGCGTGAGGCGAGGGGGTAAGGTTGAGCGGCGGCAGGGGTGTTGCCGCAGCGTCATGATGCGCGGGGGCGCTTCCGCGGTTTTTCAGTTGCCGGTGCTTCAACACACTCCCTGTGCTTTGACTCGCTTCCGCGTTTTGATGGGCGCGGGTGCTTGACAAGCGCTGTCGCTTCGAGCGGCGCCAATGCATCAACAGGCTCTGCCGCTTCGTCAACCTCCGCGACTTCAACAACCTCAGGCGCAGGCAACACCGACTCCAACGTCCTCAACCCCGCCGCCAGTGCGCGCTTATCGACCGCCGTCAGCCGCTTCACCCAATACTCCGCGGTCGACGCCTTCGACCGGTCCGCGAGTTCAAACGACGCCAGCACCCGCACCGGCTTGCGCGAGCGCGTATAACGCGCGCCTTCGCCGCTCGCGTGTTTATCGAAACGCGCCTGCACGTCGGTGGCGATGCCCGTATAGATGCTGCCGTCCGAGCATTCGAGCAGATAAAGAAACCACGCCATAAATGCGCTTCAGCCTTTGAACGGATTGTGTTCGCGCAGCTCGTCCACGTACGCGTGGATGCTGTTCTTTTCGTTATCGAGGAAGTGGCCCACCGCATCGGCGAAAGCGGGATGCGCGAGCCAATGCGCGGAACGCGTCACCGTGGGCAGGAAACCTCGCGCCATCTTGTGCTCGCCTTGAGCGCCGCCTTCGAACACCCCAAGCTTTTCCTCGATGCAGAATTCGAGCGGCTGATAGTAAGCCGTTTCGAAGTGCAGACACGGTACATGTTCCAGCGCGCCCCAGTAACGGCCATACAACGTGCCGCCGTTTTTCCCATCGCGCTGATACACCACGAGCGAACTCGCAATCGGCTTGCCCTCGTATTCCGCGATCACGAGCAACAGGTTTTCCGGCATCGACGCACCGATCATCCGGAAGAAGTCGAGGTTCAGATACGGACTCGAAAAGTGCTCGCGATAAGTCTGCCGATAACACTTGCTGAAGAAGCGCCAGTCCGCGTCCTGAATATCTTCGCCGCGAATCCGGCGCATCGTCACGCCCGCTTCCTGCACCTTGCGACGCTCCGCGCGAATGTTCTTGCGCTTCTTCTGTTCGAGCGTCGAGAGGAAATCGTCGAAGTTGCGATAGCCGTCGTTGAGCCAGTGAAACTGCACGCCTTCACGCTGCATCATGCCGAGACCGGTCAGCGCGTTCGCTTCGGTCTCAGTCGGAAACAGCACATGCAGCGACGACACGTCGGCCTGTTCGGCAAACGCCATCAGCGTGGCCGCGAGATGGCGCAATGCATGCGTATCCGCGGACAGTAACCGGTTGCCTTGCACCGGCGTGAACGGCACTGCGCACAGCAGCTTCGGGTAGTAGGGCAGACCGTTGCGTTTATATGCATCGGCCCAGGCCCAATCGAACACATACTCCCCATACGAGTGCCCCTTCAGATACACGGGCGCGGCCGCTACGAGCTTGTCCGTGCGCGGATCGGTGAGCGTGACGAATTGCGGCGCCCAGCCGGTATCGGCGACCGCGCATCGGGTCGCGTGCAGCGCGCTCAGGAACTCGTGCCGCAAAAACGGCGTGGGTTGCGACTGTTGCGCGAGGAGGGCGTTCCATTCGGCGGCGTCCACCTCGGAGGGCGACGCGAGAATGCCCGTGCGATAATCAAAGCGTTCCTGGTTCAATCTGTGTGACTGTTCCGAATGAGCGACGCGGTGCGTTTCAGGCCTTTCAGGGGCCATCAAATGCTGCGTCGTTTGTTTATCCGATTTGTCCGTTCCTTCGAACTAACCAGCTGCGGTACTCGCAAGCCTGTGTCGCTTGCCCGTCGATCCTGCCATGAAGACCCGAATCGCTCTTGCTCAAATCAATGTCACCGTCGGCGATTTCGCCGGCAATGTCGCGAAGATTGTCGCTGCCGCGCGCTTAGCGCACAACGATGGTGCGAAGCTGCTAGTTGCACCTGAACTCGCGCTGTCCGGCTATCCGCCCGAAGATCTGCTGCTGCGCCCCGCGTTCTACACCGCGAGCGCCGCCGCGTTGGCCGACCTCGCCGTGCAACTCAAACCGTTCACCGGCTTGCATGTGATCGTCGGCCATCCGCTCAGAGACGTAGCGCACGGCCATGGTAATGCAAACGCGCCGATCGAGCGCGGCGTGCCGCCGGTCGACACGTTCAATGCGGCGTCGCTGATCGTCGACGGGGAAGTGAAGGGCACCTATCGTAAGCAGGATTTGCCGAATACCGAAGTGTTCGACGAGAAGCGCTATTTCGCGTCCGACCCGCAGCCGTTCGTGTTCGAACTCGACGGCGTGAAGTACGGCGTGGTGATCTGCGAAGATGCGTGGCATGCATCGGCCGCGCAAATGGCAAAGGCGGCCGGCGCGCAAGTCGTGCTGATTCCAAACGGCTCGCCTTATCACCTGAACAAGGAAGCGGTGCGCTTCGACATTCTGCGCGCGCGGATTCGCGAGACCGGCCTGCCGATGGTCTATGTGAACATGGTCGGCGCGCAGGACGAATTGGTGTTCGACGGCGGTTCGTTCGTGCTCGACGCACAAGGCGAGCTGGTCGCGAAGATGGCGCAGTTCGAAGAAGCGACCGCGATTGTCGAATTCGACAACGGCACACCGCTGCGTGCGGGAATCGCGCCGGAGCAGTCGCTCGAAGCGCAGGTGTACGCCGCGCTCGTGATGGGCGTGCGCGACTACATCAACAAGAACGGTTTTCCGGGTGCGTTGATCGGCCTGTCGGGCGGCGTGGATTCTGCGCTCGTGCTCGCGGTCGCGTGCGACGCGCTCGGCGCGGATCGCGTGCGGGCGGTGATGATGCCGTCGCGCTATACCGCCGACATCTCGACCACCGACGCCGCCGAGATGGCTCGCCGCGTCGGCGTGCGCTACGACGAAATCGCGATTGCGCCGATGTTCGACGCGTTCCGTGGCTCGCTCGCCGAAGAGTTCGCTGGCCGTGCCGAAGACGCTACCGAAGAGAACATCCAGGCCCGCATCCGCGGCACGTTGCTGATGGCGCTGTCGAACAAATTCGGTTCGATCGTTCTGACCACCGGCAACAAGAGCGAGATGGCAGTCGGCTATTGCACGCTTTACGGCGACATGGCGGGCGGCTTCGCGGTGATCAAGGACATCGCGAAGACACTGGTCTACAAGCTGTGCCATTACCGCAATCAGGCCACCACGTTCAGCAAGCAGGACGTGATCCCCGAGCGGATTCTGACGCGCGCTCCGTCGGCGGAGTTGCGTGAGAACCAGACCGATCAGGACAGCTTGCCCGAATACGACGTGCTCGACGCGATCATGCGCATGTACATGGAAGAAGATCGCTCGCTCGCGGAAATCATCGCGGCGGGCTATGCGGTCGACGACGTGAAGCGTGTCACGCGGCTCATCAAGATCAACGAATACAAGCGTCGTCAGGCGCCTATCGGCATTCGCGTCACGCATCGCGCGTTCGGACGCGACTGGCGTTATCCGATTACTTCGCGCTATACCGAACCGGTTGAATGAGCGTCGGCATTACGCGTACCGCGCGTGAAGCCAAACTCGAAGCAAACCCGAACCACGCGCCGGATTGCCGCAATGTATCCGGCGCGGCGTAGAATAAAAATCATCCATTTTCCTTTCACTCTTCCTATCACGAGACGAGGTTCGCCATGAAGCGCATCACTGCAGTCATCAAACCGTTCAAACTCGACGAAGTGCGCGAGGCGCTCGCTGAAGTCGGCCTGACCGGGCTGACCGTTACCGAAGTCAAAGGCTTTGGCCGCCAGAAAGGGCATACCGAGCTCTATCGTGGTGCAGAGTACGTAGTCGACTTTCTGCCGAAGGTGAAGATTGAAGTCGTAGTCGCAGACAACCAGTGCGATCAGGTGATCGACGCGATCATCGGCGCAGCGCGTACGGGCAAGATCGGCGACGGCAAGATTTTCGTCGCGGAAGTCGAGCGCGTGATCCGTATTCGTACGGGCGAAGAAAACGAAGCAGCGGTTTGAAGCGCCTGACTTCGCAATAGCGTTAAAGCAAAACAGACGCACGGTTTATTTTCGCCGATACGAACTCCCGCGCACCGATCCGGTGCGGTGAATTCAAAGTCGGCGGAATAGTGGAATAAAACCGTGCGCTGAAATAAAAAACGGTGCAATACCCTTGCGGACATTGCACCGATACGCGCCTCTCGCAGCAGCGTGAAAAAGATTCTTCTTGAAGAAGTCTTGATTGTGGTGCCCCGAAGAAACTTTCTTCGGGGCCCATCGTTCGATTAGAACGAGTGTTGGATACCTGCGTACACGCCGGTTTGAGCGTGACCCGGCAGCGGGTTGTCCGTTGCAGCGTTCGTGCCCGGATTGTTCGCGTTCAGGCCGAAGTTTGCATTGCGGCTGTTTTGTGCCGTAGCAACCTGGATGTCAAGCAGCGTGCGCTTGGACAGGTTGTACGAACCGCCGACCGTATAGATCGTCGCATTGCCGCCGCCATTGTTCGCGTTCACGTGGTACACCGCTGCGATAAGAGCTGCAGCCGGCGTTGCTTGCCACGTCACACCGCCCCATTCGTGGTCGAGGGTAGTCGGTTGGCCCGGCAGAACACCGGTAGCACCCGCCGAACGGACAGCCTGGTAAGCAGCCTGAACCTTGAACTGGCCGAGGAACACGTTGACCAAAGCCGAGTATTCACGCGATGCCGAGAACACGCCGCCGCCTACGTTAGCCGCGTTGATGTCGCCGACTTGCGGGCCATACAGACCGCCGTTGGCCGGATTGCGGATTTCGTCATACAGACCGCGAACCTGGAACAGCGAGTTCGTGTAGGTGATCTGTGCGCCAGCTTCGCGACCTTGAGCGGTCGAGCCATTGCCGTTCCAGCTCGTTGCGTTCGACAGAGCGTATTGACCGTAGAAGTCAAAGCCTGCGATCTTCGGCGACTGGTACGCGAAGTTGTTGCTCGATTGCGGCCAGTTGCGGCCACGAACCAGCGATGCCGACGACCAGTTGGATTGACCGAACGGGTCAAAGTCCCACACGCCGTTCGAGATGAAGAGCATGCGGCCCATCGTGAACGTACCGTATGCGTCGTTCGACAGACCAACAGTTGCCCAACGATTGAAGAGACCGCCGCCGCCAGGACCTGCGCCCGTCATCGTGTTGAACGAGCCTTCCAACTGGAACAGAACCTTGTTGCCGCCACCGATGTCTTCAACGCCCTTCATACCCCACAGGCTCGTACCCCAGTCGCCGCTTTCTGCTTTCCAACGGTTGGTGCTTTGAGTTGCCGCACCAGTACCGCCGCCGCTCGGAACACCCGACATGTACTCGATGCCTGCATCAAGGCGGCCATACAGCGTCACGCTGCTTTGGGCGTGTGCAACAACGCCAGCTGACATCAGCGCCGCGGCGAGCAAAGCTTTCTTCATCTTCTCCTCCATACCCTGTCAAAAAGTAAACCCAGTACTGCGAATGGTGCTCGGACGCAAACAACGCCGAACAGAAATCGGTACGTACCAGGGAGATTAGCGGGTGGATTGGGTCTCCTGCCGTGACGTGTAGCCTTGGGGCTATCTAGTCGTCATGCCGATCCCTCGCCGACCGGTTCTCCTCTGTGCTTTGAAGTAAAACTACTTTTAATCAACTTTGTTTTGCTACTTTGGTTACTAATTTATCAAAAATACACTTCTATGGGAGAAGAAATTAGTACCTGTCGGAGAGGGTGTCTCCAAATTGCAATAGGAATGTGCGCAATGACCCGTTGCCACATCCCCGGAAAGCGCTTAAATCCTTATCCAATAAGGGATTGATGCTTCTGGGATGGCAATCTTAAGGATTGTCACTATTGACGCTTCCGAAACGGCGGAGTAAGGCGGGGAGAGGGTAGAAAAGGTTCGCGAGGAGCGATTTTTGGGCATCGAAATACCCAGAATGCATAGGGAAACGAAACAAAAAAGGCGCTCGAAAGCGCCTTGTAATACTACTTCGACTACAGCCCAAATAGCGGGCTTGTAGTCATATTCGAGTCGATTTTATTTGAGGCTGCCGGAAAGGAATTGCTTAAGGCGTTCGCTTTTCGTGTTGCCGAATACTTCGTCAGGATGGCCCTGTTCTTCAACGCGGCCTTGATGCAGAAACATCACGTGATTCGATACGTTGCGCGCGAAAGCCATCTCGTGCGTGACGACGATCATCGTGCGGCCTTCTTCGGCGAGCGTCTGCATGACCTTCAATACTTCGCCGACCAGTTCGGGGTCGAGTGCGGAAGTCGGTTCGTCGAACAGCATCACGTCGGGTTGCATCGCGAGCGCGCGCGCAATCGCCACACGCTGCTGCTGGCCGCCCGACAGATGCGACGGGTACTGTTTTTCCAGACGCGGCGCGAGTCCCACTTTCTCGAGATATTCGCGCGCGCGTTCTTCGGCTTCCTTGCGCTTCAGACCCAGCACATTGATCGGCGCCTCGACGATGTTCTCGAGCACGTTCATGTGCGACCACAGGTTGAAATGCTGGAACACCATCGACAGCCTGGTGCGCACGCGTTGCAACTGCTTCGGGTCCGACACGCGCAGCGCGCCGTTCTTGCCGATCTGCGTGCGGACTTCCTCACCGTCGACGAAGATGCGGCCCGAGTTCGGCTGTTCGAGAAAGTTGATGCAGCGAAGCATCGTGCTCTTGCCCGAACCGGACGAGCCGATCACGCTGATCACATCGCCGGCATTCGCTTTGAGCGACACGCCTTTGAGCACTTCGTTATCGCCGTATTTTTTGTGAAGCTCGTCGACGAAGAGCTTCTGCTTCTTGGTGTTCATCAGGGTCCTTGACGAGCTTACTTGCAGAGGGCTTATGGCCCAGGGTTACTTGCCTTGCGGCCGCAGGTAAGCGAGCCAGCGACGCTCGGCGCGGCGGAATAGCCACACGAGCGCAAAAGAAATACAGAGATAAAGGAGCGCGGCGAGACCGAATGCGTTGAACGACTGATACGTAGCCGAGTTCACGTCGCGTGCAATCTTGAGGATGTCCGGCACGGTCGCGGTGAACGCAACGGTGGTGGCGTGCAGCATCAGGATCACTTCGTTGCTGTAGTAGGGCAGTGCGCGGCGCAGCGCCGACGGCAGAATCACACGGCGGTACAGCGTGAACGACGACATGCCGTACGCACGGGCCGCTTCGATCTCGCCATATGGCGTGGCCTTGATCGCGCCGGCGAAAATCTCGGTGGTGTATGCGCAGGTGTTCAGCGTGAACGCGAGCAGCGTGCAATGCATGCCGTCGCGGAAAAACGCATTGGTCAGTTCGTTATTGCGGATGATTTCGAGGCTGTACAAACCGGTATAGCAAAGCAGCAACTGCACGTAGAGCGGCGTGCCGCGAAAGATGTACGTATAGAGCCACACGAGGCGGGAGAGCCACTTCTTCTTCGACACGCGCGCCACCGCGAGCGGCACCGACAGGCAGAAGCCCAGTCCGATCGACACCACCAGCAGCCACATCGTGATCGCGAGGCCGGTGAAGCGGTAGCCGTCGGTGAAGAGATAATTGCGCCAGTATTCCTGGATGATCCCGATCATAGATCCGCCTTTCGCACGCCGGTCGAATAACGCTTTTCGAGGTACATCAGCACGAAGTTCGACACTGTGGTGATGACGAGATAGATCGCCCCGGCAAACAGGGTGAAGAAGAAGAACCGCAGCGTGCCCTTTCCGGCGTCCTGCGACGCCTTGACCACGTCGGCGAGACCGATGATCGACACCAGCGCCGTGGCCTTGACCATCACCTGCCAGTTATTGCCGATGCCGGGCAGCGCGAAACGCATCATCTGCGGGAACATCACGCGGGAGAACACCTGCCAGTTGGTCATGCCGTACGCCGCGCCCGCTTCGAGCTGACCGCGCGGCACCGCGAGAAACGCGCCGCGGAACGTCTCGGTGAAGTACGCGCCGTAAATGAAGCCGAGCACCGCGACGCCGGCCACGAACGGGTCGATGTCGATCTGGTCCCAGCCGAGCAGGTCGGTCAGGTTGTTCAGCCAGATCTGGATGCTGTAGAACAGCAACAGCATCAACACCAGATCGGGCACGCCGCGCACGAGCGTGGTGTACACCGTACCGATGCCGGACGAAATTCGATTCTTCGACAGTTTCGCCGCCGCGCCGAGCAGGCCCAGCACGAAAGCGAACACCAGCGACAACACCGCCAGTTTGACGGTTTGCCAGGTGCCGTTGAGAAGCAGCGGGCCGTAGCCTTGAAGGAACATAGGGGGTCCTTGACGATGCGTTCGCGACACACCGCGAAAGACGCGGCCAGCTCTGCGCCGCGTGGGCGGCGAGCCGGGGCTCGCGTGCTTCGCGGCGCACAGCGCACCGCTGTGCAAATCATGACTGCATGGACGTTGCCGGCCTTGCAGCGCGCTTGGTGGACTCTCGTCCCGAACCTGGTTTGAATCTACTGCTGACGACTGTATTACGAAGCCCCGGGAAAGCCCATGCGGGCGAGCCCCGAGTGTCGCGGATGCTGCGTGTTACCTGTCACGTGCTGCTGTCGCCGGAGTTGCGCCTGGCCGGTTTGCGAGCGGACGCTGCCGGTGGCGAAGGCGCAATCTCCAGGTTCACCGTCCAGGATAAATATCGAAGTCGAAATACTGCTTCTCGATCTTCTTGAACGTGCCGTCCTGATGAACCTGAGCCAACGCCTGATTGAACATCGCCTTCAGGTCGGTATCGCCCTTGCGCAAGCCGATGGCCGTGCCTTCGCCGATCGTCTTCGGGTCCTTCACTTCCGGGCCGGCCCACGCGAAGCCTTTGCCGCGCGGCGTTTTCAGGAAGCCGGCGTCGGCCTGCACTTCGTCCTGCAACGCAGCGTCGAGACGGCCGGACGCGAGGTCGGCGTACACCTGATCCTGATTCTGGTAGGGCACCACGGTCACGCCCTTCGGTTCCCACCAGGCTTTTGCGTAGGCTTCCTGGGTCGAACCCTGCTCGACGCCGACGGTTTTGCCCTTCAGCGATGCAGCGGTAGGCAGCAACGGCGAGCCTGCTTTGGCGATCATGCGGGCCGGGGCGTCGAACAGCTTGTCGGAGAAGTCGATCTGCTCACGGCGCTTGTCCGTGATGGTCAGCGACGACACGATCGCGTCGAACTTCTTGCCCTTGAGCGCCGGGATGATGCCGTCCAGATCCGATTCGACCCAGACGCACTTCACGTTCATTCGTGCACACAGTGCGCGGGTCAGATCGGCGTCGAAGCCGACCACGTCGCCGCTCGGCGCCTTCGATTCAAACGGCGGGTAGCTGGCGTCCACGCCGATGCGCACGGTTTTCCACTCTTTCGCCATCGCGCTGGTGGCCACGAACGCAAGCGCCACGCACAGTGCGAACTTCTTCATGTTTCTCCTGGATCAAACTGATCGTCGTGATGGCTCGAACTCGACGACCGCCGGCGTTTCGCCGACCGTCGCTATTCTAGGCGGTCAAAATTGTCGTGCCGCGCGGGATGCGCCCGGGTGCCGCCGACGGCTTTCCGATGCATCAAGGAAGCCTGGGGTGGGTCGCAAAGCCCGGTGCGATAAGGCTGCGCCGCCGCTGCGATGTTGCTGCGATCTCGTCGCGACCGACCTGGCTAGACTCCGTCGGCGCGCGGTGAGCGCCCACGCGTATCGAAAAGCGCGGTATTTTACCCGAAGAGCGGCGGGGCGCCAGTCTGGTGCGCGGGCGATGGCAAACTCGTGGCCGCGCTCGTTGTGTATGCGCGACGCCGGGCGCTTTGCGGCGGCTATCGGGGCGTCTCTCGGGGCGGCGTTTTGTCCGCAGCCGTGACGCCGGGGGCCGCGAGGTGTCGGCAACCTTGTCTGCGTTTGAGACCGTTTTCGACCGGACAAGCGAAGCGGCCCACTAGCCGCCGCCCGATTGCACGGATTTATAGGACGGTCCGGTGCGTTCTCGCCCGATTGTTTAGCGCGGCCGCTGCCCCTACATTCTCGACATCGCTATTTAACTATCAGATTGGGAGCCCCACCATGATCGAGATTCGCCGTTCCGAAGACCGCGGCCACGCCAACCACGGCTGGCTCGACTCGTATCACAGCTTCTCGTTTGCCGATTACCGTGATCCGCAGCACGTTCATTTCGGGCCGTTGCGGGTGATTAATGAAGACCGTATCGCCGGTGGCGAAGGTTTCGGCACGCACGGCCATCGTGACATGGAGATCGTCACGTACGTGCTCGAAGGCGCGCTGGCGCACCGCGACAGCATGGGCAACGGTTCGACCATCCGTCCCGGCGACGTGCAGCGCATGAGCGCGGGCACGGGCGTGCAGCACAGCGAGTTCAATGCGCTGCCGGACGACACCACGCACCTGCTGCAGATCTGGGTGATTCCGAAGCGCGCGGGCGACCAGCCCGGCTACGAGGAAAAGCGTTTCGATGCCGCAGACAAGCGAGGCCGCCTGCGGGTCGTCGCTTCGCCCGACGGCCGCGAAGGCTCGGTGACGATTCACGCGGACGCGTCGATTTATGCCGGGCTGATCGACGGTACGGAAAGCGCCACGTTCACGTTGCCGAAGGGACGTCTCGCGTATGTGCACGTGGCGCGCGGCGCGCTGACGGTGAACGGCCAGGCGCTCAAGGCCGGCGACGCCGCCAAGCTCAGCGAAACCGATCTCGTCACGCTGGAGAAGGGCGAGGACGCGGAAGTGCTGCTGTTCGATCTCGGCGAGCTTAACGGCTGAGCATGCCGTTCATCGCGTGAGCGATGAACCATGACGCTAAAGCGGCGCGAACCCCGGCCTGCCGGATCGATGCACAAACAGAAACGCCACGGAAAATTCCGTGGCGTTTTTGCATTCGCCGGACGGCTGCGGAAGCCCGCCCGGCGTTGCAGGAAAACCGCTTATTAGTTCGCGGCCGGCGCCGACGCTGCGCCCTTATGATCACGATGTTCCCAGCGTTCGCGCATATGCTCGTGACGCGATTCCATCTTCGCAAAGCGCTGCTTCAACGCCGTGCTGACGGTAGTCTTCTGCTGGTCGTTCAGGCCGTTGTAGAACTTGAGCCACGCGTCGGTGGTTTGCTGGCGCAGTTGCGCATCTTTCTGCTCGACCTGCTGATGCGCGGCGGCCATGGCGTTCAGATCCAGGATCGGCTGTTGCTGCGCAGCCTTAAACTGGTCCTTGATCTGCTCGTGATTGGCGCGCATGGCTTCGTGACCCTGCTTCATCGTGTCGAGCGCCGCTTGCCACTGCTTTTCCTGATCGGCGTTCAGCTTCAGCTGGTCGTGCAACTGGGTCAGTTGCTTCATGAAGTGGCCGTGCCAGCCGCCGGGGCCGCCGTGACCCGCCTGACCGGCAGGCTGGGCGGCATAGGCGGCGCCAGCGCCAATGGCGAGGGCGGTGGCGGCAACGGCGAGAACGCGCGACATCTTTTTGGTGGACATGTAAGGCTCCTTGTAATGGAATAGCCGACGATGCAACCGGTAATGTGTTTCGGCCTGCATTCGGTAAGACACAGCGTAGAGAAGCCCGGTCATCGCTGTGTTACGCGGCGTGCCACCGCTATTACGGAGAATTACGTGCGCCTTTCACCGTAACACCCGGTAACCCTTGAAGGGTGCTGGTTAACAAAAACCATTCCTGCTGCGCGTTAAACTTCAATCCATGGCTACTCAAATACTTGTTGTCGACGACGACGTCGAATTGCGCGATCTGCTGCGCGACTATCTGGCCCGTCAGGGCATCGAAGTGTCGGTGCTGCATGACGCGGGCTCGCTCGAGCGCAGGCTCGAACGCGAGCGCCCGGATCTGATCGTGCTGGATCTGATGATGCCGGGTGTCGACGGCCTTACGGCGCTGCGCAAACTGCGCGCGTCGGGCGACGATATCCCCGTCATCATGCTTACCGCGCGTGCGGACGACGTCGACCGGATCGTCGGGCTGGAACTCGGCGCCGACGACTACCTCGGCAAGCCGTTCAATCCGCGCGAGCTGCTGGCGCGCGTGCAGGCAGTCTTGCGGCGGCGTCGCACGTTGCCGTCGGCGGCGGCGCCGGAACAGCGCGAGCCGTTCAACTTCGGCCGCTTCACGCTCGACTTCCAGTCGCGCACGCTGCATCTGGAAGACAAGCCGCTCACGCTGTCGGGCAGCGAATTCGCGCTGCTGAAGATCTTCGTCAATCACCCCATGCGCACGCTCACGCGCGAACGCCTGCTCGAACTGCTGCACGGTCCCGAATACGACGGCACCGACCGCGGCATCGACGTGCAGGTGTGGCGACTGCGCCGCATTCTCGAAACCGATCCGTCCACGCCGCGCTTTATTCAAACTGTGCGCGGCCGCGGTTACGTGTTCGTCCCTGACGGCGAGCAGCATGCGTCGGCCCATTGATTCGCTGTTCGGGCGGCTGGCGCTATTAGTCGTCGCTGTATTGCTGCTGTCGCATTTCGCGTGGTTCTCGCTGATGCGCCTCGAGCGTTCCCAGCAGCAGACACGCTACGCGGTCGAAGAAGCGACTTTTCTCGTCGAGGCGGTGCGTCAACACGTGGTCCGTTCGCCGGATCTGCCGTTGCCGTCGCGAGTGAAGCTGGTCGATCCGGCGAGTGCCGAGGTGCCACCGGAGGGCTTGGAGATGCCGCCGCCGCTCGAACGTTTCGTCGAGGACGTGCGCGATCGCATGCCGGCCGGCACGCAGGTGCGGGTTGGTCAGCCGGGCAAGCCCCCTGAGTTGTGGGTGCGCGCCGCGACCGATCACAGCTGGATCGTCGTGCCCATGCAGCCGTTGCGCATGCCGCGTTCGCTCGACCGCACGGTGTTGTGGCTCGTCATCATTTTCTCGTTCGCGGTCATGGCGGCGCTGTTCGCCGCGTGGGCGTTACAGCAGCCGTTGCGTAATCTGGCTCAGGCGGTGGCGCGTTTCGGCCGTGGTTTGCCGGTGCCACCGGTGCCGGAACGTGGTCCGCGCGAACTGCGTCAACTGACGCATGGCTTCAATCAGATGGTCCAGGAAGTGGCGCGCACGGAAAACGACCGCGCCGTGATGCTGGCGGGCGTCGCGCACGATCTGAAAACGCCGCTCGCACGTTTGCGGCTGCGTGCCGAAATGATGGACGAAGTGAAGATGCGCGACGGCGTGGTGCGTGACGTCGATTCGATGACACATATCGTCGAACAGTTTCTGGTGTTCGCACACGACGGCGCGGATCGCAGCGAGGCTGTCGAAGTGGATGCGCAGTGTGAACGCGTGGTGCGTAGTTATCGCGCGGTCGCGGCCGGTGCGCCGACCGTGCTGACCAGGCTCGATGCGGGACCGGGGTTTCTGTTGCCCGCCGCCACGCTCGACCGGATTCTGTCGAACCTGCTCGACAACGCACATGCGTATGGCGCTCCGCCTGTGACGGTCGCCACGGCGCGCACATCGCAAGGTTTTACGCTGTCGGTGAGCGACAACGGCAAGGGCATTGCTCCGCAGGATCTGATCAACGCCAGCCGGCCTTTCGTGCGGCTTGACCCGGCGCGCGGCGGCAATGGACATAGCGGGCTGGGTCTTGCCATCGTCGAGCGGCTGGTGCGGCGTGCGGGCGGGGAGTGGGAGATCGGTAACCACGACGGACGTGGTCTGCGAGTCCTGATGAGCTTTCCGTTCGAGGTGGTGCCGCGAGTAACGGCTGCGTCGGAAAATGCCTGGTAGGTCAGGTTGCCTATTGGCGGCGGCAGCCAAGGTATCAAATAAAACCGTACCTGAAACCTGTTAGATGCCGACTGGTGCAGGCGCTACGCGTCTGCACCTTTTCACTCGATATCCGGACGCAACGTCCGGATGTTTTTCACCGGGCCGGGCCCAGTGCGTCAGTCTGAAAACAGCGTATTCAACGCGTTTGCCGCGTCGCTATCTACCGTATTCCACGTCACTGTTTCGGCCTCGAAAATATAGTGCGTGGTGTATTTGCCGAGGCGCGCCAGTATCTCCTCCTGAATCAATTCCGGCGCGACGGCCAGTTTCAGATACCACGCCGTCGACGACAGGCGCGTCTGGAACGCACCATATTCAGCCAGCAGATGGTCGAATGCGTCGGCGTCCTGATCGCGACAGACGATCACCAAATTTCCCTTCATGCGAATCTCCCGTTAGAGCGGTAGCGGCAACCTCGATATCAAGGTCGATGATACCTGCTTCATTACGGGAAGCCCGGCGCGGATGCCTGCTTTGTGTCAGCTTCTGCACCAAGCGGAACTCCGCCCGCGCGCAAGGATATCTTGCGGTGAACGTAGCCTCACCATACGCTCGCCGCCGTGCGGGCGGGCGGGGCGGTGTCGTCGGGCGGCAGCGCTTCGGTGCGGTCGCGGCCGCCCGTCTTGGCCGCGTAGAGGGCGGTGTCGGCGCGGCTCATGATCCGCTCGGGCAGATCGTCGGGCGACAGTTCGGTGATGCCGATGCTCACGCTCAAGCCGACCGACGGCGGCAGCTTTGGCGAAGGATTCGCCTTCAGACGCAGCCGCAAGCGTTCGACCACGTCGCGGCCGGCGGCGAGATCCGTGGCCGGCAGCAGCAGGCCAAACTCTTCGCCGCCCAGCCGCCCGATCGAGTCGGCGCTGCGCAGCTCCGCCCGGCAGGTGTCGACGAAATGTTCGAGCGCGCGGTCGCCGGCGGCATGGCCGAAGCGGTCGTTGATCTGCTTGAAGTGGTCGAGGTCGGCAATCGCCATGCACAACGGCTCGTGGTTTGCCCGCGCGCGCTCGATCTCCCGGCGCAACAGGTCGAGAAAATAGCGCCGTGACAATGCGCCGGTCAGCGCGTCGTGACGCGCTTCCGCTGCAAGCAGCGTGTTGGCCGATTGCAATTGTTCCGCAAGATCGCGGGTCGCGCGATGGTGGCGGCGCTCGCGCACGTACGACACCGTGATCACCCACGCCAGCGCGACAGTCCCGGCCAGCGTCAGGAAAACCAGCAAATGATCGCGCTTATGATTGCGCAGCAGTTCAGGCCAGGCCGCGAGCGGATCGACCAGGTGCGCCGAGAGCCCCGAGTTCAGGCCGCTGCGGGTTTGATACAGCGACGGCGCGGGCTGCTCGGTCATGCCGAACAGTTGCCCGGCGACGGCCGCGGGCACCCACGGTGCCTCTTCCCGAACCTGCGTGTCGACACGAATCTCCATGTCGGGGAACACGTCGCGGCGATAGATCAGCTTGCGTTCGGCGGCGCTCATCTGCGTGACATGTGAGTGAGGCAGCATGTGGCCTTCGAGTTCGCTGTCGTGCGCCATGATGATCACGCCGTTGTCGTCGGAGACGAAGGTGCCCTCGTGCGCGACCCAGTGGCGCAAGCGGGCGATGCCCACCTTCGCGACCACCACGCCGACCAGCAGACCCTCCGCATAGACCGGCGCGGCGATGAAGATACCCGGCTCGCCGCTCGCGCGGCCCACGCCGTACGCCTCGGAAAACGCGCCGAGCAATGCATTCGTCAGGTAGGCGCGCGTGCGCATGTCGATGCCGACGAACGAGCGCTCGGCTGCCTGCGGATTGTTGATCGAGTCGCTCGACGCCACGCAGACGCCGTTGGCATTGACGAGCCAGATCTGGTCGAGTCCGGAGAAGCCCTGCGCGTCATGCAGAAAGTTGCTGACGGTGGTCATCTGCCGGTCTTTTAACAACGCGGCGCGCAGAGCGGGTTCCGCCGCCTCGTTGTTCACGGCATAATTCTGGGATTGCACCAGGGCCCGCTGGACCACGTCCATTTCGGCCATGGTTGCGGGGATGGCGCGAGACATGGCGAGGTCGCTGGCAATCACCTCTCCCATGTTGTCGACAACCGACGTGGACATTTGCCGCTGCGTGCGCAAGGCGGCGTCCAGCTCTTGCTGTACCATCCGGTCCGCGACCATGCCCGCCACGAACCAGCAACCCAGCACGATCAGCACGAAGCTGATCGGACCGGTTACCTGGCGCAAGGTTGTCCTGTTCATCGACCCTCTGATCCGTCTGGCTGTGACATGCAACAAGCTCAATCGTGGCAGCGCGCTGGCGCTGTGCCGACTCTGTGGAAGCGGCTGACCATACGCCGCCGCCGTGGCCCCGGATAACTGCTGGAAGAGGCGCATCGTTTCGTGATTTTAACCGCCATGGGGCCAGACGCCACCGTTATTGCGGGAATGCGAACTATCGTTGGCGCGTCTATATAGACATCAACGGCAGTCTGGCCGTCCGGCTGAAGGCCGGTGAGTGTCGCGGTCAGCCGGTCGTGGCTTTCGCGCTAGCCGCGAGATCCGGCAATGTGGCTGACGCGCCACGCTCCATGCATCGCAGAGTGATTCAGCGACGCGGCTCCAGACCGGTTTGCCGGACGTAGCCCGCGATTTATCGCGATTTGCCGCGAAAGGTTGTGCCTGAAACATAGGATGGTGTAGTGTCGTGCCGTCCAAAACGAGGAAAGCTCGCCGGCCTACGGGCGGCGCCTGCGGCGACAGTAGCCCGGGGTGATGGAGTGGTGGCGTGACCGGCTTGAACAGCCTGTTGCGCGTCCGTCCGTGACCGGTCCACGTGTCTCCAACGCTAACGATTTACCGCGCACACGCGTTTTGCCATGCATGATTTCAGCTTTCCGGACCGATCTTCAGACCGCCGCGCCAAAGCCGCGGGCTCCTTCGACCAGAACAACACCAGCACCGAAGGGGAGGGCCTCTGATGGATTTCAGTTTTAACCTGAAGCGCACCGCGAATGCGTCGGCATGGCGGGTGTTGCCCAATCGCTGGGACTTCGTCGCCTTTCCGCTGATCATCTGCATTATTGCCATGGCGGCGATCGGCTTTCACGAGACGCTCGCGCCGATGTCGGTGCTGAAGACCCAGGCCATTTCGCTCGATCCGTCGAACCTGCCTGAATATGCAATGCGCACCACGCTGCGCATGCTGGCGGCGATGGTCGCGTCGCTGATCTTCACGCTGATCTACGGCACGCTCGCTGCCAAGAGCCGCCGCGCCGGGCTCGTGCTCGTGCCGATTCTGGACATCCTCCAGTCGGTGCCGGTGCTGGGCTACATTTCGTTTACGGTCACGTTCTTCCTCGCGCTGTTTCCGGGCCGCGTGCTAGGCGCCGAGCTCGCGGCGATCTTCGCGATCTTCACGAGTCAGGCGTGGAACATGACGTTCAGCTTCTATCAGTCGCTGCGCACGGTGCCACGCGATCTGGACGAAGTGTCGCGCGGCTTTCATCTGACTTCGTGGCAGCGCTTCTGGAAGCTCGAAGTGCCATTCTCGATGCCGGGCCTCATCTGGAACATGATGATGTCGATGTCGGGCGGGTGGTTCTTCGTGGTCGCGTCCGAAGCCATCACGGTCGGTAACAACACGATCACGCTACCGGGCATCGGCGCGTATCTGGCGCAGGCGATCGAGGTCAAGAATCTGCACGCGATCGGCTGGGTGATCCTCGCGATGACCGTCGTGATTCTCGCGTACGACCAATTGCTGTTCCGTCCGCTGGTCGCGTGGGCCGACAAGTTCCGCATGGAAAACACCAGTTCGGGCGACGCGCCGGAGTCGTGGCTGCTCGACCTGATCCGCCGCACGCGTCTGATTCACCGTCTGCTGGTGCCGGTCGGCTGGATGTTCGCGAAAGCGGCGCGAGTGCGCTTCCAGTTGCCGGCGTTCAGCGCGCCGCGCTTCCAGATTCCGCAACGCGAGAAAAGCTCGAAGCTCGGCGATATCGTCTGGGCCGCGCTGGTGCTGCTCGCCACGGTCTATGTGGTGTATCGCGTGGTGCTGTATGTGCGTACCGGCGTGTCGCTCGAAGAAGTCGGCCATGTGCTGGTGCTCGGCCTGATCACGCTGCTGCGCGTCGTGGTGCTGATCGCGATTGCGTCGGTGATCTGGGTGCCGATCGGTGTGCTGATCGGTCTGCGTCCGGCGCTGGCTGAAAAGATCCAGCCGCTCGCGCAGTTCCTCGCCGCGTTCCCGGCGAACCTGCTGTTCCCGGTGTTCGTGATCGTGATCGTGCGATTCCATCTGAACCCGGACATCTGGCTGTCGCCGCTGATCGTGCTCGGCACGCAGTGGTATATCCTGTTCAACGTCATTGCCGGTGCCAGTTCCTATCCGAACGACTACCGCGAGGCGGCCAAGAATTTCCACATTCGCGGCTGGCAATGGTGGCGTCAGGCGATGCTGCCGGGCATTTTCCCGTACTACGTGACCGGCGCGATCACCGCGTCGGGCGGCGCGTGGAACGCGAGTATCGTGGCGGAATTCGTCCAGTGGGGCGATACCAAGGTGGCGGCGCACGGCCTGGGCGCGTACATCGCGCAGACCACGGCGGCCGGCGACTATCCGAAGATCATTGTGGGCATCGCCGTGATGTCCCTGTTCGTGACGCTGTTCAACCGTCTGCTGTGGCGCCCGCTGTTCGCGTACGCCGAAGCCAAGCTGCGGCTTGATTGAGCGTCTCTGAACCTGTCGCTTGGCGCCAGGCTACCCGAGCGAGTTGAGACGCGAAGGCAGCCTGGCGTGTTCATGAGAAATATGAAGGCATAACGCGATGCAAAATCCTAAAGCTGCTATCACCGCCGCGCCGATCCAGACGCCGCCGAAGCCGCCGCGCCTCGGCGAAGAGATCCTGCGCGTCAAGGACGTGTGCCGTGGTTTCAACAAGACGCAGGGCGAACTGCTCGTCCTCGACGACGCGAATCTGTCGTTGCGCGAGGGCGAGATCGTCGGTTTGCTGGGCCGCTCCGGCTCGGGCAAGTCGACGCTGCTGCGCATCATCGCCGGTCTGATCGAACCGACCGACGGCGAAGTCACATATATGGGCAAGCCGCTCGACGGCCCCGCGAAGGGCGTCGCGATGGTGTTCCAGACCTTCGCGCTGTTTCCGTGGCTGACCGTGCTGCAAAACGTGGAAGCGGGTCTTGAAGCGCAGGGTGTCGGCGCTGCCGAGCGGCGCACGCGCGCACTGGCCGCGATCGACCTGATCGGTCTGGACGGGTTCGAAAACGCGTATCCGCGCGAGTTGTCGGGCGGCATGCGTCAGCGCGTCGGCTTTGCGCGCGCGCTGGTGGTCGATCCGACGCTGCTGCTGATGGACGAACCGTTCTCCGCGCTCGACGTGCTGACCGCCGAAACGCTGCGTACCGACCTGCTCGATCTGTGGACGCAAGGTCGTATGCCGATCAAGTCGGTGCTGATCGTCACGCACAACATCGAGGAAGCGGTGTTCATGTGCGACCGGATTCTGGTGTTGTCGTCGAATCCGGGGCGGGTGGTGGCCGAGATCAAGGTGCCGTTCAAGCATCCGCGTAACCGTCTCGACCCGGCGTTCCGCAAGCTGGTCGACGACATCTACGCGAAGATGACCGCGCGTCAGACCGACGAAAAGACCAAGAAGGGTCTCGAACTGCACAGCTGGCTGCCGCATGTGTCGACCAACCTGATGGCCGGTCTGATCGAAACGCTGGCTGCCGCGCCGTACCACGGCCGTGCGGACATGCCGGAAATCGCGCGTTCGCTGCATCTCGAGGTGGACGATCTGTTCCCGGTGGCCGAAGTGCTGCAACACCTCGGTTTCGCGGATATCCGCGAGGGTGACATTTTCCTGACGCCGCCCGCGCGCGTGTTCTCCGAGTTCGGCACGCAGGAACGGAAGATGATGTTCGCCGAGCATCTGCTGCGGCACGTGCCGCTGGCTGCGCGAATCAAGAAAGTGCTGAACGAACGGCCGGGGCATCGCGCGCCGCGCGTGCGCTTCGAGCAGGAACTGGAAGATTTTCTGTCCGACAGCGCGGCGGAAGAAACGCTGGACGCGGTCATCAACTGGGGCCGTTATGGCGAGATTTTCTCGTACAACGACCAGACCGAAATCTTCAGCCTGGAAGACGTGGAGTCTTAACCGCTGAATTAGCGAGAGCGGCTGAGCGCGCCTCGCGAAGAAACTGCGAACGATAAAAAAAGCGGCAAGGGAAACCTTGCCGCTTTTTTGTTGCACACCGCTTATTGCAGATTGCCCCAGCGTTCGACCGCCGGTTCGGCGGACGCCCACTTCCAGCCCTTGTCCTGCTGACACGCAGCGGCCGTGAACCAGGCTTCGTGCGCATCGGGGCCGTCGCCGTCGCGTACTGAGAACACGAACTCCTTGCACAGCGCGAGCGACGAACCGAACGCGCGGATCACCCGCACTTCGCCGTGGCCGTTCTCGATCGGCAACGTGTGCTTGACCGACCACGGACGCGTTTCGCCGACCGGCATGTCGCCCGCGAGCGCCGCGATCAGGTCCTGCTGGTCCTTGTGCATGCTCTTCATATAGCGCGCGACCGCTTCGTCGGTTGCCGCCTGCACGGCAATGCCGACGCCGATCGCGACGGCCGGATTCGACGTGAAGATGCCCGACGCGACACCCGCCGCCGCACCGCTGGCTGCTCCGATCGACGTGCAGCCGCTCGTCATCAGGCTTGCACCGACGCAGATCGCGCCCGCTGCGATAAGCCGCAGCCGGTTGCCGGAGATCCCGGCGAGCCGGGCATGCGCAGCCCGGAATGGGCCGCCGAAAGAAGACTCAGGTGAGTTGCCCCGCGAGTTCCCGAACGACTCTCTGAGCGATTGCCGAAGCGAAAGCGCCCTCATTGCAGCGCACCCCAGCGTTCGGTGGCCGGTTCGGCCGACGCCCATTTCCAGTTGTCGCCATCGCGGCAGATCGATGCGACATAAAACGCGCTGCTGGCCGGCACATTCTTGGTGGCGGTCGTGTCGACCGAGAAGACGATTTCCTTGCAGTCGAGCGCGCCGGTGCTGATCGCGCGGCTGACGGTGACGCGGCCATGCTCGTCGTCTTCGATCGGGAAGCTGTGGGTCACGCTCCACGGCGCCACTGCGCCCACGGCGAGCGGACCCGCGATCTTCGCGATGCCGTCCTGAGTATTGCGATGGACCACGCGCTCCGAATACTGCACGCCCGCCCGCGCGGCCGCTACTGCGCCAAGGCCGATGCCGGTCGCCACGGCTGCGTTGCTGGTGACCTTGCCCGCCACTGCCGCACCGGCGACACCCGCGCCCGCCACGGCGCCTTCCGAATAAAGCGAGCTACATCCGCTCAATGCCGACGAGAGCGCCAGCACTGCCGCGACGACCAACGTTGCATTGGGACGTCCGCGTTTGGCCGTCTGATTTGTCCAGCCGGCCCACATCATCTTTTTTTGCATTTCCCTGTCTCTGCCCGTGCAAGTGCCTTTCAATTCACGCCGCGCTAATCTGTGAATGAGCGGCACATCGATCCAATACGCTGCCGCATTTTGCAGCATGCGATTTGTAATTGGCAGAAGAAAAATGCAAAAAATTGCAAAACATAATGCGGAGAAAATCGGTTTCTGTTTATGTCCGCGAATATTGCCTAGTGATGCGAAGCAATTTCCTGGCTACCGTTTTTATCCGTAAAAGCTGCAATATTGTGATGAGAGTACGCTGTACTCGCGCGGGGAAATCGCGCGAGCACTCAGTAGAGTTGACCGCCTTGAACTGATTTTCCGAGTATTTGCCGCTTATTGTTCGGCTTCTTCTTCGGCGCCTTCATCGCCGTATGCGCTCAATCTGTTGTAAAGCGTTTTCAGACTGACGCCGAGCGCTTTGGCCGCACGCCGTTTATCGCCACCGCAATATTTGAGCGTGCCGAGAATAATCTGCTTTTGCGCATCGGCGAGTGGCGTGCCGATCCAGACGCTCATTGCGTCGCCTTGGGTCACGGCTTTTTTCACGCGCGACGCCAGGTGCGGATGCGGCAATTCAACGGTTTTTTCCGCGAGAATGAACGCGCGATAAACCGCGTTTTTCAATTCGCGAACATTGCCGGGCCACGACCAGGTGCGCAGCGTTTCGATCGACCGTTTGCTGAAACTCTTGCTGGCGCCTTCCTGTTGATTCAACTGCGCCAGGAAGTGTTGCGCGAGCAGTTCGCGGTCGCTTTCACGTTCGCGCAATGGCGGCGCGCGCAACGGGAAAACCGCGAGCCGATACATCAAATCTTCGCGCAGACCATTCTCTTTCACGGCGACGGCCGGATCGCGATTGGTCGCGGCAATCACGCGCACGTTGCCGCTAATGAGTTCGTTGCCGCCGACCCGATAGAACGTGCCGGTTTCCAGCGCGCGTAAAAGTTTGACCTGACGCACGGGCGCCATTTCGGTGATTTCATCGAGGAACAGCGTGCCGCCGTTCGCGTGTTCGAAGTAGCCGACGCGCCCTTGAACCGCGCCGGTGAAGCTGCCTTTTTCATGGCCGAAAAGTTCGGCTTCGATGAGTTCGTCGGGAATCGCGCCGCAATTCACGGCGACGAATGCCGCGTCCTTGCGGCTGCTTTGATCGTGAATCGTGCGGGCAATCAGTTCCTTGCCGGTGCCTGATTCGCCGATGATCAACGCGGTCGCGTCGGTGCACGCGACGCGCTCGATCTGCTCGTACAGATCCAGCATCACCGGCGACGAGCCATACAGCAGACCGTATGATTTCAGTCCCGCGATGCCGTCCGCGACGCGCTGCTTCGCCTTTGCCGGGCCATTGTCGCCGGCGGAGACGGTGGGCGAGTCCAGATCGATTGACGCCATAAACGGGGAGTCCTGTGCAAATAAATGTCGTTGTTGCGGCGCGCAGGCCTTGGAAAGAGACGAGTGACCTGTGCAGCCAATATCTCACAAAAGTTGATTTAACCACTTCGATGCGGTTTCCGGCAATCGAAGTCACGATCGACGAAATACATTGCTGTGCGATCGGTCGAAAGTGCCGGATCGGGGTTTTGAGCCGCAATTCAGTGACGTATTTACCGGGCACGTCGTTTGCGTGATCCACCCGACACGCGTGTGCTTTTTCGCTTGCCTAAAGCGAACAGGTACAGGGCAAACATGCATCACTGCGAGTTGCCTGCACGCACGCTGACCCTGCTGAACCGGATAAGGAGCGAATGATGACTGACACCACGCAACAGCTCGCACTCGGAGGCCAGAAAATTGTCGAGGATTTGCGGGTGCTGCTGAAGGACTCGGAAGAAATGCTGCGGCTCGCCGCGAACGTGCCGGGAGAGGGCGTCGGCGTGTTGCGCGACAAGCTGGGCACGCACGTCGAGACGCTGCAGTCGGCGCTCGGCGATGCACAGGAGAACGCGCAGCGCCGCTATCGCGCGGCGACCATCACCACCGAGCGCTATGTGCGGCACAACCCGTGGCGCGCGATCGGCATCGCGGCGGGCGTCGGCTTTGTGCTGGGCGTTCTGACTGCGCGCTGAGGCGCCGTTCGGCACCTACCGGCTTCCCGCTTCACGACCTTAAGGAGTTCACGATGGCACGACCCAAAATTGGCATCTTCGGCGCGTTGATGGCGCTCGGCGGCTTTCTGGCGGTCCGCTACGTGCAGCACAAGCGCGCGGCTCACTATCCCGTCGCGCGGGAGTTGAACCGCTGGGAGGGCGAAGGCGGCGCGGTCGCAGCACCGGCGCCGTCCGCACCGGCGGCTAGCCTGACTGCGGAAAGCGCCAGCCCCGGCGCACATGGTGCCAACGGGTCGGCGCATGCGAACGGCGACGGCCACGCGTGGCCATTTCCGCGTAGCTGATCGGGTGCCTTCGGGCGGCGCTCAACATGCAGACGTGCTGCGCTCCGTCGATTGTAAATTTGACGCCTGTCGGCTGATATGCATTGCTGATTTATCTCAATAAGGCCGTATAATGGGTAAATAGACAACAATAAGGCGAAAATAGCCGAGTGTTTCCCGGTTATTGTTGCAATATTGGATTAAGTCGACGGCTTGGCGAAGTGCGGTTCGATCACTATGCATTTGTTTTCCTGAGCGCATCCAGGACCCGCGCGACGCCGCCGCTCCCGCTTTTGAACATGCGAGTTCGCATGTTTTCCACCCACGCTTGCAGGCTTTCGAGACGCGATGCCACATGTACTGATTGTCGATGACGATGCCGGTACCCGCGAGGCGCTTTCCGCCATCATCGGGGAAGACGGTCTGACTACCGCCACCGCGGGCGATTTGCGCGAAGCGCGCATTCAACTGGTCCGGCAGATGCCGGATGTTGTCTTTACCGACCTGAAGCTGCCCGACGGCAGCGGGGTCGATCTGTTCGAAGATCTGGACCCGCGTTCCGGCGTGGAAGTGATCGTGATTACCGGCCACGCGACCGTGGAGTCGGCAGTGAACGCGCTGAAGATGGGCGCCACCGACTATCTGGTGAAGCCGATCAACATGCAGCGCGTGAAGGCGATCCTGTCGCGCCTGCCGCGTGCCGGCGACCTGAAGGCGGAAATCGGCACCTTGCGCGGCGAGCTGCGCCGCATGGGCCGTTTCGGTCTGATGCTCGGCAATTCGCCGGCGATGCAGGAGGTCTACGACCAGATCGGCCGCGTCGCGCCGACGGCGGCCTCGGTGATGCTGGTCGGCGAGTCCGGCACCGGCAAGGAAGTCGCCGCGCAGACGCTGCACGAACTGAGCTTGCGACGCAAGCATGCGTTCCTCGCCGTGAACTGCGGCGCGATTTCGCCGAATCTGATCGAGTCGGAAATGTTCGGCCATGAGCGCGGTTCGTTCACCGGCGCGGATCGGCAGCACAAGGGTTATTTCGAGCGCGCGAACGGCGGCACGCTGTTCCTCGACGAAATCACCGAAATGCCGATCGAATTGCAGGTGAAACTGCTGCGCGTGCTCGAAACCGGCATGTTCATGCGGGTCGGCACGACCAAGGAAATCGAAACCGACGTGCGTCTGATCGCGGCGACCAACCGCGATCCGGAGCAGGCGGTGCTGGAAGGCAAGCTGCGTCTGGACCTGTATCACCGGCTGAATGTGTTTCCGATCAGCCTGCCGCCGTTGCGCGATCGCGGCAAGGACGTCGAACTGCTCGCGCAGGCGTTCCTCGACGAACTCAACGAGCGCCACAGCACGAAGAAGCATTTCCCGGCGGCCGTGAAGGACATGTTGATGTCGTATCCGTGGCCGGGCAATGTGCGCGAACTGAAGAATTACGTGCAGCGCGCGCACATCATGTCGGGGACGGATTCGGACAGCACCGCGACCGTGCCGTTGCAGATCACGCTGTCGAAGCCCGCTGCAGGCACGGCAATCACGATTCCGTTCGGCACCTCGCTCGCCGAGGCGGATCGTCAGCTGATTCTGGCGACGCTCGAACAATGCGGCGGCGTGAAGACGCGAGCTGCGGAGATTCTCGGCATCAGTCTGAAGACGCTGTACAACCGCTTGGTGGAATACGGCAACGACGCGCGTGAAGACGGCGAGTCCGCCGAGGAATCGCGAGCGCTGTGAGGCGCTGACATTTCACGCGCGCTGCGTTAAGTCTTCCGCCGTGCCCCGCTGCCGGGGCGGCATCGTAACGGCACACGCCTTGCTGCGTTTCAGTGGAACGCAAAGACGAGGATAAACAATATGCCGGACTACGCTGCCGCTCCCGCGCTTCCCCTTTCGAAGCGCGCCCATCGTCCTGAACCGGTTGAACCGCCGTCGGAACCGCCGGTTCCTGCTGAGCCCGACACCTTCCCCGGACCCGCGCCGGTACCTATCGAACCGCCGGGACCCACCCCTCCGCCGATCGGCGATCCTCCGCCGCAGCCCACGCAGACACCGCAAGCCGGTGCGCGTCCGTCAAGCCGAATGCAACTCTGACCTGTCAGCTTCGCTGCATCGCGATTTGATGCAGCGAATTTATGTATTTGTTACAAAGCCGGCGCATCTTTTACCGGCAATTTACCGTCCGTATTTCTAGACTGTATTGATGCCGCTAAATCTGCGGCGGGCTTCCCGTGGAGGCATCGATCATGAGACATCCCGCACTGCGACGCTCGGCGCGCCATTCGAAGCGCGACTCCCGGCCGGGCAGCAGCAAGACCGAACCGGCCGCGTCGCCGGACCCGGCCATGCAGAACCGCGTCGCGCCCGATGCGCCGCCCGACGGCGAACACAATCAGGGCGGCGTCCGTCCTGAAGGGCTGGAGTACCAGCGCGACCTTGGCTCGGAACAGGATGCCTGACGCCGTTCAGGCGTTCGCCGGGCGGTTTTGACGAACGGTGAGCCGGCCAGTTTCAAGGCTCCTGTTTTCGTCATACAAAGCAGAAAAAACTTCTTCGCGATCTGACGATGTCGCGCGTTTTTGCTCGCCCGTCACATTTGCATACATTTTTATTTCCAATATCTCAATAAACGGCACGCGACTTGCATGCACCTTTTTGGCACATATCCGAATGCAACGAAACAACTGAACTAGGTGGAGCACCAATGAGCAGACTGATCGTGGTATCGAATCGTGTTGCGCCGACCCAGGAAGGGCGTCCCGCCGCGGGCGGCCTGGCGATTGGCGTGCTGGACGCGCTAAAGGAAACCGGCGGAGTCTGGTTCGGCTGGAGCGGCGAGACGGTCAGCGAGCCGACCGCACCGGTGATCGAAAAGCAGGGCAACGTGACGTACGCGACCGTTGGCCTGACCAAGCGCGACTACGACCAGTATTACCGCGGCTTTTCCAACGCGACGTTGTGGCCGACTTTCCATTACCGCAACGACCTGTCGCGTTATGACCGGCAGGAATATGCGGGCTATCAGCGCGTCAACGCGACGCTCGCGAAGCAGCTCAAGGAGTTGCTGAAGCCCGATGACATCATCTGGGTGCACGACTATCACCTGCTGCCGTTCGCGCGATGCCTGCGCGAGCTGGGCGTGAAGAATCCGATTGGCTTTTTCCTGCATATTCCGTTTCCGGTGCCGGAAGTGCTGCGCACGATTCCGCCGCACGAAGAGCTCGTGAAGGCGATGTGCAGCTACGACGTGATCGGCTTTCAGACCGAGGCGGATCGTCAGTCGTTTGTCGATTTCATCGAGCGCGGACAACACGGCACGTCGAGCGAAGACGGCATGGTGCACGCGTATAACCGCTTCCTCAAAGTGGGCGCGTATCCGATCGGGATCTATCCCGACGCGATTGCGAAGGCCGCCGAGCAGTTCACCGACCGCAAGCCGGTGCGCAGCCTGCGCGACGGCATGCGCGGACGCAAGCTGATCATGAGCGTCGACCGGCTCGATTATTCGAAGGGATTGGTGGAGCGCTTCCAGGCTTTCGAGCGCCTGCTGCTGAATGCACCGGGTTGGCACGGACGCGTATCGCTTGTGCAGATTGCGCCGCCGACGCGCGCGGACGTGACGACCTATCAGCGGATTCGTCAGACGCTGGAAGGCGAAGCCGGGCGTATCAACGGACGCTTCGCGCAACTCGACTGGACGCCGATTCAGTATCTGAACCGCAAATACGAGCGCAATCTGCTGATGGCGCTGTTCCGTCAATCGCAGGTCGGCTATGTGACGCCGCTGCGCGACGGGATGAATCTGGTCGCGAAGGAGTACGTTGCATCGCAAGACCCGGCCGATCCGGGCATGCTGGTGCTGTCGCAATTCGCGGGTGCGGCCGAGCAGTTGCCGGGCGCGCTGGTGGTCAATCCGTTCGATCTGTCGCAGATGGCCGAGGCGCTCGAACGCGCGCTGTCGATGCCGCTCGCCGAACGTCAGGCGCGGCACGCGGACATGATGGCGCCGATGCGGGAGAACAATCTCTCCGTGTGGCGCGATACGTTCCTCGCCGACCTGCGCAATGTCGCAACGGCGTCTTCGGTGGCGGCTAAAGCGGTAAAGCTCGCTGACGTGACGGCATCGTCGTAACGGAGTTCGCGCCGGTCGCTGTGGGATGGCGAGCGGCGCGCATGCTGTCACGTCTTTAGCAAAAAGAGAAGAAGGGCGCGAATCGTTTTTAGCGATTTCGCGCCCTTCTTTTATCTGTGTGCCGCGGATCGGGGCGAACGCTTGTCAGGCGGCTCGCGTTTTACCTTGCTGCACGATGCGCATCATGCTCACGACCGCCGCCACGGCCGAAAATCCTGCGGCCACATAGAGCGCAATGAAGGTGCCGTTTTTCGGCGCAATGCCGAAGATCAACGCGACCAGCGCCGCGCCGAGCGTCTGTCCGGTCAGGCGCGCGGTGCCGAGCATGCCGCTCGCGCCGCCGCTGCGCTCACGCGGCGCCGACGACAGAATCGTGCGATTGTTCGGCGACTGGAAGATGCCGAAGCCCACGCCGCACAACGCCATGCGCCACGCAATCTGCAACGGCTCCGGGTGCGGGCCGAGCATCGCGAGCAGTAGCAGGCCGACAGCGAGCGCGGCGAGCCCTGCGCCGCCTAGCCAGCCCGATGAAATCCGGTCCGACAGCACGCCCGCAATCGGCGCCGCGATGATGATGACCGCAGGCCACGGCGTCATCAGCAGACCGGTTTCCACTTGCGACATGCCGAGCGTTTCCTGCAACAGAAACGGCAACGAAACGAAGGCCAGCATCTGCGCGCAAAACGAACACACCGACGTGCCGATCGATAACGCGAACACGGGAATCTTCAGCAGGTCGATCGGCAGCAACGGCGCGGCTTGCGTCAATTGACGCCGCACGAAGAAGTAGCCGATCACCAGCGCGGCGATGAACGCGATGGCGATCAGGCCGAGACGCTCACCGTGACCGAGGCCGTCGATGGCGAAAATCAGCAGCCCGAACACGAACGCATTCATGACCGCGCTGAGGTAGTCGTACGGCGATTCGTGACCGGGGTTCATCGGCAGCGCCTTGAAGCCGCCGATGATCGCCGCGATGCCGATCGGCACGTTGATCGCGAACAGCCACGGCCAGGTCGCCACCGCCAGCACGCCCGACGCGACCGTGGGTCCGATTGCCGACGACACGGCGACCACCATCGCGTTGATCGACACGCCGCGTCCGAGTTGCGCGGGCGGGTAGATCATCCGCACCAGCGCGGTATTCACGCTCATGATGCCCGCCGCACCGAAGCCCTGAACGACGCGCGCAAGTGCAAGACTCTGCAGCGACGTGGACAACGCGCAGCCGAACGATGCAGCCGTGAACAGGATCAGCCCGCCCAGATAGATGCGCCGGTAGCCGATCCGGTCGCCGAGCGAGGCGAGCGGCAGCAGCGAAATCGTGATCGCCAGTTGATAGGCGTTGACGACCCAGATCGAACTCGCCGAGCTGGCGTTCAGCGTGCGCGCGATGGTTGGCAGTGCGACGTTGGCGATCGCGCTGTCGAGCACGGCGAGCGTCAGCGCAAGGGCAATGACGAGCATCGCCCAGTAGCGTTGCGGAACGGGCAGACCCTGTTCGCTATGGTCGGGCGGTGCGTCGGCGGAGGTGGCGGCTGACGTGTCTCTGGCGTCGTTGCGCGAAGGTTGGGCTTGCATCGATTGTTTGATTTGTGATGGTACGGTTCGACGCTCGGGCGACGGGCGGCGCGCATTGCCCGTCGTGGTGAAAGCGCAGCGTTGTTGCGGATGAAGCTGCCGGCCGGGTTATTCGCGCAGGCTGGCGTGAGGAAGCCTGCGAGATGTGCGTGATGTCCACACGCCGGCAACTTGCGTCACGTTTCTACTTCAATTCGTACAACCCGGTGTGGGTGGTCGAATCCAGTTCGTTCAGATGCGTCATGAAGCGCGCCACCGCATTGGTGGTCTCCGGATTGACCGGCAGATGCGGCACCTTCAGCGCATGCAGCCGGAAGATGTAGCGATGCGCCTTGTCGCCACGCGGCGGCGCGGCGCCGCCAAAACCGACCGTGCCGTAATCGTTGTGCATTTGCAGCGCGCCTTGCGGCAGTAGCGAACCGTCTGCTTTGCCCGCGTTGCGCGACAGCGAGCGGGCGTCGGCCGGGATGTTCACCACGACCCAGTGCCAGAAGCCGCTGCCGGTCGGCGCGTCGGGATCGTGAACGGTGAGGGCGAAGCTTTGAGTGTCGGGCGGCGGTGCGTCCCACTGCAACGCGGGCGAGATGTTTTCGCCATCCACGCCGAATGCCTTGTCGTGATATTCGTGGGCTTTCGGCATGAAGCCGTTGGTGGGAAATTCGTCGGACCAGAGACGGAAATCAGCCATGATGTGCCTCCCTTGTTGATTGGTTCTGGGATCGTCGGGGCACAGCGGATTTGCAGTGGGCCAGCGTCGCGTTGGCGATTGTGGCGTCGCGCAAAAGTGCTCCGAATTAGCCAATCGAGTGTATCACCAGCGGCTTTCGGAGTCGCTCCAGATGGGCATTCACGACAGCGACGCGCGGCGCAAGTCGGCCACCGGTTATGCCGCTGTGTTCAGCCGCGTTCCTCGAACTCCGGCGCGTCGCTTCTTAGCCATTCGACGAGTCGCTGCAATACTCCTTCGATATCGCGATTGGCGCCCCGCAATGCGCATTCCCACACGACGCCGACGCGCCAGCCGTCAGCGAGCAATGCGTGGTGAACCTTGTCGTCGTTAGTGCGGTTGCGGCCGATCTTGTCGCGCCAGAACTCGGGCCGCGTCTGCGGCCATTTGAAAAGACGGCAATCGTGACCGTGCCAGAAACAGCCATGCACGAGCACCACGGCACGATAGCGCGGCAGCACGATGTCGGGCCGTCCCGGCAGATCTCGCACGTCGAGACGAAAGCGGAAGCCCTGCCGATGCAGCAGGCTGCGGATCAGGATTTCGGGCTTGGTATTGCGTCCGCGAATGCCGGACATCATCCGGCTGCGGGTCGCGCTATCGACGATATCGACCATGTTCAGCGCCGCGATAACGCATGGCCGCGTTCAGTGGCAGCGACGGCGGCGAACCGCTCACGCGTACAGCGACAAAGCTTGCTTCGAACCATGACGGGTTTCCTCGGCGAGCAGGGTTTGCACATGCGGCAGCATGATGCGCGCCACTTCGCGCATCACCGGCATCACGACGCTGTTGCCGAACTGCCGGTACGCCTGCGTATCGCTGACGGGAATCCGGAAGGTGTCGGGAAAGCCCATCAGCCGCGCGCACTCACGCGGCGTCAGGCGGCGCGGACGCGCCGACTCGCCTTGATACACCAGGATCTCGGAGCCGTCCTTGTGATAACGCGCCGACAGCGTACGCGTGACGCTGTCCGGGTATGCCATACCGAAACCGAAGCCATTGCCCGCCGCGCGATGCTTCGCGGCGTAGTTCTGCAGATACGTCCAGAGGTTGGCAGTGAGCGTGTACTTCGGCTGCACACGCCGGGCGGCGTGGTCGAAGAAGCGGTCGTGGTCCCACGGCAGCACGGGCTCGCTGCCATCCGTGCGATGCAGGATCGAACCGAGACGCGGGCCGCTTTCCGGCAGTTGCAGGTCGTCCCACGAGAAATCCGTCTTGCCGCGAAAGCCGACGATGATGATCCGCTCACGGTGCTGCGGCGTGAAATGCTGGCCATCGATCACGCGGTAATGCACTTCGTAGCCGAGTTCGTCGCGCAGGGTTTGCACGATCACGTCGAAGGTACGGCCTTTATCGTGCGAGAGCAGGTTCTTCACGTTCTCCAGCAGGAACGCAGCGGGACGCTTCGCCGCGATGATCCGCGCGACATCGAAAAAGAGCGTGCCTTGAGTCGTGCATTCGAAACCATGCGGGCGGCCCAGCGCGTTTTTCTTGCTGACGCCCGCAATCGAAAACGGCTGGCACGGGAAACCGCCGAGCAGCACATCGTGGCTCGGCACTTCTTCGGCGGGAAACGAAACGATGTCGCCGATCAGCGCGTGTTCGTCGCCCGCGGGGTAGTTCTCGCGATAGGTGCGGGTGGAAAAATCGTTCCACTCGCTAGTGAAGACGCACTCGCCGCCGTGCGCTTCGAAGCCCATTCGGATTCCGCCGATGCCCGCGAACAGGTCGATAAAGCGGAATTGCGCGTTGCCGTTGCTGTCGCCCTTTGCGCGCGCGCCCTGATAAAGCAGATCGCGCAACGCGGGTTCCAGCATGGCCGGGCACGGCGTTTCGCCTTTTTCCCAGCGACGCACCGTCTTGATGTCCTTGCCGACGTGCGCGGCGATTTCGCGTTGGGTAAAGCGGGTACGCGCTTGCCGGAGCAGGTTGAGCGGGGAGGCGACGGTCACAGAAGTCCTTGCTGGGAATTTTTGCGGACATTATGACCTAAGGTCGTCCCGTTTTCTGTTTTTTCAGGGCAAGGCGGCAGAAAATTTCCCGTAAAACTCGGTGAAAAAAGGGGCAGGGCGACTAAACCGGCTTGTCACAATTGCGCGTGTACGCTTGCGAGGTGACGCGAATCCCTGCGTTGCGACGTGTTAAGGCCGCGACCTGGATCGCGGCCTTCTTTTTATACGGGGCAAATGGCTGGGGAAGGGCGGCAGGTCGACGCGCAGAGACCGGCGACGCAGCATCGCGCCGCCTGAAATCAAGCGTGGAAGTCAGTCCGCAAACCCGCCTGAAAATCAGGCAGGATGGCGCGCGCTCGATGAGAGCTGCGGCGCAAGTGCCGACGCAGCGGGCGGAGGCAGCGTGTCCCATCGAGGCTCGGGCTCCGCTTCGAACTGGCGCAGTTGAAGCAGGAGGCTGTCTATCGCGCAGAGTTGCGGATGCGAGAGGTGGCAGGCGTCGAGCAACTGGAACAGACGCTGGCGCCAGTAGGCGACCGGCAAGATCGGGCCGCCCAGGTCACCGTGTAAAGCTAACCGCATCACACGCGTAATGTGCGCGATGTCGTGATCGATCAGCGCGATTTGGGACGACCCGGCAAGCGTATTGAGTTTGCGATCCATAGCTCCTCCATCGCTGTATTACGGCACTGCCCGACGGGACTTTAGGCCCTATTTAAATTTTTTTTGAGGCCTGCCGTGGCCGATAAATCCGCGGTGAACGAGCCATCAAAGAGGCGCGGGCACAGCCGTTGCTCGATAGGGATACTGGCGTAATGTCGCGCTGGCATTCCAAATAGTGGAGCCGAACATGAACAAGGACCAGGTGAAGGGCGTGGCCGAACAGGTCAAGGGCAAGGTCAACGAAGCGATTGGTAAGGCTACGGACAACCCCGGCAAGGAATTGAAGGGCGACTTGCAGCAAGGCGCGGGCAAGGTGCAGAAGGCCTACGGCGATGCGAAGGAAGACGCGAAAGACAACGCGAAGCGCAACGCGCCGTAATCGGGCTGGCGATCGTCGGGCGCACGCTTAGTGTGATCGCCCGTGATCGAAGCCGGTCGCCCAGGGCGACAAAAGAGGTGCTTCGGCACCTCTTTTCTTTTTCGCGCGATCGCGCAACGGTGCAATGGATAGCCTGATGCGCATTGGATAGTTTTCGGGTCGCGACGCCTGGGAGTAACCCGGCATTGGCTTGGGGAGCATTCCTTGTGCGGTGCGTCGCCCTTTAGACTTGGCGCATCCCACACGGAGGTAGCGCCAATGACACCCGAAAAAGTGCTTTCGATGTTCGAACGGCAGTACCTGGAGGGCAAAGCGCCCGTCGATCTTGAACCGACCTGCGCGAGCTATGCCACGTGGTTGTCGGTGGCGTGGGAGCTGCTCGACGGCGAGCAGAAGACGCTGCTGCTGACGGTCGGCGCGGCGTTGTGGCGTGAAGGCTATAACTCGCGTGCCGGGACGGCGACTAAAGATTTGTGGTGATGCCCGCTATCGGCGGTGAGCCGGCCGCGATTGGCTGGCGGGTAGCGCGTGGAATATTTTTGCAAAAATTCCAGTGCGGATTCCAACGCGGCACGTGCGCCGTGCATTGCCGGAAGCAGTCTCCGACGCGTTGCGCCAAGTCGGTTTATATTGGGCGATTCCGTTTTTACCCGCACAACTCACGCTCAAAGGTGCCCCCGTCTCATGACCGATTTATCCGCGTTTCCGATCACGAAGAAGTGGCCTGCCGCCCATCCTGACCTGCTTCAGCTTTACTCGCTGCCGACGCCGAACGGCGTGAAAGTGTCGATCATGCTCGAAGAAACCGGTTTGCCGTATGAACCGCATCTGGTGCGCTTCGACACGAACGATCAGATGACGCCGGAGTTTCTATCGCTGAATCCGAACAACAAGATTCCGGCGATTCTCGATCCGAACGGGCCGGACGGTAAGCCGCTCGCGCTATTCGAATCGGGCGCGATTCTGCTGTATCTGGCGGAAAAAAGCGGGCAATTGATTCCGCAAGATACCGCCGGGCGCTATGAGGCGATTCAGTGGGTGATGTTCCAGATGGGCGGCATCGGTCCGATGTTCGGCCAGCTTGGCTTCTTCCACAAATTCGCAGGCAAGGAGTACGAAGACAAGCGTCCGCGCGACCGTTATGTGGCTGAATCGAAGCGTCTGCTCGGCGTGCTGGATCGGCAACTCGAAGGGCGTGACTGGATTCTCGGCGACGCGTATTCGATCGCCGATATCGCGACTTTCCCGTGGGTGCGCAACCTGGCGGGCTTTTACGAAGCGGGCGAACTCGTCGGCATTCAGGACTTTCCGAACGTGACGCGTGTGCTGGCGAAGTTCGTTGCGCGTCCGGCGGTGGAGCGGGGTTTGAATATTCCGCGACGTCCGGCCTGAGCGGTCGGTTCAGTCGCGCGGATCACCCTGATTCCGCGCGACGCTCGCATGCCGGTCACTCGCCGCCGCCACGCAATGTGCGGCGGTTAGCGCGAATCAATGACATCTTTGTGACCGGCTCGAAATAAAAGCGATCGTCCGAATCCGGCGATCCATTCCCCGGCGCGCCGGAAAACAGTGGGTTAACCTTCTTTCGACTGGCCGCGATATGCTCAGGCATTTTCGTTCCAGCGCAGTCCGTGCGGTGCGCGATGCCGGCAAACGCGCGGCCATCGTCACGATTTCATTTTCGACGGATACATTGCTGAATCCGCGAATCGGGACGGGAAGCGAACCTTCAATGATCTATGAAAGCTGATCTGCTATTGCAAACCTACGGTGCGGATTCGACCGGTATGGTGTGCGGCTTCCTCTTTACTCCCACGCTCGCCGGGCGCGCGGTCGACGCCGACGAGGTCGCCGAATGGCTTCGCGAGCAGGAAGCGAACGGTACGAGCGGCGTGAACGGCCCGGCGAACGAGACCGGCGAATTCTTGTGGCTGCACTTTAATCTGGCCCACAGCGCGAGCGAGCGCTGGATGAAAACGCAGCTCGAATTGCCCGAGGGTTTTTACGACGCGTTGCGCGAAGGCTCGCATTCGACGCGTATCGAACACGCGGACGGCGCACTGCGCGCGGTCGTCAACGACGTGATGTTCAATCTGGAATTCATCCCGTCCGACATCGCGACATTATGGATTTACGCGAATCAGCGGATCATCGTCACCGCGCGTCTGAAGCCGCTGCGTTCCGTGGACCGCCTGCGCGCGTCGGTCCGCGAAGGCGAGGTCTTCAGATCGCCGACCGAACTGCTGGTTCATCTGATGCGCGATCAGGCCGACCTGCTGGTGCAGATCGTGCGGCGCACCAGTACCGATGTCGACCGGATCGAAGACCGCTTCCTGTCGCAGCGTCCGACGCAGAACCGTCTCGATCTCGGCGCAATGCGCCGGACGCTGACCCGTCTGCAACGCATGCTCGCGCCCGAGCCCGGCGCGATTTTCCGGCTGCTGGCGAGGCCGCCGCGGTGGCTTCATCCCGAGGACGTGCAGGACTTGCGCGAATCGACGGAAGAGTTTTCGGTCGTGCTGTCGGACGTCGCCGGGTTGATCGAGCGGGTCAGGCTGCTGCAGGAAGAAATCATTTCGCGGCTCGAAGAGCAGAACAACCGCACGCTGTTCACACTCACGCTCGTGACTGTTCTGGCGATGCCGATCAACATCGTCGCGGGATTTTTCGGCATGAACGTCGGCGGCATTCCGCTCGCGGAAAATCGCCACGGCTTCTGGGTGATGGTGCTGCTGGTCGCGGGCTTCACCGGGCTGGCCGGCTGGTGGGCGTTTCGCCGCCGCAAGGAACAGTAGGCGCATGACGCGGCACGTCTGAGTTCCGGCACGGTTTGCATTCGCGCGCAACGTCAAACTCGCGGCGCTGGCACAATCGACAGGATCTTCGTTCCGTCCGGGAATCTTCATGTCAACCGCCGCCCCGCGTTCGTCGCGTATCGGTCCGCTGTTCGCGCTGTTTCCATTCATGCGCCCTTACGCCGGGCGCTGGGTGCTCGCATTCATCGCGCTCGTGACATCGGCGGGCGCGACGCTCGCATTGCCGGTGGCGTTCAAGTATCTGATCGATCGCGGCTTTGCCAGCGGCGACCGGACTCACATCGACCGCTATTTCATCGCGCTGTTCGCGGTGTCGCTGATTCTCGCGGCCGCTACGTCGGTGCGTTTTTACCTCGTGTCCTGGCTTGGCGAGCGCGTGACGGCCGACTTGCGGCGAGCGGTCTACGACCACGTGCTCGGCATGAGTCCGCAGTTCTTCGAAACGACGCAGACCGGCGAGGTGCTGTCGAGGCTCACCACCGACACCACGCTGATCCAGGCGGTAGTGGGCACCAGCCTCTCGCTGGGGCTGCGCAATTTCTTTCTGCTGGTCGGCGGCGTCGCGATGCTGGCGGTGACGAGTCCCGTGCTGTCGGCCTACATCATCGTCACGTTGATCGTGGTGATCGCGCCTATCGTCATCTTTGGACGGCGTGTGCGACGGCTCTCGCGTGCCAGCCAGGACAAGGTGGCGAACGCGAGCGCGCTGGCCGGCGAGGTGCTCAACGCGATGCCGACCGTGCAGTCGTACACGCAGGAGCCTTACGAATCGAAGCGCTTTGCGGGCGCAGTGGAGGTCGCGTTCGACACGGCGCTCACGCGCATCCGGGCGCGCGCGTGGCTGACGGCCGTAGTGATCGTGCTCGTGTTCAGCGCCATCGTGTTCGTGCTTTGGCTTGGCGCGCAGGCCGTGCTGGCCGGACGCATGACGGCGGGGCAGTTGTCCCAGTTCATCCTGTACGCGGTGTTCACGGCAGGCGCGGTAGGTGCGGTTGCCGAAGTGTGGGGCGATCTGCAGCGGGCCGCCGGGGCGACCGAACGACTGCTGCAATTGCTGGCGGCGCGCTCGCCGGTCGTCGAGGCCGACACCACGATCGCATTGCCCACGCGCGGACATGGCATCCGCTTCGACAACGTCGGCTTTTCGTATCCGTCGCGCGCGGGCATTGCGGCGCTCTCCGCGCTTTCACTCGATGTCCGCGCCGGTGAACATGTGGCGCTGGTCGGGCCGTCCGGTGCCGGCAAAACCACGTTGTTCCAACTGCTGCTGCGCTTTTTCGATCCACAATCGGGGACCATTCTGATCAACGGTGTGTCGACGCGTGACGTGCCGCTGGTCGAGTTACGCCGCGAGATCGGCGTCGTGTTGCAGGAGTCGGTGATCTTCTCGGGCAGCGTGCTCGACAACATTCGCTACGGCGCGCCCGATGCCACTTTCGAGCAGGTACAGCAGGCCGCGTCGATGGCCGCGGCGGCGGGCTTTATCGAAGAACTGCCGGAGGGCTACGACACGTTTCTCGGTGAGCGTGGTGTGCGTCTGTCCGGCGGACAGCGTCAACGCATTGCGATTGCTCGCGCCATCCTGAAGAATCCGCCGATCCTGCTACTCGACGAAGCCACCAGCGCGCTCGACGCCGCCAGCGAGCGTCTCGTGCAGAAGGCGCTGGACAATGCCGCGCAAAATCGCACGACGCTGGTTATTGCGCACCGACTCGCGACAGTGCAGCAGGCCGATCGCATTGTCGTGCTGGAGCATGGGCGTATCGTCGCGCAGGGGCGTCATACGGAGCTTCTGCAAAGCTCTCCGCTGTATGCGCAACTGGCTGCGTTGCAATTCGGCGAGCCGCTCGTGCGTACGGAGCAGGGCGGCACCGTGCCCGATCACGCCGACTCGGCTTGATAGAAGATTTTTAACGCGTTTATCACACCACTCGATATGTCCACGAAAGATCAAACATTCTCCGAGAACCTTTTTTCGTACGGCACGCTGCAACTCGAACAGGTGCAACTGGCGACCTTCGGCCGGAAGCTCAACGGCCGCGCCGACGACATGCCCGGCTACTCGCTCACCCTGCTGAAAATAGAAGACCCCGACGTCGTTGCGACTAGCGGCAAGACGCATCATCCGGTGGTTGCTTACAGCGGCAATCCGGGCGACAAGGTGAGCGGCACGGTTTTCGCGATCACGCCCGAAGAACTTCAACATGCGGACGACTACGAAGTCGACGCGTATCGGCGCGATCGCGTCGTACTCGCGTCGGGCGTATCGGCATGGGTTTATGTCGACGCTGCATCGCCGCGTCGGGAATAGTCGATCGGGTTGGCTGCGGCAGGGCGGGTTTGTTTAAAGGAATCTACGTCACCGATTGCGGTTCTGCCGTATTACGAGATACATGTTTGTGCGCGTGCGCTGAATACCGCGAATCAGAATTAAGGTGCTGTACCATGAGGCCTTTCGAATTTTGACGGGTGGAAAGGCGTGGTTGGTTTCAGACGGTTCGAATCTATTCAGGCGCTGCGCGCGCTCGCGGCGCTGGGCGTGGTCGCATTCCATACAAACGGTAACGTCCTCGCTTATGGATGGCTTCCACATTTCTTCGCGCGCGTTTCACGTTTCGGCGAAATAGGCGTCGACGTGTTCTTCGTGATCTCCGGTTTCATCATGGTGTTTGTGACGCATGAGCAGCCTGCCGGGATTGCTTCTGCCAGATCATTCATCGCCGCGCGCATTTCCCGAATCGTTCCGCTTTACTGGCTACTGACATTACTGTTCATTCTGCTGCTCGTTATTGTTCCCAATGCTTTTGGTAATGCGCACTTCAATGCGTGGAATGCATTAACGTCTTTCGTATTTTTTCCGTCGCTCAATTGGGAAGGCATTACCGCGCCGGTAGTCGGAGTCGGCTGGACGCTGAACTACGAGATGTGGTTCTACCTGGTGTTCGCCATCGCGATGTGCGCAACGCGACATCGCGTGCTCGCCGCAGGAACATTTCTCGCGCTGACTTCGTCGTTGCGATTGCTGCCGGATGGTGGCGTGGTCCACCAGTTCTATACGAATCCGATCGTTCTGGAGTTTGTGTTCGGTTGCTGTGTTGGCGTGTTCTATACGTCGGGACGCACGATCCCGTTGCCGGTGGCGCTGGCCTTTTTGTTTGTCACCGCGGCGGCGGTTACGTTGTTAGCACCGACTTTGACGGAGACCAACCGCTTTCTCAAGTTCGGTTTGCTTGCACTCGCCGTGTTTATCATGGGGCTGTCGCTGGAAAGCAGAGTGCGTTGGAACGCGTGGCTCGAACGTATCGGCGACTCGTCTTATTCGCTGTATCTCACGCATGTTTTTTCGGTGCCGATTGCGGTCAAGGTGCTGAGGATGGTGGATCAGCAGCACCGGATATCGGGCGACGTTATTTGCGTCGTCGTGGTGCTGATTTCGACGGTTGTGGGGTTGGCGTCGTATCGCTTTCTGGAGCGGCCGTTGGGGAGGTTGGTGCGAGGGGGAATGGGATTGCGGAAGGGGAGGGCTTGAATGTGCGAAAGCCCCTTAAGCGTGAAGGAGGACGTGAACCTGTCCTTCATTTCGTATAGTGCCGTAACGCGAGCCGAAAGCGGCGCGGACGAAAAGTCCAATGTTGAAAATCATTGCATTGCCGACTCCGCCATTGCTGCACTCACGTCAACATAGGTGCCCGCTGCCAGTAATTGTCCCTGCCACGCTTACGGTGCAATCGGGGAGCACGACTTTATTGCGGGACCTGCAGGCGTAAGATCAAACCCGGTCTCACTGCAAGGCCCGCCGTTAATTGTCTCTTCCCGCTCAATTCGACGCGGACTTCGTTGCCTCTGTTATTGGGGATGAGTGTGAATGCGTTGATTGGGACGGACGCGAGTGGTGCGGTTCACAAAATCTTTCCATTCGGGTCAAACTCATCAAGATCTGCCGCCGCCTTCATCCGGTCGATAGATCTCGCCGCCAGCGTTAGTTCTTGTCGCGCAGCGGCCAATTTATTTCCGCTCATACGTCTCTCGGTGATCACGAACACGCAAACGTCAGTTCCGCCTCTTGCGGCGTCCACCCCCGGACGCCGTGCGTCTGCATGTTTATCTGATGCATCTGCTTACCTTGGCCGGTGCAGTATTCGTCCGCGCGCTTCAGGCTAGTCGCTTTGATCTCTCCCCACGGAGTCATGCCTCCGCGGACTTGCGTCGTGACGGTGTAGCGCCCGTCGCCGGCCGGCGTCACGTCAGTGATGGTCGTGCATGCTGTGAGTATAGTCAGGCTCGCGAGAGCCATTTTTGTTTTCATGGTGGTCCTTCGAATTGCTCGACTCCGAGGGCAAGCCTCCCCCTGGATGCGTTAAGCGCTTTGCGGCGTGCCGCCCCTTATTTACGCTTCTCGTAGTGATCGTGTGTGCGCGGGTTGCTGTAGTGGCCGCCCTTGTGCGATGAGCCATGACCGCCGGCATAGTGCCCACCTCGGGCATAAGCGACTGTAGAAGTCACGCAGGCGATAGCGATAAATGCGGCGATGATTTTTTTCATTGGTCTCTCAGCGTTGTTATTTATATGCGTTATTCTTCGGCCGACGCTGACAAAACTTTAGCGGGCGAATTACAAACTCCTCGCGCGCATTACAACTGTCTCGATTCCGCGGGGGAAACGTCGCGCTCCCGGGCATTGCCTATCAAGTTATCAAGTTTCCGATCGCGCTGACGATAAGCCTCGACATGACCCAATTTTTCTCCAACGGCGTAGCCGAGAGCGTGGGCTACGGCATCGCAACCGAAATAGCGACCGTCGCGGCCGACCTTCAAACCGATTCGAAGCGGATGATCGGAGCAGGAATTCCTGATTTGCCTTCGATGGGTCGGTGAGACACCAACCTGGTCATCACTAGCTGGAGTGCTGGAGGTTTCGGGAAATTCTCCGGCAACGACTCATTGTCCAGCCCCGCGGTTCGTGGGTGCAAGCCAACGGAAAGATGAGAGCGACTTTCCATTGAACCGGCACTCAGCCTGTGCGGATACAACGGTCGAATTGCGCTGATCTTCCATCTTGCCGCTCACGGTAACAGTGCTTCCGTCCGGCGATGTCTCGATGTGCGTTACAGACACCAGCGCCGGCTCAGCATGCGCCTGCATTGTCTGCTCACACTGGTCAGTATTCTTCTCGGCCACTGTCGCGCAGCCGCTGACCAAGGCGGCAACGAACGTCGCAGCGATTACCATAGTGCCGGGCCTTCTCATTTCTGATCCTTTCAATTTGTACGGGTTTTCGTGATTACGCCGAATTCTGGCGCTGAGATGATGCCTCAGTGCAGCGGCCAGTGCCACGGGTAGTAAGCCTGAGCAATGCGTGTGGACGGGGAATTTTTCGCTATCGCCCGTCGCTCACAACCCGAAGTCAGGAAGGAATGAGAGCTGAAATCTCAGGATGGACGATGCCGGTGATATTTGAACCGCGCCTCTGCCGGCTGGGCGTTCGAAGACTGACCCTTGACGTTTCCGAGGCAGCCGTCGTAGTTGGTTTCCGGAGGGCGCCAGATTGTTAATCGATGGGCGCCGTTAGGCATCACCTCGAGATACAGCCTCTTGCCGTCGGCGAGGCGATATGTTTTTTCCGCTGGCTTCGCCTTGCGGATTTAGAGCTCATTTAGCGGGGCGATCTGCTTGGGCATCGTTTGGGAGCATCGGAAGGATGGCCGCACCGATGCCACCAAGAAGTTTGGTTTGTATTGGACAACCTTGGCAACGACGACAGCAAAAAGCCCCGCAGCGCAAGGCATACGGGGCTTTTCTGGGCAAACTTGGGAGAGGCTGGGAAGGTAGTTGGTCCCCCTGACAGGAATCGAACCTGTATCTAGCGCTTAGGAGGCACTTGTTCTATCCATTGAACTACAGGGAGATGGACCAAACCGGAACAATCACCGCATCCCGACGCGAGACAAAGACTGCGAGGACGGGCAACTCCGGATTCACCAGCGAGCGCAGAGTATATCAAACGAGCCTGAGCGCGAGGAGGGCCGGAAAGTCCTGCGCCCACTACTCGCAACCATCGCCCAAAAAACAAACGGCCCAGAGGCTTGCACCTGCTGGACCGTACCGACCGACCTCCGCGACACGCCATTCACCCGGCGCGCCCGTTCAAGTCAAGCCAGATCAGAACTCCACGACGGCAAATTCCGCCTTGCCCACGTCGCACAACGGGCAGCGCCAGTCTTCCGGAATCGCGGCGAAGCGCGTGCCCGGTGCAATGCCTTCTTCGGGCAAGCCTTCTTCCTCGTTGTAGATCCAGCCGCAAATCAGGCAGACCCAGCTCTTATATTCAATCAAATCAATTACATCGCTCACGGCGTACTCTTCTCTAGTCAATGCATGGCCCGCATAATCTGCCCCTTTTTTGGGCAACGCGGCAACCCGCAATATTACCGGAATTTGTCAATTCGACCGCAAACTGCCGATGCGGCACCGCCGCAACGCGTCCTCGACAACTCCGACCCACTGGACGAATCTCGCCATACACACCGTGTATGCTTTGATCCGCAGCTATTGGTTGGACAGGCGCGGGCCGCGCCTGGCATGCATTGCGACCATCGGTCCCAGGCAGCGGCAAGGTCGGCGGCCGAACCGGTCCGCGCATGACTTTCGTTTCCCAAAGGAGAAAAACGATGTTTAAAAACAAATGGTTGGCTAGCGCAGCATTGGCCGGACTGCTCGCCGTCTCAGGCGTGGCGCAGGCGGCAGGCGTGTCTTTTGTGCAGCCGGCAGACGGTGCAACGGTCAGCAATCCGGTACACGTCGTGTTCGCGGTCGAGGGCATGAAAGTCGCGCCGGCCGGAACAGTGACGGAAGGCACGGGCCATCATCATCTGCTGATCGACGGTAAGGGCTTGCCCAAGGGCGAGGTCATTCCCGTTAGTGACAAATCGCTGCACTTCGGCAAGGGTCAGACCGAAACGGATCTGACGCTGCCGCCGGGCGACCACACGCTGACGCTGCAATTCGGCGACGGCGCGCATCGGTCGTATGGTCCCGAAATGAGCAAGACCATCACGGTGCACGTGAAGTAAATCGCCGGATTCAACGGCCGGGCGGGTGCAAACGCCGGCTGGCTGTGCTTTGCGTCAAGACAGACAAAGCCGCTGTCGCGCTGATTGCGCGGCCGGTTCACGCTTCTCAAGCCGGCCGTCGGCCTATATCTTCCGGCAGACAGGCACCCGGGCGCGCGCCCGGTACAATGAGCAGTTCCGATTCATCGCTGTCTTCTGCCAATTTCTCCATGTCGCTTTACACCATTACCGGGGCCCAACTGGCGTTCGGTCACGTCGCGTTGCTCGATCACGCGGATTTTTCTCTCGAAGCGGGCGAACGCGTCGGGCTGATCGGCCGCAACGGCGCGGGCAAGTCGTCGCTGCTGACGATCGTCGCCGATCTGGCGAAGCCCGACGACGGCCTCGTCACGCGTCAGCAGAATCTGACCACGGTCTACGTACCGCAGGAGCCGGAGTTCGATAAGGACGACACCGTGTTCGACGCGGTCGCCGCCGGTCTGACGCACGCCCGTGCTTTGCTGGACGAATTCGACGTGGTTGCCAACCAGCTCGCGGACGAGCCGGAAGGCGCGGAACACGACGCGCTGATGTCGCGCATGAACACGCTGCAATCGTCGCTGGACGCCGCAGATGCGTGGAACTGGAGCACCCGCGTGGCCACCACGCTGCAGCAGATCGGCCTGAATGGCGAATTGCGCGTCGGCTCGCTGTCGGGCGGCATGCAAAAGCGCGTGGCGCTGGCGCGCGCGCTGGTCGTGCAGCCCGACGTGCTGCTGCTCGACGAGCCGACCAACCACCTCGATTTCGACGGCATCCGCTGGCTCGAAGAATTGCTGGTGTCGCTGCGTACCGGCCTGCTGTTCATTACCCACGACCGCGCGTTTCTCGACCGCGTCGCCACGCGCATCGTCGAACTGGATCGCGGACGTTTGCTGTCGTATCCGGGAAATTTCTCGGCGTACCAGGAGCGCAAGGCGCAGCAACTGGAAATCGAGCGCGTCGAAAACGACAAGGCCGACAAGCTGCTCGCGCAGGAAGAAGTGTGGATTCGCAAGGGCGTCGAAGCGCGCCGCACGCGCAGCGTCGGCCGTATTGCGCGGCTCGTGGAGATGCGCAATCAGCGCGCCGAACGCCGTAACGTGCAGGGCAACGTCAAGCTCGACGTCGGTCAGGGCGAGAAGTCGGGCAAGATCGTCGCCGAGTTGACCGATGTCACCAAACGCTACGGTTCGCGCACGGTGGTCGACAACTTCACCGCCACGGTCATGCGCGGCGACAAGATCGGCTTCGTCGGTCCGAACGGCGCGGGTAAAACCACGCTGCTCAAGATGATCCTCGGCGAACTTCCGCCGGACGAAGGCACGGTGCGCGTCGGCACCAATCTGCAAGTCGCTTATTTCGACCAGATGCGCGCGCAGCTCGATCTGGAAAAGAGCCTCGCGGACACGATCAGCCCCGGCAGCGAATGGGTCGAAGTCAACGGCCAGAAGAAGCACGTGATGAGCTATCTCGGCGACTTCCTGTTTGCGCCGGAACGCGCGCGTTCGCCGGTCAAGTCGCTGTCGGGCGGCGAGCGTAACCGTCTGCTGCTCGCACGTCTGTTCGCGCGTCCGGCCAACGTGCTGGTGCTCGACGAACCGACCAACGACCTCGACATTCCCACGCTCGAACTGCTCGAAGAACTGCTCACCGAATACGACGGCACGGTTCTGCTGGTCAGCCACGACCGCGCGTTTCTGGATAACGTCGCGACGTCGGTGATCGCGTCGGAAGGCGAGGGCAAGTGGCGCGAGTACGTCGGCGGCTTCACCGACTGGCAGATTCAGCGCGACCGCTCGCAGAAAATGGCGGTGGAAGCGCAGAAGGAAGCCAATAAGGAAGCGGTCAAAGAGTCGGCGCCCGCCAAGGATGCTGGAGCAGGCCGCAATGTGCAGCGCGGCGCGAAGCTGTCGTTCAAGGAGCAGCGCGAACTGGAGGCTCTGCCCGGGCAAATCGCTGCGCTGGAATCCGAGCAGAAAACTATTGGTGCTCAACTCGAGGACGGTTCGGTTTTCGCCAAAGACCCGAAGGAAGGCACGCGGCTGACCGAACGCTACGCCGCGATCGACGAAGAGCTGCTGATCGCGCTGGAACGTTGGGACGAGCTGGAAAAGCGGCGCAAGTGATGTAGACGGCGCGTGGGTGGCCCTGCGCGCGAATCGAGTGGCGAAGGTGGGTTGTAGGCAGAGTGGTGTTGGCGCGGCCCGATTGCAGGTTTGCAGTCGGCGCTGCGAAAGCTGACGCAGTGTGCTGGCGTCGTAGCAGGCATCTGGTTGGTGCAGAGACGCGCGAGCACAGCAGCGGCAGTTGAACAGCGGGCGAACGACGGCACGCGGCTGCGAGGCCACTCAGCGAAATCCGGCAAAGGTCTACGCCCCTAAAAACGGCAATGCGAAAGAGCAAGGGGCAACAACACGCACGTTGCAAGCGTAGCGACACGCCCCGCAAGACAGCGCCGAAAGACCGCACAACCTTTGCCGTCAAACCCGTATCCGAAATCGCAAATCAAGCCGCCCGGAGCGCCATTCGACCCACCGGGCCTTATCCAAACGGCTAATTCCGCGCATCGTCAATTGCCGCCTGATTCGAAATCAGTAAAATACCCCGCGAACAGGCTTCCCCGGCGTTCGCACCGATTGTCGGCATTCGACGATTGCCGCTCGGCCCGAGTCGACGTTGAACGGGCGCACACCGGTTCCACTTCGCCGTCGAGCGCGCCAACGGGAAGCCGCGCGACAAACAGTTTGCCCGCACTGCGGGCACTCCACCTAACCCCGTTGTTTCGTTTCGCTTTTTTTGAAAACTCAACGCATTGTCCACGGACTTATGAACAGGACCTGTGGACAACGATGAACCGACGCACCCGAGTCAACCATGTCTACGAAAAAGCCAAACGCCGCGTATAGCGAAGCGTCGATCAAGGTGTTGAAGGGCCTCGAGCCGGTCAAGCAACGGCCCGGGATGTACACCCGCACCGAAAATCCGCTGCACATCATTCAGGAAGTCATCGACAACGCGTCGGACGAGGCCCTCGGCGGCCACGGCCGGCAAATTACCGTCACGCTGCACGCCGACCATTCGGTCTCGGTCGAAGACGACGGCCGTGGCATTCCGTTCGGCCTGCATCCCGAAGAGGGCGTGCCGGTCGTCGAAATCGTTTTCACGCGCCTGCATGCAGGCGGCAAGTTCGATAAAGCCGCCGGCGGTGCCTACACGTTCTCGGGCGGCCTGCACGGCGTCGGCGTGTCGGTCACCAACGCGCTGTCCACTCGCCTCGACGTCACCGTGTGGCGCGACGGCAAAGTGGCCGCGCTGAGCTTTGCCAATGGCGACGTCGCCAAAGAACTCGAAGTTCGCGCCGCCGCGAAGGGCGAAAAGAAATCCGGCACGCGCGTCACCGCGTGGGCCAATCCAAAATATTTCGACTCGCCGAATCTGCCGCTCGGCGAACTGCAACGTCTGCTGCGCTCGAAAGCGGTGCTGTTGCCGGGCGTCGAAGTCACGCTCATCAACGAGAAAACCGGCGAGCAGCAAAGCTGGAAATACGAAGACGGTCTGCGCGGCTATCTGCTCGAAGGCATGAACGGCAGCGATCTGCTGATCCCGCTGTTCGAGGGTGAGCGTTACGCGGAAAGCTCGCGTTCGAGCGAAGAAACCTTCGCCGAAGGTGAGGGCGCGGCATGGGTTGTCGCGTGGAGCGAGGAAGGCACGCTGATGCGCGAGTCGTACGTGAACCTGATTCCGACGCCTGCGGGCGGCACGCACGAATCCGGTTTGCGCGACGGTCTGTTCCAGGCGGTCAAGAGCTTCGTCGAGTTGCACAACCTGCAGCCGAAGGGCGTGAAACTGCTCGCCGAAGACGTGTTCGCGCGCGTGTCGTTCGTGCTGTCGGCGAAGGTGCTCGATCCGCAGTTTCAAGGGCAGATCAAGGAGCGTCTGAATAGCCGCGACGCGGTCAAGCTGGTGTCGTCGTTCGCGCGTCCGGCGCTGGAGTTGTGGCTGAATCAGCACGTCGAGCACGGCAAGAAACTGGCTGACCTCGTCATCAAGCAGGCGCAGGCGCGCACGCGCGCCGGGCAGAAGGTCGAGAAGCGCAAGAGTTCGGGCGTGGCCGTGTTGCCGGGCAAGCTGACCGATTGCGAATCGACGGAAATCGGCCGCAACGAACTGTTCCTCGTCGAGGGCGACTCGGCGGGCGGCTCCGCGAAAATGGGCCGCGACAAGGAATATCAGGCGATCCTGCCGCTGCGCGGCAAGGTGCTGAACACGTGGGAAACCGAGCGCGACCGGCTGTTTGCGAACAACGAAGTGCACGACATTTCGGTGGCGATCGGCGTCGATCCGCATAGCCCGGACGACAAGGTCGATCTGTCGAATCTGCGCTACGGCAAGATCTGCATTCTGTCGGACGCGGACGTCGACGGCTCGCACATTCAGGTGCTGCTGCTCACGCTGTTCTTCAAACACTTCCCGCAACTGATCGAGCGTGGGCATGTGTGCGTCGCGCGTCCGCCGCTGTTCCGCGTCGATGCGCCCGCGCGCGGCAAGAAGCCCGCGCAGAAGCTCTACGCACTCGACGAAGGCGAACTCGAAGCGATCCTCGACAAGCTGCGCAAGGACGGCGTGCGCGACACGCAATGGTCGATCAGCCGCTTCAAGGGCCTCGGCGAAATGAGCGCGGAACAACTGTGGGACACGACGATGAACCCCGACACGCGCCGTCTGCAACCGGTCGCGCTGGGCGATCTCGACTACGACGCGACGGTCGCGCGCATGACGATGCTGATGGGCAAGGGCGAAGCGGCGTCGCGGCGTAGCTGGCTCGAAGAAAAGGGCAACGAAGTGGAAGCGGATATCTGAGCGTGGTTTTTTAGCGGGCCTCGAAGCCCGCTCCCCGCACTCAAATTCAAACCAGACTTCAAGCCAAACACGGATACGGAATCTAGATGGACGACGATAACTCTCTCGACCTTTTCAACGAGCCACCGCCCCCGGAAGGCGACTTCCTGACGCTCGGCAACTACGCGGAACGCGCGTACCTCGAATACGCGGTCAGCGTGGTCAAGGGCCGCGCGTTGCCGGACGTGTGCGACGGCCAGAAGCCGGTGCAGCGCCGCATCCTGTTCGCGATGAACGAGATGGGCCTCGCCGACAACGCGAAGCCGGTCAAGTCGGCGCGCGTGGTCGGCGACGTGCTCGGTAAATATCACCCGCACGGCGACCAGTCGGCGTACGACGCACTGGTGCGTCTCGCGCAAGACTTTTCGATGCGCTATCCGCTGATCGACGGCCAGGGCAATTTCGGCTCGCGCGACGGCGACGGCGCGGCGGCGATGCGGTACACGGAAGCGCGTCTCACGCCGATCGCAAAACTGCTGCTCGATGAAATCAACCAGGGCACGGTCGATTTCATGCCGAACTACGACGGCTCGTTCGAGGAGCCGAAGACGCTGCCCGCGCGTCTGCCGTTCGTTTTGCTGAACGGCGCATCGGGTATCGCGGTGGGCCTGGCGACGGAAATCCCGTCGCACAATCTGCGCGAAGTCGCGGCTGCGGCGGTTGCGTTGATCCGCAATCCGAAGCTGTCGCACGCGGAGTTGATGCAGTTCGTACCGGGTCCGGATTTCCCGGGCGGCGGTCAGATCATTTCGAGCGAAGCGGAAATCTCGGCGGCGTACGAAGCCGGTCGTGGCAGCCTGAAGGTGCGTGCGCGCTGGAAAATCGAAGACCTCGCGCGTGGCCAGTGGCAACTGGTGATCACCGAATTGCCGCCGAACACGGCCGCGCAGAAGGTGCTCGAAGAAATCGAAGAGCAGACCAATCCGAAGATCAAGCTCGGCAAGAAGACGCTCACGCCCGAACAGTTGCAGACCAAGCAGACCATGCTCGGTCTGCTCGACGCCGTGCGCGACGAGTCCGGCAAGGACGCGCCGGTGCGCCTCGTGTTCGAGCCGAAGTCGAGCCGTATCGATCAGACCGAGTTTGTGACCTCGCTGCTCGCGCATACGAGCCTGGAGTCGAACGCATCGCTGAACATGGTGATGGTCGGCGGCGATGGGCGGCCGCGTCAGAAGGGCTTGAGCGAGATCCTCAACGAGTGGATCGCGTTCCGCTTCGCGACGGTCACGCGTCGCACGCGTCATCGTCTGTCGAAGGTGGACGACCGGATTCATATTCTCGAAGGGCGGATGATCGTCTTTTTGAATATCGACGAAGTCATCCGCATCATTCGCGAATCCGACGAACCGAAGGTTGCGTTGATGGCCGCGTTCGGTTTGTCCGATCGTCAGGCCGAGGACATTCTCGAGATCCGCTTGCGTCAATTGGCGCGGCTCGAAAAGATCAAGATCGAGAAGGAACTGTCCGAACTGCGCGACGAAAAGGCCAAGCTCGAAGACCTGCTCGGCAGCGAGTCGGCGATGAAGCGTCTGCTCATCAAGGAAATCGAAGGCGATGCGAAACAATATGGCGACGAGCGCCGTACGCTGATCCAGCAGGAAAAGCGCGCAACGTTCGAAGCGCGCGTGGTCGACGAACCGGTCACGGTGGTGGTGTCGCAGAAGGGCTGGGTACGCGCGTTGAAGGGCCACGGTCTGGATACGGCGGGCTTCACGTTCAAGGCTGGCGACGGGCTGTACGCGGCATTCCAGTGCCGTACGCCGGACACGCTGGTCGCGTGGGGCAGCAACGGGCGGGTCTATTCGGTCGCGGTGGCGTTGCTGCCGGGCGGTCGCGGCGACGGCGTGCCGGTCACGTCGCTGATCGAACTGGAGTCGGGCAGCCACCTGATGCATTACTACGCAGCGTCCGCCGATCAGGCGTTGCTGCTGGCGTCGAGCAACGGCTTCGGCTTTATCGCGAAGGTTGGCGATATGGTCAGCCGCGTGAAGGCGGGCAAGTCCTTCATGACGATCGACGCCGGCGCCGCGCCGCTCGCGCCGATGCCGATGCTGCCGGACGCGACGCAAATTGCATGTCTGTCGTCGGGCGGACGTCTGCTGGTGTTCGGTCTCGACGAGATGAAGACGCTGTCGGGCGGCGGACGCGGCGTCACGCTCATGGCGCTCGACGACAACGAAACGCTCGCGCAGGCACTGGCTATCAATCAGGCGGGCGTCGTGTTGATCGGCACGCGTCGCGGTGGTCGCGTGGACGAAGAGAAGCTCACCAGCGCCGCGCTCGCGCCGCATGTCGGCAAGCGTGCACGCAAGGGGCGTACGCCGGAGAGCAAGATGAAGCTCGACGGGATGCGTCCGGTCCTGGCGAATTGACAAAGCCTGACGTGAAGCACGGCGGGCGTCTGCTAGCATGCGGGGCGCTTGCCGGGCTGATGGTTTTGGGGCAAAGGTCATTGCCATTGCCGTTATCTTTGCTATTACGCTGCATCGGCATGCAACAAAAAGCGTGTAGAAAATACGGGGAGCAGCGCTGCAACATCGGGGCGCGCTGCAATAACAATTAAAGAATCCACTGGAAAGCCATGGGCACCCGGAACTGCCGGCACAGCGCGCGGTCGAACGCGCTCAAAGCCGCTGTTAATATCAATCGTCCCAAGCGGTTGTGGTGTCGTCGGGAGAGGAAAACAAAATGAATAAAGCTATCGAACTCGCGCTCTTTCTCCATCTGCTCGCGGTTGCAGTGTGGGTAGGTGGGATGATCTTCGCGCACTTCTGTCTGCGCCCGGCGATTGCCGATCTCTCGCCGCAATTACGCCTGCCTTTGTGGGAATCAGTGTTTGGGCGCTTCTTCAACTGGGTTGCCGCCGCGGTTCTGATTATCCTGTTGAGCGGCGGTTTCCTGCTGATGCAATTCGGCGGCGGTCACGCCACCTGGCCCCTGCATGCAATGGCCGGCCTCGGCATCGTGATGATGCTGATTTTCGGGCACATCCGTTTCGCCGTTTTCCCGCGTATTCGCCGCGCAGTGCAGGCGCAAAAGTGGCCGGACGGTGCGCAGGCGGTTGGCACGATCCGGCGTCTGGTGCTGATCAATATCGTGCTCGGCGTGGTGACGATCGGCGTCGCAGTGCTGTCGCGTGGGTTCTGAGATTTATGTTTGAATCGGCGCGCTGTTTTGCTCAAGGCAGCGTGCCGAACGTGAACCACAAACCGCACACCACGGCGACCGTCGCATAGACCGCGTACACCGGCACCTTCAGTTTCGCGAAGCACATGCCGGAGAACAGCGCGGTCACCAGATAGACCGGTTTGAAGGGCACGTGTGCGGCAATCCGCAACACGGCCACGGCGAGAAACGCGGTCGTGACCGCGCGCAAAATCCGCATGCCGTGCTCGAAGCGCGGATTCGTCTTCAACTGATGCAGATGCCGTTGCGCCAGTACGACCAGGCAGCCCGACGGCACGAATAACGCGAGCGTTGCAATCAGCGCGCCCACCCAACCGTCCACCAGATAGCCGAAGAACGGCACCACATTCAACAGCGGTCCCGGCGATAGCGGCGACAGCGAAAACGCCAGCGTGAAGTCGTTATCCGATACGCCGATTGCCGGCGTGACGAATAGCGTCTTCAGCACCGGCAGCGCTGAAAATCCGCCGCCGAACAATGTCATGCCGGCTCCCGCGAGACGCGGCCACAGCAACGCGAGGTCATAGCGATGCGGCAGCGGCAGCGCGAACACTATCAACAACATGCACAGCGCCGCGAGCATCTGCCAGTCGCCGCGTTTGAGCGACACGACAAGGCGTGCATGGCGAATCGGACTGACCACCCAGCCCGCGCCGAATGCAGCGCCGAGCATCGCGACATAAGCGGCCGGACTGCGCGCATAGAAAAGCGCCACGCAACCGAGCAGCGCGGCGAGCCATTCGAGTTTGCCGCGCACCAGCGTGCGCGTCTGCTTGTACCAGGTGACGGCAATCAACGTGGCCAGCACGACGCTGAAGTGATTGAGCAATGTTTGCGATGCGGCGGCGCGCACGAGTGGCGTGCGGTAGAAGATCGCGAACAGCGTCATCAACGTGAAAAAGGGCAGCACGCTCGCAATGCCCGCGACCCACGCGCCGGCGCGTCCGCGCAGCGCGTGCCCGAGCTGCACGGCGACGTTGCATCCGACCGGGCCGGGCACCATCCATGCAAGCGCGATCAGATCCGAGAACGCGACGCGCGACAGGCGTCCCTCGCGTTCGACATAGTGGTGTTCGAGTTGCGCCATCAGCGCAAGGCCGCCCCACGACAACGCGGACAAACCGAGCACGACGCGAAATAGCGTCCATAGCGGCTCCCGTTCACCTCGTTTCGCGGCATCCTGGCTCGTGATCGTCTGCATGGCGTCACGGGAGCCCGGCACGCGGGCGGCCCGCCCTTTGGGATCATCGTCGTGTGACGCAAGATGGTCGCATCGCTGGCGGCCGGCGTCACGCTGTCAACCTTACAGCGTGAATGTAGCCGGTTTTATGACGCAGCGGTACAGAACGAAAATGACCGAAAAGAGAGGCTGGGTGCTCAGCTATTGGTGCTGGATACGCTGCTCGTATTGTCGGTTTCCTGGGCGGCCGACTGGCCAGTCATCCCGCATACACCGAAGCGTTCGAGCAGTGCCGGAATCGCCTCGACCGGGACCGGACGAGAGAAAAGGAAACCTTGCGCCTCGATATGGCCGAGCGCGGCGAGCCACGCAATCTGCTCTTCGGTTTCGGTGCCTTCGACCACCACCGTGAGCCCGAGCGAGCGCGCCAGATTGACGATTGCCGTCACCATCACGCAGACGCTGCGGTCGCCGGGAATCGCCTGGACGAACGAACGGTCCACCTTCAGCGTATCGACCGAAAAGCGGTTCAGATAGGACAGCGACGAATAGCCGGTACCGAAATCGTCGAGCGCGATTCGCACGCCGAGGCGTTTCAGCGCGAAGATTTTCTCGGAGACGAGTTCCGGGTATTCCATCATCGCCGTCTCGGTGATTTCGAGTTCCAGGCGGCGCGCGGAGATGCCGGTTTCCTCGATGGCGCGCGACACGGTCGAATACAGGTCGCCGCGCCAGAACTGCACCGCCGAAATATTCACCGCCAGCGACAGCGTGTCGTAGCCCTGCTGCTGCCACAGCGCAAGTTGCTGACACGCGGTCTCGATCACGAAGTCGCCGATCGGCACGATCAGCCCGGTCGATTCGGCAACCGGAATGAACTCGTTCGCCGGAATTAACCCGTGTTGCGGATGATTCCATCTGGCCAGCGCTTCGAAGCCGGTAATGCAACGACGCGTCAAATCGATCTTCGGCTGATACGCGAGAAACAGTTGCCCTTCGTTGAGCGCGACACGCAATTGCTGCTCCCAACGCATCAGATGATCCGCTCGGTGCGACAGTTGCGGTGAATAGAACTGGTAGCAGTTCTTGCCCGCGTCTTTCGCGCTGTACATCGCGAGGTCGGCCTTTTTCAGCAGGTCGATTTCGCTTTCGTTCGCGACCGAGTAGAGCGCGATGCCGATACTCGCATGCAGCACGAACGAACTGCCGCGTACTTCGAATGCGGTGGCGAAGGCTTCCGCCGCCGCTTCGGCCAGCGTGACCGCGCGCTTCTCGACGTCGTCGCCTTTGATCACGACGACGAACTCGTCGCCGCCGATGCGACTCAACGCGCCTTGCTCGCCGACCGCGCTGGCGAGCCGGGACGCGGTCATTTGCAGCACGATGTCACCGGCGTTGTGGCCGAGCGTGTCGTTGACGGTCTTGAAGTTGTCGAGGTCGATAAAGAGGATCGCGAGGCGGCCCAGGTTGGCCGGTTGCGCCACGTCGTGCCGCAGCGTTTGCAGCGTCGCGTAACGGTTGCGCAAGCCCGTGAGCAGATCGTATTCGACCAGGTGCGTCATCTCGCGCTCGCGGCCGAGCAGCTTGCCGATCAAACCCGTGGCGACCGCGAAGAAGCTCAGCATGGCGAGTGAGATGAAACCCGCCATCAGCAGATAGACGTCGCGCGTGTGGTTGTAGTCGGCGAATTCTTCGGCTTGCGAAAGACCCACCAGCACGCCGAGCGGATAACCGTCGATATGCCGGTACGACACGATACGCGTGACGTTGTCGATCGAATCGACGTAGGTGCCCGACACGTGTTCCGAGGTCGGATAGGTGCCGCTCGCCGTGAACACGCCGTTCGCGCTTTCGGCGCCGCCGGTGCGCCGCGCGAGCACGGTGCCGTTGTCCGAGATCACCGCGATGACGCCGTCATGGCCGATCGCCGCGTTGTTGTAGAAGTCGCTGGTGAAATAGCTGGGGTCTTCGGACACCACCACGACGCCCGCGAACGAGCCGTCCGGGTGATTCAGACGACGCGTCATCTGCAAGGTCCAGTGGCCGGAAATGCGGCCGAGCACGGGCTTGCTGATATACAACTGATCGTCGTTCTCGTGCTCGTGGACCTTGAAGTGCTCGCGGTCGGACAGATCGATATGTTTCGGATTGAGGTCGGTCGTGTTGGAGATCAGCGTGCCGTGTTCGTCGATCAGCGATACCTGCACCAGCGTCTCGCTTTGCACGACGCCTTTTTCGACCGTGCTCGCGAGATCGAAATGATCCGGCGTTTTCTCGAACTCGTATTTGACGAAGCGGGTGATCTGGTCGACCTGGTGAATCGCCTTGATCGTGTGCTGCTCCAGCGCCGCAGAAAGAATGGCAGAAGACGCCATTGCTTCACGATAAGTGGCTTCTTTTTCGACCGACAGACGCGCGAAGATCACGGTCCAAAGCAGGATCAGGACCAGTACGCCGAGCGCGGGAATGACAAGCAAAGCTCGTCTGCGCGATACGGCCGGATCGCGGCGAGGTTTGGCTTCGCGCTGCTCGGAGAAGCGTGATTGACTCATCGGGAGGCCCGTGCCTGGGTGCCGGCCGGTTGCAAACGCGCTAGCAACGACTGCGCTGGTTTCATGGATGGCTGCATCGTGACCGGGGTGCCGGAACTGCTGAGCAGGAGGAGTGGCGCCGTGGCTGACCGTCCATAGGTCATAGGGTACGTTTCGATCTTACTTAATGACACTGGATTAAGGAAGCGTCCGCGCATCGGGTATACGCGGGCGCAACAAACCATCCCGTTCGGCTGGGTTCACAACAGCGCGACAGGTCTTGATGCGGCAAACCCGACAGTCGTTTCAAGTGTTTCATCGGTTCAGTGTTAAGGGGTGCCAGGTCTGTCGCGGGTCTCTTGCAATGCGCGACGCATCAATTGTCAATTGTTAAAACGCAATGTTGAAACGCGGGGCCGATACGATTCAGGCTGTCTCGCTTACGGCAGCCGTATCGTGCCGTCGACAATCGTTACCGACGCGCCGCCGATCCACGTTTTGTCGCGTGCGTCGTCGTAATGCACGGAAACCTGGCCCGCGCGTCCGAGTGCCGTTCCCTGACGCGCGGTGTAGTGCGTGCCGGGGCGTCGCTGTTGCATGCTCAGAAGGCCGGCGAGCGCAGCGTTGGCACTGCCGGTAACGGGGTCTTCACCAATACCGAAGCCGCCGCCCGCCATCAGGCAACGCACTTCGAAAGTCGCGGGGCCGTCGGCGTCGTGCGGGCCGTAGACGGCGAGCCCGTGGGTGTCGACGGAGTGAACGATGTCGGCGAGCGCCGCGGAATCGGGGTCGAGTGCGAGGCAATCGCGCGCGGAATTGACGCGCACGACGAGCCACGGTGCACCATTGTCGACCGCGCAGGGCTGTGCGCTGAAGTCGATTGCGTCGCTACGTAAAGCCTTAGACAGCGCCGCATAACGATCTTCGGCCAACGGCGTGACTCGCGCAGGCGGCGCGGCGAAGGCCCATGCGTGATTCGCGGCATCGGCGGAATCGGTGAGCGCTTCCAGTTCAATGAGACCTTTCGCGCATTGCTGCACCAGCTTGCCTGCCTGCTTCGGCTGATACCCGCTTTCGAGCAACGCATGCGCTGTGCCCAGCGTCGGATGACCCGCGAAAGGCAATTCACCGTGCGTCGTGAAAATGCGTACGCGATAGTCGGCGGCCGGATCGGTCGGCTTCAACAGAAAGGTCGTCTCGGACAAATTGGTCCAATGCGCGATGGCTTGCATCTGTTCGGCATCGAGCGAGTCGGCGTCGAATACGACGGCGAGCGGATTGCCCTTGAAGGGCACCGACGTGAACACGTCGACCTGTTTGAAGCGAACGATGTGGGCGGGCATGGCGCGGTCCAGCGAATCAGACGGTGAATAGATTCGCGGATTCTATCTGCTGGGACGTGAACAGACCACCTCGTCACAAAAGCAAAACGCGTCGCGGGTGACTGGCACCGCGCGACGCGTTCTGAAGGATTGCCGGGCAAGCCGTCAGCTTATGCTGGCCGCATTGCCTTCGTGGCTTTCATTAGGCGAACTTCTGATCCCGTTTCTGACTCGACTTAAGCGACTTCCGCGATCATCTCAATTTCGACGCACGCGCCGAGCGGAATCTGCGCGACGCCGAATGCCGAGCGAGCGTGCTTGCCTTGCTCGCCGAACACATCGGCAACCAGTTCGGACGCGCCGTTGGTGACCAGATGCTGCTCGGTGAAGTCCGGTGTCGAGTTGACGAGGCTCATCAGCTTGACGATGCGCGTGACGCGGTTCAGGTCGCCCACATGCGCGTGCAGCGTGGCGAGCAGGTCGATGGCGATGGAGCGTGCCGCGACTTTGCCTTCTTCGGTAGTCAGCGTGGCGCCGAGCTTGCCGGCCCAGACCTTGCCGTCTTTCTTCGCGATGTGGCCCGACAGGTACACCGTGTTGCCGCTTTGCGCGCTCATCACATACGCGGCTGCCGGCGCACCGGCGACGGGCAGTTCGATGCCCAGTTCCTTGAGCTTGTCGTAAACGTTCGTGTTAGCCATGTTGCGTCCTTGATCGGTAAAGGGTTCGTTCGGTTTGGTTCGGGCGAAGGGCGATGCTTAAGCGTGTAAAAACACGCTTAAACCTTCGCGCGGATCAGCGCGGCGATACGCGACACGCCTTCGTCGATCTTCGCCGGGGGCACCGTGACGAACGACAGGCGCAGCGTGTTGTTCTGCGCTTTATCGGCGAAGAAAGGCGCGCCCGGCACGAACGCGACATTCTGCGCGACGGCTTCTTCGAGCAGCTTCATGGTGTCGATCTGCGCGGGCAGCGTGACCCAGATGAACATGCCTCCTTCCGGCCGGTTCCAGCTCACGCCTTCGGGCATATAGCGTTCGAGCGACGCCAGCATTGCCTGGCATTGATCGCGGTACAACTCGCGGATGGTCGGCACGTGCGTGTCGAGGAAGCCGTCCTTGATCACTTCGTGCACGATGCGCTGCGTGAAGCTCGGCGTGTGCAGATCGGTGGCCTGCTTGGCCTGCACGAGTTTGAAGATCAATTCTTCCGGCGCGATGATGAAACCCACGCGCAAGCCGGGCGCCAGCACCTTCGAGAACGAGCCGAGGTAGACGATATGATCCGGCGCCATCGACAGCATCGTCGGCAGCGGTTCGCCCGCGTAGTCGAGCGCGCCGTACGGATCGTCTTCGATCACCGGGAACGGTGCGGTCTTCGCGAATTCGGCGAGCGCCATGCGGCGTTCGAGCGGCAGACGGCGGCCGGTCGGATTCTGGAAGTTCGGCTGCGAGTACAGGAGGCGCGCGTCGGCGGTCAGTTCGGGCGTCAATGCCGACGGGATCAGACCTTGTTCGTCGGTGGCCACCTGCACGTACTTCGGCTCGTACATCGAGAACGATTGCAGCGCGCCGAGGTAGGTCGGCGTTTCGACCAGCACCGGGCTGTCCGGGTTGACCAGCACCTTGCCGAGCAGGTCGAGCGCCTGTTGCGAACCGGTGGTGATCAGCACTTGGGTCGGGCGAATCTGCGCACCATTGACCGAATAGCGCTGCGCAATCCACTCGCGCAGCGGCGCATAGCCTTCGGTTGCGCTGTATTGCAGCGCTGCGGCGGGCGTGTCGCGCAGGATGCGGTCGGCGGCTTCGCGCATGCGTTCAGCGGGGAAGGTGGCCGGTGAGGGCAGGCCGCCCGCGAACGAAATGACTTCGGGCCGTTCCGTGACCTTCAGAATCTCGCGAATCGCGGAGCTGGTGAGTTTGCGTGCGCGTTCGGAAAATTGCCACGTGGGGGCTTTCAAGTCGCTTTGGTCCATGCTCTCCTCTGCTGGTATCTCTGGAACCGGTCAAAACTGCAATTATCGCGCGAGTTGACGACCCGCGCGCGCTGTCTTATTTGAGGGTCCGTAGACCTTCGGGTGTTTCGAATTCGGCGACGAGCGCTGGAGCGCCGTCGGTGGGCTGCAAATCGAGCAGGTGAGCGGCGCCGAGCCACTCGAGTTGCATCCCGATCAGGTCGGCTTGCGGATGCGAGCCTTTCAATGCTTTCAGCGCAATGCCCGTTTCCGGCAATGCCGTCGACGGATGCCGCAGCGAGTCCCACTGGATCAGCGAAGGCAGGATTCCGTCGCCGGCGCCTTGCCACGCGGGGAAAGCGCCGTCTTCCGGGACCGATAGGCCCCAGGTGAAATCGCCACGCGTCATCGGCACGACCGGCGCAATGCGCTGCGGATACTGCGTTTGCCACGTCGTCAGCTGCTTCGGCCGCTCGACCCGCGCGACCCAATGCGACAGGTACGGTCCTCGTTCCAGCCTGGCGTGCGTTGCCGGGTCGTCCAGCGCGAACAGGCGGGGACGGGGTTGGTCCGCCTTAGTCGCGCCATTTGCCGCGCCGGTTGACGACGAAGCCTCCGGATCGATCGCGATCACTTCCAGATACACGCCGCCCCACAGATTCAGCAGGCGGTTGTGGGTGCGCATCAGCGGATGCGCGCCACCGCCCGCCGGGGCGACGCCAAGCGTATCGGCGACGTACTGCGTGCCCTCATCGAGGGTGCGGGCGGAAACCACGAGGTGATCGAGGCGAAGCAGATGAGCGGTCATGACGGAGCGAGGAAACGGTTTTCTGCGGAAATCCGGTGCGCGCCAGATGTAGCGGCAGCGCTGCCGGGGCCGTAAGCATAACCGTTTGCCGGATCGGCGGGCCATGCGGATGGCATTGATCCGGGTTTGCCGGATCGTTCGCGGGAGCCCAAACCGTTGTCCGGCCGGCATTTCCGCTGCATTGCCATCCTCTGTTGTCTCAAATGTAGCGGCGCGGACCTGCACAGTAACGGTACAATCGATTCGATACTATTCGGTACAGTTGGAGTCACGCCATGTCCGTCTCGCTTGCCCAGATTCCTGTTCCGCACGACACCACCTCGATGACGCTGGTCGAGCAACTCGTCCAGTGGGCGCGTCGCCGTATCGAGGAGCGCGTGTTCCGCCCCGGCATGCGCATGCCATCGATCCGCAAGCTCGCGCTCGACAAGCACGTGTCGCGTTTCACGGTGGTCGAGGCGTATGAGCGGCTGGTCGCGCAAGGCTATCTGGAGTCGCGGCGCGGTTCCGGGTTTTATGTGCGCGAGCGGCTGGGCGGCTCGCCGGTGACGGAAATCCCGCGCGCGCCCGAGGCGGCGCCCGCGCCGACCACGATCGACGTCGTCTGGCTGCTGCGCAACATGCTGTACACCGGCGCGCGTCCCGAGCGCAGTCCGGGGCTGGGTTATCTGCCGCCGCGCTGGCTCGATGGCGATCTGATCACCAACGCGCTGCGCACGCTGGGACGGCAAAGCGGCGCGCAGATGCTCGGCATCGGCACGCCGCAAGGCTTTTTGCCGCTGCGCCAGCAATTGCAGACGCGGCTCGAAGAACTGGAAATCGGCGCATCGCCCGATCAGATCGTGATGGTGTCCGGCATCACGCAGGCCATCGATCTGATCTCGCGCATTTACGTGAAATCGGGCGACGCGGTGATCGTCGGCGATCCGGCGTGGTTCCAGATGTTCGGCCGTTTCGCGTCGCAAGGCGCGCGGCTGGTCGGCATGCCGTACACGCCCGACGGCCCGGACCTCGACGCGCTCGAATCGCTGGTGCAGACGTGGCGGCCGAAAATGCTGGTGATCAATTCGGTGCTGCAGAACCCGACCGGCACGTCGCTGACGGCAGCTCAGGCGTTTCGAATCCTGCGCCTTGCCGAGGCGTACGACTTCATCGTCGTCGAGGACGATATTTATGGCGACCTTTGTCCGCCGAGCGCACCCGGCACGCGTCTCGCAAGTCTCGACCAGCTCAAGCGCGTGATCTACCTCGGCAGCTTTTCAAAGACACTCGCGCCGAACCTGCGGGTCGGCTTCATCGCGGCCGCGCCCGAGGTGGCCACCGAGGTCAGCAATCAGAAGATGCTGGTCGGCATGACGAGCCCGGAACTCAACGAGCGCGTGCTGTACAAGATCCTGACCGAAGGGCATTACCGGCGGCATGTGGAGCGGGTGCGCGCACGGCTCGACAGCGTGCGGGAAAAATCGATCCGCATGCTGGAAAAGACCGGCATGAAGCTCTTCATGACGCCGACAGCCGGCATGTTTTTGTGGGCCGATACCGGCGTCGACGCTGGCGCGCTGGCGGCAGCCGGTCACGAAGCCGGCTTCCTGCTGACGCCCGGCAGCCTGTTCTCGCCGCAACAATCGCCGACCACGTGGATGCGCTTCAACATCGCAAACTGCGGCGACCCTGAACTGGCGGCGTTTCTGAGCCGCTATATCGACAACGTCATCCGTCGCGCCTCTTGAAAACGTGTTGGATTGTCCCCAGTTAGGCGAACAATCCGGCGGCCCCGCGTGCTTTAGCGGCCGGCCAGCCGGCGGCGGGGCAGTCCGGCCGCCGCTGTCCGGCATGCGCGGTTGCGCAATCGCGTGCGGACAGCCAGCATCGAACGGCGCCTGAACACCACGCCTGACCTGAACCCTATTTGCAACAGAGAGGAAGTCCGACCATGGCACAAGAAACCATGAGCTTTCAGGCAGAAGTTAAGCAACTTCTGCAACTGATGATCCATTCGCTGTACAGCAACAAGGAAATTTTCCTGCGTGAGCTGATTTCCAACGCCTCCGACGCGGCCGACAAGCTGCGTTTCGAAGCGATCGAAAATAGCGCGCTGTACGAGAATGATCCGAATCTGCGGATTCGCGTGTCGTACGACAAGGCCGCGCGCACCATCACGCTCGACGACAACGGCATCGGCATGAGCCGAGACGAAGCGATCGCGAACCTCGGCACGATCGCGCGCTCGGGCACCAAGGAATTCTTCGGCAAGCTCTCCGGCGACCAGCAGAAAGACGCAGCGCTGATCGGCCAGTTCGGCGTGGGCTTCTATTCGGGCTTTATCGTCGCCGACAAGATCACCGTCGAAACGCGCCGTGCCGGTTTGCCGGCCTCGGAAGGCGTGCGCTGGGAAAGCGCGGGTGAGGGCGACTTCGCGGTCGAGCAGATCGAGCGCGCCGCGCGCGGTACGACCATCACGCTGCACTTGCGCGCGGATGAGGATGAACTGCTGTCGTCGCATCGGCTGAAGTCGATTATTCAGAAGTACTCGGACCACGTCGCATTGCCGATCCTGATGCAAAAGGAAGAGTGGGACGCGGAAAAGAGCGAGATGGTCACGAAGGACGAAGACGAGACCGTCAACCAGGCCAGCGCGCTGTGGACCCGTTCGAAGAACGACATCACCGAAGAACAGTACAAGCAGTTCTATCAGCATCTCGCGCACGATCATCAGGACCCGCTCACGTGGACGCATAACCGCGTCGAAGGCCGCAGCGAGTACACGCAACTGCTGTACGTGCCGACTCACGCTCCGTTCGACTTGTGGAACCGCGATCATCGCGGCGGCCTGAAGCTGTACGTGAAGCGTGTGTTCATCATGGACGACGCCGAGCAATTGCTGCCCACGTACCTGCGTTTCGTGAAGGGCGTGGTCGATTCGAGCGATCTGCCGCTGAACGTATCGCGTGAAATTTTGCAGGAAAGCCGCGACGTCAAGGCGATTCGCGAAGGCGTGACCAAGCGTTCGTTGTCGATGCTGGAGGAACTGGCGAACTCGGATAACGATGCCGACAAGGCGAAGTACGCCGGTTTCTGGACGGAATTCGGCCAGGTGCTGAAGGAAGGCATCGGCGAAGATCACGCCAATCGCGAGCGGATTGCGAAGCTGGTGCGCTTTGCGTCGACGCATACTGAGACGCCGGAGCAGAGCGTGTCGCTGGCCGACTACGTCGCGCGGATGAAGCCCGAGCAGTCGAAAATCTACTACGTCACCGCCGACACATGGCAGGCCGCGACCCACAGCCCGCATCTCGAAGTGTTCCGCAAGAAGGGCGTGGAAGTGCTGCTGCTGACCGATCGCGTCGACGAGTGGATGCTGTCGTTCCTGAACGAATTCGACGGCAAGCCGCTGCAAAGCGTGGCGCGCGGCGACCTCGATCTCGGCGCGTTGAACGACGAGGAAAAGCAGGCGCAGGAAAAGGTCGGTGAAGAGTTCAAGCCGCTCGTCGAAAAGATGAAGGAAGCGCTGAAGGACAAGGCCAAGGACGTGCGTCTCACGTTCCGTCTGACCGATTCGCCGTCGTGTCTCGTCGCCGACGACAACGAAATGAGCGGCTACCTGCAGCGCATGCTGAAGGCTGCGGGTCAGCAGGCGCCGTCGGCCCACCCGATTCTCGAAGTGAATCCGGAACACGCGCTGTTGAAGGGCTTGCACACGGATAGCGCGAACTTCGACGACTGGTGTCACCTGCTGTTCGATCAGGCTTTGCTTGCCGAAGGCGGCGCGCTGGAAGATCCGGCGAGCTTCGTGAAGCGCACGAACGCGTTGTTGCTGGCACGTGCGGGTTGAGTACCTGAGTGTTTGAGTGAGAGCGGGCGTCGCCGTAGTGACGCCTGTTGCTTGCGATAAAAAATGCGCTGCTTCGGCAGCGCATTTTTTTTGGCCTGACTCCTGGCTTCTGGCTGACTTTTGCCTGGCGAGACTCAAGCCAGCGCAGAAGCCGACATTACTCAGCGTGCGGCAGACGCTTGCCCCTGAACATGGCGAACTTGCGAAAGCACGCAGCCGGCGAGTTCCTTTGCCTCGTAGCAAGCGTTTTTGTCCGCCAGTATTTTCGCCGCGAGACTGCCGATTACCTTGCTGGTCTGCCTCGACGTGTGATGTTGCGCTAACGCAGACCCAGCCAATTCTTTTTCTTCACGCGAAGCGTCTGTACGCAGTAGAACAATGGCAGCGAGATGAGCAAGATGATCAGAGGTTTCTGGCAGATTATTTATATTCAAGCTGGGCTCCAAAGTTGTGTTGTCGAAGTGTTCGGTGATTAAGTGCTGCTCTCAGTTACTTGAATTAAGTATGGTTAGCTAAATAAAATTTATCAAAAATGGACCTCTCGCCACGCGTTTCAGATTGCGCCGCGAACGGCTTGTGAGTTACTTTTTGCCCATCAATGTATCCACCGATTCACCGCGCACGATGATCTCCGTGCGACGGTTCAACGCGCGTCCTTCAGGCGTATCGTTGCTGGCGACCGGGTTGTTGTACGCGTTGCCTTTGGTTCGTACCCGGTCGATCGCCACGCCTCGCTCTACGAGCGCATAACCCACCGAGGTCGCGCGCGCTTCGGACAGTTGCTGGTTGTATTCGAGCGTGCCGACGTTGTCGGTATAGCCCTCGACGACGATCGGCTTGCGGCTGCGCTGTAGCAGCACCGCCGAGCGATTCACGACCGCCGTCGCGTCGCCGCGCAGATCGGACTGGTTGAACTCGAACAACGCGGATTCGGGCAGCTTGACCGCGACACCTTCCGCGACAGATGCCACTTCGATACCCACCGCCTTGTTCAGCGAGGTCTCGGTATCGCGATTCAGCGGGGCCGCGCATCCGGCCATCAATACGGCCGACAAGGCGCACGCCGTTACGCTCAGGACTGTTCTCATGTTTTTTCTCCTTTTATTCGATCACGTGGCGAGCCACTCGATTGCGGGCGATCCGCCGGATTGGTCAAGCACGACGGTTTTATCGTGGGCCGGGCGGAGAGGGGAATCAGCGATATCTGAAAATGGCGTACGGATTGCGGAGGGCTAACGCGTGTAATTTGCGCATACCTCCCCGGTTGAAAATGCTGCCCGGAAGACTTGCTGGAAGGTTCGGAGCAGCCGATGACGCAGGCGAAAATTCCACTGGGAATCGCGCCGTTATAATCCGATACCATGTCTATCCGTTTCGATGCCGCCGACGCCCACTGGCGCGTTGCGCCCTTACCCGGCCTGAGTGCCGCCCAGAAAGACTGGCTGACTCGCGGCGGCTCACTAACCGCGCATTTGCGTGCGTTAGGCCCGGTCGCCGTGCGTGTCACACGCGAATGTGTGGCGCTCCCATGGGCCGACGAATGCGCCGCACTCGGCATTACGCCGCGCGCGCCTGTGTGGGTGCGCGAAGTGGTGTTGTCGGTCAATGGTGTGCCTTTCGTCGCCGCTCATAGCGTGACGCCGCATGCGGCGAGCGTCGGCGTTTGGCAGGCTACGCGGCGCTTGCGCACGCGTCCGCTCGCCGAGCTTCTGTATAGCGACAGCAGCGTCGCGCGTTCGGCTCTGGTGAGCCGCAAGGTAACTGCGCGGCATCCGTTATATCGGTTGGCTGCGTGTGAAATTGGCGACGTGTCGCCGCAGGTGTTGCTTGCGCGCCGCTCGGTTTTCGAACGACACCGCGCACCGTTGATGGTGACCGAATGCATGTTGCCGGCGCTGTGGGCGCATCTGGCCGTGTCAAGTGAACTGAGGAGCTCGCACGAAGGTGTTGCTTCACTGGCGCATGCCGCGCATCCACGCATGCGCGAACACGGTCGCTCGCTTGAGCACACGGCTTCGCGTGCGCATTCCGCGCCGCGCAGTTCCGACGGGCGAGGCCGCTGATGTTGCGTGGCTTTCCTCCCGTCGTCGCCGCAGATACACATACGCTGATTCTAGGCAGCTTCCCCGGTGAAGCTTCATTGGCGGCGACGCAGTACTACGCGCATCCGCGAAATCAGTTCTGGCGCCTGCTAGGAACAGTGCTGGGTGAAGCGCAACTCGTCGAACTTGCCTACGAGGAGCGCTTGCGGCGCGTGCTGGCTCACGGCATCGGTGTATGGGACGTGCTTGCCGCGTGTGAGCGCGAAGGTAGCCTCGATGCCGCGATCCGCAACGCAAGTCCCAACGATTTCGCGTCGCTTCGCGCGCACGCGCCGAAGCTCACGAAGGTCTGCTTCAACGGCAAGACAGCGGGGCGCTTTGCGCCCGTGATCGGCGCGGCGGGTTACGACACGCTGGTGCTGCCTTCGTCGAGTCCGGCAAATGCGATGCTTTCGTTTGAGCAGAAGCTGGTGCTGTGGCGTGCCGTCGTCGAGTGACGGCGCGCTAATTCCGACCAGAAGTTGCGAGCGAAGAGGTCCAACGGTGGACCTCCTCTCGCAAGCCTGTACTCCAATCGAAGCCGCTATCCGGCGTGTATCAGAACGTCAAAGCCGAGGAGATAGACTGCACCGCCGCCTTGTTCAGAAAGATATAAAAGTTCTGTGCCGTCGTGCTTCCGGCCGGGAAAAGGGAGAGGGTTGTACCGTCTTTCATCAGCGCACCCTCGAAGATCTCGCCGTTGTTTTGATACAGAACCCGGTACTCGGGTGTCGCAGTATTCATCAGCGTGTTGGCGACCCATGCGCGAATGCCGCCTGCGAGCGTGACGATCTGGCCGTCGCTCAGGTTATAGGTCTTGCCGTCGTTCGCGCTGGTAAAGGGGAAAAACGCCTCCAGTGTCGAGATCGTCGTGCTGCATGGCGTGATGTTGTTTCCCGTGGTGGCGGGCGCTACGCAATCGCCGACGAAAACAGTGTCGCCTACCACCTGCCGGGTCACCTTCATGTATGCCGCGCCCGCTTGCCATGTCGCCGATTTGTTGTACAGCGAAGAGCCATTGACCGTGTTCGTGATGAGGCCCAATGCGCTGTCGTCGAATAGCTCCGACGGCGAAGCCGAAATTGCGCCGGACAAAGGAACGTTGGTGTAGTTAGTGCCGAGTAACGTCATCGTGACGGTCTTGCCGTCGGTGGCGTAGTCGGTTTCCTGAACGTTGTCGCCCACATAACTCACCTGAACCTGAGCCGGAATGGCTTCAGTCACCACTGCCCCGTTCACCAGATAACGGTCAGGAGTCAGCGTTGGCACGGCAAATCCCGACGCCACCGTCGACATACCTGTCGTCAACATTTGTGGGCCGCTGGTCGCGGGGCTTTGCGGCAAACTCGAATCTTGCGTGAAGAGCGAACTGCTCGGACTCACCGTCAACGCACCCGTAGACGAACTTGAAATAAGCAGCGAGCCGCGCAGATAATGCGCGCCGCCATTGCTGGCCAGCGTGAAACTCTCGTAGTTCTGCTGGACTGCACTCAGGTTGGCCGGTGTCGTGGCCGCCGAACCGCTGCTACCGCCGCCACCGCATGCGGTGAGTGAGAGTACTCCGATGAATGTCACGGCCAGAGCAACGTGCGTGGAAATTTCTTGCAATTTTATTTTCGGGGCTTTCATTTTGATTGTTTTCCTGATCGATGCCGTTTCTTGAGTCGGCTTTGCATGATGAATGCGGCGAGATAGCGTAATTTCGCGGCCATGCTACCCGAGCGCACAGCAGATTCGACACAGCGATCGAATGAAGCCTGTTACGAGAAATTTCGAGATCTTTTGTCGGAAACCAGATGCCTCACTAAATCCTTTTAGCGCTCATGCATTTACAGCGAGTTGCCGTGTTTAACCGTATTTGCAGGCCGCGTCCCTGGCCGCTCGTCGGCGTGATGCCCGATGAATATCGCGTTGCATAAACGCTGCATGGACTTCGCTTGCGAAGATCATGCGTGGCGAATCGCTTCACAGTATCGTGCGTAAAAACGCACTCGCTTTGCGCTACGAGCGGAGCAAACGCGAAGCCTTCACCTCCACCTCAAAACCCAGCCCCGCCCCCGTCGAATGCTATGCTCTCGTTCGACCAAAAATTGCGTTTCCAACGCGACATCCTCACATGACGAACTTGATCAAACGCGCTTCGGCCGAGGCGCGTGCCTTCCGTAGCCGCGACGCGGACAGCGTCGGCGGAAAACAGAAAACCGCTAAATCCGTGCAAAAGGCTGCGCAGAAACCGGCGCGCAACAGCAAACGCGCGTTGCACGACGACGATCTGCAAGACGCGCCGCAAATCGAAACGCCGCGCAAGCCGCGTTTTGCGCCGGTGACATTCTCGGAAGAAGGCGGCGTGCGTTTCCTGCATTTCGGCACGGAATGGGTACAAGGGGCGATGCGTTTGCGCAAGCCCGATCACATCGAACTCGAATACGCGCAGCAGATGATGGCCTGGCTGCTGTTCATCGAAACGCCGAAGCGCATCGTCCAGCTCGGTCTGGGTGCGGCGGCGCTGACCAAGTTCGCGTACCGTTTCCTGCCGGATGCGAAGGTCGAGGCGGTCGAAGTGAACCCGGCCGTGGTGATCGCTGCTCACGCGATGTTCGGCCTGCCGCAGGACGACGCCCGTCTGACCGTGCACGAAATCGATGCATGGGACTTCGTCAACGACCGCGCGAATCACGGCACGATCGGCGCGTTGCAGATCGACGTCTATGACGCGACCGCGCGCGGCCCGGTGCTCGACAGCGTCGGCTTCTACCGCGCGGTGCGCGCATGTCTGACCGATGCGGGCGTGGTGACGGTGAATCTGTTCGGCGATCACCCGAGCTTCGTGCGCAACATGAAGCGTCTGAACGAAGCGTTCGACGGCCGCGTGGTCGCGCTGCCGGAAGTGCACGACGGCAACCGCATCGCGATTGCGTTCTCGGGACCGGCGCTCGACGTGCCGTTCAGCGCCCTGCAAACGCGCGCGAAGCTGATCGAAGCGGAACTCGGCCTGCCGGCGCGCAAGTGGATCAAGGGTCTGCAGGAATCGACGGGGCAGAACGGCGAGTCGTTCTCCGTCTGAATGTCTGAGCGTCTGATTCCATGATCTCCGGCACTGCCGGGCAGCCTGCAACGGGCTGTCCGGCAGGCACCTCGCCGCTTTGCACCACCCTCCGCCGTATCCGCGCGACGCCTTCCAGGCGAGCTTCCCGCGCATCGAATTCCCCGCCTTCAATCGTCAACGAGCCTTGTCAAAAGCACGGTTTCGCCAAGGGTCGTCCCTGCTTGACCGCGCATTTGCGACTCCTATACTCTTTCGAAGCTTTCGGGGCGCCCGTGGCACCCGCGGGGCGGCCCTCAGTGTGGGATCCACCTCCCGTCGAACACGGGCCGACATTTCAATAATACGAAGAGGAGACGTCATGGCTCACGACGCCGACGCCAACAAGGCCAGCAAGCACTGGCTGTGGCTGCTGCTGTTGCCCTGGATTGCGATGATCTGGGTGCCGTCGTACAACAGGATCGAACCGCAACTGTTCGACTTCCCGTTCTTCTACTGGTACCAGCTTCTGTGGGTGCTGATCAGCGCCGTGATCACGGCGCTCGTGTACTTCAAGACCAAGACGCGTTCCCGTACCGACGGCCGCACGCAGGGAGGCGCACGATAATGAACGCCACCGCAACCTTTGTCTTCGTCCTCTTTTTTATCGGCGTCACGATTCTCGGTTTCGTCGCGGCCCACTGGCGGCGCGGCGACCTCGCGCATCTGGAAGAGTGGGGTCTGGGCGGCCGCCGCTTCGGCACGATCGTCACCTGGTTCCTGCTGGGCGGCGACCTGTACACGGCGTATACGTTTATTGCCGTGCCGGCGCTGGTGTTCGGCGCGGGCGCCACGGGTTTCTTCGCGCTGCCGTACACGATCCTGATCTATCCGTTCGCGTTCGTCGTGTTCCCGAAACTGTGGAGTATTGCGAAACGTCACGGCTACGTGACATCGGCGGACTTCGTGTCGGCACGCTATGGCAGCCGGATGCTCGCTCTGGCGATCGCGCTGACCGGCATCGTCGCGACCATGCCGTATATCGCGTTGCAACTGGTCGGGATCGAAGTGGTGATCGGCGCGCTGGGTTTCGACACCACGGGCTTTGTCGGCGATCTGCCGCTGATCATCGCGTTCGCGATTCTCGCGGCGTACACGTACACATCGGGCCTGCGCGCACCGGCGATGATCGCGGTGGTCAAGGACATCCTGATCTACGTGACGATCTTCGCGGCGATCATCGTGATTCCGCCGCAGCTGGGCGGCTTCGGTCACATTTTCGGCGTCGTGCCGCCGGCCAAACTGCTGCTGAAGTCGCCGGATGTGTCCAGCCTGAACGGCTATAGCGCGTACGCGACGCTGGCGGTCGGCTCGGCGCTCGCGCTGTTCCTGTATCCGCATTCGATCACGGCGGTGCTGTCGTCGAAATCGGGTAACACGATCCGCCGCAATATGGCGATGCTGCCGGCGTACTCGCTGGTGCTTGGCCTGCTCGCGCTGCTCGGCTTCATGGCGCTCGCGTCGGGCGTGAAGGACATGCCGGAATTCGCGCCGTACTTCAAGGCGTTCGGCCCGAACTTCGCGGTGCCCGCGCTGTTCCTGCACTTCTTCCCGTCGTGGTTCGTCGGCGTCGCGTTCGCAGCAATCGGGATCGGCGCGCTGGTGCCGGCGGCGATCATGTCGATTGCGGCCGCGAACCTGTATACGCGCAACGTGCACAAGGAGTTCATCAACCGCAACATGACGCACGAGCAGGAGACCAATGTCGCGAAGCTGGTGTCGCTGATCGTCAAGGTCGGCGCGGTCGCGTTCATTCTCGGTCTGCCGCTGACGTACGCGATCCAGTTGCAACTGCTCGGCGGCATCTGGATCATCCAGACGTTGCCGGCCATCGTGCTCGGTCTGTTCACGCGCGTGCTCGACTATCGCGGCCTGCTGATCGGCTGGGCGGTCGGCATTGCCACCGGCACGTGGATGGCGATTTCGCTGAAGCTGGCCAGCTCGATCTTCACGATTCACCTGTTCGGCATGGCGATTCCGGGCTATGCGGCGGTGTGGTCGCTGATCGTGAACCTGGTGGTGTCGGTCGTGGTGAGCCTGCTAGTGCGCGCGTTCGGCATGAAGCGCGCCGAAGACCGCACGCGTCCGGAGGATTATCTGGACGTGGTCGAGGGCTGATCTTTATCGTCTGAGCCGATTCTGTTTGGCCAGCTGTTTGCATTGCCCTGTTTGATCATGGCGCGCTGACGATACAACGCGACACAACGCCCGCACGCGAAAGCGTGCGGGCGTTTGTTTTTGTCGATACGGAAGTCCGCGCGCGGATTGCTTTACGTGTTGATCGCAACTGTCTATCCGGACGGCTCGGGCGTCGCAGCGTTTGTCTTTACCTCGCACTCCAGGGCACGATAGCGAAACCGTCCCTCACCGCGTCCGACGCGCCGCCATGGCCTCTGCCGATTCCCGCACCGTGATTCCACGCCGTTCGGCGCTCAGCCGGGCGGTCCGCGCGGTCACCTCGCCGTATTACCGCTATCGGCACGCGAAGGTGCTGCACAGTCTGCGCGTCGGTCTCGCCATGCTGTTTTCGATCCTGGCGACGACCGGCATCGATATTCCGCACGGCATCTGGTCGTCGGTGACGCTGCTGGTGGTGATCGGCGGCTTGCAGCATCACGGCAATATCCGCAAGAAAGCGGCCGAGCGCGCGGCCGGGACGCTGCTCGGCGCGACCATCGGGCTGGTGCTGATCGTGCAGCAGAATCTGATCGGCTCGCTGCCGCTCACTTATGTGCTGATGTCGATCGTCGCCGCGATCTGCGCGTGGTTCGCGATCGGGTCATCGGGCTATATCGGGCTGCTGACGGCCATCACGATGTGTATCGTCGCGGGGCACGGCGACAATCTGATCGACGTCGGCCTGTGGCGCACGCTGAACGTGCTGATCGGCATCGTGATCGCGCTGGCGTTTTCGTTCGCGCTGCCGCTGCACGCGACCTATTCCTGGCGCTACGGGCTCGCGGCGAATCTGCGCGAATGCGCGTCGGTCTACGCGCGGCTGATCGACGGCGGCACGATCAGCGAGGAAGAGCAGGTCAAACGCTTTCTGCTGATCAACAAGCGGCTGGTGCAATTGCGCTCGCTGATGCCGTCGGTGGCGAAGGAAATCGACGTACCGCAGTCGAAACTGGAGGAAATTCAGCGGCTGCATCGCTCGGTGTTGAGCGCGCTGGAATTGCTCGCGACCGGTCCGCTGATGCACGCCGACGCCGCCGCGCGCGCCGCGTATTCAGCGCAATGCGGCGTCGAAGTTCGTGCGGTGCGTGGCATTCTGCTGGCAATGGCGCGCGCACTGCGCTTCGGCCGCGTCACGCATTACAGCATTCCGGCTGCGTCGCCGCTCGCGCAGCATCACGCGGATCTCGCGTTGACGCTGCCGCCCGATCTGCAGGGGCCGTACTGGCTTGGGCAGCGGCTCGCGGAGCAGGTGGACCGGCTGCGCGCGCTGTTGCTGGAAACCGAGCCGAACTGGAACATCGAGCGGCATTCGCGGACTTTGCTTAAGGTTTAGGCGGGCGCGGAGTCGGGGCGGTCGGGTTCCGACACCATCCACATCAGCCCGAAGCGGTCGACCAGCATGCCGAAGCCGGTGCTCCAGAAGGTCGGCTGAAGCGGCATGACGACCTGGCCGCCGTCGGCGAGCGCATCGAAATATTTTTTCGCGGAGGCCGCGTCGTCGGCGGTGAGCGCCAGGCTGAAGCCGCTCATCCTGTCGTTCGGATCGCAATTGCCGTCGGACGCCATCCAGTTGGTCGAGCCCACCTGCACGCTCGCGTGCATGATTTTTTCTTCGAGACCGGGGCGCTGGTTCTGCGCGTCGGGCGGCGCGTCCTTGTAGCGCATCTTGAAGGTCACTTCGGCACCGAGCTTTGCGCTGTAATACTCGAGCGCCTCTTCACAACGGCCGTTGAAAAACACGTAAGGCTGAACGTACATGATCGTCTCCCGTTATTGGGTCAGCAGCGCCGGGCTCCTCGCCTGATGGCAGCGGGGAAGGGCGTGCAGACGATTGTAGTCGTCCGTTGTCGTGGGGATTGTGACGTTATTGCGTAGGGTGGCGGGGGCAGAGGCTGGCGTCCACCGACTGTGCGGCAGAGGCAACTAACGGCTTTGGCGCAAGCGTCTGCGAACGGCGAGCGGGTTGGCGCAGACTTAGATAGTTCTTGCTCCGCCGTGCAGCGTCCGAGCGCTGCCTGAAACGACAAGCGGCCCGGAACCATACAGTTCCGGGCCGCTTGTTTCGATCTTCGCCAGCACAAAGCGCTATCGAAATCTGGGTGCTTACACCAGCCGCGAAGTCCGAATGACCGGCGTACGGCGCTAGCGCTTACCGCAGCGCGTCAATCAGCTTCTCCAGCTTCACGGCATCGGCGGCAAATGCGCGAATGCCTTCAGCCAGCTTTTCAGTTGCCATCGCCTCGTCGTTGACGAGGAAACGGAACGACGATTCGTCGACCGGCACGCGTTCGATGCTCGCGTCATTCGACATTTCCGGCGACAGCTTGCGCTCCACCTTCTCGGTGCTTTCCTGCAGTTTTTGCAGCAGATCCGGGCTGATGGTCAGCAGATCGCAGCCAGCCAGTTCCAGAACCTGACCGGGCGTACGGAAGCTCGCGCCCATCACCTCGGTCTTGTAGCCGAACTTCTTGTAGTAAGCGTAAATGCGACGCACCGATTTGACGCCCGGATCGTTCGCGCCGCCGTCTTTCGCTTCGTCCCACGCGCTGCCGGCGTTCTTCTTGTACCAGTCGTAAATCCGGCCGACGAACGGCGAGATCAGTTGCGCGCCCGCTTCCGCGCAGGCTGCGGCCTGGGCCAGCGAGAACAGCAGCGTCATGTTGCAGTGGATGCCTTCCTTCTGCAGCACTTCGGCCGCGCGGATGCCTTCCCACGTCGACGCCAGCTTGATCAGCACGCGTTCGCGGCCGATGCCGTGGTCCTTGTACAGCGCGATCAGTTCGCGGCCCTTGGCGATCGACGCTTCGGTGTCGAACGACAGGCGCGCGTCGACTTCGGTCGACACACGGCCCGGGATGATCTTCAGGATTTCGGTGCCGAAGGCGATCAGCAACTGGTCGATGATTTCGCCGACCGGCTTCGTCGAATGTGCCTTGACGGTCTTTTCGAGCAGCGGCTTGTAGTCGTCCTTCTGGACCGCTTTGAGAATCAGCGACGGATTGGTGGTCGCGTCCTGCGGCTTGTATTGGGCAAGCTGCTGGAAGTCGCCGGTATCGGCGACGACGGTGGTGTATTGCTTGAGTTGGTCGAGTGCGGTTGTCATGTTCGAGCCTTCAGGGCGCGCTTGCGCCGTGGTTCAGGAGAAATGAGGTCGCCGCCTGACTGACTGGACGAATCAGCGACGGCGGCCGCGGGTCACGCTGCAGCATTCCCACAATCTGGCCGGGAACGCTGACGGATGCTTCTATTCTATGGCGGATCGCCTGAACCGGTATTGACAGTTGGACTCGGCGATCCGTTCAAACGGATTTTTGGGTGGCACAGCGGTACAGCCGCTAGCGCGGGCAAGCCTGCTCACGCGCGACGCGCATTCAACACCAGTTGCGTCAGCACGCCCGCGACGAGCCCCCAGAACGCCGAGCCGATCGACAGCAAGGTCAGCCCCGACGCCGTCACCATGAACGTCACCAGCGCCGCTTCGCGCTGCTTCACGTCCTGCATCGCGTTGGCGAGGCCGCTCATGATCGAGCCGAACAGGGCCAAAGCCGCGACCGACACAACCAGCGCCTTCGGCAGCGCGGCGAACAACGCGGCAATCGTCGCGCCGAAAGTCCCGGCGATCAGATAGAAAATGCCGCACCAGACGGCGGCGGTGTATCGCTTGTCGTGGTTTTCGTGCGCTTCGGGGCCGGTGCAGATCGCTGCCGTGATCGCGGCAAGATTGATGCCGTGCGAGCCGAACGGTGCGAGCAGCAGCGACGCGATGCCGGTGGTTGAAATCAGCGGCGCTGACGGCGTGGTGTAGCCGTCGGCGCGCAGCACGGCGATGCCCGGCACATTCTGCGAGGCCATCGCCACCACGAACAGCGGAATGCCGATGCTCACGCTGGCCGCCACCGAAAACGCCGGGAAGGTGAACACCGGGTGGGCCAGCGCAACGTGAAACCGGCTGAAATCGAGCAGCCCGAGGACACCCGCGGCCACCGTGCTGACCACCAGCGTCGTCACGATTGCATAGCGAGGGGCGATCCGCTTGATGATCAGGTAAGTGAAGAACATCACCAGCACGAGCGCGGTCTGGAACTGCGCAGCGCGGAAAATCTCGATGCCGATCTCGAACAGAATCCCGGCCAGCAACGCCGACGCGATACCCGCCGGAATTTTCTTCATCAGCGTGTCGAACCAGCCGGTCAGGCCGACCACCGTCAACAGCACCGCGCAGACGATAAATGCGCCGATCGCCTCCGGGTACGACACATGCGGCAGCGATGAAACCAGTAGCGCCGCGCCGGGCGTCGACCAGGCAATCACGATCGGCGCGCGAAAGCGCAGCGACAGCCCAATCGTGCACACGGCCATGCCGATCGACAGCGCCCAGATCCACGACGAAATCTGCGCATCGGTCAGATGCGCGGCCTGGCCCGCCTGGAACATCAGCACGAGCGAACTCGTGTAGCCGGTCATCATCGCGACGAAACCCGCGACGATGGCGGACAGCGACGTGTCGGCGAGTGGATTGATGCGTTTGGGCGGCGTGGCCGCTGGCGACAGCTCAGGCGATGAAGATGGACTCATGCAGATGTTTTCTTATAGTCGAGAATTAAACGTGACCCAAACGTGATGCGAAACCTGACCTGAAGCCCCTGATCCAAAGCGAGGCCCAGGCTATTTGCTCAGAACGCGCATCGCGGTTTCCAGCCCGGCAAGCGTCAGCGGATACATCCGCTGCCCCAGCACTTCGCGGATTGCGCTGACCGACTGCCGGTACGCCCACAAACCTTCCGGCTCGGGATTGAGCCACGCAAAATGCGGGAAGTGGTCCGCGAGCCGGCGCAGCCAGACTGCGCCGGCTTCGGCGTTGTTGTACTCCACCGAGCCGCCCGGCTGCAGCACTTCATAGGGGCTCATGGTCGCGTCGCCGACGAAGATCAGCTTGTAGTCGGGCGTGAATTTGTGCAGCAGGTCCCAGGTCGGCATCCGTTCCGCGTGACGGCGGCGGTTATTTTTCCACAGGAAGTCGTAGACGCAATTGTGAAAATAATAAAACTCGAGATGCTTGAACTCGGCCTTGGCTGCCGAGAAGAGCTCTTCAGTGCGCTTGATGTGGTCGTCCATCGAGCCGCCCACATCGAGCAGCATCAGCACTTTCACCTTGTTGTGCCGCTCCGGCACCATCTTCAGATCGAGCCAGCCCGCGTTCGCGGCGGTGCTGCGGATCGTGTCGGGCAGATCGAGCTCTTCGGCCGCGCCTTCGCGGGCGAAGCGACGCAGACGGCGCAGCGCGACCTTGATATTGCGCGTGCCGATTTCGACCTGATCGTCGTAATCGCGATACGCGCGGGCTTCCCACACTTTCACGGCGGTGCGGTTGCCGCCCGCATCGCCGCCGATGCGCACGCCTTCCGGGTTATAGCCGCCGTTGCCGAACGGCGACGTGCCGCCCGTGCCGATCCATTTGCTACCGCCTTCGTGACGCTCTTTCTGTTCGTCGAACAGTTCCTTCAGGCGTTCCATCAGCTTGTCGAGGCCGCCCATCGCTTCGATCTGCGCTTTTTCTTCCGGCGACAGATCGCGTTGCAGCTTCTTTTTAAGCCAGTCGAGCGGCACGTCGAAGGCGAGTTCCGACGCCTGCGCGACGCCGTTGAAATACGCGCCGAACGCCTGATCGAACTTGTCGAAATACTGCTCGTCCTTGACTAGCGTGATGCGTGCCAGGTAATAGAACTCGTCGAGCGACGGCGCGATCACGTTCGCTTTGAGCGCTTCGAGCAGCGTCAGATATTCCTTGACCGACACCGGCAGTTTGGCGGCGCGCAACGAGTAGAAGAAATCGATCAGCATGCTGGGTCCCATGCGAGATAGTTGCCACAGCGGCGACGGGCGAGCGGCGCTGTGTTCACACCGGCTGGCGGTCTGGATTGCGTTGCCGCCGACTGGTCTCGCCAGTCAGCGGTCGATCGTGGTCAACGCGATCCGAACCGCTGGCCAATCACTGCTCAACGGTTATTGCGGTTCATGAAAATCAGCCGCTCGAACAGGCCCACGTCCTGCTCGTTTTTCAGCAACGCGCCGTGCAGCGGCGGAATGATCTGCTTCTGATCCGACGAGCGCAGCGCTTCGGGCGGAATGTCTTCGGCGAGCAGCAGCTTGAGCCAGTCGAGCAATTCCGACGTGGACGGCTTTTTCTTCAACCCCGCCACGTTGCGCAGTTCGAAAAAGCTCTGCATGGCCGCGGCGAGCAGGTCCTTCTTGATGCCGGGGTAATGCACCTCGACGATCTGCTGCATCGTCACCGGATCGGGGAACTTGATGTAGTGGAAGAAGCAGCGGCGCAGGAACGCATCCGGCAGCTCTTTTTCGTTGTTCGACGTGATGATCACGAGCGGGCGCTTTTTCGCGCGGATCAGCTCGTGCGTCTCGTACACGTAGAACTCCATACGGTCGAGTTCGCGCAGCAGGTCGTTCGGGAATTCGATGTCGGCCTTGTCGATCTCGTCGATCAGCAGCACGACTTGCTCGTCCGACTCGAACGCCTGCCACAGCACGCCCTTGACGATGTAGTTGCGGATGTCCTTGACGCGCTCGTCGCCGAGTTGCGAGTCGCGCAGACGCGACACCGCGTCGTATTCGTACAGACCCTGCTGGGCCTTGGTGGTCGACTTGATATGCCACTGCAATAGCGGCATGCCGAGCGCGGCGGCGACTTCTTCGGCGAGCATGGTCTTGCCGGTGCCGGGTTCGCCCTTGATCAGCAGCGGGCGCTTCAGCGTCATCGCGGCGTTGACCGCGAGCTTGAGGTCGTCGGTGGCGACGTACTGCGATGAGCCTTCGAAACGCATGGCGAGGTGCTCTTTTTTGGAAAAAACCCAGTATAAGTCAGAAGACCTGTTGCCTTGAAACCGGCTCGCGTATGGTATGACCCGCGATGTGGCGTGCGATGTCGTCCGCGCCGGGGCATGCGGAAGCGGATGTATCCATGGCAAATTGGGCGTTGCCGTGGGTCTGCCGGCTGGCATTGCCACGATTCGCAAAGCGTTCGGGAGGCGTGCCGCGTGAGCTGCCGAATGAGCTACTGAATCGCATCGAATACAGGCAGCGGGTAAACGCTGTATGAGTGCGCTGCGTGGGCGTTTTGCGCGGCTCGGCGAAGCCGGTCGGCGGCTGCTTTAGTCGGACGAAAAACCTTGCCTGGCGGGACTTTCGCGGTAAAACGGCCGGTCCTGCGGCAAGGCTTTGATGAGCCGCCCCCGCAGCCCCGCCCGGTGGACGTTCGGAGCGACAGCGCGGTACAATTAGCCCGATTTTTTTGGCCTGCGTGGCTACCCTACAAGAAGAACGGCGTGGGTCGTTGCCTTTCCGGGCGCCCGTCTCCCCTCAAGCCAGGTTACATGCTATGAATAAATTCGTTGGCAAAAACGTTGTGATCGTTGCGCTGTCGGTATTTGGGGGCTTCGCGGCCAGTGCGCAGGCAGCGGATGTCGTAGGTAACGCCAAGGCCGGCCAGAGCAAAGTCGCGATGTGTATCGGCTGCCACGGCATCCCCGAATATCGCACGGCGTATCCCGAGGTGTACCGCGTACCCATGCTGGGCGGCCAGAATCAGGCCTACCTCGAAAACGCGTTGCATGGCTACAAGAAGGGTGACCGGCACTTCGAGACCATGCATGCCATCGCCGTCACGCTGTCGGATCAGGACATCGCCGACATCGCTGCTTACTACGCGGCGCAAAATTCCTCTTCGAAAAGCAATCCCGACAAGTGATCGGCGTCGGTCACCCGGCTATAACTATTCGCGGGATAGGAGAATTCATGATTAAGCCACAACAGGCACTCCACACGGTGTTCAAGGCTGCATGCGCGTCGGCGGTAATGATGGGGCTGGGCGCAGCGAACTTCGCGCACGCTGCCGACGCCGGCAACGGCAAGGTGCTGGCCGACAGCCACAACTGTGCGGCATGTCACGGCGTCAACCTGAACAAGCCGGTCAGTCCTGAATATCCGAAGCTGGCGGGACAGCATTCCGACTATGTCTACTGGGCGCTGCGTCAATACCAGATGGGCAACGGCAATCCGCACCTCGGGCGCAACAACGCGATCATGCAGGCGCAGGTGCAGAGCCTTTCGCCGAACGACATGAAAGATATCGCGGCTTACATCGAATCGCTGAGCGGCGATCTGGTGCAGAAGAAGTAACGGCGCTGCGCGTTTTGCGCGTGCTTTTGGATTGAGCCTCGGATTGAAAACACCTCGCTTCGGCGAGGTGTTTTGTTTTGGGAGACTTGGGACGGTTTTGGCTTTGGACAAGGAGTTTACTTTCGACCGCTGCACGTTTTTCATGACGCCACGGCCTGAGTCTGTATCGGACGGTGCCGCTGGCTGACGGTGTCGTGGCCGTCATTCCTGGAGCTAAAGCTAAACCCTAACTCTTGCGCGCCAGTGTGCCGCCGAGCGGCGGCCATACACTTGCCGACATTGCCTTTCCCGCGTCCGCAACCGCTGCTCGCTTCATCAATCGCGCGTGGCGCGGCGTTCGATGCGTTGCAGATAAGCATCCGTATCCGGCGGCGTACCGGTGCGCTGCGCTTCCCAGATGGTCTCGCCGAGGCAATCCATGATCGCGTGCTGCGCTTCGTGAGTCGAGCCGAGGCGAGCGGCGAGGCGCTCATGCGCCGCGCGAATGCCCGGCGGCTGGTCGATCGACAACTGTTCGGTGATGGCCAGATGCATCGACAGATGCAGGAACGGGTTCGTCTGACCGCGTTCCGGCGAGTAGTCCTGCGCTTGCGCGGCGCCGCCGTCGCTCAGGTCGGCGTGATATTCGGGATGTTCGACGATCCAGTCGGCGGCAATGGCCTCCAGCGGCGTCAGAATCTCGCCTTTGCGCTGTTTGCGCCAGGTGTCGGTGAAAAAGAGACGAACTTCGTCGCGGCTGGGATTAAACATCGTGGGACCGGTGCGTATTTAAGTGGAATGCTTTGAGCGCAACGCATGCGCGAGCAGGTGGATATTTTACGCCGGGGTGGTGGAGGCTGCTGGAGCCGCCAGCCCCGGCATTCTCGTTCTCAAAGATCCGGCGGCGGCGTTTTCGGCTTGAACTCGCAAAGCGGCTCGATCGCGCAATGCCAGCATTCCGGCCTGCGCGCCCGGCACACATAGCGGCCGTGCAAAATCAGCCAGTGGTGCGCATCCTGCTTGAACTCGGCGGGAGTGAATTTTTCCAGCGCCGCCTCGACCGTGCGAACGTCTTTGCCCGGCGCGAGCCCGGTTCGATTGGCAACCCGAAAGATGTGCGTATCGACCGCGATGGTCGGATGGCCGAACGCCGTATTCAGGATCACGTTAGCCGTTTTCCGCCCGACCCCCGGCAGACTTTCGAGCGCCTCGCGATCTTCCGGCACCTCGCCACCGTACTGGTCGAGCAGAATCCGGCACGTTGCGATGACATTCTTCGCCTTGGTGCGATACAGCCCGATCGTCTTGATGTAGCCGGTCACCCCTTCTTCGCCGAGATCGAAAACCTTCTGCGGCGTGTTCGCGACCGGGAACATCTTGCGCATCGCCTTGTTGACCGACACGTCGGTGGCCTGCGCCGACAGCAGCACGGCGATCAGCAATTCGAACGGTGAGGTGTACTCAAGCTCGGTGGTCGGATGCGGATTCAGGCTCTGAAGCGTTTCGTAGATGGCGCGGCGTTTGTTCGCGTTCATGCGGAGCTGGAGTTGACGGGCGACTAGCGCGGGTTGGACGGTTTGTCGGCATCGCCGTTGCCTTCGGCGGTGAGTCCGAGACGGCGGCGGCGCGCTTCGGCGGCGTCGATCTGAGCCTGCACGTCGGCGCTGACCTGATCCGTATTCCGCGGACCTTGGCCCTTGGCCGCCAACTCCTCTTTCTTTTTGCGAGCACGTTCGAGCGCGGCCTGGATGATCGCGCGTTTCTTCGCTTCGGCGTCGTCGGCGGCGGGAGCGTTGCTCGGCGCCGCAGCTTCGGCGGTTTGCGTGGCGCATGGACTCAACACGGGGGCGTCGGCAGCCGTACCGGCTCGCCGCGCCGCAGCACGGGCTTCTGCGGCTTCGCGTTCGCGAGCAAGACGCGCTTCGCGCTGGTTGTGGCGAGTGCGCGCAGCGTCGGCCTGGCTCTGGCTCCATGCATCCCAGCCGGTTGCGTCGCCGGTGACCGGCGGCATCGAAATACAATCGACCGGGCAGGGCGGCACGCACAGATCGCAACCGGTGCAGAGTTCGGCGATAACGGTGTGCATCTGTTTCGGTGCACCAACTATTGCATCGACCGGACATGCCTGCATGCACAACGTGCAGCCGATGCAAACCTGTTCGTCGATAACCGCCAACGGACGCGCCCGTTCGACGCCATTGGCGGAATTGAGCGGAATTACCGGTTTGCCGAGCAATGCAGCAAGACGCGCGACGCCCTCGATACCTCCGGGCGGGCACTGGTTGTAATTGGCTTCGCCATTTGCGACGGCTTCGGCGTAGGGACGGCATGCGGGGTAACCGCACTTCGTGCATTGCGTTTGGGGCAGCAGATCTTCAATGCGATCCGCGAGTATTTGTATGTCTGTCACGGTCACGACGTGGGGTTCGGCTTGCGGCCGCACAGCTTGAACTAAATGGCACATTATCGCCGATTTCCCCAATTGCCATCCGCAATCCATGTGCCATAATCGAAGCGCTTTTTCGAAAGACCGCAGAAGGGTGTCCCCCAACCATGGCGCGCCCGTTCAGTGCTGCCGGTGCAGGTCCGAGGAGAGACCGGCGGCACGACCCGGATAACGCGGCTCACGAAGACGATGCCACCATGAATCAGCCGAAAATCAAAAGAGATCCTGAAGGCACGAGGCGCCGCATTTTGCTTGCGGCGGCCGAAGAGTTTGCAAATGGAGGGCTATTCGGCGCGCGCGTCGATCAGATCGCCCGCCGCGCGGAAACGAATGAACGAATGCTGTATTACTACTTCGGTAGTAAGGAGCAGCTTTTCACCGCTGTTCTCGAGCATGCTTTTAGCGCGCTCAACGAAGCCGAACGTACGCTCGAACTGAGCGGCTCTGCGCCGGTCGAGGCGGTCACGCGTCTTGCGCATTTTGTTTGGGATTACTACCGCGATCATCCCGAGTTGCTGCGTCTCATCAATAACGAGAATCTGCATGAAGCACGCTACATGCAGAAATCGACGCGCATCCGCGAAATGATCTCGCCGATCGTCGCCACGCTCGGCGGCATCCTCGAACGCGGTCAGCGTGCTGGGTTATTTCGCACAAACGTCGATCCGTTGCGCTTTTACGTGACGCTGTCGGGCATGGGTTATTACATCGTGTCCAATCGCTTCACGCTCGAGGCAACACTCGGCCGCGACTTCAGCAGCCCCGCCGAACGCAGTGAAGTGATCCAGATGAATACCGAGTTGCTGCTCGCGTATCTGTTGCGAAAGTAAAAGGGTGGGGTGAAGACGCCGCTAACGTGTGCGAGTTTTAAAGCGGCATTAATTTGCGGGTAATTCGCAATAAGCGCACAGTCGACACGCCACGAACCTGCAACGTTCGCAAACAACAACGGCCTCGAAAGAGGCCGTTGTGCAAATTGCTGCTCGCGGTATCACCTGGGATTTACTCAGGCTTCGACTTTTTCCTTCGCAACCTTGGGCGCCTTATTGTGCTCAAGGATGAACTCGCGCAATTGCGGATAAATGATGGTGCGCCAGCGGCGTCCCGAGAAAATGCCGTAGTGCCCGCATTTTTCCGCAGTGAAATGGCGCTTGTCCTGCTCGGGAATGCTGGTGCACAAGTCGTGCGCGGCATAGGTCTGGCCGTCGCCGGAAATGTCGTCCAGTTCGCCTTCGATCGTGAAGAGCGCGGTTTTCGTGATGTCCTGCGGCCGCACGCGTTCGCCGGACACGTCCCACGTACCTTCGGCAAGACGGAATTCCTGGAACACCACGCGGATCGTGTCGAGGTAATAGTCCGCGTCCATGTCGAGCACGGCGTTGTACTCGTCATAGAAGCGGCGATGCGCTTCCGCGTCGTCTTCGTCACCGCGCAGGAGGCTCTGGTAGTAATCCCAGTGCGACGCTGCGTGACGCTCCGGATTCATCGCGACAAAACCGGTGTGCTGCAGGAAGCCCGGATAAACCTTGCGGCCCACGCCCGGATAGTTGGGCGGCACCGTGAAAATCACGTTGTTCTCGAACCATTCGTACGAGTGCTGCGTGGCGAGCGAGTTGACCGAAGTCGGGCTCTTGCGGGCGTCGATCGGGCCACCCATCATCGTCATGGTGCGCGGCGTGTCTTCGCCGCGGCTCGCCATCAGCGAAATAGCGGCGAGCACCGGCACGGTCGGCTGACATACCGAGATCACATGCAGATTCTTCGCGCCGATGTGGCGGATGAATTCCTGAATGTACGCGATGTAATCGTCCAGATGAAACTCGCCGGCTTCGAGCGGCACCATGCGCGCGTCGATCCAGTCGGTCAGGTAGACCTTGTGGTCTTGCAGCAACGTGCGAACGGTGTCGCGCAGCAGCGTGGCGTGGTGTCCCGACAACGGTGCGCAAACCAGCACGACCGGTTCATCTTTCAATTGGGTAACAGCGTCGCTGTCGTCGGCGAAACGCTTGAAGCGCATCAGGCGGCAGAACGGCTTTTCGACGATCGTCTGTTCGATGATCGGAATGTTATGGCCGTCTTTGACAATCTGATGGAGGTTGAACTCGGGCTTTTCGTAATCTTTACCCAGTCGGTAGAGTAGTTCGTACCCGGCTGAGAGGCGCGTGGCGCCCGGCACATAGGCTAGAGGACTGGCAGGATTCGCGAAGGATTTTGACGCGGCCTGGGCCCAGGCGGTGAGCGGGCTCAACATTGCCCGCTGGAATTCATGCAGTTGGTAGAGCATGGGTGCTCCGTTTTAAGCGGTTCGCATGGGGCTTCGCAAACACGCGTGAGGCGTTGTGGCGGGCCAAATTTGGTTGTGGGCACATTGATTTTCGGCCGACAGTCTGATCGATCATATCGAACTCAGCGTACTTGTGCAATGCAGCAATTTGCATGCGGCGCGCATGCAAATTGTCACTAAATCATGCTACTGACGATGTTGCTGCGCCGCTATCAGGGCTTGCCTCAGCCTTAAGTTCGTCTTCCATCGTGCCGCTATGGGGCGGCTGGCCCGTCGCCTGCGCCATCTCCTGTTCGTGCTTCATCAGGTTCAAGCCAGTGTGCACCAGCGCCACATGCGAGAACGCCTGCGGGAAGTTGCCGACCAGGCGCTTCGCAGCCGGATCGTACTCCTCGGCGAGTAGCCCGACATCGTTGCACAGCGCGAGCAGCCGCTCGTACATCGCGATGGCTTCGTCCATCCGGCCTTGCAGCGCGAGGTTGTCCACCATCCAGAACGAACACGCGAGAAACGTGCCTTCTCCGGGCGGCAGGCCATCGTCGTATTCGGTGGTGCGGTAGCGCATCACGAAGCCGTCGTGCATCAGATCACGTTCGATCGCCGCCACCGTGCCTTTCACTCGCGGATCCTGCGGCGGCAGGAAGCCGACCATCGGCATCAGCAGCACGCTGGCGTCGAGTTGGTCGCTGCCGTAGAACTGCGAGAACGCATTGAGATCGGCATTCCATGCCTTCTCGCAGACTTCCGCGTGGATCGTGTCGCGGGTGGCGCGCCACTCGTCGAGCGGGCCGTCGAGTTTGAACATCTCGGCCGAACGGATCGCGCGATCGAACGCGACCCACGCCATCACTTTCGAGAACGTGAAATGCCGGCGGCCGCCGCGCGTTTCCCAGATGCCTTCGTCGGGCTCCCGCCAAATCGTGTCCAAGTGTTTCAGCAGCGCGCACTGCACGTTCCACGCCGTGTCGTCCGCCTGCAAGCCGCCGACGCGCGCCAGATGCAGCGCGTTCATCACTTCGCCGTAGACGTCGAGTTGCCGCTGGCCGACCGCGTTGTTGCCGATGCGCACCGGGCTCGCGCCCTGGTAGCCCGGCAGCCAGTCGATTTCGAATTCGGGCAGACGCCGCTCGCCCGCGATCCCGTACATGATCTGCAACTGCTCGGGCGCGCCCGCCATCACGCGGCCGAGCCAGCTTCGCCATGCGCGCGCTTCGTCGTAATAGCCGCCGCGCATCATCGCGAGCAGGGTGATGGTGGCGTCGCGCAGCCAGCAGTAGCGGTAGTCCCAGTTGCGCGTGCCGCCGAGCTGCTCCGGCAGCGACGTGGTGGGCGCGGCGACGATTCCGCCGGTCGGCTCGTAGGCAAGCGCCTTCAGCGTGATCAGCGAGCGGCGGATCGGCTCGGCCCAGCGGCCTTCCACCGTGCCGCGCGCCGACCATTCGAGCCAGTGATTCTCGGTGCGCGCGAGCGATGTGTGCGGATCGCGCGCGGGCGGAATACGCAGATGCGACGGCGCATACGCCAGCGCGAACGGCACGCGCTCGCCCTCGCTCACGGTGAATTCGGCGATGGTTTTCATGTCCTCGCCGCGCAACTCGACCGGCGTGCGCAGCACCGCGTTATCCGGCCCGACGATCGCCTTAATGCCGCTGTCGTGCTTCAGACGGTCGACCCACGGAATCGAAAAGCCGTAGTCGAAGCGCAGCACCAGTTCCATCTTCATCTTCACGGTGCCGCGTTTGCCGACGACAATCCGCACCATCTCCGACCACCCGTTACCCGGCGGCATGAAATCGATCAGCGTGACGGCGCCTTCGGGCGTGTCGAAATCGGTTTCGAGAATCAGCGTTTCGCCGCGATAGCGGCGCGTGATGGTGGGTGGCGTATCCGAGACCGGGGAGATCAGCCAGCGGCCGTTGTCGGGGGTGCCGAGCAGGGCCGCGAAGCACGCGCCGGAGTCGAAGCGCGGCCAGCAGAGCCAGTCGACGGAACCGTCGCGGGAGACGAGCGCGGCCGTGTGGCCGTCGCCGATGAGCGCATAGTCTTCGATAAGTGCAGGCATGGATAAGCGTATCGGTTATGACGCGCGGCGCGAACCGCGGCGTCTCGGTCATGGTTATTACGGGACTCGCACGATGCGCTTTGGTTCGTTCTGTTTTTTTGAAGCAATGCGGCAAAACGCGAGTTGGTAATCTTTAAATCCACTGCCTACAATCGGATTTCAAGCCGATGCCCGGAGCCTTCCGGATCACGCCCGGCCTTGCCCATGGCGCATGCAGACGCCGTTTCCGAGGACGAAAGCTATGCTGAACCCATCGAAAGCCGATTGCATCAAGATTCTCTCCGCCGCTAGCGAACTGAACGACGATTCGATGTTGCCGCTCGATTGCGGCCGCCTTGGCCTGAGCCGCAACGGCATGCTTACTGCGGCCGCTTTTCTGATCGAGCGTGCGTGCTTCCGGCGCTATCAGGAAGGTGGGGGTCATTATGCCGTCGGCGGATTGTCGTTGCAGGGGCGGTTGCGGCTCGATCAGTTGTCGAACGGCTGACCGGCCGCACAAGCCGGGCCGGGGAGCGCGGACAGGCCGATAAGGGCACACCCGGCACGCCGCTGAGCCGGCACGTTCGCCGCGAGTGCGCTTGCGCTTGTCGTGAGCGCGTTTCATGGCGCGCATTCGCCGGTTTTTTCCCGCTGTATTCATGGCTGCTGCAAGCGGCCTGCTTTGTCACGACCGTTTCCTGCGATTCAGAACGATTCAGAACGATTCGGACCCGCACCGGGCCGACCCCGCGCCCGGTTGCGTTCCTTGCGACTGTCTTTCAGTTCGTGGCGCCGAAGGGCTGCGCGCAACGGTCCGTCGTCGCCCGGAAGTGTGCTCAGAAGTGCGTCGACCCCACGCCGAAGATCCCGATGATGCCGATGATGATCAGATAGAGCGCGACGATGTAGTTCAACAGACGCGGCATGACCAGAATCAGAATGCCGGCGATCAACGAAACGAGCGGGCCCAGGCTGAGTGTGACGTTCATGAAGACTCCCGTAGTGTGATTCGCGTAAGGACGCGATTGACGCGATTGAAAAAATTCCCCATCAGACGGGGCAATGGCTACCCATGCATACCCGATGTATAAGCCGGTATCGGTAGCCGGTTTCGCTGCATGATCCTACCTGCGCTTTTATACTTGCCACGATAAGAACAAACGCTCGACTCACCGCGCGGCAGACCAGAGACACCATTACAACCGCTTGTATCCAATACCTGATGTCCAGGAGGTCCTATGCTTCGTAGTCGTCGTGCCGCTACGCGTGCCGTTTCGAGTTCTCTTTCCGCTGCCACCGCGCAATCCGCTTCGTTGCGGGCGGTGCGGCCCGCGCCTCTGCGTTCCGCCCGTTCGATGATAAAAGGTTTCGCGCTGCTGGTCTCGCTCGTGGCAACTCACGCGTTTGCGCAAGATTCCGGCCCGGTCCCCGCCGACGGTGTCTATGACATGCTGGTCGGCACCTACACCGCAGGCAAGAGCGAGGGCATCTACGTCTATCACTTCGATACGAAGACGGGCGCGGCGACGCGGGTGTCGGTGGCGCAGACGGTCAATCCGTCGTTCCTCGTGGTGAGCCGCGATCGTCATTTCGTCTATGCGGTCAACGAACTGCCCGGCGACAACGGGCCGGCCACGCAACGCGGCGGCATCAGCGCGTTCCGTTTCGATGCCGCGCAGGGGCAACTGTCGTTCATCAACAAGGTGTCGTCTGACGGCAATGATCCGTGCTACCTGAGCTTCTCGCCGGACGGCAAGTATCTGCTGACCGCGAACTACTCGGTGGCAGCCGATCCGGGCGGCAGCTTCGCGGTGTTTCCGTTGCAGGCCGACGGGCAGGTGGGCACGTCGGTGCTCACGGTGCATCACGAAGGCGGCGGTCCGGTGAAGGGGCGTCAGGACAACTCGCACGTTCACTCGACCGTGTTTTCGCCCGATGGACAGTACCTGTTCGCGCAGGATCTCGGCGTCGACAAGCTGTTCTCATATCGCTACACGCCCGATGGTGACCACGGTCCGTTCGCACCGACCGACTGGCGCTATACCCCGCAGAAGGCGGGCACGGGGCCGCGTCACCTGATCTTCGGCAAGGACGGCAAGCATGCGTATCTGACGAGCGAGCTGGCGGGCACGGTCACCACGTTCGATTACAAAGACGGCAAGCTCACCCAGGTGCAGGCGCTGTCGTTGTCCGAACCGGGCTTCAAGGGGCAGGTGGGGGCGGCGGCGATCCATCTGTCGCCGGATGGGCGTTTCGTGTACGCGTCCAATCGGGGCGACGCGAACGAGATCGTGATCTTCTCCGTCGATCCGGCCAACGGGCATCTGAAGAAGATCGGCCATCAGTCGAGCCTTGGAAAATCGCCGCGTGAATTCGCGATCGATCCGACCGGCAACTGGTTGATCGTCGGCAATCAGAATAGCGATACGGTGTATGTGTTCAAGCGCGATCAACAAAGCGGCCTGCTCGATCCGACGCCGGCGCAGCACTTCGAACTGGGTTCGCCGGTGGATTTCAAGCTGGTGTCGCCGTCGTGATGTTGCAGGTGGTGGGCGCGCGGAATCCTGCCGCACTCACGACATGAAAAACGGGCCGCTCACTGGTGTGAGCGGCCCGTTTTCCTGAGGCTGGCGGTTGCGGTTCAACGGGCGTTCTTCGCGCCATTGCCATTGTCGTTCTCTGTTCATCGCATGAGCTGAACAGAGAACCTTCCGCTGGCTACGTCTTCATTCCGCAGGCCCCGGCGCGAGCACTTCGCGGCTTCCGTTGATGCTCATCGCCGATACGAGGCCGGCCGTTTCCATCTGTTCGACCAGTCGTGCCGCGCGGTTATAGCCGATGCGCAATTGCCGCTGTACCGACGAAATCGACGCGCGCCGCGTGCGGACGACGAACGCGACCGCTTCGTCGTACAGCGGATCGGCTTCCGCATCCGTCGATTCGCCGAACAGATCCTGCGCCGCGCCGCCGTCGGTGGCCGGACCGTCGAGAATGCCTTCCTCGTATTGCGGCTCGCCGAACTGCTTCAGATACTCGACGATCCGATGCACTTCCTCGTCGGCGACAAACGCGCCGTGCACCCGTTGCGGATAACCGGTGCCGGGCGGCAGGAACAGCATGTCACCCTGACCGAGCAGCGACTCCGCGCCCATCTGATCGAGAATCGTGCGCGAGTCGATTTTCGACGACACCTGGAACGCGACGCGCGTCGGAATATTCGCCTTGATCAACCCGGTGATGACATCGACCGACGGCCGCTGCGTCGCCAGAATCAGGTGGATGCCGGCGGCGCGCGCTTTCTGCGCGAGACGCGCGATCAGTTCTTCGATCTTCTTGCCGGCGACCATCATCAGGTCGGCCAGTTCGTCGATCACGACCACGATCAGCGGCAGCGGCGCGAGCGGCTCGGGCGCGTCGGGCGTCAGCGAGAACGGATTGCCGAGCTTCTTGCCCTTGGCTTCGGTGTCGCGAATTTTCTGATTGAAGCCTGCGAGATTGCGCACGCCAACTGCGGACATCAGCCTGTAGCGCTTTTCCATTTCGCCGACACACCAGTTCAGCGCGTTCGCGGCGAGCTTCATGTCGGTGACGACCGGCGCGAGCAGATGCGGGATGCCTTCGTAGACCGACAGCTCCAGCATCTTCGGGTCGATCATGATCAGGCGCACTTCTTCGGGCGTTGCCTTGAAGAGCAGCGAGCAGATCATCGCGTTGATCGCGACCGACTTGCCCGAACCCGTCGTGCCCGCGACCAGCATGTGCGGCGCTTTGGCGAGATCGGCGACGACCGGATGGCCGGTGATGTCCTTGCCCATCGCGAGCGTCAGTTGCGAATGCGAGTTCTGATAGACGCTGGCCTCGATGATTTCGGACAGACGGATGGTCTGCCGTTTCGCGTTCGGCAATTCGAGGCCCATGCAGGTTTTGCCGGGGATCGTTTCGACGACGCGGATCGACGTGAGGCCGAGACCGCGCGACAGATCCTTCATCAGGCCGACGATCTGACTGCCGCGCACACCGAGCGCCGGTTCGACTTCGAAGCGCGTGATGACCGGACCCGCCGATGCGCCGACCACCGTCACCGGCACCTTGAACTCCTGCAGACGCTGCTCGATCAGCACACCGGTCTCGATGAGCTTTTCTTCGGAGACGGGTTCGATGTCGGTATCGGCGGGCGCGAGCAGGTCGAGCGTCGGGAGTTCGACCATCGACGCAGCCGGTGCGCGGAATTCGAAGCCGTTAGTGGGCGCGTGGCCGCGCATCGGCGGACGCTGGGTGGGGGCAGGGGGCTCGGCGGCTGCTTCTGCCGCGTGTTCCGGTTGCGGTTCGGCGTGCGCCGCTACCGGCGGCTCGGTGGCTGTAGCAGGGGCAGTGGTTGGTGTTAATGCCGGTGCTTGCGCCGACGCTAGCGCTGCACCCGGATAAGTTGCGGCGATGGGCGCGGGTTCGGCTGTAGGAGGTATTCCGTTTGCTGTGTTTGTTGTGTTTGCTGCGTGAGCTGGGTGTGCTGCCTCCGCTACAGATGCGGTCGGCCCAGCGAAAGTTGTCGGCATCACCGGTGCAGTGAATGCTGCAGGGATGGCCGGAGCAGTCGGCACAGCCGGGATAGCAGTAACGACCGGCATGACCGAAGGAGTCGGAATGCCTGACGCAGCTGGAACAGACGGGATCGCGGGAGCAGCCGGAACATTTGAAGCAGCCGAAGCAACGGGGGAGGCAGGAGCAAACGCAGCCGCCGGTGCAACTGGGATAGCCGGATCAACTGGAGCGGCGGGATCAGTCGGCATATCCGAAGCGGTCGGAACTGTCGGAGCCGTCGGGACAGCGAGAGTAGTCGGAACCGCCAGAGCTCCTTGAACAGCCGAAACCGCAGCAGTCACTGATGCAGCCGGAATCGCCGGAGCAGCCGGAACCATAGGATCTACGGGCGTTGCCGTGCCTGCCGAAGCAGCCGAAGCTACAGGGGCTGTCACGCTAGCCGATTGAGTCGGATTTAGCAGAGTTGCCGGAGTCACTGGCGCGGCAGCAGTTGTCAGCGGTGCCGGTGGCGTCGGCTCGGCCGTATCCAGCCGTAATGATGGAATCGCCGAGCCATCGGAGGTATCCAAAGCACTTGGTGTCACTTGTGGCATCGGCGCTCCCGGAGCCACGGAGGCTGTCGGTATGGCCGAAGCTGCTTGCGTCACCGCATCGACTGGGGTCACCGGATGCGCGGGCGCGAACGAAGTCGCCGGCGTGGCCGTGGTTGCTGAAGCCACACGACCCGCGGAAGCCGAAGCCACCGGAGCCGCTGGATTCACCGGAGCCACCGGAGCGACTGAAGCCACCGAAGCCACCGAAGCCACCGAAGCCACCGGAGCCACCGGGACCACCGGGACCACTGGATTCACCGAAGCCTCGAACGCCGAGGGCGCCCCAACTGACGCGTCCACATTTGCACGCTCAACGACGCGGCCCCGCTCTTCATCGACAACGGTCGGCGCAGGACGTGCGGCCTGGATCGCAACGTCACGGAAGCGGAACACGTTCGACGCCTGCGCAGCAACGTCCGGCGACTCGCCGGCGATGGTGTCCACAATCGGCGCAGCCAGCGATTCCAGTTCGCGCGGTGATTCAGACGTCTCTAACGCACTCGCTTCTTCCGATGCCTCCATCATTGCCGCGACGCTCGGCAATGCAGGGGGAGCCGGCATGTCCGACTCATGCAAAGCAGCGGACTCACCCGCATTCGTGGCATGCAGCGGCGTCATACCGTGCATTGGGAGTTCGCCTTCGCCGGTTACGCTGGCGTGCTGAACCGTCGAAGCGTTCGACGTCCCCGCAACAGGCTGCGGCGTAACGGCTGCGATATGGGTTTCCCAAGGCGCAAGCGTTTTATCGGCGATGTCTTCCGCGGCTCGCGCGGACGTTTGCATCGTCACCGGATTCGTGATGTGCGGTTCGGCTGCCAGCGTGGTTCCAGCCGAATCCGTTGGCGCGGCAGCGGTCGAAGGCGTGACGGCAGTTGCAGCGACGACGGGCGAATGCACCGGAGCGTGCATAACCGGCGGTTCAACGTTGAACTCAGGCGGAGAGTTGCTTTCGATAGGAGCGGTCGAAATCGTCGCCCCATCTTCGGGCGATGGCGCATCCGGCTGTGCATCGTCGGCTTGCAACTGGGCCGCGAAAATCTGGAACGGCGTCGTTGGAGCGGCGTGTGTCGGCGCGGCAGATGCAATCGAGGCTACGGAAACAACGGGCGCAACCGGTGCAACGGACTCAACCGGCACAACCGGCGCAGCCGCAAATGCACCGGAGGCATCGGACGCAATTGGAGTGACCGCTGTCGGCACAACAGATGCAACCCCAAATGCATCAACATCAGCCCGTGCCGCCTCAGCATCGGCAAACACCGATTCGACTGCCGCAGCCGCTGTCGCAGGTGCCACCGGCGTCGGAAGATGGATGACCGGCGGCTCGATGGGCCATTGGACTACGGGCTCTTTGCTGATCTCAAATGCCGCAGGTTCAGACGCGGCATCCATGTCTGTCTTTTCGACCTGCGGCGCTTCGATTGCCACCGGCTCGACCGGCAACGGCGACGACGACAGAGAATCTTCCGGCGCGTGCACAGCAGCATGTTGCAAAGGAGCGCTCACGCTCATCGCCGCAGCAGGCTCGCTAGCCCCAGCCCCGCCCACCAGCGAATCCCCACCCACCAGTCTCGCGTCGAACACGGTCTCGCCGCTCGTACCGGACGCCATCATCGCGTCTTCCGCCGAGCGGTTGCGCGCCAGGCTCACGCCGGCCAGATCGGTCCAGCGAGCGGCATTTTCCGCGATGCTGCGAAGGGTTTCCTGAACGCTCGCGGGCGGCGTGACTTTCTGGGTCGCCGCCATGGACCGCGTATAGGCCGGAGCCGTCCGCCGTGTTCCCCCGGGCGAGTTGATCGCACCCGAAGACGCCGCAGTCTGGAACGGCTGACGAGACGCGATAGCCCGGTTAGCCGGAGCCGTCCCACCAGTGGGGGAGCCCAGAATCGATGTCGGGCGGCTAGCCTGGGCCGCTCTCGCCATCGCCCCTGCATTGCTGGACAACGCGCCAGAGGCAGCGCGTGCCGCTGTCGACCCATGGATGGTTCGCGCCGCAGCGGCAACTGCCGCAACTGGCGCAATTGTCACCGGGGCCGCCGCGGTCGCACTCGCCGCGCCTGCCGTGGCGGCCAGTCCTGCCGCACCGCCCAGCGCCGCCGCTTGCCTTGGCTCGCCAGCCGTGCGGCGTCCAACCTGCAGCGCGGCCTCGCGGATCGCGGCCGCTGCCGCCTCACGTCCCGCCGCCGATCCGCTCGACGACGCAGGCGCACGCGGTACCGGATCGCGCAGCCAACCCGCGGGCGCAACCGGCTCGGTCGGCATGAACGGGGTTTTGTCCGCGGTCATCGCGGATGTCGGATTCATTGTGTTCATCGGCTCGCGACGCGGCGCATTCATCGCGCCCGTGCGCAGCACTGGCTCGGCCTGAGCCGTCTGACTGCTACGTGGCGCCGCAGCGCCAGTCCGCCAGTTGGCTCCCGCGCCGCGCGCCGTTGCGTCCATACCTGCCGCGCTCGCGCCAGCGCTGCCGACGCCCGCAGCGCCACCCGCCCCGCCAACGCCCGCAGCCGCACCGCGTCCACCGGCAGGCGGTCGCCAGACCGTAGGCCGTGCATACCGGCCATTGCTTTTCGGCGCCATCGTATTGGTCGCCGGAGACACGTGCGACGGCACGCCGTCGTCGATACTGCGATGCCGCCGCGCTTCCTCGTCGCGCCTCGCCAGACCACGCGACAAACCCAGGCCGAACGCACCATCCGCCCACGCAGCAAAATCGCGCCAGCGGAAATCGATCAGCCAGGGCAGGCTGATCAGGAACAGCGCCAGCGCCGCGAACGGCGTGCCGATATGGCCCAGCAGATGACCCAGCCCCGCAGCCAGCGCGTGACCCAGGCCATTGACGCCGACCAGGTTGATCAGCGACGCCTCCAGCGTGCAGCTCGCCAGCATCACGCAGACGAAGCCGAGCCACAGCCGGATCGTGCCAGGCCCGCGCAAGCCTGCGCCGCCCGGCAGCACCGACTTCACGAGGCGCCACAAAAGAGGAATAAACCAGACGGCCGACCCGCCGAACCAGCCGAAAACTACCGTGTGCATACTAGACATCAACGAATGACGGACGCGCAATAACGCAATCCGTCGAGATTAAACCGCGAAGCCCGCTGCTTCGAAGGTCGGCGCAAGTATGCTTGCGCCCAATCGGAAAGCGGACCGGTGTACGACTCGCCGCCACAAAAACGACGGCTGGGGAACAGCGGCATTGCCATCGGCGGCGCCGTCGCCACTATGACCCGGCAATCCGCCGTTTGATTCCGCGCCGCCTACTTGGTGCTGCTGTCGAACGTCAGCGTGTCGCCGTTTTCGAGCACCAGTTGCATCTGCTGCGGCGGACGCATCTGCACGCCGGTTCGATCGATATGCGTCAGCGCATCCAGAAACGCGCTCTCGATTTTTCCGCCCGGCGTCATGCACGCCATGCGCGTACCGCCCAGCGCGCCAAAGCTCAGCTTGCCGTCTTTCAGCGCGTACGAACCCATGAAGCGGTTGCAGCCGGAAAAGCCGCTCGCGTGGCGCTGGCCTTTATCGGTGGACAGCTTGAGCGTGATCGGGCCGCCCTGATCCGCGGACGGAATCGCGCGCACCGTGCCGTCCGCCTGCTTCCACGCGCTCAGCGTCCAGCTGGTGTCGTCGAGCAGCTGCGCGGCGGCGGGGTTGAACGGATCGGGCGCGGCGGCCTCGGAATCGGGGTGTTTGGGCATTGCACAGGCGCTCAGCAGCGCAGCGACGCTCAGCGCGGCGATGGTCGCGCGCGCATAGGGAGTGAAGCGCGCAATACGTCGCGCGGAGGAGCTTTGGAGCATGACGTCGTTCCTCTTCAAACAGGCGAAGGCGTAAGGGTAACGCACTAAGCTCGCCGCACGCGAGCCCGACGGCGAGCGGCGAAGCTTTTGTGAGTTAACGGCAGCGGCGGCAGGCAGCGCAGCCTTGCGCGCCGCCGTCGCATCCTTACGCGCGGATGAAATGGCAGTGTTGATCGACAACGTCGATCACACATTGACCACGCGCGGCGAGCGGTCCGCGGGTCGTCTGTGCCCGGCTGCGTCGACCTGGCAGGGCGGTTTTTTCTGCACGCGACGACCAGGCGCAAAAGGAAAGCAAAAAGGAAAGCAACCGTTGCCGGGCGCGTCTGGAAACCGGCCGTACACGAAGGCTGAACACAGCCTCAGCATGGGTGCGCATCGGGGTGGGCATGTTAACATCGCGTTCTAACCAATCCCACCCTCATCCGACTTTTTTCTGGAGCACCCATGCAGATCGGCCAACGGATCGGCACCCCCCTTTCTGAATCCGCCACGCGCGTCATGCTGCTCGGCGCCGGCGAGCTCGGCAAGGAAGTGATCATCGCGCTGCAACGGCTGGGCGTCGAAGTGATCGCCGTCGACCGTTACCCGAATGCGCCGGGCCACCAGGTCGCGCATCGCTCGCACGTGATCGACATGACCGACCGCGCCGCGTTGCGTGCGCTGGTCGAGCAGGAACGCCCGCATCTGATCGTCCCCGAGATCGAGGCGATCGCCACCGACGCGCTCGCCGCCATCGAAACCGACGGTCTCGCCGAAGTGATCCCGACCGCGCGCGCCACGCAACTCACGATGAACCGTGAAGGCATTCGCCGTCTCGCTGCCGAGGAACTCGGCTTGCCGACCTCGCCGTACGCGTTCGCCGACTCGCTCGACGAATTGCGCGCGGGCATCGCCAAGGTGGGCTACCCGTGCGTGGTGAAACCGGTGATGTCGTCGTCGGGCAAGGGCCAGTCGGTGCTGAAGAGCGACGCCGACGTCGAACCCGCCTGGCAGCACGCGATGGCGGGCGGCCGCGTGAATCACGGCCGCGTGATCGTCGAAGGCTTTATCGACTTCGAATACGAAATCACGCAACTGACCGTGCGCGCCATCGACCCGGCGAGCGGCGAAGTCAGCACGTATTTCTGCGACCCGATCGGCCACGTGCAGGTAGCGGGCGACTACGTCGAATCGTGGCAGCCGCAGCCGATGAGCCCGCTCGCGCTCGAACGCTCGCGCGAAGTCGCGCACAAGGTGACGGCGGCGCTCGGCGGCCGGGGCCTGTTCGGCGTTGAACTTTTCGTGCGCGGCGATGACGTATGGTTTTCGGAAGTCAGCCCGCGTCCGCACGACACGGGTCTGGTCACGCTGGCTTCGCAGCGTTTCTCCGAGTTCGAGTTGCACGCCCGCGCAATCCTCGGTTTGCCGGTCGATACGTCGTTACGGGCGCCGGGTGCGTCGGCGGTGATTTACGGCGGGCTGGACGAGGCGGGCATCGCGTTCGAAGGCGTCGCGGCGGCGCTGGCGGTGCCTAATGCGGATCTGCGTCTGTTCGGCAAGCCGGAAAGCTTCGTCAAACGCCGCATGGGCGTGGCGCTCGCAACCGGCGAGAACCTCGACGAAGCACGCTCGCGTGCGAAAGAGGCTGCGGCTGCGGTGCGGCCCGTATCGGCGAAATAAGGCCTGGCGGCGCGCTGACAAAGCCCGGGCCGCCATCGATGCATGACCCGCGCGCGGCACGTTTGCCGCGCGCGCAATCTGGATGTCGGAGCCGGTCAGGCTCTGTGGAGTCGAGGTGCGTATGTCGCTGGAATCCCGCAAGACAATGCGGCGCGGTATGGTGGGTCGGCTCGGCACGCTCGGCGCATTGCTCGCGCTGTGCTCGGCGATCAGCGGATGCGGTCTCGCTGCCGCGCCGTGCCGGATCGCCTCGGCCGGTTTGAAGATCGTGCCGGTGGTGGGGCACGTCGCCGCCGCGCCGACCGATGCATGCGCAGGCGTGATCGATCCATAAATCAGCCTCCAGCGGGCCACGCGCGCTCGCTGTTCAAGGCGCGGCGCCGGACGTTTGACACGCAGCAACACTCGAGGCATCTCATGACGAAATGGCTTGTTGCAACAATTACGGCGGCCGGTTTCACCGCACTCTACGGGAGCGCCTGCGCTGCGCCCCTACAGCTTTCCGAACTCCAGATCAAAGACCGTCAGTCGCACAAATACACCTGTGCGACCGGCAAGATTCTGCACGTCACTTACTGGAACACGTCGAACGGACAGAGCTTCGCGCTCGTGCCGGTGAAGGGCAAACCGCTGCTGTTCGTCAACGTCATGTCCGGCTCCGGCGCGAAATATCAGGCCGGTAGCTACACCTGGTGGACCAAGGGACCGCGCGCCGATCTGTACGACGCGATGAACGGCGAAAACGCTTCGCCGATATTGTCCGACTGCGTCACCATCGTTCGCTAGACATGATGCGGCGGCTCTCTTCCTCCCTGCCGCCGTTCGCTGATTTCCGTTTGCTCCCGTCTCATGCCAGCCGCGCGGCATTGCCCGGCTGCGCGCAGCCTTTTTACCTCAGGAGTAAGCTGTCCCGCGTGGCATTCGCCATGCCGTCATGCCATGCCGCGCGCTGTCCGCGTGGCCGTCGTCGTCTTCGATCGTCCATCCCCGGACCTTAACGGACGGGCTCGCAGCCCCGTCGGTATCATCAAGCGAGACTCTCAATGAAAGCATCGGACCTGTTCGTCAAATCGCTGGAAGCTGAAGGTGTCGAGTATGTGTTCGGCATCCCCGGTGAAGAAAATCTCGATCTGCTCGAGTCGCTGCGCCGCTCGAAAATCCGTCTGATTCTCACGCGTCACGAACAGGCCGCCGGCTTCATGGCCGCCACTTATGGACGGCTGACCGGCCGTACGGGCGTCTGTCTGGCCACGCTCGGCCCCGGCGCGACCAACTTCGTCACCGCCGCTGCATACGCGCAACTGGGCGGCATGCCGATGCTGATGGTCACCGGCCAGAAGCCGATCAAGTCGAGCAAGCAGGGCCATTTCCAGATCGTCGACGTGGTGCGGATGATGGAGCCGCTCACCAAGTACACACGTCAGATCGTGTCGATCAGCAATATTCCGGCGGCCGTGCGCGAGGCGGTGCGTCAGGCCGAAGAGGAGCGCCCGGGCGCCACGCACCTCGAGTTGCCCGAAGACGTCGCGCACGAAGAGGGCGACGGCAAGCCGATTCCGAAGAGCTACAGCCGTCGTCCGGTCGCCGAGGAAAAAGCCGTTGCGCGCGCGGTCGAGGCGATCACTCAGGCGAAGCATCCGCTGCTGATGATCGGCGCGGGCGGCAATCGCAAGACCACGACGAAGATGCTGCGCGAGTTTGTCGACCAGATCGGCATTCCGTTTTTTACGACGCAGATGGGCAAGGGCGTGATCGACGAATCGCATCCGATGTGGCTCGGTAACGCGACGCTGTCCGATGGCGACTTCGTGCATCGCGCGATCGATCACGCCGACTGCATCATCAACGTCGGTCACGACGTGATCGAGAAGCCGCCGTTCTTCATGCGCAGCGGCGACGCGGGCGAGAAGACGGTGATCCACGTGAATTTTCTCGGCGCGGAAGTCGACACGGTGTATTTCCCGCAGATCGAAGTGGTCGGCGATATTGCCAATGCGGTGTGGCAGCTGAAGGAGAGTCTGAAGGAGCGCCAGGAGCATTGGGATTTCACGCGTTTCAAGGAGATCAAGGCGCACTTTGAGGCGCATCTGGTGAAGGGGCAGCACGACGAACGTTTCCCGATGTATCCGGTGCGGATCGTCAATGACGTGTACGAGACCACGCCGGTGGACGGTATCGTGTGTCTGGACAACGGCATGTACAAGATCTGGTTCGCCCGCTATTACCGCGCGCACGAGCCGAATTCGCTGCTGCTCGACAATGCGCTCGCGTCGATGGGCGCGGGTTTGCCGTCGGCGATCGCCACCAAGATCGTGCACCCGGATCGCAAGGTGATGGCCGTGTGCGGCGACGGCGGCTTCATGATGAATTCGCAGGAACTGGAGACGGCGGTGCGTCTGCGGCTCGATCTCGTCATTCTGATCCTGCGCGACGACGCGTTCGGCATGATCCGCTGGAAGCAGGAGAACATGAATTTTCCCGATTACGGGATGACGCTGAACAATCCGGATTTCGTCGCGTACGCGGAAAGTTATGGCGCGAAGGGGCACCGGATCGAATCGGCGGATCAGTTCGCGCCTTTGCTGCGCGAATGTTTCGTGACGCCGGGCGTGCATGTGATCGATCTGCCCATCGACTATTCGGATAACGAGCGCGTGCTGAATCGCGAGATCAAGCGGTTGTCGGCGCAGCTTTGAGTTCAAGGAGAAGGAGTCATGTTGAAGCAAACCTACCCGTACTACCTGGCGAACGAAGCGGTGGCGGCCAACACCGATCTCGAAGTCACCGATAAATTCAGCGGCGAAGTGGCAACGCGCGTCGCGATGGCCGACGCGGCCGCGATCGACAAGGCCATCGGCCACGCGGTCGACGCGATGCCCGCGATGCGCGCGTTCCCGCCGTTCAAACGGCAGGCGGTGCTTGAACATTGCGTCGCGCGGTTTCGCGAGCGCTACGACGAACTGGCGCTTGCGCTGTGCATCGAGGCGGGCAAGCCGATCAACGACTCGAAGGGCGAGGTCACGCGGCTGATCGACACGTTCAAGGTGGCTGCGGAGGAGAGCGTGCGGATCGACGGCGAGATCATCAATCTGGAAATTTCGCCGCGCGCGAAGGGATATCACGGGTATGTGAAGCGCGTGCCGATCGGGCCGTGTTCGTTCATCTCGCCGTTCAATTTTCCGCTGAACCTGACCGCGCACAAAGTGGCACCCGCGATTGCCGCGGGCGTGCCGTTCGTGTTGAAGCCGGCGAGCCGCACGCCGGTCGGCGCACTGATCATGGGCGAGATTCTCGCGGAAACCGATTTGCCGAAAGGTGCGTTTTCGATTCTGCCCGCGCATCGCGACGGCGCCGATTTATTCACGACCGACGAACGCTTCAAACTGCTGTCGTTCACCGGTTCTCCGGCGGTCGGCTGGGATCTGAAGGCGAAGGCCGGCAAGAAAAAGGTGATTCTGGAGTTGGGCGGCAACGCGGCGGCGATTGTCGACGGCGATCAGGGCGAGAAGCTTGACTACGTGGTCGACCGGCTCGCGTTCGGCGCGTTCTATCAGTCGGGGCAAAGCTGTATTGGCGTGCAGCGGATTCTGGTCCACACGAAACTTTATGACGCGCTGCGCGAGAAGTTGATCGCGAAAACGAAGTCGCTCGTGATGGGCGATCCGAAGAACGAAAAGACCTTCGTCGGGCCGATGATCTCCGGGTCGGAATCGAAGCGTCTCGCCGGATGGATGGACAGCGCGGTGCAGGCGGGCGCGAAGATCGTCGCGGGCGGCAAGGTGGACGGCGCGATGTTCGAGGCGACGCTGCTCGAAGGCGTGAAGCGCGACACGGATCTGTATCGCAAGGAAGCGTTCGGGCCGGTCGCGATTCTGGAGCGTTTCGACGATTTCGACGCCGCGCTGGCGACGGTCAACGACAGCGACTTTGGGTTGCAAGCCGGCGTGTTCACGGATTCGCTCGCGCATGCACACCGCGCGTGGGACATGCTCGACGTGGGCGGCGTGGTGATCAACGATGTGCCGTCGTTCCGGGTCGACAACATGCCGTACGGCGGCGTGAAGGATTCGGGGCTGGGGCGCGAGGGCGTGCGCTACGCCATCGAGGACATGACCGAGATGCGGTTGATGGTGATGCGGGAGACGTGGTGAGGGGAGGGGGCGTTCTGGGCTTGGGCAGCTACCTGGTCGCTCGCCGTCTCACTGGCGCCAGGTCGGACCCTGGCGCAGCAGGATGCCTATCCATAATGGTGTCAAATGCTGTCACGTTACTGTCGTGTGCGCGCACTACGCTCGCGAAAGGACGGCACGGCCAGAAATACACCCTGCATGAACTGGCACTTTGATGCCAAATCCGGGCGTTCCGGGGCCGGTTCGCCCCGGCTTTTCACCCGCCTACGCAGAAACGCAGCACATGCGCCATGAGTGTTTTTGCTGAAGTGCTACAATACCGGCCTTTCCGGCGGGTGTTTCCGCCGGCCGGAGCCGGCCGCAGTTTTCCCGTAATACTGACGGGTCCCGTGCGGAACGCCGTGGCTCCGCCTTCATCACGATGCCCTCTGCGGTTCCGACCGCTGCTGCGCGCACCGCGCCAAGCGCATTTTTAGCGAAAGCCACCATGTCCGACACAGCCGTCACGCCCAGCACTGCGACTTTTGATCAATTCGGTCTCGCGCCCGACATCCTGAAAGCCGTCAAGGAATCGGGCTACACCACGCCCACGCCGATCCAGGCGCAGGCGATTCCCGTCGTGCTGGCCGGCCGTGACGTGATGGGCGCTGCCCAGACTGGCACCGGCAAGACCGCGAGCTTCTCGCTGCCGATCATCCAGCGCCTGCTGGCGCATGCCAGCACGAGCGCATCGCCCGCCCGCCATCCGGTGCGCGCGCTGATCCTCACGCCGACCCGCGAACTCGCCGACCAGGTCGCCGCGAACGTGCAGTCGTACGCGAAACACACGGCGCTGCGCAGCGCCGTGGTGTTCGGCGGCGTGGACATGAATCCGCAATCCGAGCAACTGCGCCGCGGCGTCGAAATTCTGATCGCCACGCCAGGTCGTCTGCTCGACCATGTGCAACAGAAAACCGCGAATCTCGGCCAGGTGCAGATTCTGGTGCTCGACGAAGCCGACCGGATGCTCGACATGGGCTTCCTGCCGGACCTGCAGCGCATCCTGAACCTGCTGCCGAAAGAGCGTCAAACGCTGCTGTTCTCGGCCACTTTCTCGGGCGAAATCAAGAAGCTGGCGGCGACCTATCTGCGCAATCCGCAGACTATCGAAGTCGCGCGCAGCAATTCGACCGCGACCAACGTTACGCAGATCGTCTACGAAGTCGCCGAGGGCGACAAGACCGGCGCGGTTGTCAAACTGATTCGCGATCGCAGCCTCAAGCAGGTGATCGTGTTCTGCAACAGCAAGATCGGCGCGAGCCGTCTGGCGCGCAGCCTCGAGCGCGACGGGGTGGTCGCGACCGCGATTCACGGTGACCGCTCGCAGAACGAGCGCATGCAGGCGCTCGAAGCATTCAAGCGCGGCGAGATCGAAGCGCTGGTGGCGACCGACGTCGCCGCGCGCGGTCTGGATATCGCTGAATTGCCGGCCGTGATCAACTTCGACCTGCCGTTCAACGCGGAAGATTACGTGCACCGCATCGGTCGTACCGGCCGCGCAGGGGCGTCGGGCGACGCGTTGTCGCTGTGCAGCCCGAACGAGCGCAAGCAGCTTGCCGATATCGAGAAGCTGATCAAGCGTCCGCTGGACGTGCAGCGTCTGACCGTCGACACGCCTGTGCGTCATCACCATGAAGAGCGTGCGCCGCGTCGCGAGCGCAGCACCGAAGGGCGCGAGGGTCGTGAAGGCCGTGACGAGCGCGGTAGCCGCCGCCGTACGGGTGCAACGTCGTCGGGTTCGTTCGATCGGCCGCATCATCATCGCGCGCAGCCTGTGGACGACTTTTTCCTGAAGCCGTATGAGCCGTCGCCGGCTTCGGTTCGCAAGGTTGAAGAGGCGAATGCTGCTTCGGCGGCTCCGCAGAAATCGGGTTCCAAGCAGCCGCTGGCTGCATTGCTCGGCGGGTTCGGCATGCCGCGGAAGTCGACTTCGTCTTCCTGATTGTGGTTGCGAAGGCCTTTGAACGCCTTCGAACATCTGTAAAACGCTTCGGCGTATCGAGCGCTTCGCGGTTTCACCGGCGAGGCGCTTTTAGTTTCCGATGTTCATCCGCGTGTCCATCCGTTTGGCCCATGCAGCCGTTGCGGCTTTGTAAAAGCTGTCGAGCGTTGCATGGTCCGAAGCGGCCAGATCCAGTCCCAGATGCCGCGCTGCAGCGCCCAGTGCTTCCAGCGGATTTTCCGTGTCCAGCGCGGTTGCGCCGTTCTGCTTGCTGAGCTTCTCGCCGTGCTCGTTCGTGACGACCGGCACATGCAGATACTGCGGAGTCGGCACGCCAAGGCAATGCTGCAGATAAATCTGCCGCGCCGTCGAATCCATCAGATCCACGCCGCGCACGATATGCGTGATGCCTTCATCGGCATCGTCGACCACGACCGCTAGTTGATATGCCCATTGATCGTCCGCCCGCCGCAGCACGAAATCGCCGACTTCAGTGGCCAGGTTCTGCGTCTGCTCGCCTTGCCAGCGATCTTCGAAGGTGATTGCCGCGGCGTCGCCATCCGGCACACGCAGACGCCACGCACGCGCGGGCTTGCCGTTGAGTCCATGACGGCAAGTGCCGGGATAGGCGAGGGTCGTATTGCGCGCGTGCACGTGCAGCAGCGAATCGGCGATTTCCTTGCGCGTGCAGCCGCACGGATAGATCGACCCGGTGGACTTCAACTGCTCCAACACCTGCGCGTAGCGCGGCATGCGCCCGCTTTGCCAGACCGGCGTTTCGTCGGCGTGCATGCCGAAGCGTTCGAGTGTTGCGAGGATATCCTCGGCGGCACCCGGCACAGTGCGAGGGCCGTCGATGTCTTCGATGCGCACGAGCCACGTGCCCTCATGTGCACGCGCGTCGAGCCAGCTGGCAAGCGCGCTGACCAGCGAGCCGAAATGCAGCGGCCCGGTAGGTGACGGCGCGAAGCGCCCGCGATAGGTCATGGTCGAGCGGCCCGCAACGCACCTAACGCCGCCATCACGCGGCGCGCGTTGCCTTGCTGTCCGGATGGCATTCCGGACACGTCTTGCCCGCCACGTACATGGGCGATTGTTGTGCGTCGGGCGGCACCACGGCCCGGCAGCCGAAGCACTGCACGGTCGCGGTCGGCTCCAGTTGCGGATTCAGCGCGGTGCGGTAATCGAACACGAAGCAGTCGCCGTGATAGTGCGCGCCGCCCACTTCCTCGAAGTACTTCAGAATGCCGCCTTCGAGCTGATACACGTTCTCGATGCCGACTTCCTTCATGTGGATCGCGGCCTTCTCGCAGCGAATGCCGCCGGTGCAGAACGACACGACCGTCTTGCCCTCGAGATCGGCGCGATTGTTCTCGATCACCTCTGGAAATTCGCTGAATTTCGCGATGCGGTAGTCGAGTGCGTTGTCGAACGTGCCGACATCCACCTCGAACGCGTTACGCGTATCGAGCATCACGACCGGGCGGCCCTCGTCGTCGTGACCGCGGTCCAGCCAGTGCTTCAGCGTAGGTGCGTCGACGAACGGCGCGCGGCCGAGTTCCGGCTTGATGGCCGGCTTTTTCATCGTGATGATTTCGCGCTTGAGTTTGACCAGCATGCGCGTGAACGGCTGCTTCTCCGAAATGCTTTCCTTGAATTGCAGCGACGCGAATTTGCCCTCGAACAGCGGATCGTGGCGGATGTAGTCGATGAAAGCGTCGGTGTTGTCGCGCGTGCCCGCGACGAACAGGTTGATGCCTTCCGGCGCGAGCAGAACGGTGCCGCGCAGGCCGAGCGCATTGCAGCGTTCGGTGACCGGCGCGCGCCATGCGGCGGTGTCTTCAATGGTCGCGAAATAGTACGCGGAGAGATTGACGATACTCATGTGTGTCCAGCGGTAAGAAGTGGCCGGCGTCGCAGAGAGCGGCGCGTATTCAGGCGCTCGCGTTCAGACCCCGCATTGGGAGTCGGCCCGGCGCGGCCAAGTCGAAATAGGCGAAACCGCTATTATCCCTCAACCTGACGTTTTCCCCGACCCGGCCAAATGGCCAGGGGTTTGCGCTAGAGCAAAGCGCGCACTAACTTGCGGAAAAAATTGCCGCGAACGGCTGTGAGTAACGTCCGCAGACATGTGATTAAAGTGGCTGCGGTGCGGTGACGCATCGGTGCCCCAGGCCGAACGGCCAACGTGGCGTTCCGGCCTGAAAACTCCGCGAGGCTGGAGTTACAATGTCGCCCATGTCAGATCCCCGCTTCGTTCATCTCCGCGTCCACTCCGAATTCTCGATTGCCGATGGCATCGTGCGCCTTGACGACGTCGTCAAGGCCGCGGCCAAAGACGGTCAGGGAGCGCTCGCCCTCACCGACCTCGGCAACGCGTTCGGCCTCGTCCGTTTCTATAAGGAAGCCCGTGGCAAAGGGGTCAAACCCATTGCCGGCTGCGACGTCTGGATCACCAATCCCGACGACCGCGATAAGCCTTCCCGTTTGCTGCTGCTGGTCAAAGACCGGCGCGGTTACCTGAATTTGTGCGAATTGCTGAGCAAGGCATCGCTCACGAATCAATACCGTGGACGCGCGGAAGTCGAAGCAGGCTGGCTCGAATCCGGTCTCGGCGAAGGTCTGCTCGCGTTGTCCGGTGCACAGCAGGGCGACGTTGGTCTCGCGCTTGCCGCAGGCAATGAAGAAGCGGCGAAGCGCAATGCGCTGCATTGGGCGAAGGTGTTTCCGAACGGCTACTACATTGAGTTGCAGCGCAGCGGTCAGCCGGGCGGTGAGCATTACCTGCAGCAGGCGGTTGCGCTGGCGGCGTCGCTGAAATTGCCGGTGGTCGCCACGCACCCGATGCAGTTCATGACGCCCGACGATTTCACCGCGCACGAAGCGCGCGTGTGTATTTCCGAAGGCGACATTCTCGCGAATCCGCGTCGCCAGAAGCGCTTTACGGGTGACCAGTATTTCCGCACGCAGGAGGAAATGGCTGCGCTGTTCGCGGACATTCCGTCGGCGCTCGCCAATACGGTCGAAATTGCAAAACGCTGCAATCTCACGCTCGAACTCGGCAAGCCGAAACTGCCGCTGTTCCCGACGCCCGACGGCATGTCGCTCGACGACTATCTCGTGCAGTTGTCGAAAGAGGGCCTCGAAAAGCGTCTCGAACAGCTTTATCCGGACGAAGCCGAGCGCTCTGCACAGCGCGAGACTTATTACCAGCGCCTCGATTTCGAGTGCGGCACGATCATCAAGATGGGCTTTCCGGGCTACTTCCTGATCGTTGCGGACTTTATCAACTGGGCGAAGAACAACGGCGTGCCGGTTGGGCCGGGCCGGGGTTCGGGCGCGGGCTCGCTGGTCGCTTATGCGCTCGGCGTGACCGACCTCGATCCTTTGCGCTACAACCTGCTGTTCGAACGTTTCCTGAATCCGGAACGGGTCTCGATGCCCGACTTCGACATCGACTTCTGCCAGCACGGCCGCGATCGCGTGATCCAGTACGTGAAAGAGAAATACGGCGCGGACGCGGTGTCGCAAATCGCGACGTTCGGCACGATGGCGGCAAAGGCGGCGGTGCGCGACATCGGCCGGGTGCTCGATCTCGGCTACATGTTCACCGACGGCATCGCGAAGCTGATTCCGTTCAAGCCCGGCAAGCACGTCACGATTGCCGACGCAATGAAGGAAGAGCCGCTGTTGCAGGAGCGCTTCGACAACGAAGACGAAGTGCATCAACTGCTCGAACTCGCGCAGCGCGTGGAGGGCCTCACGCGTAACGTCGGCATGCACGCGGGCGGTGTGCTGATCGCGCCGGGCAAGCTGACCGATTTTTGTCCGCTATACACGCAGGGCGACGAAAGCGGCGTCGTGAGTCAGTACGATAAGGACGACGTCGAAGCCGTCGGTCTCGTGAAGTTCGACTTTTTGGGTCTGACCACGCTGACCATTCTGGATTGGGCCGAGCGCTATATCCGCCGTCTCGATCCGTCGAAGCAGGACTGGTCGCTCGGTCAGGTGCCGCTCGACGATCCCGCGTCGTTCTCGATCCTGAAGAAAGCGAATACGGTCGCCGTGTTCCAGCTGGAAAGCCGCGGCATGCAGGGCATGCTGAAAGACGCGCAGCCCGACCGTTTCGAAGACATCATCGCGCTGGTCGCGTTGTACCGTCCGGGCCCGATGGACCTGATCCCGAGCTTCTGCGCGCGTAAGCATGGTCGCGAAGTGGTCGAGTATCCGGACCCGCGCGTCGAATCTGTTCTGAAAGAGACCTACGGCATCATGGTCTACCAGGAGCAGGTGATGCAGATGGCGCAGATTATCGGCGGCTATTCGCTGGGCGGCGCCGACTTGCTGCGTCGCGCGATGGGTAAGAAGAAGGCCGAGGAAATGGCCGAGCATCGCGAGTTGTTCCGCCAGGGCGCCGCGAAGAACGGTCTGACCGCTGAGAAGGCCGACGAAATCTTCGACTTGATGGAGAAGTTCGCGGGCTACGGCTTCAACAAATCGCACGCGGCCGCGTATGCGCTGCTCGCGTACTTCACCGCGTGGCTGAAGGCTCACCATCCGGCCGAATTCATGGCGGCGAATATGTCGCTCGCCATGGACGACACTGACAAGGTCAAGATCCTGTTCGAAGACTGTCTGACGAACAAGATGGCCGTGTTGCCGCCGGACGTGAACCAGTCCGCGTATCGCTTCGAGCCGGTCGCGGAACCTGACGGCAAGAAGTCGAAGACGATCCGTTACGGTCTCGGCGCAATCAAGGGTAGCGGTCAGAACGCGATCGAAGAAATTCTGCGCGCGCGTGAAGACGGTCCGTTTATCGACATTTTCGATTTCTGCAACCGGATCGACCGGCGCGTCGTCAATCGCCGCACGATCGAGGCGCTGATCCGCGCCGGGGCGTTCGACACGTTGCACGCGAATCGCGCGCAACTGATCGCATCCGTTTCGCTCGCGATGGAAGCCGCCGAGCAGGCGGCCGCGAATGCGTCGCAGGCGGGCCTGTTCGACATGGGCGACGCGCCGTCGCAAGGTCATGAACTGGTCGACGAGCCGGAATGGCCGGAAAAGAAGAAGCTGCAGGAAGAGAAGGCCGCGCTCGGCTTCTATCTGTCGGGCCACCTGTTCGACGCTTACAAGAGCGAAGTGCGGCGCTTCGTGCGTCAGAAAATCGGCGAGTTGAAGGAAGGGCGCGACAAGCTGGTCGCGGGCGTGATCGCGTCGATGCGCACGCAGATGACCCAGCGCGGCAAGATGCTGATCGCGCTGCTCGACGACGGCACGGGTCAATGCGAAGTGACGGTCTTCAACGAGACGTTCGAGGCGCACAAGCATCTGTTCAAGGAAGACGAGTTGCTGGTCGTCCAGGGGCAGGCGCGGAACGACGCGTTCACGGGCGGCATCCGCTTTACCGTCGAAACGGTGATGGATCTCGGCCGCGCGCGCTGCCGTTATGCCGAGGCCGTCAAGGTGCAGATGAACGGCAATGCCGACGCGCTGGCATTGCGTCGCGTGCTCGAAGCGCATAGCGCGGGTAAGGACGAGCCGCAAGCAGCGGCGCCGGCGGTTTCGTCGCGTGGCGGCGGAGGCGGGCGTAATGGTGGCGGGTATGGTGACCGTCAGCGTCAGGCGGTGCAGATTCCTAACGGGCTGGCGGTGCAGGTGGTTTATCGCAGCGAAAACGCCGAAGGCGAGATGCGCCTGGGCGACGCCTGGCGCGTGAAGCCGACCGACGAACTGCTCGCGGCGTTGCGCGGTGAGTTTGCAGGAAGCTCGATCGAGATTGTTTATTGACGGTGGGCGGGTTGGTCGGGGCGGTGTCCGTGTCTGTGTTTTCGCGCGGACCCGGACTTCGGCTCAGGCTCAGGCTCAGTCTTTACAGACTCAGGTTCGAGTGAGGTAATAGGCGAGGTAAGGACTTAGTGGCTTATTCCGGCTCCGGTGCGTTCCACGCGTAGCGCCCGGGTCTGCAAGGGGGCAAACCGCGTTGCCCCCACGCTCCTCAACCCACCTCACCGCTATCCCTTCTCCCCCAACCGCGCCAGCTTCAAAAACCGGTAATACACCGTCTCCGCATTGAATACCGCGATCATGAAACCCGCGCGGCCGTCCAGAAAGCCGCGCCGTAACAGGTAGGTCCGCACGAACGCCCACGCACCGCGTCCGAGCGCCTTGCCGAAGCTGCCGCGCTTGCCTGCCGCATGACGTTGCTGCGCGCCCGCCGTCGAATAGGCGTCGAGCTTGCGCAAGACGCCTTCGAAGTCCTCGTACGAGTAGTGCATCAGCTTGCCAGTCAGACGCTGCGCGGGCGTGTCGAATACCAGGCGCTCGTGTACCAGATCGTCGGAGAAGCGCGCCGCGTCACGTTTGAACAGACGCGGGATCCAGTCCGGATACCAGCCGCTGTGATGAATCCAGTGTCCGCAGAAGCTCGACAGGCGGTCGACGGCGTAGACGTCGGCGGTAGGCGTGATGAGCGCTGCGCGGATCGACGAGGCCAGTTCCGGCGAGACGATTTCGTCGGCGTCGATGGAAAGAATCCAGCTTGTGCTGAGCGCAGCTACCGCGCGGTTTTTTTGCGGGCCGAAACCCGGCCAGTCGGTTTGCTCGATCACGCGCGCGCCGTGTGCGCGGGCGATGTCGGCGGTGCCGTCGGTGCTGCCGCCGTCGATCACGACGATCTGATCGGCGAACGCCACGGCTTGCAGGCATTCGGCCAGTCGCGCCGCCGCGTTTTTAGTGATGATGGCGACGCCGAGTGTGGTTTCTTGCATACCTGAAGTACGTGGGAGCGTGGAAAACGGGACTAAACGACGAAGTGGCGGGTGCCAGCAGGTGGGAGTTGATCAGCCTCAATTAAGCCGAAAAGTGCCTCCGCCGACGGTTTTCGCGAGTATACACAGCGCAGTGCTACCGGCGTTACGCCAGCTCGCCAGGATGCGAGTCGGAATACGGGCCGGGAATGCCCGCCCATGCCGGGTCGCGAGCCCGCGCAAGTCCGCACCGTTCGCGGCCATCACGCCATCCCCAACCGTTTACAATGGCGTCTTTTGATACCCCACCCGGTGGACATCCCGCCCGCCGCGTGGTTGCTGTCCCGCATTCACAGAGGATTCCTTGAGCGCGAAGTCTACGTTAAGCAAAACCATCGGTTCCGGCGAGGGTTCGTCACCTGCCGTCGTCATGAGTCGACTTTGGCCGTATATCAAACCGCTGATCTGGATTCTTCTCGGCGCGATTATCGCAATGGCCGTCAGCGCCGCCACGGACGCGGCGATCCCGGCATTGCTCAAGCCGCTGCTGGACAAGGGCTTCGGCGCGCATGCCAGCGGCAAGACCAAGTGGTTCGTGCCGGCGGCGGTGATCGGCCTCGCACTGGTGCGCAGCCTGTCGCAATACGCGTCCGGCTATCTGCTTGCCTATGTGACGAACAAGATCCTGCTTGAGCTGCGCCTGAAGATGTTCAGCCGCATGATCCACACGAGCGTAGCGTTCTTTCAGCGCGAAACCGCGAGTACGGTGATCAACGCGATCGTCTTCGAGGTGAACCAGATCCTGAACGTGCTGCTGAGCGTGCTGGTCACGCTGGTGCGCGATTCGCTCACCGTGATTTTTCTGCTCGGCTATCTGTTCTATCTGAACTGGCGTCTGACGCTGATCGTCGCGGTACTGCTTCCGGCGATCGGCTGGCTGGTTGGCAAGATCAACCGCCGGCTGCGGCGCCTCAACCGCGAGCAACAACTGCTAACCAATCAACTGTCGTACATCGTCGAGGAATCGGTGGGCGGTTATAAGGTCGTCAAGGTTCACAACGGCCAGCAATACGAAATGAACCGCTTCGAGGCAATGAGCAAGCTTCTGCGCGGCTACGCGATGCGCGTATCCGTGTCCGGCGGCCTCGCGCAACCGTTGACGCAGTTCCTCGCGTCGATCGCACTGGCCGTCGTGATCACGATCGCGGTCGTGCAATCGTCGTCGGATCAGACCACGGTCGGCGGCTTTGTCGCGTTCGTCACGTCGATGCTGCTGATCATTTCGCCGCTCAAGCATCTGATGGACGTGAACCAGCCGCTGCAACGCGGCATGACGGCGTGCGAGCTGATCTTCGGTCTGATCGACGAGCCGTCCGAGCCGGAAGGCGGCGGCAAGCCGCTCGATCGCGCGCGCGGCGAAGTGGAGTTCCGCGACGTGACGTTTACGTACGGCGCGAACGCCACGCACAATCGCCACACGCTCGAGCAGGTGTCGTTCAAGATCGCGCCGGGCGAAATGGTCGCGCTGGCGGGGCCGTCGGGCAGCGGCAAGACCACGCTGGTGAATCTGCTGCCCCGCTTCTTCGATCCGACCGGCGGCGCAATTCTGGTCGACGGCGTTGCGATTCCCGAATACGACCTGCACGCGCTGCGCAGCCAGATCGCGATGGTGAGCCAGGACGTCGTGCTGTTCAACGACACGGTCGCGAACAACGTCGCGTACGGCCAGGTGGCCGACGCGGAGAAGGTCAAGGCGGCGCTGCGCGCGGCCAACCTGTGGGACACGGTCGAAGCCATGCCGAACGGCATCGAGACGCTGGTCGGCGACAACGGCATGATGCTGTCGGGCGGTCAGCGGCAACGTCTCGCCATCGCGCGCGCGATCTACAAGGACGCGCCGATCCTGATTCTCGACGAAGCCACGTCCGCGCTGGATTCCGAGTCCGAGCGTCACGTGCAGGCCGCGCTGGAAACGCTAATGAAGGGCCGCACGACGCTGGTGATCGCGCATCGGTTGTCGACCATCGAGCGCGCCAACCGGATTCTGGTGATGGAAGCCGGGCGTATTGTCGAAAGTGGCAGCCATCGCGAGCTGCTGACGCAAGACGGGCTGTATGCGCATTTGCACCGCATCCAGTTCCAGCAGAACGCGGCTTAAGTTCGCAGCCCGCCATACGGAGACCGGGGAGGCGAACCTCCCTGGCGCTCCCACCTAAGCGGCAACCTCAGGCTTACCCGTTGCGGATAACTGCGTGCGGATCGCGTTCATGATCTCCGTCGGCGCGATCTCGTCGACGTCGCCGGTGCTCTGAATGCCGATCGAATGGCACTGTTCGGTCAGGCGCAGATAGGGCGGCTCGCGATCTGAAAACAGCGAGACGCTCGGCGTCGGCGTGGAATGAGCGACGTGCATCAAGCCGCCGTCCGCGCCCACGAAGAGGCTTGCCCGCGCCGCCATTTCGCGCGATTGCAGCAAGCTCAACTGCCCGACCAGCGAACTGATCGTCAGCGTGCCGAAGGTCCGTTTCAGCAGATCTTCGGCGATGGCCAGGCCATTGTCCGACCCGAGCAGCACGACGTGCTTCGGCATGCCGCGCTCATCCGACCGGTCGATGAGGTCCAGCAACGCCCCCCAATGCCGGTAAGTCCGGTTTGCATCGAGCCCGCCCACGGCGAGCGCCAGAAACTTGCTGCCCGGCAGAAACGCGCGCACCGATTCACGCGTGGACGCCTTCGCCGCCAGATAGGGCTTGCTCATCGACACGATGCTGGCGTCCGGATACCCCAGCCCAAATGCGTGATTGACCGCGGCGTAGCTGAAGGTGGTCTGGTTGCGGTCCGGTCCATAGAAGTACTGGAACAGGCACACATACGGCAGATGCCGGAACTGCCGCGCCTTCAGCTTGATGGACGGCAGGTTGTATTCCGACATCACGATCGCGTCGTAGGTGCGGCCGGAAAGTTGCTGTAAGTCGGAATAGACGTTCTGAAAAATATCGTCCTCTTCGAACAGCTTGTGCAGGTTCGGCAGCGTGAACAGGTCGATGTCGACGCCCCGGCCCTTCAGCAGCGCGCGGCCCGACATGTCCATCGTCGCATCGCCGAAATTGCGTTTGCCGGTGTAGATCCACAGCAGCCGCCTCACTTTGGCGGTGCTTTGGAGTTCGAGGCGGGTCTGGCCGCGCCAGCGGAGCAGCAGGTGCTTGTGAAGATACTTCTTGACGATCTTCGCCCGCGAAGTCTTACGCAGAAACACCTCGGGCTCGTGCGCCACGCCCGCCCAGGGAATGCGCACGGAGCGGTCGACGGCCTTATCCACGGCTTTTTTCAGTGCGGCAGGCGCGCTGCGGTAGAGCGCGCACATCAATCGGTTCATTGCTCGGAATGGCAGAAATTCGGGTTTCGCCGCCGATGAAACGCGCGCCGCGCGGTGACGTCGGCGGTGCGCGGCGGCGGAATGAGGAGTTTCGTATGCTACCAGCCCGTGCCAGCCTGGTGGCGGCCGGATATCGGCCCGCGCCCGCGTCGCAGCGGTGCGGAAATGTCTGTGCGATTGGCGTGCGGCAGCAGGTTGCGAGCCCGGCACATTAATCGGATAAGGTCGGGAACCCGGTACAATGGCGGGGCCATCGTACCCGGTCGAGCGTCAACTGACACAGCGGCCGGTTAAATTTATAAGACATGTCGACGCCCGCCAAAATATCTTCTCTGAGCGTCAACTCACGAAGCCTGCTACCAGCGTTATTCCTGCTCACGTATCCGTCGGCCAGCCTGCTGATACACGGTGCAGGCAGTGCGTTGTCGATTGCGGCCGCGCTCGTTTCACTCGGTCTTCTTTTTGCCCCCAATAGCTGGACCGGCCTGCCGTCGTTCAAGTGGGACCGTACCGATCTCGCGCTGTGCATCGGCACCGCGTGTCCGTTTTTCGCCGTGCTGCTTGCAGGGGTCTGGCACGGCGCGGTCGTTGCCAACACGCTGGATTCGCCTTCCCGTTTCTTTGCCGCCGCACCGTTCTTCCTCGTGTTGCGCCGCAGCTTGCCGCGCACGCTCGCGTGGAGCGATCTGTCGTTCGCGCTGGCCGCGCTCGTGTCGCTCGGCATTCTGCTGATCGTGCCGCGCGATTGGGGCTTCGGCCGGCTCGGCAGCGATTTCCTGAACCCGATTCATTTCGGCGATATCGCCCTCGTCATGGGCGCACTGTCCATCCTGTCGCTGAACTGGTGGCACAAGGACGGGCTGATCGTGCGCCTCGTCAAGGTGGCGGGTCTGTTCGCCGGGTTGGCCGCGTCGCTGATGTCGGGTTCGCGCGGCGGCTGGATCGCGATTCCGATCGTGGCGGCGATGGTTTTCTATCTGCGCAGCCGCGGCAAGTCGCGTAAATGGAAGGTGGCGTTTCCGCTCGTCATCGTGGCGCTGCTGGCTGGCGTCTACGCGTTTTCGCCGACCGTGCGCGACCGTGTCGGCGATGTGTCGTCGGACCTCGTGAAGTACACGCACGGCGACAAGGACACGCCGATGGGCATCCGGCTGCAGTTGTACGAGGCGGCGGCCCGCATCGTCAGGAGCCATCCGGTGCTGGGTCTGGGCGGCGACGGCTTCCGCAACAGCATGCAGTCGTTTGCGAAAGAAGGGCTGCTCACGCCCGCCGCCGCGCAACTGGGGCGCGGCGAAGTTCATAATCAGATGTTTGCGTACATGACCGACTACGGGATGGTCGGCGGGCTTGCGGTGCTGGCCATTTACATCGTGCCGGGCATCATCTTCTGGCGGCGTCTGAACGCGCCGGCCTTGCCCGCGCGCCGTGCCGCGCTGATGGGACTAACCTTCATCGTGTCGTTCTGGATCTTCGGGCTGAGCGTCGAAACCTTCGATCTGAAAATGACGGTGTCGGTGTATGCCACGGTCATCGGCATTCTTGCCGCGTGCTGCGCGTATGCGGACAAAACCTGTGCTATCGCCGCAAGCGGAACCGGAACCGGAACCGGAAAGGCAACCGAACCGGCTCCCGCTCCGGCCTCGGCGAGCGCACCCGGCCGTTCAGCGCGCGACTCCACTCAATGAGACTTTCGATCCCTCCATGTTCAGTATCCTGATTCCGAGCTGGAACAATCTGCCGTATCTGAAGCTGTGCATCGACAGCGTCCGCCGTCACTCGGCGTTCGACCACGAGATCATCGTGCACGTCAACGACGGCTCGGACGGCACGCTCGACTGGGTTCGCTCGGAGGGCATTCGCCACACGATGAGCCAGGGCAACGTCGGGGTCTGCCTTGCGCTGAACGACGCGGCGCGGCTCGCCACGCGCGACTGGATTCTGTTCCTGAACGACGACATGTTCTGTACGCCGGGCTGGGACCTCGCGTTCGAGGCGAGCCTGCGCTCGCTCGGGCATTCGTCGGCGTATCTGTCGTCCGTGCTGATCGAGCCGACCGACACCGGCAATGTCAACGTGACTGCGGCGAACTTCGGCACGGGTCCCGACAATTTCGACGAAGCGGGTTTGCTCGCCTACGTGGCGGGCATGAAAGCGGCCGATCGCAACGGCGTGGCGTTGCAGCCGATGCTGATCAGCCGTCAGTTGTGGCATGCGGTAGGCGGCTACAGCATCGAGTTCGGACCAGGCATGAGCAGCGACGACGATTTCCTGATGAAGCTGTGGCTCGTCGGTTGCCGCATGTTCCGCTCGGTCGGCGCGAGCCGCATTTATCACTTCGGCTGCAAATCGACCGGACGTATCCGCCGTAATCGCGGTGGCCGCGAGTTTCTGATGAAGTGGGGCATTTCGCAGCGCGATTTCACGCGCGACTATATCCGGCAGACCGCCAGCGCGGCGCCTGGCAGCTTGTCCAATGTGCCGCGCGCGCCGTTCAAAAGCCGTTTCAAGCGCGTGCTGTACGCGCTGGGCCGTTATCCGTTCGAAGACCTCGAAGGTTGGGAACCCGATCTGCCGGCCCGGCTCACGTTCAACAAGCCGTTCGACGGGACGCCCGACGATCAGAGCGGGCGCAACTGATCCACGTCGCGCCTGGGCGGCACGATCCGCCTGCGCGCGTCATTCGTTGCCCGTCACCCGTCACCCTTACGGAATTGCCATTCGATGTTCTCAATCATCATCCCGACCTGGAACAACCTGCCTTATCTGCGCCTCGTGATCGAGAGCCTGCGACGTCATTCGACGCACTCGCATCAGATCATCGTGCACGTCAACGACGGCTCGGACGGCACGCTCGCGTGGGTGCGCGACGAGGGCATCGAGCACACGGCGTCGCCGGGCAATATCGGCATCTGCCACGCGGTCAACATCGCAGCGGCGCGCGCCACGCACGACTACATCGTCTACATGAACGACGACATGTACTGCTGCCCCGGCTGGGACGACGCGCTGGTCAAGCGCCTCGCGCAGATGCCGGCGGACAACCTGTTCATGCTGTCCGGCACGATGGTCGAGCCGGTCGACTCCGGCAACCCGTGCGTGGTCGTGCAGAACTTCGGCCGCGACGTGGAGAATTTCCGCGCCGAGGAACTCGTCGCCGCCACCCCGAAGCTGGTGCGCGCCGACTGGCGCGGCGCGACGTGGCCGCCCACGCTCGTGCATCGCGACTGGTGGTTCAAGGTCGGCGGATATAGCAGCGAATTGAGCCCCGGCATGAGCAGCGACAACGATTTCTCGATGAAGCTGTGGGACGCCGGCTGTCGTGTGTTCGTCGGCGTCGGCGACAGTCTCGTGTATCACTTTCAGCAGAAGAGCACCGGCAAAGTGGTGAAGAACGACGGGCGTCGTCAGTTCCTCAACAAGTGGGGCATGACGCAGGCGACCTTCGACCGCTACTTCCTGCGACGCGGCACGGCCGTGGAAGGCGGGCAGGCGGTGAGCGAGCCTGAGCGCACCGGCCGTCTGCGGCGCGCGCTGCTCAAATCGCGGATCAAGCGGGCATTTAGCTGAGGGTTACTCCTCGCGCGCATTGCACCCGCATTGCACGCATCACACGCCGCCGGTCACCAGCGGCAGCACCGTCAGATCGGGATGCGTGCCTTCCACGATGCTGCGTCCTACGTGAACCGCTTCGTAGAGCGCATCGTCCTTGCTGGCGAAGCTCTCTTCGCCGTCCGCGTGAAACGGCACCGCGTGGCCCGGAATGGCCGGATCGGCGCCCGGATGACAGACATACCCGGCATACGTATAGCGCGCCGGTGGTGCCGACGCCGCGTGGGCGGCATCGGGCGGGTCTTTCTGAAGCGTCACGACGTGAATCTCGAAGCCCTCATAGTCCACCGTCTGCCAGGGTGCGGTTTCGTCGGCCATGGCCGCCTCCGTCTTGGTCGCGTGCCTGTCAGAAAGTCTAGGCGATTTGCATGCACAACGCGGCCCCGGACGGATACGGCAAAACCACTATGGCTTGATCGCACCGAGCTGTTTGAGCAGCGTGAGGTTGTCCTCCAGGTGCCAGTTTTCGACGATACGGCCGTCTTTCACGCGGTACAGATCGAACGCCTGAAAATCGACTTTCTGGCCGCTGCCTTGCAGATTCTGAAACTGGCCCGTGAAGTGTCCGTAGAAATGCAGGTGGACCGATGCGCGGTCGCCGGCCACCACGAGGTCGTCGATTTCCGCGTGCAGGTCGGGCACTGCCGCCCTGAATCCCTTCGATGCCGTCAGCGGCCCTTGCGGACCCTGCGGCCGGCCGTCCGGCAACGTCCGGTCGACAAACTCGGGCGACAGCGCAAGCTTTGCCCAGGCTTCGTCGCCGGTATTCCAGAAGGCGGCATAGCGCCGCGCGGTTTGCACGACCGCTTCGCTTTGCGCGGACGTGGTATCGAAAGCGACGTGGTGCGGGACGGGCAGAGCGGTGTCGTCCGTCGCACTTGCGGCATGCGCACTGGAAGCCGCGAGAGCACCGGCGAGACCGACGGCAAGCAGCGCGTGGCGGGCGATCCGGGAAAGTTGGGCGGTAGACATGGCGTTCTCCAGAGAAGCTGATTCGGTGAATGAAGTTGATGAAACGCATTCTCCGGCTAACGATTACATTTGATAATTAGTCTATCGTTTAAAGGATTTTCATTTGAAATTTGAAAATCTCATGCAATTTCGTTACCAGCATTCGAGCGCGCCCGGCTCTTCCGTCAGATAGAATGACGCGCTTTGCCCGGAAACGACCTCGCCCATGTGGTTCAAAAACCTTCAGCTTCACCGTCTTCCCGCTCCGTGGTCCGTCACCCCCGAACAGATGCAGAAGTGGCTCGCGCCGCACGCGTTTGCGCCCGGCAATAGCGTCGAGATGCAAAGCCACGGCTGGGCGTCGCCGCGCGATAACGACTCGCTCGTGTACGCGCTCAACGGCCAGATGCTGCTGGTGTTCCGCGCCGAAAAGAAACTGCTGCCCGCGTCGGTCGTCACCCAGGTGACGAAGGAGCGCGCGCTCGAACTCGAAGATCAGCAGGGTTTCAAACCTGGCCGCAAGCAGATGCGCGAACTCAAGGAGCAGGTCACCGACGAACTGCTGCCGCGCGCGTTCAGCATCCGCCGCGATACGCGTGTGTGGATCGATTGCAAAAACGGCTGGCTGGTGATCGATGCGGCGTCGCAAGCCGTTGCCGACGAAGTGCGCGGTCTGCTGGTGAAATCGATCGATCAGTTGCCGCTCGGCACCGTGCGCGTCACGCAATCGCCGGTCGCGGCGATGACGGAGTGGCTGCTTTCCGGCGAAGGCCCCGCGGGCTTCACGCTCGACCAGGACACCGAACTGCGTTCGCCCAACGAGGGCAACGCCACCGTGCGCTATGTCGGACATACGCTGGACGCCGACGATATGCGCCGTCATATCGAAGCCGGCAAGCAGTGCATGCGGCTCGCGATGACGTGGAACGACCGCGTGTCGTTCGTGCTGACGCCGTCGCTGACGATCAAGCGCATTGCGGCACTCGACGTGCTGAAGGAAGCGAGCGACCCCACCGCGCAGAATGACGACGAGCGTTTCGACACCGACGTCACGCTGATGACCGCCGAACTCGACCGCATGCTGACCGATCTGCTCGACGCGTTGGGCGGCGAACAGGGTGAGGCGATGCCGCAAGCTGCGGCGGCCTGATTCGCCGGAGCATCGCGAGATCGGGCGAGGCGGCATGCCATCGCGTCCGCTGCCGGTATTCTGAATGTGGTTAAGATGACGTTCGGAAGTGCGTACCGGTCACGGAGGGCTTGCGATGGTCCGTCTCGTCATGATCCTGCTGGGCGTCGATTACCTGCGCACTCGCTGGAGATCGTTGCAGATCGTCGGCTGGGTGAGCCTGGTGCTCGGCGTCGTAGTGTTCGTCGACGCCCTCGATAACGCGCTTTATTTCCCGATTACGCCATTTGCGTTGTTGCTGCTGCTCGAAGGCATCGGCACGCTCGCGGTCGCCTGGACCGGCATGGGCGGGCAGCGCACGCTGCGCTACGTGAAGGGTCTCGCGTTCTGCTTCGCGGCGGCGCTGATTCTGGCCGGTCATCATCACGGCAACTTCATTCTGTCGATGATTTTCGGCACGCTGTTTCTGGCCGACGGCGTGCTGCAAATCGTCTCTGCCCGAGTGGTGCGCTACCGCACGTGGCGGCTCGCGGTGGCGGGCGGCGCACTCGAAATCGCGCTGGCGATTTTCTTCTTCCAGCCTTTTCCCACGCATTACGTCGGCACCGTGCCGTATTGCCTCGGCCTCGGCCTGATGTTCGGCGGCTGGAATCTGATTCTGCTGAGCACGCGAGTGCGGCGGCTCGCGTCGAATCCGGCGGTCGCGTCCGGCGATGCACACGCAACGGTCGGCTTGACCACGCGAGGCGTTCCGCTCAAAACCGAATGGGACGGCCCGCCCGCCGCCGACGAAGCCGCGCTTACCGTACACGTGTGGACGCCGGTCGGCTCCGCCAAAAGCGAAGCGCGGCGGCAACTGATCGTCGACCGCTATATTGCAGCGGTGGATCGCAACGGCGTGATCTCGACCGGCCATGCCGCGCTCGAATCGCCCGAGGGCATCTACATCAGCCTGTACCCGGGTGTCGAAATCGATCGCTCTCCCGACGACTTCACGCGGCTTTTGCGCGCCACCCGCGAGAACGACGTGCCGGGCGTTTTTCAGCCCGATTACGCGACTGAATCGAAGGCGTGGTGTCCGTCGACGATTCAGGTGCGCATCCGCAATTACGATCCCGAGCGCCTGCGCCGTTTCTGGGACGCGTATCGACAGGACACGACTTATAACCTCACGCATCGCAACTGTTCGAGCACGGTCTCGCGCGCACTGGAAGCCGCGATCGAGGGCGCGTCGGCGCGCGTATGGGGCAGTCTCGGCGGATGGCGGCCGTTCTGGCGCGTCGTCACGACACCGGAGTTGTGGGTGGCCGCGCAACTGCGCAAGCGCGCGGCGACGATGGCGTGGACGCCCGGTCTCACGCTCGACTATGCGCGTGCGTTGAGCATGCTGGCCGATCCGCGGCCTTCCGGCTGGGTCAGGATGGCGCGGCTCGCTGTGCGGCGGATGATCAGTTCTCGGCAGCAGTGGCGCGACGAAGCGCGTCACGCGCCCGCCGCGCAGGAAGCGACAGGCGGCGCGCGAGGCAGCGTGCAAGAGTGAGCGGAGGAGGCCCGGCCGTGGTGCAGCGTGGTGCGAAATGACGCACCACGGTGGCGGGATCTGCCCAACATCGATGTCGCATCAAAAACGGCAATCGCATCAACGGCTTGCAGGTTTTGCCGGATAGTTATGCACAGATTTGCGAACAGATTCTGTTGATAACTTCCGCGCGTTGCGCAGTTATCCAGATGAACGCTGCAAATGAATATGGCGGGTGTAAGCTGGCCCGTCGTTTTCCCGATCGAGGCTGAGCACCTTCGAGTCCCGTGGTGGTTCGCTGTCGTTCGTCAGCCTTCCCAGGCCCACGCCTTGCTGCACGAATTTCATCCGCTGCGGCAGCGGCATTCGACGCATCCGTCGCGCAGCGCGTCCGCCAATCTGTGATGGCCGCGCGTTTCCAGAATTCCCAAACAGAACAACGCAATCGACCGCGTGCCAAATACCCCGTTTGCGCGGATGTCCACTCACGTCGACATCGTGCGAACGGGAAGCATCAACCGAACGTTTCAATTAGGGGCGCTGCGATGAAATTGCGCGTTGGCTACGAACTGGTCTACGAGTGCGTGCAACCGACGCCGATGTTGTTGATGCTGAACACGCACTTTTCGCACGCGAAAGAGATGCTGAGTCCCGATCTGCTGATGGTCGATCCGCCGTTGCCGATCAGCCAGTATCGCGACGGTTTCGGCAACCTGTGCAGCCGGCTTTTTGCGCCGCCCGGGAAAATTTCTTTCTCGACCAACGCAATGCTCGAGGTGTCGTCCGAACCGGAGCAGCGGCCGCCGTTTATCGAGCAGCATCCGGTCGAAGCGTTGCCCAACGACACGTTGATGTTCCTGCTGGGCAGCCGCTATTGCGAAACCGACCTGCTGTCCGAATTCGCGTGGCAGACCTTCGGCTCGCTGCCGCTCGGCCGCGTCCGCGTCGATGCGATCTGCGAGTACGTACACAACCACATCCAGTTCGGCTACGACTTTGCGCGGCCCACCAAAACCGCGTGGCAGGCGTGGCAGGAGCGGCGGGGCGTGTGCCGCGACTACGCGCATCTCGCCGTGGCCCTGTGCCGGGCGATGAACATTCCGGCCCGCTATTGCACCGGCTATATCAGCGATGTCGGTCTGCCGCCGCCCTACGCACCGATGGATTTTGCCGCGTGGTTCGAGGCGTATATTGGCGGATGCTGGCAAACTTTCGATCCGCGCAATCACGCGCCGCGCACCGGGCGGGTATTGATGGCGCGGGGCCGGGACGCCGCCGACGTCGCGATCAGTAACACGTTCGGGGCCACGCAGTTGCTGAAATTCACCGTGGTGTGCGAGGCGATATAGTTTTTTGCCGCACCGCAAACCTAAAGTTTCGGGAGAGAAATGCCGACATGTTCGGCATCGACCTTGCATCGTCAACCGATTTACGAACACCGACTCACGAACAGCATGATGTCCCGCAATCTGGCCGCTGCATCGGCGGCAATTTTTCTCGCACTGCTGGCGCCGCCGGCCTCTCAGGCCGCGCCGCTCGGACTGGCCTCGATCAACGTCAGTCTGACGGTGCAGGAAGCCTGCATCGTTCAATCTGCCGACGGCGTGATCGACGCATTGAATCAGCCGGTCGTGTCGTGCCTGCATGGAGCGCCGTTCCAGATCGGCCAGGCCGGTTTCGATCCGCTTGTCTCCGTCGATCCCGGCGCGGCCCGGTCGGAGCCAGTCGCCTATGCCGCCACCGGCGACGCCCAGCAAACCGTCTGGACCGTCAATTTCTAATACAAGCCAGGTCGCCCGTCCTCAGAAGCTGATCGTCGCGGTAATCGAGTCGCTGTAGCTGCCGGGCATCGGCGTGCTCTGCGCCGGTACGAGCCCGTACACGCTGATCGACACCGGATTGCCCGTGCCGGTGCCGGTTGCCATCGAGGTGCCCGCACTGCCGTTCCCCCACGCGGTCGCGTGTCCCGAATCCACGTAAAGCTGGTAATTCACCGCGCCGCCGCCGCCCGAGCGCTGCATCTGACGGGCGGCGACGTTGTTGGTCGAGCCGCCGCTCAGCGCGATCTGGAACGCATCGCCATTGGTGCAGCGAGCCGTGATCGCGCCGGTCGCGCTCAACGCGGACTTAAGCACGCCGCTTGCGGTAAACGCGATGTTCGTTGCGCTGATCAGGCAATTGTTGGTCACCATTGCGGTGACATTGAATGCGCCGCCGGCGCTGCTGGTCGTCGCGCCGGCGCATCCCGGCGACAGAAGCAGGAAGAACGCGTAATTCACCGTGAGCTGCGAGTCGAGGTCCGAATAGGTGGTGGTGCTGTTGCCGGTGGTCGGCACGGTCGGCTGGTTCGAGGCGACCTGGCCGTAGTAATTCACGGTCGTCGAGGTCGTCACGCCGGTTAACGGTTTGTCGAGAATCAGCGAAATCGGCGTGGTGCCGAGTGCGGTCGATCCCCACGCGATCGAGTTGTTGGTGTCCTGATACAGGCCGTATTGCAACTGGTTGCTGCCGCTCAGCATCGAGCGGACAACCGGGCCGGCCATGTTCAGGCAGACCTGCACGCTGGGCAGCAGCGTGACCGAGGGCCATGTGCATTGAACGAGAATGCTGCCGGTTGCGGACACCGGGCTAAGCGCGATCGGGCTGACACTGCCGAAACTCAGCGCGGACGGCGTCGCCGAGCAGGTTTGCGCGCTGGCGGCGCGCGGCAGCAGGCCGAGTAGCGCGCACAGGCCGAGCAGCACGACGAGACGCAGCACGGCCCGTCTCATTGCGCCGCCGAGGTGGTGGCTGCGGGCGGTGCCGTCCGCGCGGGTTGGGCTTCGCTGCCGGATGCACGGCTGGTTGCTCCGGCGCGGCAGGTCAACGGGCCGATGGTCGGCAGCGTGCCGTTGGCGGGGCGCTCGTAGGTGAATTCGACAGCGCATCGCACGGCGCCGTGGCCGTCGCCGTCACCGCCGTTTTCGATCTCCAGATGGTTGTCCCGCTGCAGCTTCTCGATGAACGTCAAACCGTCATAGCCGACGATCGTGTCGGCGCCGCTTTCCACGTGATGCACGCGGGTGCCCGGCGGCATCAGCTTGCCGTCCGCCTCACGCAAAATGATCGAAGCCGCGCTGTAACGCGACATGCGGAAGCTCGCCAGCACCCCCGCGTGCGACTTCGGCACCAGATCCATCGAAACGGAAGCAATGCGCGCGTCGGCGGGAAGATTCATGCTGTCGATCGCGACCTGGTTGTGCTGGTACGCGTTCAGATCAGGAATCAGCAAATGCCCCCCGCTGTCGGTCGTGCCGATTACGCGGTTTTCGTGCAGTACCGGCACGTTCGGGACGCCGTCGGTGGACACCAGCGCAAAGCCGTCGTCGATCCGGCGGGCCGGCTGCACAGTGCCGTCCATGAACACCACGGCGCCGCTCATGTCGAGCGACGCGCTCGCCTGCCGGTCGATGTCCTGCGCGATGGCTGTCACCTCGCCGTATTTGCCGAGATATTGCCCTTGCGCCTGCCGGTACGGTATCGCGCCCGTTCCGCCTGCCTGCACGCCCCAGCCCCAGCCGCCCGCGTAATCGGGTGGCCGCTGCGCATTGAGGTTGTAGGTGGACTGGCCGTTCTGCCGGCCCACGCTCGTGTTGATCGCGGTGTTGTTGCCGAGGCCGAAGCTCGCGGTCAGAAACACGCCTTGCGAATCGTGCTGGAGAAAATCCTTGTAGGTGCTCAACGTCAGCGACGCGAGGTTGCCGAAGTTCACCGTGTACGACAGCGAGCCGATCCGCGAAGAAGGAATGCCCGGGAAGCGGTAGCCGATGTAGCTGAGCGACACCGTCTGACGGCTGAAGAAAGGTAGCGCCAGCGTCACCCGGTCGGTGGCGGTGGGCACGGGGGTGCCGTCGCGTGCGCCGAGGTCGCCGTAGTTGCCATAGGCGCGCAAGGTCTGCGCATCGATCGAGAAGTGCGGCTCGATCAGTTGATAGCCGATGCCGACCTGGGTGCCGTTCAGCTTGCCCGCGCTCCCCGACACCGAACCGCTGACCACGCCCGCCATGCCCATCCGCACCAGCCCGCCCGCGCCTGCGTTGACGAGTCCGCCGGTGGCTTCGGCGTGGCCTTCCAGCGTCAGCGAATCGGTGACGCCGCGCCTTGCGGTGACGCTCACCGCCGGACGCGGATCGTACGAAAACGAATCGACACCGTAATTGCGGCGCAGGAAACCCGCTTCGAACGAATAGCTCGACAGACCTGCAGCCAGCATGCGGGTGTCGACATAGAGCGGCAGCGTGGTCGAAATCGTGCGGCCTAGCGCGTCGTGCGTGATCACCGTCGCTTCGCCCGCGCCGGTGATGCCCGGCACGTTGTTGACGATGAACGGTCCGCTCGGCACGTTGCCGGTGAATTGCCGCACGTTGTTGATATACAGATCCACCGCCGACGGCACCACAGCGGTCCCCGACAGCGACTGCAGGGGGAAGGTCACGAGGTCGGGGCGCAGCGCGAAGTTGCTGCGCCACTGGAAACCGGCGATCCGAAACGAGCGCGTCCAGTCGAGCGACGACGAGATGGTGTCGCCGATCTGCGTGGTGCTGAGCGTCGCGGGGTTGGACATGCTCCACGACGTGTCGTAGCGGACGTAGCGGTGCAGGTCGCTGTACAGGTACGCGATGCCGGTGTTGCTCAGCACGCCGGTCGGGTCGAAATAGCGTTCTTCGCTCCACAGCGCGAGTTGCGCATTGGATTGAGTCTGGGCAAACGCGTCGTAGTTGATCAGAAAGCCGCGCGACGAGGTCGCGTTCGGCGTCTGCGTCAGCTCGCGCGTGTCGAACGTGTACGGCTTGCGGATCGCGTCGGGCACCAGCAGGTCGATGCTTTGCGCGGCTGCGTCGTAGTGGTAGCGCAGGCCCGCGATCTGGTCGAGTTCGAGCGATGCGCTGTCGGCGGCGCCGAGCTTGTCGGTGGCGATGCCGATGTCGCTCAGGTCTTTCGCATTCGCGCTGAGCTTGCCGTCCTGCTCGCGAAAGCGTGAGATCAACGAAGTGCGCTGGCCGTTGAGCATAACTTCGAGATACAGGTCACGGCCCGCTACGGCGCGTGCTGAGGTTTTGATTGCGGCGGGTTGGGTGCTGGGTCCGCCGAGGTCAATGCCTGCCGGGACGCCTGCTGCAGCACTCGCCGCGACAACCGCTCCCGTTGCAACACCCGCCGCGACGCGCGCATCGACGCCGGTATCCGCGAATTGCAACGGGGCTTGCGCGGCGGCCCGCTGCGCACCCAGCAGATAAAGCAGTGTCGCGAGCGCAATGGCATGCGGCCTCCATCCATGACGTTTTTGCCGTCGTGTCATTCTCATTGGTTGCGTGGCGCTGCATCGTGTCCGTTCCTATGGGCGCAGCGCGGTCGAATTCCGCAGCCGGCCTCGCCTGACGACGGGCGAGGAGGCCAGCCGGTGTCGGGCGCGTACTCACTCGACTGCCACGGCGGCTTCGGCCGGCAGCGAGTTGACTGCCGCCCGCACCTTCAGCGGACCGCTCTGCGCGACGTTGTCCGGCAGCGTGACCTGCCAGTGCCGTTCGCGTCCGGCGAGCGCGTAGCCGAGCAGGCCCTTGTTGATCGGATAGGCGTTGCCGGCGTGATCGATCAGCTGCACGGCGGCGATCTGCGCGCGCTTGCCGCCCGCGTTGTCGACGCGCAGCGTCCAGTGCTGGGCGTCGCGCGACAGATGCCAGGACAGCCGGGGCTGACCGGTATCGACGGCGGGTTCGACGAACACCGGCACCGAGTAGCGCAAGCGGATCGTCACGCCGCTGGTCGGCGCGGTGTCCGGTTCGGGCAACTCGTCGATCAGCACGCGATACCCCTGCTCGGCGGAGGTGGGCGCGGGCATGGTGCGGACCAGCCGTACCAGTTGATCGGCATGCGCGGCGATCTGGATCAGCGGCGGGCTGGCGACGAGCTCCTGGGTGGGCGTGAGTGTGTCCTCACCGTCCGCCTGATCCCAGCGGAACACGCGCACCTGGCCGAACAAAGGCTTCTCGCCAGGATTCTTCAGCGTGATGCCGGTCGCGTTCGCCTCGGCCGGCAGATCGACCATTACCGGCGAGATCTGCAGCGTCGCGGCGTGGGCGGACAGCATGCCCAGACTCCACGCACACACACTGGCGACGAGTCGCCGGCGTAGCGCCCTCTGGTTCCGCGTCGCGCTCATGGCGCTCGCGCGGCCCGTCAAAAGTAGACCGTGGCGGTGACGGTGGTCTGATAGGTATCAGGCTTCGGGGTGGATTGCGCGGGCACCTGACCGTACACGGTGATTGGCTGCGCCGTGCCGCTGCCCGTGCCGCTGACCGTGTTGGTGCCCTGCGTGTTGCCCCACAGCACCGTGTGGCCGGCGTCCTGGTAAAGCCCGAAGCCCACGGTGGTGGTGGTGTTGCCGGTGGCCGTGCCGGCCATCAGCCGGGCGGTCACCGACGAACCGGTGACCGTGCCCGCGTCGAGCCCGACGTTGTACGGCGTGGTGTTGGTGCAGGTGACCGAGACCGTGGTCTGCTGGTTGATGGCGGTGGCGAGCACGCCGTTGCTGCCGAAGTTCAGCGGCGTGGCGGCGATCGAGCAGTTCGCGTTGAGCGTGAGTGTGACGGTGAAGGTGGCGATCGCCGTGCCGTTGGAGTACGTCGCGGCGCTCGCGAGCTGCAACGGCAAACCGAACGTCAATGCGACGATCAGTCCGGATGACAGCAATTTTCGTTTCATTGTGCAACCTCTCTCAGGCTCCCGGAACACCGGTTTTCCATTTTCATGGTCATCCTGAATCGGGTCGCCGGACGGCGCGCTCAATTGCGGACGATTTCCATGCTGGATAATTGAATTGTGATTGGTGCTATTTGGTTTTATTGCGATTACTGAAATCAGTCTACACACACTTTTTGGTTCATACAAATTATTGCGCGTCGTCATTGAGACGTGAGTGCCATGCGGGATATAGGGTTGACACCGATTCAGCAACGCGGAGGGGTAAATGTTTCTTAATCACCGTCATGCGAAAATACCGGAATCAAGGTAATTTTTTCTAAACAGCATGAGTGCCGGATATCGAAAGATCGTTTAATTAATGGGTAAATATGCGATTGGAATGGCTATTAAAATGCGGAATGACTTGATTCGCGATATTGAAAAGGGCGTTTGAATGGCGAGTGGCGGAGTCTGCCGCTTTTAATGAAGAACTACAGATAAAACAGAGACGCTGTCATTTTCCGGGCGCCATTGCGTGCCTGCGCCGCAACAGCATTGAGCCGACTGTCACCGCCATGCCGATGCCGCCCATCGTCAGCGCAAGTCCCACGATCAGCGGGCCGGTTTGCGTGCGAGCCGGAAACAGCGTGACCAGCAAGCCGGCGAGCGGCTGCGTGAGGTTGTTCAGCAGGATTACAACGCCGGTCGTCTTGCCGAAGTCCTGTGGCGGAATGATCCGCTGACGCGCGCTGCGGATGTAGACGTTGAACATCTTGTCGAAGCCGACGATCAGCAGAAAGCCGAGCGCGTAACCCCACGGCGCGGCACTCGCCCCGGCGATCACGCCGCCCACGCAGATCGACACGAACGCGACGCGGCCGAGCGTGCGTGCCGGCCACGCGGTGCGCGCGATGGTCAGCAGAATCAGCACCGTGGCGACCGCGCCCGCAGTTTGCAACACCGCGTAGTAGCGGTTCGATTGCGCATGGAAGCCGGTGACCATCGCGGCCGAGGTGGCGAGTGTCACGCCGATCACCAGATTTTCGGCCGCCGCGAGCAGCACGATCTTTTTGAGGCCAGGCAGCATCGCCACGTGGCGCAGCGCGATGCGCAATGGCAGGCTCCAGTGTCCTGCGGGGCCGGGCGGCAGCCGGTTGCCGGTGAAGCCGCTCGCGCGTTGCCACAGGAACAGCGCGCCGTCGGCGAGAAGAAACAGCAGGCCGGTGGCCGCGACCACCCATGGCCAGCGCCATAGGCCGAGCAGCATCGCGGCCAGCATCGGACCGAGCACGAAGCCCAACTGGTCGGCGAGTTGTGAGTAGGCGAGTACGCGTTGAAACTGTTGCGTGCTGAAGATTTGCGGCAGCATGACTTCGCGCGCGACCAGCCCCTGGCTCGTCAGCACGCCAGCTATCGCCGACAGCGCGATCAGCCAGCCGATCCCGCCGAACAGTGCGTAGCCGAGCATCCCGCCGAAACACACGAGCGCGCGCACGGTCTGACTGACCCGCATCAGCCGAAGCGGCGAGACGCGGTCGCACAAAGCGCCGAAGAAGGGGAACACCAGGTAGCGCGGCAGCGTTTCGATGAAGAACGCCAGGCCCGACCACGAGACCTGGCGTGTCGTCTGGAATACGACTAGCGGGACGAGAAAGAGCAGGATCTGATCGGCGAGACGTGCGACAAACAGCGAGCAGAAAAAAGCCTGATGGTTGACGCGCACCGTGAATGTCCCGCCGCTGATGAATAGAAATGAGCCCGACTACGGGCCGAGACCGATCCTATCAAAGTTGGCTGGAACAGGAAGGCCGGACCGGCTCGCCTATTCACCCCGATACGCACGCTCCAGTTGCGCGAGATCGAGCTTGACCATCTTCATCATCGCTGCCATCACGCGGCTCGCTTTGGCGTCGTCCCGGTCGCGCAGCATGTCGCCGAGCGAGTCGGGCACGATCTGCCAGGAAATGCCGAAGCGGTCCTTCAACCAGCCGCATTGCCACGGCGAACCGCCGCCTTCGGTGAGCTTCGTCCAGTATCGGTCGACCTCTTCCTGCGACGCGCAATGCACGAACAGCGAAATGGCGGGCGTGAAGGTGAATTGCGGTCCGCCGTTTAGCGCCATGAACTCCTGACCCTCGATCTCGAACGTGATGGCGAGCACCTTGCCCTTGGGCCCCGGACCCGCTTCCGGGTAATGCATCGTGGTGACGATTCGCGAAGCGGAAAACACCGACATATAGAACTCTGCAGCCTCTTCGGCATTGCCGTTGAACCACAGACACGGCGCAATCTTTTGCATGACGTTCCTCCTGCGGACCGGCGCATGGGCTGCACCGGTCCGCGAGTTATTTCATCGCCGAGGCCATGGCCTGCTGGATTTCGTCCGGGCTCATGTCGCGCGTGTGGGTGGCGAGCGACCAGCGATGACCGAACGGGTCCAGCAACTGGCCGTAGCGGTCGCCCCAGAACATGTCGGTGACGGGCAGCGTGACGGTCGCGCCGGCATCGACGGCCTGTTTGAAACTTGCGTCGACGTCCTGCACATAGTGGTGGATCGTGACCGGCGTGCCCTTCAGCGTGGCCGGGCCGAACGCCTGGTGCTCGGGCCATTCGTCGGTCAGCATCAGCATGGAGTCGCCGATTTTCAGGCACGCGTGCATCACCTTGCCGCCGGGACCGGGCAGACGGAACTGTTCGACGGCGTTGAAGGCTTTCGTGTAGAACGCGATGGCTTCTGCGGCGTTCGCGCAGATCAGGTACGGCGTGAGCGAATGCATCCCGTCCGGGATCGGTTTGACAGCGGGGCTGGTCATGACGGCGACTCCTTGAAGTAGCAGATTCACAAGTTAAAGACCGGCTGCGTGAGGTGAGTCAGTGGCGCGCCAGGCCTTCAACATTACGACGACTACATGACCGTTGAATCGACACTCCGGAAAAAATATTTTCCGGAGCGCGCCGGTTTCGCGAGCCGCGACCCGCGTCCGCTTCAGCCCGCCGGGTTGTCCTCGTCGGATGGCGTGGCGGACGGCGCCGTCGGCGCACCGTCCGGCGTGCCGAGAATGCTGATCTGGAAGATCGGCGTGGCCGCCAGCGATTGCAGCGTGGCGTCCTCGGGAATGTGTTCGAACAGCGGCAGGATCACCGAGCCGCCGATCACCGCGCGCCGGCTGTCGTCGGCGGGCCGCAGGCCCCACACGTCCTGATAGACGACCGGCACTGCGACGCCATTGCGGGTCGTGTTGCCGATATACAGCATCACGTGGCCGCCGATATAGATCAGCGTGCGCAGCGGCACGCCGTGTTGCGCGAGGTAGTCGAGCCGTTGCGCGGGCGTCGACGCAGACAGATCGGTCATGCTGCCCGCGTTCATCTGCGTCGACGAATGGCGCGGCAGCCACACGCCGAACACCGCGAAGATGCTTTGCAGTTCCGACGAACAGTCGTTGTAGAAACCGCTGTTGCCCCAGCCGTACGGGCGGCCGATCAGGGTTTTCATCAGCATGGCGAGGTGACGCGGCGTGGCGGCGAGCGGCATCGGCGCGATTTGCGTGTCGTTCAGCGTTGCACTGCGGATGATCGCGTGGCCGTCGACGTCGCGAGCGGGGACAAGCACGGCGAGCGGGACGTCTGTATTGTCCGCCGACGCCTGCTGCGGTTCGCCCTTGACGGAGGACAGCGGCAACATCGTCCCGGCGGGCGCGTCGAAGCGGAACACGCCACGGCTGTCGCGCACCGGCGCCGAAGCCACGGTCACCGCGCCGAGCGATCGGACCGTCGCCGCGCGCCACGTGTCGACGAAGCGGTCGTCCGCGAGCGCGACGTTTTCGCTGCGCACCCAGCCCTGCACATCGGGCGTCTGCACGTAGGACCATGCGCCGTCGACGCTGCCGCCCAGCACATACAGCGGCGTGCCCGGCCGCACCGCCGAAATCTGCAGATTGTCGAACGGGTAGCCTTCGCCGGCCAGACGGTGATCGTAGAACGACGGGTCGAGGGTCGGCAGTTCGCGCACCAGCAGGTTGCCTGAGGCGATGGCGCGCCGCTCGGGCTGATAGACCGGGTTCTGCGTAAATTGCCCGACATTCATGTTGCGCGCGATCGTGTCGATCCACGCCTGGTCGTGCGGACGGAAATTCTCCCCGTAGCCGAGCGCCGCGCCGCTCTTGCCGCTGTTGTCGAATCGCTCGATGCGCCGCTGCTGCAGCGCGGCAATGTCGGCCCCTTGTTGCCGGAAGACGCGCATCGTCACGTAAGCGGCATTCCACGGCGACGCCGCAGTCGTGCCGGTGCCGAAATAGCGCGCGTACAACGCCAGGAAGTGCGCCTGCTGATCGGCGGGACTCAGGAACGGACGGTCGTAGGCCGGGCTGTCGGGGTCGAGCCAGTGGTCCACGTTCTGGTCGTAACCGGCGATCGGGAACAGCGAGACGGTATCGACGGGAACGCGCGCATCGCGCGTCGGCGACGGGTTGCCACACGCGGCGAGGGTCGCGAGGGCGCCGCCCAGCATGGCGGCGCGGCAGACATGCGGCCACCGGACGGACGCAGCAAACGACGCAGACGACGCAACTGAAAAGGCAAGACGGCGGGACAGGGCGGCGACGGACATGACGTATGACGTTAGGCGAAGTAGTTCCAGGGGCACGATGATACGGTGTCCGCACACCGGCGACGTGTTGCGCGGATGCCGCGTAATGAACCTATAGATACAACGTTTATATGGTTTCATCGGGGTTCGTCGAATTTTCACAACAGCGGCCGCACGCTCGTGCCGGACCGCCCAGCCCGCCAGATCGGGATCAACCAGGAGCACACCATGCAAACCAGCGCACGCAACCAATTCGCCGGCGAAGTCACCGAAGTCAAACACGGCGCCGTGAACGACGAAATCACGCTTCGCACTCAGGACGGTCTCGAGATCGTCGCGATCATCACGCACGGCAGCGCGACGTCGCTCGGACTCGCTGCGGGCAAGAAGGCGTTTGCGCTGGTCAAGGCATCGTCGGTGATCGTGATGGTCGATGTCGCGGCGCATCAGGTGTCCGCGCGCAATTGCGTTGCGGGAACCGTGTCGGCGGTGACGAAGGGCGCGGTGAACGCCGAGGTCACGATCAGCGCGGGCGGCGCGCAGATCGCGGCGATCATCACGAACGAGAGCGTCGAGCGTTTGGGCCTGGCGAACGGCAAACCGGCGACCGCGATTTTCAAGGCGTCGAGCGTGATCATCGGGGTGGATTGAGGTCGATCGAGCTTCGGGAAACGGCGGCGCGGTTTGTCCGTTAGCGTGGTCGGCGGCTGATGACACGCGTGGATAAAGGCACGCGTAACTGGCGTTTCCCGCAGGAAAGAGGACGGCATGCGCGATTTTGATCCGCGTGAACGAAACCGGCGCTTGCTTTAAACTGCACGCCTCGCTGTTCCTCTTTCCGCTTTCATCACGGACACCGTCATGTTCGAAGTTTCCTCTGCCTCGCATCTGTCCAAAGCCGCTCAATACGAAGAACTGGTCGCCCAGGCGCGCTCGCTGCTCGCCGGTGAAACCGACTGGATCGCCAACGCCGCGAATTTCTCCGCGTTCGTATTCCATTCGCTGAGCGACCTGAACTGGGCCGGTTTCTATTTTCACGACGGCCGCGAACTGGTCGTCGGCCCGTTCCAGGGCAAGCCCGCGTGTGTGCGCATTCCGCTCGGCAAGGGCGTGTGCGGCACGGCCGCGCAAACCCGCGAAACCCAGGTCGTGCGCGACGTGCACGAGTTCCCCGGACACATCGCGTGTGATTCGGCGTCGCAATCGGAAATCGTCGTGCCGCTGGTTGCACCGGATGGCACGCTGATCGGCGTGTGGGACGTGGACAGCCCGGTCGTCGCGCGTTTCGACGACGAAGACGCGAAGGGCATGGAAGCGCTGTGCGCGGTGTTCATCGAAGCGGCGTTGCCGCGCGGTGCGTCAGTGGCGTAAGGGTTTGTGTTGGGGCGTCCCTGAAGGGCGTCCCAACGACACACGTCGCGCAATTGGCGTACACCTCAACGGCGCCCATGCACGTTCATACATAGACTAGATGCCGTTCAGGGGATGGGTCGGCGGACCTCATCCCGTTATCGTTTCTCCACGCGCTCGGCCCACCCGATGAGCGCGACAAACCCCACAGGTTCTGGAGACACGCATGAGTTCCGCCACTGCATCCGCCACCGCGACCACCGCCACCGCTGCGAGCAATAACACCTCGCCGCTGACCTTCCAGCGCTCCCCCGCGTTACCCCGCAACTGCACGTTCGAAAGCCACGACTGGGAGATTCTCAGCCGCTACTGGCATCCGGTCGCGTTCGCCGCCGACGTCGCGGATAAACCCATTAGCGTGACGCTGCTCGACGAACCGCTCGTCGTGTTCCGCTCGAACGGCGAACTGGTGAGCGCGCGCGATATCTGCCCGCATCGCGGCGCGCCGCTGAGTCAGGGATGGGTCGAGCAGGGCAACATCGTGTGCCCGTATCACGGCCTGGCCTACGGCAGCGACGGCAAGTGCAAACACATTCCGTCGCAAACGGGCGGCCCGATTCCCGAGCGCCTGCATCTCGTCACGTACGCGACCCAGGAAGCCTACGGGCTCGTGTGGGTGTCGCTGGGCGGCGGCACGGAGCCGCTGCCCAGCTTTCCTGACTGGGACGACCCCGCGTTCCAGCAGATCCTGCCGCCGTCGATCGACATCAACGCATCGGCCGGACGTCAGACCGAAGGCTTTATCGACGTCGCGCATTTCGCGTGGATTCACCACGACAGTTTCGCGGATCGTCACAACCCGGTGGTGCCGCAATATTCGGTCGAGCGGCGCGACGGCGGCATGCGCGCGGAGTACGTGAGCACCGTCAGCAACTTCCCGAAGTCGATGCAGCATCGCGCGCCTGACGGCTTCTTGTGGCGTCGCCATTTCGAGGTGGACGTGCCGTTCTTCGCACGTCTGACCGTGCAGTTTCCAGAAAACGGCCGTCTGTCGATTCTGAATGCCGCGAGCCCGGTGTCCGCGCGCAAGACGCGTCTGTTCGTGCCGATCGTGCGCAACTTCGACAAGGATCTGCCGCTCGACGACGTCTACGCATTCAACCGCCAGGTGTTCGAGGAAGATCGCGCGATCGTCGAGCAGCAGCGGCCTGAAGACTTGCCGATCGACCGCACGGCCGAAGCGCCGATCCTCGCGGACCGCTCGTCGGGCGCATACCGCCGCGCGCTGGCCGAGATCGGTCTCGGCCAGGCGTATGTGCGCTGAACCTGCACGACCATTCTGGAGAGATGCGATGAGAGTATGGGAATGTGTGATCTGCGGCTTTCGCTATGACGAAGCGCTAGGGTTGCCTGAAGCGGGCATTGCGCCGGGCACGCGCTGGGAAGAGGTGCCGGACGACTGGTTGTGTCCCGACTGCGCCACCGGCAAACACGACTTCGATATGCAGGTGATCGCATGACGGCCGTCATCGAGAAGGAAACGCAGCAGCCGGTGGTGATCGTCGGCACCGGCATGGCCGGTTACACGGTCGCGCGCGAACTGCGCAAGCTCGACAGCCAGGTGCCGATCGTGATGATCAGCCGCGACCACGGCAGTTTTTATTCGAAGCCGATGTTGTCGAACGCGCTCGCGATGAAGAAAGAGCCGCATATGCTGGCCACGTTCGATGCGATGGCGATGGCCTCGCAACTCGGCGCGTGGATTCGCGTGCGTCAGAACGTCGAGCGAATCGTGCCGGACGAGCACGTGCTGGTCGTCGAGAACGCGTTGCTCGGCTACAGCAAACTGGTGCTCGCCACGGGAGCCGACCCGCGCCGTTTGCAGGTGCCGGGCGACGGCGCCGCCGATGTGCTGTCGATCAACGATCTCGACGATTACGCGCGGTTCCGGCTGGCGCTCACGCGTTGCCGGTCGGTGGCGATTCTCGGCGCAGGGCTGATCGGCTGCGAGTTCGCCAACGATCTGGCGGCCGCCGGTTACGCGGTGAATCTGATCGATCCCGCGCCCACTCCGCTGGTGCGTCTGTTGCCGCAGCAGGTCGGCGAAATCTTCGCGCATGCGCTCGATCGGGGTGGCATTCGCTTTCATGCCGGCCGTAGCGTGCAGCGGATCGACCGCACGTCGGACGGCTACCGATTGAGTTTCGCCGATGGCGAGCCGATCGACGCCGACCTGGTCGTGTCGGCGATCGGACTGGCGCCGCGTACGTCGCTGGCGGCAGCGGCTGGTCTCGACATCGAGCAGGGCATCCGCACCGATGCGTGGTGCCGCACCAGTGCGCCGGATATTTACGCGTTGGGCGATTGCGCGGCGATCGACGGCAAAGTGCAGCCGTACGTGCTGCCGATCATGCACGCGGCCCGCGCGCTGGCGCGTACGTTGACGGGCGAGCCGACGCGTGTCGCGTTCCCGGTGATGCCGGTCACGGTGAAGACTCCCGCGAGTCCGGCGGTGGTCGTCACGCCCGAAGCCGAGGGCGCGTGGTCGATCGAAACCGGCGACGCCGCCGCAGCGCATGCTGCACGTGCGGTGTGCCGCGATGCCGCGAGCGAACGGCCGTTGGGTTTTGCGCTGCTCGGCGCGGCAATCGAAGGCAAGGCTGCGCTCGTCAAAGCGATGACCGCAGCAGAAACGAACCCGCTATAAACAACGGGTCCCGGTGATCACGACAACTTCCGTCTGACCGACCTCACCGTGTAATCGTTCGACGCCTGAGAGGGCCTGTCACCTCGAAGAAATCCGATGATTGCGTTCACGCCGCAAGCTCCGCGCTTGCGGCTTTTTTATCGCCAGCGAAAAAATCGATCAGGATGCCAGATCTTTCGCAACAGTCGCGATCAGCCGGCGCAGCCAGATCGCCGCGACGCTGCGATGCGTGCGATCGTGCCAGAGCTGATAGTAGGTGAGCGCGCGCGGTTCGCCCGGAACCGGCTCGATCCGCAGCGGCAACAGCTTCGTGTAGTGCGTGGCCAGCGCGCGCGTGGTCGTGAACAGCAGGTCGGAGCGCGCCAGCACATAGGGCGCCATGCCGAAGTAGGGCAGCGTCGTCGTGACCGTGCGCGACAGGCCGTTGCGCGCGAGTTCGACATCGATCGTGCCCCATGCTGTCGTGTTGCACGTCGTCACTGCGAGGTGATCGGCCTCTTCATAAACGGGCTTGCTGAGCCGCCCCGCTTTGACCGGATGACCGTTGCGCATCACGCACACCAGTTCGTCCTTGCACAGCGACTGCAAATGCAGATGCTCGGGCGGCGTGCTCCAGTTGCCGATCACGAGATCGAGAAAGCCGCTTTCGAGTCCGTGCTCGTAGCCGCCATCCACCATCATCAGATGACGGAATTCGAGTTTCGCGTGCGGAGCGTCGCGATGAAACGCATCGACGACGGCCGGCACGAAGAACGCGTCGAGATAATCCGGCGAGCCGATCCGGAAAGTCTGGCTGGTAGTGGCCGGATTGAACGACGCCGTGGGATGCAGGATCGATTCGATGCTGTTCAGCGCCTGCGCGGCGGGTTCGATCAACGTTGTCGCGTGCGCGGTCAGCACCATGCGGCTGCCGCTGCGCACCAGCAGCGGATCGCCCGTCATCTCCCGAAGCTTGCGCAACGCGACGCTGACCGTGGGCTGCGATTGCCCGAGCAGGCTCGCGGTGCGCGAGACGCTCGATTCGGTCAGCAGCGTATGCAGCACCTTCAGCAGATGCGAGTCGATGACTTCCCTGGACATGAAATGCGGGACTCTGTGCCGCGCGGTCCACGTAATAGGAACGGCGCTTTTATCGGAGAAACTGCGGGCGAACAGCAGCGGAAACGTGTTCGAAATATATGCACGGATATAGCGGTCGTCAATCCGGCGCGGCCCCGCTAAGGGTTTCTGATCGCATGTCGAAAGGGTGTCGAACAGGCATCCAGCCTCGGTGCGGATTGACTTATTCCTCGTGGAATATTCCCGCCATAGTATGCACGTTATGGCGCGCGTGACCGGATTGGGATCGGCTTAAACCAATCGGGAATAACACCAGGCGAAACGATTGGCGCAACACGTGCCCGAGCAATGCGGCCGAATGGCGCGTGAAAGCCGCTATCATATGAACGATAAGGACCGTTGGTACCGCCGTCAGGGATTGTTGAGCGGAAATTTCCAGGCTGTTTGCCGCGTGCGCTTCGAGTATCAGGATCACGCATAAACGCTCTCAAAACTCAGGAAAATTAAAGGCTGGCGCGATGCAAGACCCTCAATACGCCGAAGCGCAAAAGCGCGCTGCCGCGCTTGCCGCAGCGCCCTACGGCATGTTCATCTGCAGCGCCGACGGCATCTTCGAGGCCGTCAATACCGCTTTCGAAAAGCTGACAGGGTTGACGGCCGACGAAATGGTCGGGCTTCGTACCTTCGAGTCGCTGCACGATCCCGCCGAACTCGCGAAGCGCCGCGCCGAATTGCCGTCGCTGGCAACGATCTGTTCGCGCTATGAAGGCGAGTGGACCTATATGCGGCGCAATAGCGCGCCGATTCGCGTGGTGCTCGCACTGGCTCCCGTCGTCGGCGATGGTTCACCAGCCTGCACGCCAGGCAGTCGGCCCGAACGCTATGTCGGTATTGCAATCGACATGACGCGTTATGCGCAATCCGAAGCACGCCTCTGGTACGTCGCTCATCACGACGGCGTGACGCGTCTGCCGAATCAGACGCTGTTCACCGAACGTCTCGAACTGATGATCGCGCGTTGCGAGCGCAGCAGTAGCGGCTTTACGGTGCTGATCGCGGAACTCGACCACCTGCGTAAACTCCGCGATGCGCTCGGACTGCACGCCGCCGAACTCGTGCTGCAGATCGTCGGCGAACGGCTGCGCGGGCTGTTTCCCCACGACGGCACAATTGCGTCGATCGGCGGCACGCAATTCGCGCTGCTGATCAACGATTGCGGCCCGCACGCCGACGCTTTCGCAGACGAGGCATTGGACCGCATAGCCGAATCGATCGATTATGGCGGCACGCCGCTGAGCATTACCGCGAGCATCGGCATCGTCGCGTATCCGGCCGACGGCCTCGATGCGCCCACGCTGATGCGTCGCGCGGGCGTGGCGTTGTCGGCGGCGTCGGCGGTCAGCGGCAATGCGGTGAAACGCTTTTCCGCCGCGCTCGAAGGTCAGGCCGCGCGCCGCTTCGAACTGGAAACGATGCTGCACGAAGCGCTCGAACGTCAGCAATTGCATCTGGTTTATCAGCCGCAGGTCACGCTCGCGACGGGCCGTATCGCGCAGGTTGAAACGTTGCTGCGCTGGAATCATCCGCAACGTGGTTTGATCAGCCCGGTCGAGTTCGTGCCGGTTGCGGAAGAGTCGGGCCTGATCGAGCAGATCGGCGAATGGGTGATCCGCACCGCGTGTCGTGATGCCGGCAAATTGCTGCGGCAGGCGGGCACGTTGCCGCGTTTCGCGGTGAACGTGTCGCCACAGCAGTTCCGGCGGCGAGATCTGTTCGAAATGATTCGTGAAGCGCTGGAAGATGCCGCGCTTGATCCTTCTTATCTCGAAGTCGAAATCACTGAGGGTGCGCTGCTGGGAGATACCGAGCAGGCGCTGAAAACGCTGCACGCGTTGCGCGAATTGGGCGTGGAAGTCGCTGTCGACGATTTCGGCACCGGTTATTCGAGCCTCGCGTATTTGACGCGCTTTCCGTTGAATCGCCTTAAAATCGATCGCTCGTTTGTGACGGGCATGACGACCGATCCGCAGAGCGGGGCGCTGGTCGGGGCCATCATCGCGATGGCGCATGCGCTCAAGTTACGGGTGACGGCCGAGGGTGTCGAAACAGCGGAGCAGGCCGCGGCACTCGAAGCGTTGAGTTGTGACGAAGCGCAAGGGTTCTGGTTTTCGCGGCCCATCACGATTACGGCCTTGCTGAATGTTTTAAAACCTTTAGGCGCTGTTTGACAGGCAGTCGTTGCATCCGTTTTGACGTGATTAGCGATCCGTATCAAAGTGCTGCTGCTTGAAAAGCCGTCTGCCATGCGGGCGGTCCGCATTTTTCTTTCCTATCCCCGTTTTCCCACGCCGCGCCAATTTTTCCGCTTCCCGCTGCGAGCAGGTAGAAATGACATGTGCCTGACCATCTGCTTCGGCCCTGCACGCCACACGCCCTATATTTCTTCCAGCAGCGGTCGGGAACATATCCTGCTGCTCCGTCCTTCAACGGAACTCTTTCCGCAACGGAACGAAGACTCGCGATGAACGATCTCCTTGCCCGCATAGTGCATTTTCAACCGTCGGTGCTTGTCACGATGACGCACGACGCCCTTCATATCGTCCTGGCGCTGTTGATCCTTGTGGTCGGCTGGTGGCTGTCGAACCGGGTCGGCGCGCTGTTCGCGAAGGCGCTCGCGCGTACCCACGCGGACCCGACGCTCGCGCCGATGCTTGCCGCCATGGGCACCTGGGCAGTGCGTGTGCTCGTATTCATCGCGGCGCTCGGCGAGGTCGGCATCGCGACCGCCAGCGTGCTCGCCGTGCTCGGCGCAGCGGGTCTCGCGATCGGTCTCGCGTTGCAAGGCACGTTGCAGAATATCGCTGCCGGCATGATGTTATTGCTGCTGCGCCCGTTTCGTGTCGGCGACGTGATCGAAGGCAGCGGCGCAGCCGCCGGGATCGTGCGCGAGGTCGGCTTGTTCACCACGCGCATCGAGCGCGGCGACGGCAACGCGGTGTTCGTGCCGAATAGCCAGATATGGAGTAATCCGGTGATCAACTACAGCAGCGGCGGCACGCAGCGAATCGAGGTCGAAGTCGAACTGGCGCAGCGCAAGGATGTCGACGCCGCGATCGGCGAATTGAAAAAACTGGTTGCCGACGAGCCGCGTGTATTGAGTGGCTCGACGCTCGCGCCGATGGTGACGGTCTCGGATTATCCCGACGATGGCGGTGCGAAGTTGCGCATTGCCGCGTGGGTGCGCACGCCGGACGCATCGCTTGCAACCGACGATCTGCACGAGCACGCGCAGGCCGCGCTCGAACAGGCGGGTTGTCCGGTGGCGGCCTGATCTGCGGCTTGTCGTCAACACAGGCCGACGCCCGACGAGACGGAAAAACGCCCCCATCCCATCATAAAAAGCTCTTCGCGCGCGACGCGATCCTTGCAAATCCCTTGTCGCGCCGATAAACGGGCACCTCTATAATCGGACTCTGCTCATTCATGTTGAACCGGACTCACTTGATCGACACATCTGAATCCGCTGGCCGCTCATCGAGCGAAAAAGACAGCACGCCTGGCGTGATCGCCGCGTTGCGCGACGCCACAGCCGAGCGCCATGAATTGCTCCACGAAATCATGCCGCTGTCGGTCGATAGCGTTGCATTGCGCGATTACCTCGCTCACCTGGCAATCTTGCGCGACTGGCTCGAACCGCTCGACGCATGGCTCCAGACTTTCAACGACGGCCCGCAGTCGCCGGCACTCCCTGCAAGCATGAACCGGCTCGCATTGATCGACGCCGATCTCGCGAATGCGTCCGTGAGTCCGCGCGATCTTGCCGGGATCGACGAGATTGCATCGGCGGGCCGCGCGCGTCGCTGGAGCGGGCCGCAGAGCGCCGCTTATCGCTGGGGCGTCTGCTATGTGATCGAAGGTTCGCAGTTGGGCGGCGCAGTCCTGTACGCGCGCCTGAAGGAGCGCCTCGCACCGCATCCGCTCGGCTATCTCGACGCGGGCCGCGACACGCTCGGTCCGCGCTGGCGAGCTTTTACGCGCGCCATTGCCGCCGAAGTGCAAACCCCCGTTTCGATTGACGAAGCGTGCCGCGGCGCGGCCGACGCCTTCGACCGTCTGATCGAACTCGCGCAGCGTCCCGCCGGGGCTGCCTGCACGAGCCTCGCCTGAGCGTTCCGGGATTCCGTTCATGGATAGCTTCCGCCAGAATCCTCCCGCGTCCACGTTTGCACTCGACGCCGCCGCCGTCTTCGATCTGCTGCCTGAAGCCTATGTGATCCTGAATCGCCGCTATGAGATCGTGCTCGCCAACGCGCGTTATCTCGATCTGACCGGACAGTCGCTGATTGATCTGCAGGGCAAATCGATTCTCGACACCAACCAGTTCGGCACCGCCGAACAGCGCGACGCTCGCCGTACGTGGCTGACTACCGCGTTGCGCGAACTGTCGGGCGCGCAACCGAAATGGTCACCGCTGTTTCGCTACGAGATGCCCGTGCATCAGGACGACGGAGCCGGTGAAGAAGAGAGCGCCGGGCAGCGGGTGCCGCGCTACTGGAAGGTCAAGGCGAGCCTGCTCGCCGCATCGCCGGGTCAGGGCGAACCGGGGAACCTGAGCGGTCACATCGTGCTGCGTGTCAGCGAAGTCACCACACAAATCTCCGACTACGAACGCGACCAGCGCGAGCGTGCAAAGCTGCGCTCGCAGGCGCAGTTACGCCTGCTTCTCGCCGACGAAGCCCGCGCGCAGTTGCGCGAACATCAGGAACGCTTTCAGCTCGCGATGGCGTTTTCGCAACTCGGCGCGTGGGAACTCGATCCGGCCACCGGCGTGATCGAATGCACCGATCAATGCAAGACCAATCTCGGCCTGGGTCCGACGTCGGCTTTGTCCGAGCAGCGTCTGTTCGAGCAGATCGTGCATCCCGAAGACCGGGACCGTCTGCGCGCGGCAATGAATCAGGCGCTGGCCGCGCACGAACATTTCGAAGTCGACTACCGGATCGGCTGGGCGAGCGGGGCGATCCGCTGGATCCTCGTGCGCGGTACAGGCCGCTTTCTGCCGGACGGCACGTTGAGTTCGGTGATCGGCTTCACGCTCGACATCACGTCGCGCAAGGAAGCGGAACTTGAGCAGCGCGAGATCGCCGCGAGCGAGAAGCGGGCGCGCGAACACAGCGAACGGCTCGCGATGGCGATGGATCATTTCGTCACGACCGTCAGCCACGAGTTGCGCTCGCCGCTGTCGGCGATCATGTCGTGGACCGATTTGTTGCAACGTTCCGCCGACCCCTCGCATGTGACGCGCGCGACCGGCGTGATCAGCCGCAATGCGCGGCAGCTTTCGCATATGGTCGACGACCTGCTCGACAGCGGCGCGATCGTCACCGGAAAACTGTCGGTGACTCTGCAACCGGTCGATCTCGGCGCACTCGCCGGGATCGTCGCCGAAGACATGCGCATGCATGCCGAAGCCAAGGGGCTGACGCTGATCGCCGACGATCTCGCATCCGTGATGGTGCTCGCCGACGAGAACCGGATGAAGCAGGTGGTGTGGAATCTGGTGTCGAACGCAGTGAAGTTCAGCGCGAACGGCACGATCAGTCTGTCGGTGCGGGCCGTGGGCGAGCGCGTTGAACTGGCGGTGCACGATACGGGTGCGGGTCTCGATGGCGACTCGCTGGAGCGCATTTTCGAACGCTTTCAGCAGTTCAGCGCGAACGGGTCAGGGCGTATCGCCGGTTTGGGCTTGGGGCTGTGGCTCGTGAAGAATCTGCTGGATCTGCACGGTGGGACGATTTGCGCCGAGAGTCCGGGTGTGGGGCAGGGCTCGACGTTCAGGGTCACGCTGCCGGTGTATCGCTGATCGAACCGCTTTTTGAGCGGCGCAAGCATCAGGAAGGAAGGCTGACAGCGCCTGCGCTTCCAGGCGCTGACGCGCGCCGGATCAACGCGGGTACGGCGGCGGTTCGTTCAACACTGCCCAGAACATGCCGAGATCGTTGATCGCGGCCATGAAGTCGTCGAACGCGACGGGCTTCACCACATACGCATTCACGCCGAGATCGTAACTGCGCAGCAAATCGCTTTCTTCTCGCGACGACGTGAGCATCACCACCGGAATGCGCTTAAGGCCGTCATCGCCGCGTACTGCCTTCAGCACTTCGTGACCGTCGATTTTCGGCAGTTTCTTGTCGAGCAAAATCACTGCCGGATTTTCATCCGCGCGATCCGCCCATTGTCCTTCGCGGCGCAGGTATTGCAGCGCCTCTTCGCCGTCCCGCAGCGACACGACCGGATTCGCGAGGCGCGTTTTTTCGAGCGCGATCAGCGTTAATTCCACGTCGTTCGGATTGTCTTCCACCAGCAGGATCGGTCTTAACACGTTGTTTCCTTCATTTTGATTCATCTTTTGAGTCCTTCGGCACGGGGCGGAAACGCTTGCCCGGTGACAACGCAGTCAGTCGCGCCACGGCCGCCGCCGCGGATTCCTCGCCGTCGCTCGGGTCGGCGACGAACACATGCGGAAGAGAAAAATATACCGCCGTGCCCTGGTCGATTTCACCGGTTGCCCAGGTTTTACCGCCATGCCTTTCAATGATGCGTTTGACACCAGCAAGGCCGATGCCCGTCCCCTCGAATTCTTCCACGCGATGCAGGCGCTGGAACACGCCGAACAGTTTATCGACGTAGCGCATGTCGAAACCCACGCCATTGTCCCTGACGAAAAACACGTGCTGGCCGGCAAGTTCGCCTGTGCCCGCCTGGCGGCCGATTTCGATCACCGCATGCTCGCGGGTCGAGGTGAATTTTACAGCGTTCTCGATCAGATTCCGGAGCACCACGTGCATCAGCACGGCGTCTGCGTTGACGTGGCCGAGTTCGTCGATACGCCACGTAATCGAGCGCGCGGGCGCGTCCTTGATCTCGTCGGCGGCGAGCGCTTCGGCCATTGTTTTCAGATCGACCGATTGCGGACGCAGCGCCGCGCGACCCATCTGTGAGAACGCGAGCAGGTCGTCGACGAGTTTGCCGCCGAACCGCGCCGACGAAATGATTCGCTCGACGAAATGACTGCCGCGTTCGCTCAGTCGTTCGCTTTCCAGTTCACGCAACAGATCGGCGAAACCGACGATGTGCCGCAACGGTGCGCGCAAATCGTGCGACACCGTGTACGAAAAGCCTTCAAGTTCCTTGTTCGCGCGACCGAGTTCGAGCGCCAGTTGCGCGAGTTCCTCGGCGCGGCGCAGCACGATCCCGAGCAACGCCGTGCGGAATTCGACGGCGATTTCGAGTTCGGCCGGACGCCACGCGAGCGAGCGGCCGCGCACCGTGTCGGTCCACACATCGAAACTCTTGCGCGGCGACAGCGAGTCGGCCAGGCCCGCGAGTTTCACGCGCGGGTCGCCGGCCCATTTGATGGTCTGCACGACTTCCTCGCGGAACCACAGCACGTAATTGCGGAACAGCTTCGAAATCGACACCGCGAGCAGCCCCGCGTAGTCAGGATGCGGCGGCAGGACGGTACAGGCGGTGGCGAGCGTGTCGGTGTCGAAGGTTTCGTCCACTTGCGTGTCGAGCCATTCGACCAGCTTCGTCACCTCCGCTTCGTGCGGCGTCGTGCCGACCAGCAGAATGCGGCCGTCGAACACAATCGCCGCGCCGGTCGATGCGGTCAGCCCAAGCAGTTCCTTCGGATCGTTGGCGAGCGCGTCGGTGAAGCTCTCGCTATTGGCCATGGTCGCGAGCAGCCGCGCGAGCGTGCGGCGCAATTCGAGCCGGTACTCGGCCTGCGCGTGATCTTCTTTCGCTTCGATCTGCAACGACAGCACCTGTGCGATGTGCTCGCACGCGGTACGCACTTCGAACGGCGGCACGCGCGCGCTGTCGTGATGACACGAAATCAGCCCCCACAATTTGCCGCGTACAACAATCGACATCGACATCGACGAAAACGTGCCCATGTTCTTCATGTACTGCACGTGGACCGGCGAGACGCTGCGCAGCGACGCGTAAGTGAGATCGGTAAGCTTGCCCGTCGACGGATGCAGCGGCGGCACCAGCGGCGTGGGCTGGTAGTCGGCATCCGCAATCAGACGGATGCGGTTGCGCACGTAGAGCGCGCGCGCCTGCGCCGGGATGTCCGAGGCCGGGAAGTGCTGGCCGTCGTACGACGCGTAACCCGGCTCGATATGTTCCGCGATCACCTGGCCGCTGCCCGTGTTGTCGAAGTTGTAGACCAGCGTGCGGCCATAACCGGTGATGCGCTGCACTTCGTCGGCGGCGAGTTGAGCGAGACCCTCGACCGTTTCGATGTCCTGCAGACGGTTGATGAACGTGCGCACCAGCGGATACATCGACGCGAACACGTCGCTCGTGCCGCGCGCGGGCTCCAGTTCGACGAACGCGATTCCCTGATGCCGATGCACGATGACCGCGAACGGCTTGACGCGCGCAGCGGCGCCGTTCGCGCGCGGGTCGTCCATCGAGCCGATGTAGAGGGGGATGCCTTCTTCCAGATGCGAGGCCAGCGCTTCGACAACGCGTGCCGCCCATTCGTCGCCGACAATGTGAGCAATCGGCTGGCCCAGCGCGTGTTCTGCGGGCGAACCGGTGAGGGCCGCGACATTCGCGCTGACCTGCAGCAATGTGCCGTCTTCGGCGATGCTGAACAAAAAGCCGTGCGGCTGGATGCCGCCGGGAATGTGGATGGGCTCTCTCGCGCAGTCAGCTTCGACTGCCGAAGACGCGGAAGATGTCAGGTCTGCCATGCGTGCTCCAGGAACAGTACGCTGCATTTTCGCATAGGGGGCCGGGGCGTGTTCTGGCGGCGTTGTGATTGGGACAGCGGAAGTTCGCGGGCAGCGACGTGGGCGTGATGTCACGCCTTTGTTTTTTTGTCGCCGCGTGGGTGCCGTGTTAGCTGCTCTTATGGTGCGTTTATCTCGCAAGTAGCTTTGCGCGGTCGCCGTGCTTCGACCTCGGTATTGCACGCCTGCGTTGGCCGCGCAAGCCTCATTCCCCGCGCGGATGCTCAAGAAAAAATCGCAGCATTTCCGCCGATGCATCCGGGCCCGCCGGGTCCGTGTACGTGCCGCGCTGGCTGCCGCCGGACCATGCGTGGCCCGCACCGTGGATCGTCCAGTTTTCCGCTTCGACACCGTTCGACGCGACGAGCTTTTGCACCGTGGCGTTGTGTGCGCCGCGTGCCGTTGACGATGGCGCGGAGACCGTCGCGGAGCCTGCATCGAACGATGCGAGAAGCTGCGCTGCATTCGACGGATGAACCGTTTTGTCCGCGTCGCCGTGAAACACGATCAGCGGACGCTGTGGCGCTACGTTTGCACGATGACGGGGCGTCTTGCCGCCCTTCATCGCGGCGAGCGCCGAGGGCAGGTCTTTCGCGCTTCCGTATGCGAGTCCCGAATGGACACCGGCCGCCGCGAACAGATCGGGCGAGGTTTTCAGCATGACGTCCGCCATCGCGCCGCCCGCCGACAAACCCGCCACATAGACGCGCGCCGGATCGATCCGGTAGTGCGCCATGACTTCACGCGTGATGCCCGCAATCAACGACGGCTCGCCGTGATCACGCTGCTGATCCGCAGGCTTGAACCAGTTCCAGCATTTCGAATGATTGGCCGATTGCGGCTGAACCGGATACGCGACGATGAACCGCTGACGCTCGGCCAGTTCGTTCATGCGCGTGCCTGCCGCGAAGTCGTCGGCGTTCTGCGTGCAGCCATGCAGCATCACGATGAGCGGTACGGGTTCGTCTTTGTAGCCGGTCGGCACATACAGCTTGTATTGACGCTGGCCCGCGCTGTTGGTGAAGGTGTGCGTGCTGACGGTGCCGGGCGATTCGGCGTCGATGGTGAAGGGGTCGTCGGTGTGCGGGCCGGGCTTCGTGTGGCTTTGCGCTTCGGTCCACGCTTGCGCCCAGTTGCTCGCGGACGGCGGGGTGAACGGCGGCGGCTGCGTCTGAGTGTGGACCGGTGGGACATGAGCGCCGCCTAGCGCGCGTTGAACGGCGGCGGTCGCTTCATGAGGGCCTTTCGTGCGCAATAGCTCGAAGGCGTCCTTCATCGATTTCAGGAAATCTTTGTTCATGGGGAGGTTCGTGTCCGTGGTGTTGGTTTGCGTCGGCGAGGCGGCGGTGGTGGCGTGCGCGTAGGGCTTCTGCTTCAGCGGATGCGCCCCTTGAGCGCCGCCTTGACCGCAGGCGACGCGTGAAACGCGCCGAGCACCACCACCGATGCAATCGTCGCAACGGCGAGTTCGGGCGATACGTCGGCGGCGATGCTGGCCAGCCCCAGCACATGGACGTCGAACTGCTCGTTTGCGGCCTGGGCCGCTTCGAGGTCGCGTCGTGAGAAATGCTGTAGACCGAGCACCATCGCGCGCCGCGTCACGGTTTCGGTGACGACCTGCGCGTGTACGGCAAGCTGATTGCGGATCGCGGTTCGGATCAGGTCGGTTCGGGTCGAGTAAAAGCCTTCTTCGACTAGCAGATCGATCTGACCGAGGTCGATCGGGCCGAGGTTGATGGTGATTTTTTCGGTCTCGCCGCCTTTGGGGCGGGAGGTGTCGACGAGATTGAGTTTGGGCATATTTTCGAGAGATAGATAGCTTGGCGCCATCCAATTAACATCCATTGGGATGGTTATACGCCTCTCGTGGGATGGCCGTCAAAGGGAAAATTTGGGGTCGGGAGGGGCGAGGCGAGGCGAGGGTAATTGACACGGATGTGCAGGCGCCGCGTCACCGGGCGCGAGTGGCTTGACGTTTGTTGAACCCCCTACCTGGGACACGCTCAATGACCATGTCCACCGTGGCCGCCTCCATGGCCTCCGCCATGGCCGCCGTAGTAGCCACCAAAGCCGATGCCGACGCCGACATCGATTGACGGCGCGGCGTAATAGCCCGGATAGCCCGGAGGGTAACCGTAGTAACCTGGAGCGGTCTGATAGACGGGCCCGGGATCGTAGCCGTAGCCATACGGTGGTGCGACGACGCAGCCAGCGAGACTGGCCGATATGACGACGATGCTGATCAATCGGATCATTTTCCCTCTCCCGTTATGACGGAGCGTCGCTCTGAGCACGCTTAACAGACAGGAGAGCAAAGGGCGGTCCTGATGAGCGGCGTAGGCGCGCTGCGTTAATTTCTTGTCGTTCTCGCCGCCTGCTTCTGCACTGTCGTGAGAAAGTCGCGCCCACTTTGATACGCGTCTTTGCGGTACATCATCCAACGTTGCGATGCGTCTGTTTTCAGTTCAGTACCGCGCATTACCTGGTCCCGTATCTAGCGACGGGGTCAACCTGACAAATCGTTGAGTGCAGTTGTTTTTGGAATACGCGAGCTACGCGATTTGGATCGAAGCAAATGAAAAAGCCGACCCATTTGGGTCGGCTTCATGTGGAGGAAACCTCATTAACCTGATTCCTGGAAACGATCGGCACCAAAGCCTGCCAGTCATTTCACATGAACATGGCTAATCGTCAATCGAGCTACATCAGCACAATATCGTATTGCTCCTGACTCAAATTCGATTCCACCTGCAACGACACCGGCTTGCCGATAAAGTCGATCAACATCGCCAGATGCTGCGACTCTTCCTCGAGGAACAGATCAATCACCTGCTGAGAAGCCACCACTCTGAATTCACGCGGGTTAAACTGCCGCGACTCGCGCAGAATCTCACGCAGCACGTCGTAGCAAACCGTTCGCGGCGTCTTGACCTGGCCCTTCCCCTGACACACCGGGCAAGGCTCGCACAACACATGCGCGAGCGACTCACGCGTGCGCTTACGGGTCATCTCCACCAGCCCCAACTGCGAAAAACCATTCACAGTTACTCGCGTCCGGTCACGAGACAGCGCCTTCTTCAATTCTCCCAATACCTGGTCGCGATGCTCGACGTTTTCCATATCGATGAAGTCGATAATGATCACGCCGCCCAGATTCCGCAGCCGCAATTGCCGGGCAATCGTATGCGCTGCTTCAAGGTTGGTTTTGAAAATCGTGTCGTCGAAATTACGCGCGCCGACATAGCCGCCGGTATTCACGTCGATGGTGGTCATCGCCTCGGTCTGATCGATCACGAGATAGCCGCCCGACTTCAGATCGACCCGGCGCGACAACGCGCGCTGAATTTCCGCCTCGATGTTGTACAGATCGAATAACGGCCGCTCGCCCGTGTAGTGATGCAGCTTCGACGACACCGCCGGCGTAAATTCAGCCGCAAAATCGGCGAGCATCTGATACGTCTCGCGCGAGTCGACCTGAATGCGCGATGTTTCGTCGTTGACGAAATCGCGCAGCACGCGTTGCGCCAGATTCAGATCCTGATAGAGCAGGCTGGTGGGCGGCATGCGCTGACCTTGCGCAACGATCGTCGCCCACGTCTTGCGTAAATACGCGACGTCGCCGGCCAGTTCTTCACTGGTCGCATCTTCAGCAATCGTACGAACGATATAGCCGCCTTTCTCGTCGGCGGGCAACACGGCGGTCAGACGCTTGCGCACGGCGTCGCGCTCGGCTTCGCTCTCGATCTTCTGCGAGATGCCGATATGCGGCTCCTGCGGCAGATACACCAGCGTGCGCCCGGCAATGCTCACTTGCGTGGACAGCCGCGCGCCCTTCGTGCCGATCGGGTCCTTGACGACCTGGACCATCAACGTCTGACCTTCGAAGACGATCTTTTCGATCGGCTGATGCGGTGCCTGATGTGCAGGTTCACCAGCAATACGTGGATGCCAGATATCGGCGACGTGAAGAAACGCGGCGCGTTCGAGGCCGATGTCGATAAAAGCGGATTGCATGCCCGGCAGAACACGAACGACCTTGCCGAGATAGACATTGCCGACGCGCCCGCGCGACAGCGTTCGTTCGACGTGAAGTTCCTGGACGGCGCCTTGCTGGACCAGCGCGACGCGCGTTTCCTGCGGCGTGACATTGATCAGGATTTCTTCATTCATGATGTTATTTTAGAAGTCGATGCGCGCTGCACGCAGGAGGGCAGCGGTTTCAAAAAGCGGCAAACCCATGATACCTGAATAGGACCCGTCGATATGACCGATAAACTCGGCTGCGCGTCCCTGCACGCCGTAAGCGCCCGCTTTGCCGAGGGGTTCGCCGCTTGCCACATAGCGACGGATCGCATCTGCGTGCAGTGCAGCAAAACGCACCTTCGACACCGATAACGCGGCGGGCAGCAACGAGCCTTGCGCATCGACCACCGCGACGGCGGTCAGCACTTCGTGATCGCGGCCCGCGAGGCGCGTGAGCATCGCGATGGCGTCGTCGGCATCGACGGGCTTGCCGAGAATCGCGTCGTCGATCGTGACGGTTGTGTCTGCAACCAGGATTGGCCGCGCAGCGTGGCCGCCTGCGACGAGCCGCTCGCGCGCCGCGTGGGCCTTCGCGATGCACACCCGCTGCACGTAGTCGTGTGCGCGTTCGCCGGGCAACTCAGCTTCGAGCGCTTCGGCATCTTCATCGGGACGCGGCAGCAGCCGTTCATAACGCACGCCGAGCTGTTGCAGCAACTCCTGGCGGCGGGGGCTTTGCGAAGCGAGGTAGACGAACGGATGCAGCGAGTCGGCGGACGTGGGCATGAACGGGTCTCGAAAGATGGGCGGGTTGCGTGAGCGCGCGTGTCAGCGCATGAAGGGCGCGCGAGGTGTCGGCGATGAACGTGCGCCAGGTACGATGGATGCGAAGGTGCGCAATCCATCGCACCGGTCAGGCGTCGATCGGCGCGACGGAGAGGATCAACACGGAGATCGACGCCGGAGATCGGCGCAAAACAGCGACACGCGCGTCGGTGCGGCGTCAGCAGCAAAACTGGAAACGCCTGGCCAACGCCACGCTTTTTCAGCCTCGCCGCGTGATCCGCTCACACGCGATGATAGGGGTGATTTTGCGTGATGGTCCACGCGCGGTAAAGCTGTTCGGCGAGCAGGACGCGGACCATCGCGTGCGGCAGCGTGAGGCTCGACACGCGCAGCAGCATGTCGGCACGCGACTTCAGGTCAGGATCGAGCCCGTCGGCACCGCCGATCAGGAACGCGACGTCGCGGCCGTCCTGCTGCCAGCCGGGCAACGCGGTCGCCAGTTGCATCGTGGTCCAGTCCTTGCCGCGTTCGTCGAGCGCGACGATGCGCGCGTTCTTCGGCAACGCGGCTTCGATCTTCACACGCTCGGCGGCCATCACGCTCTCCGCCGACCGCCCCGACGAGCGCTGCTCGGGCTTGATTTCGCGCAGCTCGATGCGCAGTTCGGGCGGCATACGCTTCGCGTATTCGTCGAAGCCGGTGGCGATCCAGTCGGGCATCTTGTGGCCGACGGCGAGGATGTGCAGTTTCATCAGCGATGCAATGAAGGAGGGAGCCGCGATCTTTACGGGCGATAGCCGGCCCGCAAAGTCCGCTGATCTGGGCTTACTTGCGCTTGGCCGCAGTCTTGCGCGCCGGCTTCTTCGCAGCAGCTGCTTCGCCGTCTTCGTCCTCTTCCTCGTCGTCGGGCTCGCTCGAACGCGCGCCGCCGAACGGATCGGGCGTGGACAATTTCAGGCGCACCGGCTTGTCACCCCAGATTTCTTCGAGGTTGTAGTACTGGCGCAGCGCCGGTTGCAGGATGTGGACGACTGCGTCGCCGCAGTCCACCAGCACCCATTCGCCGACGTCGTCGCCTTCGGTGCTGATGACGTCGCCGCCTGCTTCTTTCACGCTGTCGCGCACGTTCGAAGCCAGCGCCTTGGTTTGCCGGTTCGACGTGCCGCTCGCGACGATCACGCGATCGAACAGCGAGGTCAGGTGGCTGGTGTTGAACACCTTGATGTCTTGCGCCTTGACGTCTTCGAGAGCGTCGACGATCACGCGTTGTAGTTTGCGAATATCCATGGGGTTACCGGTGGTACAGATGATGTTGAAGAATATAGTCCCACACCGCAGTGGGGACATGGCTCGCCGCCTGGTCTTGCTGTTCGCCGCCCGCGAGGGCTAGTTGCTGGCTCACCTGTTCGCGCAGATGCGCGCGAATTTCGGTGGCCGAGACGTTGAACGCAAGCGTCGTATCGATCAGCAAGTGGCCGCAGGGCGTAGCTTGCAGAACGTCGACGCGGGCACGGCGCGCGTCGATTTCTTGAGCGACCACCGGAGGTATCGACGCAAGATCGAAACCGGGCCGGGTGGCCGCGCAGATGTGGGCGAAGTCGAACAGATGCTTCCAGTCGCGCCATGTGTCGAGGTGCACGAGCTGATCCGCGCCCATCAACAGCGCGATCGAGGCATCGTCGCCTTCGCGTTCACGCCAGAGCTTCAGCGTGTCGAGTGTGTAAGTCGGGCCGTCGTGATCGATTTCGTCGGTCGCGACCCGCACCGTGACGCCCGGCAGCACGAGCGACGTAGCCGCCGCGCGCGTCATCGCCAGACGATGCACGGCGGCCGTCACGTCCGATTTCTGCCACGGCTGGCCGGCCGGCAGCAGCACCAGTTCGGTCAGTTGCAGCACGTCGGCGAAACGCCGCGCGAGCGCCAGATGGCCGTCGTGGATCGGGTCGAAAGTGCCGCCTAGCAGACCGATCCGGCGAGGCAGGGCAACAGGGTGAGCGTTCGGCTTCAGGTGAAGATCCTTTGTCGTGGCCACGGTGAGCAGGCTGCGGGCGAACCGCGCCTTGTTACACCCACTCGCGCGGCACGAGAAAATCGCTATAAAGACGCGCTTCCGGCGTGCCCGGCTCGGGCTGCCAGTTGTAGCGCCAGTTCACCACAGGCGGCATCGACATCAGGATCGATTCCGTGCGGCCGCCGCTCTGCAATCCAAACAGTGTGCCACGGTCGAAGACCAGATTGAACTCGACGTAGCGGCCGCGCCGGTATGCCTGGAAGTCGCGCTCGGCCTCGCCATACGGAATGTTGCGGCGCTTTTCGATGATCGGCAGGTACGCTTTGAGAAATCCTTCGCCGACGCTTTTGAGCATCGCGAACGATTGATCGAAGCCCGGCGCCGAGAAGTCGTCGAAGAAAATTCCGCCGATTCCGCGTGGTTCGTTACGGTGCTTGAGGAAGAAATACTCGTCGCACCAGCGCTTGAACTCAGGGTACAGGTCCGCGCCGTACGGTTGCAACGCGTCGCGGCAGGTGCGGTGAAAGTGCTGCGCGTCTTCCTCGTAGCCGTAGTACGGCGTCAGGTCCATGCCGCCGCCGAACCAGAACACCGGCTCTTCGCCAGCCTTGGTCGCGATCAGCAGACGCACATTCATGTGCACGGTCGGGCAGTGCGGATTGTGCGGATGCAGCACGAGCGACACACCCATCGCCTCGAAACCGCGCCCGGCCAGTTGCGGCCGGGCCGCGCTGGCCGAACCCGGCAATGCGTCGCCGGCGACATCCGAGAAACCGATGCCCGCGCGCTCGAAGAAGTTGCCGCCTTCGAGAATCCGCGTGCAGCCGCCGCCGCGCAACTTCTCGCTGGGGGCGCGCTGCCAGGTGTCGGTTGCGAACGGCTGGCCGTCGAACGCGCCGAGCGTGTCCGCGATTTGCGTTTGCAGGCCTTGCAGCCAACTGCGCACAGCCTGTGCGTCGTAGCTCGAATCGGTCATGAATGCAGATGCTGAGGGCGGCACGCTGAACGTGTCGCGGGTTCTTCGTGAAGGGCGACGGCCGGGTCTTCGTCAGCGAGGATTGGCGAAGACGGGGCCGTACGGTGTTTCGCGCGGGCCTGCGTGGTGCTTGCTGCAGGCCCGGGACCTGGCCGCACCGGCGAACCCGCGGTGTCACCGGCTATAACCCGCGGTCGCAACCCGGCGCGAAAACCCGCAGTGTAGCGCCGTTGACGCGACACGCGGGTGAGCGGGGTGTTGGCTTACTGCTTGCCTTCGGTCTTCGCGTCGTGCTTGCGGCCGATCGCGCGGTAGCCGATGTCGCGACGATACTGCATGCCGTCGAACGAAATCTGGTTGATCGTTTCGTACGCGACCGATTGCGCGGTACGTACCGAATCCGCCAGACCGACTACGCACAGCACGCGGCCGCCGGAGGTGGTCAGCTTGCCGTCGGCGAGCGTGGTGCCGGCGTGGAACGTGACCGAATCGGCCGTCTCAGCCGGAATGCCGTTGATGCGGTCGCCCTTGCGCGGCGTGTCCGGGTAGTTGTGCGCGGCGAGCACGACGCCCAGCGCGGTACGCCGGTCCCATTCGAGTTCGACCGTGTCGAGCGTGCCGGCAATCGCCTGCTCGACGACCTTCGAATAGTCGCCCTTCAGACGCGCCATAATCGGCTGCGTTTCGGGGTCGCCCATACGGCAGTTGAATTCGAGCGTTTTCGGGTTACCTTGCGCGTCGATCATCAAACCGGCGTACAGGTAGCCGGTAAAGCGGATGCCTTCCTTCTCCATGCCGCGCACCGTCGGCAGGATGATTTCGCGCATCACGCGGGCGTGCAGTTGCGGCGTGACGATCGGCGCGGGCGAGTAAGCGCCCATGCCGCCGGTGTTCGGGCCCTGGTCGGCGTCGAGCAGGCGCTTGTGGTCCTGGCTCGAAGCGAGCGGCAGCACATGCTTGCCGTCGACCATCACGATGAAGCTGGCTTCTTCGCCCGCGAGGAACTCTTCGATCACGACACGCGCGCCGGCGTCGCCGAGCTTGTTGTCGGACAGCATCATGTCGACCGCGGCGTGCGCTTCTTCCAGCGTTTGCGCGACCACCACGCCCTTGCCGGCGGCGAGGCCGTCGGCCTTGATCACGATCGGCGCGCCCTTGGCGTCCAGATACGCGTGCGCGGCGGCGACGTCGGCGAAGGTTTCGTATTCGGCGGTCGGGATCGCGTGGCGCTTCATGAAGGCCTTCGCGAAATCTTTCGAGCTTTCGAGCTGGGCGGCTTCCTTCGTCGGTCCGAAAATCTTCAGACCGCGCGAGCGGAACAGGTTGACGATGCCGGCTGCCAGCGGACCTTCCGGGCCGACCAGCGTGAAAGCGATCTGTTCCTGTTCGACGAAATCGGCGAGCGCTGCCGGCTCGGTGATGTCGATGTTGCGCAGACGCTCGTCCTGGGCGGTGCCGCCGTTGCCCGGAGCAACGTAGACGAGCTGAACCCGCGGCGATTGCGCGAGCTTCCATGCGAGTGCATGTTCGCGACCGCCGGAACCGACGACGAGTAACTTCATGTGAATCCCCGAGACTTAAAAACCATAAACGGCTGAAGCGCGAAGCTCAGCCGTGCAATGAACAGCGATAACGCGTGAAGGCAGCAGGCAGGCAATCATGCAGGCAATCAGGCAGCAGAGCAGCAAAATTCGCGCTAGCTTCACCCGCACTGGCTAACCGGCGGACGCAGCCCGGACCAACCTTGATGGATGCTGCGAAGGGTTCGCGCAGCAGCGCGGCAACCCATTCTGCAACGCCCGCTCAGCAACGACGCGAGGGCCAACCGGCCGGCATGGCGCGGTTCAATGCGAACCCGCGCGCCACGCCTGGCCGGAGCACGCTCACTCGTCGGCGATCGCGGCGTTTGTATAGACTTCCTGCACGTCGTCCAGATTTTCCAGCGCGTCGAGCAGTTTCTGCATTTTCACCGCGTCGTCGCCGGTGAATTCGACTTCCGTCTGAGGTTTCATCGTCACCTCGGCCAGCTCGGCCTTGAAGCCCGCAGCTTCGAGCGCGGTCTTCACCTTCGGGAAATCGTTCGGCGGACACAGCACTTCGATACTGCCGTCTTCGTTCGTGACGACGTCGTCGGCGCCGGCTTCGAGCGCGGCTTCCATCAGCTTGTCTTCGGCGGTGCCGGGCGCAAACAGGAACTGGCCGACGTGATCGAACATGAACGACACCGAGCCGTCCGTGCCCATGTTGCCGCCGTTCTTCGAGAACGCGTGACGCACTTCCGCGACCGTGCGGGTGCGGTTGTCGGTCATCGTGTCGACGATCACCGCCGCGCCGCCGATACCGTAGCCTTCGTAGCGGATTTCTTCGTAGCTCGCGCCGTCGACACCGCCCACGCCGCGCTGGATCGCGCGGTTGACGTTGTCTTTCGGCATGTTGGCGTCGTACGACTTTTCGACGGCGAGCCGCAGACGCGGGTTCGAGTCGATTTCGCCGCCGCCCATGCGGGCCGCGACCTGAATTTCCTTGATGAGCCGCGTCCAGACCTTGCCGCGCTTGGCGTCGGCCGCTGCTTTCTTATGCTTGATGTTGGCCCATTTCGAATGACCCGCCATACATTTCTCCGTCGCGCGCGCCCGCAGGGCGCACGCATAGTGCAATTGTCGTTGCGATGTCGGGCGCTCGCGTTTTATGCGATTTCCGCGCGCCTCGATGTCAAAACCGTCTCTTGATGAAGCCGCCTGTGAGACTGTCCGGTTGCCGCCGATTTGCAGGGCCCCGATTTGCAGGCCGTTTCCCAGGCAGCCGGTGAGATCCAGGCCGGTGCTGCCCGTACAGCCCTCAAGCCCGCGCGCTTGCCTGAACGGGTCCCAGCCAACGGAACCGGCAGTCGCTGGCGCGGTGAGCCGGGCGGCTCGCATGCGGCGAACACGGCGCTGGCCGGACAGGCCCCGGGTTGGCGCGCAACGCGCAACGCGGTGATGGGCGGCGGAGCGAACGGTTCTGGGACCGGTGGTGCCGAGGGCTTGCCAACGAGGCAGCCGTACGTGCTGCAACAGAAGCAAAAAGGGTGCAAAAAGCTGCGGTTGAAACCGGTAAAGCTATGGCGGTGCCAATCAAGCCGCTTCTGGAGCGGATTCGAATTTTATCACGCCGAAGGGGGGCGGCAGAGGGGAACGTAGCGGGAAACAACGCGGAAAGTGTGCGGAGAGAATCCGGACGATGGCCGCCCGGCCGCCTTCGAAGCATTTCGCCAGCCCGTTTCGGGCTGTAGTCGGGATCGCGCCCGCAGGCGCGATCCCGGCCGGGCCGGTCGGCCCAACCTCAGTTTTTCGTTCCGAACAGGCGGTCGCCGGCGTCGCCGAGACCCGGCACGATGTACGCGTGCTCGTTCAGGTGCGAATCGAGCGACGCCACGTACAGCTTGACGTCCGGATGCGCGTCCTGGAACACCTGCACGCCTTCGGGCGCCGCCACCAGCGCGAGGAACATGATGTTCTCGCCGGCCACGTTGCGGCGCTTGAGCACGTCGACCGCGTGCACGGCCGAGTAGCCGGTCGCGACCATCGGATCGCACAGGATGAACACGCGATCTTCGAGATCCGGCAGACGCACCAGATATTCGACCGGCCGGTGGTCGTCGGCGCGATATACGCCGATGTGGCCCACCCGCGCCGACGGCACCAGTTCCAGCAGGCCGTCCGACATGCCGATACCGGCGCGCAGCACCGGCACGATCGCGAGCTTCTTGCCGGCGATCACCGGCGCGTCGATATCGACCAGCGGCGTGGTGATCGGGCGCGTGGTCATCGGCAGATTGCGGGTGATTTCGTAGCCCATCAGCAGCGTGATTTCGCGCAGCAGTTCACGGAACGTGCGGGTCGAGGTGTCCCGGTCGCGCATATGTGACAGCTTGTGCTGGATCAGCGGGTGATCGAGGATGAAAAGATTGGGAAAACGGCTGTCCTGGGTCATGGCGGGGGCGCAAGCTGCGCAAGAGGGATCATCGGATTCGGTTCGGCGTGCCGCCCGGCCCGCCAAGCGGCTGGCTGGCGGACGCGCCACGGCGCAAGTTTACCGAAAGAGTGCAGTCCGAAGATACCGGAGATTGAAGCGGCCCGGCGCAGTCCGGCACCGATTCTTCTAGAATCGGGGGAAACTTTGCCACCCAGGCGCGCCAATGCGCCGGAACACCGCCTCAAGGACACACACAATGGACATGGGAATCGCAGGACGCACCGCGCTGGTTTGCGCGGCCAGCAAGGGCTTGGGACGCGGTTGCGCGGAAGCGCTCGCCGCCGAGGGCGTCAATCTGACGATCGTCGCGCGCACCGCCGAGACGCTGGAAGCGACCGCCGAGGAAATCCGCAAGCAGAGCGGCGTGGAAGTCAAAACCGTCGCGTGCGACATCACTACGCCCGAAGGCCGGGCCGCGGCGCTCGCCGCCTGTCCGCAGCCGGACATCCTCGTGAATAACGCGGGCGGGCCGCCGCCGGGCGACTTCCGCGACTTCTCGCACGAGGACTGGATCCGCGCGCTGGAAAGCAACATGCTGACGCCGATCGAGCTGATCCGCGCGACCATCGACACGATGAGCGCGCGCGGCTATGGCCGTATCGTCAACATTACGAGTTCGGCGGTGAAGGCGCCGATCGACGTGCTGGGTCTATCGAACGGGGCGCGCTCGGGGCTGACCGGCTTCGTCGCGGGGCTGGCTCGCAAGGTCGCGCCGACCGGCGTGACGATCAACAACCTGCTGCCGGGCCTGTTCGACACCGACCGCATCGCGGTCACGTTCGAGGCGCAGGCGCGCAACCAGAACATTTCCGTCGACGACGCTCGCAAGCAGCGCATGAAGACGATTCCCGCCGGGCGCTTCGGCAACCGCGACGAGTTCGGCCGCGCGTGCGCGTTCCTGTGCAGCACGCATGCCGGGTATATCACCGGGCAGAACTGGCTGATCGACGGTGGCGCCTATCCGGGCACGTTCTGACGCGACGCGCCTGAACGGATGCGGTCCGGCGCGGCGATAGAGCGGCGGCGAGCAGCTAGAGGCGTTCAGGCGCATTCGTCGTGCACGCGCAAAATCACGCGTGCGAAAAAAGGCGGCGCTAAAAAGCGCGGCCGGCAGCAATTAGTAGAAGCAGCTTCACGGCATCACCACAACAACGACAATCACACAGGTTCCAGGAGTCTTACGTCATGACCACCCGCATTGCGCTGATCGCGCACGATCACAAGAAGGACGACATCGTCAAACTGGCCGGCGAATACGTCGATACGCTCCGGCGCTGCGACATCCTCGCGACCGGCACGACTGGCGGACGCATCGCCGACGCGCATGGCCTGACAGTCGAGCGCATGTTGTCGGGCCCGCATGGCGGCGATTTGCAGATTGGCGCGCAGCTCGCGGAAGGGCGCGTGGACATGGTGATCTTTTTACGCGATCCGATGACGCCGCAGCCGCACGAACCGGACATCAACGCGCTGGTGCGCGCGTGCGACGTGCACAACATTCCGTGCGCGACGAATATCTCGACCGCGCGCATGGTGCTCGACGTGCTGACGCTGCGTTTGAGCGAGCAGGTCTGACCCGACGGCGCGGGTTCGCGGCGCGTCCGGGCGCACATCTGAACAACACAATCCGAACGACACCTCACATCAAGGAGACATGATGACGAAAGCAATCCGATTCGATAAGCCCGGCGACCCCGAGGTGATGAAATGGGTCGACGTCGAAGTGGGCGAACCCGGCGCGGGCGAGATTCGCATCCGGCAGACGGCGGTCGGGCTGAACTACATCGACGTGTATTTCCGCACCGGTCTGTATCCGCTGCCGCTGCCCGGCGGGCTCGGCATGGAAGCGGCGGGTGAAGTGACGGCTGTGGGCGAGGGCGTCACCGGTCTGAAAGCGGGCGACCGCGTGGCCTATGTCGCGCGTCCGCCGGGCGCGTATGCGCAGGAGCGCGTGCTGCCGGCGCTGCAGGCCGTCAAGGTGCCCGACGCCTTGAGCGACGAGCAGGCGGCCTCGGTGATGCTGCAAGGTCTCACCGCGCAGTATCTGCTGCGCCGCACTTATCCGGTGAAAGCGGGCGACACGATCCTGATTCAGGCCGCGGCGGGCGGCGTCGGTCTGCTGGTGTGTCAGTGGGCCAAGGCGCTGGGCGCGACGGTGATCGGCACGGTCGGTTCCGACGAGAAAGCCGAGATCGCGAAGGCACATGGCTGTGACCATGCAATCGTCTATACGCGCGAGAATTTTACGAAGCGCGTGCGCGAGATCACCGACGGCGCGGGCGTGCCGGTGGTGTACGACTCGATCGGCAAGGACACGTTTACGGGCTCGCTCGACTGCCTCGCGCCGCTCGGCATGTTCGTGAGCTTCGGCAATGCATCGGGTCGTTTGCCGCCGATCGATTCGTCGGAATTCGCCGGACGCGGCTCGCTGTTCTTTACGCGCCCCACGCTGTTCACGTACATCGCAAAACGCAGCGACTACGAGGCGATGTCGGCGGAACTGTTCGACGTGCTGGTGTCGGGCAAGGTGAAGACGAGCGTGAATCAGCGTTATGCGCTGGCGGATGTCGGACAGGCACATGCCGATCTCGAAGGCCGCAAGACGACGGGTTCGACGGTGTTGATGCCGTAAAAACAGGCCGATGGCGCCGGCGCGATCTTCAACTTCCTGATAAGTCGCCGGCAGGGTAACGCGATGTGCGAATGGCGGCCACCACCCGTACCACGAGCCACCTGCGCCAAGCTTTAATTTCCTGCTTGCACATCCCAAGGCCGTTCCATCTCCCGATGGAACGGCCTTCTTCGTTTACGCGATTTTTACGCGCGCCCCCCGTTCTTTGACCAGCCCTTTAGACGCTTCGGCATACCGTTCCATTTATCCAAAGTCCGTCAATGGAGAACAAAAATGGATGTGCTGTATGTCGGGGGGCTCGTGCTGTTTGCCGCGCTGACCTTTGCGTTGATCGCCGGCTGCGAGAAGTTGATGCAGTTCCGTCGTGGCCAGGGAGCACGGTCATGAACTGGATTCTATGGTTGTCCGGCGCGGCCACCGCGCTGCTGTTTGCCTATCTGGTCTATGCGCTGTTGCGCGCGGAGGACATTGAATGAACTCGAACAATGTCCTCCAGGCGGGGCTTTTCATCGTCGTGCTGCTGGCCGCCGCCGTGCCGGTGGCCCGCTATCTGAGTGCGGTGATGGATGGCAGCTCGCGCGTGGTCCGCTTCGGCGGCCCGCTCGAACGTTTGCTGTATCGCGTCGCGGGAGTCGATCCATCGCAGGAAATGGGCTGGAAGCACTACGCGATCGCCACTATCGCGTTCAATGTGATCGGCGTGCTGTTTCTTTACGGGCTGTTGCGCGTGCAAGGCTGGCTGCCCGCGAATCCGCAGCAATTCGGCCCGATGACGGTCGACGGCGCATTCAACACCGCGATCAGTTTCGTCGCCAATACCAACTGGCAGGACTACACACCCGAGCAGACTGTCAGCTATCTGACGCAGATGCTCGGCCTGACCGTGCAGAACTTCCTGTCCGCCGCCACCGGCATCGTGGTGGTGATCGCGCTGATTCGCGGCTTCGGGCGGCACACCGCGCAAACCATCGGCAACTTCTGGGTCGACATCACGCGGGTGACGCTTTACGTGTTGCTGCCGATGTCGATGATCGTCGCGGCTCTGTTGATGAGCCAGGGCGTGATCCAGAACTTCAAGGCCTATCAGGACGTCCCGACGCTGCAAACCACCAGCTACGCCGCGCCGAAACTCGACGCGCAAGGCAATCCGGTGAAGGACGCGAAGGGCAACGCGGTCACGGTCGATACGCCCGTCAAAACGCAGACCATCGCGATGGGCCCGGTCGCCTCGCAGGAAGCGATCAAGATGCTCGGCACCAACGGCGGCGGCTTCTTTAACGGCAACTCGGCGCATCCGTTCGAAAACCCGACGCCGTTCTCGAACTTCCTGGAAATCTTCTCGATCCTGATCATTCCGGCCGCGCTCGCACTGGTGTTCGGACGCATGATCGGCGACCGCAAGCAGGGCGTCGCCGTGCTCGCGGCGATGACGATTGCGTTCGGCGTCTGCGTGTTCGGGGAAATCAGCGCGGAGCAAAGCGGCAATCCCGCGCTGACCGCGTTGAACGTCGATCAATCGGCGAATGCATTGCAGTCGGGCGGCAATGCGGAAGGCAAGGAAACGCGCTTCGGCATCGCGCAATCGGGCATCTTCACGGTCGCGACCACGGCGGCTTCGTGCGGTGCGGTGGCGAATACGCACGACTCGCTGACGCCGATCGGCGGCCTCTACCCGATGCTGCTGATGCAACTCGGCGAAGTGATCTTCGGCGGCGTGGGCTCCGGGATTTACGGGATGCTCGTGTTCGCGTTGCTCGCCGTGTTCGTCGCGGGGCTGATGATCGGCCGCACGCCCGAATACGTCGGCAAGAAGATCGAAGCGTACGAAATGAAGATGGTGTCGATCGTCGTGTTGCTGACGCCGCTGCTGGTGCTGGTCGGCACGTCGATCGCGGTGCTCACCGACGCGGGCAAGGCCGGTATCGCCAACCCGGGCGCGCATGGTTTCTCCGAAATCCTCTACGCGTTCAGCTCGGCCGCGAACAACAACGGCAGCGCGTTTGCGGGGCTGTCCGTGAATACGCCGTTCTACAACTGGCTCACTGGCATCGCGATGTGGTTCGGCCGCTTCGGCACGATCATTCCGGTGCTTGCAATCGCCGGCTCGCTTGCCGCGAAGAAGCGCATCGGCGTGACCGGCGGCACGTTGCCGACGCATGGTCCGCTGTTCGTCGTGCTGTTGCTCGGCACGGTGCTGCTGGTGGGTGCGCTGACGTATGTGCCTGCGCTCGCGCTTGGCCCGGGTGTCGAACATCTGATGATGATGGGTGCGCATTGATGCTGCCCAGACGGCCCATGGTTGAAAACGCGGTTGAAAAGCGCAAACGGGATATTCGAGGATTCAATGACTGAACATAATGCAACCAGGTCCATGTTCGACCCGGCGCTGCTGCGCCCGGCGATCGTGGACTCCTTCAAGAAACTCACGCCGCGCACGCAGTTCCGCAATCCGGTGATGTTCTGCGTGTACATCGGCAGCATTCTGACGACCATTCTGTGGGTCGCCGCGCTCGGCGGCCAGGCCGAGGCGCCCGCCGGTTTCATTCTGGCGGTGACGTTGTGGCTGTGGTTCACGGTGCTGTTCGCGAACTTCGCGGAAGCGCTCGCCGAAGGGCGCTCGAAAGCGCAGGCGGCATCGCTGCGCAGCGCGAAAAAAGACGTGATGGCGAAGAAGCTCAACGAGCCGCATCCGAAGTCGCCGATCCGCATTCTGACGGCTTCCGATCTGCGTAAAGGCGACGTCGTGCTGGTCGAAACCGGCGACGTGATTCCCGCCGACGGCGAAGTGATCGACGGCGTTGCGTCGGTCGACGAATCGGCGATCACCGGCGAATCCGCGCCGGTGATCCGCGAATCGGGCGGCGACTTCTCGTCGGTGACGGGCGGCACGCGCGTGCTCTCGGACTGGATCGTGGTGCGAGTCACCGCTAATCCGGGCGAGGCGTTTCTCGACCGGATGATCGCGATGGTCGAAGGCGCGAAGCGTCAGAAGACGCCGAACGAAATCGCGCTGACCATTCTGCTGGTCGCGTTGACCATCGTGATGCTGCTGGCCACCGCCACCTTGCTGCCGTTCTCGATGTTCTCCGTCGAAGCCGCCAAAGCAGGACATGTGGTGACGATTACCGCACTGGCCGCGCTGCTCGTGTGTCTGATTCCGACCACCATCGGCGGATTGTTGTCGGCGATCGGCGTGGCCGGCATGAGCCGGATGATGCAGGCCAACGTGATCGCGACGTCGGGCCGCGCGGTCGAAGCGGCCGGTGACGTGGACGTGCTGCTGCTCGACAAGACCGGCACGATCACGCTCGGCAACCGTCAGGCTTCGCAGTTCGTGCCGGCGCCTGGCGTGACCGAAGAAGCGCTCGCGGATGCCGCACAGTTGTCGTCGCTGGCGGACGAAACGCCGGAAGGCCGCAGCATCGTCGTGCTGGCGAAGCAGCGTTTCAATATCCGTCAACGCGATATGGCAACGCTGCACGCCGTGTTCCTCGCCTTCACCGCGCAGACGCGGATGAGCGGCGTCGATATCTCACCCCAAGGGACTTCCTCCGGGGCGCCGAATCGCGAAATCCGCAAGGGTGCAGCCGACGCCGTGAAGCACTACGTCGAAGCCAACGGCGGCCGCTTCCCGACCGAAGTCAGCAACGCAGTCGCCGAAGTCGCACGACGCGGCAGCACGCCGCTCGTAGTCGCCGAGAAAGTCGAGCAGGGCGCGCGCGTGCTCGGCGTGATCGAGTTGAAGGACGTGGTGAAGGGCGGCATCAAGGAGCGCTTTGCCGAGTTGCGCAAGATGGGCATCAAGACGGTGATGGTGACCGGCGACAACCGCCTGACCGCAGCGGCCATCGCGGCTGAAGCCGGGGTCGACGATTTCCTCGCCGAAGCCACGCCCGAAGCGAAGCTCGCCACCATTCGCGCGCATCAGGCCGAAGGCCGCCTCGTCGCGATGACCGGCGACGGCACCAACGACGCCCCCGCGCTCGCCCAGGCCGACGTCGCGGTTGCGATGAACACCGGCACGCAGGCCGCGAAAGAAGCCGGCAACATGGTCGATCTCGATTCGAATCCGACCAAGCTGATCGAGATTGTCGAGATCGGCAAGCAGATGCTGATGACGCGCGGCTCGCTCACCACGTTCTCGATTGCGAACGATATCGCCAAATACTTCGCGATCATTCCGGCCGCGTTCGCGACCACTTATCCGGCATTGAATGCGCTGAACGTGATGCATCTGGCGACGCCTGCGTCCGCGATCATGTCGGCGGTGATTTTCAACGCGCTGATCATCGTGCTGCTGATTCCGCTGGCGCTCAAAGGCGTGCGCTATCGCGCGCTCGGCGCGGCGATCCTGCTGCGCCGCAATCTGCTGATTTACGGCCTGGGCGGGATCGTCGTGCCGTTCATCGGCATCAAGCTGATCGATATGGTGCTGGCCGCGTTCGGCTGGGTCTAACCGCACTGGAATCAAAGGGAACTACCCATCATGAAAAATCTGTTCCGTCCGTTGACCGTGATCTTCGCGGTGCTCACCGCCGTCACCGGACTCGCTTATCCCGCCGTGATGACGGCAGTCGGTCAGGTGGCTTTCCGCGATCAGGCCAACGGCAGCCTGCTTGAACAGGACGGCAAGGTGGTCGGCTCGCAACTGATCGGCCAGCAGTTCGACGCGCCGCAGTACTTCTGGGGACGTCTGTCGGCAAGCAGCCCGATGCCGTATAACGCGCTCGGTTCGGGCGGCTCGAATCTCGGGCCGACCAATCCGGCGTTGCTCGATGAAGTGAAAGGCCGGCTCGACGCGTTGAAGGCCGCCGGGACCGATATGTCGAAGCCCGTTCCCGTCGATCTGGTGACGTCGTCCGGCAGCGGTCTCGATCCCGAGATCAGTCCGGCTGCGGCCGCGTATCAGATCGAACGCGTGGCGAAAGCGCGGCAGCTCGCGCCGAACGACGTGCAGGCGCTGGTCGACCGGTATACGACCGGCCGTCAGTTCGGCCTTCTCGGCGAACCGCGCGTGAACGTGCTGAAGCTGAATCTCGCGCTGGATGAGATGAAGCGAGGTTGAACGTCGAAGCTCGTGAAAGGCGGTGTCTGCGTGATGCCGCCTTTGCCTTTTTGGCCGCTTACCCTGCACGGCAGCATCGCTGCACGAACCCGCACAGCACGCTATTTGCGAGGCGGCGTTCGCCGTGCCACCATGCACACACCGCCGCCCGCTCGCCTATGACAACCATCCAGCATGAACCGCCCCGATCCTGACGAACTGCTCGACAAGCTGCAACGTGACGAAGAAAAGCGTCAGCGCGGCAGGCTGAAGATTTTCTTCGGCGCGTCGGCGGGCGTGGGCAAGACCTACGCGATGTTGCAGGCCGCGCGCCGCCGTCACGACGAAGGCGCGGACGTGCTGATCGGCATCGCCGAAACGCATGGCCGCAGCGAAACCGCTGCGCTGCTCGACGGGCTCGACGTGCTGCCGCTCGCGCATATCGACTATCGCGGCCGCAAGCTCGGCGAGTTCGATCTCGACGCCGCGCTCGAGCGCAAGCCGCAACTGATTCTCGTCGACGAACTCGCGCATTCGAACGTGCAGGGCGCGCGCCATCTGAAGCGTTGGCAGGACGTGTATGAACTGCTCGACGGGGGCATCGACGTTTATACGACGGTCAACGTCCAGCATCTGGAAAGCCTGAACGACGTGGTCGGCCAGATCACCGGTATTCGCGTATGGGAGACGGTGCCCGACCGCGTGTTCGATCACGCCGACGAAGTCACGCTGGTCGATCTGCCCGCTGAAGAACTGCTCGACCGGATGCGCGACGGCAAGGTGTATCTGCCGCAGCAGGCCGAGCGCGCAGTGCGCAATTTCTTCCGCAAAGGCAATCTGATTGCGCTGCGCGAACTGGCGCTGCGCCGCACGGCGGATCGCGTCGATGCGCAGATGCGCGAGTATCGCGCCGACCGCTCCATTCAACGTATCTGGCAGGCGCGCGAGCGTTTGCTGGTGTGCGTCGGCCCTGGGCCCGAGGCGCCCGCGCTGGTGCGCGCGGCGGCGCGGCTTGCCGCGAGTCTCAAGGCCGACTGGCTCGCCGTCTATGTCGAAACCCCCGCGCTGCAGCGTCTGCCCGACGCGCGCCGCGAACGCACGCTGAACGCATTGAAGCTCGCCGCCGAACTCGGCGCCGAAACCGCGACGCTCGCGGCTGCCGATGCGCTTACCGCGCTGATCGGCTATGCGCAGGCGCGCAACGTGTCGAAGCTGGTGGCGGGCGCGTCGTCGCGAACCGGGGTGCGGCGCTGGCTGCGCAAGCCGCTTGGCGAGCGCATCGCGGAGCAGACCGGCGACCTCGATCTCACGCTGATCCGCACGTCGTCGTTACGCGCCGACGGCGAGCATCGGCAGTTGCTGAACACCACCGCGAACGCCTGGCGCGAGGCGCTGAGCGCGGCGCGCGAACGCCGTTCGCCGCCGCGTGCGTACGGCATCGCGCTGGCGATCTGCTCAGGCATTACGGTGCTGGCGAGCCGCCTGATCGACCACATCGATCTGGCGAACCTCGTGATGCTGTATCTGCTCGGCGTGATTTTTACCGCCGTGAAGCTGGGCAGAGGACCGGGCGTCGTGCTGTCGTTTCTCAGCGTCGCCGCGTTCGATTTTTTCTTCGTGCCGCCGCGCATGTCGCTGTCGGTGTCCGACACGCAGTATCTGCTGACGTTTTTTGGCATGCTGCTGACTTCGCTCGTGATCAGCCATCTGACGTCGAGCCTGCGCCGTGAGGCGAGTGTCGCGCGACGCCGAGAGCAGCGCACCGGCGCGATGTACGCGATGGCGCGCGAACTGGCGGCGGCGCTGACCACCGAGCAGATCGTCGGGATCGGCAGCCGGCATGTGAGCGAAGTGTTCGGCGCGCGCGTCGCGATCCTGTTGCCCGACAGCGCGGATCAGGTCAAACAGAAAATCGAGGACCCGGACGCGGCGATCACGCTCGAAGGCGAACTGCTCGATAGCGACGTCGGCCAGTGGGTCTACGATCAGCAGAAGCCTGCCGGGCGCGGCACCGACACGTTGCCCGCCGCGAGCGCGCTGTATCTGCCGCTGAAGGCGCCGATGCGCACGCGTGGTGTGCTCGCCGTCGTGCTGCGCGACGAGCGCGAACTGGACGTGCCCGAGCGGCAGCGCATGCTCGACGCGTTCGCCGCGCAGATCGCGCTGGCGCTGGAACGCGTGCATTACGTCGATATCGCGCGCGACGCGCTCGTCAATATGGAATCGGAGCGGCTGCGCAACTCGCTGCTGTCCGCGATCTCGCACGATCTGCGCACGCCGTTGACGACCATCGTCGGTTTTTCGTCGATGCTGGCGCAATCGCGCGAGGCTCATCCCGGCGCGCAACCCGGCGACGACCTGGTCGAAGCGATTCACGAAGAAGCTTTACGGATGACGGGCATCGTCACGAATCTGCTCGATATGGCGCGGCTGCAGGCAGGCAGTCTGCAACTGAATCAGCAGTGGACGCTGCTCGAGGAAACCGTCGGCGCCGCATTGCGCGCGTGCAGGCGCGTGCTGGCGGGTCATCCGGTGCAGGTGAAGCTGCCCGCCGATCTGCCGCTGCTGCATCTCGACGCGGTGCTGATGGAGCGGCTCTTTTCGAACCTGTTCGAAAACGCCGCCAAATACACCGCGCCGGCTTCGCCGTTGACGATCGGTGCGCAACGGCTGGACGCGGACGGCCGCGCGCTGGTCCGCGTGACGGTCGACGATAACGGCCCAGGTTTGCCCGCTGGCATGGAAGCACGCGTGTTCGAGAAATTTACGCGCGGCGAGAAGGAATCGGCGAAGCCGGGCATCGGTCTCGGCCTTGCGATCTGCCGCGCGATCGTCGAAGCGCACGGCGGTACAATCGGCGCGCTCAACCGGATCGCCGCGGATGGCCGCGTGGAAGGCGCGCGCTTCTGGTTCACGCTGCCGGTCGACACGCCGCCCGATGCACCAGAGCCGCTGGAAGACGAAGCGATTGAACCGCTGGTTCATGCTGAACTGGGCGCCGTGATGCGCACCGATGCCGATGTCGCGCAACCTGCGGCTTCCAGCCACACCTCACCCCACAACCCGCTTTCCAAGCCTACCCATGAGTGACCCGAGCATCACGGTCGTCCTGATCGAAGACGAAAAGCAGATTCGCCGCTTCGTGCGCACGGCGCTGGAAGGCGAGGGCATCGTCGTGCACGACGCCGAAACCGGCAAGCAGGGTCTCGTCGAAGCCGCGACGCGCAAGCCCGACCTGGTTATCGTCGATCTCGGCCTGCCTGACACCGACGGCCTCGACGTGATCCGCGAATTGCGGGGCTGGAGCGAGTTGCCGGTGATCGTGCTGTCGGCGCGGACCCAGGAAAGCGAAAAAGTCGCCGCACTCGATGCCGGTGCGGACGACTATCTGACCAAACCGTTTGGCGTCTCCGAGTTGCTGGCGCGAATCCGCGCGCATATGCGCCGGCGCAACCAGGGCGGCGCGAACGAATCGCCGCAGGTGCATTTCGGCGCGGTCACGGTCGACCTCGCTTTGAGGCAAGTGACGCGCGACGGCGCGGCGATCCATCTGACGCCGATCGAATACCGGCTGCTTGCGACGCTCGTGCGTCATGCGGGCCGCGTGCTGACGCACCGACAGTTGTTGCGCGACGTGTGGGGGCCGTCGCATGTCGAGAGTTCTCACTATCTGCGCATTTACATGGCGCATCTGCGCGGCAAGCTGGAGCGCGATCCGGCGCAACCGGAGCATATCGTCACGGAGACGGGAGTCGGTTACCGGCTGGTGGGCGCGGCTTAATGGCGTTTAACGGCGCTTCAACACCGATTTAACCGCTGCGATATAGCGGATTCCCGCGCCAATTCAGCACACATTTCATTTTGATATAATTACGTTTCGTAAGGACGACCTTACGCATCTGTCACAAACGGGGACGGCCCCATTTTCATTCTGGAGCGGTCTCATGTCCTGGTTTCTGCTGCTGATTGCCGGTTTGCTCGAAGTCGCGTGGGCGGCCGGCCTCAAAACTTCCGAAGGTTTCACCCGCTTGTGGCCGTCCGTGTTCACGGTCGTGACCGCGCTCTGCAGCTTCGCGCTGCTCGCCGTCGCGATGCGCCAGTTGCCGCTCGGCACGGCCTACGCCGTGTGGACGGGGATCGGCGCGGTCGGCGCGTTCATCTTCGGTATCGTGATGATGGGCGAGGCGTTGACGGTCGCGCGGGTCGCTAGCGCGGCGCTGATCGTGATCGGTCTGATCGGATTGAAGCTGTCGTCGGGACACTAGGTTTTAGTATTTGCCTGATCAGGCAAATCGATTAATCCCAGGAAAATACAACTGGCATGCCAATCGGTATGTCGGTTGTATGCCGATTTAACCGCGCTACTTGAAGCCACCAATTAATTACTCGCTGCGGCCGGTGAATTAACGTGGCTATAATGAGATGGAATACATCTGACGTTGCCCGCGGCCACTTTGGCGCGGCCGGCTTGGCGCGGGTCTGACGACTTCGACGCGGGCTTTATCCGACCCGCCCGTCGAAGCGCCCGGCACGCACAGCGCGCCTGGAGGCGGCCATGCTTGAATCACTTTCGCTCGCTGCGGGTCTCTCATGGGGCAGCGGCCTGCGCCTCTATCTGACGGTCCTGCTGGCCGGCGTGTTCGAACGCCTCGGCCTCATCCATCTTCCCGATACGCTGTCCGCGCTGTCGTCGCCGTGGGTGATCGGCGTGGCGGCGGTGCTGACCGTCACCGAATTTCTCGCCGATAAAATTCCCGCGTTCGATTCGTTATGGGATGCGGTTCATACGTTCATTCGCATTCCGGCGGGCGCGGTGCTGGCCGCCGGTGCGCTCGGTCACGCCGATCCGGCTCTGCTGACGGTTGCCGCGCTCGCGGGCGGTACGCTGGCGGGCACCGCGCATCTGGCGAAAGCGGGCACGCGCGCGCTGATCAATCTGTCGCCGGAACCGGTGTCGAATGTCGTGACATCGACCGCTGAAGACGGTCTCGTGGTTGGCGGCATGCTGCTGGCGCTGTTCGTGCCGCTGATCTTTCTGGTTTTGATGGTGGGCTTCCTGATGCTGGCCGGCTGGGCGTTGCCCCGGCTCTGGCGCGGCGTGCAGGGCGGTTTTCGCGGCATGGCGACCCATATGGTGTCGCGTTTTGCCAGGAGCAGGCACGATTGAGCGATACGGTACGGGGTTCCACGGCGCGCGCTAACGCGGGGTCGAAAGCGGCGCGTCGTTTTGGCGGCATGGATCTGTTGCGCCAGGCTATCCGCATGACGGCGCGCGACTGGCGCGCGGGCGAGTTGACGATGCTGCTGCTGGCGCTGGTGCTGGCCGTCGCGGCTTTGTCGAGTGTCGGCTTTCTGGCCGACCGCTTGCATCAGGGGCTGGAGCGCGACGCGCGGCGCATGATCGGCGCCGATTTCATCGTCCGGGGGGATCATCCTGTCGATCCCGTGTTCGCCGGACAAGCCAAAGCGCTGGGCCTGAACACGGCCAGTACGGCGATCTTTCCCAGCATGATCAACTCGACCGGCGCGCAGCCGGTGTCGCGGCTGGCCGCGGTGAAGGCGGTGTCGGACGGCTATCCGCTGCGCGGCGCACTGCGGATTACGTCCGCGCCCGGTTCGGCGGATCATCCCGCGCAATCGATTCCGTCGCCCGGCACCGTGTGGGTCGACCAGGCGTTGCTCGACGCGTTGAAACTGCATGTCGGCGATCCGGTGAAGGTCGGCAATCGCAGCTTCACGATCGGCGCGGTGATTACGCGCGAACTCGATCGCGGCTTTTCGTTTGTCAACTTTTCGCCGCGTCTGATGCTGCGCGCCGACGAAGTCCAGTCGACCGGGCTGATCACGTTCGGCAGCCGCGTGACTTACCGGCTGCTGGTGGCGGGCACGGATGAATCAGTGGCGCGTTTCGCGCAGTTCGCGCACGACAAGGTGGACGGCGGCAAGATGCGCGGCGTCGCGCTCGAATCGTTGCAGGACGGCCAGCCGCAAGTGCGTCAGACGCTCGATCGCGCGAGTCATTTCCTCACGCTCGTGTCGTTGCTGACCGCGCTGCTGGCGGCGGTCGCGATCGCGATGGCCGCGCATCGGTATATGCGCCGTCATCTCGACGGATGTGCGGCGATGCGCTGTCTCGGCGTCAGCCAGGCGGCGCTGCGCTCGCTGTTCACGCTGGAATTCGTCGGGCTCGGTTTGATCGGCGGCGCGCTGGGTGTGGCGCTCGGTTTCCTCGGCCATCTCGCGTTGCTGACCTGGCTTGGTTCGCTGATCGACGTCGCGCTGCCTTACCCGACTGCATGGCCCGCGCTCGAAGGCATCGCCGCCGGCCTCGTGCTGCTGCTCGGCTTCGCTTTGCCGCCGCTGTTGCCGCTCACGCGTGTGCCGCCGGTGCGCGTGCTGCGTCGTGAGTGGGGCGAAGCGGGGCGCACCGCATGGGCCGCGTACGCGCTCGGCATCGTGCTGTTCGCTGCGCTGCTGGTCGTCGCGGCGGGTGAGTTGAAGCTCGGCGGAATCGTCGCGGGCGGCTTTGCGGGCGGGCTGCTGGTGTTCGCGTGCGTCGCGCGGCTGGCGCTGTGGGGCGCGGCGCGTTTCGTGCGCAGCGAGCGCGTGAATGCGGGAATCGGCTGGCGTTACGCGCTGGCGTCGCTCGAACGGCGCAGCAGTGCCAGCGCGTTGCAGATCACCGCGCTCGGCATCGGCCTGATGTGTCTGCTGCTGATCGCGATGACGCGCGACGACCTGGTCGCGGGCTGGCGCAAATCGACGCCGCCCGATGCGCCGAATGAATTCATCATCGACATTCAGCCGGATCAGCGTGACGCGGTTACGCATTTTCTCGACGCGCACGGCGTGCCCGGCACGGTGCTCGCGCCGATGGTGCGCGGGCGTTTGACAGCGATCAACGGCAAGCCGGTCAATCCCGATTCGTTCAAGGGCGACGACGCGAAGCGTCTGGTGGACCGCGAATTCAATCTGTCGTACACGACGGAATTGCCCGACGACAACCGGATCGCGGGCGGAACCTGGTACGGCGATACAAGCACGCCGCAGATTTCGATCGAGCAGGGGCTCGCGAAGCTGATCAACGTGAAGCCCGGCGACACGCTGCGCTTCGACGTGACCGGCATGCAGATCGACGCGCCCGTGACGAGTGTGCGCAAGCTCGACTGGGGCTCGTTCAGGGTCAACTTTTTCGTGCTGATGCCGCCCGCCGCGTTGAAGGATTTTCCGGCGACGTTCATCACGAGTTTTCATCTGCCGCCGGAAAAGCAGTCGACCATCGACGGCCTGATCGCCGCTTATCCGAATCTCACGGCCATCGACACCGGTCCTATCCTCGCGCAGATTCAGCGCGTGTTGCAGCAGGTGATCGGCGCGGTGCAGTTCCTGTTCGCGTTCACGCTCGCGGCGGGCGTGCTGGTGCTGTACGCGGCGCTGGCCGGCACGCGCGATGAGCGTATGCGAGAATCCGCGCTGCTGCGGGCGTTGGGCGCGTCGCACCGGCAGATCCGGGCGGTGCAGATTGCCGAGTTCGTCGCGGTCGGCGCGCTGGCCGGTTTGATGGCGGCGGTCGGTGCGCAGATTATCGGCTGGGTGCTGGCGACGCGCGTGTTCGAGTTTTATCTGAGCTTCGATCCGTGGATGCTGCCGGTTGGGATTGCGGCCGGCGTCGCGTGCGCGGGTGTCGGCGGGTGGATGAGCTTGCGGCATGTGCTGGCGCGGCCCGCGTTGCAGTCGTTGCGGGATGCGTGATACGTGACGGGTTTGACGGGATGCGCGAAGGCTGCTGGTCAGCTCGCATGACGCGGTTGCGTAGATTTTCTTTCTGGTTGTTTTTAGGTTGACGAGCAGGTTATGAGCGATTTGAACGACGAAGTGACCACGGCAAAGCCGACGGCCTTCGATCTGGTGGGCGGCGAGGCGCGCGTGCGCGAACTGGTCGACCGTTTTTACGACCTGATGGATCTGGAAGCGGATTTCGCCGGAATTCGCGCGTTGCATCCTGAATCGCTCGACGGTTCGCGCGACAAATTCTTCTGGTTTCTGTGCGGCTGGATGGGTGGGCCGGATCACTACATCAGCCGGTTTGGTCATCCGCGATTGCGCGCGCGGCATATGCCGTTTCCGATTGCTTCGAGCGAGCGCGATCAGTGGCTCAGGTGCATGGCGTGGGCGATGGAAGACATCGGTCTCGACGAGTCGCTGCGAGAACGTCTGCTGGCCTCGTTCTTCGAAACCGCCGACTGGATGCGCAATCGCAATGGCTGAACCGGAGCCGGAGTCGGGCGATGCGTGTCATGGGATGTCGGCGGATTATGCCGCGCTCGCCCCGGACGCCCGCGCGGTTCTGGATTGCTGGTTCGGCGAGCCGGGTTCGCCGGGCTTCGGCGAAGAGCGCAAGCTCTGGTTTTCGCGCAATAACGCGTTCGATGCGATGTTGCGGGAGCGCTTTGGTGCGCTGATCGACGTGGCGAACGAGGTGGAAAGCGTCCCGACGAAAGCCTCGACGCTCGACCACTGGCAAGCCACACCACTCGGTGCATTGGCGCTGATCATCGTGCTGGATCAATTCTCGCGAAACTGTCACCGCAATACGCCGCGCGCGTTCGCAGCCGATCACCGTGCATTGCAGGTCGCGCAACGGCTGATCGCGAGCGGCGGCGACCGGTTATTGCCCAGCGCGCACCATCGTGCGTTTGCTTATCTGCCGTTCGAACACGACGAAACGTTGGGCAGCCAGCACGAATCGCTGCGATTGTTCAGGCAGCTGGAAGCGGAGCCGGGCGGCAAATCGTACTACCGGTTCGCCGAGCGGCACGCGGCGGTCATCGAACGCTTTGGACGTTTTCCACATCGGAATGCAGTGCTTGGGCGGGTATCGACCGATGAAGAGATCGCTTTTTTGCGCAAGCCCGGATCGTCGTTCTAGCGTTGCCCGCATGATCCGTTAAAACGGATCGATTCTCTGCGTTCCGATTAATCGTTGCCCGTGTCCGTCGTGCTGTCCGGCGTACGCACGAACACCCGCAATAGCTCGTCAGTGTCGCCAGGACGCGCGCCGGACCAGAAAAGACGCCACTCGCCTGCCGGTGCCTTTGTCGTGCCACGGTGGCTTTCCACGATCAGCCAGGTACAGGCGGTACTGCGAGTATCCGCAGTCGGCTGATGCTCGATGCCGGTGTAGTAGTAAAGCATCGGCGCTTCGGATTCGCCCAGGCCGGAACTGGCCATACAGTCGCCGTCGTTCCATTCAATATCGGTTTTCGCGGCCAATTCCCTGAACACCGAGCGATAGCTCTTCGCATAATCAAGCCAGGGCAACAGCAGCGTGCTGACCAGCCCCCACGCCAGCATCGCGCCTGCGCACCAGCTCAACGCGCCGCGCCATTTGCCCGCGAATCTGAAAACCGGCAGGAGCCACAGCCAGCCGAACGTCATCAGCAACGCGGCGGCGAGCAGGCCGGGTCTGACCGGCGACACCCAATCCAGCGGCAACCAGCGGCCGAGCAGATGCAGCGGCGCATGCGTATTCGCCGGACTGCTGACGATCGACCAGATGATCCACGCGAGCGCGGCCACGCTGCCGAAGAACACACGGCTCGTCATGTCCCAGGTCGTGTGCAGACGCTGTGGCAGTCGCTCGATACCTTCCGTGGCCAGCAGCGCAAGCGGCGCGATAAACGGCAGGATGTAGAGTTCGCGCACTGTCGCCGAGCTTTGCAGCACGGCGAAACCGATGCCCGCGAAGATCGCCGGCAACGCCACGCGCGGATCGCGCCAGCGCCGCCACGCTCCACCAGCCAATGCAGCCAGCGCGAGCGGTACCACCGGGAAACCGACGCTCAGCACAGTGCGCAACACGAACAGACGGCTCTCGTTTTCCGACCCGAGTTCGGCGACCGAAAAGCCGAAGAAGCGTCCGACGTTGTTGTCCCACAGCCAGACTTTGAAGAGCGTCTCCGAGCGCAGATAGAAGCAGACCGGCCAGATCAGCGCGAGCGGCGCGCAGACCAGCGCGGCGACACCGAGCGCTCCGGCAAAGCTACGGCTGCGGCAAGCCGGATACAACGCGATCACGGCGACAGTGGTCGCGCCGAACACGAGCGGCGCGAACAGACCCTTGGCGAGCAGCGACACGCCCACGCCTGCGCCGAACATCGTGGCGGCACTGAGGAGCGCGTGGCGTCGTCTGAATGGGGCAGGGAAAGCGCGTGTGGCGTCCGCGTTCGCGGTGTCGTGCAGATGCACGAGCACCAGCTCGAATAGTCCGCAGAAGCCGAGCGCGGCACCGGCCATCAGCGCGACGTCGGTCATCATGTCGTGCGCGTGTTTGACGACGACGAGCGTTCCGCCGAACAGCGCGAGCGTGCCGATCACCCGCAGGTCGAACCAGCTCGACGCGGCCACCGCGCGGCGGGCGACGCGTGCCGTGTAGTAGACGGCAAGGCCGGCGAACAGCGCACTCGCTAGACGTGCCGCATCGTGTAACGGCAGGTAGCGGCCGAACATCCACGCGAGGCCGGCGGCGACCCAATCGTAGAGCGGCGGTTTTTCGACGAACGGTTGACCCGCGTTGGTCGGCACGACCAGGTCGCCGGTATCGAGCATGTGCTGGACGATGCCGAACGTGTACGTCTCATCCTGTTTCCATGGCTCGTGGCCCAGCGTGCCGGGCAACAGCCACGCGCACAGGACCGCCAGCACGACGAACCACTTCAACGGACGCCATGTTGCGAGTGCGCGCCAGCGGCGCGCGCCTCGCCTATCCGAATCGGCTGGGGTGGCTGGCGCGGCGGGAGCGGGGGAAGGAGCCGGCGCAGGTGCCATCGCCGCCGTGTAAGCGCCGATGTTGTCCGTGCCCTGGCCGGCTTTCGGCGCAGGAAGGCCGTGCGCTGCGTCGTGCGTATTGCCGGCAGTGACTGCCTGTGCGGATGGGGTTGCCGCAGCGTGGCTTGCTAGCCACGGCGCGGACGGCTTTTCTTGCATGGAAGACATCTCTGATTTCTGTGCGCGGCGGCATGAGCCGCATACTTTGTTCTGATCTTTTATCGCGAGCGATCCGCCCTGATTCGCCGCGATTGTAGCCTCCAATTATTACCGTTGATTACATAAAATGCGCCGTATATCGACGCTATAGGCGTGCGCACGCACGCTCCTCGTCAGATAGACGGGAAATCGTAGTGCGGAGCGGGGAATGCGCGGCGGCTGGCCGCGCGAAAGAACTGTTGCGGAGTGGTGTGTGAGGGGTGTGCCTAGCGCCCACCCGCGACGTCGAGTATTGCGCCCGTGACGTACGAAGCCGCATCGCTCAGCAGCCACACAATCGACTGCGCGACTTCATCTGCGCTGCCGGGGCGGCCCAGCGGCGTCGATGCGCCAAGCTGCGCCGCGCGATCCGGCTTGCCGCCGCTCGCGTGAATTTCCGTGTCGATCAGCCCGGGACGCACCGCATTCACGCGCACGCCGCGTGGTCCGAGTTCTTTGGCGAGTCCGAGCGTCATCGTGTCGATTGCGCCTTTTGAACCGGCGTAGTCGACGTATTCGTTCGGCGAGCCCAACCGCGCTGCCGCCGACGACACATTGACGATCACGCCACCCGCACCGCCACGATCCGTCGACATACGACGCGCCGCTTCGCGCGCGCAGAGGTACGCGCCGAGCACGTTGACGTCGAATACGCGCTTGAGTCGCGCGAGGTCCATATCGGCAAGCTGACTCGACGGCGCGACGATTCCGGCGTTGTTGACGAGCGCATCGACCCGGCCGAACGTCTGCTGAACTGTGTCGAACATCGCGAGCACGTCGGCTTCGTTCGCGACGTCGCCCGGAATCGGCAGTGCGCGGCCACCGGCTCGCTCCACTTCGGCGACGGTTTCCTGCGCGGCGGCGCGATTCTGCGCGTAGTTCACGCCGACCGACCAGCCCTGCGCGCCGAGCAGACGTGCGCACGAGCGGCCAATGCCGCGACTTCCACCGGTGATCAGAACGGCTTTCGTCATCGCTACCTCGTTGTTGGGAAGGGGCTTGCGGTTTGTGCGGACTGCGCAGTGCAGCTTGCCTGCGGTCGAACTCGGCGAGTGAGAATGAGCGCCGCTCGTAATACGGCTCGCGACAGCGTTGAGAGCCGTATTGCGATCAACTCACGCGAGGTCTGAAGCGCTCATGTTTCGCGCGAGATAAGGCAGATCAAGACATCACACGTCGACTATGTCGCATCAAACTGCGTCGCGCCTGATCGCCCATTTGTCTGCTGCGGGTGGCTGATAACCTTGCAGCTTGCCGATCAGCGCGGCAGGGTCTGCGTCGACCTGAAGGATGTCGAAATACGCCTTGCGCATGAAGCCTTCGTCGACCGTGTGCTGGAGCAGGTTGATCAGCGGATCGTAGAAATTGTCGATGTTCAGCAGCGCCACCGGCTTCTGGTGATAGCCGAGTTGCGCCCACGTGTACACCTCGAAAAACTCTTCGAGCGTGCCCACGCCGCCGGGCATCGCGACGAACGCGTCGGACAGATCCGCCATCATCTTCTTGCGGTGATGCATGTCCGGCACGACGTGCAACTCGGTCAGCCCGTTATGGCCGACTTCCTTGTTGACCAGCAACTCGGGGATCACGCCGATCGCGCGGCCGCCCTCGGCCATGACCGTGTCGGCGATCACGCCCATCAAGCCGACCTTGCCGCCGCCGTAGACCAGCGCGAGATCAGCTTCGACCAGCGCGCGGCCGAACGCGCGCGCGGCTTCCGTATAAAGAGGCTTGGCCCCGTTCGCGGAGCCGCAATACACACATACCGCCTTCATGCTCAACTGTCCTTGGGTTCGTTGCGGGGCGCGGCGCCTTCCTTGGGCGGCAGGTAGTCGTAAAACTCGCGCTTGGGCAGCTTGCCGGACACGAGGTCGTCGAAAAGCTGCCGCGAGCGGCCGCGCAGATAAGGCGCCATCAGCGACACGATCTGCACGCTCACCTGATGCAGCTCCGCGCGAATCGCTTCCTGCTCGTTGTATTTGCGCGGATTCATCACGAACTGATACGACAGCCAGTACGTGCCGATCACGCCGACGTTGGTCGCGATAACCTGCATTTCTTCGGGCGTGACGACCATTTCGCCGTCGGCGATGAGCTGCTCGCAGAACTGGCTCGCAAAGCGCACCTTGTGGCTGATGATCTGCTTGAAGTGCGTTTCGAGCGTGCGGTTGCGCGCGAGCAGGTCGTTCAGGTCGCGATACAGGAAACGGTAACGCCAGGTGAAGTCGACCATGTACTGCAGATACGACCACATTTCGTCGATGGTCGCGCGATGGTCGTCGGGGAAACGCAGACGCTTTTCAATCTCCTGCTCGAACTGGCTGAAGATGCTGTTGATGATGTCGTCTTTATTGCGGAAGTGGTAGTACAGGTTGCCTGGACTGATTTCCATTTCCTCGGCGATGGTCGTCGTCGTGACGTTCGGCTCGCCGATTTCGTTGAACAGCTTCAACGAGAGTTCGAGAATCCGTTCGCGCGTGCGGCGGGGAGGTTTGGCTTCCATGTCGTCCGGCCCTGGTTACGCCGGGCTGTGCGCGTGGCGGCATGCCGCTGCTGCGTGATCCGCCCGGACGCGGTTGGTATATAGGTCTGTCGGACGATTATAAACCGAGCGTTCTGATACTCAGGGTTTTCGTGCGCCGAATAAATTTGGGCGAGACGAAGCCGCGCGGGCATGCGCTTCTGGGGCTTTTCTGAGCGTGCGATTGCGAACCGATGTGCGCGGCAGGCGGCGTGGTTCGATGATCAAACCTCGGCCAGATCGCGCAGGGCACCCCTCAGAACCACGCGCCGACCCAGCGCACCACGAGCGGTCCGACGATCAATCCCCACGTCATCAGACACATGCCGAGCGCTACCATCACCGCCGCGCTGCCGAGGTCTTTCGCGCGGCGCGACAGTTCGTGACGCTCGAGCGAAATGCGGTCGATTGCTGCTTCCACGCTCGAATTCAGCAACTCGACGATCAGCACCAGCAGCACCGAGCCGAGCAGCAGCACGCGCGATACCGGCTCGACCGGAACCAGCACGCCGCACGGAATCAGGATCGCGGCGAGCGTGAGCTCCTGGCGAAACGCGCTCTCCTCGCGGATCGCCACCTGGAATCCGGCGAGCGAGTTTTTCATCGCGTGCCACGCGCGGGTGAGGCCGCGATTGCCCTTGTACGGATTGAAGGGCAGCGGGGCGAGGGGATCGTCGGGGCTGAGCGGTTCGTGCTGGGTGTCGGTGGCGTGGTCTTGACCTTGACCTTGCCCCTGACCGAGCGAATCGCCGTTGGCCTTGTGCGCGGCATAAGCGATGCCCGCGCCGTTGATGCCGTTTATCCCGTGCGCATGTTCTGCATGAGCGGCATGCTCCGGCGCGCCGGCTTCGCTGACATCGTCGAACGGCTCGATGCTGGCGGTCTCGCCGCCAGCGCGGCCGGCGCGTCTCACTGTGGATGAGTTGCTTCGCATGGACGGCTGCGCGCGCCGCGTCATGCGGCGGCGCTTTCCTCGCGATACGACGCATGCGGCAGCGGCTTCAGATGTGCGGCGAATTGCGCCGATGCCGCCGCCCACGAGAATCGCTCCGCCCACGCGCGTGCATGTTCGCGGTCGATCTTCAGTGCTTCGAGACAGGCTTCGCGCAAATCCTCGTTCATCGCGCCCGCACCGCCGTTTTCGAGCACGTCGATCGGACCCGTGACCGGATAAGCCGCGACCGGCGTGCCGCACGCGAGCGCTTCGAGCAGCACGAGGCCGAACGTATCGGTGCGGCTCGGGAACACGAACACATCCGCGGCCGCATACACCTTCGCCAGTTCGGCCTGCGTCAGCACGCCCAGATAGTTGACCTGCGGATAACGCGACTTCAGTTCGGCGAGCGCCGGACCTTCACCCGCCACCCACTTCGAGCCCGGCAAATCGAGCTTCAGAAACGCTTCGACGTTTTTCTCGACCGCTACCCGCCCCACGTACAAAAAGATCGGACGCGCGGAGTTGAGCACCTTCGAGTCCATCGGATGAAAAATTTCGAGGTCGACACCGCGCGTCCACAGCACCACGTTCGTGAAGCCGAACTTTTCGAGGTCCTGCTTGACCACCGGAGTCGGCGCCATCACGGCTAGCGACGGCTTGTGGAACCAGTGCAAAAACTTGTACGTCGCCGACAGCGGCATGCCGAAGCGCGCCTGCACATATTCCGGAAAACGCGTGTGATACGCGGTCGTGAACGGCAGCTTGTGACGGATCGCGTAAGCGCGCGCGGCCATGCCGAGCGGGCCTTCGGTGGCGATATGCAAAGCGTCGGGCGCGAATTCGTCGATCCGTGCGCGCAGCTTGCGCCCCGGCAGCAGCGACAGACGAATCTCAGGATAAGTCGGGCACGGAATCGTTTTGAATTCGAGCGGCGTCAGCAACTCCACCCGATGACCCAGCGCGATCAGTTCGCGCGTGGTGTTTTTCAGCGTACGCACGACGCCGTTGACCTGCGGTTCCCATGCATCGGTGACGATCATGATCTTCATCGGTTTCGGCCCATTCAGTTTTAGGTGGAACTACGCAGTCACTCGGGCCTTTTGCGCGCCGGCTTCCGGGGAGCGCATCACGGTCCAGTAAATCACTTTGAGTTCGCCTTCGTACGTCTCGACGAGCGCCGACAGACTTTCGACCCAATCCCCGTCGTTGCAATACAGCACGCCGTCGATGTCGCGCATCTCGGCTTTATGAATGTGTCCGCAGACCACGCCGTCGCAACCGCGGCGGCGCGCTTCGTCGGTCATCACGGTCTCGAACGACGAGATGAAGTTCACCGCGTTCTTCACCTGATGCTTCAGGTATTGCGACAGCGACCAGTACGGGAAACCGAGCCGGTTGCGGATCCGGTTGAACCAGCGGTTCAGGACCAGGATCATCGTGTAGAGCGTGTCGCCGAGGTAGGCGAGCCACTTCGCATGCTGGATCACGCCGTCGAACAGATCGCCGTGCACGATCCACAGGCGCTTGCCGGCGAGCGTCGTGTGAAACGCTTCGCCGCGCACGTGGATGTCGCCGAACGCGAGGTCGCAGAACTGGCGCGCGGCTTCGTCGTGATTGCCGGGCACGTAGATCACCTGGGTGCCTTTACGCGCTTTGCGCAGCACCTTCTGCACGACGTCGTTGTGCGCCTGCGGCCAGTACCAGCCTTTTTTCAACTGCCATCCGTCGATGATGTCGCCGACGAGATACAGATATTCCGACTCGTTATGACGCAGGAAATCGAGCAGATAGTTAGCCTGGCAACCGCTCGATCCGAGATGGATGTCGGACAGCCAGATCGTACGGTAACGATGTGGATCGGCGTGTTCGTCTTCGGGATGACTGGCGTTGGCGTCTAGCGGCGGCGTCACCGGCAACGGCAAGCCGTGACTGGGGGAGGGTTCCGGGAGGAACGCGACGGAGTCGACGCTCGGGCCGGTCTGGCGGAACAGGGAAGTCGCGGACGTTTTGGGGTCCATGGCTCACGCGTCGAGTTGCAGTGCCCGTATTGAGCCAAGCGCGCGTGACTGCGCCGTGACAGTCATGAGAAGTTCTTATTACTGTCGGCCGGGTGGTCGACGAAAAGGAGGACTCAGCGATTCACGCTGACGATGCGGGTACCGGCGAGGCGGTCGTGCAGGAATTGACGTTGCGGATCGAAGCGGCCGGTGGCGGCCCACAGCACGAACCAGATGCCGGCGATCACCAGCGTTTGCGGCAGCCGCAGACCGAGCAACGGATGCAGCGCGAGCGGCGGCAGGAACCACAACCAGGCGAGCACGTAGCGGGCGATTGCCCGGGTGGTGGAGAGTGGCGAGCCGTCGGCGGCGACTACCCGCAGGCGCCAGGTTTTCATCGGCAGGGTCTGGCCGCTGTGGGTCCAGAACCACACGAAATACACGCCGACCACCAGGCCGATCCACGCCGCGAGCAGGTTGTGATGGGTGAGTCCGTTGCGTTGCTGCGTCAGCGTGCTGAACAGATAACCGGCGATAAACACCACGCCGAACAGGATCAACGCTTCGTAGAGCAGCGATGCAAGCCGCCGCCGAACGGTCGGGGCGATGCCGGACGGATCGGCGGGCAGGGTCGAGGTCGTAAGAGGCTGGGACAAGATGGCGGCCCGCTCAGGAGCCTTTGAAAATCGACGGCGCCTCGGCAGGCGAAACCGGCGTGGGCGTAGCGGGAACGAAGCTGCCGGGGGCAGCCGTGGCCGGCACGCCCGAGGCCGCGTTCTGCGAGGACTCGGCCGCTGCTGCGGCGCTGGCGGCTGCAACGCCGCTCGCGCCTGCGCCATGCTCGCGCGCGTTGACGATCCGGTCGAGCCCCTTGATTTCGTTATGGCCCGACGGCGGCGCGCTGACGACGCTCGGCCGCCGCTTGTGCTCGCTGGCGGCCAGCTTTTCCTTCTGTTCCGGCGACAACTGCTGGTACGCCTTCCACGCGTTCTGGCGGGCCTCGCGCGGCAATTCCTTCGACACCTGATAGTTTTCACGCGCAACACGGCGTTGATCGGGCGTCATGCGCACCCATTCGCTCATCCGGTCATGCAGGCGCTTTTGCGCATCCGGCGACATCTTCGGATAACGCGATGCGATCTTGATCCATTTGCGTTTGCGCTCGTCGCTGAACGAATCCCACTGCGCCTCGAAAGGCGCAAGCGCGATATGTTCTGCCGACGTCAGGCGCGACCATGCCAGCGGACTATTGCTGCCAGGCAGGCCGGGTAATTCGACGGCGAGAGTGGGGGCGGGCGCCTTGCCCGTGGCATTGCTGCCGGCCGTGGCGCCGCTGGCGGGTGACAGGTTCGGATAAAAGCGCGGATACGTCGCGGCGAACGACACCAGGGCCGCGATCGTGCATCCGAATACAACGGCCAGGCCGCGCTTGTAACTCACCCGAAGAATCTCCCGCTCAGTGGGCGCGTGAAAGGTACGCGTTGAAACCGTGGTCGAGATAGGCATTGAGCGGCAGGTCGTCGCTAAGCATGGCGGCATCGATATCGGCGAGTTCGGCGGTGCGCTGCTGGTCTTCCCAGTACGCAATGCCGATCAGACTCACCACCAGAGCGGCGAGCGGCCACGCAAGCGCGAAACGGCCCAGCTTCGAGCGGCGACGCTGCGGGAGTTCCGGTTGCGACAGCCCGGTCGGCATGCCGACGCCGGCAAAAGCGGGCACGAACGCCGGTGCGGCGACCGTTTCGGGCTTCTTGCGGGCGAGCGCAGCACGGCGCGCCGCAGCGAGCCGGTCGACGGTGGCGGGAGTCATGCTGGCGGCGTTTTCGTCGAGTGCGCGGCGCACCTGGCGGGCGAACTCAAGTTCTTTGGTTTCGAGGGAGCTCATAGCGTGATTCCTTTGGCCTTGAGCGCTTGCGCCAGCGTGTGGGTAGCTCGCGAACAGTGCGTTTTCACACTGCCTTCGGAGCAGCCCATCGCGGCGGCAGTCTCGGCGACATCCATATCTTCCCAATAACGCATGAGAAACGCCTCCCGTTGACGTGCCGGCAATTTTTGGATCTCGTCGTCGATCAGTTGCAACACCTGTTCGCGTTCGAGTTTTTGCTCATTGCTCTCGGCGCCCGCCGAGCCTTGCTGGGCTTCGAATGTTTCCAGCGGATCGAATTCGTCGTCGTCGGCGTTGCCCAGCGACGAAAACAGACTCACCCAGGTATTGCGTACTTTCGCACGACGGAAATAGTCGTGCATCGCATTCTGCAGAATACGCTGAAACAGCAGCGGAAGCTCGGCTGGCGGACGATCGCCGTATTTTTCGGCGAGCTTGATCATCGCGTCCTGCACGATGTCCAGCGAGGCGTCGTCGTCCCGCACGGCGTAGACCGTCTGCTTGAATGCGCGCCTTTCGACGCCCGCCAGAAAGTCGGCGAGTTCCTTGTCTGATGCCATCCGTTGGGGGTCGGCGCAGCGAGCGTGCGCGTAATCGGTCGAAAAATGTCGTAAAGCTCGCGGATGCTAACAAACTTTTGTAACCCCTGGGGCGAAACATGTCCTGGCTTGCATTTGCATAACAGGATTGCGCCGGAATTACAGCCAGGGAGGATTCGGGGGCAGGGCGCTGAGGCAATATTTGCTTGACCGCGCGCCCATCTGCAGATATCTTCGCTGGTTCGCAACATAAGTGAGTTGTCTCAATTGAGGTGTGGCCCAAGAAGCTCACCTGTCAACTGGACGCGCCGCTTGAACCCGAGTCACGAGCCCGGCAGAGAGCACCCGATCAATTTTTTGCCGAAAATTCGAAAGGTGAATAAATGAATATGCCCAGCGCGGAATTCTCCACGTCGGATACGACCCCCCAACACGAAGCTGACTCTATCGGCGCCACCGTGCTCATGAAGGCACTGGCCGACGAAGACGTCGAATTCATCTGGGGCTATCCCGGCGGCTCGGTACTCTACATTTACGACGAGCTGTACAAGCAGGACAAATTCCAGCACGTCCTCGTGCGCCACGAACAGGCCGCGGTCCACGCAGCCGACGCCTACGCGCGTTCCACCGGCAATGTCGGTGTGTGTCTCGTGACCTCCGGCCCCGGCGTCACCAATGCGGTGACCGGCATCGCCACTGCCTACATGGATTCGATTCCGATGGTGGTGATCAGCGGCCAGGTGCCGACTGCCGCGATCGGTCAGGATGCGTTCCAGGAGTGCGATACGGTCGGCATCACGCGTCCCTGCGTGAAGCACAACTTCCTCGTGAAGGACGTGCGCGACCTCGCCGCTACCGTCAAGAAAGCGTTTTACATTGCCCGTACCGGTCGTCCCGGCCCGGTGCTGATCGACATTCCGAAAGACGTGTCGAAAGCGCCTTGCCAATACGAGCCTGTCAAGAGCGTGACGCTGCGTTCGTACAACCCGGTTACCAAAGGCCACTCCGGTCAGATCCGCAAGGCGGTTTCGCTGCTGCTGTCGGCGAAGCGCCCGTATATCTACACCGGCGGCGGCATCATTCTCGCGGACGCATCGCGCGAACTGAACCAGTTCGCCGACCTGCTTGGCTACCCGATCACCAACACGTTGATGGGTCTGGGCGGCTACCGCGCGAGCGACAAGAAATTCCTCGGCATGCTCGGCATGCACGGTACCTACGAAGCCAACATGGCAATGCAGCACTGCGACGTGCTGATCGCCATCGGTGCGCGCTTCGACGACCGCGTGATCGGCGACCCGGCGCACTTCGCGTCGCGTCCGCGCAAGATCATCCATATCGACATCGATCCTTCCTCTATTTCCAAGCGCGTCAAGGTCGACATTCCTATTGTCGGCGACGTGAAGGAAGTGCTGAAAGAGCTGATCGAGCAGTTGCAGACGGCCGAACATGGCCCGGACACGGCGGCATTGGCCGACTGGTGGAAGGACATCGAAGCCTGGCGCGCGAAAGACTGCCTGAAGTTCGATCGCAAGAGCGACATCATCAAGCCGCAGTACGTGGTGGAAAAGGCGTGGGAACTGACCGACGGCAATGCCTTCGTGTGTTCCGACGTCGGCCAGCACCAGATGTGGGCTGCCCAGTTCTATCGCTTCAACAAGCCGCGTCGCTGGATCAACTCCGGCGGTCTCGGCACGATGGGCTTCGGTCTGCCGGCGGCGATGGGCGTGAAGATGGCGCACCCGGACGACGACGTGCTCTGTATCACGGGCGAAGGCTCGATCCAGATGTGTATCCAGGAGCTCTCGACCTGCAAACAGTACGAGACGCCCATCAAGATCATTTCGCTGAACAACCGCTATCTGGGCATGGTGCGCCAGTGGCAGCAGATCGAATACAGCAAGCGTTATTCGCATTCGTACATGGATGCATTGCCTGATTTCGTGAAGCTTGCCGAAGCGTACGGCCACGTCGGCATGCGTATCGAACGCACGGCCGATGTCGAGCCGGCGCTCAAGGAAGCACTGCGCCTGAAAGATCGCACTGTGTTTCTCGATTTCCAGACCGATCCGACCGAAAACGTCTGGCCGATGGTTCAGGCCGGCAAGGGCATCACCGAGATGCTCATGGGTTCGGAAGATCTATAACGGCGGTTCGCACGGGCTTATTCAGTTAAGTCCAGCGCCGGCTTCGTCACGCACGTCTTCAAAAAAGGCGCAGGCGAACGAAGCGGCGCAGAACCACTCGCGGATATCGACAAAACATCTGGAAGAAGCGAAACATGAGACACATCATTTCAGTCCTGCTGGAAAACGAACCGGGCGCGTTATCACGCGTGGTTGGTCTCTTCTCGGCACGCGGCTACAACATTGAAACCTTGACGGTGGCTCCGACCGAAGACCGTTCGCTGTCGCGCATGACCATCGTCTCCATTGGCTCGGACGACGTGATCGAACAGATCACGAAGCATCTGAACCGCCTTATCGAGGTGGTGAAAGTGGTCGACCTTACCGAGGGCGCCCACATCGAACGCGAGTTGATGTTGATCAAGGTGAGGGCGGTCGGCAAGGAACGTGAGGAGATGAAGCGGATGTCGGATATTTTCCGCGGCCGCATCATCGACGTCACCGAAAAGACCTACACGATCGAACTGACGGGCGCGGCCGACAAGCTCGACGCCTTCATCGAAGGGCTCGATTCCACGGCCATTCTCGAAACGGTCCGTACGGGCAGTTCGGGCATCGGACGCGGCGAGCGCATTCTGAAGGTCTGACGCGCGTCACGATCGGACGGCCGGGCAATGCCTGCAGCAACCCGATAAGCCCGGCCAGCAACACACCATTCGCAGTATTTGAATTTCACTGAATCATCGAATTTAGCCAAGGAACTGACATGAAAGTTTTCTACGACAAGGACGCCGACCTCTCCCTCATCAAGGGCAAGCAAGTCACCATCATCGGCTACGGCTCGCAAGGCCATGCTCACGCGCTGAACCTGAAGGAAAGCGGCGTGAACATCACCGTTGGCCTGCGTAAGGGCGGCGCATCGTGGAGCAAGGCTGAGAACGCCGGCCTGCAAGTCAAGGAAGTGGCAGAAGCCGTCAAGGGCGCAGACGTCGTCATGATGCTGTTGCCGGACGAGCAGATCGCAGAAGTCTACGCAAAGGAAGTGCACGCTAACGCCAAGCAAGGCGCAGCGCTGGCATTCGCGCACGGCTTCAATGTTCACTACGGTCAGGTGATTCCGCGTGCCGACCTCGACGTGATCATGATCGCGCCGAAGGCACCGGGCCATACGGTTCGCGGCACCTACTCGCAAGGTGGCGGCGTGCCCCACCTGATCGCTGTTGCGCAAGACAAGTCGGGCGCAGCACGTGACATCGCTCTGTCGTACGCTGCGGCGAACGGCGGCGGCCGTGCCGGCATCATCGAAACGAACTTCCGCGAAGAAACGGAGACCGACCTGTTCGGCGAACAGGCTGTTCTGTGCGGCGGTACGGTCGACCTGATCAAGGCTGGTTTCGAAACGCTGGTTGAAGCTGGCTACGCGCCGGAAATGGCGTATTTCGAATGCCTGCACGAACTGAAGCTGATCGTCGACCTGATCTACGAAGGCGGCATCGCGAACATGAACTACTCGATCTCGAACAACGCCGAATACGGCGAGTACGTGACGGGTCCGCGTATCGTGACGGCTGAAACGAAGAAGGCGATGAAGGCTGTGCTGACCGACATCCAGACGGGCGAGTACGCAAAGAGCTTCATCATCGAAAACAAGGCTGGCGCACCGACGCTGCAATCGCGTCGCCGTCTGACGGCTGAACACCAGATCGAAACGGTCGGTGCAAAGCTGCGTTCGATGATGCCGTGGATCGCTGCGAACAAGCTGGTCGACCAGTCGAAGAACTAAGCATTGATTGCTGAAGTCCGGCGCATGATGTGCTGCTAGCGCAGCGCCGTCACGCCCGGAAAGATCAAAAAGCCGCCCAGGAGTGCTGAACCCTGGGCGGCTTTTGCTATCCTACGGTTTTACAAAAATACAGAAGCCATCCATGAATTACCCTCATCCGATCATCGCGCGAGAAGGCTGGCCGTTCATCGCCATCGCGGCCGTTGTTGCATTACTGGTTCACGCCTTCGCGGGGTTCGGTTTTGCGTGGCTCTTCTGGCTGATCCTGATCTTCGTCGTGCAGTTCTTCCGCGACCCGGCCCGGCCGATCCCGACCCAGGCGAACGCCGTGCTGTGCCCGGCCGATGGCCGCATCGTCGCAGTCGAAACCGCGCATGATCCGTACGCCAACCGTGAAGCGCTGAAGATCAGCGTGTTCATGAATGTTTTCAACGTTCACTCGCAACGTTCGCCGGTAGACGGCGCGATCTCCAAGGTCGAATACTTCCCGGGTGCGTATCTGAATGCAGCGGTGGACAAAGCGTCGACCGAAAACGAACGCAATGCGGTCGTGATCGAAATGGCGGGCGGTCAGACGGTGACGTCGGTGCAGATCGCCGGTTTGATCGCGCGGCGCATTCTTTGCTACGTACGCGCAGGTGAGCCGCTTACCCGTGGCCAGCGTTACGGATTCATCCGGTTCGGCTCGCGTGTCGACGTGTATCTGCCGCTGGGCAGCCGTCCGCGTGTGTCGATCGGCGAGAAGGTTTCCGCGTCGTCCACGATCCTCGCTGAACTCTAAAGCGGCATACAGGAGGTTTCCGAATGGCCGCATTCAAACCGCGTCGACCCCGTAACAGCGGACAGCTGCCGCGTCCGTTCCGCCGTAACAAGCCGATCGTGGCGGAGTCGTCGGCTGTCGATAGCCGGCGCGCGCAGCGTCAGCAGTTCCTGAGAAAACGCGGCATTTATCTGCTGCCGAATGCGTTCACCACGGCCGCGCTGTTCTGCGGTTTCTTCGCGGTCGTGCAGGCCATGAACGTGCGCTTCGAAATCGCGGCGATCGCGATTTTCGTGGCGATGGTGCTCGACGGCATGGACGGTCGCGTCGCCCGCATGACGCATACGCAAAGCGCGTTCGGCGAGCAGTTCGACAGCCTGTCGGACATGGTGTCGTTCGGCGTGGCGCCTGCGCTGGTGATGTACGAGTGGATCCTGAAAGACCTCGGCCGCTGGGGCTGGCTCGCGGCGTTCGTCTACTGTTCGGGCGCGGCTTTGCGGCTCGCGCGCTTCAATACGAACATCGGCGTGGTCGACAAACGGTTCTTCCAGGGCATGCCGAGTCCGGCTGCGGCGGCGCTGATCGCTGGTTTCGTGTGGCTCGCCACCGACAACCGCGTGCCGCTCAAGCTGGTGTGGCTGCCGTGGGTCGCTTTTGTGCTGACCATCTACGCAGGTGTGACGATGGTGTCGAACGCGCCGTTCTACAGCGGCAAGGCGCTCGATGTCCGGCATCGCGTGCCGTTCGGCGTGATTCTGCTGGTGGTGGTCGCGTTCGTGCTGGTGTCGTCCGATCCGCCGCTGATGCTGTTCGGCCTGTTCGTGCTGTACGGTCTGTCGGGCTACGTATTCTGGGGTTATCAGGCGTTGCGGGGCAGGGCAAATCCGGCGCGTTCGGTCGCGCACGACCGGTAGCCGCGCACGCAGCGTCTACTGTTCCCGTAGTAAGAAACGGCAGCCTTCGGGCTGCCGTTTTTCGTTTGGATTCGGTCGAAAAAGCCCTTTCAGCGCTCTTTTCACGCGGGATCGACGCTAATTGCACGGTGTTGGGAATGCCGTTATAGTCGTTTGAGGTGTTTGTGCAGGCTCCCGCCTGGGCCTTGTTGCAAGCCTCGCGGCAAGTGTCTACGAGGCGATTGGCCGCAGCAAGCCGAGCCAGTGCCGGTGCCGACGCGTGGGCACGCAGTTGCATGATGCTCGTCCGCGCCGTGCCGGGGCACCACGCCGACTGCCGTGCCTGTCCTGATGCTCGCCATTTGCCATCCGCCTGCTACATTCGCGGACGGGCGTCGCCGGTGGTTATGTGAATCGCCAGGCTCCAAAATCCGCTCCCTACAATCGAACGGCTCCCCAGGAGTTCCGACATGTCCGACAAACTGATCATATTCGACACCACGTTGCGTGACGGCGAGCAATCGCCCGGCGCATCGATGACGAAAGAGGAAAAAATCCGTATCGCGAAGCAGCTCGAACGGATGAAGGTGGACGTGATCGAAGCCGGCTTCGCGGCCAGTTCGAACGGCGACTTCGACGCGATCCAGACCATCGCAGGTCTCGTGAAGGACAGCACGGTCTGTTCACTGGCCCGCGCGAACGACAAAGACATCCAGCGCGCAGCCGACGCGCTCAAGCCCGCCGATCATTTCCGTATCCACACGTTCATCGCGACGTCGCCGCTGCATATGGAGAAGAAGCTGCGCATGACGCCGGATCAGGTGTTCGAGCAGGCGAGGCTGGCGGTGCGTTTTGCCCGCAAGTTCACCGACGACGTCGAGTTTTCCCCGGAAGACGGCAGCCGCTCCGACATGGACTTTCTGTGCCGCGTGCTGGAAGCGGTGATCGCCGAGGGCGCGACCACCATCAACATCGCGGATACGGTCGGTTACGGCGTGCCCGAACTCTACGGCCAGCTCGTGAAAACGCTGCGTGAGCGCATTCCGAACTCGCACAAGGCGGTGTTCTCGGTGCATTGCCATAACGACCTCGGCATGGCGGTCGCGAACTCGCTGGCCGGGGTGCAGATTGGCGGCGCGCGGCAGGTCGAGTGCACGATCAACGGGCTCGGCGAGCGCGCGGGCAACACGTCGCTCGAAGAAATCGTGATGGCGGTGAAAACGCGCAAGGATTACTTCGGCCTCGATATCGGACTCGACACCACGCAAATCGTGCCCGCGTCGAAGCTGGTATCGCAGATCACCGGTTTCGTCGTGCAGCCGAATAAGGCGGTGGTCGGCGCGAACGCGTTTGCGCATGCGTCCGGCATTCACCAGGACGGCGTGCTGAAGGCGCGCGACACCTACGAAATCATGCGTGCCGAAGACGTCGGCTGGAGCGCGAACAAGATCGTGCTCGGCAAGCTGTCGGGCCGGAACGCGTTCAAACAACGCCTGCAGGAACTCGGCATCGCACTGGATAGCGAGGCGGAACTGAACTCGGCGTTCGCGCGCTTCAAGGAACTGGCTGACCGCAAGTCGGAAATTTTCGACGAAGACATCATCGCGATCGTCACGGAGGAATCGGCCGAGGCGCAGCAGAAAGAGCACTACAAGTTTCTGTCGCTATCGCAGCATTCGGAAACCGGCGAGCAACCGCACGCGAAGATCGTGTTTTCGGTGGAAGGCAAGGAGATCACCGGCGAAGCGCGCGGTAACGGTCCGGTCGACGCCACGCTCAACGCAATTGAAACGGAAGTGGGCAGCGGGTCGGAACTGCTGTTGTACTCGGTGAATGCGATCACCACTGGCACGCAGGCGCAGGGCGAAGTGACGGTGCGCTTGTCGAAGAGCGGGCGCATTGTTAATGGCGTGGGCACCGATCCGGATATCGTCGCGGCTTCGGCGAAGGCGTATATCTCGGCGTTGAACAAGCTTTATTCGAACGTCGACAAGCTGAATCCGCAACGCTCGGAGTGATGCATCCGCCGTGCGCGATGTGACTGCGATGCGCTGAATGTGAAAAGCCCCGCGCCGGTCAAGGCGCGGGGCTTTTTGCTTTGCCGCATCGGTCGGTGTCGGGTTGGAGCAAACGCTCAGAACAACGCGCGCCGATCCGGATCGTGCAGCGGATCAGGCGTTTTCTGCGTCAGCCGAACAATGCCCTGTTCGTCGAAATAGAAGCTGTACATCATGTACCAGACGTTGTCTTCGAGATAGCGGTAAGTCCAGACCTCACGCTTCATCAGCGGAAAATACGCTGTTTCGACCGGGCGGCCGAAGTTGACGAGCACGTCGCTCTTGGTCCATTTGCCGATTTCCGCCCGGTAAAACTCATTGGGCTGCAGCACCTGGCGCACATTCACGATCTTGCCGGCTGCATCGATATCGGCGGCGGTGGTGGTTTCGCCCATTGGCTGGGTCGGCCACATCAGACGCTTGCCGCCATTCGGCAGGTCGTAAGTTTCGCGCGGCGGCCCGAGGCGCGCGACGATCGTCGATGCGTCGGCGCCTTGCTGGTATTGCTGCCAGGGCTGGACGCAGCCCGCAAGCGTCAGTGCGCTCAGGCAGACGAGCGCCGCGCGGCGCAGGCGTCCGAAGGCAGGCGCCTTGGTCGAGCCCGCCGGAAAGGGGTGGCGGTTGAACATATATTCCTCCGATGGCATCCAGGTCGCAGTTTTTATCATCGAGACGCATTATTTTGACACGCGCTGCGGCAAAAGAGCCGCGCTTCGTACAGGCTGGCCGCAAAGTACGGTAACGGATGCGGCGGCTTGCTTATTCCGTCCGGGTCGTCCTATGATCCGCGCTTTGGCGATTCCAGCGGGGCAGTGACGATGACGAAGTGGCAACAGGCGGCAGCAGCGGCGCTGGTGGCGATTTCAATGGGCGGGGTGGCGCACGCGGCAGCGGGGGCGGCGGCAAATTCGCCTGCAAGCGAGGCTGCGAACCGATCCGTCTCAGGCAAGCCCGGCGGCAAACCCACGGGAACACCGATCCAGCTGGCGTTGATCGAAGGCATGTCCGGCCCGTTCGCGAACGCGGGCGCGGCGGTCGAGCGCAATCTGCGTTTCGGCGTGGAACAGGTGAACGCGCAGGGCGGCGTGAAGCTCGCCGACGGCGCGCATCCGTTCGAACTGGTCGTGCTCGACAGCAAAGGCAGCACCGAAGAGGCGCTCACACAACTGCGCGCGGCTGCCGACCGCCATATCGGCTACATCATGCAGGGCAACAGTTCAGCGGTGGCCGCCGCGCTGATCGGCGCGATCGACAAGCAGAACAGCCGCGAGCCGGGCAATCGCGAGCTGTTCCTCAACTATTCCGCCGACGACCCCGCGCTGACCAACGCCAGTTGCAGCTTCTGGCATTTCCGTTTCGACGCACACGCGGGCATGCGGATGGACGCACTGGTCGACGTGATCCAGCGCGATAAAGCGGTGAAGAAGGTGTATCTGCTGAACCAGGACTACAGCTTTGGTCATGACGTCAGCAGCCTTGCGCGGTCGACGCTGGCGACGAAGCGCCCCGATATTGCGGTGGTCGGCGACGAATTCCATCCGATTGGCCGCGTAAAGGATTTCGCGCCCTATATCGCGAAGATTCGTGCCAGCGGGGCGGACGCCGTGATCACCGGCAACTGGGGCAACGACCTGACGCTGCTGGTCAAAGCGGCGCGCGAGCAGGGGCTGGACACGAAGTTCTACACCTTCTACGGCAACAGCCTGGGCGCGCCGGCTGCCTTGGGAGACGCGGGCGTCGGCCATGTGATTGCGGTTGCCGACTGGCATCCGAATGCGGGCGGCGCAGCCTCCGACGCCTGGTACGCCGCGTTCCGGGCCCGTTTCCCGGCTGCGCAGGACGACTACCCGGTGTTGCGCATGCCGCTGATGATCGAGACGCTCGCCGCGGCCATGAGCCGCGCCGGCAGCGCGGACCCGACTGCAGTGGCGCGCGCGCTCGAAGGCATTCGCTTCGACAACGGCTTCCACGCTTCGTGGATGCGCGCCGACGACCATCAACTGATTCAACCCCTTTACGTGATGCAGATGGACAAAGCCGGCACGCCCGGCGTGCATTTCGATAATGAAGGCTCAGGCTACGGCTTCCGCACGGTGCTGGCTTTGCCGGCCGATCGCACTGTTTTGCCGACCGTCTGCAAGATGCAGCGTCCCTGACGCGCGTGGCACGCAGGTGCCTCGCACGATCCGGCCAGCGGGGTTCGCGGCCGGATCGTGCTGTGCTACAATACGCGTCCCGTTGTAAGGCAGTGTCGTCTCGATGTGAGGCTCGCTGGCTGGCAAACGGGGTAATCCACGGCACGGCCTTTCTTCCGTGACCGCCTGTCTAGTTCTTAAGGAAATCGACATGTCCGCAGTTGAAACAAGCAAGAAGTCCGAAGTCGTTGCGCAATTCGCACGCGCAGCTAACGACACCGGCAGCCCCGAAGTTCAGGTCGCGCTGCTCACGACCCGCATCAACGAACTGACCGTTCACTTCAAGGCTCACTCGAAGGATCACCACAGCCGCCGCGGTCTGCTGCGCATGGTGAGCCGCCGTCGTAAGCTGCTCGACTACCTGAAGGGTAAGGACGCGGATCGTTACCGCACCCTGATCGAGAAGCTGGGTCTGCGTAAGTAATCGGCCAGTCGTTCAGCAAGATGCCTGTGTCAGTTCCACTGATACAGGCATTTTGTTTTTGCGCGGTGCGCTTCATGTGACGCGCATTGCCTGCCATTCGCAGTAGCGTGCCGGTTCATGCGGCGGAGGCAGGAAAAAGCAGGGCAGGCAGTAGAAAAAAGCAGTAGAAAAAGCAGCAAAACAAGCAATACGGCCGGGCTTCAGGGGCGGAGCTTTGTGTCATTCCAGCGGTTCGCGCGCGTACTCGACGTAGGGCGTGGTTCTCTGGAATGGCATAACACTACTCTTCCCATGTGGCGCCGGTCCTGGCGTTGCCGCGCCGCTTCTGGTTCGCGCGGCACTACGATGAGGAAAAGCAATGACTATGTTCAATAAGATCGTCAAAGAGTTCAAGTGGGGACAACACAACGTTCGCCTCGAAACCGGTGAAGTCGCCCGTCAGGCGAGCGGTGCGGTGATCGTCGACATCGAAGACACCGTCGTGCTGGCAACCGTGGTCGGCGCTAAAACGGCCAAGCCGGGTCAGGACTTCTTCCCGCTGACCGTCGATTACCTCGAAAAAACCTACGCAGCCGGCAAGATTCCGGGTGGTTTCTTCCGCCGCGAAGGCCGTCCGTCGGAAGGCGAAACGCTGACCTCGCGCCTGATCGACCGTCCGCTGCGCCCGCTGTTCCCGGAAGGCTTCTACAACGAAGTCCAGGTCGTGATCCACGTCCTGTCGCTGAACCCGGAAATCCCCGCTGACATCCCCGCGCTGATCGGCGCGTCGGCGGCACTCGCCGTGTCCGGTCTGCCGTTCAACGGCCCGGTCGGCGCAGCACGCGTGGCCTACATCAACAACGAATACGTGTTGAACCCGACGCGTCCGCAAATGAAGGAATCGGCGCTCGACCTGATCGTCGCCGGTACGGAACGCGCGGTGCTGATGGTGGAATCGGAAGCGCAGCAACTGAGCGAAGAAGTGATGCTCGGCGGCGTCGTGTTCGGTCACGAGCAAATGCAGATCGCGATCGACGCGATCCACGAACTCGTCCGTGAAGGCGGCAAGCCGGAATGGGATTGGCAGCCGGCAGCGAAAAACGAGCCGCTGATCGCACGCGTGGGCGAACTGGCACAAGCCGATCTGCTCGCGGCTTACCAGATCCGCGACAAGCAGGCACGTTCGGCCAAGCTGAAGGAAGTCTACGCAGCGACGTCGAAGAAGCTGGAAGAAGACGCAGCCGCAAGCGGCACGGTAGCAGCGGACAAGGCGACCGTCGGCAATGTGCTGTTCGACATCGAAGCGAAGATCGTCCGTACGCAGATCCTGAACGGCGAGCCGCGTATCGACGGCCGCGACACGCGCACGGTTCGTCCGATCGAAATCCGTACCGGCGTGCTGCCGCGTACCCACGGTTCGGCACTGTTCACGCGCGGCGAAACGCAGGCGCTGGTGGTGGCCACGCTGGGCACGAAGGGCGACGAGCAGAACATCGACGCGCTCGAAGGCGAGTACCGCGAACGCTTCATGCTCCACTACAACATGCCTCCGTTCGCAACCGGCGAAACGGGCCGCGTCGGTTCGCCGAAGCGCCGTGAAATCGGTCACGGCCGTCTGGCCAAGCGCGCACTGGCTGCATGCCTGCCGAGCGCCGACGAATTCGGCTACTCGATTCGCGTTGTGTCGGAAATCACGGAATCGAATGGTTCGTCGTCGATGGCTTCGGTGTGCGGCGGCTGCCTCGCACTGATGGACGCCGGCGTGCCGATGAAGGCGCACGTCGCCGGCATCGCAATGGGCCTGATCCTGGAAGGTAACCGCTTTGCAGTTCTGACCGACATCCTCGGCGACGAAGATCACCTCGGCGACATGGACTTCAAGGTGGCGGGTACGGAACAAGGCGTGACCGCGCTGCAGATGGACATCAAGATCCAGGGCATCACGAAGGAAATCATGCAGGTCGCCCTCGCGCAAGCGAAGGAAGGCCGTATGCACATCCTCGGCAAGATGACCTCGGCGGTGTCGGGCGCGAACACGGTGCTGTCGGACTACGCACCGCGCATGATCACCATCAAGATCAATCCGGAAAAGATCCGCGATGTGATCGGCAAGGGTGGTTCGGTGATCCGCGCGCTGACCGAAGAAACCGGCACGACGATCGATATTTCGGACGACGGCGTCGTCACCATCGCCAGCACGAGCAGCGAAGGGATGGCCGAAGCGAAGAAGCGTATCGAGAACATCACGCTGGAAGTCGAAGTGGGTCAGGTGTACGAAGGCACCGTGCTCAAGCTGCTCGATTTCGGCGCGATCGTGAACATCCTGCCGGGCAAGGACGGTCTGCTGCACATCTCCGAGATCGCCAACGAGCGTATCAAGGACATCAACGACTACCTGAAGGACGGCCAGCAAGTGAAGGTCAAGGTCATCCAGACGGACGAAAAGGGCCGCGTGCGTTTGTCGGCCAAGGCGTTGCTGAACGACGCGCCGCAAGGCGAGCCGACGCCGCAGTAATGCGGTAGCGGGACAACGGCCGGCAGCGTGCATACGCGCCGGCCGTTTTTTATGCAGGGTGGATTGCGTTGCAGACGCGTGCGAATGGAGACAAGCGGGTACTCTATTTGTATGGAGCGCGTTGTCGAAGGTTAGACGATTGCGCTTCGTGATCGGCAGGCCGCGAACGTGCGACGGGTGTGCAACGCAATCCAATCTTGGAGTTGACGCAGATGAAAGCGATCGAAATCACCGAATTCGGTGCGCCGGAAGTCCTCAAGCTCGCCGAGCGGCCCACGCCGCAGTTGAAGGCGGGCGAGGTGCTGATCAAGGTGGCGGCTTCCGGTATCAACCGTCCGGACGTGTTCCAGCGCAAGGGCGGTTATGCGCCGCCGCCCGGTGCATCGGATCTGCCTGGCCTGGAGGTGGCGGGTGAGATTGTCGGCGGCACGATCGACGAAAAGAACAATCCGTTCGGTCTGAAGATCGGCGATCGCGTCTGCGCGCTGATGGCCGGTGGCGGTTACGCGGAATATGCGAGCGCGCCGTTGCTGCAATGCTTGCCGGTGCCGGCGGGTTTGTCGGATATCGAGGCGGCTTCTTTGCCCGAGACGTTCTTCACGGTGTGGAGCAATGTGTTCGACCGCGCTCAGCTCGGCAAGGGCGAAGGCGCGCCGAACGAAACGCTGCTGGTGCAGGGCGGCTCGAGCGGCATCGGCGTGACGGCGATCCAGATCGCGCATGCGCTGGGTTTTCGGGTGTTCGCGACTGCAGGGTCGGACGAAAAATGCCGCGCCTGTGAGGCGCTGGGCGCCGAGCGGGCGATCAACTACAAGACTGAAGATTTCGTCGAAGTCATCAAGTCGCTGACCAACGATCGCGGTGTCGACGTGGTGCTCGACATGGTCGCCGGCAGCTACGTGCCGCGCGAACTCACGGCGTTGGCTGACGGCGGCCGCATCGTGGTAATTGCGTTGCTCGGCGGGGCGAAAGCGGAACTGAATCTGAACGACATCTTGCGTCGCCGTCTGACGGTGACCGGTTCGACGCTGCGTCCGCGGCCGATCGAATTCAAGGCAAAAATTGCCGCGCAATTGAAAGAGCAGGTGTGGCCGCATCTCGAAGCGGGCCGCATCAAGCCGGTGATCTATCGCGTGTTTCCCGCTGCGCAGGCCGCCGAAGCGCATGCATTGATGGAAAGCAGCACGCACGTCGGCAAGATCGTGCTCGCTTGGGGTCAGGATAGTTGACACGGTCGGTTTGACCCGATCCACCCCACGCAGTAAAATTGCGCGTTTTGCGCACGCCGAATGAATCCGAAAGGCGGACTGTAAGCGCAAACAAAGTCCGCCGCCAAGACAAGACGAGACGATGTCGAAACAACAACGAGCCAAGCTGGTAGTCGGTAACTGGAAAATGCACGGGCGTCTCGCCGCCAATGCCACGCTGTTGCAGGCTGTATCGCAAGGCGCGGGCGAATTGCCGGCCGACGTGCGCGTCGGCGTGTGTGTGCCGAGCCTTTATCTGGCGCAAACCCAGTCGTTGCTGGAAGGTGGTCGTGTCGCGTGGGGCGTGCAGGACGTGTCTGCGTTCACGCACGGCGCCTATACCGGTGAAGTGGCTGCGCCGATGGTCGTGGATTTCGGCGCCACGCTCGCGATTGTCGGGCACTCGGAACGTCGCGCCTATCATCGCGAAAGCGCTGAGCTGGTGGCGGTGAAAACGCAGCGCGCGCTGGAAGCGGGTTTGACGCCGATCGTCTGCGTCGGTGAAACGCTCGAAGAGCGCGAAGCCGGATCGACCGAGCAGGTAGTTGGTTCGCAACTCGACGAAGTGCTGGCGAAATTGTCGGTGCAGGAAGCGGCCCGCCTGGTCGTCGCGTACGAGCCGGTCTGGGCGATCGGCACGGGCAAGAGTGCATCGTCGGAGCAGGCTCAGGCCGTTCACGCGTTCCTGCGTGCGCGCCTGGCGGCGAAGGGCGAGGCAGTAGCGGATGTGCCGTTGTTGTACGGCGGCAGCGTGAAACCGGAGAACGCGGAAGAGCTGTTCCGTCAACCGGATATCGATGGCGGCCTGATTGGCGGCGCGTCGTTGAAAGACCAGGATTTCCTGGCGATCTGCAAGGCGGCGGCCGCAACGAGCGTCGCCGGTTAAGCAGGGCGCTTTGGTGGTGACTCCATCCCGTGCAACACAGCGTGTCGCGCGGTTAAATAAAGACTCAGGTGAGTGTGATGCTGTATTTGAAAACATTGATTATCGTCGTTCAGCTGTTGTCGGCACTTGGGGTCATCGGCCTTGTCTTGCTGCAACACGGCAAAGGCGCCGATATGGGCGCTGCTTTTGGTAGCGGCGCATCGGGCAGTCTGTTCGGTGCGACTGGCTCGGCAAACTTTTTGTCGCGTACAACCGCAGTGCTCGCAGCGGTATTTTTTGTCACGACGCTGACGTTGACGTACCTCGGCGCATATCGGTCGAAGCCTTCGGCAGGCTTGCTGGGCGCGGCAGTGACGGCTCCGGTTGCGGCCTCGGCAGCACCGTCGGCCTCTGCGCCGGTCGCAGGTTCGGCTGCCCTGCCGGCATCGCCTGCATCGGTCCCGGCTACCGACGTACCGAAATAAATTTCGCGGCAATTTGTCTCTTGTGCGTTGAACAATCTGTTTAAACAAGTTACAATCTAAGTCTTGAAGCGATTCGCGGGTTACAAGTTGTTTTCCCGGATTGCATGCAGTGCCGACGTGGTGAAATTGGTAGACACGCTATCTTGAGGGGGTAGTGGCGAAAGCTGTGCGAGTTCGAGTCTCGCCGTCGGCACCAAAATGTTATCTAAATGCCAGCCGCTTGCTTCAGCTTCGGCTGGCATTTTTCACTTCTGGGCACGGCTTAAGTAGGGCTTGTGGCATGTGCGTTTCGGAAGTGATTTCGCGGCAGGAGTGCTATGCTCCTGTCGGCACTCAGAACCGAACCAACCGATTGAGGATTGTCTTGAACCTCGCAGCCTATTTCCCCGTCTTGTTGTTCCTCATCGTAGGCACCGGTTTAGGCGTAGCGCTGGTCAGTATCGGTAAGATTCTTGGTCCCAACAAGCCCGATACAGAGAAGAACGCACCGTACGAGTGCGGCTTCGAAGCATTCGAAGATGCGCGCATGAAGTTCGATGTTCGCTATTACCTCGTCGCCATTCTCTTCATCATTTTCGACCTTGAAACCGCATTCCTTTTTCCGTGGGGCGTAGCTCTGCGCGACATCGGCTGGCCTGGCTTCATGGCAATGATGATTTTCCTGCTCGAATTCCTGCTGGGCTTCGCCTACATCTGGAAGAAGGGCGGCCTCGACTGGGAATGATGGATTAATCGCCGGTTTGCGTGGGTGGCCAAGGCTTGCCGCCCCGTCTGGAGTGGAAAGCAAATGAGTATCGAAGGGGTCTTGAAGGAAGGGTTTGTCACCACGACGGCTGACAAACTGATCAACTGGACGCGCACCGGCTCCCTGTGGCCGATGACGTTCGGTCTGGCGTGTTGTGCGGTCGAGATGATGCATGCGGGCGCTGCCCGTTATGACCTTGACCGCTTCGGCGTGGTGTTTCGTCCGAGTCCGCGTCAGTCGGACGTGATGATCGTCGCCGGCACGCTGTGCAACAAGATGGCGCCCGCTCTGCGCAAGGTCTACGACCAGATGGCTGAGCCGCGCTGGGTAATCTCGATGGGCTCGTGTGCGAACGGCGGCGGCTATTACCACTACTCGTATTCGGTAGTGCGTGGCTGCGACCGGATCGTTCCGGTTGACGTTTATGTGCCGGGTTGTCCGCCGACTGCGGAAGCGCTGGTGTACGGCGTGATCCAGTTGCAGGCCAAGATTCGCCGCACCAACACAATCGCCCGTCAATAAGGCCAACGCCTCCCCCACAATATGGCAAGCAAACTCGAGACCCTGAAAGCGAACCTCGAGGCGGCCTTTGGCGGCCTCCTGTTGAGCATCAACGAAGCAATCGGTGAAGTGACGATCGTCGTGAAGACGGCCGACTACCTCAACGTTGCAACCCGTCTGCGCGACGACCGTTCGCTCGGTTTCGAGCAATGCGTCGACCTTTGCGGCGTCGACTATCAGACCTACGCCGACGGCGCTTACGACGGCCCGCGTTTCGCGGCCGTTCTCCATTTGTTGTCGGTGCAGAACAACTGGCGTCTGCGCCTGCGCGTGTTCGCACCCGATGACGAAGTGCCGATCCTGCCGTCCGTCGTTGAAATCTGGAATTCGGTCAACTGGTACGAGCGCGAAGCATTCGACCTGTACGGTATCGTCTTCGAAGGTCACCCGGATCTGCGCCGCATCCTGACCGACTACGGTTTCATTGGTCACCCGTTCCGTAAAGATTTCCCTGTCTCCGGTTACGTCGAAATGCGTTACGACCCGGAAGAAAAGCGCGTCGTCTATCAGCCTGTGACGATCGAGCCGCGGGAAATTACGCCGCGCGTGATCCGCGAGGATCGCTATGGCGGTCTGAAACACTAAGAGAACGCCATGGCAGAGATCAAGAACTACACGCTCAACTTCGGTCCTCAGCATCCGGCTGCGCACGGTGTGTTGCGCCTCGTGCTGGAACTCGACGGTGAAGTCATCCAGCGCGCCGATCCGCACATCGGCCTGCTGCATCGCGCGACTGAAAAGCTCGCCGAAACCAAAACATTTATCCAGTCCGTGCCGTACATGGACCGTCTCGACTACGTGTCGATGATGGTCAATGAGCACGGCTACGTGATGGCGATTGAGAAGCTGCTCGGCATCGAAGTGCCGGTGCGCGCGCAATACATCCGCGTGATGTTCGACGAAATCACGCGCGTGCTGAACCACTTGATGTGGATCGGCGCGCACGCGCTCGACGTCGGCGCGATGGCGGTGTTTCTGTACGCGTTCCGCGAGCGCGAAGACCTGATGGACGTGTACGAAGCGGTATCCGGCGCACGGATGCACGCGGCCTACTACCGTCCGGGCGGTGTCTATCGCGATCTGCCGGATGCGATGCCGCAATACAAGGCATCGAAGATCCGCAATGTGAAGGCATTGTCGAAGATGAACGAGAACCGCCAAGGTTCGCTGCTCGACTTCATCGACGACTTCTTCACGCGCTTTCCGAAATGCGTCGACGAATACGAAACGCTGCTGACCGACAACCGGATCTGGAAGCAACGTCTGGTCGGTATCGGCGTGGTGAGCCCGGAACGCGCGCTGCAACTCGGCATGACCGGTGCAATGCTGCGCGGCTCGGGTATCGAGTGGGATCTGCGCAAGAAGCAGCCGTACGAAGTCTATGACAAGATGGATTTCGACATTCCGGTCGGCGTAAATGGCGATTGCTATGACCGCTATCTGGTTCGCGTCGAAGAAATGCGCCAATCCACGCGAATCGTGAAACAGTGCATTGAGTGGCTGCGTAAGAATCCTGGCCCCGTAATGGTCGACAATCATAAGGTTGCGCCGCCGTCGCGCGTCGGTATGAAGTCGAACATGGAAGAGTTGATCCACCATTTCAAGCTCTTCACCGAAGGCTTCCACGTTCCGGAAGGCGAGGCATACGCGGCGGTCGAGCATCCGAAGGGCGAGTTCGGTATCTACCTGATCTCGGACGGCGCGAACAAGCCGTATCGCCTGAAGATCCGCGCGCCGGGCTATGCGCACCTGTCCTCGCTGGATGAAATGGCGCGCGGTCACATGATCGCCGACGCCGTGACGATCATCGGCACGCAGGACATCGTGTTCGGCGAAGTGGATCGCTAGGACGTATTCAGCGGTGCGTGTTTCGGATTGAGTCGAAGCGCGTGTCAAGCAAAGGAACGCCGGGTCTGTCGCAGCTTGAAGTAAGCGACGGGTTTTCGTTCGGTAGGAATTGAAAGAGTCGTGTCTGAAAATGATCTCAGCTGAAGGCCTGAAAGAAATCGATCGCGCGATCGGGAAATACCCCGCCGATCAGAAACAGTCCGCCGTGATGTCGGCGCTGGCCGTTGCTCAGGAAGAGCATGGCTGGCTGTCGCCCGACGTCATGCAGTTCGTCGCGGACTATCTCGGCATGCCGGCAGTCGCCGTGCAGGAGGTAGCTACCTTCTACACGATGTACGAGACCTCGCCGGTCGGCAAATACAAGATCACGCTCTGCACAAACCTGCCGTGCCAACTCGGCCCGGACGGCGGTGCCGAAGGCGCCGCGGAATATCTGAAGCAGAAGCTCGGCATCGACTTCGGCGAAACCACGCCCGACGGCAAGTTCACCCTGAAAGAAGGTGAGTGCATGGGTTCGTGCGGCGACGCGCCGGTGATGCTGGTGAACAACCATCGCATGTGCAGCTTCATGAGCCGCGCGAAGATCGACCAGCTGCTCGAGGAGCTTTCGAAATGACGGCTTTACACGATCGTCACATCAAACCGCTGATTCTCGCTGGCCTGAACGGCGACAACTGGCATCTCGAAGACTATGTGGCGCGCGGCGGTTACGCCCAGCTGCGACGCATTCTGGAAGAGAAGATTCCGCCGGAGCAGGTGATCGCCGACGTCAAGGCGTCGGGTCTGCGTGGCCGGGGCGGTGCAGGCTTCCCGACCGGTCTGAAGTGGAGCTTCATGCCGCGTCAGTTCCCTGGTCAGAAATATCTCGTCTGTAATTCGGACGAAGGCGAACCGGGCACGTTCAAAGACCGCGACATTCTGCGCTTCAATCCGCATGCGCTGATTGAAGGCATGGCCATTGGTGCGTATGCAATGGGCATCACGGTCGGATACAACTATATACACGGCGAAATTTTTGAAGTCTACCGTCGCTTTGAGCAGGCGCTGGACGAAGCTCGCCGCGCCGGGTTCCTCGGCGAAAACATCATGGGCTCGGGTTTCTCGTTCGAGCTGCATGCGCACCACGGTTACGGCGCCTACATCTGCGGCGAAGAAACCGCGCTGCTCGAGTCGCTGGAAGGCAAGAAAGGCCAGCCGCGCTTCAAGCCGCCATTCCCGGCGAGCTTTGGCGTGTACGGCAAGCCGACCACGATCAACAACACCGAGACGTTTGCCGCAGTGCCGTTCCTGCTGGCAGTCGGTCCGCAGAATTACCTTGAAATCGGCAAACCGAACAATGGCGGCACCAAGATTTTCTCGGTATCGGGCGACGTCGAACGTCCGGGCAATTATGAAGTTCCGCTCGGTACGCCGTTCGCGACGTTGCTGGATCTCGCCGGCGGCATGCGCGGCGGCAAGAAGATCAAGGCTGTGATTCCTGGCGGTTCGTCGGCTCCGGTGATTCCGGGCGAGATGATGATGAACACCGACATGGACTACGACTCGATCGCCAAGGCTGGCTCGATGCTTGGTTCGGGCGCGGTCATCGTGATGGACGAAACGCGTTGCATGGTGCGTTCGCTGTTGCGTCTGTCGTACTTCTATTACGAAGAGTCGTGTGGTCAATGCACGCCTTGCCGCGAAGGCACGGGCTGGCTGTACCGCGTCGTCCATCGTATCGAGCATGGGCTCGGCCGTCCTGAAGATCTGGATCTGCTGAACTCGGTCGCGGAAAACATCATGGGCCGCACGATTTGCGCGCTCGGCGATGCAGCGGCCATGCCGGTTCGCGGCATGCTCAAGCACTACTGGGATGAGTTCGAATACCACGTCGCGCACAAGCATTGCCTGACCGGCGATCATGCCGGGCACGCAGCGGCGTCGGAAACAGTGGCTGCCTGACTGAGTAGACAAGCACCAGACGAACACGTCAACCGCGGGATTCATCGGCTGAAACGGGCGATGAACGGGGCGAACGATTGAGCGGTAACAGGTTAAGGAAGATTGACCATCATGGTTGAACTTGAAATAGACGGCAAGAAAGTAGAGGTGCCCGAAGGCAGCATGGTGATCCAGGCTGCGCATAAGGTCGACACGTATATCCCTCACTTCTGCTATCACAAGAAGCTGTCGATTGCGGCCAACTGCCGGATGTGTCTGGTCGATGTCGAAAAGATGCCGAAGGCTGTGCCGGCATGCGCAACGCCGGTGTCGGCGGGCATGATCGTGCGCACCAAGTCGGACAAGGCGGTGAAGGGCCAGCAAGCCGTGATGGAATTCCTGCTGATCAACCACCCGCTGGACTGCCCGATCTGCGACCAGGGCGGCGAGTGCCAGTTGCAGGATCTGGCCGTCGGTTACGGCAAGTCAGGTTCGCGTTATAGCGAAGAAAAGCGCGTGGTGTTCCACAAGAACGTCGGCCCGCTGATCTCGATGGAAGAAATGTCGCGTTGTATCCACTGCACGCGTTGCGTCCGTTTCGGCCAGGAAGTGGCCGGCGTGATGGAACTCGGCATGCTGGGCCGTGGCGAGCATTCGGAAATCACGTCGTTCGTCGGCAAGACGGTCGACTCCGAAATGTCGGGCAACATGATCGATCTGTGCCCGGTCGGCGCGTTGACCAGCAAGCCGTTCCGCTACAGCGCCCGGACGTGGGAACTGTCGCGCCGCAAGTCGGTGAGCCCGCACGATTCCGTCGGCGCGAACCTCGTGGTGCAGGTGAAGAACAATCGCGTGATGCGCGTTCTGCCGTTCGAAAACGAATCCATCAACGAATGCTGGATTTCGGACAAGGACCGCTTCTCGTACGAAGGTCTCAATAGCCCGGAACGTCTCACACAGCCGATGCTCAAGCAGGACGGCAAGTGGATCGAGACCGACTGGCAGACCGCCCTTGAATACGTGGTCAAGGGTCTAAAGGGCATCAAGGGCGACCATGGCGCGACTGCGCTGGCCGCTCTCGGCAGCGCTCATAGCACGGTCGAAGAACTGTTCCTGCTGAAGCAACTCGCGCAAGCGGTCGGCACACCTAACGTCGACTTCCGTCTGCGCCAGTCGGATTTCTCGGCACCGGTCAACGGCGCCCCGTGGCTCGGCGCGGCGATCGCCGAACTGTCGAACGTCGACGCAGCGCTGGTGATCGGCTCCGATCTGCGTCGCGATCATCCGTTGCTCGCAGCACGTCTGCGTCAGGCCGCCAAGAACGGCGCGAAGCTCACGCTGGTGCAGGCTAGCGGCGACGACGCATTGATTCCGCAAGCGCAACGCGTGGTCGCAGCGCCGTCAGCATGGCTCGACGCACTGGCGGGTATTGCGGGCGCGGTGTCGGAAGCGAACGGCGTTGCGTTGCCCGAAGCTTTCGGCGGCACGCAGCCGACCGACGCTCACAAGCAGGTTGCCAAGTCGCTCGCCTCGGGCCAGAGCCGCTTCGTGCTGCTGGGCAACGGTGCGGTCCGTCATCCGGACTTCGCGGTCATTCACGCAGCGGCGCAATGGATTGCAGAGGCCACCGGCGCGACGCTCGGTTTCCTCCCGGAAGCGGCCAATACGGTTGGCGCACACCTCGTGAATGCGCTGCCGGGCGAAGGCGGTTTGAATGCTCGCGAAGTGTTCGAACAGCCGCGCAAGGGCTATGTCTTGCTGAACTTCGAACCTGAGTTCGATACGGCGAACCCGGCGCAGGCTTTGGCCGCACTGAAGCAAGCCGAAATGGTCGTGGTGATGTCGCCGTTCCAGACGGGCGCCGACTACGCCGATGTGCTGTTGCCGATCGCTCCGTTCACGGAAACGGCCGGTACTTTCGTCAACGCCGAAGGCACCGTACAGACGTTCAACGGCGTCGTGCGTCCGCTGGGCGACACGCGTCCGGCATGGAAAGTATTGCGTGTGCTGGGTAGCTTGCTGGGCGTGCCGGGCTTCGAATTCGACACGTCGGAAGAAGTGCGCAATGCCGCACTCGGCAACGGCGAACTGACATCGCGTCTGTCGAACAAAACGGGCGTCGCAGTTGCGCGCGGTAAGTCGGTCAAGGCGGCTGAAGGCAAGTTCGAGCGTATCGCGAACGTGCCGATCTACCACGCCGACGCACTGGTGCGCCGTGCCGATTCGCTGCATCTGACCGCAGCGGCGCGCGCCGCGAACACCGTCGGCCTGCCGGCTGCGCTGTTCGACCAACTGGGTTTGAAGGAAGGCGACGCAGTGCGCGTGCGCCAGGGCGAGCAATCGGTGCAGTTGCCGGCCGTGCGCGACGCGAATCTTGCGGAGACGGTCGTCCGCGTATCGGCGGCTACGCCTGCCGGTGCAGCGCTGGGCAGCCTGTTCGGTGAACTGGTGGTGGAGAAGGCGTAAATGAGCTTGTTCGATACGATCAACTCGGGCGGCACCCAGATCCTTGGTGTGGCATGGCCTACGGTGTGGGCACTGGTGCGCATCCTGGTGGTAGCCGTCGTGATCCTGCTGTGCGTGGCTTACCTGATTCTGTGGGAGCGTAAGCTGATCGGCTGGATGCACGTGCGTATTGGCCCGAACCGCGTCGGTCCTGCGGGTTTGCTGCAGCCAATCGCCGACGTGCTGAAGCTGTTGCTGAAAGAAGTGATTCAGCCGGCTCAAGCTAGCCGCTGGACCTATCTGATTGCGCCGATCATGGTGGTGGTCCCGGCCTTCGCGGTCTGGGCGGTGATTCCGTTCCAGGCGGGCGCTGTGCTCGGCGACATCAACGCGGGTCTGCTGTACGCGATGGCGATTTCGTCGATCGGCGTGTACGGCGTGATTCTGGCCGGTTGGGCGTCGAACTCGAAATACGCGTTTCTCGGCGCGATGCGTGCGGCAGCGCAAATGGTCTCGTACGAAATCTCGATGGGCTTCGCGCTCGTCGTCGTGCTGATGACCGCTGGCACGCTGAACCTGTCGGGTATCGTCGGTTCGCAGGAACATGGCTTCTTCGCGTCGCACGGCCTGAACTTCCTGTCGTGGAACTGGCTGCCGCTGCTGCCGATGTTCGTCGTCTACTTCATCTCGGGCATCGCCGAAACGAACCGCCATCCGTTCGACGTGGTGGAAGGGGAGTCGGAAATTGTCGCGGGTCACATGATCGATTACTCGGGTATGGCGTTCGCGCTGTTCTTCCTCGCCGAGTACATCAACATGATCGTGATCTCGGCGTTGGCTGCAACACTGTTCCTTGGTGGCTGGAGCGCTCCGTTCGGGTTCCTGTCGTTTATCCCGGGCATCTTCTGGCTCGTCCTCAAGGTCTTCTTGCTGTTGTCGGTGTTCATCTGGGCGCGCGCCACGTTTCCGCGCTACCGCTATGACCAGATCATGCGTCTGGGCTGGAAGGTTTTCATTCCGGTCTGCGTGGTGTGGCTGGTGGTGGTCGGCTTCTGGATCATGTCGCCGTTGAACATCTGGAAATAAAGGGCGGATGAACCCATGACCGCAATCCAAAACTTTTTCAAAACCTTCTTCCTGACGGAACTGCTCAAAGGTCTCGCGTTGACCGGACGTTATACGTTCCAGCGCAAGGTGACGGTGCAGTTTCCCGAAGAAAAGACCCCGATGTCGCCGCGTTTTCGCGGTCTGCATGCGCTGCGCCGCTATGAGAACGGCGAAGAGCGCTGCATCGCTTGCAAGCTGTGCGAAGCAGTGTGCCCAGCGCTCGCGATCACGATTGAATCGGACCCCCGCGCGGACAACACGCGCCGTACGACGCGCTATGACATCGACCTGACCAAGTGCATTTTCTGCGGTTTCTGCGAAGAAAGCTGCCCGGTCGATTCGATCGTCGAAACGCACATTCTCGAGTATCACGGCGAGAAGCGCGGCGATCTTTACTTCACGAAAGAGATGCTGCTGGCCGTTGGCGATCGCTACGAAGCGGAAATCGCTGCGAATAAAGCGGCAGATGCACCGTATCGTTGAAGCGCCTGCCTGTTGAAGTAGTAAAAAGCAGCAGTAAAAATACGGCAGTAAAAGCAGCAAATACGGCCTGTTGTCGGGCCGGAAGCCGCGGGTTGAACCCCGCGGCTCGGCGGACCTGTGCGGCTGTTCTGGCGAAAGTCGCCAGATGCACGTGCCAAAGAACAATGCCTGACAATGGCCTAACGATGAACCGGTAATCATGGAATTCACGACCGTACTGTTCTACATCTTCGCGCTGCTCCTGGTTGTGTCAGGGCTGAAGGTGATCACCTCGCGCAACCCGGTGGCGTCCGCACTGTTTCTGGTGCTGGCTTTCTTCAACGCAGCCGCTATCTGGATGCTGCTCGAAGCCGAGTTCCTCGCAATCCTGCTGGTGCTGGTCTACGTCGGCGCGGTGATGGTGCTGTTCCTGTTCGTCGTGATGATGCTGGACATCAACATGGACGTGCTACGCAAGGATTTCAAGCGCTTCGTGCCGATGGCGACCCTGGTGGGCGCGATCATCGTGATCGAAACTGCGCTGATCCTGTGGCACGGCTACGGCGCGACCGCCACGGCGTTGCGTGACACGACGGCTGTCGCGAACGGCATGGGCGACTGGTCGAACACCCGCCTGATCGGCAAGATCATCTACACCGATTACATCTTCGCGTTCGAAGTTGCCGGCCTTGTTCTGCTGGTGGCAATCATCGCCGCGATTGCTCTGACCACGAGCCATAAGAAGGACAGCAAACGCCAGAACGTGAGCGAGCAGGTCAAGGTTCGCGCTCAGGACCGTGTGCGCGTCGTGAAGATGGCATCGGAAAAGACCGCGGCGACCGTCGCGGCAGAAGAAGCCGAAGCAGCAGCGCAAGCAGCGGCGGCAGCGGCCGACTCGGCACCAGCTAAAAATAGCTGAGCGGACAGGAGATAGAAATCATGTTGACCCTAGCCCATTACCTTGTCCTTGGCGCGATCCTGTTTGCGATCAGCGTCGTCGGCATTTTCCTGAACCGCCGCAACGTCATCATCATCCTGATGGCGATTGAACTGATGCTGCTCGCGGTGAACACCAATTTCGTCGCCTTCTCGCATTACCTGGGCGACGTGCATGGCCAGATCTTCGTTTTCTTCGTGCTGACGGTAGCAGCGGCGGAAGCGGCGATCGGCCTCGCAATTCTGGTGACCCTGTTCCGTAGCCTCGACACGATCAATGTCGAGGATCTCGATCAGCTCAAAGGTTAACTTCAGGGAAAGTGGTTATGTCTACGATACTCAATGAAAACCTGCTGTTGGCAATTCCTTTGGCACCGCTCGCCGGTTCCTTGATTGCGGGGCTGTTCGGTAAGGCGGTAGGGCGAGCGGGCGCGCACTCGGTCACCATCCTCGGCGTGGCGATTTCGCTCGTCCTGTCGGCCATCGTCTTCTTCCAGGTGCTGAACGGCGCGAGTTTCAACGCGACGGTTTATCAGTGGATGGCGATCGGCAAGACGCAGTTCGAAGTCGGCTTCCTGGTCGACTCGCTGACGGCGATGATGATGGTCGTCGTGACCTTCGTGTCGCTGATGGTGCACATCTACACGATCGGCTACATGGCCGACGACGACGGCTACCAGCGCTTCTTCTCGTACATTTCGCTGTTCACGTTCTCGATGTTGATGCTCGTGATGAGCAACAACTTCCTGCAACTGTTCTTCGGCTGGGAAGCGGTGGGTCTGGTCTCGTACCTGCTGATCGGTTTCTACTTCACGCGCCCGACCGCGATCTACGCGAACATGAAGGCGTTTATCGTGAACCGCGTCGGCGACTTCGGCTTCCTGCTGGGTATCGGTCTGCTGTTCGCGTTCGCCGGTTCGATGAACTACGGCGACGTGTTCGCGAAGCGCACCGAACTCGCGGCTTTGAGCTTCCCGGGTACGGACTGGGGTTTGTTGACGGTGGCGTGTATCTGCCTGTTCATCGGCGCGATGGGTAAGTCGGCGCAGTTTCCGCTGCACGTGTGGCTGCCCGATTCGATGGAAGGCCCGACGCCGATCTCCGCGCTGATTCACGCAGCAACCATGGTGACGGCCGGCATCTTCATGGTCACGCGCATGTCGCCGCTGTTCGAACTGTCGGATACGGCGCTGTCGTTCGTGATGATCATCGGCGCAATTACCGCGCTGTTCATGGGCTTCCTCGGCATCATCCAGAACGACATCAAGCGTGTGGTGGCTTATTCCACGCTGTCGCAACTCGGTTACATGACGGTCGCGCTCGGCGCGTCGGCCTACTCGGTCGCCGTGTTCCACCTGATGACGCACGCGTTCTTCAAGGCGCTGCTGTTCCTCGGCGCGGGGTCGGTGATCATCGGCATGCACCACGATCAGGACATCCGCAACATGGGCGGCCTGCGCAAGTACATGCCGATCACGTGGATCACGTCGCTGATCGGTTCGCTGGCGCTGATCGGCACGCCGTTCTTCTCGGGCTTCTATTCGAAAGACTCGATCATCGACGCGGTGAAGCTGTCGCATCTGCCGGGCTCGGGCTTCGCGTACTTTGCCGTCGTGGCGAGCGTGTTCGTTACTGCGCTTTATTCGTTCCGTATGTACTTCATGGTGTTCCATGGCAAGGAGCGTTTCCGCGGTCCGAAGCACCCGGAATCGCCGATGGGCATCGAGGCAGCGGCGCATGCGCATGACGGTCATGGTCACGGCCATGACGCACACGGTCACGACGACCACGCTCACGAGCCGCATGAAACGCCGTGGGTTGTCTGGCTGCCGCTGGTGCTGCTGGCGATTCCGTCGGTCGTGATCGGCGCGATCGGTATCGGCCCGATGCTGTACGGCGACTTCTTCCAGCACGGCGTTGCGTTCGACAAGGTGATTTTCATCGGCGCGAACCATCCGGCGGTGGCGGAGATGGCCGAAGAGTTCCACGGCTGGGTGTCGATGGGTTTCCATTCGGTTAGCGGTCTGCCGGTATGGCTGGCGCTGGCCGGTGTGGTGGTTGCGTGGTTCCTGTATCTGGTTCGCCCCGATCTGCCGGCTATCATCAAGCGCGCGTTCGGCCCGATCTACACGTTGCTCGATAACAAGTACTACATGGACAAGATCAACGAAGTGGTGTTTGCACGCGGCGCAGTGGCCATCGGCCGTGGTCTGTGGAAGGAAGGCGACGTCGTCGTGATCGACGGCATCGTGAACGGCAGTGCACGCTTTATCGGCTGGTTTGCCGGCGTGATCCGCTTCCTGCAATCGGGCTACATCTATCACTACGCATTTGCCATGATCATCGGCATGCTGGGGCTCCTGACCCTTTTTGTAACGCTGGGCGGCAAATAAGGCGAGGGGACACTAACTAATGCACGCTTATCCGATTCTCAGTATCGCGATCTGGTTACCGATCCTCGTCGGCCTCGTCGTTCTGGCTATCGGTTCGGACCGGAACCCGGCTCCCGCGCGTTGGATTGCGCTGATCGGCTCGGTCGTCAGCTTTATCGTGACGATCCCGCTGATCACGGGTTTCGATTCGAGCTCCGCCGATCTGCAATTCGTCGAGCAGGCAAGCTGGATTGAGCGCTTTCACATTTCGTATCACCTGGGTGTCGACGGCATCTCGATGTGGTTCGTTGTGTTGACTGCGTTGATCACGGTGATCGTCGTGATCGCCGCGTGGGAAGTGATTACGAAGAACGTGGCGCAGTATCTGGCTGCGTTCCTGATCCTGTCGGGCATCATGGTCGGCGTGTTCAGTTCGGCCGACGGCATGCTGTTCTACGTGTTCTTCGAAGCGACGCTGATTCCGATGTACATCATCATCGGCGTGTGGGGTGGGGCGAACCGCGTGTACGCGGCGTTCAAGTTCTTCCTGTACACGTTGATGGGCTCGCTGCTGATGCTGGTCGCGCTGATTTATCTGTACGTCGAGACCGGCACGTTCGATCTCGCTACATGGCAGCATGCGCCGCTCGCGATGACGCCACAGGTGCTGATCTTCATAGCATTCTTCATGGCGTTCGCCGTGAAGGTGCCGATGTGGCCGGTGCACACATGGTTGCCCGATGCGCACGTCGAAGCGCCGACCGGCGGCTCGGTTGTGCTGGCCGCGATCATGCTGAAGCTGGGTGCATACGGTTTCCTGCGCTTCTCGCTGCCTATCGCGCCTGATGCGAGCCATTTTCTGGCGCCGGTCGTCATTACGCTGTCGCTGGTTGCGGTGATCTACATCGGCCTGGTCGCGATGGTCCAGGCCGACATGAAGAAGCTGGTTGCGTATTCGTCGATCGCGCACATGGGCTTCGTCACGCTGGGCTTCTTCATCTTCAACCAGCTCGGTATGGAAGGCGCGATCATTCAGATGATCTCGCACGGTTTCGTGTCGGGCGCGATGTTCCTCGCGATCGGCGTGTTGTACGACCGTATGCATTCGCGTCAGATCGCCGATTACGGCGGTGTCGTCAACGTGATGCCCAAGTTCGCGGCGTTCGCGATGCTGTTCGCGATGGCCAATTGCGGCTTGCCGGGCACGTCCGGTTTTGTCGGTGAGTTCATGGTGATTCTGGCGGCAGTCCAGTACAACTTCTGGATCGCCGGCGGTGCGGCAGTCACGCTGATTCTCGGCGCGGCCTACACACTGTGGATGTACAAGCGGGTGTACTTCGGCGCGATCGCCAACGATCACGTGAAGACTCTCCTCGACATCAACCGTCGCGAATTTTTCATGCTGGCAGTGCTTGCTGCACTGACGCTGTTCATGGGCTTGTATCCGAAGCCTTTTACCGATGTGATGCACGTATCCGTGGAAAACCTCCTCTCCCACGTTGCGCAGTCAAAGCTGCCGTTGCCTCAGTAACGCCGAGCGGAGGAATTTAAAGACCATGCAAAACGCCCCTATGACTGCTCTGTTGCCCGACGCACTGGTGATGTTCGCCGTTGTGCTCGCGTGGCTCAACGACACTTTCGTCGGCCAGGCCGGTCGCCGTACCACGTACTTCATTGCGTTCTTCTCGACGCTGATCGCCGGCATCTGGTTTGCGATGAATGCGTTCGACCCGCAAGTGCGCTACTTCTTCGGCCACATGTATGTGGTGGACCCGTTCGCCAGCGCGATGAAGGCGGTCGTGACCCTCGGCTATGCCGTGTCGATCGTCTATTCGCGCCGTTATCTCGAAGAACGTAATCTGTTCCGCGGCGAGTTCTTCCTGTTGGGCATGTTCTCGTTGCTCGGCCAACTGGTGATGATCTCCGGCAACAACTTCCTGACGCTGTATCTCGGTCTGGAACTGATGTCGCTGTCGCTGTATGCGGTGATCGCGCTGCGTCGTGAAGTGCCGCAATCGAACGAAGCGGCGATGAAGTACTACGTGCTCGGCGCGCTGGCTTCGGGTTTCCTGCTGTACGGCATCTCGATGCTGTACGGTGCGACCGGCTCGCTCGACCTGAACGAAGTGTTCAAGGCGATCGGTACCAGCCACTACGATCCGAGCGTGCTGCTGTTCGGCGTGATCTTCATCGTGGCGGGCGTGGCGTTCAAGATGGGCGCGGTGCCGTTCCACATGTGGGTGCCTGACGTGTACCAGGGCGCGCCGACGGCGATGTCGCTGATCGTCGGCGGTGGTCCGAAGGTCGCTGCATTTGCGTGGGGCTTCCGTTTCCTCGTGATGGGTCTGCTGCCGCTGGCAGTCGAATGGCAACAGATGCTGGTGATTCTCGCGGCGCTGTCGCTGATCGTCGGCAATATCACGGGTATCGTGCAACGCAATGTGAAGCGGATGCTCGCGTACTCGGCGATCTCGAACATGGGCTTCGTGCTGCTCGGCCTGCTGGCCGGCGTGGTCGACCAGAAGACGAGCGGTGCGGCCAACGCGTATGGCTCGGCAATGTTCTACAGCATCGTCTACCTGATCACGACGCTGGGCACTTTCGGTGTGATCATGCTGCTGGCTCGCCGCGATTTCGAAGCCGACACGCTCGAAGACTTCAAGGGCCTGAATCAACGCAGCCCGGTATTCGCGTTCGTGATGATGATCATGATGTTCTCGCTCGCGGGCATTCCGCCGGCAGTGGGCTTCTACGCGAAACTCGCCGTGCTGCAGGCCACGATGAACGCCGGTTTGACCTGGCTGACCGTGCTGGCCGTGATCACGTCGCTGTTCGGTGCTTTCTACTACCTGCGTATCGTCAAGCTGATGTATTTCGACGAACCGCAAGACAAGTCGCCGATCGCCGCCGACAGCAGCACACGTGCTCTGCTGGCCCTCAATGGCGTTGCCGTGCTGGTGCTCGGTATCGTGCCGGATCCGCTGTTGAAAGCTTGCCTGCAGGCTATCCAGCACACGCTGCTGTTCTGATGTCCGCTGCAGGCTGGTTTATCGTGTTGTTGGCGCTGGTCGGCGCCAACCTGCCGTTCCTGAATCAACGCCTCTTCGCCGCCGTTCCGTTGAAAGCGGCGAAGAAGAATGCGTGGATCCGGATCGCCGAATTGATCGTGCTGTACTTCGTGGTCGGCGCGTTCGGCTTTCTGCTTGAGGCGCGAGCAGGGAACCGCTTCGAACAGGGCTGGCAGTTTTATGCCATCACGTTCGCGCTGTTCATCGTGTTCGCGTTCCCCGGTTTTACCTTCCAATATCTCGTCAAACGCCGCTGACGGCGTCTCGCCGTCGCGCACCACGCTGTCCTGAGGTCCGCATATGGCTGAACTTCCCGATCACGACGCCGCGCTTACTGAGACCTGTGTCGACAGCAAGCAGGTCTACAAAGGGCCGTTCATGACGGTCAAGTGCGACACCGTTCGTTTGCCGGACGGCAAACAGGCAACCCGTGAATATGTTCAACATCCGGGCGCCGTGATGGTGATTCCATTGTTCGACGATGGCCGCGTGCTGCTGGAAAGCCAGTATCGGTATCCGATGGGCAAGGTCATGGTCGAATATCCGGCCGGTAAGCTCGATCCGAACGAAGGTGCGCTGGCGTGCGCTAAACGTGAGTTGCGCGAGGAGACCGGCTATACCGCGCGTGAATATGTTTATTTGACGCGCATTCACCCGATCATTTCGTATTCGACTGAGTTCATCGACGTCTATCTCGCGCGCGGTTTGACGGCGGGCGAGCGCAAGCTCGACGAAGGCGAGTTCCTCGAGTTGTTCACGGCGACTGTCGACGAAGTGTCCGAGTGGGTGCGCACCGGCAAGATCACGGACGTGAAGACGATCATTGGCACGTTCTGGCTCGAGAAAGTGTTGTCGGGTGCATGGCCGACTGCTGAGCCGCAATAACGCAGCGCTTCAGGCGCGCTAGTCTGAAGCTTGTGAAAAGCCCCTGCTGGTCTTTGACCAGCAGGGGCTTTGTCATTTTGGCGGTTGAAGTCGCTTCGATGGCGCTTTTATGCTGTATCCCATTTCTCAGAAATATCTCGTTTTCTTATGACTTCTGGCCGTCTCGCTCGACGATTGCCGGCGCGCTAGCATGAACCTCCATTTACGACAGTGGCTTTTTCTTTTGCCAGGGATAACCAATGTTCTGAGATGGATTGAATTCGGGTGACTGGATAAGGTTGTCACTTGACAACCTTATCCGCGCTCGCTAAATTGGAGGGTGTCGATGGTTCGAGCAAATCACGCTAAGAAAGAGGTCGAGGCTGCGTTGGCGCATGCGGAGAAAAGCGGCTGGCGCGTGCAGAGCGGTGGGCGGGGTCACGCTTGGGGGAAGATGTATTGCCCTTACAAAGACGCTGAATGTCGCTGCGGTGAGTTTTGTATATCGAGTATCTGGAGTACGCCGAAGAATCCAGATAATCATGCAAAGCATTTGCGCCGCATCGTCGACAACTGCACGGCTCGCCGGTAGCAGGTAGTTTTGAATAGCAAAGGTTTAGGGTTGAAGGAGGCGGAAGTAGCGTATGGAATATGTGTTCACCTTGAAATACCGGCTCTCGGCAGAAGACTGCGATCTGGACGCGATTGTCGAGCGTTTGGGCGAAGCCGGGTGCGACGATGCAACCGTTGGCGTGGGCCAGGCGGGCCGCCTCGCGTTGCTCTTTTCCCGCGAAGGCGAGTCTGCATTCGCAGCGCTGGTCAGCGCGCTTAAAGATGTGAAACAGGTGGTGCCGTCTGCCCGCCTCGTCGAGGCAGGGCCCGACTTCGTCGGACTCACCGACGTCGCGGAAGTCGCCGGGGTATCGCGGCAAAACATGCGCAAGCTGATGCTAAGCCACGCCATCGACTTTCCGCCGCCTGTGCATGAAGGAAGTGCGTCCGTCTGGCATCTTTCGGACATTCTCGATTGGCTGAACGAGCGCGGCGGATACGACATCAGCGCGGACGTGGTGGATGTCGCGAAATCGGCCAAGCAGATCAATCTTGCAAAGGAAGTGCGAGGACTCGAGCCGCGCTTTAATCGCCAACTCGAGAGGCTGGTTGTATAGCAGGTGGTAACGAGGTACGCAGATGGTTGCCCTAATCCGATTGGCCGGGTGGCTGCTTCACTCGGCCCCTCAAGACACCCTCGGCAGTTGTTGACGCAAAGCGTTAAAATCGCCCACCGCGTTCGTTTTGTGAGCGACGGCTGGCATCGGCGAGTCGTCCGTAATAATTTACGAACGACCGTTCACAAATTTTGATTTTGCGCTAAACTGGCACGCAAGCCCTGATTCCACATGAAGGTCCTCGATTTACAGTGTCCGCATGGCCATCGGTTCGAAGGTTGGTTTGCTTCGGCTGATGACTTCGAGTCGCAGCAATCCCGCAAGCTGATCGAATGTCCGATTTGCGGGGCGAACGAAGTAAGCCGCTTGCCGTCGGCACCGCGTCTGAACCTGTCAGGCGCGACCGAAACGAAGCCGTCGGCGGAGGCTGGCGACATGCAGGCGCGCGTGATGCGTGCTCTGCGCGAGGTACTGGAAAAGACCGAGAACGTGGGCGACCGCTTCGCCGAGGAAGCACGGCGCATTCACTACAACGAAGCGCCGGCTCGCAATATTCGCGGGGTCACGACACCGGAAGATGCGCGAGCCTTGGTCGAAGAAGGCATCGAAGTGATGCCGCTGCCAGTTCCGGCCGCTTTGAAGGAACCGCTGCAATAGCGCAGTAGTTCCCTGGCGGCAGGTGGTTGCGGCCAGGAGACACTACGCATGAATCTGGACTATTCCCCCGCTGACGACGCATTCCGCGCCGACATCCGCGCCTGGCTCGAAGCGAATCTGCCTCGCGAGCTGAGCGACAAAGTACTTAACCACAAGCGTCTCGCCCGCGAAGATTTCGCAGACTGGCACAAGCTGCTCGGCACGCGCGGCTGGTCGGTGATCGCGTGGCCGAAAGAATATGGCGGTCCAGGCTGGGACGCGACCCAGCGGCATATCTGGGAAGAGGAGTGCGCGCGCATTGGTGCGCCGTCGGTGCTGCCCTTCGGAGTATCGATGGTGGCGCCCGTGCTGATGAAGTACGGCAGCGAAGCGCAGAAACGCCATTATTTGCCGCGTATTCTCGACGGCACCGACTGGTGGTGCCAAGGCTATTCCGAGCCGGGCTCCGGCTCCGATCTGGCGTCGTTGCGCACACGTGCCGAGCGGGTCGGCGACCACTACATCGTCAACGGCCAGAAGACCTGGACCACGCTTGGCCAGTATGCCGACATGATGTTCTGCCTCGTGCGCACCGACAGCGGCGCAAAAAAGCAGGAGGGCATCTCTTTCCTGCTGATCGATATGAAAACGCCGGGTATCACCGTGCGCCCGATCATCACGCTCGACGAAGATCACGAAGTCAACGAAGTGTTTTTCGAAGGCGTGAAGGTGCCGGTTGAGAATCTGGTCGGCGAAGAGAATCGCGGCTGGACTTACGCGAAATATCTGCTCGGCCACGAGCGCACTGGCATCGCGCGCGTCGGCAACTCGAAGCGCGAACTCGCATTCCTGAAGCGCCTCGCTCTGAATCAGAAGAAGAACGGCAAACCGCTGTTGCAGGATCCGGTATTCGCATCGAAAGTCGCGAGCCTTGAGATCGAGTTGATGGCGCTGGAAGTCACCGTGCAACGCGTCGTGGCCAATGAAGCAGGTGGACGTGGCCCCGGACCGGAGGCGTCGATGTTAAAGATCAAGGGCACGGAAGTACAGCAGGCACTGACCGAACTCATGTTCGAGACCGTCGGCCCGCTCGCCGCACCGTTCGACGTGCCGTTTCTCGAAGGCGAACGCGAGCACAGCCTGGCCGGCGACGACGATGCTGCGCCGCTCGCCGCGTACTACTTCAATTACCGCAAGACGTCGATTTACGGCGGTTCGAACGAAATTCAAAAGAACATCATCGCGCAGATGATTCTCGGACTCTGAGGAGCGGCGCATGGACTTCACTTTCAACGATGAACAACAGCAATTTGCCGACGCGCTGCGCCGCTATCTGGACAAGAGCTACGGCTTCGAAGCGCGTCAGGCGATCGTGCGCTCGGAACCCGGCGTGTCGGAATCACATTGGGCAGCGTTCACCGAATTGGGCCTGACGGCATTGCCGGTTCCCGAGGCCCAGGGTGGTTTCAATGGCGGCCCGATCGACATGCTAGTGGTCATGCAGGAGCTTGGCCGGGCGTTGGTGATCGAGCCGTACTGGGCAACGGCGGTGGGCATCGAGGCGCTGCGCATGGCGGGTTCGGGCGATGGCGAAGACGCCGCACTGCTGGAACGCGTGGCTCAAGGCGAAATAAAACTGGCAGTGGCATTTCACGAGCCTCATGCGCGCTATGACCTGTTCGAAGTCGCGACGGTCGCGAACGAGCAGCGTGATCAGAGTGGGCGTCAGGTGCTCACCGGCGCGAAATCGGTTGTGCTGCACGGCGCTCAAGCCGATCACTGGATCGTGCCGGCGCGCCTGAATGGCGAGATCGCGCTCTTTGTTGTGGCGCGCGATGCAGCGGGCGTCAAAGTTACGGACTACCGCACAATCGACGGCCAACGCGCTGCGACCATTGAGTTCAGCGGTACACCGGCACGCCGGCTCGGCGGCAAGCATGCGGGCGCGGCCGCACTCGAACATATCGCTGACTACGGCACGCTGCTCCTGTGCGCGGAAGCCATCGGCGCATTAGACGCACTGAACCTCGCGACCGTCGACTACACCAAAACGCGTCAGCAGTTCGGTCAGCCGATTGCGCGCTTCCAGGCGCTTCAGCATCGTATGGTCGAGATGTTGATTCATGCCGAGCAGGCGCGTTCGGTCACCTATCTGGCCGCCATGCGCTACACGAGCGAAGACGCGGACGAGCGTCGTCGCGCGATTTCCGCGGCGAAGGTCAGAGTCGGGCAGGCCGCCCGTTTTGTCGGTCAGCAGGCGGTGCAGTTGCACGGCGGCATGGGCGTCACGAACGAAGTGGCGGCGGCGCATCTGTTCAAGCGGTTGGCAATCATCGAGACAACCTTGGGCGATGTCGATCACCATCTCGCGCGGTTTGCCGCGCTGCCGGGCTTCACCGCTGTCGAAGCCTGATCGGGCTGTCCAACCAGATAAGCAGGAGATACGACCATGGGCTTGAGTTTTGAAGACCTGATAGTCGGCACGAGTACCGAAATCGGCAAGCACACATTCACGCGTGAAGAAATTGTCGAGTTCGCGGAGAAGTTCGATCCGCAGCCGTTTCATCTGGACGAAGCCGCGGCGGAAAAATCGCCGTTTCGCGGACTGGTGGCGAGCGGCTGGCATACCTGCTCGGTCATGATGGGCATGCTGGTGCGCAACGCGTTCGCAGGTTCGACTTCGATGGGTTCGCCGGGTATCGACGAGATTCGCTGGTTGAAGCCGGTGCGGGTCGGCGACACCATCACGATGATGAATGTCGTGCTCGACAAACGCGTTTCGGAGAGCAAGCCGGATCGCGGCATCGTGTCGACGCGCTGGGAAGGGTTCAATCAGCACGGCGAGATGGTGATCACGGTTAGTTCGAAGGGACTGTTCGGGCTGCGCAATCCGGGGGCGGCATCATGACGATCGGTGCGGCGTCAGCCGCGACGTTTGACGATGCAGAAGCGCTGCGTGCGCAAGTTGGCGCCGAGCCGCTAGTCAGCGAGTGGATGACGGTCGATCAGGCGCGCGTCGATCTGTTCGCCGAAGCTACCGGCGATCATCAGTGGATTCACATCGACCCGGAGCGGGCGAAGCGCGAATCGCCGTTTGGCGGTCCGGTTGCGCATGGCTTCCTGACGCTGTCTTTGATTCCGGCTTTGCTGGGTAAGACGGTCTCGATCAAACAGCGCATGGGCGTCAACTACGGATTGAATCGCGTTCGGTTCACTTCGCCGGTTCTGGTCGGCTCGCAGTTGCGCGCGAAATTTGTCGTGGAGTCCGTGACCGAGGTCGACAGCCATGGTGTGCAGGCTGTGTGGAATGTGACGTTGGAACGGCAGGGCAGTGAGCGGCCGGTGTGTGTCGCCGAGTTCATCACGCGGCATTACTTTTAGCGGTTGTGCATCGTTTCGATACGGAACGATGAACATGCATGCAACGTAAAAAAGGCGCGAACCAGGTTCGCGCCTTTTTTCATCTCGGTAGGTGACGCAGCGAAGAAGGCAGTGTCGTTCTACTCGCGGCGACACGGCTGCTTCCCAAACTCCAGAAGTGCTGGTCGCCATTCATCCCGGATCGAACTCAAACCCGCGTAACCGGCATCTCCACTTTGGCTGCCGCGCTCGCATCCATATGACGGGCGAGCTCAAGCTTGGCGATCGCATTGCGATGTACTTCGTCGGGACCGTCGGCAAAACGCAGCGTTCTCGCCGACGCATATGCATAAGCCAGCGGGAAGTCGTCGCTGACGCCACCGCCGCCGTGCGCCTGAATCGCCCAGTCGATCACCTGACACGCCATGTTCGGCGCGACCACCTTGATCATCGCGATCTCGCCGCGCGCGCCCTTGTTGCCGACCGTGTCCATCATGTACGCAGTTTTCAGCGTGAGCAGACGCGCCTGTTCGATCATGCAGCGCGCCTCGGCAAGACGTTCCAGCGTGACGCCTTGTGCCGCGACCGGTTTGCCGAACGCGACGCGTTGCAGCGAGCGTTTCGCCATCAATTCGATTGCGCGCTCGGCGAGACCGATCAGACGCATGCAGTGGTGGATGCGTCCCGGTCCGAGGCGGCCTTGTGCGATCTCGAAGCCGCGACCTTCACCGAGCAGCATGTTGGTGGCGGGCACGCGTACGTTGTCGAGCGTGATTTCCATGTGGCCGTGTGGCGCGTCGTCGTAACCGAATACGGTCAGCGGACGATGCACGGTGATGCCGGTTGCGTCGGCGGGAACGAGGATCATCGACTGCTGCTGGTGGCGCGGCGCGTCGGGATCGGTCTTGCCCATCACGATATACACCTTGCAGCGCGGATCGCCCGCACCCGACGACCACCACTTGTGACCGTTGATCACGTAGTAGTCGCCATCGCGCACGATGCTGGTCTGGATATTGGTCGCATCCGACGATGCCACTTCGGGTTCCGTCATCAGAAATGCCGAGCGAATCTGGCCTTTGAGCAAAGGTTCGAGCCATTCGCGCTTATTGTCGTCGCTGCCGTAGCGCTCGATCGTCTCCATGTTGCCGGTGTCGGGCGCGCTGCAGTTGAACACTTCCGGTGCCCAGGGCACGCGGCCCATGATTTCGCACAGCGGCGCGTATTCGAGATTCGTCAGCCCGGCGCCGCGTGCGGATTCTGGCAGGAACAGATTCCACAGGCCGGCGTCGCGCGCCTTGTGTTTGAGTTGCTCGATCAGTTCTGTCGGCAGCCACGCGTTGCCGTTCTGGCGATTACGCGCAATCTCCGCATAGAACTCGTGTTCATTCGGATAGATGTGCTCATCGAAGAAAGCGAGCAGCTTTTCGCGCAATGCCTGAACCTTCGGGGTGTAATCGAAATTCATGTGTGACCTCGCGATAACAAATGGCAGATGAGGGTCTTTCTGCGCGCGCTGATTCAACGCGCGTATTCATTCGGTGAGCCGGATGTTCGACGCACCCGGCTAGCGCACCTTTTGCGCGTAATGCCACGCAAGTTCGGCCATCGGCTTTGCGCGACGACCGGCATCGAGCGCTTGCGCACTGGCCGCAGTGCCGTCGACTACGCGCTTCATGATCCCTTGCAGAATCGCGGCGATGCGGAACATGTTGTATGCGAGATAAAAATTCCAGTCGCCGTGAATCTCGAAGCCGGTGCGTTTGCAATAGCGCTCGACGTACTGGCTTTCGTCGGGAATGCCTAGGGCTGCCCAATCCAGGCCCGCGATGCCGCGGAATTTCGCCGGATCGACGTGCCACGCCATGCAGTGATACGCGAAGTCGGCGAGCGGGTCGCCGAGCGTCGACAGCTCCCAATCGAGCACGGCCAGCACTCGCGGCTCATGCGGATGAAAGATCAGATTGTCGAGCCGGAAATCTCCGTGTACGACCGACGCGCGCTCGCCGGTTTCAGCGGGCATGTGTTGCGGCAGCCATTCGATCAACCGCTGCATCGCGTCGATCGGCTCGGTTTCGGACGCGATGTACTGCTTGCTCCAGCGACCGATTTGCCGTGCGAAGTAATTGCCGGGTTTGCCGTAGTCGGCGAGACCGGCTGCCTCTACGTTCACGCTATGCAGCGCCGCGATCACGCGATTCATTTCGTCGTAGATCGCCGCGCGTTCGGCGGGCGTCATGCCGGGCAGCGACTGATCCCACAACACGCGGCCTTCGACAAACTCCATCACGTAGAACGCACGCCCAATCACGCTTTCGTCGTCGCACAGCGCGAGCATTTGCGCGACCGGCACGTCGGTGCCGGCCAGCGCATGCATCACGCGATATTCACGTTCGACGGCATGCGCGGATGGCAGCAGCTTCGCCGCTGGCCCAGGCTTCGCGCGCATCACATACGAGCGCGATGGCGTGACCAGCTTGAAAGTGGGGTTGGACTGCCCGCCGGCGAATTGCTCCAGCGTAAGCGGGCCGGAAAATCCGTCGACGTGGCGGGTCAGCCATGCGGCAAGCGCTTCTGCGTCGAAACGCTGCCGCTCGTTGACGGGCCGCGTGCCCTCGAAAGCCGAGTAATCCGGTTTGTGTTCTGGTTCGCCGGTCTGTGTGGCCTGCGCCATATGTCTCCTCCAGTTCGGGTTCAGCTACGCTTGTATTGAATGAATTGTGCGTAGAGCATTTCCATCGTGGTATTGCGAACGTCGCGATGCAGCGGCGACGGCGGGGAATAGTTGAGCATGCGGAGTACCCAGTCGCGCGGCGCGGTGCCAACATCGAGCGCATTGATACAGCCCGTGGCCTGCGACAGATGTCCGAAAAACGTACGGCCCCCGGCGGTCAACGCATGCGACAGAATCGCGCGATTCACGCCGCCATGCAGGACCAGCAGCGCGGTGTCCCACGAAGTGTCCTCGCGTAACGCAGCCACGGCCGGCAATACGCGATCAAACAATGCGCCGATGGTTTCGCCATCGAGAAAGCGCGTGCTTTCCGGCACGATGCCGTCGAACACGCCGAGAAAAGCCGCTTCGATATCCTGGGCCGGAATACTGCCCAGTCTGCCGCCGCGAATCTCCTGCCACGCGGGTTCGATCTCGAGTTCGATCTGCTGGCCTGTTTCGGCCAGCACGCGCGTGGCGGTTTCGACGGTACGCGGCAATCCGCTGACGATCACCCGATCGAAGCGGACCTGCTGTTCGGCAAACACGCGGCCCGCCGCGCTTGCCTGTTCGCGGCCATTGGCGTTCAGCGGCACGGTTTCAGGATCGATCGCGCGGCCGGAGTCGTCGAAGTAGGTGACGTCGCCGTGGCGCATCAGAAAGATGCGGCGGCGTTTGGGCAGTTGATAGTCAGGCATGGTCCCTTTGGATCACTCGTGGTTCACTTGTAAACCGGCGCGCGCTTGTCGAGAAACGCGGAAATCCCTTCGAGCCCGTCGCGATGATGCAGCGACGCGACGAAGCTATCGCGCTCCGCCACCAGATGCTCCGCGAGCGGTTGTGCGCCGGCAGCGCCAATCAGACCTTTGATGCGTGCAACCGAATTGGGCGAAATCTTGCCGAGTTCGTCGGCCCACGCGACCGCGGTGTCGCGCGCGTGGCCGGGCCTCGCCAGCTTGTTGACCACGCCGAGTTCGTGCAGACGCGCCGCACCGATCGGCTTGCCTTCGATCAGCACCTCAGTGGCCAGCTGGCGCGGCAGCGCTTGCGCGAGGAACCACGAGCCGCCGCCATCGGGCGTCAGGCCCACGCGGGCGTACGACATGACGAATTTGGCGTCGTCGCCGGCGACGATCAGGTCGCAGGCGAGCGCGAGCGAAAAGCCGGCACCGGCAGCGGCGCCATCGACGGCGGCAATCACTGGTTTCGACGACAGACGCAAAGCCGAAATCCACTGACCGAGCATGTCGATGCTTTCGGCCTGAACCGACGGATCTTTCGCGCGATTCTCAAGCAGGCGGTTCAGATTACCGCCCGCGCAGAAGAAGTTGTCGGCGCCGGTAATCACGACGGCGCGAATCGACGGATCGCGCTCCACTGAATCGAGCGCCTCAATTCCGGCTGCATACATATCCGGATGCAGCGCGTTGCGCGCACCGGGGTTCGACAGCGTGAGGACTAGTGTCGATTCGCTTTCGGTCGGACGCGAGGTCAGCAGTTCGGCGCTCATTGTTGGGTCTCCGGTTGGATGTCGGCGGCGTCGCGTTGGGTCAGCGACAGGCCGAGTTGCGCTCGACGTGCGAGCCAGGGCGACGGACGGTAACGTGGATCGCCGAGCACGCTGAACATATTGCGCAGGATCGTGAGGATGGTGGCTGCGCCGAGCGCATCGCCAAGCGCGAGCGGGCCGCGCGGATAGCCGAGACCGAGCGTGACGGCGAGGTCGATGTCGTCGGGCGTGGCGATCTGTTTCTGCGCGATGTCGCAGCCGATGTTGACGATCGTCGCCACCACGCGTTGCGCGACGAAGCCGGTCGAGTCGCGGATCACGGTGACGGGCACGCCGTCGGACGCGAATAACGCATGCGCGGCGTCCCTTGCGGCGCGGGTTGTAGCAGGCGTGGTCATCAGCGTGCGGCGTTGCGCGCCGATGAGCGGGAAGAGGGCGTCGATCGCGACGACGCGGGTTGCGTCCAGTGCTTCGTCGACTGCGGCGGTGGTTGCATCGTGCCCGAACGGGGTGACGACGATCAGCGAATCCGCAGCGGGCACGGCGCCCTCGTCGAGCATCACGCTGCTTGCCTCGCCGATGAGTTTGACGACCGCCTCGTGCGCCTGCGGATGGCGCTTGCTGACCCACACGCTTTTCGGCAACTGCGTCGGCGCGGGCGCTTCGGCAGGCACCTGCTGCTTGCCGTCCACGTAACGATAAAAGCCTTCACCCGTTTTGCGGCCGATCAATCCGCCCGCGAGCCGCGTGCCTGTAATTGGCGACGGCGTGAAACGCGGCTCTTCATAGAACTGGTGATAGATCGACTCCATCACCGGATGCGACACGTCCAGCGCGGTCAGGTCGAGCAACTCGAACGGCCCGAGGCGAAAACCCGCCTGCTCGCGCATGATCCGGTCGATGTCCGCGAAACTCGCGACGCCTTCGCCTGCCACCCGCAAGCCTTCGGTATTCATCCCCCGGCCCGCGTGATTGACGATGAAGCCGGGCATGTCTTTCGCGCGCACCGGTGTGTGACCCATGCGGCGCGCGAGAACCATTAGCGCGTCGCCCGCCGCGGGGTCGCTGCGCAAGCCGTCGATCACCTCGACGACTTTCATCAACGGAACGGGATTGAAGAAGTGGTAGCCGACCACGCGCGACGGGTCGGTGCAGGCGGCGGCAATTGCGGTAATGGACAGCGACGACGTGTTCGACGCCAGCACGCAACGGCCGCTCACCACGGTTTCGAGTTCGCGAAAGAGCGCTTGTTTCACGTCGAGTTTTTCGACAATCGCTTCGATCACGAGGTCGCAATCGGCCAGCTCGCCGATCGCATGCGCGCCGCTTACGTTAGCCAACGCCGCGAGCGAACGCGCCTGGTCGAGCTTGCCTTTGGCCGTCAATTTGGCGAAAGTCTCGGCGAGGTAGTCGCGCGCCGCGCCGATCGCAGCGGGGTTGGTGTCGTACAGACGAACCTTCAGGCCCGCCAACGCGGCGATCTGGGCGATGCCGCGACCCATTGCACCGGTTCCGACAATGCCGATAGTCTCGATACTGAAATGGCGAGAGGTCATTGTGATGCTCGACTCCATGGTTATTTTAGAATAGCACGATCGTGCAATTTACTGGATGATTGTTCGATGGCCGCTGCGTCGATGTGCGTTTTGACTCGGACGAGCGGTCTTATACAACCCGAAAAAAGGAGACACCGGATGCTCAAGCTGTGCGGTTTCGCGCTCTCTAACTACTACAACAAAGTGAAGTTCGTGCTTCTCGAACACGGCATTCCGTTCGAAGAAGTGTTCGTGACGCCGAGTCAGGACGAGGCCGTGCTCGAGCATTCTCCGCTCGGCAAGGTGCCTTATCTGCAGACTGAAGACGGCGATTTGTGCGAGTCGCAATGCATCGTCGAGTATCTGGCCGCGCGCTTTCCCGACAAGGCGATTTTTTCTGCCGACCCTTGGGAAGCCGCAAAGGAGCGCGAGCTGATCATGTTCGTCGACGTGCATCTCGAACTGACCGCGCGCAATCTGTATAAGGAAGCGTTCTTCGGCGGCACCGTGACCGACGCGACGAAGGGGCGTATCGAGAAGCTGCTCGCACATCACATTGCGGGATTCAAACGGATCGCAAAGTTCGGGCCGTATCTGGGCGGCGAGCGCTTCAGCGTCGCGGACACAGCCGGTTATGTGAGCTTGCCGCTGGTCGGCATGGCGACGCAGACCATCTACGGTCGCGACTTTCTGCTCGACGCAGGCCTCGACTGGAAAAGCTATGTGAAGGAGATCAACGCGCGACCGGCAGCGCAACGTGTGACCGACGACCGCAAAGCGTATATCGCGGCGTCGCGTCCGGCTTGATGGGATGTAACGCGGGTGCTGCAGGTTTTTCGAGCAGGGAAGCATGCTGAGGCGCGCGGCGCACGCCTCAGCCGCTGCGCGCGATAGCGAGGAACGGAGGTTCGTTCGAAGCGTCGCGCGGAGCATTTTTTATAGCCGCGCCAACCGTTCGAGCGCGGTGGCGAGGGTGCTTTCCTGTTTGGCGAAGCAGAAGCGCACCACGCCCGATTCATGCGCCTCGTGATAGAACGCCGACACCGGAATGGCCGCGACGCCGATCTCGCCGGTCAGCCATTGTGCGAATTCGGCTTCGGGTAAATCGCTGATTGCCGAATAGTCGACGCACTGAAAGTAGGTGCCCGTGCAGGGCAGCAACTTGAAGCGCGAGTTGGCAAGCCCGGCGCGGAAGAAGTCGCGCTTCTTCTGATAGAACGTCGGCACGTCGAGATAGGGCGCCGGGTCTTTCATGTACTCGGCGAGACCGATCTGCATCGGTGTATTCACCGTGAACACGTTGAACTGATGCACCTTGCGGAATTCGGCGGTGAGCGAGGCAGGCGCGGCCACGTAGCCGACTTTCCAGCCCGTCACGTGATAGGTCTTGCCGAAGCTCGACACGACGAAACTGCGCTGTGCCAGTTCCGGGTAACGCGCAACGCTTTCGTGCGGCGCGCCGTCGTAGACCATGTGTTCGTACACTTCGTCGGAAAGGATCAGCACGTTGGTGCCGCGCACGATCTCTTCGAGCTTGCGCATGTCTTCCGCGCGCCAGACCGTGCCGGTCGGATTGTGCGGCGTGTTGATCAGCAGCAGCCGCGTTTTCGGCGTGATGGCGGCGGCGAGCTTGTCGAACGGGATCGCGTAGTCGGGTGCGTCGAGCGTGACGAAAACCGGCTTGCCGCCGGCGAGTTCGATCGACGGCAGGTAGCTGTCGTAAGTCGGCTCGATCACCACCACTTCGTCGCCCGGATGAACGGTGCACAGAATCGCGGTCAGCAACGCCTGGGTCGCGCCCGCAGTCACCGTGATTTCATTCGTGGCGTCGTAGCGGCGGCCATACAGGTTTGCAATCTTGTCGGAGATAGCCTGACGCAGCGGCGCGACGCCGGCCATCGGCGGGTACTGGTTGTGGCCGTCGCGCATCGCGTTCGAGACCGCATCGACAATGCGCGGATCGCAATTGAAATCGGGGAAGCCCTGGCCCAGGTTGACCGCGCCTTTTTCGGCGGCGAGCGCGCTCATCACGGTGAAAATCGTCGTGCCGACATTCGGCAGGCGCGAAGGAAACGAGGGACTCATGGGCGTGTCGTGCAGTGCATTCATGGCGCTATCCGAAGCGTTGGCAAGAGAGTTGGCGAATTGGGCGAAGCGCGTCGTCGGGCAAGGACGAAGCCTGATTGTAGGGAATCGCGGCGGCGTGTGGGCGCCGCGAGGCCTTCGTTAGCCGTTCGGCCAAGGCCAGCACAGCGGGAATCACGCGGGAGCGGGCTCGTCGGCGTCGCTCAGCGAAGTGCTGATCGCGGCGACGAACGGCGCGGGCTGCGCAATCTGGAAACCGAAATCGCGCGCGATCCGCTTTGCAAGCTTCAATACCGCGCGGTCTTTCGACACCAGCCAGTCGGCTTTCGCGGCGTGCGCGAGTTCGAGAAACTTCTGGTCGTCGCGATCCTTGCATTTGGGCAGCGGCTTCGCGTCTTCGGCGGGCTGTGCGGGTTCGACCAGTTGCGCGAGTCGCGCGACGACAGCCAGCGCGGCCGCTTTATCCACGTTTCGATGCACGAATTGCGGATAGTCGAGTACGTAAGTGAGTTCGGCGAGACACCGCGCGTCGATCAGCGCGGCAAGCGTGCCGCTTTCGAGCGCGGCCGCGATGGGCCGCGTGTGCGGGTCGTCGAACACGAGAATATCGATCCACACATTGGAATCGAGGACGACGCGCAAGGCGTCGTGTGAGGCATGGGAACCGGGCATTCGTTACAATCTGGCTTTCGTCTTTGACCGCCAGGCACGGCGTGCCTGCAAGCCTCTATGATAATCGTTCTGTCGCCGGCGAAATCGCTCGACTACGAAACCCCCCCGCACGTCAAAAAGCACACGATCCCCGATTTTGTCGATGACGCCGCCGAATTGATCGGCGGATTGCGCCGTTTGTCGCCGCAGCAGATCGCCTCGTTGATGGATATTTCCGATCAACTCGCGCACCTGAATTTTCAGCGCTACGCCGAATGGTCGCCGAAATTCGACACGCACAATGCGAAGCAGGCGGTGCTTGCGTTCAATGGCGACGTGTATGAGGGCTTCAACGCGAAGACGTTGTCGCCGGCGGATCTGGACTATGCGCAGAACCATGTGCGCGTGCTGTCCGGTCTCTACGGGTTGCTGCGTCCGCTCGATCTGCTGCAACCGTACCGGCTCGAAATGGGCACGCGGTTCGCCAATCCGCGCGGCAAGGATCTGTACGCGTTCTGGGGCGAGCGCATCACGCAGGCTCTGAATGCGCAGTTGAAGAAGAACGCCACGGCTTCGCGCGTGCTGGTGAATTGCGCGTCGACCGAGTACTTCAAATCGGTCAAGCCGAAGCTGCTCGACGCGCCCGTCATCACGCCCGTTTTCGAAGACTGGAAGGGCGGCCGCTACAAGATCATCAGCTTCCACGCCAAACGCGCGCGCGGCCTGATGGCGCGCTACGCGGTCGAAAACCGTGTCGACCAGCCCGAGAAGCTGAAAGAGTTCGACTCCGAAGGCTATGCGTTCGACGCAGAAGCATCGAACGATTCCACTTACGTATTCCGCCGCCGCGTCGCCGATTAAGCGTTTTGTCGCGTGTGCAACATCATCGAGCAGGGAAGGACATCATGACGATATCGATTACGAGCAATTTCGACGCAGGCGCGATCGAGGTGCTGTCCTGCGAGGACGCCGGCAACATCCGTCTGCGCGTGCGGCCGGACAGCCATGCCGAGTTCGCACAGTGGTTTTATTTTCGCGTGTCGGGTGCGGCGGGCGAGCGCTGCGTGATGACCTTCGAGAACGCGGCCGCGTGTGCGTTCGCCGAGGGCTGGCGCGACTATCAGGCGGTCGCGAGCTATGACCGCGTGAACTGGTTTCGCGTGCCGACCTCGTACGACGGCCGCGTTCTGACTATCGATCACACACCGGATTTCGACCGCATTTACTACGCGTATTTCGAGCCGTATAGCGAAGAGCGTCATTCGGAGTTTCTCGGCGCGGTTCAGCAACTGCCGCAGGCATCGCTGACCGAACTGGGCACGACGGTCGAAGGTCGGCCCATGTCGCTGCTCACGCTCGGCGCGCCGCAAACCGACGACACGCCCAAGAAGAAGATCTGGCTGATCGCGCGCCAGCACCCCGGCGAAACGATGGCCGAATGGTTTATCGAAGGGCTGGTGAAGCGCCTCGCGGGCTGGGGCGATTGGGCCGGCGACCCGGTCGCGCGAAAGCTCTACGATCACGCGGTGTTCTACATCGTGCCGAACATGAATCCGGACGGCAGCGTGCACGGCAATCTGCGCACGAACGCGGCGGGCGCGAATCTGAACCGCGAATGGATGGAGCCGGACGCCGCGCGTAGCCCCGAGGTGCTGGTGGTGCGCGACGCGATTCACGCGACCGGTTGCGATCTGTTCTTCGATATCCACGGCGATGAAGCGTTGCCGTATGTGTTCGTGGCCGGTTCTGAAATGCTGCCGGGTTTCACCGAGCGGCAAGGACAGGAACAGAAGGCGTTCATCGAGGCATTCAAGCAGGCGAGTCCTGATTTCCAGGACAAATACGGCTATGCCGCGAGCAAGTATCGCGAGGATGCGCTGAAGCTGGCGTCGAAGTACATCGGCAATGAATTCGGCTGCCTGTCGTTGACGCTGGAAATGCCGTTCAAGGACAACGCCAATTTGCCTGACGAGCGCGTCGGCTGGAACGGCGATCGCAGCGCATCACTGGGCGCGGCGATGTTGCAGGCGGTGTTGCATCACGTGGAGACGTTCGCCTGAAGCGTTGAACAAACGCTGCTGGATAAAAAAACGCGGCACACACGTGAGAGTGTGTGCCGCGTTTTTTTGCGTGTGCGGGCAGACGGCGTTTTACGATCGCCGCCTGAAGCATCACTGAGTCTTCTTTTTGGTTGATGTCTTCTTCGTGGCCGATTTGCTCGACGGCGTTCGGGACGATTTGCCCCCGCCGCTCTTCGACGATTTCTTCGTAGCTTTGGTGCCGCTGGCCGAGTGCTTGCCCTTCGAGTTCTTATGTTTGCCTGACGAAGGTTCGCTACGGGCACGTGCCGGAGGCACAGGATCGTTCCAGCTGAACGCCAGCATCTGTGCACCGACGTAACCGCAGCGAAATTTCAGATCGGCCGGATCGCCGTTTCCGTTCTGACGGACGCCAAGTCCTTCGACTGTGACGATGTTGTCTACCTTGACGCGCTGTTTGCCTTCGTCGAACGAATCGTTCCACGGTGTGACCGACGCGTGCGCGCTGTCGAATGAGCTGGGTGGAAACTCGACGTGATCGAAGGCAGTGGAGGTGCTTGCAACAAAGTCGCCATGAGCAGCGCAGTCCGCAACGAGCGGATCCGCATGCAGGTCATTGACGAATTTGTTGACGAGGTCGTTGTGCTGTTCGAGTTGATCGGCGAAGGCGGGCGCGGCACAGATGAGCGAGAGACTCGCAGCAAGTGTTGCCAACCGGCCGACCAGCCGCAGCAATCGGCGCGGTGTGTTGGTGCGATCCATCAAGTTCTTTAGACGCTAATGGGACATGAGGTTCGTAAGATGCCCGGCGAGCGGATGGAGTTCAATCCTGACACAAATATTTTGATGTGTCGTGAAGCGCGGGTCCGGTTCAAACAGCAACGGGCGCCTGTCACATGCGACGTTTAAAACGCGATGTTTTAAAGAAACGCGCGAGATGCCCAACTGGATGCAGCTCAATCTCAGGTGCGTGGACCGCCCAGTCGATATCTGCGCACATCATACGTGGTCACCCACGCTGGACGATAGACGGCGATCAGTGCAGTCGACATGCCCGTGAACCAAGCCTCGCCGGTGGCGAGCAGAAGCACGCTGAACGCGTAGCCGGCTGGCACCACGGTCGTCGATCCATCCGCGAGAGCGATATGAAGACCGAGCGCCGCAGCGGCAGTGAGCGACACGGCGATAGCGGGCGAAACAAAGCCCTGGCCGAAGATGAACATAAAGAGGTTGCGTGGCAGCCACGCGATGCTGATGCGCTGGAGCAGCGTCGAAATGCCGACAGGCAGTGCGCCGTACACAAGGAAAGTGAGCGCGATGCCCTGCCACGGGGCATCGAACACAACGGCCGCAAGACCGGTGACCACCGCCATGGCGATTAGCGCCAGCGCCCAGTCGAATAACGTGACGAATAACGTGGCGCCGAGCAGGTGCATCACAGTGCCGTCGTCGAGCCAGGCATTACTCGCCCACAGCACCGACACTGCGACGATGATCGCAAGCCAGACGTGCTGTAGCGTGCTGTCCTGAAGTCGTTTGAAAGGATTTTTCCACAGCGCGAGCGCGACCACTATCGCAGTGGCGATCCAGCCACCGACAGCGACCCAGAACGGAAGCGGTGTGTAGAGGAAACCCATGTATCTCATATTACTCGTTGGACGAGAAAAAGTGGGAGCGGATTCCATGCCAGGTAGCGCAAACGCCTCAAGAAAATGCTTATCGGACTTGGGTGTGCCCAGCGACGACCCGCATGCCTAGTCCTGCTCCACGGGTTCAGGCTCCGGCCCGGCGGGCGGCGCGTCGCCGTAAGGCGTCGCGGGTTCGGCAGCCATCGGCAATGGCGCGTTCGTGTCGTCGGCCTGCAACGGATACTGGAAGCGCCGCCGCGCAGCGCGCTTCGAAGGGGCCGCGCTGGTTTGTTCTACGACGGGACGAGCCGCGCCGTCGCTGTTATTGCGGAGAACCTGCAGATGACTCGACATCCAGCCGTTATAGAGCGCAACCGCGGCGGCGCGATTGGACGCTCCGAGTTGCTGAAATATGCAGGTCAAATGGGTCTTGACGGTGCCCTCGCTGATGCCGAGGGTGCGCGCGATCATCTTGTTGGTGCTGCCCATGTGCACGCAGCGCATGATCTGCTCCTGCCGGGGCGACAGTCCGCTCGACAATCTGGCGCGACGTGGCGGTGGATTTTTCTCGTCGAATACCCGGATGGTGGTGTCCGGCGGCAACGGAGGATCTAGCGCCACCGCGCCGGGCGGCACGTAGTGGCCGCCGAGCAGCACCATTTCAAAGGCACGCACGATCAGGCACGGATCAGTTGCGCGCGGCACGACACCGAGTACGCCTTCGTCCATGAGTTCCCGAACTTTGCCCGGAGAAGTCTGGTCCGTCATCACGGCAACGCGTAAATCGGGATAGTGGCTGAGCAGATGGCGGACTTCTTCCATCGACATCCAGTCCTGCCAGTCGATTACCAACAGGTCGGGCCGGTGACGCTTGAACGTGCGCTCAATCTGACGCCAATCCTGTGCTTCGGTGAAGCGTGCAAGCCGGTCGATCTGACGCAGCAATGCCTTGAGCCCATCACGTCGTTCTGCGTTTGAGTTGAGTATTGAGAATCGCATGCACATGTCTCCAGGTGGATCTGACGAAAGGGCGGGTGGCGCATCGCATCCCCGGCAAATGACCGGGGTGAGCCTCGATGCGTCGCCGTGACTATCATGACAAATTCCCTTCGATTTGACGGCCTGTCCAGAAGGCATAGGAAGAATGAGTAAGAGCGCCTGTGAAGGCGCTGACGTCGCCTGGTCGAGGTCTTTTCTGGCGGGCAAAGACGTGCGAAAGGGCGGCTGGCTGGCATCGCCCTGAAATGAAAAATGCCGCTCAGTTCTTAAAACTGAGCGGCATTCTTTTGGAGGCTGCGTTGCTTCTGCGACATTTCTACAACAGCGTGCGACGGCGTACGCGCCAAGGTTCAGTGGAAGTGAGGCTGCGCCGGTTCCGCGTCTTCAGGCATTTCGGCATGAACGATCTCGCCGAGCGGGTCTGCATAAAGCGGCACGCCGCAGTCGTCGCAATATTCCGGCTCGAAGCGCCCGGCGTGACGCCGCACTTCGGTCACACCGGTTTCCTTCAGCAACGCGACGATTTCTTCAAGCGGATCGTCCGATGCCGCGGTTTCCTGCGGTTCTTCATCGATACCCGGCTCGCCGTTCTCACGGCCGTAGAGCGGCCACACGACGCCGTAAATCACGTCGTTGCTGCCCCGGCGCGTGAAGCCAACCCGGTATTCGTCGATACGGCGTTCGCCGAAACCGGCGACCACCGCTCGCAGCTCCTGGGGCGCCGCGCCAATTGTGTCGAATAGATAACGCACGGCGGTACGCACGGTGTGAGGGCGTACGCTTTCGTCGGCATCGCGGCATGCCGAGTAGTAAGCGTCCGGCAACAGACACTCGAATTCGCAACCGGGCAGCGCCAGCGACAGGTTGGCGCCTCCTTGCGTGGACCACTGCTCAAGACATTGGCCGCGCTCGATCCGGTTGCCGTGCTCCTCTTCCTGCCAGCGGAATGCCGGCTCGCCCACCGGCGCAGCCACGACGGCCAGCAGGAAGCGCGGGTCGGCCAGAATAGGTGAGGTTTCCGGCAGTTCGCCGAAATTGAGTTTGATGTTGCCGCCGGCCAGAGCCGCCTGCGTGAGTTGCTGCGCGATCCGCCACGTTTCGACGTGATGGCGCGGCAACTGGTCGATGCTGTACAGGAACGGCGCCATCGCGACGCGCGTGTTTGCGGCCAGCACGTGGGCTTGCAGGTGCGCGCGCAGCGCGTCGGCAGCGTCGGTCTTGAGCGGGCCCGACGGGATCACGTAGCGGGTCCACGCGAGCACGGGCGCGGCGATCAGCAGCGCCTCATAAGGCACGCCGTCATGCTCGACGATGAATGACTCGCTGTGGGTTTCCGCCATGTCGGCGAGCGCGCCATAAGCGTCAGGATGATTCTGCTGCAGATGATCGAGCGCCGCGTCCAGCGTAGTCTGGTTGGCGTTGCGGACGATCTTGGTCAGCAGCGCGTCGAGTTTCGCTTCCCAGAAGCGGTCCTCGGTGCGGCTGCCCGACGCGAAAAGCGCGAGCGAGAGACCGACGAGCTTGTCGGCATCGGGGGGGAGACGTTTGGCGATTCGCGAGCGCATAAATCCAGAATTTGGGGGGCACAGAACCTTATATTCTAGTCGTTTCTATGCCGCCATATTGTTTGGCCGGCAGAGCCGGATGAATTAGGGCGTTTCTGCACGAAAATTCAGCCTGTTGCGTGTGGCTTCTGAGCCTGCTCCACGAGGCCTTGAGCGAATGATATAAGAGGCTCCCCGAGGGCGCCCCCCGCTTCTATACTGACGGCGTTCAGTGGCCGCCTGACTGGCATATGTCAATTCGTCGCCGTGGTCTGGCGCAATAGGAGATTCATCGTGAAATCGGACCAACTGATCGAGCGTCTAGCCGCGGTTTTTGCGCTGATCATTCTCGTGGGCGGCTCGTTGCTGGTGCTGGCGCCTTTTACGACCGCGTTATTGTGGGGCGCCATTCTCAGCTACAGCTCGTGGGGTCTCTACCGGAGGCTGACTGCAGCGGTCGGTGGCCGGCGCAAATGGGCCGCCACGTTGATCGTGCTCATCATTCTGATTGTCGTGCTCGGGCCGTTTGTCTATGCGGGCTTTGCATTCGGTGCGCATGTCCATGACATCGTTGCGCTGGTGCAGAGGCTTTTTGAAGCCGGTTTGCCTGATTTGCCGCCTTGGGTCGATGGGATTCCGGTGGTTGGTTCGAGCATCGTGGCCTTCTGGGCACGTCTGACGAGCAGCAATTCGGAACTTATCGCTCAGTTGCACACGCTTGCGGCGCCGGCCGGCAAGTGGATTCTGGCAGCGGGGCTTGCCGTCACGCACGGCTTGGGGCTGCTGGCGTTGAGTATCATCCTTGCGTTCTTCTTTTACACGGGCGGGGAAGGGGCGGCGGCGTGGCTGAATGCCGGCATGCGGCGTATTGCTGGCGAGCGTGCTGATTATTTGCTGGCGCTGGCGGGCAGCACGGTAAAAGGCGTCGTCTACGGGATTCTCGGCACGGCCCTCGTACAGGGGATTCTTGCTGGTTTTGGTTGCTGGATCGCCGGCGTGCCTGCGCCGGCGCTGCTTGGGCTGGCGACGTTTTTTTTGTCGGTGGTGCCGGGTGGGCCGGTGATCGTCTGGTTACCCGCAGCGATCTGGCTGTATCACGGCGACGCAACTGGCTGGGCGATCTTCCTGGTGGTGTGGGGCGTGCTGGTTGTCGGCATGTCCGACAACGTCATCAAGCCGATCCTGATTGGCAAGAATAGCGACATGCCTTTGATCCTGGTGATGCTGGGTATCCTCGGGGGCGCGTTAGCCTTCGGCTTCCTTGGCGTTTTCATCGGGCCGACTTTGTTGGCGGTTGCTTATACCGTACTGCATGACTGGACAATCGGTGCGCCGGGCGGCCGTGCGTTAGCGCCCGATCTCCAGGTACCCCTCCCAGATGATGCCGCCCGCGTAGAAAAGACACCTTGAATAAACTTCAGATAACGCTTGCAACTGCCTGCGCAGCTCGCTAGAATCTCGCTCTTTCGTGCTTCGGATACCGGAGCACGGGGAAGCGGGAAAGCCAGCAGTGGCAAGGCTTCCAGCGAAGTAGGCAGGTTTGGTAAGTGATAAAAACCTGTTGACGACGCTGCGAAAGTTCCTCATAATCTCGTTTCTCTGCTGCAGACGCAGCGACGCAGAACGAAGCGGTGCCGGGTGGTTGAAGTGGGCGCAGTTTTGTGAGCGGATCGATCTTTAAAAATTAACAGCCGATAAGTGTGGGCGCTTGATACGCGATGCGAGTGGATCCTTCGGGGTCTGCTGCAAAGCAAAAGCATCAAGTCTCACACAGTAATGAAAGGAAGGTTTTTCTGTCCTCGGACAGATGAATCATTCGTCAGTACGTTGAGTGAGCGACCGGTTCTTAACGGAACCGAAAAACAGTAACAGGTTTGAACTGAAGAGTTTGATCCTGGCTCAGATTGAACGCTGGCGGCATGCCTTACACATGCAAGTCGAACGGCAGCACGGGGGCAACCCTGGTGGCGAGTGGCGAACGGGTGAGTAATACATCGGAACGTGTCCTGTAGTGGGGGATAGCCCGGCGAAAGCCGGATTAATACCGCATACGCTCTACGGAGGAAAGGGGGGGATCTTAGGACCTCTCGCTACAGGGGCGGCCGATGGCAGATTAGCTAGTTGGTGGGGTAAAGGCCTACCAAGGCGACGATCTGTAGCTGGTCTGAGAGGACGACCAGCCACACTGGGACTGAGACACGGCCCAGACTCCTACGGGAGGCAGCAGTGGGGAATTTTGGACAATGGGCGCAAGCCTGATCCAGCAATGCCGCGTGTGTGAAGAAGGCCTTCGGGTTGTAAAGCACTTTTGTCCGGAAAGAAAACTTCCTGGTTAATACCCGGGGAGGATGACGGTACCGGAAGAATAAGCACCGGCTAACTACGTGCCAGCAGCCGCGGTAATACGTAGGGTGCAAGCGTTAATCGGAATTACTGGGCGTAAAGCGTGCGCAGGCGGTTCGCTAAGACAGATGTGAAATCCCCGGGCTTAACCTGGGAACTGCATTTGTGACTGGCGGGCTAGAGTATGGCAGAGGGGGGTAGAATTCCACGTGTAGCAGTGAAATGCGTAGAGATGTGGAGGAATACCGATGGCGAAGGCAGCCCCCTGGGCCAATACTGACGCTCATGCACGAAAGCGTGGGGAGCAAACAGGATTAGATACCCTGGTAGTCCACGCCCTAAACGATGTCAACTAGTTGTCGGGTCTTCATTGACTTGGTAACGTAGCTAACGCGTGAAGTTGACCGCCTGGGGAGTACGGTCGCAAGATTAAAACTCAAAGGAATTGACGGGGACCCGCACAAGCGGTGGATGATGTGGATTAATTCGATGCAACGCGAAAAACCTTACCTACCCTTGACATGTATGGAATCCTGCTGAGAGGTGGGAGTGCCCGAAAGGGAGCCATAACACAGGTGCTGCATGGCTGTCGTCAGCTCGTGTCGTGAGATGTTGGGTTAAGTCCCGCAACGAGCGCAACCCTTGTCCCTAGTTGCTACGCAAGAGCACTCTAGGGAGACTGCCGGTGACAAACCGGAGGAAGGTGGGGATGACGTCAAGTCCTCATGGCCCTTATGGGTAGGGCTTCACACGTCATACAATGGTCGGAACAGAGGGTCGCCAACCCGCGAGGGGGAGCCAATCCCAGAAAACCGATCGTAGTCCGGATCGCACTCTGCAACTCGAGTGCGTGAAGCTGGAATCGCTAGTAATCGCGGATCAGCATGCCGCGGTGAATACGTTCCCGGGTCTTGTACACACCGCCCGTCACACCATGGGAGTGGGTTTCACCAGAAGTAGGTAGCCTAACCGCAAGGAGGGCGCTTACCACGGTGGGATTCATGACTGGGGTGAAGTCGTAACAAGGTAGCCGTATCGGAAGGTGCGGCTGGATCACCTCCTTTCTCGAGCTAACGCATCAAGTGTTGAGCGCTCACGCTTATCGGCTGTAAATCAAGACAGACTCAGGGGTCTGTAGCTCAGTCGGTTAGAGCACCGTCTTGATAAGGCGGGGGTCGATGGTTCGAATCCATCCAGACCCACCACTGTTTCTGCGGTGGCTGCACTAATCGATAAAAAACCTCTGTGATATCTGTATGACTGGGGGATTAGCTCAGCTGGGAGAGCACCTGCTTTGCAAGCAGGGGGTCGTCGGTTCGATCCCGTCATCCTCCACCAATCTTCAATGCCTAGTGTTCTGTGAATGCGCAGAACGTTATGCATTGGCGATTGAGCCAGTCAGTAGGGATACGCGGTTATAGCAATCGCGATATCGGCTGTCGTTCTTTAACAATCAGGAAGAAGTAGTAAAGAGATTCACGAAAGCATACTTAGAGATGGGTGTGTGAGTAGGTGGATCAGGGTTGTGATTGTATCAATGTATGAAAAGGTGATCGAAAGATTGCCTTGGAATACGGCGCAACACGAATACTCAACCTGTAGCGAGTGTGAGAAAACGCGGTCTTCCCAGTGAAGACGGCGGGAGACACACCCGTTATAGGGTCAAGCGAACAAGTGCATGTGGTGGATGCCTTGGCGATCACAGGCGATGAAGGACGCGGTAGCCTGCGAAAAGCGGGGGGGAGCTGGCAAACGAGCTTTGATCCCCCGATATCCGAATGGGGAAACCCACTCCTAATGGAGTATCCATAGCTGAATACATAGGCTATGAGAAGCGAACGCGGTGAACTGAAACATCTAAGTAACCGCAGGAAAAGAAATCAACCGAGATTCCCAGAGTAGTGGCGAGCGAAATGGGACCAGCCTGTACTCTTTATCTTCATTGTTAGTCGAAGGCTCTGGAAAGTGCCGCCATAGCAGGTGATAGCCCTGTAGACGAAAGCAGCGAGGAAGAACTAGGTGTACGACAAGTAGGGCGGGACACGTGAAATCCTGTCTGAAGATGGGGGGACCATCCTCCAAGGCTAAATACTCGTGATCGACCGATAGTGAACCAGTACCGTGAGGGAAAGGCGAAAAGAACCCCGGGAGGGGAGTGAAATAGATCCTGAAACCGCATGCATACAAACAGTAGGAGCCTCGCAAGGGGTGACTGCGTACCTTTTGTATAATGGGTCAGCGACTTACATTCAGTGGCAAGCTTAACCGATTAGGGCAGGCGTAGCGAAAGCGAGTCCGAACAGGGCGATTCAGTCGCTGGGTGTAGACCCGAAACCAGGTGATCTATCCATGGCCAGGATGAAGGTGCGGTAACACGTACTGGAGGTCCGAACCCACTAACGTTGAAAAGTTAGGGGATGAGCTGTGGATAGGGGTGAAAGGCTAAACAAACCTGGAAATAGCTGGTTCTCTCCGAAAACTATTTAGGTAGTGCCTCGTGTATCACCTTCGGGGGTAGAGCACTGTCATGGTTGTGGGGTCCATTGCGGATTACTACGCCATAGCAAACTCCGAATACCGAAGAGTGCAATCACGGGAGACAGACATCGGGTGCTAACGTCCGGTGTCAAGAGGGAAACAACCCAGACCGCCAGCTAAGGTCCCCAAATATTGCTAAGTGGGAAACGAAGTGGGAAGGCTAAAACAGTCAGGAGGTTGGCTTAGAAGCAGCCATCCTTTAAAGAAAGCGTAATAGCTCACTGATCGAGTCGTCCTGCGCGGAAGATGTAACGGGGCTAAGCAATATACCGAAGCTGCGGATGCACATTTATGTGCATGGTAGGAGAGCGTTCCGTAAGCCTGCGAAGGTGCATTGAAAAGTGTGCTGGAGGTATCGGAAGTGCGAATGCTGACATGAGTAGCGATAAAGGGGGTGAAAAGCCCCCTCGCCGTAAGCCCAAGGTTTCCTACGCAACGTTCATCGGCGTAGGGTGAGTCGGCCCCTAAGGCGAGGCAGAAATGCGTAGCTGATGGGAAGCAGGTTAATATTCCTGCACCATTGTTAAATGCGATGGGGGGACGGATCGCGGAAGGTTGTCCGGGTGTTGGAAGTCCCGGTCCTTGCATTGGAGAAGGCGCTTAGGCAAATCCGGGCGCGGAATTCAAGGGTGTGAGGCCATTCACTTAGGTGAAGAAGCAATCGGAAGTGGTTCCAAGAAAAGCCTCTAAGCTTCAGTTTAACAAGACCGTACCGCAAACCGACACAGGTGGGCGAGATGAGTATTCTAAGGCGCTTGAGAGAACTCGGGAGAAGGAACTCGGCAAATTGGTACCGTAACTTCGGGATAAGGTACGCCCCTGTAGCTTGATGCCCCTGCGGGCAAAGGGTGAAGGGGTTGCAATAAACTGGTGGCTGCGACTGTTTAATAAAAACACAGCACTCTGCAAACACGAAAGTGGACGTATAGGGTGTGACGCCTGCCCGGTGCCGGAAGATTAAATGATGGGGTGCAAGCTCTTGATTGAAGTCCCGGTAAACGGCGGCCGTAACTATAACGGTCCTAAGGTAGCGAAATTCCTTGTCGGGTAAGTTCCGACCTGCACGAATGGCGTAACGATGGCCACACTGTCTCCTCCCGAGACTCAGCGAAGTTGAAGTGTTTGTGATGATGCAATCTCCCCGCGGCTAGACGGAAAGACCCCATGAACCTTTACTGTAGCTTTGCATTGGACTTTGAACCGATCTGTGTAGGATAGGTGGGAGGCTATGAAGCGTGGACGCCAGTCTGCGTGGAGCCAACCTTGAAATACCACCCTGGTTTGTTTGAGGTTCTAACCTTGACCCGTTATCCGGGTCGGGGACAGTGCATGGTAGGCAGTTTGACTGGGGCGGTCTCCTCCCAAAGTGTAACGGAGGAGTACGAAGGTACGCTAGGTACGGTCGGAAATCGTGCTGATAGTGCAATGGCATAAGCGTGCTTAACTGCGAGACCGACAAGTCGAGCAGGTGCGAAAGCAGGTCATAGTGATCCGGTGGTTCTGTATGGAAGGGCCATCGCTCAACGGATAAAAGGTACTCTGGGGATAACAGGCTGATACCGCCCAAGAGTTCATATCGACGGCGGTGTTTGGCACCTCGATGTCGGCTCATCTCATCCTGGGGCTGTAGCCGGTCCCAAGGGTATGGCTGTTCGCCATTTAAAGAGGTACGTGAGCTGGGTTTAAAACGTCGTGAGACAGTTTGGTCCCTATCTGCCGTGGGCGCTGGATATTTGAAGGGGGCTGCTCCTAGTACGAGAGGACCGGAGTGGACGAACCTCTGGTGTACCGGTTGTCACGCCAGTGGCATCGCCGGGTAGCTATGTTCGGAAGAGATAACCGCTGAAAGCATCTAAGCGGGAAACTCGCCTTAAGATGAGATATCCCCGGGGCTTTAAGCCCCTTGAAGGGTCGTTCAAGACCAGGACGTTGATAGGTCAGGTGTGGAAGCGCAGTAATGCGTTAAGCTAACTGATACTAATTGCCCGTAAGGCTTGATCCTATAACAGGTGTGTCTTGCTCCCGCAAAGGGACACGAGACGCACGGTTGAGTGATCAGTGTTGTGCCAGAAACAGCACAACCCCAAAAGCTTCTCTGGTGAGCATCACCAGAAACTACTTCTTCCAGATTGGTTGTATTGCTCCACGAGCAGTGCGACAACAAGTCATGCCTGATGACCATAGCGAGTCGGTACCACCCCTTCCCATCCCGAACAGGACCGTGAAACGACTCCACGCCGATGATAGTGCGGATTGCCCGTGTGAAAGTAGGTAATCGTCAGGCTCCCCAGCAGCATCAGAAACCCCACCCCGCAAAGGTGGGGTTTCTGCGTTTACACGCACCGATTCACCATCCTGAAAGCGTCGGGGGGGGGGCGCATCCCGCAGGCTGCAGAGGAATCCCGGCCATGGCAGGAGCGCGCTGCGGCCGCGACCATGATATGCACGGCATCCCAACCCAGCGCTAAATAGCGCGTTAGCGCTTCCCGATGCTTAAGGCTGTAATTCAGCGCTTTCGCATTCGATGAACCTTTTCCGAAAGCAACTGTAAGCGCCCGGTCATCTCATCTTGAGTTGCGCTGAAAGTCGTGGGAGCATCGTGTGCACTTAAATAGGTGGACACGTGAACACTATTGAAGAAGGAGTAGTGCCTGGCCGTCGACGACGCCGGCGCTACAGTATCGAGTTCAAGGCTCAGGTTGTGGCAGCTTGCCAGGGGCCGGGGGTGTCGCTCGCGGCTATCGCGTTGCACCACAAGCTGAACGCCAATCTGCTTCGACGCTGGGTCGAGCAGGCCGAAACGAACGATTGTGTGCTTGTGGCCCGTAGCGACCTGACAGCGCCCCCATCAGCGGCGCGGACACCGACACCGGAATTTGTACCGCTGCCACTTGAGATGCGAAACACGCGTACAGCTGAGATTCGCGTCGAGGTGCGTCGCGCGGACCTGTCGATAACGGTGAGCTGGCCAACCTCAGAGGCAGCGCAATGCGCCGCCTGGCTGCGCGAGTGGCTCGCATGATCCGTATTGATCAGGTGTGGCTGGCAGTTGACCCGCTGGACATGCGGGCCGGATTCGATACGGCACTGGGTCGGGTGATCAACGTGTTCGGCGCCGCGCATCCACACCATGCGTACCTGTTCGCCAACCGGCGGGCCAACCGCCTGAAGGTCCTGGTTCACGATGGGATTGGCATCTGGCTGGCCGCGCGACGGCTGAATGAGGGCCAATTCGTCTGGCCGCGCGCCGGTAGCGAGCCCAGGCAATACGCGCTCACGCAGGAACAGCTCGAAGGTCTGGTAGTGGGTTTGCCGTGGCAGCGCATCGGCGCGAACGGTGTGATCCGTGTCATTTGAAGACGCCAGGGACGTAAACAGTCGCGCTTTCGCGCTCTCCGGGGTTCTGGCAGACTCGTCTGCATGGACCTGCCAGCCGACCTCAATGCTCTTAGCCCGGAACAGTTGCGTGCGCTCGCCACACAATTGATTGCGCGCGTCGAAGACAGGGACCGGGAGATCGAGGAGAAGACCCGCGAGGTCGGTGAGAAAGAGCGGGAGCTACGCTACCGGCAGACCCGGATCGACCAGTTGACCCACGAGATATCGATTCTCAGACGTTATCAGTTCGGCAAGCGCAGCGAGCAGGTCAGCCGCGATCAGATGAATCTGCTGGATGAGGCGATTGACGCGGATCTCGCCGCCATTGAAGTTGAGCTCGAGCAACTTCAGCCACAAGACACCACCGGGCCGCTACCCCAACAGCCGAAGCGTGCCGCGCTGCCGGCGCAATTGCCACGCACAGAGATTCGCCACGAACCGCAGAGCACCGTATGCCAGTGTGGCTGCGAGCGAGTGCGCATCGGCGAAGACATCAGCGAGAAGCTGGACTACACGCCGGGCGTGTTCACCGTGGAGCGGCATATCCGTGGGAAGTGGGTGTGCAGACACTGCGAAACACTGATTCAGGCTGCGGTGCCAGCGCACGTCATCGACAAGGGCATCCCGACCGCGGGACTGCTGGCGTCAGTGCTGGTTGCCAAGTACGCCGACCACCTTCCGCTGTACCGTCAGGAGCAGATCTTTGGGCGAGCAGGCGTCGCGATTCCGCGCTCGACATTGGGCGCATGGGTCGGCACGTGCGGCGTGCAGCTAGAACCGCTGGTCGACGCGCTGCACCAGGAAATCCTGCAGCAGGGTGTGCTGCATGCGGATGAGACGCCGGTACAGATGCTCAGTCCGGGCAAAGGCAAGACACATCGCGCGTATCTGTGGGCATATACGCCGACGCATTACAGTGAACTGCGCGCCGTGGTCTACGACTTCGCCGACAGCCGTGCAGGCGAACATGCCCGCGCGTTCCTCGCTGGCTGGCAAGGCAAACTGGTATGCGACGACTACAGTGGGTACAAGGCTGGATTCCAGCAGGGCATCACTGAAATCGGATGTGCGGCGCACGCGAGACGCAAGTTCTTCGATCTGCACACTAATCACAGCAGTCAGATCGCCGCGCAGGCGCTGCCGTTCTTCGCTGCGCTTTACGACATCGAGCGTGATGCCGTAACACTGCAAGCTGAGGAACGCTACACCCTCCGGCAAAGTCGGGCCAAACCGGTTTGCGACGCACTTCACGAATGGATGACGGCGCAGCGCAAGCTGGTGTCGGAAGGCTCGGCAATTGCCAAAGCGCTGGATTACAGTCTTAAACGATGGGATGCGCTGACCCGCTATCTCGATGATGGTCACGTGCCTATCGACAATAACTGGGTTGAGAACCAGATACGCCCTTGGGCTATTGGCAGGTCGAACTGGTTGTTCGCTGGTTCACTTCGAGCCGGAAAACGAGCCGCAGCCATCATGAGTCTGCTACGTTCAGCGCAACTGAATGGGCACGAACCACACGCCTATCTGAAAGACGTCCTCACACAGCTGCCAACCCACAGGGCCAGCGATATCGCGACATTACTGCCTCATCGCTGGCAACCAGCGGACCCTGTTCGATAATTCAATTCGTCAAGGCGGGTTTGCCGGTCGCCTACAAGCAACTAGCTTGCGCTGCGTAACCATCCATTCGTAAGGCCTCTCGCACACTGTTTTTTTGCTGGTCATGGGGACCGCACGCTTCGTGCTCGATGTCGTAAAGCACAGCGAAAGGAAGAGAAGGGCGGGAGAGCCAGCCCTGCAACCGGGCATGCATGTAATTTGCATGCAGATCAAAGAATTTCGGTCTCGCATGTGATGCACATCCCATTTCAGTGATGCTCTGCCGGAACGACGTCTTCCACCTGCCGTAATCATCGCACAACGTTACTTAAGCGCCCGTGCCCGCACCCGCACTGGCCGTCTACCTTTGTTCTTCCTCCCCCAGCGCCCTGACAGCCTCGCGTTTAGCTTGTGATTCAACGCGATGGCGGCAAGCGATACAACAGGTCTTCGGCGGCCGGCCACTACCAAGGCTTTTGAATTCCGCGCTATCGTGCGGATCCCGACGTCGGCCAAGCACTACTTCTTCTTCGACAGTGTTCACCCGTTCCCTATTTAAAAGGGACACGATGCTCCGAGACCGTTAACGCAACTCACGACGAGATGGTCGGGCGCTCACGAAGGGGCGCACAAAGCGGAAATTTAACTCACTACTGTATCGTTCGGAGTTCCGCGTAAATCAAACTGTCTGACAAAATTAAAATAAGAATCGTGACACTTCGCTGCGCCACTCGTCCTTAACATTTCCTGCAAAGTACTGTATAAATATACAGTATCAACTCATCTCCCAAGCTTGCTCGATTTTTGAGCAGGGTGAGCATTTCCTTTCTACGAGCGTGTCTATGGCGGCAGCGATTCAGCTTGTGACGGCTACGCTGTCGTCGCAATTGCGGCGTCAGGTGTGGCAGGGCAATGAGATTGCCGAGGCAGAGTCTCGCGTAATTTCTAGCGGCTATACGGCGCTAGATCAACTGCTGCCGGGGCAAGGCTGGTCGGCTGGCAGTCTGACCGAGTTATTGATCGAACATTGTGGGGTGGGGGAGGTGCGTCTGCTGGCTCATGCGCTTTGCCATCTGACAAAGCAGGCCGGGCGGCATGTCATGCTCGTTGCGCCTCCCTATAAGCCATGTGCTGCGGCTTTGAGAGCCTGGGGTGTCGATGTCGAGCGGGTCTTATGGGTGCGCTCAGGTGAGGATCAGGCTTTGTGGGCGGCTACTCAGGCATTGAAGCAGGAGGGCATCGGCGCGGTTCTGGTATGGCTGCCGAATGTGCGCGCCGACAAGGTCCGGCGTCTGCAAGTGGCCGCTCAGGAATCGACAGCGCTGGCCTTTTTGATCAGGCCTGCCGAGGTCGCCACGCAATCTTCACCCGCGCCTTTGCGAATAATTTGCGAGCCACTTTTGCCTCCTAATGCGCAGACGATCAATCGTCGCCAATGGTTGCAGGAGATCGCTTTGTCGATCGATATCTTCAAGCGTCGTGGTCCCGCTCTCGCCGCACCTCTGCGTCTCGTTTTGCCGTTACAAGGCGTTTTGCTACCGGAAAACGGAGCCGGCAGCCGCCAGGACCCCGAGGTCAAACATGTTGTGGATCGCAATCACATTGCCACTCTTGTCGCTCGAAGCAGTGAAGCCTCTCGTTCCGCGTCCGGATGGTTCGCTCGCGAAGCCGAAGCGGTATGAGTTGTGCGACGAGGCAAGCAAAGCTCAGGATGTCCAGGACGCCGCCGCGGGGAATTGTTATGCGCTGGCTGATCACGCACACATTCTGCTGCCGGATTTCGACGCATTGTGTGCAGGAGTGCAGGCCGGTCATTCGCGTTCCTCTGCGTTGGCGCTTGCGCCAGGATTGAAGTTGCTAGCCGCCGACATAGGCCGTGAGACTCAGGCATTCGAGGCGATCGCGCTCGCGCTGTTGACATACACGCCGAAAGTGTCGCTCGCCGAGGCTCACACCTTGTTGCTGGAAGTCGGTTCCGGTTTGAGATTGTTTGGCGGCTTGCGCATGCTGTTGTTACGAGTGTCTGCGACAGTGGCGGAGTTCGGCTATACGGCGCGCATCTCCTGTGCACCAACAGCCTGGGGCGCGTGGTTATTGGCGCAGGCGCGCGTTGGCCGGCAGCGACATCGCTGGCATGTGATCAAGCAGAGTTCTCTCGAGTGTGCTCTCGATGGGTTATCGGTTTCGTTATTGCCGGTAGCGCAGGTACATCGTGATGCATTCGCGCATGTCGGCTGCATTACGCTCGCCGATTTGCGTCGGTTGCCAAGGACGGGTGTCGTGCGGCGTTTTGGTAGCGGCATCCTGGACCTGCTGGCACAGGCGTACGGCACTCGTGCCGATCCGCGCGAAGCGTTTCGTGCGCCGGCATCGTTTCATGCGCAACTGGAATTGCCGTCGCGTGTCGATAACGCGGACGCGTTGCTGTTCGCCGCGCGTCGGCTGATCGTGCAACTGGCCGGCTGGCTGAGTGCGCATCATGCGGCACTCAGTGGTTATACCTTGCTGATGGAGCATGAATTGGCATCACGTCATGCTCCGAAGACATCCAGCCTGAACGTCGCGTGGGCGATCCCGTCGCGTGACGCGGATCATCTGATCTGGCTATTGCGGGAAAAGTTGAATCAAACGGTTCTGGCTGCGCCGGTCATCGAGTTGAAGCTGGTTGCAGATCAGATTGTCGAATATGCAGGGAAATCCGATACGTTGTTTCCGATGCCCGAATCGGACGGCGATTCGATTGCGCGCCTGCTCGAACGATTGAGCGCGCGATTGGGGCCTGAAAATGTGTTGCAGATGTCGGTGCAGGACGATCATCGCCCTGAACGGGCAATGAGCGTCGAGGCTTATCAGGCGAAGGCGTTTTCGCGCAAGAGGCGTTCGTCGGCGAAGGGGCGGACGAAGGTTCGGGAAGATAAGACCTGGCTGATCGACGAGTTGAAGAATGCCGAAGAAGGCGCGCGTATGAAGGGCGAGGTGATGGCGAGAGCAGCCGCGGTAGATTCGGGCACTATGGCTGAGAACATTGTTGACCTCAACGCGACCAACGCGACCAACGCGACCAACCAAGCCCCCATACTCCCTCACCCAGCCAACCCTCAACACAGTCTGGCATTGCCCGACACCCCTCTACCCAGCCAGCCGCGCCCACTCTGGATGCTCGACAAACCATTGCGCCTCATGATGCGCGACCAGCGCCCGGTCTATCGTCGTCCGTTGAAAATGCTGACCCGTACCGAGCGGATTGAAGCGGGGTGGTGGGACGGCGATATTGTCGAACGGGATTATTACGTTGCCGCCGACGATCGCGGCCACATGTTCTGGGTGTATCGGGAGCGTACCGAGAAGGGCGAATGGTATTTGCAAGGCCTGTTCGGTTGAGTGTGGTGAACATTTTCCAGTCATCGCAACTTGCTCAACAGCCGTCCACGGCACACTTGCCGCCGTATGCCGAGCTGCATTGCCTAACTAATTTCACATTCCTGCGCGGCGCGTCGCATCCGCATGAGTTGGTTGAGCAGGCCATGTCGCGCGGCTACAGCGCGCTCGCGATCACTGACGAATGCTCGTTGGCGGGTGTCGTGCGGGCTCATGTGAGGCTGAAAGAAATAGGCGAGGAGCGGGAACGTCAACGGAAAGAGCGTGAGAAGGAGACGGCAGCCGAAGCCGCAGAAAGTACAGAAGCACCAATCTCCGCTGAAGACGTAAAAGAAGCCGCAGTTCCGCACGAAGAGACGCGAAAATCTTCGGCAAGAAACGAAGCAAGAACTCCTGAAGCGCAACCAGAAACCGCAGAGACCGACGCCGACGCCCAACCCGAACCGCAAAAACCCATCCCCCACCTCATCATCGGCAGCGAACTCAACCTGACCGATGAAAACGGCGAACCGTTCTGCACGCTGGTCGCGTTAGCAATCAACCGCAATGGATATGGCAACCTCTCCGAGCTAATTACGCTGGCGCGATCGCGCGCGGAGAAGGGCAGCTATCGTCTCGGCCCATCGGACTTCACCGATGCACTCCCACATCTGGCGCATCTGAAAACGTTGCCCGATTGCGTGTTGCTCCTCGTGCCGCAGCGTACGGCAACGCTCTCGCATACGTTGTATTGCGCGCACTGGCTCGCATCGTTCGCGGCAGGGCGTGCGTGGATCGCGCTTGAACTATGGCAAACCGGCAGCGACGATCTTCAGATCGACGCGTTGCGGATGATTTCGCAAGCGAGCGGATTGCCCCTGGTCGCAGCGGGTGGCGTGCTCATGCACACGCGATCGCGCAAGCCCTTACAGGACACGATGACCGCCATCGGCCGCGTCACGCCGCTGTCTGAATGCGGTCACGCACTCGAACCGAACGCGGAACGGCACATGCGCACTCGGGTCCGGCTCGGCAAGCTGTATCCACGGGACACGCTCGAAGAAACATTGCGCGTCGCCGCGCTGTGCCGCTTCTCGCTTACGGAACTTGCATATGAATATCCCGAAGAACTGGTGCCCGCCAGCGAATCGCCGTCGAGTTATTTGCGCAAGCTGGTCATGGCCGGTGCCATGGAACGTTGGCCGCAAGGCATGGACCTGAAACGAATCGGCCAGATCGAAAAGGAGTTGAGCCTGATCGCCGATCTGAAATACGAAAAGTATTTTCTGACGGTGCACGATATCGTGAGTTTCGCTCGCTCCAGAAACATTCTGTGCCAGGGGCGAGGGTCGGCGGCGAATTCGATTGTCTGTTACTGCCTGCATGTCACTGAAATCGATCCGATCAGTATGAACATGCTGATCGAGCGATTCATCTCGCGCGCGCGTAATGAGCCGCCCGATATCGACGTCGACTTCGAGCATCAGCGTCGCGAAGAGGTCATCCAATATATTTATACGAAGTACGGTCGCCATCGGGCGGCGTTGACGGCATCGCTGATTACATATCACACGCGCAGTGCATTGAAGGACGTCGGCAAGGCGCTGGGTCTGGAGGCGTCGCTGATCGAGCGGATCAGCAAGTCGCAGCAGTGGTGGGACGGCCCGGACGCGGTCGCTAAATATCTGACCGAAGCGGGCTTTGATGCCAACTCCCACACTACGCAATATCTGATTCGTCTCACGAACGAGTTGCGCACTTTTCCGCGTCATCTGTCGCAACACGTCGGCGGTTTTGTGATCGCGAAAGACAAGCTGTCGCGGCTTGTGCCGATCGAGAACGCGACGATGAAAGACCGCAGCGTGATCGAGTGGGATAAGGACGATATCGACGCACTCAAGCTGCTGAAAGTCGACGTGCTCGCTCTCGGCATGTTGTCGGCGATCCGGCGCGGGCTGGAATTTGTCGCATTAAGACGCGGCTTTCCGGCGTTCAGGATGCAGGACATTCCGCGCGAGGATCGTGGCGTCTACGAGATGTGCGGCCATGCCGACACGATCGGCGTGTTCCAGATCGAATCGCGCGCACAGCAAAGCATGCTGCCGCGTCTGAAACCGAAGGAGTATTACGACCTGGTGATCGAGGTGGCGATCGTGCGACCGGGGCCGATTCAGGGCGGCATGGTGCATCCCTATTTGCGTCGCAAGCAGGGTCTTGAGCCGGTCGATTACGCGAAAGACGAATTGCGGCCCGTGCTCGAACGTACTCTTGGGGTGCCGATTTTCCAGGAGCAGGTCATGCATCTGGCGATGGTCGCGGCGAAATATACCGGTGAGCAGGCTGATCAGTTGCGTCGTGCAATGGCCGCGTGGCGGCGCAGTGGCAACCTCGCGAAATATCAGAAGGATTTGAGCGATCGCATGCTCGCGCGCGGTTACGAGCAGGAGTTTATCGAGCGTATCTGCAATCAGATCGAGGGCTTCGGCGAGTATGGGTTTCCTGAAAGTCATGCGGCGAGCTTCGCGTTGCTGGTTTATCTCAGCGCATGGTTGAAGCGCTATGAGCCGGCCGCTTTTCTCGCGGGGTTGCTGAACAGTCAGCCGTTGGGGTTCTATTCGCCGTCGCAACTGGTTCAGGATGCGAAGCGTCACGGCGTCAAGGTATTGCCGCCCGATGTGACGCAAAGCGATTGGGAGTCGTGTTTCGAACAGCGCGAATCTGAGGGGCAGCGGATTTCAGCAGCGCAAACCTTGTTGCGTCGTCAGCAGGCGGTGCTGTCGGCGCAGCAATTGCGCGATCTTTCTTTGCGACGATTGTCGGTGAGCCGGACGATCCGGTGGGCGGCAAAGCGACTTGCCGCACGCGTGTATCAGCCGTCGAACACGTATGGTTTGCGCGGGCCGGCTGTGCGCCTCGGTTTGCAACTGATCAAGGGGCTCGCGCAAGACGCTGCCGAGCGCATCATGGCGGCCCGCAAAGACGCGCCGTTTTCCAATGTCGACGATCTGGCGCGTCGTGCGGCTCTGGCGCGACGCGATCTCGAAGCGCTTGCCGCGGCGAATGCGCTGGTCAGTATTGCCGGGCATCGGCGGGAAGCCTGGTGGGCGGTGACTGCGCAACATATCGTGCCGAAGCTGCTGCGTGACGCGCCGATCGCCGAAGCGCCGCTGGCGTTGGCGCAGGCGGCCGAAGGCCGCGAGATCGTCGACGACTACGCGAGCATCGGGCTCACTCTCAATCGTCATCCGCTAGCGCTGTTGCGGGCGCGTCTTGCGCAACAGCGCTTTCGTACGGCGGCCCAGCTTGCTGCGAGCCGGCACGGCACGCTGGTGCGCGCGTGCGGCATCGTCACCGTGCGGCAGCGGCCGGGCACGGCGAACGGCACCGTGTTCGTGTCGCTCGAAGACGAAACCGGTTCGGTCAATGTGATCGTCTGGCCGTCGCTAGTGGAAAAGCAGCGCAAGGCGCTGTTGGGCGCATCGTTGCTGGCGGTTTACGGCGTTTTGCAACGCGACGACGGCGTGCTCACCGGTGGCGGTAATGCCGATAAGGAAGACAACGGCAGCCGGAAGAAAAAGCAGAAACACCAGGGCGAGGTGGTTCACCTTGTCGCCCATCGTCTCGAAGACCTCAGCAACTGGCTCGGCGAACTGGCGACTACGAGCCGCGATTTTCATTGATGGCGGTTCGCCGGCCTCAGGTCGACGGCGTTTCGCCTCGCCATGGATGCGCAGCCAATACCTGCCGGATCGCCGTATCGAATGGTGTGCGGCGGCCGATCCCGAGTACCTCGAGTTGGCCCGAAGCGAGGTGGCAGTTGTGTGGGCGGGGCGTCGTGTCGGTCGGCGTGCGTTGCGGCGCCAGGTGCGCATCGAGTTGCAGCGCGTCGGCAAGACGTATGGCGATTTCGTACTTGGTCATCGGTTCGTCGCCCGACCATTGGACAATGCCGCGGATCGTTTCGCCGCGCGAATGCCGTTCGAGCATTTGCCGGATCACAAAGGCGACGTCGGGCGTGAAGGTGGGATAGCGGATCGCCCATGCGTCCATGACGGCGGGCTTGCCACTGGTGTCGTTAGCGCCGTTCGTGGAAGCCGAGGCGGCAATCGCCGGCACGAGACTGGTAACAGCCGATTCCGCCCAACTGACGACAGGCCCGTATAGCAGCGGCAACCGCAGCACACAGCCGAGGCTGGTTGTCTCGATTAGCGCACGTTCGCCTTCGAGCTTGCTGTGTCCGTAAGCGTTGAGCGGCGCGGGCGTGGAATCATGCTGGTAGGGCGGGTGGGTGCCGTCGAACACGTAGTCGGTGGAAATGGAGAGTGTCCACGCGCCGCGCCGGTTGGCCGCTGCGGCGAGGGTCCGCACCGCGTCGACATTCAATGCGCGAGCAAGCGCCGGATCATGCTCGCACACGTCCGGACGACGCTCTGCCGCAGCGATCACCAGCGCGTCAGGCGCTTCGGTTTCGACAAACCGCTCGACCGCCTGCGCGTCGCGAATATCCAGCGCAACCGTATTCGGACCTGGCCGGCTGAACGCCGTGGCAACGACTTGCCAGCCGGATTGCTGTGCGAGTTCGTCGACGAGTGCGCGACCGAGCAAGCCCGATGCGCCAATAACGGCAACCTTGAACATGATCTGGGGCTCGTCTTGTTTCGTTTAGTTTCGCTTAATGGGCGGCGTCGCCTGCGACTCCGGTCGCAACGGCATTGACGGTGTAGCCGGCTTCGTCGATCGCGGCTTTCAGCGCGTCGACCGATTGTGTGGAATCGACCACCACGCGCCCCGACGCGAGATCCACCTGAACCTGGGCGGTGTCGTCGTGTTCGCGAATCGCGTTCGTGACGGCTGCGACGCAATGCTGGCAGCTCATGCCTTCTACCTGGAATTCGATGGTCATTGGATTGGTCTCGGGAGAAATCAAGATGGCGATAGTTGAATTATGCCTGCCGAACCGTATTTGAGTACGTGACCTTCCCATTATGGGAAGGTGTACGATCGATTCATACTCTGAGGAAAAGTCATGAATATCGGCGAAGCGGCGCGCATGTCGGGTGTTACGGCGAAGATGATCCGCTATTACGAAAGCGTGGGTTTGCTGGCGGCAAAGGCGAGGACGAGCGCGGGCTATCGCGTATACGGGCCTCAAGAGGTGCATTCGCTGCGGTTTATCCGGCAGGCCCGTCGGCTGGGTTTCCTGGTCGAAGATATTCGACGTCTTCTGGCGCTGTGGCACGACCGGTCGCGCGCAAGTGCCGAAGTCAAGGGAATCGCGCTGGAACATGTGGCAGAACTGGATCGTCGTATCGCCGAATTGACGGACATGCGCGACACGCTGGCCCATCTGGCAAACCATTGTCACGGGGATGACCGCCCAGACTGCCCGATTATCGAACGTCTTGCCGATCCGGATTCAGAGGCCAATTTGGAGAAATCAGGATGCCATGATCGATAACGTTGGTAGCTGACAAGGACGCAGGTGCAACCCTTGGATGCTATTTGTCGCAACCTTGCCTTTTTTGCACCAATATTGTGCTTAAAAATTTGGGGAAGTACCAATTTCCGTTAAAAATGCATTCTGAATCGCGCTAAATCAACAACTTACACGCACCACACGCGTGCACCATTCCAAAACGGAATGCACGTCATGCGGGCATTTCACTAGCAAGGTTGCACCATCACGCTATAATTCGGGTTAACCCTTTTGCGGGAAATCCCTGATGTCCAACTTCACCGGGGATTCAATCTGATCCTTGGAGAACATCATGTTTGCGTACATTCTTGAAAAGCTGAGCACCTGGTTTGAAACTGCAGAGCGTAACCGCCGTGAAGCCTACCTGGCCTCGTCGTCGGACATCGTCCAGCTCGAACAACGTATCCGCTCGCTGGAAACCAACGGCTACTCGCTGTAAGTTTCGCCCGCATCACGTTTGACCCGGCGGCGCATGTTGCGTGGCCACTGCAGTAAAGCGTCAAGCCCCGTCAAATGCGGGGCTTTGTCACATCTGGACCTCGAAAACTGAATTGGGCGTCCGACGGCTAGTTGTGGCGAATATCGACTAGCCTCCTGGCTCACGTCGAGGTAAGGTAAATGTTCGCCGCGCCGTCGTCCGCGCGATTCGGCATTTTCAAACCAAACCGGTCCGCCTATGCCTCCTGTCCGTCCGCTTAAATCCTTTCTGGCCGTGGCTTCCGCTGCTTCGCTGGCGACGGTTCTGGTCGCGTCCACTGCGTACGCTGCGTCGGATAGCACGCGCGCGCCGGTCATCCTCGATTCACAGGGCGGAATTTACGACGGTCAGGGTGGCACGATGCTGCAGACCGGGCCGCTCTCGCGGCAGCCGATTGTCGGCGCGCAGCCCATCGCTGCACCCGCCGAACTGGCGCCCCCTGAGTCGTCGACACCGGTAGTTGTCGCGCCGTATATCCAGGTGCCGGTTGGCGGCGGCTCGACGCCACGGCCCCAGCCGCGTCCGCTACCTCGCACGCAGTAACAGTCTGCGGCGCGTATTCTCCCGCCGATTTTTTCCTCGTTCCTTTTATTAAAAACATCGATGACACGGCGGGCACCCGGGCGCTGCGCGCCCGCGTGATTACGCGTGAAGTGGCTCGACATACGCCATTGGGGTTTGGGCGAATGGCCCGGCCGAAACCGTCCGACGACAATCGTGGCGCGGCTTGTCGCTGGCCATTCCGCGCCACGACTATCGTGCAGTGCCGCCGCATCGAATAAAAAGGAACAAGGAGATATCAGATGCCCCTTCTCAGGATGCGGCGTGCTACCCGCGCCTGCGTGACGCTGCTCACACTTGTCGCCATCGCGCTACCCGGTGCCACGCGCGCCAAGGACGTACCGGAAACGCCGGCGATAACGTTGGCCGTGGGCGGCTTGCCGGGTCTTTACTATTTGCCGGTGCTGGCTGCGCAGCAGTTGGGCTACTTCAAGGAGGAGGGCCTCGACGTCACGCTCGAAGATTTCGCGGGGGGATCGAAGGCGCTGGAGGCGGTGGTGGGCGGCAGCGCGGACGTAGGCGCCGGCGCGTTCGAGCACACGTTGTTCATGCAGGAAAAAGGACAGCATTACCGCGCATTCGTGCTGATGGGCCGCGCACCGCAGATCGTGGTCGCGGTGCTGAAATCGAAGGCCGATCAACTCAAGACGCTGGCGGACTTCAAGGGCGCGAAAGTGGGCGTGAGCGCGCCGGGTTCGTCGACGGATCTCGTTCTCACCGTGGCTTTGCGCAAAGCGGGCGTGCAGCGCAACGAAATTTCGGCGATCGGCGTGGGCAGCGGCGCCACGGTGCTGGCGGCGGTCAGCGGCGGTCGGATCGACGCGCTTTCCAACGTCGATCCGATGATGACCAAACTCACGCGTAGTGGCGCAATCAGGGTGCTGATCGATACGCGAACCGTGAAGGGCACGCAGGAGGTATTCGGCGGGACAATGCCCGCGGCGACGCTCTACGCGTCGGAACAGTTCATTCAGAAGAATCCGAAGACGACGCAGGCGTTAGCCAACGCGATCGTGCACGCCAACCGCTGGCTGCAGACCGCAAGCGACGCCGATCTGCTGAAGATGGTGCCGCCGGCTTATCTGCTCAACGACTCGGCGCTTTATGTCGAGGCTTTTCACAATGTACGTGACGCCTATTCGCCGGATGGCTTGATGCCGGCGGACGGCCCGGCGACTTCATTGCGGGCGCTGTCGTCGTTTGATAGCACGCTCGATCCGAAGAAAATCGATCTGAACGCGACTTATACGAACGACTTTGCCCAGAAGGCCGCGGCGCAATTCAAGTAGAGGATGGCGGCGTATGCTCCAGCGCGCCGTCTGCGCGACGGCGGCCGGGCGTTCGAAGCCGCATCCTTCAACTTACGACTGAACCTCAATCGCCGCGATATTCGACCTTGAATTCCGCAGCCTTGTCTTCGCCGAGCGCTTTTACGAGCCAAGGCATTTGTTCCTTCAGCGCTTTCGCGAGCGTAAAAGGCGGGTTCAGAATGAACATGCCGCTGCCGAACAGCCCGAAGCCGTCTGCCGGCGGGTTGCTCACGGTCAGGCTCACGTGCAGCCAGTTACGCGCCTGCAGTTTCTTCAACTGCTCAGGAAAACGCTGCGATTCCGGGCGTCGCACCTGCGGATACCAGACTGCATAAGTGCCGGTCGGAAAGCGCTTCAGACTTTCTTCGACACAGCGAAACGTGCGCATGTAATCGCGCTTGTCTTCATAGGACGGATCGAGCAGCACCAGCGCGCGGCGCGGCGCCGGCGGCAGCAACTTGATAATGCCGTCGAAGCCGTCGCCCGCGAACAGCATGGCGCGACGGCCCGCGTCGCGGAAATTGTGGCGCAATACGTCGATTTCGGTGGTGTGCAGCTCGAACAGACGCATGCGGTCCTGTTCGCGCAGTTGCCGCCACGCGATGTACGGCGAGCCCGGATAAAAGCGCAACTGGCCGTCGGGATTCAACGCGCTCACTTCTTCGATGTAATCGGCGAAGATCGGCGGCAGATCGTTGCGTTCCCACAGTTTGGCAATGCCGGTCTGGAACTCGCCGGTCTTGATCGCGAAGCCTTCCCTCAGCGAATAAACGCCGGCGCCCGCATGCGTGTCGATATACCAGTAGGCTTTGTCCTTCTGGCCGAGGTAGCGCAAGAGCTGCAACACGACGGCGTGTTTCAGAACGTCGGCGTGATTGCCTGCATGAAAGGCGTGGCGGTAGCTGAGCATGATGAGGAGACGCTGAAAGAGAGCATGCCGGTCCGGACGGATGCGGCGGTGCGGTGCAGGACGGCCGCGCGACGGACAAACATCGCCGATGCGCAGCGCGGTCGCGTATTGTACGCGACGCCGCGTTGCGCTTTGCGGGAAGTTCCGCCGGAAGGTGCGCCTTGCGGGCCGCCACCTCCGTTTCGCGTCACTCCACGGCGTTGCCGCGTCGAACCATGCTACGCGCTCCGACGCAAATCCGGTCAGTCGTACGGATCAGTCGTACGCGTCGCCGATGATGTCTTCGATCCGCTTCTTGATCTCCGGCGTAATGCGTTGCGCGACCTCGATCGACTTCATGTTCTCGCCGATCTGTTCGACTCGCGACGCGCCGGTAATCACCGTGCTGACGTTCGGGTTCTTCAGGATCCAGCCGATTGCCAGTTGGCCGATCGTGCAGCCCAATTCGTCCGCCACTTCGCCGAGCCTGCCGACTGTGTTGTTCCTGCCCGCATCAGTGACCATGTTGCGCAGCCAGTCGTAGCCCTGCAACTGCGCGCGGCTGTCGGCGGGCACGCCGCTGCGATATTTGCCGGTGAGCAGGCCGGACGCCAGCGGACTCCACGTGGTCAGCCCGAGGCCGAGGTCCTCATAAAGCCGTTTGTACTCTTCCTCGACGCGCTTGCGATTGAACAGGTTGTATTGCGGCTGTTCCATCACCGGCTTGTGCAGATGATGCCGCTCGGCGACCTCATACGCGGCGCGGATCTCGTCGGCGCTCCATTCGGAGGTGCCCCAGTACAGCGCCTTGCCGCGCGTGATCATGTCGCTCATCGCCCAGACCGTTTCTTCGATCGGCGTATTCGGATCGGGACGATGGCAGAACGCCAGGTCGACATAATCGAGTTGCAGCCGTTTGAGCGAAGCGTCGATTGCGTTCAGCAGGTATTTGCGGTTCAGCGTGTGGTACTGGTTCGGCGCTTCATTGAGACCCCAGAAGAATTTCGTCGACACCACATAGCTCACGCGCGGCCACGCCAGCTCTTTCAAAGCCTGACCCATGATTTCTTCGGATTTGCCGCCTGCGTAGGCCTCGGCGTTGTCGAAGAAATTGACGCCGGCGTCGCGCGCGGCGGCGAGCGATTCACGCGCCGCGTGAGTGTCCACCTGGCTGCCGTAGGTGACCCACGAGCCGATGGACAGTTCGCTGACTTGCAGGCCGGAGCGGCCCAGACGTCGATAATTCATGCATGCCTCCTTGTTGTTGATGTCACCGGAATTTCACCGAAAACGTCCAGTTTAATGAGATATCGCGCGATGTGCGTTTTACCTCTGGAGTTCACAGGGTTCATGCACAATAGCAGCCTTGGCCGCAATGCAGCATTCGGCTGGATGGCCTATGCCGTCTGGCTGACTTCACGTCGCTTGCGGTTCCGTGGTCTCATTGCTTATCAACTGCATGGAGGTTCTGAATGTCGTCTACGAACACGAATCTGAATGGCAAGGTCGCCGTGGTCACCGGCGCGGCAAGCGGCATCGGCAAGCAGATCGCGCTGACTCTTTCCGCAGCCGGCGCAGCGGTCGCCATCGCCGACCTGAACCAGGACGGCGCGAACGCTGTTGCCGAAGAAATCACGAAAGGCGGCGGTAAGGCAATCGGTGTGGCCATGGACGTGACGAACGAAGATGCCGTCAATCAGGGCATCGACAAAGTCGTGGCCGAACTCGGCTCGGTCGACATTCTCATTTCCAACGCCGGCATCCAGATCGTCAATCCGATCGAAAACTATTCGTTTTCCGACTGGAAGAAAATGCAGGCCATTCACGTGGACGGCGCGTTCCTGACCACGAAAGCCGCGCTCAAGCATATGTACAAGGACGATCGCGGCGGCATCGTGATCTACATGGGTTCGGTCCATTCGCATGAAGCGTCGCCGCTGAAGTCCGCGTACGTGACGGCGAAACACGCGTTGCTCGGCCTGTCGCGCGTGCTGGCGAAAGAAGGCGCGAAGCACAACGTGCGCTCGCATGTGGTGTGTCCGGGTTTCGTGCGCACGCCGCTCGTCGACAAGCAGATCCCCGAGCAGGCTAAAGAACTCGGCATCAGCGAAGAAGACGTGATCAAGCGCGTGATGCTGGGCGGCACGGTCGACGGCATTTTCACCACGGTGGAAGACGTCGCGCAGACGGTGCTGTTCCTGTCCACATTCCCGACGGCGGCGCTGACCGGCCAGTCCTTTATTGTGAGCCACGGCTGGTACATGCAATAAGGGGGCACCCATGGCGCAACGCAATCTCAAGCGGGCGCGCGTGGGCGCGCCCGGCGACGGGGAGGGCGAGGGCGCAGGACCGGCCACCGCCTCACGCCCGGGGCGGCACCTTCATTTGCCCAACTACGAAACCGTCGCGCTGATGCTGCAAGGCGGCGGCGCATTGGGCGCCTATCAGGCTGGCGTCTTTCAGGGCCTTTACGAGGCCGGCATCGAGCCGAACTGGCTGGCGGGCATTTCGATCGGCGCATTGAATACGGCGATCATTGCCGGTAATCCACCGGAAAAGCGCGTCGAGCGGCTGCTGCAATTCTGGGAGACGATCTGCCAGCCCGCGTTCGGGCCGCCGTTGCCGGCTTTCATCGAGCATGCGCTGTTCAACTCCAGCGAAGCCGTGCGCAAAGCGTTCACGGCAACCCAGGCAATGGGCGCGATCATCGAAGGGCAGAAGGGCTTTTTCGTGCCGCGCTTCCCGCCGCCGTTGCCCACGGTGTCCGGGCCGCCGCAAATGGCCAGTTATTACGACACCACGCCGCTGAAGGCCACGCTCGAAGCGTTGTGCGATTTCGACCGGATCAACTCGAAGGAAATGCGCGTGTCGGTGGGCGCGGTCAATTGCGGCACCGGCAACTTTGCGTACTTCGACAACACACACACGACGCTGAGGCCCGAGCATTTCATGGCGTCGGGCGCGTTGCCGCCGGGCTTCGCGGCGGTTGAGATCGACGGCCAGTATTACTGGGACGGCGGTTTGATGTCGAATACGCCGCTCTACGAGGTGATTCAATCCACGCCGCGTCGCGACACGCTCGCATTTCAGGTCGATTTGTGGAGCGCGATCGGACCGGTGCCGGACAACATCACCGACGTCCAGGGGCGCATGAAGGACATCCAGTATTCGAGCCGTACACGCCTCGTGACCGATATGCTGCAGCGGTCGCAACGTTTCAGGCACGTGCTGCGCGAGGTGCTGGAGCGGGTGGCCGCCGAAGGGCGTGAAGATCCGTGGTGCAAGCTGGCCGAAGACCTCGCGTGCTCGAAGCGCTACAACGTGATTCACCTCATCTACCGGCACAAGGAGTACGAGGGGCACTACAAGGACTTCCAGTTCGGCTTGTCGACCATGCGCGAACATTGGCAAAGCGGGCTGGAGGATATTCGCCACTCGCTTGCGCATCCTGACTGGCTCGACATGCCCGATAACGACGCAGGTTTTGTCACGCACGACATTCATCGCGATTCGCGTTGAAGTCGGGCTAACTAAAATTGTCCGCGAAGTTTAGTTAACAAAAAACGGCGCCCTTTCGTCAGACAGGGCGCCGTTTCTACAGGCGTTTTCAGCAGAGCAGGCAACTACCTCCCGCTCTCGCTCAAACAAACAATTACTTCAGCACGTGGGCAATCGCGTTAGCCACCACGTCGAGGTTGCGCGTGTTCAGCGCAGCCACGCAGATACGGCCCGTGCCCACCGCGTAAATGCCGAACTCTTCACGCAGACGATCCACTTGCGGAGCCGTCAGACCCGAGTACGAGAACATGCCGCGTTGTGCATTCACGAAGCTGAAGTCGCGATCCACGCCGCTTGCCTTCAGGCGCTCGACCAGACCGTTACGCATTGCGCGGATACGATCGCGCATTTCGCCCAGTTCCGCTTCCCACGTCGCGCGCAGTTCCGGCGAAGCCAGCACCGCTGCGACCACCGAGCCGCCATGCGTCGGCGGGTTCGAGTAGTTCGTGCGGATCACGCGCTTCAGTTGCGACAGCACGCGGGCCGATTCTTCCTTGCTCGCAGTGATGATCGACAGCGCGCCGATCCGTTCGCCGTACAGCGAGAACGACTTCGAGAACGACGACGACACGAACACGTTCAGTTCCGATGCAGCGAACAGGCGAACTGCTGCAGCGTCCGATTCGATGTTGTCGCCGAAACCCTGATACGCGATGTCGAGGAACGGCACCAGATTGCGCGCCTTCACGACTTCGACGATCTGCTTCCATTGGTCGACGGAGAGGTCGACGCCGGTCGGGTTATGGCAGCAGGCGTGCAGCACGACAACCGTGCCCGCCGCGTAGCCGTTCAGCGCGGCCAGCATGCCTTCGAAGTTCACGCCATGCGTCTTCGCGTCGTAGTACGGGTACGACACGACTTCGAAACCTGCACTTTCGAACAGCGCGCGGTGGTTTTCCCAGCTCGGGTCGCTGATCGCGACCTTGCCATTCGGGTTCAGACGCTTCAGGAAATCTGCGCCGATCTTCAGCGCGCCCGTGCCGCCCAGAGCCTGTGCCGTCACGACGCGGCCTGCTGCGAGCAGCGGCGAGTCGTTGCCGAGCAGCAGCGTTTGCACGGCTGCATCGTAAGCGGCGATGCCTTCGATCGGCAGGTAACCGCGCGGCAGCGCAGCTTCGACGCGAGCCTTTTCAGCATCGCGGACAGCGCGCAGCAGCGGAATCTTGCCTTCTTCGTTGAAGTACACGCCAACGCCCAAGTTGACCTTGGTGGGACGTGCATCGGCGTTGAAGGCTTCGTTCAGGCCCAGAATCGGGTCGCGGGGAGCAAGTTCGACGGCGGAGAACAGAGACATGATGGGTGGCAGCAGTAGTGGGAAGAGGGCAAAGAAGGCGGCATCGAGCGCGAGCGGCCCAGCCTGACGGGTATGACGCAAAACGCAGGTCAGGTGACGGACGGCGGCGAGCGAGCGCAACTTCGCATTGTAACGAATCCGCGCGCATTTTTCGGACGACTCGGTTCGCAGAAGGGAATTATTTGCTTGAAAAACAGGCACTCTGGCGTCATGTGGCTTGAGCGGATCGGCGTGGAAAATGCCCGGCGAAGGCCGTCGCGTGCGTTCCGCCGTGCAAATAACGTTCAGAATGCAAGCGCCGCGAACCCGCGAGCAAAAGAAACGGACTGTTCATGCAAAGGGCCAGAGCGTGTGGTTTGCGCCGGCCGGCAGTCACCCCGCGCAAAGGTCTGGAAAGCTGCAAATCCTGGCCCGATCCGCGTTTCCCGCAACCCGTTAGAATGATTCTTTGCCCAAGGCCCGCGCCGTCCCCATGTCCGAACAACATCTGACTGAAGCCGAAGACACGCTCGACGAATCCAAATTCGCGACGTTCGAAGGCTCGCCGTTCCAGTTGTACCAGCCGTACCCGCCCGCCGGCGACCAGCCCACGGCAATCGCCACGCTCGTCGAAGGCGTCGAGGACGGTCTCGCGTTCCAGACGCTGCTCGGCGTAACCGGCTCGGGCAAGACTTTCACGATGGCGAACACGATCGCGCGTCTCGGCCGTCCGGCTATCGTGTTCGCGCCGAACAAGACGCTCGCCGCGCAGCTTTATTCGGAGTTCCGCGAGTTCTTTCCGCGCAACGCGGTCGAGTACTTCGTGTCGTACTACGACTACTACCAGCCGGAAGCATATGTGCCGCAGCGCGACCTGTTCATCGAAAAGGACTCGTCGATCAACGAGCATATCGAGCAGATGCGCCTGTCGGCCACCAAGAGCCTGATGGAACGGCGCGACGTGGTGATCGTCGCGACCGTGTCGGCGATTTACGGTATCGGCAACCCGTCCGAATACCATCAGATGATTCTGACGCTGCGCACCGGCGACAAGCTCGGCCAGCGCGACATCATCGCGCGGCTGATCGCGATGCAATACAACCGCAACGAAGCCGACTTCCAGCGCGGCTCGTTCCGCGTGCGCGGCGACACGATCGACATTTTTCCGGCCGAGCATGCCGAAATGGCGGTGCGCGTCGAGTTGTTCGACGACGAAGTCGAGACGCTGCAACTGTTCGATCCGCTTACGGGTCGCGTGCGGCAGAAGATTCCGCGTTTCACGGTTTATCCGTCTTCGCACTATGTGACGCCGCGCGACACCGTGGTGCGCGCGGTCGAAACGATCAAGAACGAACTGCGCGAGCGGCTCGAATTCTTTTATAGCGACGGAAAACTTGTCGAAGCGCAGCGGCTCGAACAGCGCACGCGTTTCGATCTGGAAATGCTTCAGGAGTTGGGCTTCTGCAAGGGCATCGAAAACTATTCGCGGCACTTTTCTGGCGCGGCTCCGGGCGAGCCGCCGCCGACGCTGGTCGACTACCTGCCGTCGGACGCGATCATGATGCTCGATGAATCGCACGTGTTGATCGGCCAGTTGAACGGCATGTACAACGGCGACCGCGCGCGTAAAGAGAACCTGGTCGACTACGGCTTCCGCCTGCCGTCCGCGCTCGACAACCGGCCGCTGAAGTTCAACGAGTTTGAGCGGAAGATGCGCCAGATCGTGTTCGTCTCCGCCACGCCCGCCGATTACGAAAAGAAAACCGCCGGGCAGGTGGCCGAACAGCTGGTGCGGCCAACCGGTCTCGTCGACCCGGAAATCGAGGTGCGCCCCGCACGCAGTCAGGTCGACGACGTGCTCGGCGAGATCAACGAGCGCGTCAAGGTCGGCGACCGCGTGCTGGTCACCGTGCTGACCAAGCGCATGGCCGAGCAGCTAACCGAATTTCTCGCCGACCACGGCGTGAAGGTGCGCTATCTGCATAGCGACATCGACACGGTGGAGCGGGTCGAGATCATCCGCGATCTGCGGCTGGGCACGTTCGACGTGCTGGTCGGGATTAACCTGCTGCGTGAAGGGCTGGATATTCCGGAAGTGTCGCTGGTCGCGATTCTCGACGCGGACAAGGAAGGCTTCCTGCGCGCCGAGCGCTCGCTGATCCAGACCATCGGCCGGGCGGCGCGTAACGTGAACGGCAAGGCGATTCTGTACGGCGACAAGATCACGGATTCGATGCGCCGCGCCATCGACGAAACCGAGCGGCGGCGCACCAAACAGATCGCGTTCAATGTTGCGAACGGCATTACGCCGCGTGGGGTTGTCAAGCGGATTCGCGACATTATCGACGGTGTGTACAACGTCGACGACGCGCGTGCCGAACTCAAGGAGCAGCAGACCCGCGCGAAATTCGAGGACATGTCCGAGAAGCAACTCGCAAAGGAACTGAAGCGCCTCGAAAAGCAGATGATGGAGCACGCCAAGAATCTGGAATTCGAAAAAGCAGCCCAGACTCGCGACCAGTTGGCGTTGCTGCGCCAGCGCGTGTTTGGCGCGAATGTCGGCGATCACGTTTCCGGCGTCTGACACGTCATCTGATATTTCCTTCTCCCACGGGCGTGGCGATCTGCCGCGCCCTTGTCAATTCCAGCCGGTTCCCTGCCTGGCCGCGTTGGGCGTCACCGGTGTGCCGTTCCACACGCGCTTCCTTAAAACAACCTTAAGACCCTTTTGCGACAAGGCTTTGCGAGTTTCGCAATTTGTTCTCCCCAAGGATCGGTGATAAACTCCGCCAATATTGAGAATGGTTCGCATTAACGTTTCATGTATGCGGTTTGCGGACGGTCGATCGCCCGATTAAGGACGGTGGGACCCTGCGCACAGGCATGCGCACCAACTGTTCCAATGGGTTTGATCCAGTCTGATAAAAAAACAAGGAGTTTCAATGCGAATTTCTTCATTTGTGCGTGGTAGCGCCGCTGCGGTCGCCGCAGTGGCGACCTTGTCGGCTTCGGCGGCGGAATACCCGATCGCCAAGCAGCAGATTCACGGCGGCATGGAAATCGGCGTGGTCTATCTGCAGCCGATCACGATGGAGCCGGAAGGCATGATGCGCAAGGCATCGGATTCGGACGTTCACCTCGAAACCGACATTCACGCGGTCAAGAACAACCCGACCGGTTTCGCCGAAGGCGACTGGATGCCGTATCTGCAAGTGCATTACGAACTGAACAAGGTTGGCTCGAAGAACGTGCAGAAGGGCGACCTGATGCCGATGGTCGCGAACGACGGCCCGCACTACGGCGACAACGTCAAGCTGGAAGGCCCGGGCAAGTATCACCTGAAGATGATCGTCGAACCGCCGATGCAGATGGGCCACATGGCTTTCGGCCGTCACGTCGACAAGGAAACCGGCGTGGGTCCGTGGTTCAAGCCGATCACGCTCGAATACGATTTCACCTTCGCCGGCATCGGCAAGAAGGGCGGGTACTGATCGTCGCATTGCCGTGCTTCGCCGCGTGAGTTCACTGCGAGGCGTCGGCAAATAAGTGATTGAGTCAATGCAGCAGGCGGCGCGCGGGTGGTCATCTTCGTCGCGCCGCGTTTTCCGGAAGGGCTAATGAGAATCAACCGAAAGATCGCGATGTTTGCCGCCACGGCTTTGCTGGCGGGCGCAGCTCACGCAGCGGACCTGCCGACCTTCAAGCTGGAAATGAACGACGGCAAGCTGAACCCGGCCCGCATCGAAGTGCCGGCGGGGCAGCGTATCAAGATCGAAGTGCGCAACACCGGCAAGGGCGCGGCCGAATTCGAAAGCGTCCAGTTGCGCAAAGAAAAGGTGTTGGCGCCGGGCGCGGATTCGTTCGTCGTGATTGCTCCTCTGGAGCCGGGCGAATACAAGTTTTTCGACGATTTTCACCAGCAGGCGCAGGGCGTGATCGTCGCGAAGTAATGGCCTGAATGCGAGCGCCGGCCCGGGAGTGGCGGCGCGTTCGCACAGGCAGTAGAAGGATCGAAGGGAGAGCTTGGAATGGGTCAGATTCTGTTCGTCGTGTGGCGGGAAAGTGTCGAGGCGTTGCTGGTCGTCGGCATCCTGTATGCGTGGTTGAAAAATGGCGACGACGATGCGCGCCGCGGTTTGCCGTACCTGTGGGGCGGTGTCGCGGCCGGGCTGATTGCGGCAGTAGCGCTGGGCGCTGCGCTGGTCGGCTTCACGGAAGTGCTGTCCGGCGACGCGCAGGATTATTTCCAGACCGCGATGGTGCTGGTCGCCTGTGTGCTGATCGTGCAGATGGTGCTGTGGATGAAGCAGCATGGCCGCACCCTCAAGCGCGACATGGAACAGTCGCTGCAAAAGAGCAAGCGCGATTCGAACTGGTGGGGCGTTGCGTTGCTGGTCGCTCTGGCGATCGCGCGCGAGGGCAGCGAAACGGTGATCTTCCTGTACGGCCTCGGTTTCGGCCAGTCGGGTCACGTGGACGGCAGCCAGATGCTCGCCGTCGTGCTCGGCCTGGGCCTCGCGTTCCTGACCTTCTACGTGCTGCAACTGGGCGGCAAGATTTTCTCGTGGCGCCTGTTTTTCCGTGTCACTGAATTCATGCTGCTGTTCCTCGGCGCGGGGCTGTTCCAGACCGGTGTCGACAAGCTGATCGACAAGGAAATCCTGCCGACCATCATCGACCAGGTATGGAATTCGTCGGCGCTGCTCGACGACTCCAGCACCTTCGGCTCGCTGGTTTCCACGCTGACAGGTTATCGCGCGCATCCCGCGCTGATGAACCTGATTGCTTACGCGGTCTACTGGGCGGTCGTCTACCTGCTGGTGCGCCGCGCCAACCGTAAGAACAGCAAGCCGGCGCAGCAGGCGGCAGGGCGCGCAGCATGAGCACCGTGATGACCCGTCCGGGCCGCCTCGCGGCGGCAGGGCAGTGGATGCAGCGTCACGGCGCCGTGATCCGCGGCATTCAATGGGTCGTGGTGGCGGTGTACGCGTTCCTGATCATCGTCCCGGCGGTGATGCCGCTGCCGGACGATACCGCGCATCTCTGGAACAACCTGACGCTCGCCGCGCAGTTCGTGTTCTGGGGCATCTGGTGGCCGTTCGTGCTGCTGTCGATGGTGATGCTCGGTCGAGTGTGGTGCGGCGTGCTGTGTCCAGAGGGCGCGCTCGCCGAGTTCGCCAGCAAATTCGGCCGCGGCTGGGCGATTCCGCGCTGGATGCGCTGGGGCGGCTGGCCGTTCGTCGCGTTCGGCATCACGACGATCTACGGTCAGATGGTGAGCGTCTACCAGTATCCGAAAGCGGTGTTGTTGGTGCTGGGCGGATCGACCTTCGCGGCGATCATCATCGGTTTGCTGTACGGGCGGGAGAAACGCGTCTGGTGCAAATATCTCTGCCCCGTCAACGGGGTTTTTTCGCTTCTGGCGCGGCTCGCGCCGTTCCACTACAAGGTCGATGAAGACGCTTGGCGCCGCTCGTACAAGAACGGTGAGCATGGGCATCGCGTGATCCCGATCAACTGCGCGCCGCTGGTGCCGTTGCGCAATATGAAGGGCGCGTCGGACTGCCATATGTGCGGCCGTTGCAGCGGTCACCGCGACGCAGTGGCGCTGACGTGGCGCAAGCCGTCGTCGGAAGTGGTGCAGCTCGGCGACAAGCAGGCGAATCCGTGGGACACCGCGCTGATTCTGTACGGCTTGCTGGGCATCGCGATCGGCGCGTTCCACTGGACCGCTTCGCGCTGGTTCGTCGACCTGAAGATGTTCTTCGCCAACTGGCTGGTCGATCACAACATCCTGTGGCCACTCGATACCAACGCGCCGTGGTTCCTGTTCACGCATTACCCCGAACAGAACGACGTGTTTTCGTGGCTCGACGGCACGATGGTGATCGGCTACATCCTCGCGACCGCGCTGGTGTACGGCACGACGCTGCTGGTGCTGCTGATGGGCGCGACGCGCATGCTCGGTCGCTTTAACGCCGTGCGTCTGCATCATCTGACGCAGGCGTTGATTCCGATTGCCGGTACTGGCGTGTTTCTTGGTTTGTCGGCGACGACGTTGTCGTTGCTGCGCGCCGAGCATGTATCGCTGTGGTGGGCGTCGGACATGCGCATTGCAATTCTCGCGATTGCGAACCTGTGGAGTGCGTGGCTCGCGTGGCTGGTCACACGTCGCTACAGCGAACGATTCGTTCAACGCGGTCTCGCGATGGTGTGGTTCCTCGCAGCGTTGGCGGTGGTCGATAGCGCGTGGTGGTTGATGTTCTGGGGCTGGTCAGGGAAGTAAGCCTTTAAGCCTTGCATGAACTGGCGCGCCGCATAAAAAAAGCCGTGGAGATGATTTCATCCCACGGCTTTTCGTTTTCTGCATTGAGCATTGCACGGCATGTCGTGCAATCGCGTCGGTGAGGACCGAAAAAAGCGGCCTGGCTTGCTGCGACGGCTGGCTTGGTGTCTGCACGAAGGGGTCTAGTTCTCACGTGCAAGCCGTCGTGGCTGGCTACTGCCTAACACCTCTCTGGGAGGTGGTCCCCACAATACCCGGTACTGACTGCAATTCGTTACTTCGTCAGGATCAGCTTGCCTAAGCGCGTAGCACGCAGCTGGTAGGTTTCGCCGTTATGCAAGATGCTGATGTGACTGTGGCCTTGCAGCAGTGCGTCGCTGCGCACCGACCGCTCTGAGGTCTCCGCCGAACCGCTCGCACGGTCCGCTGCAGGCTTCGCCGCGGAGGTGCTCGCCGTCGAAGCTTTCGGACGGCTGGTCAGCGCGGCTGCCGGACGGCGCAGGCTGAGGGTAGAGGTTCGGTTGAGATCGGTCATTCGTTTTAGGTGTTCGTCGATTCGATGGATTAATTCTAAATGATAACTATTCCCATTTACAAGAAAGAGAAATTGATCGGTTTTGAGTTTCGATAGTTAGATGAATTCGAGGAGGGAGCTGAGCGAGGCCGGTCGTGTCAAATGGCCTCGTCATCGGCGGATATGCAGTTCAGCGGACCCGCACGCGGCGGCGCGGGCAGGGCGCCCGCGCGATGTTCACATACAGCGGCGATTGACGGCTTTTAATGCAGCGAGCCCGGCTCCTGCTTCGTCTGCACGTATTGACGGATCAGCCGCACGGTATCGATATCGTTCTCCCGATACGCCGACTTCACGATTTCCTGCGTCTGCACGGCGTCCTGATCGGTCGAGACAGGCAGGGTGGTCGCGTATTCGAAGCGCAGGAACAGTTGCAACTCGTCCGGCTGCTCGATGGTCATGGTCAGCGAGCCGCCCACATGGTCGGCAGTCGGCAGGATGTCGTAGCGCACGCTGCGGCCGTCTTCCAGCGTGACGCGGTCGCGTACGGTGGCTTTGCCGTAATGCAGTTCGCGCTCGAGCACATTGCCTTCGCGCGAAACGATCGTGCAGCTATCGAGCCCGAGCACGAACAGCTGGGGTTGCTCGGCGCGCAGCACGAGACCCTCCCACAACTGGTCGCGGGTCATCGAGTCGACAAAGGGATTCAACGGATCGTTGATCTGGATAAGGTGTTCGAAATTCAAGACGACAGCTTCCTATGAAAGCGTTGCGATACGTGCGGCCCGCTCACTCGTGGCCGCTTCTTCAAATCGCCGCGCGTCAGGCGACGGCGAGGCCCGAACGGATCGTGATGGAATGCGTGAGGATCTTGTGAACTGGGCATGCATTGGCAATTTGCAAGAGCCGTTCCCGCTGCTCGTCCGACAGATCGCCTTCGAGCACGATCCTGCGGTCGATGGTCGAGCCTTCGGCGCCGGTTTCGATCGACAGCGTCACGCGAACGTCGGCGAGCGGCCATTGCTTGCGCTGGGCGTACATCTTCAGTGTGATCGACGTACACGCGCCGAGGCTCGACAGCAACAGCGTGACGGGCGTCGGGCCGCGATCGCCGCCGCCGAGCGACTCGGGTTCGTCGGCGATCCACGTGTGCTTGCCGTCGTCAAATAAGACCTGGAAATTCGTCGAACCGATGTGGGCGGTGACGGTGGACTCTGCCATGCGCGCTCCTGAACAGGACGGAAAGTCGCCGCGCGCCCAGGTTCATTGCAATGAGACGGCGCGGCGCGCGGCCTGAGCCGCTATTGTGAACGAAATTACCGGGGATAGCGGCCTGGGGTGATCCGCGTGATGGAGCGCGTCGCGGTTCGGCGCGGAAGGGCGTAGCGTGCGTTTTACGGCCTGGCGTGATCGCTGCGCACTGACCGCTGGCATCGACCGGGCAAGCCGGGAACCCTCAGCGGACGGGGAAGCCGCAGCGGCAGTGATGCACGCCTACAGCAACCTCACGTGCCTTGTCGCCACCTCTCGCCACCGCCGCTCGAATTGCGCGAACGCTCAATGCGTAATCTCGCCCATCCGTCCGGCCTGGTAATCGATCACCGCCTGGCGGATTTCGTCTTCGGTGTTCATCACGAACGGGCCGTACCGCACGACAGGTTCTTTCAGCGGCACGCCGCCGAGCAGCAGCACCTCGAGCGGCTCTGCGCCCGCCGTCAGCGTGACGGAGTCGCCATCGTTCTGGAACACCACCATCTTCTGCGCGTCGATTTCCTGCCGCGCTTCGCCTTCGCCATAAAAGCCCTTGCCCGACAGCCCATAAGCGAACACGCGATAGTCAGCGGGCACCGGCTGCGTGATCGTTGCTCCGGGTTGCAGCGAGAAATGCTGATACAGGATCGGCGTGCGTGTTTCGATCGCGGCCTTCACGCCGAGCGCCTCGCCGGCGATCACCTTGACGCGCACCTTGCCATCCGCGGAAGTCGCGACCGGAATGCTCGACGACGGCATTTCCTGATAACGCGGCGCGATCATTTTGTCGCGACGCGGCAGATTCACCCACAGTTGCAGACCGTGCACGCGGCCGCCGGTACGCACGAACGACGGGTCGGGCATTTCGCTATGCACGACGCCCGCGCCGGCGGTCATCCACTGCACGTCGCCCGCATGCAGGGTGCCGGAATGGCCCGCCGAGTCTTTGTGGCCGAACTGGCCTTCGAGCACATATGTCACGGTTTCAAAGCCGCGATGCGGATGATCGGGCGCGCCCTTGGCTTCGCCTGGCGCGTAGTCGATCGGACCCATTTCGTCGAGCAGCAGGAACGGATCGAAATCCATCAGCAAGCGGGTCGGAAACGGGCGGTGGACGATAAAGCCGCCGCCTTCGGTCGTGCGGACGGCGGGAAACGTGCGTTCGATCGTGCGTGCCGAGCTCATTAAAGTCACCTTGAAAAATGGGGAATAGCGTTATTTTTGAAACATGGAGCTATTATAGGGACCGTTTTTCGAGGTGCCAGCCGCCGTCACGCAATGGATTGTTCTATTACTGGAACGATGAGATGAAGATCGATTCACACAACCTGAATGACCTGATGTACTTCTCGCAGGTCGTCGAGCATGGCGGGTTTTCGGCCGCAGAACGCGTACTGGGCATCTCGAAGTCGCGGCTATCGCGCCGTCTGACGGAGCTGGAAGCATCGTTGGGCGTGCGTTTGCTGCAGCGTTCCACGCGCAAGCTGGCGCTGACCGAGGCCGGCCAGCTGTTCTATCAGCACTGTCAGGCGATGCTGAGCGAGGCGCAGGCGGCGGTCAACGTGGTGCAGCAACTGCGTTCGTCGCCGCGCGGCACCGTGCGCGTAAGCGTGCCGGTCACGATCTCGCAAACCATTCTGTCGACGATCCTGCCCGAATTCATGCACCGTTATCCCGAAGTGAAAGTGGTGATGCGGGTGACGAATCGCGTGGTCGATCTGTTCGAGGATTCGATCGACGTCGCGCTGCGCGTGCGTTCCGATCCGCCTGAAAACGCGAACATCGTCGTGCGGCCGCTGTGGCGCACGCAGCAGATGCTGGTCGGTGCGCCGAGCCTGCTGCAGCAGAATGCGCCGCCGTTGCTGCCCGCCGATCTGAACCGCTTCGAAACGCTGGATGTGCCGACCGGCGACGGACGCCACGTGTACAACCTGATTTCGCCCGACGGCACACGTCACGCGCACGAACACGATCCGCGCCTCGTGACTGCCGATCTGATGACGATCCGCGAAGCCGTGCTGTCGGGCGTCGGTATCGCGGCCTTGCCGGAGATGATGTATGGCTCCGCATTGCGCGCGGGGCAGTTGTCGCCGGTCATGCCGGGATGGACTTTTCCGACGCCGCAGTTGTACGCGGTATTCGTGTCGCGGCAGGGGATGGTGCCGGCGGTGCGCGCGTTCGTCGATTATCTTGTCGAAATGCTCGATCCCGACGATGGAAAACACATCATGGACGAGTGCCCGGTGCGCGAAGCCAAAGCCGCCGCACAAGCGTCGATGGCGACGGCGATCTAGCCGCTGTTACGCATTGCAGCATCGTTTTTAGCATTTAAGCGCGGCCTGTCATGAGTACTTTCAATGACCGTTTTCTTGAATGCGCGCGTTCACGGGCCTATATTGAAATCCCTTCGCTAAGGAGTCTCTTATGCGAAAACTCATGGCCGCTATGATAGTCGGCCTGATAGGGCTGACCGCGCTGTCCGTGTCGATCACGGCCGTCGCATGCGATGATTCTAGTGGCCCTCATACTTCGACCGAGGGCAAATGATCCCGCCGCCCGAAGGCGCCGAGTGCGCACAAAAAAAGGCCTTCATCTGACGATGAAGGCCTTTTACTTTTAGCCCTTGAAACAAGGGCTTTTCTTATTTTTTGGCGGGCTGCGTGACGAAGCCGATCTTGGTGAGACCGCCAGCTTGCGCCGCCGACATCACCTGCGCCACTTTCTCGTACGGAACCTTGCGATCTGCGTCGAGATGCAATTCCGGTTGCGGCTCCGCTTGCGCGGCCGCTGCGATTTTTGCGTTCAGCGTCGCGTCGTCGACCTTCTGATCGTCCCACATGACGTTGCCGTCCGCGTCGATCGCGATCGTGACCTGCGCGGGCTTCGTATCTTCCTTCTGACTGCTTGCATGCGGCAGATCGATCTTGACCGCGTGACGGATCACCGGAATCGTCACCATGAAAACAATCAGGAGAACCAGCATGACGTCGACGAGCGGCGTCATGTTGATTTCGTTCATCAGGCCGTCGTCATCGTCGCCGGCGAAGGGGCTCATTGCCATCGGAAAAAGCCTCGTCGATTAGTTGGCGCGGGTCGCGAGACGCAGGCCGTCTGAGGCGGCCGCGCCGGTACCGCGTTTGGACGACGACAGGCGTGCGCCGGTCACGAAGAATGCATGCAGACCGTGTGCGAAGCGGCTCAGCTTGGCGACGACTGCCTTGTTGGCACGCGTCAGTGCGTTGTAACCGAGCACGGCCGGAATGGCGACGAACAGACCGAACGCGGTCATGATCAGCGCTTCGCCGACCGGGCCTGCGACCTGGTCGATCGACGACTGGCCGCTTGCGCCGATAGCCAGCAGCGCGTGATAAATACCCCACACCGTACCGAACAGACCGACGAACGGCGCCGTGCTGCCGATCGACGCGAGAATCGCGAGGCCGCTCTGCATGCGCGACACGCTTTCATCCATCGTGTCTTTCAGGCAGCGCGTGACCCAGTCCGACACGTCCATGCGGTCATGCAGATGCGGCTGCGTCTGGTGATGGTGATCGGCCGCTTCCTGGCCCGACAAGGCGAGCGCGAGGAACGGGTTGTCGTGCGGCGTCGACGAACCGGCGCCGAGCTTCTTGATGCCGTCGGCGAGATCGTCCGAATGCCAGAACGCCTGTTCGGCATTCTTCGTGAGACGCTTCAGGCGCATCACGTTCCACGCTTTAATGACGATGACGCTCCACGACATCACCGACATGATCAACAGGGCGAGCGCGATACCGCGCGTCACGAAATCCCCTTGCGCCCACACGTGCGCCAGTCCGTAGTTTTGCATTGCAATTCCTTATTTTTAAAATCTGCTTCAGTTCGGTTTCAATCGTCGAGACTGAAGGCGAAAGGCTGGTTGTACGCGGCCCGAATCGGCTGGCCGTTTTCAAGATAGGGTTTGCAGGCGCTTGAACGCACGGCGGCGAGCGCTGCGTCATCGAGACGGCTGAAGCCGCTGCTCTTTTTGAGCTCGATGTCTTCGAGTTTGCCGGTCAGGCCGACCACGAATCTCACATAGGCCGTGCCGGTTTCTCCACGACGCCTCGAGAGCGCGGGGTAATCCGGTTTGCCGATATTGCATTCCAGGTGCGACACGTTTTTCGGCGCGCTGATTTCCATCGTCTGACGACCGATGGCCGGCGCGGCCGCAGCAGGCGGCGTGGCCGGAGCGGCGGGCGCGGGCGGCGTCGGGTCCGGCGCCGCAACGGGCGTGGGCGACGGCGCGGCAGCCTCGTGCAATGGCGTGGGCGTCGGTTTGGGTGTCGGAGTCGGCTTCGGCTGAACCTTCGGCTTCGTATGAACCGGCGGCGTCGGCTTGGGCGGCGGCGGCGCGATCGATTGCATCGCGACGGGCGCAGCGACAGGCGCGGGCGGCAGCAATTGCGCGGTCATCACGTGCGATTCGAGCGCGACCTGCACCGGCTCATTGCGCAAGGTCAGGATCACGGCGAGCAACGCGACGTGAACGCCCACCACAATGGCGGTCGCGGTCAGCGCGCGATAATTCGTTCGGACGGACGAAGCCGGCGGAGCGCCGGCGGTAGCGGTATGCGAGGCCTGCATTTCAGTGGGGCAGCGCGCTGTCGAGGCAGCGCGTCCAACGAGACATCGTCATGTTCGGAAGATCAGCAGCGAAATGAACAAAGTAGTCACGAAACCAATCAGCAATTCCATCTCAAACTCCTTTTAACGGGTGAGCGGGGTAGCTGGCTGGTACGGGTACTGGCTTGCTGACGGCAGTGGGATAAAACGTAACAGCGAACGAAGCGGGACTTCAAGGAAGCGACCGGCACTTCAGGGCGCGGCTCACACCGCGCCGAAGTAGTGTTTCAGGCGGCCTTGCGTTCGTAAAACGTCAGCGGTACGGCATTCGTCTGATGATACTCCACGCCACAGCGGCTTGCGCACACGCCGCTTTGCATCATCACGTCGCGCACAGATTCCGCGCACTTGCCACAGCAGGAAGCGACACCCAATTCGAACTGAAGCTCGTCGAACGAATCGATGCCGTCCGCGATCGACGAGCGGATCGTTCGGTCAGAAACAGATTTGCAGACACAGACAATCATGGCAGGGCGTCATAGCTAACGTTAATGCGAATTATTATCATTCTGTTGGGGCCGTTTGGCAAGCGTCGTGCATGATTTTTTGTAACAAAACCAGACTCTTAGAAGGGTTTCGTCTACACAGCGGCTTCTGGCGGTGGATGCGCGCCGATGAACAGGCGCTTGGAAAACACGCAAAAACGCGTCGGGAAGATGTTCTGACGATAGATACAGCGCTGTTTATGCGGCTTGGGAATCCGGCGCTGACGTACGGCGCGACGGGATCAGCACCGTCTCGACATCTGTCTCTATATTGAGAAGAGTGGCGGCCAGTTGCTGTTGATGACTGCCGTCGCCCGTCGAGTAAAAACGGGGCAGAACAGAGGCTGCTTTTTCCGGCGCAGCGCGCAGGCCATGTTGATCGAGCACACGTTCCAGTTGGCGGGCAATCGCCACGCTGGTGTCGATCAGTGTGAGCCGGTCGCCCACGATTTCGCGGATCACCCCATCGAGAAACGGATAGTGCGTGCAGCCGAGCACGAGCGTGTCGGCGCCCGCGTCGAGCATCGGCTGAAGGTAGCTGCGCAGCAGCGCGCGCAATTCCGCCGAGCCGATATCGCAGCGCTCCACCGCCTGCACAAGCCCGTGGCCCGGTTGGCATAGGAAGCGGCAATCGGCGGCGTAACGTTCGAGCAGCCCCTGGAAACGGGCGCTGCGCAGGGTCACCTGGGTGGCCAGCACGCCAGCAACGCGGGTTTTCGATTGCAGCGCGGCAGGTTTGATGCCCGGTTCGACGCCCACCAACGGAATGGTCAGCTTTTCGCGAACTTCGGCGATCGACTGGGCGGTCGCCGTGTTACAGGCCACCACTAGCGCCTTCGCTCCTTGCTTGACCAGCCATTCGCCGATCGCGAGCGTGCGGTCGGTGATGAAGTCGTCGTCGCGTTCGCCGTACGGAGCGTAGAGCGAGTCGGCTACGTACAGCAGCGCTTCGTCGGGCAATTGCGCGCGGACCGCTCGCAGTACCGACAAACCGCCCAGACCCGAATCGAAAATGCCGACCGGCGCGCGCGAAGCGGCATCCGGCGTGAGCGTCCTGACAGCAGGAGACGGCGATTGTTCAGGCATAGGCGGCGAGGGCACGTATCACGCGCGGTCGAAGGAAATTGGGGTAAGCGGGATGCGCAAGTATATCGCCCGCACCTCGCGCGTCATGGCGCACGCGAAAAAAATGCCATGGCGGATGCCATGGCATTTGAGCGGTTCTCATGAGTCGAGCAATGAACTGGCCCACGACTCGACTCATAAGCGGCGCGATGTGCTTCAGCGCCGGGTCGATCAGGATTCGACCGAACCCATCGCGCTTTGCTGGTAGTTCTGAATGCCGATCTTGTCGATCAGGTCGATTTGCGTTTCCAGCCAGTCGATATGCTCTTCGGTGTCGTCGAGAATCTTGACGAAGATTTCGCGCGAGATGAAATCGCGAACCGATTCGCAATACACGATGGCTTCTTTACACGTGCTCTGCGAAATCTGTTCGAGCTTCAGGTCGCATTCCAGAATCTCTTTGGTTTCTTCGCCGATCAGCAGCTTATGCAGGTCTTGCAGATTAGGCAGACCATCGAGCATGAAAATACGTTCGATAAGCCAGTCGGCATGTTTCATTTCGCCGATCGATTCGTCGTATTCATGCTTGCCCAGTTTTTCCAGACCCCAGTGACGATACATGCGCGCATGCAGGAAGTACTGGTTAATGGCGGTCAGTTCGTTTTTCAACTGCGAGTTGAGATATTCGATGACCTTTTTATCGCCTTGCATGATGTGTCCTGTGGAGGGTTTATATAGCGGTTTCAATTTCCCAGAACAATAAACGCCGAAGGCCAAAAAGCCAAGGCAAAAATGCAGTTTCACGCTTGATTTTCAAGGTTTTTTGCGTGATGCGTATTGTTCTCATTTCACCATAAAAAAACCGGGGCGCGTGGCCCCGGTTTCTGTTTTTCAGTTCATCTGATTATCGGTCGAATTGCAATCAGACTGTCGCGACTGGAATCTTTCCAATTTTTGCCTGCCATTCTTTCGGGCCGGTTTGATGCACCGAAGTGCCGGTCGAATCGACGGCAACTGTTACCGGCATATCCTGGACGTCGAACTCGTAAATGGCTTCCATGCCGAGGTCTTCGAATGCGAGGACCTTGGCGCTGCGAATCGCCTTCGACACGAGATACGCCGCGCCGCCCACTGCCATCAGATAAGCCGCCTTGTGTTTCTTGATGGCTTCAATGGCAACCGGGCCGCGTTCCGCTTTACCGATCATCGAGATGAGACCGGTTTGCGACAGCATGGTCTCGGTGAACTTGTCCATGCGCGTGGCGGTGGTCGGGCCTGCAGGGCCAACCGCTTCGTCACGAACCGGGTCAACCGGGCCGACGTAGTAAATCACGCGGTTCGTGAAGTCGACCGGCAGCTTTTCGCCCTTGGCGAGCATGTCGGCGATACGCTTGTGCGCGGCGTCGCGGCCCGTCAACATTTTGCCCGACAGCAGCAGCGTTTGACCCGGCGTCCACGAAGCAACCTGTTCCGGCGTCAGCGTGTTCAGATCGACGCGCTGGCTCTTTTCGGTGTCCGGTTCCCACTGCACTTTCGGCCATGCGTCGAGCGACGGTGCTTCGAGTTTCGCGACGCCCGAGCCGTCCAGCGTGAAGTGCGCATGACGTGTGGCCGCGCAGTTCGGGATGATCGCGATCGGCTTGGACGCGGCGTGCGTCGGCGCGGCCATGATCTTCACGTCGAGCACGGTGGCGAGACCACCGAGACCCTGTGCGCCAATACCGAGCGCATTGACCTTCTCGTGCAGTTCGACGCGCAGTTCTTCGATCCAGTCCTTCGGGCCGCGAGCGATCACGTCCTGAATGTCGATCGGGTCCATCAGCGATTCCTTGGCCATCACCATCGCTTTCTCGGCAGTGCCGCCGATGCCGATGCCGAGCATGCCCGGCGGGCACCAGCCGGCGCCCATCGTCGGCACGGTCTTCAGAATCCAGTCGACGATCGAATCCGACGGATTCAGCATCGCGAACTTCGACTTGTTTTCCGAGCCGCCGCCCTTCGCCGCCACCTGCACGTCGACGGTGTTACCCGGCACGATCTCGTAGTGGATCACGGCCGGCGTGTTGTCCTTCGTGTTCTTGCGCGCGCCTTCGGGCGGGCTCACGATCGACGCGCGCAGCACGTTGTCCGGGTTCAGGTAACCGCGGCGCACGCCTTCGTTGATCATGTCGGTGACGCCCATCGTCGCACCGTCCCAACGCACGTCCATGCCGACCTTCACGAACACCGTGACGATGCCGGTGTCCTGGCAGATCGGGCGCTTGCCTTCGGCGCACATGCGGCTGTTGGTGAGAATCTGGGCGATGGCGTCTTTCGCGGCCGGGCTCTGTTCGAGTTCGTACGCGCGGCCGAGTGCCTGGATGTAATCGAGCGGGTGGTAATAGCTGATGTACTGAAGCGAATCAGCAATGCTCTGAATCAGATCTTCCTGTTTGATGACGGTCATAGCTAGGCTCAGTGGGGACAGCGGCGCTTCTGTTCCGATCGCAGTGCAATGCGGCCGGTTGCGCGCCTTAGGGACGGAAACTTTTGTTTCTGACACGCAGTCGAGTGCGTGTCAGTCGTGCGCTTTCAGTGGAGTCGAACCTTTAACCGAACCGACGGCGTGCAGCACCGCGGGCTCTTCGAAATGCTTCGGATGCGTATGGGTGGTGAGACGGTCGACCAGCGCCATCACGAGTGCCGACACCAGGAACGCCACGTGGATGATCACCTGCCACATGATGGTATGCGTCGAATTCTGGTCGGGGCTGATGAAGGTCTTCAGCAGATGGATCGACGAGATGCTGATCAGCGCCATCGACAGTTTGACTTTGAGCACGCCCGCGTTCACGTGGTCGAGCCACTCCGGTTCGTCCGGATGACCTTCTACACCGAGGCGCGACACGAACGTTTCATACCCGCCGATGATCACCATGATCAGCAGGTTCGAGATCATCACCACGTCGATCAGTCCGAGCACGACCAGCATGATGTTGGTTTCGTCGAGCGTCATCGAGGCCGTGACGAGATGCCAGACCTCCTTGATGAACAGCACGACGTAGACCGCCTGCGCGACGATCAGGCCGAGATAGAGCGGCACCTGCAGCCAGCGGCTCATGAAAATGATGGCGGGCAGCGGGCGCATCGGGCGGCGCTGACGGGTCGGGTCGGGTCGCGAAGCGGACATAGGCAAGTGTCAGATGAAACGCAGGTGACGGAACAGGGGCGAAACGCGCGGACTCGAGGTGCGGGCCGTTGACCAGGCGCAGCACAGAAACCGGACACGCAAAACCGGGCGCCGACGACGCGGTGCATGGCCGGGAGAGGCCGGAAAAGCTCGCGTCAGGCGCGCTATTGTACAGCGTCGGCCTGGTTTGCTGCGGCGCGGCGGGCAGCGTGGCGGATCGGTGCTTGACAGATGGCGGGAGGGGTGTCGCGACGTGTCGACGGGAACCGCCGCCGATGATCACACGCCGCGCCGCGCGTTGCGGGCGAAACGCGCAGCTGGGCCTCGGCGGCCCGTCGGTCAGGATGCGACCGGCGGCACCCGCTTCGGCTTCAGACTGGCGAGCCCGATCCCCACGATCACGCAGGCAAGCGCGAAACCATGTGCGAGCGTCGGCCGTTCGCCGAGAAACGCGATGCCGTAGATCGCCGCCGCCACCGGCAGCACCGCGCTGAACACGCCCGCGAGACTGCCCGGCACGTGCCGGATGCCCTTCATCCACAGCCAGAACGAGAAGATGCTGGCCGACAGCCCGTACCACAGCACCAGCGTCCACACGCTGACCGGCACCGCGCGATAGTCGAAGTGCGTCAGCGCGCCCGCGCCGAACGGCAGCATCAGCAGCAGGCCGAACAGATGCGTGTACGCGCAGATGTCGATCGGCTCGAGGGTTTGCGTGAGACGGCGCGACAGGATGATGTAAAGCGACTCGCAGCACACTGCGCCGAGCACCATCAGATTGCCCGCGAGCGACGTCTCGCCGCCCGCGCTCTCCTGCACATGCACGAGATTGATCACCACGACGCCGACGATTGCCAGCACGATCGACGCGAGTGCGCGCCCGTTCGGACGCTCCTTGAGGATCAGCCACGACAGCAGCGCAACGACCGCGGGGATCGTGCTGGTGATGACCCCGGCTGCGACCGCGCTGGTGCGCTGTACGCCATTGAGCATCAGCAGCGTAAACCCGAAGGTGCCGAACAGCGCCTGCAGGAACAGATTGATCCACTCGTCGCGTTTGACGCGGCGCAGTTTGGCGACGCGCAGCAGTGGCCACAAAACCGCCATCGCGATCACAAAACGCAATAGCGCGAACAGCGGGACGGGGACGAATTCGACGATCGATTTGCCGATGCCGACATTGCTGCCGACCAGCAGCATCGAGGTAATGAGAAGCAGGGAGTAGCGATTCAAGCTGGAATCCAGACGGCTAGTTCAGTTAGCATTGTAAGAGGCCGTGTGAGGCAGCGTAAAGAAACGCGCCGACTGTCACCTGGTGTGGCGGCATGCGGGATACTTGCCGTGTGTCCGTCGTAGGCTGCTTCGATGGATGAATGTGTCGGCTCGAATACATGAATGTGCGCCGACGCGTAGCATGCGCGCGATGCATCGATTGCGTCGGCTTGCAGAGCATGACCTGCACATCACGCTCTAAGGGTTTTCGCTGGCGAGCCAATGCCGCTCGCGTAAGTGGACGGTAAGTTGCAACGCTTATGTTTGAACACGCGCGAGAAAGTGCGGCACGCATTGACTCTTGTTGCGATGCCGCATGAGCATGTCGTGCAAACGAACGGCGACGCGGCGATCAGCGGCCAGCGATCACGCCCAGAGCGCGAACATGGAAGACAGCGCGCCGCCTGTCGAATCCCGGCAGCGGCTCGGAAAACGTAGCAACACTTGACGCGCGAGTCGCGCGTCGGCACAGATTGACGTTTCATCTTCACCAAGGGGTTGTCGATGTCTGCGATTGAATCGGTTCTTCAGGAACGCCGTGTTTTCCCGCCCTCCGCTGAAGCAGCGGCCGGCGCGGCGATCTCCGGCATGGACGCATACCGGGCGCTCGCCGCCGAAGCGGAGCGCGATTACGAAGGTTTCTGGGGGCGCCTCGCCCGCGAAACGCTGAGCTGGAAACAGCCCTTCACCAAGGTGCTCGACGAATCGAAAGCGCCTTTCTACACGTGGTTCGAAGACGGTCAACTGAACGCGTCGTATAACAGCATCGATCGTCACGTCGAAGCGGGCAACGGCGAGCGCGTCGCGATCGTCTTCGAAGCCGACGACGGCACCGTCACCAACGTCACCTATCAGGATCTGCTGCAACGCGTGTCGCGTTTCGCGAACGCGTTGAAAAAGCGCGGCGTGAAGAAGGGCGACCGCGTAGTGATCTATATGCCGATGTCGATCGAAGGCATCGTCGCGATGCAGGCCTGCGCGCGCATCGGCGCGACGCACTCGGTGGTGTTCGGCGGCTTCTCGTCGAAGTCGCTCAACGAACGGCTGGTCGACGTGGGCGCGGTCGCACTCGTCACATCGGACGAACAGATGCGCGGCGGCAAAGCGCTGCCGCTGAAAAACATCGCCGACGAAGCCCTCGCGATGGGCGGCTGCGAAGCGGTCACGAGCGTGATCGTTTATCAACGCACCGGCGGCAAGGTCGCGTGGAACGAAGGCCGCGATTTGTGGATGCATGAGCTTGCCGAAGCCGAATCCGATCAGTGCGCGCCCGAGTGGGTCGGCGCGGAACATCCGCTGTTCATTCTCTACACGTCGGGTTCGACCGGCAAGCCGAAGGGCGTGCAGCACAGCACCGGCGGCTATCTGTTGTGGGCCGCGCAAACGCTGAAGTGGACCTTCGACTGGAAGCCCACCGACGTATTCTGGTGTACCGCCGACATCGGCTGGATCACCGGGCATAGCTACATCACATATGGTCCGCTGGCACTCGGCGGCACCCAGGTCGTGTTCGAAGGCGTGCCGACCTACCCGAACGCGGGGCGCTTCTGGGACATGATCGCGAAGCACAAGGTCTCGCTGTTCTACACGGCGCCCACGGCAATCCGCTCGCTGATCAAGTCCGCCGACGCCGATCCGAAAGTGCATCCGAAGAGCTACGACCTGTCGACGCTGCGCATCATCGGCACGGTCGGCGAGCCGATCAATCCGGAGGCGTGGGTCTGGTATCACGAGAACGTGGGCGGCGGCCGCTGCCCGATCGTCGATACGTGGTGGCAAACCGAAACCGGCGGTCACATGATCACGCCGCTGCCGGGCGCGACGCCGCTCGTGCCGGGTTCGTGCACGCTGCCGCTGCCGGGCATCATGGCTGCGGTCGTCGACGAAACCGGGCAGGACGTGCCGAACGGGCAGGGCGGCATTCTGGTCGTGAAACGTCCGTGGCCGTCGATGCTGCGTAACGTGTGGGGCGACCCCGAGCGCTACAAGAAGAGCTACTTCCCTGAAGAACTCGGCGGCACGCTGTATCTCGCCGGCGACGGCGCGGTGCGGGACAAGGAAACCGGCTACTTCACGATCATGGGCCGGATCGACGACGTGCTGAACGTGTCGGGTCACCGGCTCGGCACGATGGAGATCGAGTCGGCGCTGGTGTCGAATCCGCTCGTCGCCGAGGCAGCGGTCGTGGGCCGTCCCGACGCAACCACGGGCGAAGCGGTCTGTGCGTTCGTCGTGCTGAAGCGCGCTCGTCCGGAAGGCGAAGAAGCGGTGAAGCTCGCCAACGAACTGCGCAACTGGGTCGGCAAGGAGATCGGGCCGATCGCGAAACCGAAGGACATCCGCTTCGGCGAGAATCTGCCGAAGACGCGCTCCGGCAAGATCATGCGTCGCCTGTTGCGCTCGCTGGCGAAGGGCGAGGCGATCACGCAGGACGTGTCCACGCTGGAGAATCCGGCAATTCTCGATCAACTCGGCGAGTCGTTGTGACGGTTGGTTTTGTCGGGTACCAGGTCGAAGCGTGTCGAGTCACACGTTTGCGACCTGACCGGTTCTGACGACCATAGGGGTTCGACTCGCGTTCGTCGCACCAACATGATCCCGCCTCACGCGGATCGTTGAGTCAGCCTCCCAAAGCCACCGCGCGGTCAATCCCGATTGCCTGCGCGGTGGCTTTTTGATACATAGGCGCATGACCGCGCCGCAGCACTCCTCTCACGCCACGCTGAACCCCGCGCCCGAACCGCCTCCGGTCTCGGCGGCGATGGCGCGCGCGCATCGAACCTACTGGCGTTTCAATCTCGTGCTGATCACGACGCTGATGGCGCTCGGCTTCGTCGTCTCGTTCGTATTGCCATTGATGGCGCCCGCGTTGTCACAGTTGCGGATCGGCGGCTTCAGGTTGCCGTTCTACTTTGGTGCGCAGGGCGCGATCCTCATCTACCTGGCGTTGATCGTCGTGTATATCGTGCTGATGCAGTTCGCCGACCGTCGGCTGCAACGTGCTTTCGATGCCGATATCAACGAACGCAGGCAAGCCAACGCGAGCCTGCCGTTGAACGAACCCGATCGCGGACGCTGAGCCACTCGATGAAACTGACGCATCGACTCATCCGTTCCTACGCGCTTTATACGCTCGGTTTCCTGCTTTTCATCTACGTGATGTGGCGCATCGAGCGCACCACGGGTCCGGGCGTGTGGATCGGCTACGTGTTCCTGTTCGTGCCGATCGCCGTGTATGCGGTGATCGGCGTGCTGTCGCGGACCTCCGATCTGGTCGAATACTACGTCGCGGGGCGGCGCGTGCCGTCCGCGTTCAACGGCATGGCGACGGCCGCCGACTGGTTATCGGCGGCGTCGTTCATCGGTCTCGCCGGCTCGATCTATGCCACCGGATACGACGGTCTCGCGTATCTGATGGGCTGGACCGGCGGCTATTGCCTCGTCGCGTTTTTGCTCGCGCCGTACGTGCGCAAGCTCGCGCGCTACACGATTCCCGATTTCCTCGGCACGCGCTTTTCGAGCAACGCGGTACGCGGACTCGCGGCGCTCGCCGCGATTCTCTGCTCGTTCGTTTATCTGGTCGCGCAGATTCAGGGCGTCGGCCTGATCGCCACGCGCTTTATCGGCGTGGATTTCGCGGTCGGCATTTTCTGCGGACTCGCGGGCATTCTGGTGTGCTCGTTTCTCGGCGGCATGCGTGCGGTGACATGGACCCAGGTTGCGCAGTACATCATCCTGATCGCCGCGATCCTGATACCCGTATCGATGATTGCGCATAAGGACGGCCTCGGCTGGGTGCCGCAATTCAGCTACGGCCGTTTGATGGAGCGCATCGAAGGCCTGGAGAAACAGGTGCGCGACGCGCCGCTCGAACAGACCGTGCGCGACGATTACCGACGCCGCGCGACGCTGATGCAGATGCGGCTCGACACGTTGCCGCAATCATTCGTCGACGAAAAGCAGCGTCTCACGCGGGAGGTGGCCGATTTACGCCGTCATAACGGCCCGTTGCGCGACATCAAGGAACGTGAGAGGGCGCTCGAACAGTTTCCACGCGATGCCGCCGCCGCGCAGATCGTGTGGACGCAACGCCGCGATGAAATGCTGATGCGCGCGGCCGCGCCGGTGCCGATGCACGAACCGTTTCCCGCTACCGGCGACGAAGACCGGCGCACCCATGAGCGCAATTTTCTGTCGCTGCTGCTGTGTCTGTCGCTGGGGACGGCGAGCTTGCCGCACATCCTGACGCGCTATAACACGACGACGTCGGTGGCCTCCGCGCGACGCTCGGTCGGCTGGACGCTATTTTTCGTCGCGCTGTTTTATCTGACCGTGCCGGTGCTCGCGGTGCTGATCAAGTATGAAATTCTGACGAGTCTGGTCGGCCATCATTTTTCGGATCTGCCGCAGTGGCTCACGCAATGGCGCAAGGTCGAGCCGAGCCTGATCAGCCTCGCGGATATCAACGGCGACGGCATCGTGCGCTGGAGCGAGATTCAGATGCAGCCCGATATGGTCGTGCTCGCCGCGCCAGAAATCGCGGGGCTGCCGTATGTGATGTCGGGCTTGATCGCGGCGGGCGCGCTGGCCGCAGCGCTTTCCACGGCCGATGGCTTGCTGCTCACCATCGCCAATGCTTTATCGCACGACGTGTATTACCACATGGTCGATCCGGGCGCGTCGAGTCAGCGGCGCGTGACGATCTCGAAGATTCTGCTTCTGGGGGTCGCATTGTTCGCGTCGTATGTGGCGTCGTTGAATACGGGGAACATTCTGTTTCTGGTGGGGGCGGCGTTTTCGCTGGCGGCGTCGAGTCTGTTTCCGGTGCTGGTGCTCGGCGTGTTCTGGAAGCGCACGACGCGGCTTGGGGCGGTCGCCGGCATGGTGGCGGGGCTGGTGGTGTGCATCTATTACATCGTGTCGACATACCCGTTCTTCACGCAGCTGACGGGTTTCGCCGGCGGACGATGGTTCGGCATAGAGCCGATCAGTTCCGGCGTATTCGGCGTGCCGGCGGGGTTTCTGGTGGCGATCGGGGTGAGCCTGATCGACCGGAAACCGGATGCTTATACGATCGCGCTGGTCGACTATATCCGGCATCCTTGAACGGGTTTGCACAGGGGTGTGGCATAAGGCGCGAAGTTTGCTATAATTCGGCTCCCCGCCGGAGAGATGGATGAGCGGTTTAAGTCGCACGCCTGGAAAGCGTGTATAGGTTAATAACCTATCCGGGGTTCGAATCCCCGTCTCTCCGCCAGAATCGAACACTAAAGCCCTGTAAGTTCAACGACTTACGGGGCTTTTGTTTTTGTCGGCTCATCAATTAGCCCATCATCAGGCAAGATTTCATGGCTGGCATGGCGAGTTCTCTTGTCCGTCGCGACCCGTCGCACGTTCGCCACACTCCGCTAGAATCCGGCTTGTCTGGGGCGCGCAGTTTCTGCTGCGGTCGCATCGTTAAGACCACAGCGAGCGTTTGGGGGCAACGTGAAACAGCCCATATTCGTACAAACATCAATCCGTTGTGGAGTCTGGTTGATCCGCGGACCGTTGTGCAGGCGGCACTAGTCGCAGGCTTCGACCCAAACTCGGTTGATGAAAGCGGCGACTAGTTCAAGAACCAGCAAACCGGAATGACCGACAGTAACGGGATCACATGGATTCACACTGCATTTGCAGCGCTGGTCAATGCGGTTAATGCCCGCACGCTGAAAGGCAACGATACGCCGCTCAGCATGGGAACGGGGTGGGACGAGGAGCCGGGCGAGGGTGAAGCGTATGCGCAGAAAGTCACGGTAAGAGACGATGACGCCGCGCAGGCTTGGGACATTGCCGAACCTCATGTCGTCAAGGTGCGACGGTCGATTATCTATCGTGTTGCACCTGACTGGAAGTTGACCACCGTGGACGTTGACGACATTCGCGAGTGGCTCGCATCGCGAGGTATAAAGACGGGTTTTTCTTTCCCGATGCAACGGATGCGCCGGACTATCTCAACTCCAAACACCCACGCTACGCGCCGAGGCTCGCCGCTGCTGTCAATGCGTGGCTGGCTGTCACGCAGGGCAGGGGCAAGAGTGTCAAGGACGCAATCAGGAAGTGGCTCCGTGAGCATGCGGCAGAGTTCGGCCTGACCAACGACGATGGCAACCCGAACGAGACGGGCATCGAGGAAGTTGCGAAGGTTGCGAACTGGCAACCGGCAGGCGGCGCGCCGAAGACCCCCGGCCAGTAACCTACCCGCCCCTTTGGGCTTTGGCAGGGGTGGGTTTTCTGAACCCACCCAGCTATTCACGGCCCGATTGCGCCAATCTAATACCGCCATGTCGCGTCATTCCGGCGCGCACTTTCGCATCGATGGTGAGTCATGGCCGATCAAACTATTCCCATCAGGATTCCTCGCTATCGCGTGTCGCAGATTACGGGGCTTCAACGTAGCGCGCTGTACGAGCGCATCGCACGCGGCGAATTCCCGAAGCCCGTCGCTATTGATAGTGCCGCTGTACGCTCGATCGAAGCCGAAGCCGAAGTCGAAGTCGAAGTCGAAGCCGAAGTCGAAGTCGAAGTCGAAGTCGAAGTCGTGGCATGGGTTCAGCAGCAGATCGATACAAGCCGCAAGCATGCTGCGCGGGGAAAAAGCGATGAACGTCGCAAGCCCGCATAACGCGACGCGTCCCGACGATGCCGAAGCACTCGACGTCGCGTGTGCGCTCGATACTGCGGTTATCCGCGTCGATCAATTGCAAGCGCTGGCGGGATTGCTGAGTCAGGAAGAAGTCGCGGAACAGTTCTCTGATCTTTTAACCGGCGTGCAAGTTTCCATTTTTGGTCTGTTCGAGGATGCACTTGCGGACATACGCGCAACACTAACGCAGACAGTGGCGCATGAGTAACCGTGCTGGCTAAATCGGTCGCCTAAAAAAAAGGCGACGTATACCTAACACGGCGCACCGCCTCACCATTTGACAGCCGGGAAAGACCGGCATGAAAACCGACCTCGCAAGGGTCGGTTTTTTGTTTGAGACATAAACAGACCAATAGCGCGACTCATTGGTACGAGTTAACTTTTGACGAATGTTGACAAAACATCTAGAGCACGGAGGTTACTCTTGCGAGACGCGTTCGTATCAGATACGGCGGTCGTTCATATAGGAGACTTAAACATGCCGGAAAAGCAAAGCAATAAAACCGCCTACCTTTTCGTTATCCAGGATTTGCGTACTGAGCGCGGCGGGCGAGTCAGCCGGGTAACGACCAAGGCGGAGTATCAAGGGATGGCGCTGGCGAGTGTCGGCGATACAGTCACTTATGACGACGGCAGCGAGGCCACGATCATCGACGGTGCGGGCTTTGCTGCTTCATGGGATGGCAAGCCGTATGCCCTTGTCGGTTCCCGCCTGAGCAACGGCGACACAATCACGGAAACATTGCAGGATGGCTGCGGTATCACGGTTCGCAGCGGCAAACCTGTGCCCGGTCTGTTTGGCCCCGCCTATGTGTCGTTTTCGTCCGGATCTGCTTGCTGACGGGGAACGTCTATGAATCGAGCTATGGTTCGACACGGTGATCCGACGACAACAGGCGGCTTTGTTATCGCCCTCACTTCTACCATGTTTGACGATGGAAAGCGGAGGCATGTCTGCACATGGGGCGATGCCGGCCACCAGGTCGCGCTAATCGGCGGCGTGGCGTATTGCGAGGCGTGCAGGAGTGTCGGCTCGATTGCAAAATCGGGAGACCCACGCCGTAATCAAGTTATGAGCGAAACCGCCGCTGATGGCGATATCGTCCTGTGCAACTGCGCGTTGCCGCCTCGTATTGTCGAGAAACTGGCAGGCGAATCATGGTGCGATGATATGGCCGAATCAATGGGCACGGTGGTCTCCAGCAGGGCTGGCGGCGGTGTCGCGTCTGTCGTCATAGTTGCATATGACGAACAGGTACGGGCAGTAGGACAGGGCGCGTTCGAAGGTTATCCGTATGTCATCGAAACAGCAGATGGACGGACTCACGCGGGAAGTATTGACGCTAGTTGCCACCTACCACGCATGTACACCGACTCAAGCGACGACTACACAGTGCATTGGGGCGACGAGGCCCTGGTAAGACAGAATGGAATCTGAGACATGCGAAACAAGAAAACTGTGGTCCGAACCAACACGACGCTGAACTCAATCAAGGAAGTACAATTAAAAGCCCTGACCTTTCAGGATCTGTGGGACAACTACCCGTCAGGTCATCCCTACGACGATCCGAGCGGCAACTATGGCAACCAGTGTGCGATCCGCATGAGCGTAACGTTCCATCGTGTCGGCAGCGAGATGAAATCATTTTCGCAGAAGATTGTAAAACCGATGCCGGGAAAGCCGACTTTGGGGCGGCTTATTCTGGACGGAAAAGCTACAGCTACTCGCGCCTATGAGCTGGCCGAATGGCTTCAGCAAAGGCCATTCGCAGGCGTTTCAACGGCTGAGAGCATTACTGGACCGGATTGGCCGAGCAAGATAAAGGGGCGCACAGGAATCGTGTTCTTCTATGGTTATTGGCGACAGGATGGCGATTCGGGAGCGGACTTAAGCGGCGGCCATATTGATCTGTGGGACAGAGATACTCTTACACCTTCGGCGGAATCGTTTCTACGATTTCGTGTCGGAGTGCCCAGCATTCCCAATCCTTTGTCATGGCTGAGAGGCCGGAGCGATAACATTTATTCGAACCTCGGAAAATCCAGGCAGATACTATTTTGGGAAGTGCGGTGAGGCGGTTATCCGTCGCGGCGCTGGGGTTCGTGTGGGGGCTTCTGCTGACATGGCTCCTGCTCTATGTGTTCAGCCATGTAAATTGGCAACGTGAAGTTGCGCCAATGTCCGGCTGCTCTGACATGGAGCATTGCAGTCCGCGGACTCTCACGTTGTTCGTCCTTTTCGGTACGTTGTTTTGTCCCGCGTTTGTTTTTGCGGGCATCAACGCTGTGGCGTATAAACACTGGTCAACCCAAAAATGGACGTTAGTTTTTAGCGTTGGGAGCATTTTTGTCATGCTGTTTTATACGGTTCTTTACGCCATGCCGCAATCTGGAAGCTATTTGAAGTAACGCTTGTTGTAATACGGTGGCGCGCCTCTTCACCGTGCGGGTTCGCGCTGCCGCGACCGACTAACAGTTAGTCCGTCACACTGCAAACATGCTTTGCCCACGCCTCCGTCAGCGGTCGCCGCTGCTCCAACAAATCAGTCCGGTGATACGCCGCTTCGACCTTGTTCGCGATTGTATGAGCGAGCGCCCGCTCGGCAAGATCACGCACATAACCTTGTTCACTGGCCCAATCGCGGAAGCTGGAACGGAAGCCATGCGCCGTCGCCACGCGTCCCGGCGTATCGCTGTTTGCCTTGACCCGGCGTAGCAGTGCAGTAAGCGTCATGTCGCTGAGTACCTTTTCGCGTGGCGGCGGAAAGACAAGGGTTTCATGCTGCTTCTGTTCCTTGAGCGCCTTTACCAGTGTGAGCGCCCTGTCGGCGTTGATAGCAACATTGAAGGAGTTCTTCAACATCACGGCGTTAGGTGGGCATCGCGAATATCAGCTTCTGGCGCCAAGGAACGAAGGGCGGGCCTGTCCAGGTAAGTACGGCATGCAGGTGGTTGAAGAAATGCGCGCGAAATTCGGGCTTGCGGCACCCTCAAAGTGAGATTGTCCAGCCAAGCTGCTCATTGATGATGTAAGTATGGCGTTCAAGTTGGTTCTGAACCAATCGGCAGCGTTGCGGTTTTGAAAGGCGATTGGTCTCCGGCAGCCGGGCCTTTTCCTCAAATGCGTTGAACCACTCACTGTTGCCCAAGTCGGGTCCGTGCCCTTCACCATCTGAGATGTCGAAGTAGTGGCTGTCGAGGTATGAGAACCACTCTTGCGTACACGGTTGGACGACTGGAGCATGTGCTACCCTGGTAGTCGCAAACAGCCACGCGAGAACAATAACGGAACAGATGCCAATGAGGATTTTCATTTGCGCTTTTTAAAGAGAATTGCTTGCTTGTGGCTACTTTCGGGGGGCGTGCTGGCTTCAGTTGGCCTGTTTTCTCGGGCCCATCCAGCGGATGTTGCCGTTGTGCTGGGAAATACGGTACATGTCGATGGTAGTCCGTCGCCCAGGTTGGCGGCAAGGCTGGATAAAGCCTACCAGTGCTATGAACAGCGGCAATGCAAGCTGGTTTTTGTCAGCGGCGGTGTCGATGCCTCCGGTACAGACGAAGCGCTCGCAATGCGAACCTATCTCGTGTTTCGTGGTGTTCCATCCGACAGCATCGTGCTCGATCGTTCGGGTAACGATACCTGGTCAACCGCACGTAACGCGAGTGCCTTCATGCGGGCTCGCGGCCTGTCGAGTGCATTGGTCGTGACGCAGTATTTTCATCTTCCGAGGGCGATGTTCGCGCTCAAGCGCTTTGGCGTGCGTCAAGTCAGTGGTGCGTACCCGGCGTTCTGGGAGGCGCGTGATGTCTATTCGATTGCGCGTGAAGTGCCGGCCTTGGTCTGGTATGCCATTCGCCCACTTTAGTATTGGTTTGCGAATGCTCGGCTGCGGCTCGGTGGCGCTGAATATGCGGTATGTGAAACGCTCGTTCAGCTTCGTCCTCGACCAAGCGCATCACAAGTCACAAAAATTCCCCCCTCGTGCCCAATCCGCCAGCACGATCACGCCCAATCACACGCGCCAATGACGCACTTCGTGCGTGAATCATCCCAGGTGCCAGGCTTCTGACCCAGCAGAAAAAGACGTCCCGACACAAACGCAAATCCAATCCCCAGCCACACCTGCCACGACGCCCCCCAACAAGGCAAAATCATAAACGACGCTCCGGAGCCCACTAACAGATCCAGAAGGCCGTTGATGAATACTTTGCTTGCATGGTTCGCCGCAGCGCGTTGGCGGTTGTCGCTGTCCCATTGCCTCGAAGGGCTGCTGATTCAGGCACCACTCGGGCTGCTGTTCGATTTTCGGCTCGGCGCGCTTGCTGTCATCGTCTGGTACTGGTCGCGCAAGAAGCTCGAGGCGGAACTCGAAACCTTGCCGCCAGAGAAAGCGCAAGAGTTCGAAGCCCACGCTTATACCTGGGCGATCGGCTGGTTCCCATGGCAGTGGGATGCCTACAAGGTGCTGGACCTGGTGCTCCCGGCAATTTCGTCGGCGCTGATTGCCGTGGCGTTAGCGGGATACCGTGGCCCGCTAACGGTGTATTAGAGACTTGCAGCCTCGGGCTACGTCCCGGGCTCAACCCCCAGCTTCGCGTGACCGACCGGTGAAGCGATCCACTTCGAATCATTTGCGTACAATTGCCGTTCTTTCCCGACCCGGCAAAAGAAGCGTGCGGCCCATCCATGCCGCGCGAAGCGCGTCGGCCGAACCGGTGGCATAACATCACCGCGCGTTCCGGCTGCATGCAGAAGCGACTACCTGTGACCACCTGACGGCAATCGAGACCACTTGCGCCGTCAGGCCAGCCCTGTAACGAACCCACACTCATGTCTACCGACCCAAGCGGCTCCGAATCTTTCAGTTTGCCAAAACACCCTGCGTTCCAGCGATTCTGGTGCACCCGCATCTTCTCGTCACTGTCGTTCCAGATGCTGGCCGTCGCGATGGGCTGGCACATCTACGCGCTCACGCATAGCGCCTTCGCACTCGGCCTCGTCGGCCTCGCGCAGTTTCTGCCGATGTTCGCGCTGACGCTCGTCGTCGGCCACGTCGCCGATACCTTCGACCGCCGACGCATCGCGGCCATCTGTCAGGGCCTCGAAAGCGTCGCTGCGTTGTTATTCGCCGTCGGCACTTTCGGCGGCTGGATCAGCGCGCCGATGATCTATGTGCTGGCCGCATGCGTCGGCGCAGCGCGCGCATTTGAATCGCCTGCGGTGGCCTCGCTGCTGCCCGCCGTCGTGCCTCGCGGACAACTGCCGAAAGCAACCGCATGGGCGACTTCCGCGAATCAGACCGCGCAGATCGCGGGGCCCGCGTTGGGTGGCTTGCTGTACGGCATCGGTCCGGGCACGGTCTATCTCGCCTGCACGCTGTCGTTCGCTGCCGCTGCGGCAGCGGTATGGAGCATTCCGCTGCAGACGAAACCTGCGGTTCGCGCACCCGTCACGCTGGAATCGGTGTTCTCGGGCATCGCGTTTATCCGCAAGGAACCGGTGATTCTCGGCGCGTTGTCGCTCGATCTGTTCGCCGTGCTGTTCGGCGGCGCGACTGCGTTGTTGCCGATTTTCGCGCGCGATGTCCTGCACGCGGGACCGCTCGGCCTTGGTCTGTTGCGCTCGGGCACCGCCATCGGCGCGCTCGCGGGCACCATCTGGCTCGCGCATTTTCCGTTGCGCAACCGCCCCGGCGCGGCGATGTTCGGCGGCGTGATTGCGTTCGGCCTGGCTACGCTGGTGTTCGGTCTGTCGAATCAGTTTTTCGTGTCGCTGCTTGCGTTGATCGTGCTGGGCGCGTCCGACACCATCAGCGTGGTGGTGCGTCTGTCGCTCGTGCAGTTGCGCACGCCGGACGAGATGCTCGGACGAGTCAGCGCGGTCAATTCGCTGTTTATCGGAACCTCGAATCAATTGGGCGAGTTCGAATCGGGCGTGACGGCAGGGTGGTGGGGCGCGCGCCCTGCGGTGCTGGTCGGCGGCATCGCGACGATCACCGTCGCGTTGCTGTGGATGAAGCTATTTCCGGAACTTCGTCTCACGCGTTCGCTGGAAAAAGAAGAAGAACTGGCGCCGAGCAATTGATCAAGCGCAGCTGCCACTAGCTGCGTTTCTATCGATGATCGAAGAAAACCCCTTGCCAGAAGGGGTTAACGCGAAGCGGCCAGCGCTCTGCGCCGCTTCGCACCCGCTATGATGATGTGATCGTCACTCGATAAAAACATCATCATGCGCATTGCCCCTCTACCTCCGCTGCAATGTCTGGTCGCGTTTGAATCGGCCGTGCGGCATGCGAGTTTCACCAAAGCCGCCGCTGAATTGCATCTGACGCAAAGCGCCGTGAGCCGGCAGATTGCGCAACTCGAAGACTTCCTCGGCCGCTCGCTGTTCGTGCGCGAGCATCGCGCATTGCGCTTGACGATCGCGGGCGAAGGCTACGCGAAACACGTGCAGTGGTTGCTTGCCACGTGTTCCGAAGCCACGCTCGACGTGATGAAACGTTACGGCGATCTCGAACTCACCATCGCCTGCTCATCGGGCGTCGCGGTGTTGTGGCTGACGCCGCGACTCGGCGCGTTTCGCGCCGCGCATCCGACCGTCAAGATCAGAATGATCGTGCGTGACGGACTCGCTTCGTTATCGCCCGCTGAATTCGACGTGGGGCTGTATTACAGCCGTCAACGCGCCGAGCCGCATTTCACCGCGCGCCGTATTTTCGACGAAGAGGTGTATCCGGTATGTTCGCCGGGATATCTCGCCGGCCGGGTACTCGAACCCGCCGACCTCGCGCGCGAAACGCTACTGATGCAGGAAGACGGCCAGCGGCAATGGATGTCGTGGTCCGAATGGTTTCGTCTGAACGATGTGCAGATGCCGGCATCGCCGCAAGCGGTCGTCGTCAATCATTATCCGCAACTCGTGCAGATGGCGATTCTGGGGCAGGGCGTCGTGCTCGGCTGGCGGCATATGATCGACGCATGCCTGAACGAAGGGCTGCTGGTGCGTGCAACGCAAGCGTCGGCGAGTCACGGCGGCGGTTATTACGTGGTGTCGCCGAACGACCGCTCGCAGAACCAGGCTGCGCGCCTGTTCACACGCTGGCTGTTCGAGCAGGCCGACGAGCAGATGGGCAAACCGGCTGGCTGAAGCAAGGTTAGACCCGAAAGCCAGACATAAGGCCCAAGCGAGAAGTTCGCATGCGCTAAACGCATGCAAGCATGCGAATCTTTCGTTTCGAAAACAAATCAGCTCTCTCTACGATCGGTGTCATGCATGCGAAAGCGCCATTCGAAGGCGTGGCGCGTTGCCGACATAATTGCCCGACAGGCAGCCAGATGAGGAAAGAGACCATGCAAGGAACGCTTTCATCCGCCGTCCCGCTCTCCGTGGACACGCTCGCGCGGCAGCGCCGCCGCGCCATTATCGCCACCGTTCTCGGCAACGGGCTCGAGTGGTTCGACTTCACGGTGTACAGCTTCTTCGCGGTCATCATCGCGAAACTGTTCTTCCCGACCGGCAATGAACTGACCTCGCTGCTGCTGGCGGTTGCCACGTTCGGCGTGGGCTTTTTCATGCGGCCGGTGGGCGGCATGGTGCTGGGTGTCTATGCCGATAAAGTCGGCAGAAAGGCGGCGCTCTCGCTCACGATTCTTCTGATGGCAGGCGGCACCGCGCTGATCGGTCTCGCGCCGACCTACGACCAGATTGGCCTGTGGGCACCGGTGCTGATCGTGGTCGCACGTTTGCTGCAAGGCTTTTCCGCCGGCGGCGAAATGGGCAGCGCGACAGCCTTCCTCACCGAATACGCACCCGCAGACAAACGCGCGTTCTATTCGAGCTGGATTCAATCGAGCATCGGCTTCGCGGTGCTGCTCGGTGCAGCGGTCGGCACCTTCGTGACGGCGAATCTGAGTGCCGATTCGCTGCACTCGTGGGGCTGGAGAATGCCGTTCCTGATCGGTATTCTGATCGGGCCGGTTGGCTATTTCATTCGCAGCCGCATGGACGAAACACCGGCCTTCGCCGCAGTTGCTGAAGAAGCAAAGAACGATTCGCCGCTCGCAGACGTATTCCGCAGCTATCCGCGCGAAACCTTCGCCAGTTTCTCGATGGTCATTCTGTGGACCGTTTGCACCTACGTGCTGCTGTTTTATATGCCGACGTATTCGGTGCGTACGTTGCATCTGCCGCAATCGACCGGCTTTCTCGCGGGCATGTTCGGCGGCTCGATGATCATGTGCTTCTCGCCGGTGGTCGGCAAACTCGCGGATCGCTTCGGTCGCCGACGTTTTCTGTCGGGCGCGGCTGCACTGATCCTGGTGCTCGCATGGCCGATGTTCGCGTACATCAACAGCGCACCGGGCCTCGCTTCGCTGATCGTGTTTCAGGGCGTGTTCGGCCTGTTGATCGCGGCGTACACCGGTCCGATTCTCGCAGCGTTCTCCGAACTGTTCCCGACCAAAGTTCTGTCGACGGGTCTCTCCGTTGCGTACAACTTCGCGGTGACGATTTTCGGCGGCTTTGCACCGTTCTTCATCACGTGGCTGATCGCGTCGACGGGCAGCAACATGGCGCCCGCGATCTACGTGATGATCGCAGCAGGCATCAGCCTGTGCGGCACCTTCTTCGTGCGCGATCCGCGTCGGCGCACAGCTTGAACAGGCGCGTCCGGCTGATCCGCGCCGGACGGATTCCTTCATCCAGTCAGGAAGATTTCAATGAGCATTACGGTAATCAGCGGCGGCAACGTACTCGATCTGGCCCGGGGTATCTTGCTGGAACATCATCATGTCGTGATAGAAAACGGTCATATCGTCGAAGTCACCGACCGTCCCGTCGATCTGCCGAACGCACGCGTGATCGACGCGCGCGGCAAGACGGTGATGCCGGGTCTGATCGACTGTCACGTCCATGTGCTGGCTTCGCGCGCGAACCTCGGTGTGAATGCGGCGCAGCCGAATATTCTGACCGCGATTCGCGCGTTGCCGATTCTCAAGGCAATGGTCGGCCGCGGTTTCACCAGCGTGCGCGACGCGGGCGGCGCGGATTGGGGTTTGACGCAGGCGCTCGAAAGCGGGCTGATTCCCGGCCCGCGAATTTTCCCGTCGGGCAAGGCGCTGTCGCAAACCGGTGGTCACGGCGATTTCCGGCCGCGCGGCGATGTGCTCGAACCGTGTTCGTGCGCGTTCCGCGCGGGCGCGATTGCGCGCGTGGTCGACGGCGTGGATGCGGTGCGTCTCGCCGTGCGCGAAGAGATCCAGAAGGGCGCGACGCAAATCAAGATCATGGCGTCGGGCGGCGTGGCGTCGCCCACCGATCCGATCAGCAACACGCAGTATTCCGAGGACGAAATTCGCGCGATCGTCGCCGAAGCCGAAGCGGCCAATACGTACGTGATGGCGCATGCGTACACGGGACGCGCGATTTCGCGCGCGATCCGCTGTGGCGTGCGCACCATCGAACACGGCAATCTGGTCGATGCGGAAGCCGCGAAACTGATGCATGAGCACGGCGCATTCGTCGTACCGACGCTGGTCACGTACGACGCACTCGCTAAACATGGTGCTGATTACGGGCTGCCCGCCGACTCGATCGCGAAGATCGAAACGGTGCGGCAGGCCGGCCGCGATTCGCTGGAAATCTACGCGGACGCGGGGGTGCCGATGGGTTTCGGTTCCGACCTGCTCGGAGAAATGCACACGTTCCAGAGCGACGAACTGCGCATTCGGGCTGACGTCCTCGGCAATCTGGAAGCGCTGCGTTCGGCCACCACGATTGCCGCGGATATCGTCAATCTGAAGGGCAAGCTCGGCGTGATCGAGGCGGGCGCGATTGCCGACGTGCTGGTGGTGGATGGCGATCCCCTCAAAGACATCGGCGTGCTGACCGGTCAGGGCGAGCGTGTGACTTATGTATTGCAGCGAGGCGAAGTCGTGAGCGAGCGGGGCACGGTCGCGTCACGTTGAAGGCTTCAATGGCGCAAGCCGTTACGCGACCAATAACGCAAACAACTTCGCACTAAAAATACCGTAGCGTTTCGCACAGGTGTCGTTCACGCCTGCGCGACGCTCGCGCGCCACGCGCTCCAGCGCACCGTCGCCATAATCGACGCAGCGACAATCAGCGCACCGCCGAGCCATGCGCTCACCGAAATCCTTTCCCCCAGCCAGATGCAGGCGAACAGCGCACCAAACGCCGGTTCGCTGCCCATCAACAACGACACGCGTGTCGGACTGCTGCGTTTGATCGCGAAGTTCTGTGCGAAAAACGCGAACAGCGTGCAAGCCAGCACGAGATAAGCGACATAGCCCCAGAACGACGCGTGTCCCGCCAATGTCGGCAGCGCCTGCAGCTGGTGCGGCGCGAACACGCACGCGGCCGCCAGGCTCCCCGATGCGACGACACCCGCTTGCACCGCAGTCACCGTCAAAGGCGGCAACGCCGAATCGCGCATCACGCGTTTGGTCACGCACACGGTCAACGCGCGCAGCAATGCGGCGAGCAGAATCAGCGCGTCGCCGGGATTCAGGCTCAGTGAACCGTCGCCGGCCAGCAGCCATGCGCCGAGCAACGACACCGCGACCGCCGCCCACTCGACCCGGCTGGGCCGGCGCTTGAGCATTTGCCATTCGACCAGCGGCGTCAGCACCACGCACAGGCTGATCAGAAACGCGGCGTTGGCGGCGCGCGTCAGCAGAATGCCGAAGGTTTCGCACAGAAAGATGCCGAGCAGCAGAACGCCGGCAATCAGCACGCCGCGCAGTGTGCGGGCGTCGGCGGCGCGCAGGTGGCGCAGCGCGGGCGACAGGATGGCGAAGGTGATGCCGAAGCGCAGTGCCAGCAGCCCCAGCACCGGATAAAACACCAACGCGCTTTTGACGACGCCATAACTCGTGCCCCACACGACGGCAACCGCGAGCAGCATCAGATCGGAGAGAAAAAGCAGGCGTTCCTGTTTCGGCATGACAAACCTCGTGCAATAAAGCACGTATTGTCGAATGATGCAGGGGAGATGATAATCGGGTCGTTGCGCACAGCGTTTATGTCGCAAATGCATTAATCATTCGCGCGTTCTCAAGGCTGCCACGATGACCCCTGCCGAGCTTTTCGACTTGCTGCCCGATATGGCGGTGTTTGCGCGCGTAGTCGAGGCGGGCAATTTTTCGGTGGCGGCGCGTCAGTTGGGCAGCACGCCGTCCACGGTCAGCCGTCAGATCAAGCGGCTCGAAGACGCGCTCGCTACGCGTCTGCTCGAACGATCCACCCGCACCGTGCGCGTGACCGAATCCGGCGCACAGGTGGTGAGATTCTGTCGCGACATGGTCGGCGCGGCGTCGGCTGCCGTCGATGCCGCCGGACAACTGTCGGGCCGCGCGCAAGGCAAGGTGAGCCTCAGTGCGCCGACGCAATTCGCGAGGGCGGTGATTCATCCGCTGATTGCGGGCTTTTTGCGCGCTTATGAAGAGGTCGATCTGCAACTGCTTTTCACCGATCACGACGTCGACCCGCTGGCCGATGACGTCGATCTGGTGATCCGTCTGACCGAGCATCCGCCGCAAGGCTTGGCTGGGCGCCGGTTGGGCGCGGTGCACTGGCTGCTGGTGGCGTCGCCCGCTTATCTGCTTGAGCGCGGCACGCCCGCGCATCCACGCGATCTGCTGACACACGCATGCATCTATCTCGGCGAAACTGCCGACGACAACCGTTGGCGCTTTCGTCGCGGCACGGAAACGCACAGCGTCGATGTGAAAGGGCGCTATATCGCCAATCACGCCGGGGCGAGGCTCGAAGCCGCGCTGCAGGATTTCGGTATCGCAAACGTTCCGGAGTTCGCCGCCGAAGCCGCGTTGCAGAGCGGCGAACTGGTGCAGGTGCTGCCGGACTGGCGGCTCGATGCGCGCGCGTATGTCGGGTCCGTCTGGCTGCTTTATCCGCCGAACCGTTTTTTGCCGCCAAAGGTGAGGGCGTTGATCGACTATCTGGTCGAGCACATTGACGTCGCCGACAATGCGGAATAAACGCGCATCGCGCGATCCGATTTCGATTTTCGATTTTCGATTTTCGAATCACGAAACGAACGTGGAATCGCCTGAGCGATCCATGACTGAATGCAACGCACGTCAAAACGAGCACGAGGAGAACCAGCATGACCCTGCGCGAAACCGGCCCGGTTGCGGCGACTGTCTATCGCGGCGAATCGATTGAAAACTCGCATCTCGCGCATGTCGCGGTCGTCGATGCGAAGGGGCGTCTGCTGTATTCATTCGGCGACCCGTCGCGGATGACGTTGGCCCGCTCCGCAGCGAAGCCCGCCCAGGCGCTCGCGGTGCTGGAAACCGGCGCGCTCGAACGCTTCGGTTTCGACGAGGCCGATCTCGCGTTGATGTGCGCGTCGCATAGCAGCGAGCCGCGTCATATCGACCGGACGCGCAGCATGCTTGCCAAGGCGCGGGCGAGCGAAGACGATTTGCGTTGCGGCGGCCATCCGCCGTTGTCCGATGCGGTGTATATCGACTGGCTCAAGCGCGACTTCAAGCCGGGAGCGGTGTGCAGCAACTGCTCCGGCAAGCACGCCGGCATGCTTGCCGGAGCGCGTTCCATCGGCGCGGCGATCGGCGGTTATGAGCGACCCGAGCATCCGTTGCAGGTCCGCGTGAAGCACACGGTCGCCGACGTGTGCGATCTGCCGGACGACGCGGTTCAATGGGCCATCGACGGTTGCAATCTGCCGACACCGGCGTTTCCGCTGGACCGGCTTGCGCGCCTGTTTGCGAAGCTGGCGGCGTCGCAGGACGAGGTGGCGGACGGTAGTTCATCGGCCACGTCCCGCACGCAGGCGCTCGCACGGATCTATCGCGCGATGACGGCGTATCCTGAACTGGTGGGCGGCGAGGGCCGTTTCTGTACCGAGTTGATGCAGGCATTCGACGGCGCGCTGGTCGGCAAGGTTGGCGCGGACGGCAGTTACGCGATTGGCGTGCGGGCGTCGCCGCAAACCGCTGCGTTGGGATCGGACGGCGCGCTGGGTATCGCGGTAAAAGTCGAAGATGGCAATGTGAGCGTGCTGTACGCGGTAGCCGCCGAACTGCTTGCGCTGCTCGACATCGGAACAGCGGAACAACGCGCGAAACTCGACGCTTTTCGCGCGCCGAAGCGGCTCAATACGATGGGTGTGGAAACGGGTCGGCTAGCTTTTTCGGTCGAACTCGAGCGGGCGCAATAATCGCGTCGTGATACCGTTTTCGCAGCGATTGTCCGTAGGCAATCGCTGCATCTGCAACACGCTCTAACGCCACTCCCGCCTGCTACGCAGCAACTGCCGATGGCGCAGCCCCCAGCGCATGGCGGATCGCATCGGCCAGTTCGGCGGCGGCGAACTTCGCCACATACCCGTTCGCGCCCGCATTCTTCACATGCGCCTCGTTCGCCGCGCCCGTCAGCGACGAATGGATGATCACCGGAATATCGCGTGTGCGTTCATCTGCCTTGATCTGACGCGTCAGCATGAAGCCGTCCATTTCGGGCATCTCGAGATCGGTCAGCACCAGCGCAATCGTGTCTTTCGCGCGGGTGCCGTTCGACTGCGCTTCGCGGGCGACCTGCTGCAGCGTATTCCAGGCTTCTTCGCCGGTCTTGGTCATCACGTAATCCGCGCCGATCGCGCTCAGCGCCTGCTCGATCAGCTTGCGCGCGAAGCCGGAATCGTCGGCGGCGAGAATCTTGGCGCCCCGGCGAATTCCCAGCGCCTCGCCGACCGAGGTCGGGTCCACGCTCGGATGCTGCGACGGAAACACATCGCGCAACACCTGCTCGACGTCGATCACCTGGGCGAGCCGCGAATCGCCCGTGTTGCCGTCGATCCGCGCAATGCTGGTGACGAGATTGCCGCCCGCCGCGCCCTCGGCCGACAGCACCTGATTCCACTCCAGCCGCACGATGTCGTCCACTTCCTCGACCGCGAACGCCTGGGTCGAGCGCGCGAATTCGGTGACCAGCAGGATGTTCAACCCGCGCGTCGGCTCGCAGCCCATCAGGCGCGGCAAGTCGATCACGGGGATGATCTGCCCGCGAATATCGACCGCGCCCATCACGAACGGCGACGATCCGGCGATCGGCGTGACGGCCGGCATCGTCGAGATTTCACGCACCTTGAAAACGTTGATGCCGTACAGCTCGTGCGCGTCGCTGCCGGGCACGGAGCCGAGCCGATACAGCAACAGCTCGAATTTATTCGAACTGGTCAGGTTGCTGCGTTCGTTCGCACGATTTTCTTCCGACATCGACTCTCTCCACGATTCACGATTGCTTTGCTTGATGGCCTGCCTGCGATGGCCTGGGGTATTGCGCTCTGCTTATTGCGCGCCATGGATGCGTTGCGTTCAGCCCTGGCGCGAGGCTTACCTCTCGGTTATCGGCGGCGCTGCCGAAAAATTCAGCGATTTTCGTGCGGATTCGATCGACTGGACGGCACGTCTTCGCGGGTATTGATATGAAGGTTACCTAAGGTTACAGAAGCGACAGCAGCGTTTCACCTGCACCGGGAAGCGCCTCCTAGAATCGACGGCGATCAAAGCGTGGCGTCAATCACGAACCGAAAGCTTTCTGCAAGCATGATGTGCAGAGCGGGTTCAAGGCGCACACGTATCACTGTCGTTTCGCTTCCACCTCAAGGAGAACATATGATCCGCCTGCCTCTCGCCACTTTCACCAGCGCCTGTCTTCTGGTTGTCGCCACGGCGGCCAGCGCTCAAACCGGTGCGCCGGCCGCCGCCGACGCGGGCCGTCTGCATGCCGCCGACCAGGCGTTCATCGCCGACGGCACGCAGGGCGTCGCGACGCAGCGCGATGCCGCGCGTATCGCCACCTCGCGTTCCACCGACCGTGACGTGAAGGCGTTCGCCGAACGCGTGTCGACCGACAACGCGAAAATCTCCGACGCGTTGCGCGCCGCAAGCCCGCGCGGCGTCGACGTGCCGAAGAACGATCCCGACGCAGCCGTGCTCGCGAGCATCAACAATCTGCGTGGCGCCGATTTCGACAAGACGTATATCGAACAGGTCGCGCTGGCGGGCGAGCAGAAGACGCTGTCGGCATTCCAGGCGGAAATTGCGTCGGGTCGCGACGACCAGTTGAAGGCCGCCGCGCAGAAGGCGCTGCCGACGATCCAGCAGCACTACGCGATGGCGCAGGATCTGGCCAAGCGTAAGCATCTGTCCACGACGGCGCAGTAAAGCGGGGCGCTTCACGTTTTAACGTTTGCGCTTCATACTTTTCACGCGCGTCACGTTGTGGCGTGACGCGCGGCTTCTCGCGGTTCCTCACTGCTCTCGCGGCAGGTCAAGTGCGGGCTTTTCGGCGATAATCGGCTTCTTCTTTCGGGCCTGCGTTTCAGATACGCGACATGCGCGAATCGCCAGCGCTGAGCGCCCGAAGCAAACCTGACGTTTTTCACCGCACTCACTCCAAGCTCACCCTATGAGCAAGCCTGCCAATCTGCCGCAACAGTTGGACTACATGCTCCGGCAAGCCGTCGCGCTTCAACAGAGCGGCGCACATGTCGAAGCCGAAGAACTCTATCGCGAGATTCTCGAACTCAAGCCCCGTCATTTCGATGCGCTGCAATTGCTCGGTGCGCTGATGCTGCAAAGCGGCCGTCTGCAGGACGGGATCGATCTGCTGAAGAAGGCGCTGGCCGTCAACCCGAAACAGCCCGCGATTCACTCGAACCTCGCCTACGCGCTTAACGCATTGCAGCGTTTCAACGAAGGTCTCGTGAGCGCCGATCGCGCGCTGGCGTTGCAACCTAAATTTCTCGATGCGCTGAACAATCGCGGCAATGCGCAAGCGGGCCTGAACAAGCCGCTCGACGCACTCGGCAGTTTCGATCGCTGCATTGCGCTGTCGCCGGAATTCGCGCCCGCCTGGAACAATCGCGCGTGCGTGCTGCGCGATCTGGGCCGTCCCGCCGATGCACTCGCCAGTTGCGATCACGCGCTGGCCTTGCAGCCGGGCTATCCCGATGCATGGAGCAATCGCGGCAATGCGCTGAGCGATCTGAACCAGCCGCAGGACGCGGAGCGCAGCTACCGGCGCGCGCTCGAACTGGCCCCGGCATTCGCGGACGCCTGGAACAATCTCGGTCTCACGCAGATCGATCTCAACCAGCATGGCGAAGCGCTGTCGAGTTACGAACGCGCGCTCGCCGTGAATCCCGACGCGGCGGAAACGCATTGGAACGAGTCACTGTGTCTGCTGCAAATGGGACGCTTCGACACCGGCTGGCGCAAATACGAATGGCGCTGGCAGCGCAACCGGATCAAGGCGGGCGCGCGCCAGTTTGCGCAGCCGTTGTGGCTCGGCGATTTTCCGCTCGACGGCAAGACGATTCTGCTGCATGCCGAACAGGGGCTCGGCGACACGTTGCAGTTTTGCCGTTATGCCGCGATGGTGTCGAAGCTCGGCGCGAAGGTCGTGCTCGAAGTGCCGCACGAATTGATGCGCCTGATGCGTACGCTCGACGGCTTCGATCAGTTGATCGAAGCGGGGCAGCCGCTGCCGCCGTTCGATTGCCACTGTCCTTTGCTGAGCTTGCCGCTGGCATTCAGGACCGACGAACACAGCATTCCATCGGCGACGCCTTATCTATTCGCCGACGCGGATTCCGCACGCCAGTGGCATGACCGGATTCACATGCCCGCCGATAACCGTCTGAAAGTCGGTCTCGTGTGGGCAGGCGGAAACCGGCCGCATGTCGCGGAATTGCGCAAGAACGATGCACGCCGCTCGATCGCATTCGACCAGTTGGCTCCCATCCTCGACCTGCCGGATGTGCGCTTTTTCAGCCTGCAAAAAGGCACGGCGGCGCAACAGCAATTGCTGGCGAGCGAACGGCGCGATCGCGTCGAAGACTACACGCAGCACCTCGACGATTTCGCCGATACCGCCGCGCTGGTCGCCAACCTCGATCTGGTCATTTCCGTCGATACGTCCACCGCTCATCTGGCGGGCGCGCTCGACAGGCCGGTCTGGATCCTGAACCGCTTCGACACCTGCTGGCGCTGGATGCTCGAACGCAGCGACACGCCCTGGTATCCGTCCGCGCGGTTGTTCCGTCAGCCCGCACTCGGCGATTGGGACAGCGTGCTGCAGCACGCCCGCACTGCGCTCGCCGCGTTAAGCGCATGACCGTCTGACAAGGTGGCGTCAACCTGCGCGCCTGCCGACGCATTTACGCAGACACGCGTAGACTGAACGTCCGTTTTATCGACGGCTATGCCACGGAGAATCATCAATGGAATACAGACATCTGGGTGCATCCGGTTTCAAGGTGCCGGTACTGAGTTTCGGTACGGGCACGTTTGGCGGTAAGGGCGAATTTTTCGAGGCGTGGGGCGCGACCGATGTTGCCGAAGCGCGTCGTCTGATCGACATCTGCTTCGACTCGGGCGTCACGATGTTCGACAGCGCGGACATTTATTCGGGCGGCGCGTCCGAGTCGGTGCTGGGCGAAGCGCTGAAGGGCAAGCGCGACAAGGCGATTATTTCCACCAAGGCCACCTTCCGTTTCGACGATGGTCCGAACAGCGTCGGCTCGTCGCGTTTCCATCTGACCCAGGCGGTCGACGCCGCGCTCAAGCGGCTGCAAACCGATTACATCGACCTGTTCCAGTTGCACGGCTTCGACGCGAAAACGCCGATCGCCGAAGTCATGTCGACACTCGACGATCTCGTGCGCGCGGGCAAGATCCGCTACACGGGCGTGTCGAATTTCTCGGGCTGGCATCTGATGAAATCGCAGGATGTCGCGGACCGTTATGGCTATCCGCGCTACGTCGCGAATCAGACCTACTACTCGCTGGTCGGCCGCGATTACGAGTGGGAACTGATGCCGCTCGGCGTCGATCAGGGGGTGGGCGCAGTGGTGTGGAGTCCGCTCGGCTGGGGGCGTCTGACGGGCAAGATCAAGCGCGGCCAGCCGCTGCCGGATTCGAGCCGTCTGCATAAAACCGCCGACATGGGGCCGCCGGTGCCCGACGAATATCTGTTCCGCGTACTCGATGCGATCGACGAAATCGCGGCGGAAACCGGCAAGACGGTCCCGCAAATCGCGTTGAACTGGCTGCTGCAGCGGCCGACGGTATCGACGGTGCTGATCGGCGCGCGCAATGAGGAACAACTGCGGCAGAACCTCGGCGCGGTCGGCTGGAATCTGACGCCGGAGCAGGTCGCGAAGCTGGATGCGGCGAGCGCGGTGCGACCGGCTTACCCGTACTGGCATCAGGAAGGTTTTGCGGAGCGCAATCCGAAGGCGGTTTAACCGCGCTTTCGTGCGGCGCGTGCTGCACGAAAGCGCCGGGCTGCCAGGTCGGGCAGCCCGGCTGGCGCGATGGCCGGGCGCGCCGCGGTCATCGCTAGCCAGGCGGCGGCAGCCCGAATCGCCCGCGACCGGGCGCAAAACTTCGCGACGAGCGCGTCGCGGTCCATCAGGCCAATCCACCATTGGCCCGCAGCACCTGCCCATTCACCCAGCCCGAATCGGCCCCCGCCAGAAACGACACCACGGCGGCGATATCGTCCGGCTGACCCAAACGTTGCAGCGGCGGCATTTTCGAGAACGTCTCGATCTGCTCATCGGTCTTGCCTTCGAGGAACAGTGCCGTCGCGATCGGACCCGGCGCGACCGCGTTCACTGTGATGTTCCGGCCGCGCAATTCCTTTGCAAAAATGTGCGTGAACGATTCGACGGCCGCCTTGGTCGCCGTATAGATCGCATAGCCCGGCATGTTCAGCGCCAGCACCGTGCTCGAAAAATTGACGATGCGTCCGCCGTCGTTCATCCGCGTGGCCGCTTCGCGCAACGTGTTGAAGGTGCCGCGCACGTTGATGTCGAAGGTCTGGTCGTATAGCGCGTCGCTGGTATCGGCGAGCGGCACGGTCTTGAGCACGCCTGCGTTGTTGATCAGCACATCCACCTTGCCGAGTTGCTGTTCGGTGATCTCGAACAGGCGCCGCACGTCGTCCGCCTTCGATACATCCGCCTTGACCGCAATCGCATTACCGCCTGCCGCCGTCAGTTCGGTGACGAGCGCGTCCGCTTCCTTCGAGCTGGACGCGTAGTTCACGACGACCGCGAGGCCGTCCTTCGCGAGCCGCTGCGCGATCGCCGCGCCGATGCCCCGCGATGCGCCGGTGACGATAGCGACGCGAGCGTTGTGAGTCGTGTTCATGATTCGTTTCCTTCGATCAATGGTTCGTTGAGCAAGTGAGACGAATCATGACCGCTTTTGCGACGAAGATAATCAGGTTAGACTGACCATCATCATTCCATTTGCTTTAACAATAGTGGTTATGCAGCCAAAGGCGGCTGGACCGCGACCGGGCGTCGACCATGGATCGTTTCGAGGAAATGCGGGTTTTCGTGCGGATTGCCGAGCGGCAGAGCTTCACGCGCGCGTCGGACGATCTGCAGATTCCCCGCGCGACCGTCACCAATCTGATGAAGCGCATGGAGCAGCGGCTCGGCGCGCGGCTGCTGGAGCGCACCACGCGCACGGTGCGGCTCACGCCCGATGGCGACGCGTATTACCGCCGTTGCGTCCGGCTGATCGCCGACATGGAAGAGGCCGAGGGTTCGTTTTCGAACCTCGCGCCGAAGGGGCTGCTGCGGGTGAATCTGCAAGGCACGCTCGCGCGTTACTTCGTCGTGTCCGCGTTGCCGGCGTTTCTCGCGCGGTTTCCCGACATCGAACTGACGATTGCCGAAGACGACCGGCTGGTCGATCTGGTGCGCGAAGGTATCGACTGCGTGTTGCGGGCCGGCAATCTGCAGGATTCGTCGATGGTCGGGCGGCGCGTCGCCGAATTGCGTCAGGTCACCGTCGCGAGCCCGGCGTATCTCGCTGAATATGGCGAGCCTGCCGATCCGTCGGAACTGTCCACGCATCGGGCGGTGAATTACGTGTCGAGTGCGACGGGCAAGCCGGTGCCGCTCGAATTCAGCGTCGGCGGCCGCGATATCGCGATGGTGCTGCCTTCGGCGGTCTCGGTGACGGGCGCCGACCTGTATGCCGGATCGGCGCTCGCCGGACTCGGCATCGTGCAGGTGCCGCAGTACCGCGTGGCGGGCGACCTCGCCGCCGGACGCCTCAAGATCATCCTCGCGAATTTCCCGCCGCCGCCGATGCCGGTGTCGGTGTTGTATCCGCAGAATCGCCAGTTGTCGTCGCGCGTACGGGTGTTCGCGCAATGGCTGCGCGACATTTTCGAAGCGGCGGAGAAGGCGCAGCGCCTGTCGTAACCCCACGACATCAAGGCTTTAGACGCACGGTGTGTGTTCCCATTTTCCCAGTACCATCGCAGCATCCTGAACCCGTTCGAAGGAATCGAACATGTTGTCGGAAGACGAACTGGCTTTGCTCGACGCAATCCGCGAAACCGGCAGTCTGTCGCGTGCAGCGGCGCGGCTCGGCAAAGCGCCATCCACGATTTCGCATGCCGCGCGCCAACTCGAGACGCGCTTCGACGCGCTGCTGTTCGACCGCCGTCGCTACCGCCTGCAACTGACGCCCGCCGGTCAGCTTCTCGCCGATGAAGCCGCGCGTCTGCTGCTCGACATGGCGCGCATGACGCAACGTGTGCGGCAGATCGCGAGCGGCTGGGAGGATCGGCTGTGGGTGGTGACGGACGAGATCCTCGAATTCGAATTGCTGATGCCGGTGGTGCGCGCGTTCGATACGCTCGACTCCGGCGTCAAGCTGCGTTTTACGCACGAAGTGCTGGGCGGCACGTGGGAGGCGTTGCGCGACGGCCGCGCGGATCTGATCGTCGGCGCGACCAACGAGCCGCCGGCGATTCCCGGTTTGCGCTGGTTCGAACTCGGCGTGATGGAGTGGGTTTTCGCGGTCTCGCCGCGCCATCCGCTGGCGTCGGTCGAGGGGCCGCTGGGCCGCGAGCAGATACTCGCGCATCGCGCCGTGGTCGTCGCCGATTCGTCGCGCGCGACAGCGGGGCGAGCGTACGGCGTGATAGGCGGACAGTCATCGCTGGCCGTGCCAGGCATGCGCGCCAAGATTCTCGCGCAGCGCGATGGCCTGGGCGTGGGATGGGTGCCGCGTCAACGGGTGGCGTCGTTATTGAAGAACGGTGAACTGATCGAGAAGACGACCGCCGATCCGCGCGAGCCGAACGTGTTGTATGTCGCATGGCGCGGTGATCACGAAGGGCGCGCATTGCAATGGTGGCTTGAACAGTTGCGGCAGCCGCGATTGGCGAAGCGTCTCGTGCGCGGCGTCGATATAACGATGGGCGGGTAGAGGTGGGCCATTTTCCCGCGTTAGAAAGCGTCTTTTCTGCTGCGGGCATGGCGTCTCATGGGATCATACGCACCGTGCCGGGCAATTCCGCTTTCTGCACAGTAACGGTAACAGTGACAGGAGCAGGGCAATGATCGATGGACTGGTGGGCGGGCGGTTATACGGCGAGGCGCAGATTCGCACCGGGCAGAACGGCAGGCGTTTCGTGACCTGCAAAGTGCGGGCGACCACCAACGACGGCGACACGATTTTCGTCAACGTGATTGCTTTCGACGACGATGTGCAGACCGCGCTGCTCGCGTTGTCCGACGCCGACAGCGTCGCGCTGAGCGGGACCATTACGCCGAAGGTCTGGACCGACAAGAACGGTCTCGTCAAACCGGCCGTGGACATGATTGCCCACAAACTTCTGACCGCCTACGACGGCCGCCGCGACGCCGAAGCCTGACGCGTTTTCTCCGGCGCCGCGCCCGCTTCGCGGAGATAGTCGACGAAGCGGTCCGCGACCGGCTCAGTGTCCGCGTTTCGTCGCAGCAGCAAAACCTGTGACAGCAAAGTCTCGCCACGCAGCGGCAAAAAGCACACGCGCGGGTCCTGCACCTGCTGCAACGTGTACGGCACCAGCGCCACGCCCATGCCGAAGCCGACCATCGTCACGACGGTCTGCCACAAGCGCGCCTCATGGCGAATCAGCGGACTGAACCCGGCCCCGACGCATTGCGCGATGATCAGATCGTGATAATGCGGCGACACGGTACGCGGAAATAGAATGAACGGCTCCTGCGCGAGCGCGCGCAGATCGACTTTGCGTTTGCGCGCGAGCGGATGAGTCGCGGGCAGGCAGCACAGAAACGGCTCGGAAAATACCGGCGACGAAATCACGTCCGACGGAAAATTGCCCCAATGCGCGCAGCCCATGTCGATCTGCATCCGCTGGATGGCGTGGACCTGCTCGCTGGTGTTCATCTCCTTCAAGACGATTTCGACGCCCGGATAGTCGGCCTCGAATCGGCTCACCGCCTGTGGCATTCCGCGATACAGCATCGAGTTGACGAAGCCGATTCGCAGCCGCCCTGCGAGCCCATGCGCGGAGCGAACCGTGATGCGCTCGGCCTCGCTCGCCTGCAATAACAGGCGGCGCGCTTCGCCCAGCAGCACCTGACCGGCGTTGGTGAGCGCAACCGATTTGTTGGTGCGCGCCAGCAGTTGCACGCCGAGTTGCTCCTCGAACTTGCGGATGTCGAAACTGAGCGCGGGCTGCGAAATGAACAGCCGTTTGGCCGCGCGGCCGAAATGAAGCTCTTCGGCGACCGCCACGAAATAGCGAAGTTGCTTGAGGTCCATGGAGGTCTCCGGTTTCTTATCGATAAGCGTTGTCTATCGTACCGGATATAAGTTGTATTAGACGATTATCGACGCCGCTTCTATGCTGGCTCCAGAACGCATCCATGATGCATCCATGACACATGGGCCAGGAGACAGGCATGACCAACATCAGCGATATCAGCGGCATCGTCGCGCGGCCGGAAAACGGCTCGTCCAATATCCCCGATAGCCGGGGCATCAACTTCTTCACCAGCGATCCCGATTTCGCGCGGTTGCTGAAACTGCATCTCGGCGACGCGTTGTATCGTGAACTCGAAAGCCAGTTCGTTTCGCTGGGGCAACGCGCGTCGGACGAACTCGACCTCTGGGCGCTTTCCGCCGACAAAAACCCGCCGCAACTGCACCACCGCACGCGTCGCGGCGAGGCACTGCAAAGCATCGACAAGCATCCCGATTACGTCGCGCTGGAACGCGTCGCTTACGCGGAGTTGGGGCTGGCGTCGATGAGCCACGACACCCAGCCACGCAGAACAGCGCCGCCGCCGCTCGTGAAATACGCGTTGACGTTCCTGTTCGTGCAGGCGGAATTCGGCTTGTGCTGCCCCGTCAGCATGACCGATTCGCTGACTCGCACGCTGCGCAAATTCGGCGCGCCCGAACTGGTCGCGCGTTTTCTGCCGATGCTCGCGTCGCGCGATTTCGACACGCTGTTTCAGGGCGCGATGTTCATGACCGAGCAGGCGGCGGGCTCCGATGTCGCGCGTATCGCCACGCGGGCAACGCGCGGAACCGACGCGAACGGCGAGCCGGAATGGCGTCTGTCCGGCGACAAATGGTTCTGCTCGAACGCCGACGCCGACCTCGCGATGGTGCTCGCGCGCCCCGACGATGCACCGCCCGGCATCAACGGGCTCGGCCTGTTCCTGCTGGCGAAAACCTTGCCCGACGGCTCGCGCAACAGCTACCGGATTGTGCGTCTGAAAGACAAGCTCGGCAGCCGCTCGATGGCGAGCGGCGAGATCGTGCTGGAAGGCGCGGTCGCGTATCTGATCGGCGAAGTGGGGCGCGGTTTTCATCAGATGGCCGACATGATCAACATGTCGCGGCTCTCGAACGGCGTGCGTGCTGCCGGGTTGATGCGGCGTGCGCTGACGGAAGCGCTGCATATCGCGCGAAACCGCGAAGCATTCGGCCGCAAACTGATCGACATGCCGCTGATGCAGCGGCAACTGCTGAAGATGATGCTGCCCGCCGAACAGGCGCGCTCGATGTTCATCCGCATCGCGCAGTTGCTGCCGCTCGCCGATGCGGGCGACCGTCAGGCGGCGAAATGCGTGCGCATTCTCACGCCACTGATCAAATTCCGCGCGTGCCGCGACGCGCGCCGCGTGACCGGCGATGCAATGGAAGTGCGCGGCGGCACCGGCTATATCGAGGAATGGAGCGACGCGCGGCTCGTGCGCGACGCGCATCTCGGGTCGATCTGGGAAGGCACCAGCAACATCGTCGCGCTCGATATCGCGCGCGCGGCGAAACGCGACGGCGCGCTCGAACCGTTGCGCGACTATCTGAACGATTTGCTCGGCGCGGCCGGTTTGCCGGCCCAGAGTCTCGCGTTGCTGCGCTTGACCTTGACGCGGGCTTGCGATGCACTCGCGAGCGTGGCCGATTCCGGTCGCGACGAGTGCGTCCGGCAGGCGGGCTCGGCGTTGTATCACGCGAGTACGGCGGTGCTGATGGCGTGCGAAGGCGTGCAACTTGCGCCGGATTACCGGCGTCTGGCGCTCGCGCATCTGGTGGTGCGGCACAAGTTGCTGCCGTCCGATCCGCTCGATCCGTACAGCGCAACGGACGATGTCGACGTGATCGACGCGCTCGTCGATGGCCGCGCGATCACGCTCGGTCAGGCGATCCAACTGCTGCCCGCAGGAGCCGCGCAATGACCGCCGCGACGCATCAAACTCAAGGCGCGCTGCAAGGCATCAAGGTCGTCGATCTGAGCCGCGTGCTCGGCGGCCCGTACTGCACGCAGGCGCTCGCCGATCACGGCGCGCAGGTCATCAAACTGGAACCGCCGGACGGCGACGAAACACGCGGCTGGGGGCCGCCGTTCTATGGCGACACCGCGTGGTATTTCGCGGGCGTGAACCGCAACAAGCAGGGCATCGCGGTCGATCTGTCGCGTGAAGAAGGCCGCGCGATTCTGTGGCAGCTTCTCGACGACGCCGACGTGCTGGTCGAAAACTTCAAACCCGGCACGCTCGCGCGCTGGGGCATGGACTACGAGCGCGATCTGCGTGTGCGCTTTCCGAAGCTGATTCATTGCGCGGTGTCGGGCTTCGGCCCCGACGGCCCGCTCGGCGGCTTACCCGGCTACGACGCCGCGATTCAGGCGATGACCGGCCTGATGAGCGTGAACGGCGAGCGCGACGGACCCGCCACGCGGGTCGGCTTGCCGGTGGTCGATATGGTCACCGGCCTGAACGCGCTCGCGGGCATTCTGCTCGCGCTCGCCGAGCGCGCGAAAAGCGGGCACGGCCAGTCGATCGATATCGCGTTGTACGACTGCGGCGTGTCGCTGCTGCATCCGCATCTGCCGAACTATTTCGGCTCGGGACGCACGCCGCAGCGCAGCGGCAACGCACACCCGAACATCACGCCGTACGACAGCTATCGCACCGCGACCGCGCCGATCTTTCTCGCAGTCGGCAACGACCGGCAATTCGCGCGGTTATGCGCGCATCTCGGCGCGCCCGAACTCGCCGGCGATCCGCGTTACGCTGACAACCGCAGCCGCTGCGCGCATCGCGAGCCATTGAAAGCGGCGCTCGAAAACCTGCTCGCCGCGCACGACTGCGAACCGCTCGCGCAGGCGCTGATCAACGCGGGTGTGCCGTGCGGCCCGGTGCAAACGGTCGATGTCGTCGCGCGCCATCCGCATACGCTGCATCGGCAGATGGTGGTCGAGATGGGCGAGTATCGCGGCACCGCCTCGCCGATCAAGTTGTCGCGCACGCCCGCCACTTATCGCAGCGCGCCACCGTCGCTCGGCGCCGATACGCGTGACGTGCTCGACGCGTTGGGGATCGACGCGGCCACCCAGCAGCGCCTGTTCGACGCGGGCGTGCTGAAGGCCGACGGACGTGAGGCATCCGAAGCAAAGGCGCACCAGGCCGAGGTAGCCAAAGCCTGACCCACCAGCGGTTTCCCGGCGACGGCACACAGATAGCCGCGCCTCCCAGAAGAATGACCTTGGAGACAGACACATGAATCGCGCATCCGACGACCACGCCGCCACCCGGCAACCCACGCGCGCGGCAGCGGCCGCTTTTGTCGGCACCACGATCGAGTGGTACGACTTTTACATCTACGCCACGGCATCCGCGCTGATTTTCGGCAAGCTGTTTTTTCCCGGCAGCGATCCGTTTTTCGCGACGCTCGCGTCGTTTGGGACCTTCGCGGTCGGCTTCTTCGCGCGGCCTTTTGGCGGACTGGTGTTCGGCCACCTGGGCGACCGCATCGGCCGGAAGAAAGCGCTGGTGGCGACGCTCGCGATCATGGGCGTCGGCACGGTCGGCATCGGCTTCTTGCCGACCTACGCGAGCGCGGGCATGTGGGCGCCGGTTCTGCTGGTGCTGCTGCGGGTCGCGCAGGGCGTGGCGATCGGCGGTGAGTGGGGCGGCGCGGTGCTGATGGCGAGCGAACATGCGCCGAAGGGCAAGCGCACGTTTTTCGCGTCGTTCGCGCAGTTGGGCAGCCCGGCCGGGTTGATCCTGTCGCTGCTGGCGTTCCGCGCGGTGGCGTCGATGGATAAAGATGCGTTTTTCAGCTGGGGATGGCGCCTGCCGTTTCTTGCGAGCGCGGTGCTGCTGGTGGTCGGTCTGCTGATTCGCGCAGGCGTCGGCGAATCGCCGGAGTTCAATGCGCTGAAAGCTCAGCGGAGAGTCGCCGCGTTGCCGGTTGCCGAGGTCGTGCGCGATTCGTGGCGCACGCTGCTGCTGTGCCTCGGCGCAAACGTGATCGGCGTGGCCGGTGCGTGGTTCGTCAACACGTTCATGCTGAATTACACGACGCAGACGCTCGGACTCGACCGCTCGCTGATTCTCGACTGTCTGTTCGTGGTCGCGTTTATCCAACTGTTCACGCAGCTTGGCTCGGGATGGTTCGCGCAACGCATCGGCACGGGGCGTTTCCTGAAGGGCGCGGCGGCGCTGGCGATGCTGTCGCCTTATCCGATGTTCGCGCTCGTGTCGACCGGCCGGCCGGTGGCGATCGTGGTCGGCGTCGCGCTCGCGGTGATGTGCATGTCGAGTTCGTATGCGGTGATGGCGGGGTTCATGTCGACGGCGTTTCCGGTGCGCGTCCGCTATTCGGCGATCTCGCTGTCCTATCAGGTCTGCGCGGCACTGGCCGGTGGTTTGACGCCGCTGATCGGGACCGTGCTCGCGCATCGTTATCCGGGCGCATGGTGGCCGCTCGCCGTGTTTTACAGTTGCCTCGCGGCCATCTCGCTGGTGTGCATCGGCACGCTGGAGCGCCGCAAGCGGGGCGCGGCGCGAGGCGTCGTCGAAGTCGCCTGACGGTTTTCCCTGAACCGCTGCGGCTGCCATTGCAATATCGAGTTCGATTGACCCGGCGAAACGCGTGGAAAGGACGCGTTCGTGGTTAACCCCACGTCATACGCGCCCGACATAATGTCATCCTCAAGCGCTCAAAAGCCGCCTACCATCAAGGCGAGCAGACTCAATGACAGGGGAAGTCATCATGAATCGCTTTCGTTCGCTAGGAGTGGTGACGGGCGCGGCGCAATTCGCCAGCGCCGACGTGCTGAGCCGGATGAGTGTGGCGTCGAACCGGCCTGGCGCGGGCCGTCCTTTCGACCTCGTTCTCGAACAGCGATCCTGGCAAGGCTCCGTTTCACCGGATGCGCCGGACGCCGCGAATGCGCAGTTCAGGATTCATGTGTTCGATGCGATACGCACGCTCGAAAAACGCGGCGTCGACGCGATCGTGCTGCCGTGTTTTCTCTGCCATACCTTTATCGACGAGTTGTCGGCCAACGTCGGCGTGCCGGTCGCGAACATCATGACGGCGCTGCGCGCGCATGTGCGGCGCGCCTTCCCTTCGGTGCGCCGGATCGGCGTGCTCACGTCCGCGACGATCCGCGAAAACGGCCTTTTCGAGCGTTACTTCGACGCAGGTCGATTCGACGTGCTGCATCCGCGTAGCGAGACCGGGATCGACTGCGTGTCGGGCGCCGTGTATGGCGACGAGGGCATCCGGAACGGCCGTCTGTTCGGCCGGCCGGTCGAATTGCTGCGCGCAGCTTGCGCGGACCTGATTGCCCAGGGCGCCGAACTGATCGTGCCGGGACTCGCGGAAATCGGCCTCGTCAAACGCGCGCTCGGTGCGCTCGACGTGCCGTTCGTCGATGCCAACCAGGTCTATGCGCGCTATGTCGCGTCCGATCAATATTCGCAGCCGGACGCGCGCTTCAAGCTCGGCGTGGTCGGCGGCGTCGGGCCTGCGGCAACGGTCGATTTCATGGCGAAGCTGGTGCGCAACACGCCGGCATCGCGCGATCAGGACCATATCAAGGTGATGGTCGAGCAGAATCCGCAGATTCCGGATCGGACCGACGCGCTGCTCGGCCACGGCGACGACCCGACGCTCGCGCTGTATGCCGCATGCAAAACGCTGGAAGAGGGCGGCGCGAATCTGATCGCGATTCCGTGCAATACCGCGCATGCGTTCGTCGAGCAGATTCAGTCGTCGTTGAAGGTGCCGATCATCAATATGCTGACCTGTACCGTCGATTATCTGCGCGAGAGTTTTCCGACGCTGCGCGAAGTGGGCGTGCTGGCGACGTCGGGCACGCTCGCAAGCGGCGTGTATGAGCGGTCGCTGCAGACGCGCGGCTTCGTGCAGATTGCGCCCGCCGCGTCGGCGCAGGCGCGTCTGATGAACGCCGTGTATGGTCCTCGCGGCGCCAAGGCGGGTTACACGTCGGGCGAGTGCGCCGACGATGTCGCCGCCGCAGTCGACGATCTCGTTGCCCAAGGCGTGCAGGTGATCGTGCTGGCGTGCACCGAGTTGCCGCTGCTGTTGCGCGACGCGGTGCTGGCGTGTCCGGGTGGACGGGTGGTGCGGCTGGTCGATCCGACCGAGGTGCTGGCTCGGGCTTGCGTGGCGCATGCGCTGGGTCAGCGCGGCGTGCTGGATGGCGCCGGGGCGGGCGCGGGTGCGGACGAAACCGCATCGGCGCAAAGTCCGGTTGGTGCGGAGAGCGCTTACGGCTAAGCGGCGGCCGCTGGCTTCTTCACACCGATGGCCTGATCGCTCTTCGTTATTTTTCTCAGCCGGGCCGCTTTGCGCCTGGCTTCATCCGCCTTCCGAATCGGCACAACCCTTGCTGCCACCATCCAGTGTCTCCCGGTTTTGCCGTCATTCACGCCCGCTACACTTCCGGGCACCCTCCCGGCAGGGTCATGGAAAACTGTATAGATATACAGTATAGTATTCCGTTGCAAGCCGGGCTTCGGCGCGTCTGCGCTGCCACCCCGGCTGCACCGAACTTGCGCGGTCGCGAGGCGTCCGTGACATGTGGCCCACTCGGGCCCGCCCATTCAGACATTCATTCAGACGGTCGGAAAAATTGTCATCTAACGGCACTATCAAGATCCGCGGCGCGCGCCAGCACAATCTCAAGAACATCGATCTCGACGTACGAACCGGCGAAATGACGGTCGTTACCGGGCCGTCCGGGTCCGGTAAATCGAGCCTCGTGTTCGACACGCTTTACGCGGAAGGTCAGCGGCGCTACGTCGAAACCTTCAGCGCCTACGCGCGTCAGTTCCTCGACCGCATGGACCGGCCGCAGGTCGACCGGGTGGACGGTGTGCCGCCTGCCATCGCGATCGACCAGACCAATCCGGTGCGCAGTTCGCGTTCCACCGTAGGCACGATGACGGAGCTGAACGATCACCTGAAGCTGCTGTATGCGCGCGCAGCCGAATTGTTCGACCGCAAGACCGCACAGCAGGTGCGCCACGACACGCCGGAAACGATCTACGCCGATCTGCTCGAACGTACCGAGCAGGACGAACCGCGGCTGGCGGTCACGTTTCCCGTCGAGCTGCCCGAATCCGCGTCGGAACAGGAAGTGGAGCAGTGGCTGTCCGCGAGCGGATACACGCGCGTGCAGGCGCAGCGCGAAGTCGATTCGCCTACCGGTAAGCGCAAGGTGCTCGACGTGGTGGCCGACCGTTTCCGTTTGCGTTCGGTGGACAAGCAGCGGGTGGTCGAGGCGATCGAGGCGTCGCTGAAGCGCGGTGGCGGGCGCGTCAATATTTACGTGCTGCCCGCGTCGTCTGAAGCGGCGGAGGGCCAGAGCGCCGAGCCGCCAATCTGGCGGTTCTCCACGGGCTTGCACAACCCGGACAGCGATCTGCGTTATGCCGACCCGCAACCGGCGCTGTTTTCGTTCAACTCGGCTTACGGCGCGTGTGAAGTGTGCCGGGGCTTCGGGCGCGTGATCGGCGTCGACCTTGGCCTCGTGATTCCCGACGCGCGCAAGACGCTGCGCGACGGCGCGATCAAGCCGATGCAAACGCCCGCGTGGAAAGAATGCCAGGACGACCTGATGCGCTACGCGGCGAAAGCCGACATTCCGCGCGGCACGCCTTGGGGCGAGCTGACGGATGCCGAGCGCGACTGGGTCGTCAACGGTTCGCCGGACTGGAACGGCAAGTGGCAAACCCATTGGTACGGCGTCAAACGCTTCTTCGAATATCTCGAATCGAAAGCGTACAAGATGCATATCCGCGTGCTGCTGTCGAAATACCGTAGCTATACGCCGTGCGAAACCTGCGGCGGCGCGCGTCTGAAGACGGAATCGCTGTTGTGGCGTCTCGGCACCAAAGCGAATGCGGATGACGTGCTGGCCGCAGAGCGCCGCTTCATGCCGCGCGGTGTCGACTGGACACGCGCGCAACTCGAAGCGTTGCCGGGTCTGACCGTGCACGATCTGATGCTGATGCCGATCGAGCGCATTCGCCGCTTCTTCGACGAAATCAGTTTGCCGTCCGCGTTGCTGGACGACGCGCTGAAGCTGTTGCTCGCCGAAGTGCGTACCCGTCTCAAGTATTTGTGCGACGTGGGCCTCGGTTATCTGACGCTCGACCGGCAAAGCCGCACGTTGTCGGGTGGCGAGGTGCAGCGGATCAACCTGACCACGGCGCTCGGCACGTCGTTGACCAAAACGCTGTTCGTGCTCGACGAGCCGAGCATCGGGCTGCATCCGCGCGATCTGAACCGGATCGTCGAGGCAATGCATCGCCTGCGTGACGCGGGTAATACGCTGGTGGTGGTTGAACATGACCCGTCGGTCATGCTGGCGGCGGATCGCCTGATCGATATGGGTCCCGGTCCGGGCGAGCGGGGCGGTTCGATCATTTACGACGGCGCGCCCGAGGCGATCCGTTCGTCGGGCACGCTCACCGGCGAGTATCTCGGTGGCCGCCGGCATGTGGCCGACGCCGCGCACTGGTCGTCACGTCCGGTCGATGCGAAAACGCCGCGTATCGTGCTTGAAGGTGCAACCGAACACAACTTGCGCGACGTCACCGTCGAGATTCCGTTGGAGCGGCTGGTCTGCGTGACGGGTGTGTCGGGCTCCGGCAAGTCCACATTGCTGCAGGACGTGCTTTATCCGGCCATGGCCCGTCATTTCGGTCTGGCCACCGAATCGCCCGGCGCATTCAGAAGCCTGACCGGTGCGGATCAGGTGACCGACGTCGTGTTCGTTGATCAGTCGCCGATCGGCAAAACGGCGCGTTCGAATCCGGCCAGCTATGTCGGCGCATTCGACGAAATTCGCAAGCTGTTTGCCAAGGCGCCGCTCGCGCAGCAACGCGGCTATGGCCCCGGTATGTTCAGCTTCAACTCGGGCGACGGCCGTTGCCCGACCTGCGGCGGCTCGGGTTTCGAGCATATCGAAATGCAGTTCCTGAGCGACGTGTATCTGCGTTGTCCTGATTGCGACGGGCGCCGTTATCGTGCAGAACTGCTCGAAGTGAAGATCGAGCGCAGCCAGCCGGCTCGCGCGCTCAGTATTGCCGACGTGCTCGAATTGACCGTCAGCGAGGCCACTGCGTACTTCGAAAAGGATGCCGAAGTATTGCGCGTGTTGCAGCCTATCGTCGACGTGGGTCTCGAATACGTGAAACTCGGTCAGCCGGTGCCCACGCTGTCGGGCGGCGAAGCGCAGCGGCTCAAACTCGCGGGCTTCCTCGCGGAATCGGCGCAGGCGCGCACCGCTAGAAGCGCGAAACAGGCGGTGCCAAAACGCCTGTTCATGTTCGACGAACCCACCACCGGCCTGCATTTCGACGACATCGCCAAGCTGATGCAGGCGTTCGGCAAATTGCTGGCGAGCGGTCATTCGCTGATCGTGATCGAGCACAATCTCGACGTGATTCGCGCGGCCGACTGGCTGATCGATCTCGGTCCAGAAGGTGGCGACGGCGGTGGTCGCGTGCTGTGCGCGGGCACGCCGGAAGACGTCAAACAGTGTGCCGAATCGCATACCGGCGAAGCGTTGTTGCAATACGACCGCGCGATGGGCGCGGCGGCTGAACCGCTGTCGCAAGGCATTCCGTTGCAGAAAGGGCTGAGCGCTGCGCGTGCCCGACGAGCGATCGAGGGCGAAGACGTGGTGCGCATCGTCAACGCGCGCGAGCACAACCTGAAAGCGCTGGACGTGGATATTCCGCATGGCAAATTCAACGTGATTACCGGCGTGTCGGGGTCGGGCAAATCCACGCTTGCCTTCGACATTCTGTTCCACGAAGGGCAGCGCCGTTACCTCGAGTCGTTGAACGCGTACGCGCGCTCCATCGTGCAACCGGCCGGGCGTCCGGAGGTCGACGCCGTGTACGGCATTCCGCCGACCGTCGCCATTGAACAGCGTCTCTCGCGCGGTGGCCGCAAGAGTACGGTCGCGACCACGTCGGAGGTCTGGCACTTTCTGCGTCTGCTGTATGTGAAGCTCGGTTTGCAGCATTGCATTCACGACGGCACGCCGGTGACATCGCAAAGTGTCGAGTCGATCGCGGCGCAATTGCTGCGCGATCACAAAGGCCAGCATGTCGGTTTCCTCGCACCGCTGGTCGTCAATCGCAAGGGCGTTTATACGGACCTCGCGAAGTGGGCGAAGGCGCGCGGCAATACGCATCTGCGGGTGGACGGCGAGTTTGTGCCGGTGGACCCGTGGCCGAAGCTCGACCGCTTCCGTGAGCACACGATCGAATTGCCGGTGGCGGACCTGGTCGTGTCGGCGGATCACGAAGCCGAATTGCGCGAGGCGCTCGACCAGACCCTCGAAATCGGCAAGGGCGTGATGCATCTGCTTGCGCCGCTCGACGGTCTGCACGACGCCATTAGCGGAGGTCGCGCCACGGCGAAGCTCGGCACTGTGAAGGTGCTGTCCACCAAGCGCGCGTGTCCGATGTGTGGCACGAGCTATCCCGAACTCGATCCGCGCATGTTCTCGTACAACAGCAAGCACGGCTGGTGTACGACCTGTGTCGGTACGGGGCTGTCGCTCACGCGGGAGCAACGCGCGGCTTATGACGACACGATCATCGTCGAAGACAATCGGGGCCGCGAGCAGAGCTTGCCATCGGAAGAACAGGAGCCCGAAGGTCTTGCCGACGAACCGTGTCCGGATTGCTCGGGCACGCGTCTGAATCTGACGGCGCGCGCCGTTACGTTCAACACACAATCGATTACCGATGTCGCGCAATGGACCGTGTCCGACACGCGCGCGTGGATCGACACGTTGGAAATGACCGGCCGCGACGCGGAAATCGCGCGTGACGTGATCAGCGAAATCGGCAGCCGCCTGCAATTTCTGGAAGAAGTTGGGCTCGGTTATCTGAGCCTCGATCGCGCGGCGCCCAGTTTGTCGGGTGGCGAGGCGCAGCGTATCCGGCTCGCCGCGCAACTCGGCAGCAATCTGCAAGGCGTGTGCTACGTGCTCGACGAACCGACAATCGGTTTGCATCCGCGCGACAACCAGATTCTCCTGAACGCGTTGCGCAAGCTGGGCGAAAAGGGCAATACGCTGGTGGTGGTCGAGCACGACGAAGACACGATTCGACGTGCTGATCACATCATCGACATCGGTCCGGGCGCGGGGAAGCGCGGCGGTACGCTGGTCGCGCAGGGCAGTGTGGCGGATCTGTCCGCACAGCCGGATTCGCTGACCGGACAGTTCCTCGCCAATCCTATCGTCCACCCGTTGCAGCCGCGTCGTGAAGTGGTCGCGGCCGGTAAACGCTCGGCCGCTGTGCCGGAAAACTGGCTGACCGTGCATGGCGGAAAGCTGCATAACCTGCGCAATGTCACGGTCGGCATTCCTTTGTCGCGGCTTGTCGCGGTGACAGGCGTCAGCGGTTCAGGCAAGTCGACGCTCGCGCGCGATGTGCTGATGACCAATCTGCTGGATGCGGTCGGGCGCTCGGTATTGTCGTCGCCGGCCACTCGGCGTGCGCGTGCGGCGGCTGAGGAAAAGCCCGCAGCCAACCGGCGGTCCAGCGTGCTCGCGCGATCCGCGCCGCGTGCGCCGCTGAACGTCACGCATGCTTGGCAAGGGTGCGATTCGATCACCGGGTGGGAAAGCATCGACCGCGTGCTTGAAGTCGATCAAACGCCGATCGGCAAAACGCCGCGTTCATGTCCGGCCACTTACATCGGCGTGTGGGATGCCATTCGCAAACTGTTCGCGGGCACGCTCGAAGCGCGTGCGCGTGGCTACACGGCGTCGCGTTTCTCGTTCAATACCGGCGACGGGCGTTGCCCGGCTTGTGAAGGGCAAGGCGTGCGCACTATCGGCATGAGCTTCCTGCCCGACGTGAAGGTGCCGTGCGATGTTTGCCACGGGCAGCGCTTCAATCCGGAGACGCTGGCAGTCACGTGGCGCGGCAAGAATATCGGCGACGTGTTGACGATGGAGATCGACGAGGCGGTCGAGTTCTTCTCGTCGATTACGAACATCGGCCACCCGTTGCAGTTGATGAAAGACGTCGGGCTCGGCTATCTGACGCTCGGCCAGCCGTCGCCTACGTTATCGGGCGGAGAGGCGCAGCGCATCAAGCTCGTCACCGAATTGAGCAAGGTGCGCGACGACATCACGCGGCGCGGTCAGAAGCCGCCGCATACTTTGTATGTGCTGGATGAACCGACAGTCGGCTTGCACATGGCCGACGTGGCGAAGCTGATCCGCGTGCTGCATCGTCTTGCAGATGGCGGCCATAGTGTCGTCGTGATCGAGCACGATCTCGATGTGATTGCCGAAGCCGACTGGGTTATCGACCTCGGTCCCGAAGGCGGCGTAGGCGGCGGGACGATCGTCGCCGCGACGGATCCTGAAGGATTGGCGCGGGTTGCGGCTAGTCATACCGGTGCCGCATTGCGTCCGGTACTCGCACGCGCGCAGAACAGCACGGCACGAGTCGCGGGCGAAGGCACGAACGGTTGAAGCAGGGCGGAGCGGCGCGCCTTGAGTGCGTCGCTCCGGTTAAGCCCAGCGGCTGCGCATGTAGTCGCAGTGTCACCGTCTTGCTAAATACCCGGGTGGCATAACAACACAGAAGACGCCCAGGGCCTTACTCGCCCAATACATCTCCGTATTCGTTGGCTATATGTAATTTATTGGAATTAATTTGTAATTACGCAGAATGGATAATTAAAGCGAGTATTAAAACTGTCGTAAATACGCTAAATAATTTATAAGCGCTATTTTTCTTCTGCTATCCTCCCGACGCCCAAAACCTGCTCCCTTGCTGCGCACAGTGCACTCTGCAAACGGGCTCGATGCGAGCGATGGAATTGCATTGAATGCACCGTAAAACCCCTGTCTGGTAAGGCTTTTCGGCTTCGTTGCCAGAGTTCTGTCTGCTGCTTCGGAGCACGTCACAACAGCGCAAGAGTGTGCTGACGTCTGTCCAGGTGAGTGGCAAGATGCGAGTTATTCTCTGCCCGATATTCGCTTTTTCTTTTAAAGCGATACGACTTCGGCGCCAATTAGAGTTATTCATCTAAACTTAGTATTCTGTCATCAAAAAAAGTTTGACCGTTTATTTTTTGTCCTGCTATTGTTGCCTCCCATGACGCGCATGTGACGTTCACGCCAAAAGTTCCATCGACTTCGGCTCGAGTCCCTTACGTTGTCTTTAGCGGTCATGCAAAGCGGAAATGAACGAGTCGACATTGATCCATTAGTACGCCTATCCGTACGTCTACCTGGTTCGATCATTCGCCGCGCGTGACGCGTTGCCGACGCTCGCCCTTACTTCAGCCACGATCATTCGATTCTGGTTGGGAAGGGGCTCGTCAATTTGGATTCCGAATCAAATAGTTAGTCCTAGCGAATCGGATGAAGTGGACGTTGTTCGCCGTAGGTAAGCGTATTCCAGTTTCAGAAATGAACGATTCACGCCGGAGGAGTCAAGGTGGGTACGAAAGTTGAAGGGCAATTTCCGGCAGCATCAGGCGGGATGGAAAGGCCGGGACGCCCGCGCGAGTTCGGGCGCAAGCAGCAAAACCCGGTTCGCCGCTTCGGCGGTATCGCCATTGTTTTGCTGCTGCACGTCGTGCTGATCTACGCACTTATCAATGGCCTCGCCACCAAAGTCGTGCAGGTGATCCAGCATCCGATCGAAACGAAAATCATCGAACCGGTAAAGCCGCCGCCTCCGCCGCCGTTGCCGACAGTGCAATTGCCGCCGCCGAAATTCGCGCCACCGCCGCCGCCGTTCGTGCCGCCGCCCGAGGTGCCGGTGCAGGCACCGCCGCAACCGACCATCGCACATCAGGCTGCGCCGGTCGTCTCCGCGCCTGCTGTGGCGCCGCCCGCACCGCCGGCCCCGCCCGCACCGACCAAACCGGTCAGCACGGAAGTCGGCGTCGTGTGCCCGAATTCGGATCAGATCCGTTCGTCGATCCGCTATCCGAAAGAGGCGCAGGAAAACAACGTGACGGGCGACGTCGTGATCGAGTTCGTTGTCGATCCGCAGGGCCATATTACGAATGAGCGGGTTGCGAAGTCCGCAGACGATTCGTCACTGGATCGCGCTGCCTTCAACGCAGTCAAGCAGTTCTCGTGCGTTTCCCAAGGCCAGGCTGTCCGTGTGCAAGTTCCGTTCTCGTTCAATTTGAACTGAATTCACCGGCTGTCCGGTTCCGGTAGCGATTTATCAGTCTGGGTTTTGACGTTGTACTAATGAACATGGAGCAGGCATGAAGAAGCGTACTCTCGCCGCACTGGCGGCAAGCATGTTGATCGCCGTCACCACGGTGGACTTTGTCGCGCCGCAAACGGCGCATGCACAGGCTAGCGACGCGACCGCGTCGGCTGCCGCACCGGCTACGGCCGCGCCGCAAACAGCGGGCTCCGCCGCCGACGAAGCCGCGCCGCCGCCGATGCCGGCCACGTCCGAAACCGTCAGTAACCCGTACGGTCTCGGCGCACTCTGGAAGAACGGCGACTTCGTGGCGCGCTTCGTTCTGATCCTGCTCGTGATCATGTCGATGGGTAGCTGGTACATCATGATCACCAAGTTCCTCGAGCAATTCCGCGCCAATCGTCGTGCGAAGAGTGCTGACGAACAGTTGTGGAGCGCGCCGTCGCTGGTCGAGGGTGCGAAGCTGCTCGACGAAGCATCGCCGTTCCGCTTCATCGCCGAGACGGCTATCGAGGCAGGCGAGCATCACGACGAAGCGTTGCTCGAAGCAGTGGACCGTAATACCTGGATCGATACATCGGTCGAGCGCGCCATCACCAACGTTTCCAATCGTCTTCAAGACGGCCTGGCTTTTCTTGGTACGGTCGGTTCGACTGCGCCGTTTGTCGGCCTGTTCGGCACGGTGTGGGGTATTTATCACGCGCTGACGGCAATCGGTATTGCCGGCCAGGCATCGATCGACAAGGTCGCGGGTCCGGTCGGCGAAGCGCTGATCATGACCGCAATCGGCCTCGCGGTGGCGGTGCCCGCCGTGCTCGGCTACAACTTCCTGGTTCGTCGCAACAAGTCGGTGATGGAGCGTGTGCGTGCGTTCGGCGCACAACTGCATACGGTTCTGCTGGCCGGCAGCCGCCGCTCCAAACGTGCCTCGACTCGCGAAGCGTCGCTCGCACAATAAGCGGAGTCCGTCATGGCTATGAGCGTTGGGCAGGACGATAACGACGAGGTCATCTCCAGTATCAACACCACGCCGCTCGTCGATGTGATGCTGGTTCTGCTGATCATCTTTCTGATCACGATTCCGGTGGTCACGCACACGGTACCGGTGCAGTTGCCGAAGGAGACGATCCAGCCGTTGCAGACCACGCCGAAAAGCATCGTCATTGCGGTCAATCGCGACGGCGACTTCTTCTGGGACGAGAAACAGGTCGACGCGCCGACGCTGCTGACACGCCTGAAAAGCGTGTCGGTCATGACGCCGCAACCGGAAGTCCACGTGCGCGGCGATCAAAGCACGCGCTATGAATTTATCGGCCGGGTCATTACCGCGTGCGAGCGCGCCGGTATCGCGAAGGTTTCGTTTATCACCGAGCCGCCCGCACGCGGCGGCTAACTTTGCACGTGACCGGACTCGCGCGTTGAACCGCGAGGTCCGGTCGACAGGAGGCGATCATGGGAATGAACGTATCGTCGGGCGGTGGTTCCGAGCCGGACGTAATGGTCGATATCAACACCACGCCGTTGATCGACGTGATGCTGGTGTTGCTGATCATGCTGATCATCACGATTCCGATCCAGACGCACGCGATCAAGATGAACTTGCCGGTGGGTAATCCGCCGCCGCCGATCACGCAGCCGGAAGTGGTGCAGATCGATATCGATTTCGATGGCACGACGACGTGGAACGGACAGCCTGTGCCGGATCGCGCGGCGCTCGAATCCAGGCTTGCGCAAGTCGCGGCGGAACCCGTGCAAGCCGAGATTCATTTGCGGCCGAACAAGCTGGCGCCATACAAGGACGTGGCTGCGGTCATGGCGTCCGCGCAACGAATCGGCGCGACGAAAATCGGGCTGATCGGCAACGAGCAGTACATGCAATAGGAAAGGGCAATGCAAACGATCCATCGACGATTCCGTCGCGCCGTCATGGCGGCCGCTCTGGGCAGTCTTTCCGCACTCGCCATGCTGCCGTCGCTGTCGCATGCGGCAGACACACTGCGCCCGGACGTGGCGAAGCCGCTGAACGATGCACAGAACCTGTACCGCGCGCACAACTACAAGGGCGCGTTGACGAAGATCGATCAGGCTGCGGCCGTGCCAGGCAAGACGCCGTACGAGAGCACCGTGATCGAGGAGATGCGTGGTGCGGCTGCGGCGGCTGCCGGTGACTCCGCTGTCGCTGCTCAGGCCTACGAAACATTATTGAGTTCGGGGCATCTCGCGGGCGCGGACGAACAGCGCACTGAGGCGGCACTCGCGGGCATCTATTTCCAGCAGAAAAACTACGCGCAAGCCGCTAAAACAGCGCAGCGTTATCTGAAGGCGGGTGGCAACGATCCTGATATGCACACGTTGCTGGTTCAGTCTTACTACTTGTCGAACGATTGCGCGAGTGTGGTGAGCCTGCTCAAACCCGCCGTCGATGCACAAGTTCACGCCGGTCGTGTGCCCGACGAATCGCAACTGCAATTGCTCGGCACTTGCGCACAGCGCGTGAAGGACGACGCGACGTATCGCAGCACACTCGAAAAGCTGGTCGCGTATCACCCGAAGCAGTCTTACTGGGACGATCTATTCTCGGCCATCCGCAACAAGCCGGGCTATGCATCGACACTCGATATCGACACGTATCGTCTGCGTCGCGCCACCGGTTCGCTGACTTCCGCCGACGACTACATGGAGATGACGCAACTCGCTATCGTCGCGGGCATCACGGCTGAAGGCAAACAGGTGATCGATCAGGGCTTTACGTCAGGTGCACTCGGACACGATCCGCAGGCCGAGCGTGAAAAGCGCCTGCAGGCGTTGGCAGCAAAACGCGCACAGGCACCCGCCGATCCGGCGAACCCGGTCGCGCCAGTTGATGTCGCTTTCAACGAAGTTTTTGCGGGACAGGCAAAGCAGGGTCTCGCGGGAATGGAGGCAGCAATTGCAAAGGGCGGTCTCGATCACCCGGACCAGGCGCAACTGCATCTCGGCGAAGCCTATTACCTCGCTGGTGAGAAGGCGCGGGCCGTCCAGGCGTTTCGTGCGGTTAAAGGCACTGACGGTTCGGCCGATCTCGCTCGTTTATGGGTACTGGTGGCATCGAAATAAGAACATTCATAGTCAGGCTCTTTCCTCTCTCCTGGTAAAGCGCGTGTTTAACGCGGTTGTACTCGCTATTGCAATTCGATTGCAAACGCGTCTTTACCCTGAGAGTCGGCGCTTGTCGTTTTTTCAGAATCACATTCATCACGTTATTCATGACGATTGGTCACTGCCTTAACGGTGGTGTCTCAGGGAGGATGTTGGTATTCGACTAAACATAATTAGCTTTTATCAAACTATTTTTGACTACAGGATTCTGTCTTGCTATGGTTTTGCCACTCGATAACAAGGCACACATTGCAGTCGCTATAGGAAGCAAGATTCGCGCGCTTCGCCAACGGCTCAAGCGAACGCTGGATGAAGTGGCAACGACTGCGGGGATTTCCAAACCCTTTCTGTCGCAGGTTGAACGGGGGCACGCAACACCTTCAATTACCTCACTGGTTGGTATTGCTCGCGCTTTAGGCGTTACGGTGCAGTACTTCGTCGACACACCGACCGAAGACAAATCGGTGCGCAGGGCGAGTGAGTTGAAGTACTTCGGATTCGACGGAACCGCTAATCGATTTGGGCGGCTCACGAATCTGTCGGTAGGCAGCAAGCTGGAAGTGATTCTCGTCAGGATGCCGGTGGGGCAGAACCCGTCGGAAGTCACGACGCATGCGGGTGAAGAGTTTCTGTATGTGATGAGCGGCCAGATATCGCTCACCCTGGAAGGTACGACGTTCGTATTGCAGGCAGGTGACACCGCGCATTACGAGTCCACCGTGCCGCACGCCTGGTCCAATACTGCCGGCGAAGAAGCAGTGCTTGTGTGGGTAGGTACTCCACGATTGTTCTAGTGCCGTATTACTGGTTTCGTTCCTTCTCGCAAAGGTAGTCGATCCACATTCATAAGTATGCCTTAAGGGTAAATCGATTTTGAAAACCCGGTATTGCGTACGACACATGCGTGATGCCGATTGAAACAAGAAGATAAGAAAACAGAAAGCGCTGCGCATTTCGTTTGTAAGAAATTAGTAGTCCGAGTTTGAATGATTTGAAGAACTCCGTCTTGATGGACGGAGCGGCTTTAAACGGAACGCGGCGCAAGATCGCCGTATATCGAGTGGAGAGGTCCACAAGATCTCTCATCACATATAGCTGTGGCCTTACTGACGAGCGAGAAGGGGAAAAATGAAACAACGGGCATTGGCGTTGGCCATCAAAAGAATAATCTGGGCTGAACTGGCGTTGTCGGCTGCAATTGCCGTTCCGGCATTTGCACAAAGCCAGCCGGCCGCAACCGGAACGGCGACGGCTTCAACGACGGCGGAAAGCACGCCGGCTGCGGCTGCGGCGGCGGTTCCTGGATCGGGTGCGGCTGCGACATCGTCTGCGGACAGCGGCGCGACGACGACGGGCAAGGGCAACGTTCAGCAACTGAAGAAGTTTGAAGTGACCGGTTCGCTGATCCGTCAATCAGACAAGACGGGCTTCAATTCGGTTCAGACCATCACCGCAAAAGACATTTCAAATAGCGGCTATACCAACGTATCAGACTATCTGCGCGGCACGTCGGCAAACTCGGCCAGTAGCTGGAGCGAGGGACAAAGCAGTAACTTCGCGGCGGGCGGCGCGGGTCTCGCACTGCGAGGCCTGAGCGAAAAATACACGCTGGTGCTGGTCGATGGTCAACGCGTGGCGCCGTATGCGTTCGCATCGAACGGAACGGATACGTTCTTCGATCTGAATACGTTGCCGCTGAACATTATTGATCGCGTGGAAATCGTGAAAACCGGCGCCGTGTCGCAATATGGCTCCGACGCGATTGCCGGCGTGGTCAACATCATTACGAAACACGACTACCAGGGATTGCAGCTCGACGGCAGCTATGGCGGTGCGACGCAGGGCGGCGAGGGCACGACCCAGTTTAGCGTTCTCGGCGGCTTCGGCGACCTGAATTCCGATCGCTTTAACGTGACGGCGGCAGCGAGTTATTACCACTCGAACGGCTTTACGCTGGCAGACCGCGACACCACGCAGAACCAGGACTTCACGAATAAGGCGGGTGGTCTGTCGTTGCTCGCACCTTCGTTCTGGCAAACGGCGAATGGTCCGCAGGCTCTGATCGGTGGTTGCCCAAGCGGCGGCTCGGTGCGCGACGCGTCGACGAACTACTACACGCAAACGGCCGGCACGGTCTGCGGCGCCAATACGGCGGAAAGCACATCGATCTCGCCGCTGGTGGATCGCCTCAGCGCAAAGGTCCACGCTGACTTCAAGATCGACGACCGGACAACGGCGTTCGCAGATCTTTGGGAAAGCAACAACACCACGACCATGAACAATGGCGTGCAGACCGTCGGCAATGCGCCTTCCACGCTGATCTGGAACCCGGCAACCAAGACGCTCAGCGACTTCAATATCAACGTCCCTGCGGGCGCGTTGTACAACCCGTTCGGGGCGGCTACTCCGCTGATCTACAGTTTCCCGTACGCGACGTCGGACACGACTTACTCGAACTTCTGGCGTGCGTCTACCGGCTTGAAGGGTTCGTTCACCGCGCCGAATGGCGACTGGGACTGGGCAGCGTCGTATAGCCATTCCCAAAGCACGGTCGACAACACGTATAACAACGTGCTGAACGCGGCTGCGCTCGCGAACATCTATCAAGGCAACGTTTATAACTTCGCCAATCCGTCGTCGACGCCGAACGGCCTGAACGGTCTGTTCATGCAGGCCACGAACGAAGGTATCTCGAAGCTCGATACGCTTGACGCGACGCTGTCGACCCCGACGCTCTTCAAGATTCCGACTGGCGACGTTGGCCTCGGTCTCGGCGCACAGTTCCTTCACGAGAGCGAGTTCATTGGCCAGGGCGCAGAGTTCACAAGCGGTGAAGTCGCGAACCCGCTGCTTCAATCGGTGAGCGGCGAGCGCAACGTCGCGGCGATCTATTACCAGATCGACATTCCTATTATCCGTAACCTGACGTTCAGTCAGTCGGGCCGCTACGACCACTATAGCGACTTCGGCGGTGCGTTCTCGCCGCGCTACGCGTTGCGCTATCAGCCGGTTTCGGCGTTGACGATGTACGGCTCTTTTAACCGCGGCTTCCGTGCACCGACGTTCGTGGAAAACACGGCGTCGACAAACGTGGGCTTGCAACAGAACGGCAATAACCTCGTCAATACGGTGTCGGAAGGCAACCCGAATCTGCAACCCGAACGTACGAAGAACTACAACCTCGGCTTCGAACTGTCGCCGACGCGTACGACCGATGTGGGCTTCGACTGGTACAAGATTCGCGTGACCAACGTGATCGGACAGGCCAACCTGCCGACTGTGATCGAACAGAATAATCCGTCGCAAGTGGTCCGCAATCCGGACGGCTCGATTGCTTACGTCAATCTGCCGTACGAGAATCTGGGTTACCTCGACACGGACGGTTTCGAAGGCACGCTGCGTCAGTCGTTGAAGACAACGGTGGGTACATTCACGCTGTCTGCGGACTGGGCTTATGTGAACCACTTCAAGATCGGCCTGCCGGGTCAATCGCCGATCAATTCAGCGGGTAATAACCTTGCGATCGAACAGCCTTTCGGCGGCAGCTTCCCGCGCTGGAAGGGCAACACCGAGTTGAGCTGGGCGTACAACAAGTGGACGACGTCATTGACGTGGCAATACACCGGCCCCTACTCGCAGGCGATTGTCGGCGACGGCTCGCAGAGCGTCGCGTCGTACAGCCAGTTCAACCTGTATGCAACTTACACGGGTATCAAGCACTGGACGATTTACGCCGGTATCAACAACATCTTCAACAAGGCGCCTCCGTTTGACGCCGTCTGGCAGAACGGTCTCGATCAGACCGGTTATGACCAGTCGCTGTACAACTACTATGGCCGTTATGCGCAGATCGGTGCAACGTACAAGTTCTGATGTTTAACGGCGGTGTCCGTTTGTTGGCAACAATTGGGTAATGATTTGCCGATGAACGGGCAATGCGCTCCGGTTCTTTTCATCCAGAGCCGGAGCGCATGAATTTTGGTGTTGCATAGTGTGTTTGAGTGGCGCGAGCGTGATCGCGAGCGCCATCCCGTCCACTGGACGAAGCGCTCCATATCTGATCTGGTGCGCGTTTCCAAGCAAAACTGATGATGAGACATGTGAAGTTCCGGTTGTCGCGCGCCGTGCCGTCTGTGGCGATAGCGTTGTGTGCGCTCGGCGCTGTCTCGATGCCCGCGCAGGCGAAGCCGTCGATCTCACAGTACGACCAGCCGAAGTACCCCGCGAATTTCACGCATTTCGATTACGCGAATCCGGATGCCCCCGCGAACGGTGCGCTGACGTTCCAGAACTACAACGACCTGCAAACTTACGATTCGCTGAATCCATTTCTCGTGCGGGGTGCACCTGCCCCGGATATTCTGAATCTGATGTTCGATACGCTCATGCAGCGTAGCTGGGACGAACTGGCCTCTGAATATCCATTGATTGCGAACGATGTAGACGTTGCTGACGATCTGACTTCGGCGACATTTCACATCAATCCTGCCGCGCGCTTTTCGAACGGTGATCCGATTACCGCCGCCGACGTAAAGTACTCATTCGACACGCTGACGAGCGCACAGGCATCGCCGCTATTCAACGCGCAATTCGCGGTGATCAAGAGCGCGACGGTGGTCGATAAAAGCACTATCCGCTTCGATTTCAAACATGCAGAGCGTGACGCGCCTCTCATTGCCGGTGACCTGCCGGTCTTCTCTCCGAAATGGGGCATGCAGGAAAACGGCAAGCGTCTTCCTTTCGATCAGATAGCGACGGCGCCGCCCATCAGCAGCGGCCCGTATCTGATAGAAGATCGCAAGAACGACAAGCAGATTTCTTACCGCCGCAACCCGGACTATTGGGCGGCTAATCTGCCGTCGCGGCGTGGCATGTACCACTTCGAGCGCATTACGTTCAAGCTCTATCGCGACCAGTACACGAAACTCGAAGCGTTCAAGGCTGGCAACGATGACATCGACGTGGAATATAGCGCGACTCAATGGGCACGCAAATATATCGGCAAGAACTTCGATAACGGCTTGTTGAAGAAAGGCGATTTCGCGGATGGTCCCGCGCAGATGCAGGGCTTTCTGATCAACATGCGCAAGCCGATGTTCCAGGACGTGCGCGTGCGTCACGCACTGAGCCTCGCCTTCGATTACGACTGGATGAACCGCATGATGTTCTACGGTCAATATCGGCGCACGCAAAGCTATTTCGACGCGAGTCCGTTCGCAGCGACCGGTATGCCCAGTACCAAAGAGTTGGCATTGCTCAATCCCTGGCGGGGCAGCATCCCGTCCGAAGCTTTCGGCCCGATGCTGAAGCAGCCCACCACGATCGCTCCCGATTCATTGCGCGGCAATTTGCGGGAAGCGCGTGATCTGCTCGCGCAAGCCGGTTGGCACTATCGCGACGGCGCATTGCGCGACGCGAACGGCACGCCGATGACTATCGAGGTGATGGATGACCAGCCTGGCATGGATCGCCTGATTCTGCCGTACATGCAGGCACTCGGCACGCTCGGCATTCAGGCGCATATGCGTGAACTCGACAGCGCGCTTTACCAGAAGCGGCTCGACAACTTCGAATACGACATGACCACCTATATTTACTCGCCCGTCACGATTCCGGGTGCGGAGTTGACACGCCGTTTCGGTAGCGCGGCGGCGTCGCAGGTCGGCTCGGAGAACTATCCTGGCATTCGTTCGAAGGCCGTGGATTCGCTGATTCATTCCGCGCTTGCTGCCGACAACCTCGACGATCTGGAAGCCGCGACCCGCGCGCTGGATCGCGTGATGATCAACTCGTACTATCTCGTTCCCCAATACTACGCACCCGGTGCGCGGATCGGCTACAAGTCGACACTCGCTCATCCGTCCACTGTGCCCGTGTCGTATCAATACGAGGACTGGGTAATCGACTACTGGTACGCGAAGCAGCCGCCCGCGCAAACCGCATCCTCTTCCACGACTACGGCCCACTGAGGCACCGCATGCTCGCCTACATTCTCAGACGATTGCTCCTGATGGTGCCGACACTGCTCGGCGTGGTGACGCTCACCTTTGTCGTTACGCAGTTCGTGCCGGGTGGGCCGGTCGAACAGGTGATGACGCAACTCCGCCACGGCACTGGCCGTGGTGGAGAGGCAGGGGCGGGCGGTGGTGGCTATCACGGCAGCCAGGGTGTCGATCCGCAGCAACTCGAACAGATCAAGAAACAGTTCGGCTTCGATAAACCGCCGCTAGAACGCTATTTTCTGATGCTCCGGCGTTACGCGACATTCGATCTCGGCCAGTCGTACTACCAGCATGACAGCGTATGGGCGGTGATTCGCTCGAAGCTGCCGGTGTCGATCACGTTGGGACTGTGGACGGTATTGCTGACCTATCTGGTGTCGGTGCCTTTAGGTATTGCTAAAGCGGTACGCAATGGCTCACGTTTCGATACGCTCACCAGTGTTCTGGTACTCGCGGGTTATGCGATTCCAGGCTTCGTACTCGGCGTTTTGTTGCTGATGCTGTTCGGCGGCGGCACCTTCTGGCAGGTGTTTCCCATGCGCGGTCTCACGTCGGATAACTTCAGCGACCTCAGTACTTTCGGGAAGCTACTCGACTATCTGTGGCATATCGTCTTGCCGGTGACTGCTTCGGTGGTGGGCAACTTCGCGATCGTCACGATCCTCACCAAGAATACTTTTCTCGAAGAAATCGGCCGGCAGTATGTATTGACAGCGCGCGCGAAAGGTTCGCCGGAGCGTGACGTGTTGTGGAAGCACGTATTGCGCAATGCGGCGATTCCCTTGCTGACCGGTTTGCCCGCGGCCTTCGTCGGCGCGTTTCTGAACGGCAATCTGCTGATCGAAACACTGTTCTCCCTCGACGGCATGGGCCAGCTTTCGTACGACTCGGTGATTCGCCGTGATTATCCCGTTGTGCTCGGCTCGCTGTTTCTGTTCACGCTGATCGCCCTCGTAACCAAACTCATTGCTGACGTCTGCTATGTCCTCGTCGACCCCCGCATCCAATTCAACCGCCTGGACCGCTGATTCGTCCGGCGCGGCGCACGCGGCGTCGCCGTCACCGTGGCGGCGTACGTGGCTTCGCTTTAAACAACAGCGCCTTGGCTACTGGAGTCTGGTGATCTTCGTGTCGCTGTTCGCCATCAGCCTGCTCGGCGAGGTGCTGTCGAACGATCGTCCGCTGATAGTCCGTTACGACGGGCACTATTATTTCCCGATCGTGAAGGATTACCCGGAGACGCTATTCGGCGGAGACTTTCCCGCGCGCGCGAATTATCTCGACCCGTATATCCGCTCGCGTCTCGAATCCAAAGGCAACTTTGCGGTCTATCCGCCGAATCATTTTCATTACGACACGATCGACTACTTCGCCGCACATCCTTATCCCGCTCCACCGACCACGACGAATTGGCTCGGCACGGATCAATTCGGACGCGATGTGCTGGCGAGACTTCTTTATGGCTTCAGACTGTCGGTACTGATGGCGCTTGCGCTCACGGTATCGGGCGTATTGATCGGCGTATTGACGGGGGCCATTCAGGGCTTTTATGGCGGCCGAACCGATCTTGTCGGTCAGCGGCTGATCGAAATATGGAGTTCGATGCCGGACCTCTACCTGCTGATTATCTTTGCGTCGATTTTCGAACCCACGCTGTGGTTGCTCTTCATTCTGCTGTCGATGTTCGGCTGGCTCGTGCTGTCCGACTATGTGCGCGCCGAGTTCCTGCGTAACCGCTCGCTCGACTACGTGAGAGCGGCGCGCACGATGGGTCTGAGCAACTGGCAGATCATGTGGCGCCATGTGTTGCCGAACAGTCTTACGCCCGTGATTACATTCCTGCCGTTTCGAATGAGCGCGGCCATTCTGTCGCTGACGAGTCTCGACTTTCTCGGACTTGGCGTGCCGCCGCCGACACCGAGCCTCGGCGAGTTGCTACAGGAAGGCAAAAACAATCTCGACGCATGGTGGATTTCGATGTCGGCATTTGCTGCACTGGTCATCACGTTGTTGCTATTGACCTTTATGGGCGACGCGCTGCGTAATGCACTCGACACGCGTTCGCGCGGTTCGGCCTTCGGTGGAGGTCCGCGATGACAGCAATGCAGATGCACGAGAACAGACCCTTGCTCGAAATCGACCGCTTTTCCGTGCGTTTCGGTGGGAAGGTGGCAGTGCATGAATTGAGCCTTTCAATTGCACGCGGCGAGCGCGTGGCGCTGGTCGGAGAATCGGGTTCCGGTAAGAGCGTGACGGCGTTATCCATTCTGCGACTCGTAGAACATGCGGAATTGAGTGGCCGGATGTTGCTCGACGGCGAGGACCTGTTGCAGAAAACCGAGCAACAGATGCGCGGCCTGCGTGGTGCAGACGTGGCAATGGTGTTTCAGGAACCGATGACCGCGCTCAATCCGCTCTTCACGATCGGCAAGCAGATTGCGGAAAGTCTGCGACTGCATGAGGGTTTGCGTCCCAACGCAGCGCGCCAGCGCGGCATCGAGTTGCTGCGCCGTACCGGCATTCCCGAGCCCGAACGCAGAATCGACAGCTTTCCGCACCAGTTGTCCGGTGGGCAACGACAGCGCGCAATGATCGCAATGGCACTTGCATGCCGTCCGCGTCTATTGCTCGCCGACGAGCCGACCACCGCGCTCGACGTCACCGTGCGTCAGCAGATTGTCGATCTGCTGATTTCGTTGCAGGAGCAGGAAGCAGCGGAACGCGGGATGGCGGTGCTGCTCATCACGCACGATCTGAATCTGGTGAAGCGTTTTGCGCAGCGTGTCGCAGTGATGGAGAAGGGCGTTCTCGTGGAAACCAACACCACGGAAGCACTATTTGCAAATCCGCAGCATCCATACACGCAGCGTCTGCTGGACAGCGAGCCGCAACGGGCAATCGAACCGGTCGACTCGAAAGCGCGCCGTCTGCTCGAAGTGCAAGGGCTGGCCGTCGATTACCGCACGTCCGCGAAAGGCTGGCGTTCGATGTTCGGCAGCTCCACTTTCCGTGCAGTTCATGACATCGATCTGAGCGTGCGGCGCGGGGAAACGCTCGGTATCGTCGGCGAATCGGGGTCGGGAAAATCGACGCTCGCGGCCGCGGTGCTCGGTCTTCAGCAACCTGCGGCGGGCTATATTCATATCGACGGCATGCCGCTTTCGACGCTGAAAACCGCGAAGTCGCGTCGCGCGTTGTATTCACGCATGCAAGTCGTGTTTCAGGACCCGTTCGGCTCACTATCGCCGCGCATGACCGTCGAACAGATCGTCGGCGAGGGTCTCGTCATGCATCGCCCGGAAATCGACGTCAAAGCGCGTCGCGCGCGTGTGGGCAGTTTGCTCGAAGAAGTCGGCATGCCCGCCGAATCGATGCTGCGCTATCCCCAGGAGTTCTCCGGTGGTCAGCGGCAACGCATTGCGATTGCGCGCGCCCTGGCGGTGCAGCCGGAATTGCTGGTACTCGATGAACCGACCAGCGCACTCGACGTATCGATCCAGAAGCAGGTGTTGAGTTTGCTCACCAATCTGCAAAAGAAATACGCGCTAAGCTATCTGTTCATTACGCACGATCTGGCGGTGATGCGGGCCATGGCGCATCGCGTGATTGTGATGAAATCGGGGCGTGTTGTCGAATCCGGTGACACGCTCGACGTATTGCATGCGCCATCGCATCCTTATACACGGTCGTTGCTGGCTTCGTCGCTTGCCGTGCCCGAGCAGGCCGTCAGCATGATTTCAACGGAAAATGCCAATGATTGACGAACGTTGGGCGCAAGCCGCCCGTGCGCTAAAAAGTGACGCGGCGTTCTGGTCGCTGCGCATTGTCGACGAACGGGTCGACGATCACGAAATCCGCAACGATATCGCGCAGCCGCTGCGCACCGTGCGCGATCGCGGCGCGATGTTGATCGCGTGGGTCGGCGCAGGCGCGGGTTATGCGGCTACCGCGAATCTGTCGGCAGCGGGTTTGCAGGCGGCACTCGATATCGCTACTGCACGCGCTGAAGCAAGCGCGTCGCTTTCGTTGATCGATCATCGCGAGGTTGTGCGGCCTGCTGCGAGCGGTGCCTATATATCGCCGAATGTGCAGAAGCCGTTGCCGGGCCGGGCAGAATGGCTCGACATTCTGGGCATGGAATGCGCCCGCGCGAATCTCGATACGCGCATTGTCGAGCGCGTTGCGGCGGTGCAGATTACGCATGCCGATCAGTTTTATATCACCAGCGAAGGTGTTCGAATCGATCAGCAATTCCAGTTCGTGATGCCGCAATTGAGCGTAGCGGCCCATGCGAATGGCGATACGCAGACACGCACGCTGGGCGGCAATTACGGCACGCTGGGACAAGGCGGAATGGAAGTGCTGGCGCGTTTCGGTTTCGAAGGATCAGGCGTGCGCGTCGCTAATGAAGCACTGCAATTGCTGGCTGCGCCGAATTGCCCGTCGGGTAAGCGTGATTTGCTGCTCATGCCCGATCAGATGATGTTGCAGATTCACGAATCGATTGGTCATCCGCTGGAGCTTGACCGGATTCTCGGTGACGAACGCAATTTTGCGGGCTGGAGTTTCGTCAAGCAGGAGATGTTCGGTTCGTATCGCTACGGCTCGGAATTGCTGAACGTCACGTTCGATCCCGATCTGCGAGAAGAAGCGGCTGCTTATGCATTCGACGACGACGGCACGGAAGCGCGCAAAGAGTATCTGATTCGTGACGGCATACTCGAACGTCCGTTAGGCGGCGCACTGTCACAGCAGCGCGCGGGAATGTCAGGCGTTGCCAACTCGCGCGCATCGAACTGGAACCGGCCGCCAATTGACAGAATGGCGAATCTGAATATCGAACCTGGCGAGAGTTCGCTGGAGCAGATGATCGGCAATATCGAACATGGCATTCTGATGCGCACGAATACGTCGTGGTCGATTGACGATCACCGGAACAAATTCCAGTTCGGCTGCGAATTCGGTCAGCTGATTGAAAACGGCAAACTCACTCAGGTTGTAAAACAGCCGAATTATCGCGGCATATCCGCGAATTTCTGGCGCAGTTTAAGTGCGGTGGGCAATGCGTCCACTCGCGAAGTGTATGGCACGTCGATGTGCGGCAAGGGCGAACCTGCGCAGATTATTCGTGTGGGACATGCGTCGCCCGCATGCGTGTTCAGCAATATCGACGTATTTGGAGGCGCGTGATGAGCCAGTTGATTTCTTCACGCGCGGCGGCGTCGGTGGACTGGCAAAGCTATTTCAATTCATTGGCCGATGCCATCGAGCGTTTGCAACAGAGCGGCGAGACCACACTCAGCTCGTTCGCGGGTGAGCAGTCCGACTTTATCCGCTTCAACGCGGGCAAAGTGAGGCAGACCGGCAGCGTGTCGCAAGGCAAGCTGACGCTGCGTCTGATCGACGGAGCACGTCAGGCGTATTCGACGCTGACGGTTTGCGGCGATCTGCAACAGGATCTCGACGACGTCAGCTCGGCGCTCGCCGCCTTGCGCGAAGGTCTGCGCGATGCCGCCGACGATCCGCATCTGCTGTTCGACACGACGAAATGGTCACGCGTCACGCAGCGTTCCGGCAAGCTACCCGATCCCGGTAATCTGTCCCGCGTGGTGGCGGAGTGTGCAAAGGGGCTCGATTTCGTCGGCTTCTACGCCGGCGGCACGATTGTGCGCGGCTTCGCGTCCACGAGCGGTAGTCGGGGCTGGTATGAGGTGGACAACTTCAATTTCAGCTGGTCGCTCTATGACCCGAGCGGCCGCGCGATCAAGACGACTTACGCTGGCGACGACTGGAGTGACGCTGTATTCGCCAATAAAGTCGAGCAGGCCGCGACTCGACTCACGGTGCTCGCCCGAGCGCCGCGTGCATTGTCGCCGGGGCGTTATCGTTCGTGGATTGCGCCTGCCGCGCTTGCCGAACTGTTGGGCGTTGCTTCGTGGGCCGGGTTTTCCGCACGGGCTCAGGCGAGTTCGCGTAGTGAGTTGTACAAGCTGCATACCGGTGAAGTGACGCTCGATCCGCGTGTGACGATCAGCGAAGATCTGACGCTCGGCATTACCCCGGGTTTCAACGACGACGGCTATTTGCGCGACAGCGTTGCGCTGATCGAAGCGGGCCGGAGTGTCGAGCGACTGACTAACGCCCGGAGCGCACGCGAGTATGGTTTGACACCGAATGGCGCATTGCCGAACGAATCGCCCGTCGCGCTTTCAATGGAAGCGGGTGATCTGCGCGAAGAAGATGTACTCGCAAAACTGGGTACAGGTCTCTACATCGGCAATCTCTGGTACGTGAATTTTTCAGACCGGATGAATTGCCGGCTCACCGGCATGACGCGCTTTGCGACCTTCTGGGTGGAAGACGGTGAAATCGTTGCGCCGCTCGAAGCCATGCGTTTCGACGATAGCCTGTACCGCCTGCTAGGCGGCGAACTCGAACAACTCGGTGCGGAAGCGGAACTGCAATTGAGCGATTCGACCTGGGGCGAGCGCGCCACGGGCGGCATGCAACTACCCGGCATTCTGGTGAGATCATTTGAACTGACGTTATGAGCCTATGGGCCAAAAAAATCTGGAAGAAAAAGTAGAATCTGGGAGATTGCCCGAGGGCATGACGTTGCGTGCATTGCGTGTTGCCGATGCCGGGCAATTCCACGCGATGCTGCAGCTGCCCGCGGTCGTTCATGGCAATCCGCATGTGCCATTCGAGTCGGTGACGGTCACGCGGGAGTACATCGAAAAGCTCGATCCGCGTGAAATAGCTATTGCGGCGATGGTAGGCGATACGTTTGTCGGTGAAGCGGAATTGACGCCATTCAAAGGTCGGCGTGCGCATGCCGGATCGCTCGCGATTGGTGTTCACGACGCGTGGCAGCGGCGCGGCATCGGCAACGTGTTGATGAGCGAATTACTCGATCTCGCCGACAATTGGCTCGGCCTGCGTCGCATCGAGTTGACCGTATTCGCCGACAACCATGCGGCGCTCGCGTTGTATCGCAAATTCGGTTTCGTGATCGAAGCGCGTCAACGCGGTGCTGTCTTGCGTCGTGGCGTGTTGATAGACTGCTATTTGATGGCACGTTTGCGCGAACCCGCGCCATTGATGCCGCCAGTCTCCGGTTCCAACCTCGCCGCGAACTAGACCATGAACGAAACAACGTTGCAGAGCGACGCGTCACTCAGGAATCGCGTAACGGTGAAGCGATGCGAGCCGGCCGATATGGAAGCGCTCGCCGAAATCATGAATCTGCCCGCCGTGCGGCGCGGCACACTGTCAACCGGCTATCGCCGGATCGAACAGATACGGGTATGGAGTGAGAGCAGGCGCGAGGGCAGTGTGATTGTGTGCGCGTGGCTCGACGACACGATAGTGGGCAATGCCAGCCTTGAAACGTATCGCCCCGGCCGTTCACATTGTGCGAGTCTCGGCCTGGCGGTGCACGATGCGTATCAGCGTCGCGGTGTTGGCTCGGCGCTGTTACACGCGCTAACCGATTACGCCGACAACTCGCTGGGGTTACGCCGGGTCGAACTGACCGTGTTTGCCGATAATGTGCCGGCAATCGCGCTATATCTCAGCGCCGGGTTCGTCGAAGAAGGGCGCTCGCGTGCTTATGCGATGCGCGACGGCGTCCTGGCCGACGTTATACATATGGCGCGCATTGTCGACGCGCCTCGTTTCGAGACAATCTGAACAGGGCTCTCGCGTGCCTTTCTTTTTCATCGACCGTCCGGTTTTCGCGTGGATCGTCGCGCTCGCTATTGTCGTGGCGGGTGCGCTCGCGATCCCGCAATTGCCGGTCGCGCAGTACCCACGGCTTGCGCCGCCGCGCGTCGTCATCACCGCCACCTATCCGGGTGCGTCGACAGAAGTCGTGGATGCGAATGTCGGCAGCATCATCGAGGAAAGTCTCGATGGCGCCGACAATATGCTCTATTACGAAACCACCAGCGACAACCTCGGCGATCTGGAAATCGACGCGACGTTCGCCCCTGGCACGAACCCCGATCTCGCGCTGGTCGACATTCAGAACCGGCTCAAGCAGGTCGAGCCGCGTTTGCCGCAGCAGGTCGTACAGCAGGGCATCAGCGTGTTCAAGGCGGCCAACACGTTCCTGATGCTGGTCGCACTGACATCGACCGACGGTACGCGTGATTCGGTGCAACTGAGCGACTATCTGAGCCGCTATGTGCTGCGCGAATTGAAGCGCGCGCCTGGCGTGGGGGCGGCGGAACTGTGGGACGCCGACGAAGCGCTGCGTATCTGGCTCGATCCGATGAAGCTGCGCGAATACGGACTAGGCGCAGCCGATGTCAACGCTGCGATTACCGCGCAGAATGCAGCGGTCACGGCGGGTACGTTGGGTGATGCGCCGTTCGTGCCAGGGCAGCAGATCACCGCGTCGGTGAGCGTGAAAGGGCAACTGGTCTCGCCGGACGAATTCGGACAGATCGTATTGAAGGCGTTGCCGGATGGCTCGGCCGTGCGTCTGCGCGATGTCGCGCGAGTCGAACTGGGGCGGGACAATTACTCGTACTGGTCGCGCCTGAACGGCAAAGCGGCGGCGACGGTCGGTATTCAACTGGGGCCGCGCGGCAATGCGCTCGAAACTTCCAATGCAATTCGTGCGAGGCTCGCGGAATTGTCTAAAGGATTGCCGTCCGGCGTCGCAGTCGAAATTCCTTTCGACAATGCGCATTTCGTGCAGATTGCCATTCGCGAAGTACTCGTCACGCTTGCCGAGGCAGTCGTGCTGGTGTTCTTCGTGATGTGGCTGTTTCTGCGCGATTTACGCTATACGCTGGTGCCCACTGTTGTGATTCCCGTCACGCTGATGGGCGCGTTTCTAGCGATGTACATATGCGATCTGTCGATCAATGTGTTCACGATGTTCGGACTCGTGCTGGCAATCGGCATTCTCGTCGATGACGCGATCGTGGTCGTGGAGAGCGTGCATCGTGTCATGGAAGAAGAGGGCCTGCCCCCGCGCGAAGCGACGCGCAAGGCGATGTCGCAGATCGGTGGTGCGATTGTCGGTGTGACGGCTGTGCTGACGGCCGTGTTCGTGCCGATGGCATTTTTTCCCGGCGGAGTCGGCGGAATTTATCGCCAGTTCGCGGTGTCGATGATCGCGTCGATGCTGGTGTCGTCGTTTCTGGCTTTGTCGTTGACGCCCGCGTTGTGCGCGAATCTGCTCAGGCCGCACACGCGCCCGGTCGGTCAGCGCGATGCGCGTCGCGGGTTGCCCGGTTTCGCCGCGCGCGCCGCAAGCCGTTTTACGGCGGGCTTCGACCGCACCGCACGCGGCTATCGCGAACTGACTGCGCGCACGCTGCGTCGCATCGGCCCTATGTTCGCCGTCTATGCGGTGCTGGTCGTCGTATGCGGGCTGCTCTACTGGCGCATGCCCGGCGGCTTTCTACCGAGCGAGGACGAAGGCCAGTTGCAGGTGATGGTGCAATTGCCCGCTGGCGCGACGCAGGCGCGCACGTTGGCGGTGGTGCAGCGGATGGAAAAGATCCTGCATGACGAGCCCGCCATCGCGAACGTCACGAGTGTGATCGGGTGGAGTTTTGCCGGCAGCGGTCAGAACGTCGCGATGGGCTTTGTCGAACTGAAAGACTGGAGCCAGCGCGATACCGACGCGCTCACGTTGCGCGACCGTCTCAACGACAGCTTCAGCAAAATTCTGGACGGCGACGTCGAGGCGCAATTGCCGCCATCAGTGCCCGGTATCGGGCATTCGGATGGCTTCGTGTTTCGTCTCGAAGATCGCGGCGGTGTCGGACTCGCTGCGCTGAAGGCCGCGCGTGAACAACTGTTTGCGCAAGCGAAGGCGAGTCCGGTATTGACCTCGGTGCATTCCGAAGATCTGCCGGACGCGCCGCGCGTCGAACTCTCGATAGACCGCGCTAAAGCGTACGCATTCGGCGTACCGTTCGACCGTATTGCGGAAATATTGAGCAGCACGTTCGGCTCGACCTATATCGACGATTTTCCGACCGGCGGCCGCATGCGCCGCGTGATGATCGCAGCCGATGCCGACACACGTATGACAGAAAACGACCTGCTGGCGCTCGCCGTGCCCAACGCGAGCGGCGGCATGGTGCCGTTATCGGCGATTGCAGCAAGCCATTGGTCGATCGGTCCGGTCATGCTGACGCGCTACAACGGCTATCCGTCACTCGACGTGAGCGGTCGCGCTGCGCCCGGCCACAGTTCCGGCGCGGCGATGGCGGAGATGGAGCGGCTCGCCGCTTCGTTGCCGGTCGGCGTGAGTTACGACTGGGTGGATGCCGCGCGCGAAGAAACCGCTGCTGCACGGCTTACGCCACTGTTGATCGGCTTGTCGCTGCTGGCCGTATTCATGGCGCTGGCTGCGCTATACGAGAGCTGGACGATCCCGTTTGCGGTGTTGACGGTTGTGCCGCTCGGCGTGATCGGCGCGGTCGTGGCGATGTTGTTGCGAGGCATGCCGAACGACGTGTACTTCAAGGTCGGCATGATTACCGTGATCGGCCTCGCGGCAAAGAACGCGATTCTGATCGTCCAATTCGCGCGCGATCTCTATCGGCGCGGCATGCCTTTATCGCGCGCTGTCACTGAAGCAGCGGGGGCGCGTTTCCGGCCGATCGTGATGACGTCAGCCGCTTTTCTGCTCGGCGTCGTGCCGCTGGTGGTATCCAGCGGAGCGGGCGCGGAAAGCCGTCGTTCGATTGGTACAGGCGTGGTCGGCGGGGTGCTCGCGGCAACGTTGTTCGGACTGGTGTTTGCACCGGCTGCGTTTTACACGGTCGCCTCGTTGACGCACGGCAGGCGACGGCTGGCGGAATTGCGCCGCAAGCGTGCACAACGGCATACGCGTCACAGTGAAACCCAATCCGGTTCGCTCGACAAATCATCACTGACGTAACGCGTTTTCTCGCGTTTATGTGCAATCGGGGCACGCAGGTATCGCGCTGTTCGCAGCGTCGGCGCACCGATAGCGCGCCGACCGTCAACACGAAGTTCAACCGGCCGGCTGAGTGGCGGCGGGAACCGGTGCGACGCCGCCTGAGGTAGGCGCGGCGCTGGCCGACACGTGAGCTTGCGCGGGCAAACAGTCCGCGCGATATTCGACCTGCAATTTCTGCTCAGCCTTTTCCAGATCGTTCGGATAATCGGCGTCATCGCCATTGCTGGGCTGATAGCCAACCGATTCGAGTTCTCCGAGTTCGCGCATCAACTGCTTGTGCGTAACTTCGCCTTTCATCTGTTTGAACGGGTAATCGTTGCATTGTTTTTGCGTGAGACCGGGCGCGGCCATCGCGGAAGCGCTGCCGATCAGAAGAAGAGTAGTGAGCAAGGTTTTCGTTGCGAGCTTCATTTTTTTCCATCCACGAGAAGGTTCGAATCGGACCGCGAATAAAACGGCGGGCTGAACGGAAGGCTAGTGGAGGTGGTCTACCGAACCAGCGTCGGCAGAATGAAATTTGTTTTATCGTTGCGCGAGTTCGTTTCGAAGGCCTTTCTGCTGACTTTCCGCGGCCGTTTTGCGAACTTAAATTATTCTTCATGAAACGGACGTTCATCCGCTACGAGGCCCGGCGTAGCCTGCATTCCAGCACTGTGGCAAAGCGTCGGCATCCGCCGAAACGCACGTCCGTGCACTGAACGCGCTAGCCGAATATGGCATCATGTCCTTCTACTGATAACCGGTCGCGTCCGTCGCTTGCATCGGTAGAGCGGGCCGCGGCGCATGCAATGATCATGTCGCGAGTATTGACGATCGAAGATGATGAAATTACCGCGAATGAAATTGTCGGTGAACTGAAAAGCCGCGGCTTCACCGTGGATTGGGTGGCGAACGGCCGCGACGGCATGGCTCGCGCAATCAGCGAAGACTACGACGTCATTACGCTCGACCGTATGCTGCCCGGCGTCGACGGCCTCACGATTCTAACCACCATGCGCAGCATCGGCATTCAAACGCCTGTGTTGATGCTCAGCGCGCTAGGCGATGTCGACGAACGCGTACGCGGTCTGCGAGCAGGCGGCGACGATTATCTGACCAAGCCGTTCGACCCCGAAGAAATGACCGCGCGGCTCGAAGTTCTGCTGCGCCGCAGCCAGACGCCGGCTGCGCAGCTCGAAACCCATTTGCGGGTCGGGCCTCTCGAACTCGATCTGATTTCGCGCAAGGTTCAGCGTGACGGCGAAGAGATCGTGCTGCTGCCCACCGAGTACCGCGTGCTCGAATTCATGATGCGTCATGCTGGGCAAACCATTACTCGCACCATGCTGTTCGAAGCGGTGTGGGGTTATCACTTCGATCCGGGCACCAATCTGATCGACGTGCATATGGGCCGCTTGCGCAAAAAGATCGACCCTGCCGGTGTGACGCCGATGATCCAGACCGTACGGGGTTCGGGCTATATCCTCGCATGAGCGATATTCTGATGGACACAACTTTGCCCGCTCAATCCGCGCTCGGGCAGCGCTGGCATTCGACCACGTTCCGGCTGCTCGCCATTTACGCGGTCATTTTTTCGCTTTCCGTGATGGTGCTGCTGGGCGTGATCGGCTGGGCCGTGACCGGCGACATGGAACGCGAATTCGATGTGGTGATGGACTGGCAACTGATCTACTTCGACTCGCTGCCCGACGCCGACCTCGCCGATGCGATTCACCGCCGCATCGAACACGAGCGGATGCACTCGAATTACTACGGTTTGTTCGGACCTGACGGCCGTTTGCTCGCAGGCGACGTGCTCGCCTATCCGCCGAAACTGCCGACCAATCGCACGGGCAAGACGCTCGATCTCACGCTGTCGATGGGGCACGACGAAGCGCCGCCACGGGTGCGCGCAATGGCCGAGCAGCGCAAGGACGGCTCGACCCTCGTGATCGCGCGCGACCTCACGCACGTGCTGCGGATTCGCGCGACCATCATCAAGGCGCTGGTGGGCGGCGGCATTCTGTGCCTGCTGGCGGGCGCGGCGGGCGGCCTCGCGCTGAGCGTGCGTCAGATGCGTCGGCTGAAGGCGATCCGGCATGTCACGCAGCGTATTGCGCAGGGCGATCTCGCGCAGCGCCTGCCGATTGGCGGGCGCGACGAAGTGGATATGCTCGCGCATCTGGTGAACCATATGCTGGCCGAAGTCGAACGTCTGATGAACGAAGTAAAGGGCGCATGCGACGGCATCGCGCACGATCTGCGCACGCCGTTGGCCCACGTTCGCACGTTGCTCGCGCACGCGGCGGAGCGCACCGAGTCGCATGACGACGCCGAGTTAGCCGGGCTGGTGGACCGCGCACGCACCGAAACCGACGCACTGCTCGACCGCTTTCGCGCGATGCTGCGCATTTCCGAAATTGGCACTTTGCAACGACGCGGCGGCTTCAGCGAAATGCAATTGCAAACGCTGGTTCAGGAGGTGGGCGAGCTTTACGAGCCGCTCGCGGAGAGCCGTTCTATCCAGCTTTCGGTGCACACTCAGGCGGTGGATGCAATTCATGGCGACCGTGCATTGCTATTCGAAGCACTGAGTAATCTCGTGGACAACGCGATCAAGTTCACGCCTGAAGGTGGAGTCGTACGCATGGAATTGCGTCAAACGCCGGCAGGTCCGCAAGTGGATATTGTCGACAATGGTCCGGGCATTGCCGCCGACGAACGTGATGCGGTATTGCAACGCTTTTATCGCGGCGAAACGACCCGACATCTGGCCGGCTCGGGACTGGGCCTCAGCATTGTTTCTGCAGTGATGCGAGTACACGATTTCACGATGAAGATCGGCAATGCGCAACCGGGCGCGAGAATTTCCATCGAATGCTGGTCGAGGACGCTTGCGTGACCCTTTGCTTATTTTTCCCTGTCATTGGCAGATGCTGAATGCGCGTTTTATTCGTAGGTCCTTCTCACCCGGAGGCCGCTTGGCTTTTCAAGGCGCTTCAGGAGAGCGCACATAGTTTGCAACGGGCCGACGATCTGCGTGACGGCGTTTTTCTCGCCACGCAGGAGGCCTTCGATGCAATCGTGCTGATGGTTCTCGACATTGGCCTTTATCCATCGTTGCTGACGTTTCTCGGCGAGTTTTCGTCGGCAGGTAATGGTGCATCGATCATTGCGGTGCTCGGCACCGCCACCGCCCAGGATCGCACCCGTGTTTTGCGGGCCGGCGCGGATGCCTGCTTCGGTCAGCCTTATTCGTTTATTGAAATGCATGAACGTCTGCAGGCTTTGAGGCGGACGAGCGGCGCTCGCGCGGTCGCGGCGAGTTCGGTTCCTGCATCGATTCCCGCCGCATTCGGCAGTCCCTCTCTCGACGCGGCTACCCGGGAACTGGTTTTTGGCATGCACCGGCTTGCGGTGACGCGGCGTGAATTTCTTTTGCTCGAATGCTTATTCCGGCAGGTGAACGCGCCAGTCGCACGAGATCAACTGATTCGCTATGCGTGGCCGGAAAAGGAAGATGTCGATCCATCCAGCGTCAATCTGGTGGTGTCACGGTTAAGAAGAAAGCTGACCGATGAAGTGCCTCAGGTCAGGATCGAAACAGTAAGCCGGTTTGGCTACCAGGTGTCCATCGATTCCTGAATTCTAGCTTCGCTCTCGCAGTACCCAATCCACCTTTCCTTATTTACTCCACTTGCAACCGTTCCGCGTCGCGAGTGGAGTGAATTCGTCCGTTCATTTCAATCTTCGTTTGCATGATGCAAAGGTGCTCATGCGGGTTGGGTCAATGATCGATTCATGAAAATGCAACGCGTCGATTGAAACTCAGTCTTGCAGATGCAGTGCTTTCTGACCTCGATATATTCGTCGCGTGGTCACATTCAATGAAATGAAAACGACCCTACTGTTATCAGTCATCCTTAATTAAACGAAAGGTATTGCATGAACCGGAAGATGAAATGGACGCACATGGTCGGGGCACTGCTGTGTGTCGGCGTTGCAGGCACGGCGCACGCGCAAAGCAGCGTCACGCTGTACGGGCTTCTCGATACGGGGATCGATTTCGCCAATAACGTGGACGGCGGCCATCTTTATCAAATGGCGAGCGGAGTGAGCGCAGGGAGCCGCTGGGGCGTGAGAGGCAAGGAAGATCTGGGCGGTGGTCTGTCGGCGATATTCGATCTCGAAAGCGGCTTCAATTCGACCAATGGCAGCCTCGGCAGCGGTCTCGCGTTCTCGCGTAACGCGTATGTGGGGCTGGCCAGTCAGACGGCCGGTACGCTGACGCTCGGGCGGCAATGGGACCCGCTTGTCGATCTGATCGAGCCGTTCTCGCTGAACGACAGCTACGGCGGCTGGTACTTCTCGCATCCGAATGACATGGATAACCTCGACAACGGCTTCGCGATCAGCAACGCGGTGAAGTACACGAGTCCGACGATTGGCGGCTTTACAGGCGAGGCGCTCTATTCATTCGGCGGACAGGCGGGGCAATTCTCGAACAACTCGGCTTATAGCGCGGCGGCGTCGTACACCAATGGTCCGTTCTCGATGGGTGCGGGCTATTTGCGCGTCAACGATCCTGAGGAATCGATCCAGAGTTATCAGAACGGCACGGGCTTTACTAATGCGGTATATGGCGACTATCTCGCCAATGCGCGAAGTCAGGGCATCTTCGCGGCGGGGGCGTCGTATTCGATCGGCAAGTTCAAGGTGATGGGCAATTTCACCAACGTGAACTTCCAGCAGGGCAATGACGGTCAGGACGTCAAGTTCCAGAACTACGAAATAGCCGGTACGTTCCAGGCAACCAGCCAGTTGAACCTGGCAGCGGGCTATACCTACACCGATGGCCGCAACCACGCGACAAATCAGGAGCCGAAGTATCAGCAGCTCAATCTGAGCGCGGAGTACGAGTTGTCCAAGCGGACCGCCGTCTATGCGCTAGCGGCATTGCAACGGGCCAGCGGTGGTGCTGTCGCGCAGATTGCGGGTTTCGATCCGTCGACCACGGGTGAGCAGGTGGTTGGCCGGGTCGGTATTCGCCACTCGTTCTAACGCGTCGGTACCAACAAAAAGAGCGCGTTACCCGATGGGTAACGCGCTCTTTTCTATTACGAGCCAAAGTAGGTGTTGCAGAAACTCACCGGGCCGACGCAACTGTTGGCGGCGGTACTGGAGGGTGTTGTCGCACAGCCGGATAACAGGAATCCGGCTGCGACAGCAACAACGGCGAAACGGGCGGATCGTTTGATCGCGGTGCGAAAAGTCATTGATATCGTGGTGAAAAAATAGCGGGCGGCCGCCCAAACACGTTAGTGCGCGTAGACAGTCGAATTCAGATAGGCAAGCTGACCGTCCTTCTCCGCATGCACCAGTTCCCGATAAACCTGGGCGCGCGTCTTTTCAACAACCGGTTGACCGTATGGAGCCACCCACGTTCCGGTAGCGCCGACCGAAGGCGTCGTATTCGCGGCAACCTGCATCGATGGCGCTGCGTTCTGCTGCATGGCGGGTGCCGTGGTCGATTGGGCAAAAGCGGAAGCAGTTGCGGTAACGCCGATAAATGCGATGGCAAGGGTCAGGGATTTCATATACGGATTCCTCACAAATTGGATTGGATGGAGGCCGAGGCGCGAAGCGAAGAATGGCATTCGTGGATCGGTTGATGAGAAGGATAGTCAAACCGCTTTAGCGGATTCGCCGTGTGTGCATGAAAAGAAATTTATCTGTTACAGCGTCGAAGAACCGGTAAGCAGGGCACTTCGCAAGACCATGTCATCAACATAAAAAACGTTTCATGAAACGGGTGGTTTTGATCACGGGTGTGTCATCGCGTCTATCTAAATTGCGGCTACCCGCACGGTTTGCGGGATCGGTCCGTGGATGCGCGGATCGGCGCCTTCTTTTACCCGGAATCAAACATGAAAAAAGCATTGGCAACCACACTCGTCGCGTTGGCTGGCACTGTCGCTGCGACGGCGCATGCACAAAGCAGCGTGACGCTCTACGGCACGCTCGATACCGGTCTCGACTACGTTAGCAATCAGAAGACGGCCTCGGGTGCGGGCAAGAGCAACTGGATGATGGAAAGCGGCAATCTGAGCACCAACCGCTGGGGGCTGCGCGGTAACGAAGATCTGGGCGGCGGTCTGAGCGCGGTGTTCGATCTGGAGAACGGCTTCAATATCGACAACGGCAAGATCTCCAATGGCGGCGATCTGTTCGGCCGTCAGGCGTGGGTCGGCCTCGCCAGCAAGCAATGGGGCACGGTGACGATGGGTCGCCAGTATGATTTCCTCGTCGATTTCGTCGCGCCGCTGTCGGCAACCGGCTCGGGTTTCGGCGGCAACATCGCGGATCATCCGTTCGATAACGACAATCTGAACAACGATCTGCGGATGAACAATTCGCTGAAATTCCGCAGCGCGACCTACGACGGTCTCACGGTCGGCGCCGCGTATGCGTTCAGCAATGCAGCGGGCGGCTTCAGCAACAACAACGCGTATAGCCTCGGCGCGCAATGGGCCGGCGGTCCGTTCAACCTGGCGGTCGCGTACCTGCAGATCAATCAGCCGGGCGGGGTCAACACGCCGACCAACACGAGCGGTGCCGTGAGTAGCAGCGATGGCGATGCCACCTTCACCGGCGCACGCCAGCGCATTCTCGGCGCGGCAGGGCGTTATACGTTCGGCAAGGCGACGGTGGGCCTCGTCTTCACGCGTACGATTCTCAACGACCCGAGCCAGATCACGCAGGGCGGTTCGTATTCGACACTCAATGGCGATCTGCTGACCTTCAACAACTACGAACTCAATGCACGTTATGCGTTGACGCCAGCGTTGTCGCTGGGTGGTTCGTACACGTTCACCGACGGCCATTTCAGCGACGACGGCAAGAGCGTTGCGCCGAAATGGAATCAGTTCATGCTGCAGGCGGACTATGCGTTGTCGCGCCGTACCGATGTGTATCTGGAAGGCGTGTATCAGCATGTGTCGGGCGCGGACGGCGTCTCGGTGTTGGGTAACGCGTCGATCTATTCGCTGGCGGCTTCGTCGAACAATCGGCAGGCGGTGGTGGCGCTGGGCATGCGGCACCGTTTCTGATTTATCTGTATGCGGAAGGGCGCTGGAAAACGCGCCCGAAAAAAAGTCGCCGGGGATAAACCGGCGACTTTTTTTGTCTGACTTTCGAATATCGGCAGGCGACTACTCCGCAAAAGCGGCGTGACGATCAACCCGCGTTCGCAAGGCTCTGCGGCCGTACAACCTGTGCCTGTGCCGCCTGAACATCAGGCGCGGCTTTGGAGCCGTCCGCAGACCAGCCACCACCCAGTGCCTCAATCAACCCCACCGAAGCCAGCAGACGCCTCGTATTGAGGTTTAACGCGGCAATCTGCGTGTCGAGTTCGGTGGTTTGCGCCGTGACCACGTCGAGATAGCTGACCACGCCGTCGCGGTAACGCGACATTGACAGCGTCAGCGTGCGTTGCGCGGCAACGAGCGCTTCATTCTGCCGCTGAGCTTCGTCGCCGAGATGGTGCAGTTGCGCGAGGTTGTCCTCGACCTGCTGGAAGGCGAGCAGTACGGCGGCCTTGTACTTTGCGCCGTTCTCCGCGAGTTTCGCGCGCGCCTGCTGCGTGATTGCGGCACGCCGGCCGCCGTCGAACAGCGTCATCACGAGACTGGGGCCGACCGACCACATTTCGTTAGGCGCCATCAGCCACGGCGACAGTGTCGTGCTTTGATAACCGCCGTCGAGGCCGAGCGAGATGTCCGGGAAAAATGCCGCTTTAGCGACGCCGATCTGCGCATTCGCCTGGACAACCCGCCGCTCGGCCGCGGCAATATCGGGGCGTCGTTGCAGCAACGCAGCGGGCACGCCGGTAGGTAACGATGGCAGATAGGCTTCGCCGGTGACGGCGTCCAGCGAGAAGTTCGATGCGGGCGTGCCGGTCAGACTCGCAATGGCGTGCTCGTAAAGCGCGCGACGTGCGGCGATATCGTCGGCGGAGGCGCGCGCGGTGTCGAGCTGCGTCTGCGCGCGCGACACGTCGAGGTCCGACGCAATGCCGCCCGCGTGACGGCTCAACGTGAGTTTGAGCGCGCGCTGATAGGTGTCGATCGTATCGTTGAGCAGTTGCTGTTGTGCATCGAGTCCGCGCAGATTGAAGTACGCGTGCGCGAGATTCGCCTGCAGGCTCAGGCGCACGGATTCGAGATCGGCGTCGCTCGCCTGCATCGCCGCACGGCCTGCGGACACTTCGTTGCGAACCTTGCCCCACAGGTCGAGGTCGTAGCTGATGCCGACATCGACGGTATTCGCGCCGTACACGGAAGGCTGATCGGTGCCGCGCAACGGCCGGTTATCCGATTGCCGCTGACGAATCACCGATGCATCCGCGCCGATGGTCGGGAACAACCCCGAGCGGGCTTGCGACAGATAGCTCGTTGCTTCGTCGTGACGCGCGATAGCAGCGGCTACGTCGGGGTTCGCCGCTGCCACCTGCACTTCGAGACGATCCAGCACGGGGTCGCGATAGACGGTCCACCATGCGTCGCGTGGCACGCGGTCGGCGGGGCGCGCGAGTTGCCACGCTCCGCCTTCCTTGAACGTGGTGGGAATACTTGTAGGCGGTACGTGATAGGTCGGCGCAAACGAGCAGCCACTCATTAACGCAGCAACCGCTAGTGCGATACCTAAGCGGCGCACGTTGCGCGTTTTGAGCGCGTTGCGTTTAGCCATGAGCGCTCTCCGCAGGGCGGCGTCCCGCTAACGAAGTATTGGATGTCGCGGCGGTGCTGGTTGCATTGCCTTGCAGGCGGACTTCGTCGCCGGAGGAAAGCGAGTCGGGCGGATTGTCGATCACGCGATCCGTTGCGTTCAGGCCCGATGCGATCTCGACATGTGTGCCGAGATCCGTCGCGATCGATACCGGCTTGAGCACCGCGCGATTGTCGTTGCCGACCACCGCGACCTGCAAACCGTCTTGCCGGAAAATCAGCGAACTCGCGGGAATCGACAACGAATGCGAGTTGGTCGGCAACGCGAAATGCACCTCGGTGTATTCGCCCGGAATCAGCAGGCCGTCGTGATTGTCGACGGCGAGTTGAACCAGCAAGGTGCCGGAAGACGGCGTGATCGCATCGTCCGTATCGACGAGTTTGGCGTTGAACTTCATGCCGGGCCGCTCGGGCACGGTGAGGGTCGCGTTCATGCCGGGCTGGATTGCGGCCGCTTCGTCCTGCGGCACGCTGACGTACACGCGCAACTGATGCGCGTCCGACACCGAGAACAACTCTGGCCCGTTACCGCCGCCTGCGTTGATCAGCGCGCCGATATCCGTGGTGCGGGCCGTGACGACGCCATCGAATGGCGCGGTAATACGCTTGAACGATTCGAGCGCTTCAAGGCGCCGCACGTTCGCTTCGGCTGCGTCGACGGTCGCCTGCTTCGCGACCAGATCGCTGGTCTTTTCGTCGGCGTCCTGTTGCGAGACCGAATCCTGCTGCAACATTTTGGTCCAGCGTTGCGCGGTGGACGCCGCGAGTTTTTCATTCGCCTGCGCATTCTGCAAATCGGCGCGAGCCTGTTGCAATTGCTGGTCCAGATCGGGCGTATCGATCACGCCGAGCAACTGCCCGGCTTTGACATGCGCGCCGATATCCGCGTACCACGCATGCAGATAGCCCGACACGCGTGCATAGATCGGCGCATTGACGAACGCGGACAGATGACCCGGCAGCACCAGCGACTGCGCGTCGAGGTCGTGCTTCGGCGTATAGGCGACCACGGTCGGAATGGCCTGTTGCGCGGACCAGGTGGTCAATTCCTGCTTTGCGTGCACGCGGCTGGCAATGCCGCTCGCCACGATACCCGCTGCCGCCAGCAGCGCAATCAGGCCGATGAGCTTCAGATGACGCAGCCGCTTCGGCGAATTGATCTCGATCTCAGTGGACATGTTGGACTCCGGGTTCGGATGATGAAGGTTCGTCAGAAGGGGCGTGCGCGTCGTGTGCGCCGTCGCGTGATGGAGGATGATCCGCTGCGTCGCGCCGGTGCACGATGCTGAACACGACCGGCACGAACAGCAGCGTCGCGAAGGTCGCGCAAATCAGGCCGCCGATCACCGCACGTCCGAGCGGCGCGTTCTGCTCGCCGCCGTCGCCGAGACCGAGCGCCATCGGCGCCATGCCGATGATCATCGCGAGCGCGGTCATCAACACCGGGCGAAAGCGTGTGAAACCCGCTTCCATGGCAGCGACCAGCGCGTTGCCCGTCACGGCGAGTCGTTCACGCGCGAAGCTCACCACGAGAATGCTGTTCGCGGTCGCAACGCCCATGCAGAGAATCGCGCCGGTCAACGCGGGCACCGATAGCGGCGTGTGCGTGGTGAACAGCATCCACACGATGCCCGCCAATGCCGCAGGCAACGCGGTGACGATCACGAACGCGTCGCTCCACGAATGGAAGTTCACGACGATCAGCAGGAAGATCAGCAGAATCGCGCCGACCAGTCCCAGCGAGAGACCGAGGAACGCACTGTTCATCGTCTGTACCTGGCCGCGTAGTGTCACGATCGATCCCTTCGGCAGGTCTTTTGCAGTGTCGTGCACGATGCTCTGGATTTTCGCGGACACCGCGCCGAGGTCCTGGCCCTGAGTCGTTGCGAACACGTCGTAGAGCGGTTCGATGTTGTAGTGCGAGACCACCGCATTGCCCACGCCGCGCTTGATCGTTGCAATGCCGCCGAGAATTTGCGCCTGACCGTTCTTGCCGGTCACGGGCAGATTGCTCAGATTCGATAGCGACGTCATCCGGTATTGCGGCGTTTGCGCGACGATCGGATACGACACGCCGTTCTTCGGATTGAGCCAGTAAGTGGGCGACACCTGGCTCGTGCCGGACAGGCTCGCCACCACCGAGTTGGTCACGTCCTGTTCGGTGATGCCGAGTTGATCGGCGCGCGAGCGGTCCACCGACACCGTGAATTGCGGGTATGTCGCCGCCTGCTGCATGCGCGTGTCGGCAATACCGGGGATCATCCGCATGCGGCGCAGCAGTTCATTCGCGTACCGATGATTCGCCGCCTGGTTCGGCCCTGCCACCTGCAAATCGATTGGCGCAGGCGCGCCGAAGTTCAGAATCTGGCTGACGATATCGGCGGGCAGGAACGCGAACGTCGTGCCCGGAAACTGACGCGGCAGGCTCTCACGCAGCTTGCGCACGAATCCCGCGGTCGGCTGATGATCTTCGTTCAGCGAGATCAGGATATCGCCGTCCTGCGGTCCGATCGTGCCGCTGTTGTTATACGTCAGGTTGATACCGCTATTCGGCAAGCCGATGTTGTCGACGATGCTGCGCAACTCGTCCGGCGGAATCGCGCGGCGCACCGCGTTTTCGATCCGGTCGAACTGGTCGGCGGTGTCTTCGACCCGCGTGCCGATCGGCGCACGGACGTGAATCGCGATTTCGCCGGAATCGATATCCGGGAAGAAATTGCGGCCGAGCCACGGCGCGAGCAGGAACGAAGCAGCGACAACGATGAGAAAGCCCGCAACGAAACGCTTGCGATGCGTCAGCGCGAGGCCGAGCACAATCCGGTAGACGGCGCGCACGCGTTCGAAGCGACGCTCGAATGCGCGCTGAAAGCGGACCAGCGGATTGCGCGAGGGAGCAGCATGCGAATGGCCGCCGTGCGGGTCCATCACTGCAGCCAGTTCGCCGGATGCGTGACCGCCCGATGCATGCGGACGCAGCAGGTATTGCGCCATCATCGGCACAAAAGTACGCGACAGAATGAACGATGCGATCATCGCGAAGATCACCGCTTCGGCCATCGGCACGAACAGGAAGCGCGCGATGCCGTCGAGCAGCAGCATCGGTACGAACACGATACAGATGCACAGCAGCGACACGAACGCGGGCCCGACGATCTGCGCGGCGCCTTCCAGAATCGCGCTCCTGACGTCCTTGCCCTGTTCGAGATGCCAGTTGATGTTCTCGATCGTGACGGTGGCGTCGTCCACCAGAATCCCCACCGCGAGCGCGAGGCCGCCGAGCGTCATCACGTTGAGCGTTTCGCCCATCGCCGCGAGTCCGGCAATCGCGGCGAGCACGGCGAGGGGAATCGACGCGGCGATGATCAGCGTGGAGCGCCAGCTTCCGAGGAACAGCAGAATCATCAGCGAGGTGAGGGCGGCCGCGATAATGCCCTCGCGCGCCACGCCGCTGACGGCGCCTTTCACGAAGGTCGACTGGTCGCCCATCGTGACCAGTTTGAGTCCGGGTGGCAACGTCGCTTCGATACGCGGCAATTGCGCTTTCACGCCCGAGATGATGTCGAGCGTCGACGCCGAGCCGTTCTTCAGAATGCTCATCAGCACCGCACGATGACCGTCCACGCGAACCACGTTGCCTTGTGGCGGATAGCCGTCGCGCACATGCGCGACATCGCGGATATAGATGGTCGCGCCGTCCACTGTTTTGATCGGCAGCGCATTCAGTTCATCGAGTGCGAGCGGACTGTTGTTCAGCTTGATGTTGTATTCGAAGCGGCCGATCTTCTCCGTACCCGCTGGAATGATCTGGTTCTGCTGCGCGAGCGCGGTGGCGACATCGTTCGCCGAGAGCTTTTTCGCCTGCAATGCCTGCGGGTCGAGATCGATCTGCACTTCGCGCGTCTTGCCGCCATACGGTGTCGGAATGGCGACGCCGGGCACGCTAAGCAATTGCGGACGAATGAAGTTGGCCGCGTAGTCGGCGAGCTTCTGTTCGTCGAGCGTGTTGCTGGTGAGGGCGAGTTGCAGCACCGGCACCGTCGACGCGTTGTAGTTCAGGATCTGTGGCGGCGTCGTGCCGGGCGGCATCTGCTTGAGCACGGTCTGCGAAACGGAGGTGACCTGTGCGGTAGCGGTGCGAATGTCGACGGTCGGCTGAAAGAAGATCTTGACGATGCCGTAGCCGCGAAACGATTGCGACTCGATATGCGCGACGTCGTTCACGGTCGTGCCGAGCGTGCGTTCATAGTAAGTGACGATGCGCCCGGACATATCGTCCGGTTGCAGACCCGCGTAATTCCACACCACGCTGATCACGGGGATGCGAATGTCGGGAAAGATATCCGTTGGCGTGCGCAACGCGGCAAGCGGGCCGATCAGCAGGATCAGCATCGCAAGCACGATGAACGTGTAGGGCCGGGTCAAAGCTAACCGGACTATTTTTAACATCGAAGGCTGCTCCGTTCAGAGGCGCGATTGAATCTGCGCGGGCGTGTGGCGATTGGGGCTAACGCGCATTGGCGCGACCCGGTAACGGCATTCTGGGGAGCGGGTCCTAACAGGTGCGGACAAAACAAATGAAACAAGTTTTAGGAACTCGCAATGCGTCGCGCGATTGCATTGAACTGTCTGCTGCGTACGCGAGATGCAGCGGCTATAGCGCTGTATCCAGCGCTATAGCTCGCGTGTCGGGTAGGAGCGTGTGGTGTGCCGTTAGCCGAACAGATAGCCTGAGCCGCGAATCGTGCGAATCAGCGGGCGCTCGCCGGGCATCTCGACTTTCTTGCGCAAACGGCCTACATGTACGTCGATCAGGTTCGTGCCGGGATCGAAGCGGCAACCCCACACGGCTTCGAAAATCATCGTGCGGGTGAGCACCTGGCCGGTGTGCCGCATCATGAATTCGAGTACGCGAAATTCAGTGGGTTGAAGATCGAGTTCGCGCTGCCGGTGTGTGACTTTACGCCGCACGAGGTCGAGTTCGAGCGCGCCGTTGCGCAACGTCGTTTCGGCTTTAGCGTGACGCGGACGGCGCCGCAATAGCACTTCGACGCGGGCGAACATTTCTTCGGAGGAGAACGGCTTCGTCAAGTAGTCGTCCCCACCGGCACGCAGTCCCTGAATGCGCTGATCGACATCGGACATCGCGCTCATCACCAGCACCGGCGTTTCCACGCCGACGCCGCGCATGGTCGCAACAATGGTGAGTCCGTCGAGGTCGGGCAGCATGCGGTCCAGCGTGACGACGTCGTAGTCGCCCGCCATTGCTTTAGCCATCCCTTCACGGCCGGTACGCGCCACATCGACGGAGAAACCGCTCGCGCTGAGCGTGCGCACGATGTCGCGCGCGATCAGCTCGTCATCTTCGATCGTCAATATCTTGGGCATGATGCGCGGGTCCGCGTCAGGCGACCGCGCGCAGCGTAACGGGGCGGTCAGGCGCGCGATACTGGCTGACAGCGAAGTCGATAAACGCGCGCACGCGCATCGACAGATAGTTGCGGCCGGAATACAGAATCGAAATCTGGCGCGGGCCGCCGTTGATCTCGAACTGTTCGAGCACAGGCACGAGTGCGCCGCGCGCGAGATCGTCGGCGATGATCGGCTTCGGCAGCAACGCGATGCCCATATGGTTGAGCGCAGCGACCCGCACCATCGCGCTGCTGGTCGCGGTGAGCGCGCTACCGGTATTCACGCGATAGACGCCGTCTGAATCTGCGAATTCCCACGCGCGCGACGTGCCGTCGGATACGGTCAGCAGGCCATGCCGGTTCAACGCGGCCGGGTCGCGCGGTGCGCCGTGGCGTGCGAGATAAGCGGGGGACGCTACTGTGATTTCGTCGACGCTGGTGAGCGTGCGGCTGACGAGCGACGAATTCGCGAGACGGCGGTCGTCGGAAAAGCACACGTCGAAACCGCCTTCCACGAGATCGATGTGCGTGTCGAATGTCGTCACGTCGAAATCCACCCGGGGATGCAACGTGCGATACGACGCGAGCAGTGCGCCGAGGCCGGACGTCGCGAATGTCATCGGCGTGGCGATGCGCAGCGTGCCTTGCGGATCGCGCGTGGTCTCCAGCAGGTTCGACTCCATTTCGTCGAGCTTTTCGATGATCGCGCGACAGCCGTTCAGATATTCGCGGCCTACGTCTGTCAACGAAAGACTGCGTGTGGTGCGATTCAGCAGGCGCATGTTCAGATGCGCTTCCAGCGTGCCGACGCTGCGCGTGACCGCAGCCGCGGACATACCTAACTGCCTCGCTGCAAGATTGAAGCTGGCGAGGTCGACTACTCGTGTGAAGACACGCATCGCTTGTAGCTGGTTCATGTTGGAACAGTAGAGAAGGGCGATGGATGCATCATCCGCGATCGAAGATAAATCCACGCAGCTACGTGGATTAAGTCTTTTTTAATTTTGTGCAATGTTCATGAACTGCACGCGCACGCTGGCAACGTGCCGGTCGTTGAGATCATCGGGATGGCTAAACGATGGGAAAAAAAAGAGCGCGGACAGAGCCGCGCTTGAGAAAGTCTTGATGAAAGTTGCCGCAGCTATGCGGCAAATGAAGTATAGGCGGATTGCAACGCGCGTTGCGCGTGGAATCTGAAACGCTGTGCTGCGGGAAACGGAACAAGCGGAACAAGCGGAACGAAGCGGTGCGGAAGACGTTGCAACACGCTTCTTGTCAGCGGGCTTTCAACGAGGCTTTCAGTTGAGCATGCCATGCACTTCGAGCGACGACTCCAGTTGCTGCGTCAGCGCATGGTGCAGTTTGGCGAGACTCTCGGTTGGTAAAGCGAAGCCGGCCCAGCCGAGACCGGAGTGGCGCAGGAACAGCACAGCGCCGTCGTGCAGCGGATGCTTTTCGGCGTGCCAGCACGGGTCGACTTCGATCACATATTGATGGGTACGCACGGGCGCCATCGGCAGCTCGGGGCGCATCGTCGCGCGTAGCGCGCCGAGGTGTTCGATCAGTGCGTCCAGATCGGCGACGTCGAGCAGCACCGCGCTGCCTTCAATGTCGATGCGAACGGCGTTCTGTCCATACTCGTTGACTTTCTCGATGCTCATGGGGCGCGACATCTTTCACTCCTTGCGACGATCACGATACGCAAAGTATGGCGCGCGCCAGATGTGCCAATCCTGAAACAGCGCAATCCCAGGATGAAACTTTATTTAAGGAACCGCTGAAGGACAATTGCTGCACTGCTTTTATATTGTCAGATGTTTCAACTCGACTTACGAAAAGCCGGTTTTAAAGTCAGACGATATAAATGGGGATGTTTCATTATCGGAACGTTTTCGGACGGCCCGGGAATCTGTCGCAAATTCATTAATTGGGTTTGCTTCACGCATTATGCGAATAGGCCCAATGCATTAGTCGATAAATTCCCAATTTGCGAATATAAATCCGAATAGACGGTCATTATCCGGGAGTATTGACGTTCAGGTTTGAAACACTTTCGGCTTCAATGACAAGGACAGCGCAGGCGCTCAGAAAGGCGATTCGCCGGTTGCGTAAATTAGCCGGATAAAGGCTTGAAAGCCAGATTCCATGCGGGTTAGCGTTGAACCGGCGGCAACTGTGGCTTGATCGTTGCAATCACGCCGCGCCGCAACGTGCGGGTGTCATATCAAACAGTCAATAATGGATTTCCTCATACATTCGATTTCGTGATTGAGATTTGTTTTTCAAATTTACTATAGCGAGCCATTCCGCTAACATCACGCATAATCCGTTAAACGGCGTGGCCAGCAAATTCTGCCGTAATAAATTCATTCGTTCGCTTACGCGAGCCGACGGGGCATCGGGGTCCACAACGTATGACCGTTTGGGGAAAGATCATGCCGCAAATGCACCTTGATACAGCGAGAATTACATGGCTACACACGCCGACTCTGAACGTGCGTACTGCAGCGCGGCGAATCGGCGTATTGCTATTTGATGGTTTCTGGCTGCTCGGGCCAGGCACGGTAGTCGAAATGTTCCAGACTGCCAACGAACTCTCCGACTCGCGCTCAGGCGAAGAGCCGCCCTATGAAGTGCAATTTCTGTCGATGGACGGCGGTAGCGTCGCCAGTTCGTCGTCGGCGCGAATCTGGACCGACCGCATCGACACACGCTTCGGCGCCGGCTTCGACGTGCTGTTTATCGCGGGCGGCTACGGTGCGCATGCGGCCGCGCGCGACGAACGCCTGCTCGGCTGGCTGCGTTCGGTGCAATCGCGCACGCGCGCAATCGAAACGATAGGCGAGGGCCGCGTCGTACTCGAAGCTGCCGGTCCGACCGACCACGACGGTTTGCAGATGAACCGCTATCTCGGCAACGTGGCGAGCCAGGCCGCGCTGAGCGCCGCCAACGATCGCCACGACTGTGCGCGCGCCGCGTTGATGTTCATCAAACGCGATCTTGGCGCTGAACTCGCGCGCAGTGTCGCCGATCGTGTGATGCCGGGCATGGCCGCGACGTGGGTTCCGTTGCCCGCCGAGGGCGGGACGCTCAGCGTGGCTGAAAAAATCCGCGCGGCTGCGCGCTGGATGGAGGCGAATTGCGATCGTCCGGTGTCGGTGGCCGACGCGGCGCAGGTGGCGGCCATGAGCGAGCGCAATTTCCTGCGCCGCTTCAAGCATGAAATGCACGTCACGCCGTCGGACTATCTGTTGCAGGTGCGCTTGCGCATTGCCTGCAATTTTCTGACTGAAACCGAACTGCCGGTCGACAAGATCGCGCGCCGCAGCGGCACGGGTAACGGTGATCGTCTGGCGAAAATTTTCCGCAAACGCATGGCGCTGTCTCCCACCGAATATCGCGCACGTAGCCGGGCGACCAGTGAGGTGTAGCATTGGGGAAGGCGCTCGTGCCGACGTGCGCCTGATGACCGTTGGACGCGGTCGCGCAGGCGGCCGGGTCTTTGTCGCGCGAGTTTCTTACGAGCACAGCAGCAATGGGCAACAAGGTAATTGCGACGGCATTGCCGGAGGTGAAACTCATCGAGCCCGACGTGTTCTGCGACGAATTCGGTTTCTGCTTTGAGAGCTTCAGCGCGGACGAATTTACAGACGACGTCTCGCAAGATTTCAATTTTGTGCAGGACCGTCACCTGCGCGCAGTGCGCGGCGTATTGCGCGGACTGCACTATCAGGTGCAACGTCCACAAGGGCGACTCGTGCGGGTCGTCAGGGGAGAAGTATTCGACGTTGCAGTAGACGTACGCGTCAATTCACCGAACTTCGGCAAATGGACGGGTACGTACCTGAGCGAAACGAATCAGCGGCAGATCTGGGTGCCCCCAGGTTTCGCACAGGGATTCGTCGTTTTATCAGACGTAGCGGAATGTTTGTGGAAGACCACCGAGTACTGGTTTCCCGAACTCGAGCGCTGCATCTTGTGGAGTGATCCCGACATCGGCATTGAATGGCCGATCGGATTCGAGCCGATTCTCGGCGCGAAAGACGCTGCGGGGCGGCGTCTTTATGAAGCGGAAAACATTGCTTGAAACGGGTCCCGGTGCAAGGCCGCCTGGGCGGCAACTATTGCAATACCGCGCGGCAAGTATTGCAACAGCATGCTGTTTTTTGCACCGGGACCTACTACGAAAACATTTAAAAACGCGTCATCGCACTCATGTGCGGTCAGCGTCGCATCACGCCCATCAGCAGGGTGACGAGAAAGATCACCACGAAGATGAAGAACAGCACTTTCGCGATTTCCGTCGCGCCCGCGGCGATGCCGCCAAAGCCGAACAAAGCGGCGATGATGGCGATCACGAAGAAAATTGCAGCGTATCGAAGCATGGGGCCTCCACCGGTGATTGCTGATTGAGTTGAAAGCGGCGACTCGTTGCGGGCGCTACGCGCCTTGACGGGTTATTTGCCGGCGAGCGGAATACAGCAATAGGTGTGCCCAACCGGTGGCGCGGGTGAAGAGGGTGGTCTGTTTTGTCGACACGGCGGTGGCTGAGGGTGGTCGACGCATGTCGGCCCGGATGGGCTTATTACAGGTGCCCGCTACAATCGCCTGTCCATAGCCGATCGCCCGCCAGGGCTTTTTCTCTCCCCATGTTGAAGATACTGGTCAGCGCCTGTCTCGCCGGTCATCCCGTGCGCTACAACGGCACCGCTAAATCCGCACGCAACGCATGGCTTGCAAGTTGGCGCGACGAGGGCCGTCTGGTGATCGTGTGCCCGGAAGTGGCGGCGGGTTTCCCCACGCCGCGTCCGCCCGCCGAAATCCAGTTGCGTCGCTCGGGCACGGATGTGCTGGATCATCAGGCGTCGATCGACGACAATACCGGCGCTGACGTCACGGCACTTTTCATCGCAGGCGCACGGCATGCGCTCGAACGCGCACAAGCGGAGGGTTGCCGCTTCGCATTGCTCGCCGACGGCAGCCCGTCATGCGGCAGCACTTTTATCTACGATGGCGGCTTCAGCGGCACGCGTCATGCAGCGGCGGGGGTCACCGCGACGTTGCTGCAACAGCACGGCATTCGCGTTTTCGCTGATTCGCAGATCGCCGATCTGGCTGAAGCGGTTGCAGCGCTCGAATCGGAACGATGAACGCGCGCGGGCATGTGCTGCCCATGCACTCAGGCCTCACGAAGCCAGCGCAAGCGCACATGGCAGTTCCCGCTAGAAACTCAACGCCGCCAGCGACGTGATGCGCTGCAACGCGAGCCAACGACTCAAAAAGAAACCGCCGCACGCAGCCAGCGATAAACGATCGGCCCGCAGAAAACGCCCCATGTCACCGCGCAAATCAGCAGCGCCATCGTGACCGCGGCGCTGCCGCAATCCTTCGCGCGTTTCGACAATTCGTGCCGCTCCAGCGAAATCCTGTCGATCGCGGCTTCGATGCTCGAATTGAGCAGTTCGACCATTAGCACCAGCAATACCGACACGATCAGCAGCACGCGCTCGATTGCGCCGACCGGCATCAGCAGCGCGGTGGGCAGCAGGATGACCGCGAGCGCGACCTCCTGACGGAAGGCGCTTTCCTCGCGCAGGGTTGTGACGACGCCATCGCACGAGTGCCGCAAGGCGAACAGCGCGCGCAGCGGCCCGCTGCGTTTTTTTGCGGGTGTGCCGGGTGGAGAGGAGTGGGTGGGATCGGTCATGATCGGGTTCGCTTCGATGAAGGCGGCAGCATGCCTCAAATGCCGTGCGATGTCACAGACGCGTGACCGGTCGGCTCTGGCTGGCAATGTGGGCACGTCTGACATTGGCGAATGGCCATGTTCACGGAACGTCGTGAGGGGCGGTGAAGTACTGAAATGCCATCGCATCGCGCTCTGAGCGGCCGTTTCACATCTGCAACATCGATTGGTGCTCAAGGTTTTTATCAAAACGTCTGTACAAGACGAACCGGGCCGACATGCAACACGAACAACACGTAGCCACTGGTGAGCTTTCCCAACAGGAACGCCGGCAAACAACGATATGCCGTCCCGCACTACAATGAGCGCCGCCCGCGTTCGTCCATCGTGATGCGTCACGCCAGGACTCCCTGCTCGATCACTCCGACCTCGCTCATGCCGACTTTTTTCCCGCGTCTCACGTTTTCGCGTCGCCGGTTCCTGCAGGCCGCAGCGCTGGCCGCCTGCCTGCCGTTGGTCGCGTGCGAATCTACCGTTACGACGGGCGGCACGTTTATCCAGCTATGGCGCGATCATCTCGACTGGACCCGCGAGCAATGGCAACGACGCCTCGCCACCACGCGTTCGCTCGGCTGCAAGACGGTGTTCGTGCAATGGGTGGGAATCGATGGCGAAGACGGACCCGCGTGGACCGCACCGGATGCGCTGCTGCAAGGCCTGCTCGACGATTGCGCGCAACTCGGCATGACGGTGCACCTCGGTTTGCCGTACGACGACCGGTGGTGGAAGGTCATCGGCGGCGCGGACACCGGCGTGCTCGACAGCTATCTGGCGAGCACCGCCACGCGCACCACGGCGTGGATGCGCGAGGCGCCGTGGCCGCGTCATCGCGCGTTCCAGGGCTGGTATCTACCGTATGAAATCGAGCAATACAGTTGGTCCGATCCCGCGCGCGTCGACCGGTTGGTGCGCTGGCTCAACACGCTGGCGGATGTCGCGGACGCCACGAGCGGCCACGCGCCGCGCGTATCGACCTTCCACAGCCGCCTGAAAACCGACGCCACGCTCGACGGCCTATGGAGCGTACTGCTCGACCGGACACAGGTGTATCCGATGATCCAGGACGGAGCGGGCGCGCAGGGCATGGCCGCCTACGAGCCCTTGCAGCCGCTGCACGACCTGTTCGTGTCGCGCGCGGTGCCGTTCGATCTGATCGTGGAACTGTTCGAGAATCTGCCGCCCACGCAGCCGGGGAGTGACGACTTCGCGGCGCGCTCGGCGAGCTATGCAAGAGTGAAGGCCCAATGGAACCTCGCGCGCAACTACGGCGCGACAGACATCGTCGCGTTCGCGGTCGATCCGTGGGTGATCGGCGACAAGCCGGGCGCAGAGGCGCTGCTCGATGCGTGGCGCCGCGCGCTCGGTTGAGCGCGGCGTGAAAGCTCAGGCAGCTTCGATCAGCTCGATGATGTTGCCGTTGAACAGCAGCACGAACACGATACGCTTGCCGCCGAACGCGACCGCAGGAGCGGGTTCGGCTGTGCGTCGCGCGCCCAGCGCCTCGATGGCTTCGAGCGCGCGGTCGAACGCGGGCGTCACGAACGCCTGGTGATAGAGCTTGGTGCGCCGCTTGATCACGCCTTCCACCGGCGAGTTCTCTGCCGTCGGCGCAAGCAGTTCGAGGCGCGGTCCGGCGCCCGTGAGGAAGCGGCCGCGCACCCGCTGAACCGGGTCTTCGAACTCCGGGCCTTCCTGCGTGTAGCCCAGCGCGGTCCAGCCGGCCTGCTCGGCGTCGAGGTCACGGCACGCAATGCCGATGTGATGGAACGTGCAATCGAATTCGGTCAGCATGAGTAGGGCGCAGTGAGCGTCAGAACTGGAAGTAAAGGAAGCGCGCGGTGTGTTGCAGGTTGAGCATCGCGTAGCCGAACAGGAGCACGCACACGCTGGTCCAGACAAGCGTCGGACGCCATTGCAGCCAGCCCGGCGCACCGCTTGCCGGTCCTTCGAGTGCGGGTGAATAGACGTTCGCGATCTGGTTCGAGTTCGGCGCACACCACACGAGCGCGAGCAGCACGATCAGCAGCAAGCCTTCGCCCCAGCGCTCGAACACGAGCCGCATGAAGTCGCCGGCACTCCACGCCACGCCCGAATGACCGGGCGCATGTAGCGGAAACGCGATTGGCGCGAGCGGTTCGAGTCCATGCAGACCGAGCATGCCGGCGCTGACGCGCAGTGCATCCGCTGTGCTGTGCGCGCGGAAAAACAGCAGCGCGAACACCACGCAGAGAAAGGTCAGCAACACGTAACCCGCGCGCGCCAGGCGGCTGGGCGCAGCGCGCTTCGGACCGAACTGGCGCCATGCGTGATTGACGCTCAGATACGCGCCGTGCAGCAGACCGAAGATCAGAAACTGCAGCCCCGCGCCGTGCCAGACACCGGCGAGTCCCATCGTGAACATCGTCGGAAACAGGATCATGCTGCCGAAGCCGCGTGCGGTGGCCGTCGCCTTGCGGCCGACCGGCAGTCCCTTGCGCGCGCGCGAACGCGCAATCGCCATCGCCACCGGGTTGTACAGATACGCGGTCAGATAGCGCGTGAGCGTCATGTGAAAGCGCGTCCAGAACTCGATGATGCCGGTGGACTTGTACGGCGAATTGAAGTTCAGCGGGAAGCGGATGCCGAACATCTTCGCGAGGCCCATCGCCATGTCGGAGTAACCCGAAAAGTCGAAGTAGAGTTGCAGCGCGTACGCGAGCGCCGTGCCCCACGAAGCGAGCAACTGAAGCCCGGCGGGATGGTCGAAACCCGCTTCGGCCCACGGCGCGATGGCGTCGGCGAGCAGCACTTTCTTGGCGAGCCCGATGATGAAAATCAGCGCGCCCACCGACAGGTTTTCCGCCTTGAAACGGTAGCTCGCGCGATCGGCGAACTGCGGCATCATTTCCTTGTGATGCAGGATCGGCCCTGCGATCAGGTGCGGGAAGAACGTCACGAACAGCACATAGCTCACGAAGCCGCGCTCGCGCACGACACCCGCGCGGCAATCGAGCAGGAAGCCCAACTGCGTGAACGTAAAGAACGAAATGCCGAGCGGCAGGATGGTGTCCTTCATGCCGTGCTCGACGACGCCGTGCGCGGCGAGAAAGCCGAGCAGCGTCGCGAGATACTTGTAGTAGAACAGCAGCGCCAGATTCGCGCCGATGCCGCCGGCCAGCAGCCACGCCTGCGCGCGCGGGCGCTCTTCGGTCGCGAGAATTGCGCGGCTCAATGCGTAGTTGAACGCAATCGAGCCGAGCAGCAACGTGACGAACACCGGGTTCCACCAGCTATAGAACACCAGCGAGACGACGCACAGCCATGCCGCTGCCGCCACCGGGCGCAGCGCGCCCGCGAGGTAGTAGCCGCCCAGAGAGATGGGCAGGAACAGCAGCAGGAAAGGTAGCGAATTGAACAGCATGGCGGTGCGATGTGGCCTGACGTGAACGTGCGTGAATGTGCGTGTCTATATGCGTCGAGGAGCGGGCGCGGCGTCGATGACGCGCCGCGCTGCGCTCGCTCAGCGCTTTGCCGCGAGCTGGCGCTGGATCAGCGCGATCAGTTCGCCGACGTTGTGCAGGCCTTCGACTTCCGACGCCTTGAAGCGCACGCCGAAGCGCATTTCCGAGGCGACCATGATGTTCACGTTGGACAGCGAATCCCACGCGTCGTATTCGGCCGCCGTCGAAGCGGGGGTGATCGTGACGCTGTCGTCGTCGAAGACGTCGCGGAAAATATCGGTCAGGGCGTCGAGAATGTCTGCGTCGGTCATTGCATGCTCCGGATTTGCATGGGTACGTGAGAAGGAGTGAAGCCGGCCAGATCGAGCACCCAGTGGGTGGCGTCCGGCGAGCTGGCCAGCGGCGCGAAGCCGAGGCCGGAATAGTGATCCTGAACCATGCCGTTTTTCGGCGTGGGCAAGTATTCGCCGATCAATCGACGCGCGCCCACTTGCCGTGCGGCATCGGCGAGCACCCCGAGCGTCGCGCGTTCGACTTCGCGGCCGAGCACGCGGCAGCTCATCAGCCACGTGTCGATACGCCAGTCGCCTTCGTTCGCGTCCCCACCCGTATCGGGCAGCGCGGCGACGATCGCGATGATGCCGTTGTCGCCGAAACGGTCCTTCAGGCGGAAATGCAGCGTGACGGCGCGCGGATCGCGCATCATCGCCTGCACTTCCGCTTCGCCGTGGCGGCGCGTCGTGAGATTGAACTGGTTGGTCTTGCCGATCAGTTGCACGATGCGCGGCAGGTCGGTCGAATTGAACGTGTTCCATTCGAGCACCATGCCGAGTCCCGCGAGATACGACGCGAGATCGCCACCGCTTTCGCGTTCGGTTTCACGTTGCGCTTCGCGCTGCTGGTTGGCCTGGTATTGGGCCGCGCGCTCGCGGTCCTCGCCGGTCAGCGCGACGCTTTCGAACCAGCCTGATTGCGCGAGCGTGACCGCGTAAAACGCAGGGTCTTCCGGCATTTCCGGCACGCGCACCATCGGCAGATGTTCGCGCACGAGGTTGCGCTCGAACGGGTTGTCGTCGGCGAAAACGAGCGCGTCGAGGCCGATGTTCAGACGTTGCGCGATGGTCCGAAGATTGCTCGCCTTGTCCTGCCAGTTGGCGACGAAACACGCGATGTCGGCACGCTTGAGCACCATCTCGGGATGCTGGTCGAACGGCAGCAACGCATTCGCTTCGTCGTTCTTCGAGCACACCGCGAGGATGATGCCGCGCCGCGTGAGATCGCGCGCGTAACGCTGAAATGCCGCATAAGCTTCGCCTTCGGCGCTGCCCTGGCCGAGCACGATACCCGCGAGACCGTCGTCGCCGATCACGCCACCCCACAACGTGTTGTCCAGATCGAGCACGAGGCACTTCGCGCTCGCGCCGCGCCGTGCGGCGACGAGGCGGGCGACGCGCTCGCCGTACATCGGCGCGGCGGCGGGCGACACGTCCTGCTTCGCGCGCAGCCACAGACGCGCGTCGTGCCACGCGGCGAGACCGTCGCGCGCGCAGGCGTCGTCGAGTGCGAGCAGATCGACGCCTGCTTCGTGCGCGGCTTCGCGCAGCGCCGCATTCACACGACGCAGCAGGTTCAGCGGCGCACCGGGCAGGCGCGCTTCGTTGTCGCCCATCAGCGGCAGCAGCGTGGGCATCAGCGTTTGCTGGATCAACTGCGCATCGGTGCGCTCGCGCACGCGCAGCCACAGCGCCCGCAAGTCACCGACGATGCGTTCGACGCGCGCGTCGGCTTGCGCCGCGCTCAGTCCGGCTGTGTCGTCGCCGATCAGGTAGGGCGCGTCGAACGCGAACAGCACGACGTTTGGCGCAAACGCGTACAGGCCCGAGGCCGGATCGAGCGATTCGCGCATCGCCTGGCCGTAGGCGGGCACGTAAAGCTGCGTCCACATCCGGTGACGCAGCGCACCGACGCGCAGTCCGGGCAGCAACTGATCGACCGTCGACGAACCGAGCACCGCGAGCCGCAGCGGCGGTGTCGCCAGCGCGTCGGGCGGTGTGGCGCCGAATGCCTTGACGAGCCGCTTGTCGAGCTTGCCCGTCTGCAGAAAATCGAGGTTATCGCCGGCAAGTTGCACGAGCGCGGACCAGTCCGGCGCGTGCTCGCGCGGCAGCGCGTCGAGGCGCTGCGTCCAGTCGGGAGTGCGGGGCAGCCAGGTTAGTTCGGGCATCGAAGTATTCCGCGTTGGCACATCGTCGGGTCCGCCATTAGAGGTCCGCATGCACGCCGTCGCGCAAGGCCGCTTTTTCCAGCGCGTTGAGCGGCTGCACGAGCGACATCTCCGACATCTCCCAGATCACGAGCTTGAGCGTGGACGGCCAGTGCGCGCGGTCTTCCATCGACTGCATCAGCGCGTCGGCGAACTTGCCGCCGTCGCGGCTCACGTTCCATACCGGCGCGCCGAGCGACTGGCCGAGCTGCTCGGCGAAGTTACTGCGGCGCGAATTCGAACTGCCCGCGAGCATCACCGTGACGGCCGGGCCGGTGTCGAGCAGGCCGGCCGCCGACGGCTGCGTGAAGGTTTCGGGCAGGTAGCTATCCGGCGCGGGACGCCAGCCTTGCGGTGCGTTCGCGAGACCCGCGAGCGTCAGCAGGTCGCCCACGCGGGGTGTGGCGACGGCGGCGCGCGTGATGTCGTATTGCAGCGTCCCGCGACCGCCGGCCAGCGGCAGTGCCGCCGTGGCGACGGCCTGCGCGGCGGCGGCCGCGCCGCGCTGGTTCAGGTGCACGTCGGTCCGGTAGAACGGCTTGGGCACGTTGTCGAGTACGCTCGACAGATCGACGCGCGCCACGCCCGCTTCGTCGAGCGCGCGTTGCCAGCGGGGCAATTGCGCGATGGTGCTGGCGGGGCGCGTGAGGCCGCACAGCGCATCGCTTTCGCGGCGCGATTTGTCGGGCACCGTGACGGCGAGCACGGCGACGTGCTGTTCGCGCAACTGCGCGACGAGGCGGCGCATCAGTGCGATGCGCGCGGCGACCACCGCGTCGGGATCGGCCACCGGCGCACGCAGGCCGTCGGTATAGAACAGCCAGCCCGGACAGCCCTGGCGAACCTGCGCGCCGAGCTGGCCGAACACGCGATAGCGCCACGCGGCGTCGGCGGTTTCGAGCGTGTCGTGGAACGGCACGCGCAAGGCGTTGTTGAGCTGCGTTCCAGCCGCGCCCCCGAGCCATTGCGACGGCGCGAGCGAGCCGAGACCGGCGTGCGTCGTCTGCTGGATGCCGAACAGCAGCCCGCCCGCCATCAGCAGGCCGAAGCACAGCGCAGTCATGCGATGCGAGCCGCGCGGCGCGTTGGCTTCTCCATCTGACGGAGCCGACGTAGTCCGGTCTGGCGTCGCGGGAATCGTGGAACGAGGCGAGTTCATGGCACTTACTTCGCGATCGCGGCCTGCACGCGGCTGCGCCAGTCGGCTTCCGTCATCAGCGAGGCGGCGTCCCACTGGCCGCTCGTGTTCGGGCCGTACATCATCTGCACTTCATTGAGCTGCCACACCACGACTTGCGGACGGGCCTGCTGGAACGCGGGCGATTCGAGGTATTGCAGGAACACGGCCCACGGACCGAAGTTGCCGTATTTCCAGGTCAGGCCGACGCGCCGGTCGAGCGCATGCGACAGCGCTTCGGGATAGCCCAGATAAGGCTGCACGAAGCTGTTGCCGATCACGTGCACCGGCGCGGCGGCGCTGTCGAGCAGGTCGCCGGATTCCGGTTTGCTCGCGCGTACGACGTAGATTTCCTGGCCGACTTCCTTGCGCTGCTGGGCGGTCATCAGTTCCGCGAAATCGGCGAAACGGCGTTCCTTGATCCAGTTGCCGAGCGGCGTGCCGGTGCCGGCATCGCCGCCGAGTTTCCAGTTCTGACGGATCACGTCGGCGGTCGCGGCGGCGGCGGCTTCGGCGCTCCACGCGGTCCAGTGCGAGTCTTTCTGGAAGAACGCGGTCTGGTCGTCGTGCTCGACGCTCTTCAGCACCGGCATCAGGTCGACGGTCTGGATACCGGCGCTGTGCAGGCTCGCGACGATGTTCGCGTAACGGTCGCGGGCGGCGGCTGAAATGCCCGTGCCGGCCGGCAGCTTGTCTTCGTAGAAACGCGCCTTGAGCGGCGCGACCAGCACGACGAGGCCGATGCCGCGCGCCTGCAACGCGTCTTTCGCGGCGCTCATCAACCGCACGGAGTTGTCGATGCCGGCCTTGCCCGCGTCGTTCACGTTGTCCTGCGCATAGAAAAGCCAGTCGTCCTTGCCGATCAGCACGGCTTGCGCTTGCGCGGCCGTCGCGGCGAGGCAGGTGCCGGTGATCAGCAGTCCGGCGAGAAGATGCTTGAGTTTCATGGAGCGATTAGGGCGATGGAGCGGGTGAAAGGGCGGCGATCCGGCGGTCCGGCTATCCAGCGAGACGATGGTTCACTTGAGCGTCACGTCGGCATTAGTTCGGCATCGATTCGGCGTCGCCTGAAGCGGCAGGTCAGCGCGCGTGCCACGGTTCGGTGCGGTTGAGCATGCCGACCAGCGTGGGCTGCTCCGCCGTGCCGACGAGGAACACGCTGTAGCGGTCGCCGGCCTTCAGCGCGGGCAGCGCCTGCGCTGCGGACACGTGCGCGCCGCACGCGCCGTCGAGCGAGGCCGAGACCGGATTGATCGCTCGCGCTGCGCGCGTGCCGGAAGCGAGGCTGCCGAACACGGTCGGGCCACCGGCGACGCGAATCGCGGCGGCGCACGAGGGCACGAGATTGTACGCGGAGAGTTCGGCCTTCATGCCGTCCGCAGCGGGGCTTTCGTCGACGACTACCTGTACGCTCGCGCCCGCCTTGCCGGCGATCAGCGTGACGAAGCCGCCGTGCGGCAGCGTGCCCGCGACGGTGGCGGGCTTGCCGTCGATCGCGAGCGTCAACGTGCCACCCGGCATCGCGCGATAGTCGGTGCCGATGCGGCCGGCCGCGCCGATCGTTTCGGGTTTCGCGCCCGCGCCGAGTTGCACCTTGACCGCCACCGCCGATGGATTGACCACGCGCACATAGACCGAACCGTCGGGCGGCAGCGCGTAGAGCTGCGCCATGTCGTCGGCGGCTGCGGCGTAGGCTGCGCCGTGGACGCCGCCGAGCAGGGCGACGGCGAGCGCAGCGTGTGCCGGGGCGCGGAACGGAGCGTGCAAGGCGGCCCGGAACGACGCGCGCAACGAAGCGGGAAACGTGACGCGAAACGTGACGCGAAACGTGGCGCGGAATCGCGCAACAAACGTGGCACCGGACAAGCCGCGAGACCGGGCGCAAAGCAACGAGCGGAAAAGCATGATGGGCTCAATCCTCAATACGAAAAATAAAGACCGGCGAACACGCCGTCCGAGCGATCGTCGCCGGCCACGCGCACGCGGTACTGGACGTTCAGTTCGACGAACGAGCGTGGCGCGTGATGAGCGTCCTCGCGGAACCACAGACGCATCGCGACGCCCGGCCCGATGCCCGCGGTCGCGTGGCGATCGAGCAGGCTGTCGTAAGCCGCGTTCAGCGCGAGGTACGGCATCGTCACGAGGTTGTGCGCGGTGGCGAACGCGCGTCCGTAGCGCGCTTCGAACGTGCCGAGCGTCTGCGGATGGTCGATGAAGTAGTCGCCTTCGGCATAGACCTGCCAGTACTGCCAGTTCGAGCGATCGACCCGCAAACTGCCGCCTTCGCCTTCGGACCACGCGCCGCGCAGCAGCCAGTCGGTACGGCTGTCGCTGCCGATCGGCACGAAACGCTCCACGGCGAACACGAAATTCTGCTGCGAGAACGGCTTCCAGCGCGCGCCGAACACGGCCTGATTGGTCGGCAGGCCGGTGGCGCCGCCGGTGCCGTCGTAGAGCGCCTGGTTCATCCGCGCGTAGACCTCGAACACGCTGCCGTTGACGTTGCCGATCACCGGCGGCCGCCAGTACAACTCCTGCGACGACTGCAGCGTGCGCCGCGCGCTCAGCGACGGCGCGAACTGCGAGTTCATCACGCCGACCGTGCCGTAACCGAGCGCGCCGGTGAAGCCCCACGTGCGGTCGAGGTCGGAGACGGCCTGGCGCACGTTCTGGCGCGACTGCGGCGCGAGTTCGATCTGGCCGGCGTCGGCTGCATCGACGGCGCTCGCAAACGCGTTGCGCGCCTGGCGGTTGTAGCCGAGCCGCTGGGCAGTGTAGGCGACGTCGAGCGATTCGTCCGGCGGCACGTCCTTGAGTCGGGTGACCGGTTTGAAGGCCGCGCGTGCCTGCTTGCGCTTGCCCGCGCGTTCGAGCGCGTTCACGAGCAGAAGACGGTAGGCGAGATTGTCCGGGGCGGCCTGCACGGCTTCGTTCGCCGCGCTCACGGCCGCGTTGAAATCGCGATGCGCGAAAGCCGCGTAGGCGCGCGTGGCGGCGTCGTAGCCGGGGCCGGCGCCAGCGAGGCTCGATCCGGCCGGCAGCAGGTTGCACAGCACATCCTGCGGGTCGGAGGTGCAGAAGACCACGGGCGCGGATTGCGCGGGGGAGCGGGCGGCGAGGGTTGTGGATGTGGTTGTGCTCAGGGGCGCTGCGGTCGTGGCGGCGGTTGTTGCCGTGGCGGCCGTTGTGGTGCCCGGGGTTATGGCAGCGGTGGTTGTGCCCGTGCCCGTGGCGGCACCCGCACCCGCACCCGCACCCGCATTCACGCGCAGCGTATCGGCGGCGATGCGTTTGACCGTCGCCATCTGCTGATCGGACAGCCAGTCCTGCTTGAGCGCCTTGTTCAGATCCGCGCGCGCCGCATCGGGTTGGCCGAGTTGCGCGCGCGCGAAGCCGCGCATCGCGAGCGACAGCGCATCGTCGCCGTCCTGAGCGAGGGCGTCGCTGGCGGCGGCGTCGGCTTGGGTGTACTCGCCTTCGCTCAGAAGCGCGCCCGTCAGCAGATAGCGATAGCTCTGCACGTCCGGCGCCTGGCGGATCGCTTCGCGCGCGAGCACGGCGGTCTGCGCGTAGTCGCCCGAACGATAAGCGTCCCAGGCCGCTTTGGCGGGCGTCGGCGCGAGCAGCCGATGCATCCGGTCGCGCAACGCTTGCAGCGCTTCGTCGTTGGGCGACAGGCGCAGGGCCGCGTCGGCTTCGCGCGCGGCCTCGTCGATCCGTTGCTGACGTTCGAGCGAGTAGACGAGCAGGCCTCGCAGCCCCGGGTTGTCGGGTTGCAGGCGCAACGAAGCGCGCGCGTGATCGGTCGCCTCGGCGTAGTGGCCCGCCGCATAGTCCTTGTACGCGGCGTCGCCGAATTTCCATGCGGGCGTTTGCGTGGTCGGCGTGACGGCACCCGAACCTGCGCCATGGCCGCCCGCGAGCGTCGCGCGCAGCGTATCGCGGGCGGCGGTGAGCGCCGGGTCGCGGTGGCCGTGCGCGAGCGCGGTCTGCGCGACATTCAGCGCGTCGGCGGGGCGGTTCTGGTTCTGCAGCGCGTAGACGCGCAGCAGCCACAGCCGCGTGACGTCGGGACGCAGCGCGAGCGCGCGGGCCGCCAGCGAATCGGCGGTGGCGTAGTCCTTGCGGTTATAGGCTTTGAACGCCGCGTCGCCGAACTTCCACGCGTCGCCGGTCAGCGGCGCTTCTTTCGCGGCCACTTTCGGCGCTTGAGTTGCCGCGTGCGTGGTTGTGGCGGGGCCAGCAACTGTCGCGGTTCCGGCGGTTGCAGTTGTTTCAGCAGCCGTAGCAATTCCAGCCGTTCCAACGGTTCCTGCAGCTGTAGCGGCCCCAGCAGTTCCAGCAATCACAGCAGTCCCAGCAGCCGTAGAGGCTCCAGTAGCTCCACTAGTCCCAACAGTCGCACCAGCCAGCACAGGTTCTGCCGCATCCGCACACGCGGTCCAGCCAGCGGCAAGCGCAGCCCAACAGACGGCCTGCGCAATACGCTTCACACGGCGCGCAGCCGGACCGGCGGCTCGCCGACGATAAGACGGAAATGACTTCATGCTGCGGCATCCGCCTGGGCGGCCTCGGGCGATGGCGGAGTGCTGAACGCATCCTGCTGGAAAGTGATGGCTTCGTGCAGCGTGGCTTCGTCGAGCCAGCCGCGTTCGACGAGAATCTGTCCGAGCGGCCGGCCTTCCCGCCGCTGGACGTCGAGCGCGTACGCGAGCTTGGTTTCGTCGATGGCCTGCCACGAGAGCAGCAATTCACCGAGTCGCTGCCGCTGCTGCGTAAGCTGATCGGCGGATGGGAAATCGTGCATCGTCTTGTCCCAGGCGAGCCGCTTGCCGGTAATCAGGTGTCCGATGAACAGACGCCACGCGCGCGCCGCCGCCATCGCGTTGATGAAGTTGCCGATCACCATGCGCGGCACGGCCAGCAGCGCATGCTCCCAGCCATACATGCGGTACACGAAGTAGCTGCGTTGCGACACGCGCAGCGCGAGCGCGAACGAGTTCAGGCTCATCAGCGTCGCGAGCCAGCCGTTGGGCGAGAACAGCGACGGATAGTAGACCGTCCACCAGCCCAGCCGCGCGGCGATCCAGAAGCCGATGAAGTTGAGCAGCAGCAGATACGCGAGGATCGCGACGAACGACGTGGCGAGCCCCTTGCGATCGCGAAACAGCAGGTACTTCACCGCCAGCGATCCTTTCCAGCCCACCTGCGCCCAGCCTTGCAGGCCGATGCCGAGAGTCCAGCGCGCCTTCTGCCGGTACGCGGTGCGAAACGTGTTGGGGAAGTATTCGCGAATCCCGAGCGGCATCGAGATCGTCGAGATTTTTTGGCGGCCGAGGCCGAACAGCGACGTGCGCCGTGTCACGTATTCCACCCGGAACTTGCCGAAAATCTGCCGCATGCCGCTGCGTGAGAGGCGCGCGCCGATGTCGTAGTCTTCGGTCAGCGTGTCGGTGTTAAACGGCTGGTTGTCCGTTTCTGCGGCAAGCACTTCGAGTGCGCGCCGCGAGAAGCAGGTGCCGACGCCCGCCGAAGGCACCATCTTCGACAGACTCTCGCGCACCACGAGATCCTTCGTGTGCCACTCCGCGAATTCGTCCATGTAGGTGCCCGCGACGAGTTCGTACCACTCGCGCTCCAGCGACGTGACCGGCAACTGGATGAAATCCATCCGCGGCAGCAGATAGTTGTAGTACTTGAGTTCGAGCGGGTGAAGCACGTCTTCGCTGTCGTGCAGCGTCACGCCCGCAAACGGTTCGGCCTGCCGTTCGTTCTGCTGGAAGATCGCCTGGACGATCCAGTTCAGACAGTCGGCCTTGCAGGTCGGACCGTCGTGCGGCACTTCCACGCGCACCAGTTGGCGGTAGCGGCGGCGCATCCGCTCGACTTCGTTGCGGGTCTTGTCGTCGTTGCGATAGGTGCCGACGAAGATCATGTAGTTTTTGTATTCGAGCGTGCCGACCATGCTTTCGAGCATCGGCGCGATCACGTCGTACTCGAGCCACGCGGGCACCATGATCGCGATCGGCTGCTCCGGCACGGCGCGCAACTGCGCCGCCTGCAACGGCGTGTGACGTCGCCAGACAGTCAGCGAGCGGTACAGCTGCCGGATCCAGTACCAGCCGTCGATGAACAGGTCATCGATGCTCGACAGCAGAATGATGACGCCTACCACCACGCTCACCAGCTGGAGAGCGTAGTAGTAGTCTGCGGCGAGATAAGGCCAGTAGAGCGAGGAGATCATGGCGCGCGGTGGCTCGACGTTACTTGTCTTCTTTCTTGCGGCGGGTGCGTCTTGCGACGACCAGCAGCGTCAGGAACACGAACAGCGTGATCGCGATCGCCGGCACGCCCCACGACACGTAACGGCGCCATTCGTAGAACGGCGTTTCGCCCGCGCCCGGCGGCATGCTCGCGTCGGGGTTGCCGCTGTCGATCCACGCGAGCGGGCCGTTGTCGCCGATGATCGCGAGATTGCCGCGGTTCAGCACGAACGGCTGCACGGCCTGCGTCCCGCCGATGCCCGGCCGGTCCGCGCCGATCGCGTACCACAGCAGGCCGTCTTCACCCTGGGCACGCACGACTTCAACGGTCGACAGATGTTTGAGGCCGGTCGCGTCGAGCCAGTCGACGGTCTTGCCGCGAATCTGCAGACGCTGGCCATCGGTCACGCGGGCGGACGGATTCGCTCCGTCCACGTTGACTTCCATCGCAAGGAACGGCTTGGCCGGCTTGACGGCGTCGTTGCCGTTGGCGACGGTCAGTTCCGTCTGCGTCGGCGAAAGCCCGCTGGCGAGCGCCATGGCGATCACGCTCGCGAGATGATCCGGCGCGTCGGCCAGATAACGCTGCGGCACGATCAGTTGCGGATGACCCGCCATCAGCGGCAGCAGGCCGATGAAGGTGCCGTCAGGATCGGCGTCGCCCGAAGTGATGAAGCTCGATGCGGGCAGCACATTGACCGGGTACGCCTGCGGCGTCTCGTTACAGTCGGCGGAATACGGCTGACGCTGCACCGACAGACGCAGATTGTTGTTCACGCCGAGCACGTAGCCCGGCACGCGCGCGTGCAGCTGTTCGGGCTGGCCGTCCGCGCGAAGCTGTTTGGCGGCGAGCAGGATGCCGTTCCAGTAGATCGTCGCCACCGGACGCGACGACGAAGGTCCCGGCGCCGCCGCCACATACAGCGTGATCTCGGACGGCATGCGCGAATCGGACGAGACGGCGGCAAGCGGGAAGCTCACGGTCCAGTCGCCGCGCGCGAGCACGTCGAACGCCTGCGCGGAGCCGCCGAGATTCGACAGGCGCATGAATTTGCCGTTGGCGCGCTGGTCGGGCTGGGCGATCGGCGAGACGACGCTGTCGGTCGTCAGCGCGCGGCGCAGCGTGTCGTCGAACAGACCGGCGGCCTGGGCGCCCGCGTCGGGCGAAACGGCTACGACCGTATGTTCGCCGAGCGTGGCCAGGCGGATCTGCTGCGCGCGGGAGTCGGTGTCCGCCAGCGTTGCGTGGCTCGTGCGCCAGGCTTTCAGCGCGGCTTGCGCGTCGGGGTCGCTGGCGAGTTGCGCCGTCAGCGCGTCGAACGCAGCAGCGAGCCGCGTGCGCAGCGCCGCGTCGGCGACGACCACGTCGCCGCTCACGCCTGGCGCGCCGAGCACGATCAGCGCACCGAGTTCGGCATCGCTTGCGAGCTTGTGAGCCGCCGAGTTGTCGCGTAGCGCGGCGAAGGCGGGCAGGCTGGCGAACGCATCGGGCACGTTCAGACCGCGCGTGTCGACGCTCTGGCCGACCGCCGGCAGCGCGTGCACGGAGACGCGCTTGCCGCCGCGTTCGAGCGCCACGCCGAGACGCCATGCGCTGTCGAAGGCGGCGGAGTCGAGGTGGGAACTGGAGACGAGCAGCACGGGTTCGCCCGGCAGCGTGCTCCAGGCGTCGTCGAGGCTCGTGACGGCGCTGGTTTCGACGCGGTAGGTGAGGCGCGTCTGCGGCGAGATCACGAGCGAGTTCGCGGCGGAATCCGGGGTTTCGCAATGACGGATGCCGGTGTTCGACAGCAGGCTGACGCCGAGGCGCACGAAGCCGCTGCCGTGGACGCGCGGGGTCACCGCGAGCGAGCGCTGGATCAGGCCGTCGCCGTCGGCGAGCGCCTGTGATACGACCGGCTGGCCGTCCACCGCGAGCACTGCCGACGCCGTGCCGGTTTGTCCCTTGAGGTAGTGACTGTCGAACGCGATCGATGCGTTGGCGAGCGTCAGGTTTCTCGGCACCGGCAGATAGAAGTCCTGGGTCGCGCCGCCCGTCAGCACCACGGCATCGCTGATGCCCAGGTCGGACAGCGTGACGTTGCGCGTCACCCCGGTGTTGGCCGTGAGCTGGCGCAGGCTGTCGGCAGCCGCGCTCGCGTGGCTGATCGCAGGCAGGGCGATGCCGGCACCGGCAAAGACCAGGGAAGCAAAAATACGTCGGGGCAGCGGCATGAACAGGCTCTGGGAATGTCGTAAAAGCTCGGATTGGCCGGACGGCGTAGTCAGGCGGGCTTGGGTCGAGTCGGGCGGATTCGGTCGGGCGAGGGCGGACTCAGGTGACCTGGGCGGCTTCGGTCGAGTCGGGCAACGCAACGCCGGTTCGCGTATCGCCGCTCCGGTCTGCGTGCTCCCCGGCGAACTCGTCGAACGGACGCCCCGTGAGACTGGCGACGATGCGCGCCGATGCACGTCCATCGCCGTACGGGTTGACGCGCCGTGCGAATTCGCCGTAAGCCTGCGGATCGTGCAGCAGCGCCCGCACTTCGTTCACGATCGACTCGCGCGCCGTGCCGACCAGCCGTACCGTGCCGGCCGCCACGGCTTCGGGCCGCTCGGTCACGTCACGCATCACCAGCACGGGCTTGCCGAGCGCGGGGGCTTCTTCCTGCACGCCGCCCGAATCGGTGAGGATGATCGACGTGCGCTGCATCAGCCAGACGAAGCCCACGTAGTCGAGCGGCTCGATCAGATGCACGTTGCGCACGTTGCCGAGCGTCGCCTGCACGGGGCCGCGCACGTTCGGATTCAGATGCACCGGATAGACGATCTGCAGGTCTTCGCTGTGCGCCAGTTCGGCCAGCGCGGCGCAGATGTTCTCGAAGCCGGGGCCGAAGCTTTCGCGGCGATGGCCCGTCACGAGCAGCAGCGGCCGCTTGCCGTCGACGAAACTCATGCGCGCTTCGAGCGACGCGCGCAACGCCGGATCGGCGTCGAGGCGGGCGGTGGTTTCATGCAGCGCGTCGATCACGGTGTTGCCGGTGACGATCACGCGCCCGGCCAGCGATTCGCGCGCGAGATTGGCCTTCGAACCGGCGGTCGGCGCGAACATCAGGTCGCTCACCACGTCGACGACGCGGCGGTTCATTTCTTCAGGCCAAGGCTGCTGCAGATTGCCGGTGCGCAGACCCGCCTCGATGTGACCGACGGGAATCCGGCGGTGGAACGCGGCGAGCGCGGCCATGCTGGCCGTGGTGGTGTCGCCGTGCACGAGCACGCGGTCCGGCTGGGCGCGTTCGAGCACATCGTCGAGCGACGCAAACAGACGTGACGCCAGGCCGTTGAGGGTCTGGTTCGCCGTCATCAGCGCGAGATCGTAGTGCGGCGTGATGCCAAAGAATTCCAGCACTTGCGTGAGCATCGAGCCGTGCTGGCCGGTCACGCAAACGATTGATTCAACTTCCCGGTCCGCTTCCAGCTGTTTGACGAGCGGCGCCATCTTGATGGCTTCCGGCCTCGTGCCGAACACCGACATGATTCGTACAGGCATTGTTATCGTCTTTATTTCGACTTTCCCACGCTGCACGCACCAGGGCTGGCCACCCCACAAAAACAACGCGGTATGCAGACTCGACCGGTCGGGCGTGATGAAAATCACTCCTGGCGGCTGGGTGTTTTTATTTGAATCCCGATTATCTGGGATGGTCCTCGTTGCCGGCCCCGTCGCCAGCTAATCGGCCCGGATTCTAACCGGCCTTAATCTCCTGAGCCGTGTAAGCAAGAGGAAGATTTCGCTCAATAATAGCGATTTCTAAAAAATACTTCACTTGTCGGCCCCCGTTAATGTTTCGATTCGCTTTCAGCAATCGTTTGGCGCTGCAAGCCGGTGCTGGAATCGCGCTGCCGGAAGTTCTCTGTTATGAGATTGCCGCCGGCCCTGCTTTAGCGCGGCGCGGATTATGGCACCACAGGCGAAGGAGCAGGCAACGTGCATAACTGGCGGCGATTATATCGACGCGGTATCAATTGAAATACCTCAAATGGCGCGATTTAACGATGGCTGAACATAGTTGACAGTTTCACCGCGATAGCAGGATTTCAGGCGCTGAACAACCTGATTAATTGGCGTTAAATCGGGGCATGACGAGGAATATTTCTCCCAAAAGAAATGCTTCAGGGTGGTGAAGTCGCTTTCGAGGAACGGAATGGAGACGGGATAGCAGGTCGTTCGGGGCGCGGCGCCGCGAAGTTGCCAGCGGGAGGGAAGGGGCTGGAGCGGCCGCCAGCGTGGGTTTCGCCTTTGCCGGCCGTGAGAATGAAGCCTTGAGCGGGTTAGGCGAAAGCTATTTGGTGGGCGCCCGAAGCGGATCGCGAGTGCTTCTCAAGTTCATGATTTTGCGAAGAAAACTGTGTTCTTTTTGCAACGCGGCGCGGGTCGGTCCGCGTTGCTTCAACCGGTTCACCGCAGCTGCGTCACCGCGAGCAGCAACACCATGCTGCCGATGGCACCATCGAGCACTCGCCACGCCGTCGCACGCTTGAACAGCGGAGCCAACGCGCGCGCACCGTATCCGAGGCCCACGAACCAGACGCCGCTAACCGCCATCGCGCCGAGCGCAAACGCAACTCTCGCGCCCTCCGGCTCGCGCGCGCCCGCCGTGCCGATCAGCAGGAATGTGTCGAGATAAACGTGCGGATTGAGCCACGTGAACGCGAGCGTCATCAGGACGATCGGCAGTGCGCGTTGGGCTGGCGCAGGGGGCGCACCACTCGCACCGGTTTCATCGTTCGAGCCTGCATCCAGAACCGCATGCCCCGGCCGCACCGCGCGACGCAGCGCGTTGATGCCGAACCACGCGAGGTACGCGAGCCCGACGTACAGCATCGCGTGAACGAACGCCGGGTAGCGCTCGACGAGCACCGACGCGCCGCCGACGCCCGCGCCGATCAGGATGAAGTCCGACAGCGCGCACAGCAGCACGATCTTGCCGACATGCGAGCGCATGATGCCCTGACGGAGGATGAAAGCGTTCTGCGCGCCGATGGTCACGATCAGCGATGCGCACAGCGCGGCTCCGTGGGAAAAAGACAGCCAGTTCATAGTCGATCCAGTAGACGGGGAGTACCAATGGCGCTAGTCTGCGGTTTCGCTTGCCGTAAGAGAAGCTAATTTAGTTAATGCCGATTAAGGAACGCTAATGCTCGACTATGCACTGCTCGATGCGCTGGCCGCCGTGGTCCGTCACGGTTCGTTCGACCGCGCGGCGAGCGTGCTGAATGTCACGCCGTCGGCGGTATCGCAGCGGGTCAAACTGCTGGAGGAGCGCGTCGGCAGCGTGCTGGTGAAGCGCGGCCAGCCGTGTGTCGCGACCACCTCCGGTGCGTTGCTGTGCCGCCATACCGAGCGTGTGCTGTTGCTGGAAGCCGAATTGAGCGGCCGTCTGCCGGCGCTGCCCGGCACGCTGGTCGAACCGTGGCCGGCGCTGCGTGTCGCGGTGAACGACGACAGCGTCGGCACCTGGTTTATCGATGCGGTCGCGCCGTTCTGCGTCGAACGGGAGATGCTGCTCGATCTGGTCGTCGACGATCAGGATCACACCGCGCAACGAATCCGCGACGGCAGCGTGCAGGGCGCGGTCACCACGCAGGCCGAGCCGGTGCAGGGCTGCCGGTCCACGCGGCTCGGCCGCATGCGCTATATGGCGGTTTGCTCGCCTGCATTCTTCGCCCGTCATTTCGCCGACGGCGTCACCCGCGAAAGTTTGAAGCGCACGCCGTGCGTCGATTTCAACCCGAAGGATCAGTTGCAGAAGCGCTTCATCCGGCGCGTGACGCGCGCGGAAATCGATCCGCCTTTGCACTGGATTCCGCACGTCGCCGGTTTTCTGCGCGCGTGCGTGACGGGGCTCGGCTGGGGCATGTGCCCCGAGCGGATGATCGCCGCGCATCTGGCGAACGGCGAGCTGGTAGAGATGGCACCCGGCAAGCATATCGACGTCGATCTGTACTGGCAGAGCTGGCGTCTGTCGATCGGCTGGCTCGACGATTTCAGCGCGGTGCTGCGCAAGCGCGCGGCGGAGTATCTCGACTGAGGACCCGCATCGACGCCACTACAGCAGCAACTCTATCGAGTGAAACAGGCGCCGCTGCTCGGGGTCCTGCGAGCGCGCGCCTTCATCGATCACCTCGCGCAGACACTCGAGAAAGCATGCTGCCGCCGGACTGGTCGGCGCACCCCGGCGCGACGTGATGCTGACGATGGTTTCATCCACCGTTTCGCGCAATGGCAGCGCCCACAGATTTTCTCTGGCCAGCGTCACCTCGACGAGAGGCCACGGAAAAATGCTGAGCATGTCCGTGTGCGCGAGCAGCCCCAATACGATCGCCAGCGAATGCGCGAGATGAATGGTGTGCGGCACGCGCATGCCGCGCTTGCGGAACAGGTTGTCCGAGATCGACTCGCGGCTCGCCGGGTCCCAGTTCAACACCCACTCCGCGTCTTCCAGTTCGAGCAGCGTGCGGCAACCTGCCTTCGGATGATCGCGCCGCGCGACCACCGCCGAATGCGTCGAAAACAGCGGCACGTTGTGAAACTCCGATTGCGGTGATGCAGGCGGCGGCCGGCCAATCGAAAAATCGAGACTGCCGTCGCGCAGTCGCGGTTGCACGACCGCCAGCAGGCCTTCGAAAAACTCCAGCTGGACTTCGGGCATCCGTTGCCGGAAACGCTGCACAGCGGCCGGCAAAAACGTCAGCGCGACCCACGGCGTGACGCCGATCGACAGCTTGCCCGCCGCCGCGCCGCGCAACGCTTCGATCTCCGCCTCGGCGCGCTGCAACTGACCGAGCACCACGCGCGCATGCACGACCAGCGCGCGGCCGAACTCGGTGAAGGCCACGCCGCTCGCGCTGCGCACCAGCAGCGGCGCGTGCAGATCGGCTTCCAGTTCGCGCATCGCCTTGGTCACGGCAGCCGGCGAAATGCCCAGCGAGCGCGACGCGGCCCGGATACTTCCAGTGTCGGCAATCGCCGCCAACGTACTGAGTTGATGGAGTTTCATCGGCATAGCGCTATAGAAGGGTGGCAACTGAAAGTTGCCGGTGTCACGATTCTACGTCTGCCGCCGGAAAATCGGCGCGGCTATGCTGGGTTCACGATTTTTATCGACGGAGACGACTCGTGAACACCATGGCTATCCCGGCGGGCATCGCCGAACTCGAAGAAGAAATGATCGCGCTGCGCCATCGCATCCACGCGAAGCCCGAACTGGCTTACGAGGAATTCGCGACCGGCGATCTGGTCGCCGAGCGTTTGCAGGCGTGGGGCTATACGGTGCATCGCGGGCTGGGTCAGACGGGCGTGGTCGGTCAGTTGAAAGTGGGTAACGGCACCCGCAAGCTCGGCATTCGCGCCGACATGGACGCGCTGCCGATTCACGAAACCACCGGCCTCCCGTACGCGAGCACGGTGCCCGGCAAGATGCACGCGTGCGGCCACGACGGCCATACGGCGATGCTGCTGGCCGCCGCCAAACATCTCGCGCAGGAAAAGGACTTCGACGGCACGTTGAACGTGATTTTTCAACCTGCCGAAGAAGGTCAGGCCGGCGCGCGAAAAATGCTCGAAGACGGCCTGTTCGAGAAATTCCCGTGCGATGCGGTCTTCGCGATGCACAACATGCCGGGCTTTCCTACCGGCAAATTCGGCTTTCTGCCGGGCTCGTTCATGGCGTCGTCGGATACGGTGATCATCACCGTGACCGGGCGCGGCGGTCATGGCGCGGTGCCGCAGAAGGCGGTCGATCCGGTCGTGATCTGCGCGCAGATCGTGCTTGCGTTGCAGTCCATCGTGTCGCGCAACGTCGCGCCGCTCGACATGGCGATCATCACCGTCGGCGCGATTCACGCGGGCGAAGCGCCGAACGTGATTCCCGAAACCGCCGAGATGCGTCTGTCGGTGCGCGCGCTGAAACCCGAGGTCCGCGACTATCTGCAGGAGCGTATTACGGCGGTGGTTTGCGGACAGGCGGCCGTGTTCGGCGGACGCGCCACGGTGGATTATCAGCGGCGCTATCCGGTGCTCGTCAACGATGCGGACATGACCGGGCTGGCGAAGCAGGTCGCGCTTGACTGGCTCGGCGAAGACGGCCTGATCGCCGACATGCAGCCGCTCACCGGCAGCGAGGATTTCGCGTTCCTGCTGGAACAGTGTCCGGGCAGCTATCTGATCATCGGCAATGGCGACGGCGAGGGCGGCTGCATGGTCCACAACCCCGGCTACGACTTCAACGACGATTGCCTCGCCACCGGCGCGGCGTACTGGGTGAAGCTCGCGCAGACGTTTCTGGTCTGACGCGAGCTTGTGTGGGACGGCGGCGGACCGCACCGGTCCGCGCTGGCAGCACATCATGGAGGAGACACCGATGGACTATTCCGCGTCACCGCAAGCAAGCGCCGCTCACGCTGCTGGTCAAGCCGCAGTACAACCCGCTGTGCAGCCCGCTGTGCAGCCCGTCAAGCGCGCGAGCCACGCCAAGGCGATTGCCGCGATCACGCTCGGCAACGGCCTCGAATTCTTCGATTTCACGATCTACAGTTTCTTCGCGACGATCATCGGCAAGCTGTATTTCCCCGTCGAGGGCCAGCTTGCGCAACTGATGCTCGCGGTCGGCACCTTCGGCGTGGGTTTCATCATGCGTCCGGTGGGCGGTGTGGTGCTCGGCGGCTATGCCGATCGCGCGGGCCGCAAGGCCGCCATGAGCCTGACGCTATGGCTGATGACGCTCGGCTCCGCGATCATCGCGTTCGCGCCGACTTATGCGGCCATCGGCGTGGCCGCGCCGTTGCTGGTGATTCTCGCGCGGCTTGTCCAGGGCTTTGCGCTAGGCGGCGAGATCGGTGCATCCACGTCGCTGCTGATGGAATACGGCAGCGACAAAACCCGTGGCTCCTATGGAAGCTGGCAGTTCGTGAGCCAGGGCTTGAACACGGTCTGCGGATCGCTGCTCGGAGTCGCGCTGGCGGCGACGCTGTCGAGCGCCGCGCTCGAAAGCTGGGGCTGGCGCGTGCCGTTCGTGATCGGCATGGCGATGGGGCCGATCGGGATTTATATCCGGCGTCATCTGGATGAGACGCTGCCGGGTGTCGAAGACAGCGCGGCAAGCGCGCAGCAGGCGGCTGAAATGCCGACATTGCAACCCGCTTCACAGCCCGCCTCACAGCCCGTCCGCAAGCTATTCCGCGACCATTCGCGCGTAATAACGATGGGCGTGCTGACCACCATCGGCGGAACGGCGGCGAACTATATCGTGCTGTTCTATCTGTCCACGTACGCGATCCGCATCCTGCATCTGCCGATGTCGTCCGCGCTGTGGGCTGCGTGGACCGCCGCGGTCGTGACCGTGATCTGCTCGCCGTTCGCGGGCGCGTTGTCCGATCGCGTCGGACGTAAACGTGTGCTGTGGGTCTCGCGCGTGCTGCTGATCGTCGCCGTGTATCCCGCGTTCATGATGATCAACGCGGTGCCCACGGTGCTGGTGTTGCTGTCGGTCGTCGCGGGGCTCGCGGTGCTGGTCGCGTTCACCGCCGTGCCGAATATCGTGATGCTGCCGGAACTGTTTCCGCGTGCGATTCGCGCGACCGGGATGTCGATTGTGTACTGCCTCGGCGTATCGATTTTCGGCGGATTCGCGCAGTTTTTCGCGACCTGGCTGATCCAGCTGACCGGCAACAATCTGGCGCCAGCCTGGTATCTGATCGGTTGCGGGCTGGTGTCGTTGCTGCCGTTGCCGTTCATGCGGGAAACGGCGGGCAGGGCGCTCGATTGATCGCTTGCTTGAGCCAGTTGGCCGGGTCGAAAAAAAAGAGGTGCGAATTGATTCGCACCTCTTTTTGCTTAGCCAGCTTGATAGCGGCGCGGTAGCCGTGTCACCTCGCCGCCGTCTTCTCTCCATTGCCGACCGGCGCATCGTCTCCCGCTGCCGACGCGTCGCGCGTCTCGGGCATCGCCGCCCACACCAGCAGCACGGCCAGCGCGCCCGCCGCCGCGAGGCCGAAGAAGCTGACCGCGTTGCCGAAATGATCGGCGACGAAGCCCGCCGCCGTCGTGCTCAGCGTCGCACCGATCCCCGCCGCGAGACCGAACAGGCCGATACACAGGTTGTAGCGTCCCTTGTCACCGGCGACGTCGGCGGCGATCAGCGGCAGCATCACGCCGAACACTGCCGCGCTCAGGCCGTCGAGCATCTGCACCGGCACGAGCAGATACGGGCTGCTGATACCGGCGAACAGCAACGCGCGAATCGGCAGCGCGGAGAAGCCGAGCAGCAGGATCGGCCTGCGTCCCCAGCGTTCAGCGGAGCGTCCGACCCACGGCGACATCATCGCCACGATGGCCTGCGGCACGATGATGCACGCCGCAATCACCAGTTGAACGTTGTCGCCCATGCCGGCGGTCACTTCGCCCGCCGCCAGGTTCAACATCGCCGCGTTCGACAGATGGAACAACACGATGCACGCCGCAAACAGCAGCATCCGCCTGTCGCGCAGCAACGCGCGCAGGCTTTCGCGGCGCTCGATCTGCTGCGGTGTCGGCGCGGCTTTCGGCAGCTCGACGGTATCGGTGCGCTGGATCATCGTCAGCGCGATCAGCGCGGGCACTGCCAGCCCGGCGGTCAGCCAGAACACCGCGCGCGGCGAATAGTATTCGCCAAACACGCCCATCAGCCCGGCCGCGACCGCGCTGCCGATCGACGCCCAGCGCGCGTTACGCCCGAGCCGGTCGCCGAGATTCGCGCGCCCCACCAGCGCGAACGAGATCGCGGCGAGCGCCGGTGTCAGCATGCAACTGGCGAAGCCGTGGAACACCTCGGCGGCGATCACCGGCAACACGGTCGGACTGGTGGCCAGCAGCACCGCGCTCAGGATGATCGCGACGATCGCCCAGGCGGCCGCGCCTTTCTTGTTGCGCAATGCGTCGACGGCGGCGCCGCCAGGCACCTGGCTCACCATTGCGCTGATCGTGCCGACCGACAGCGCCATGCCGATCTCGCCCTGGGTCCACTTGTGCGATGCGAGGTACGACGCGATGAACGGCCCGAAGCCGGTCTGCACATTCGCGACGAAAAAATTCAGCCAGTCGAGCGCCCGCAGACTGCGCGTCGTGACCTGAGTGCGGCCGATCATCGGGCCGCCCGTGCGTTAGACGCCACAGCAGAGGTTGCCGCCGCAGGCGCCGCCGCGGCCGATGCCGGAGCGGGCGGCGGCGCGGGCGACACCGCACGGATCGGTTTATCGCTCGCATACGGCGGGGTGGCGTTGATCTGCGCGTCGCTCAAATCGATTTGCGGATGCAGTTCCTTGTCTTTCGTGACGAAGTGCAGCGCCGACCAGTTCGCGGCAATCGTGCGCCGCTCCGTGCTGACCATTCCGTTGACATCGAGAACGACCGCCTGCGGCTGTGCGTTGGCGTCGACCAGCACGTCGATCACGCGGCCCACTTTCGCGCCGTTCGAGCGTTCGACGGTGGCGTCGATCAGCGGCAACTGCACCGGCGCGGGCTTGGCCGCCGTCGCGGGGACGGCGGTCGCGTTCAGCGTGATCGGCGCAGTTTTCGCGGCGGGCGTGAAGCGGAACGCGCTCCACGGGAAATTCACTTTGCGGTCGCCGACACCGAGAAAACCTTGCAGATTGACGACCATCTCGCGCGGCTTGCCGAGCGCGTCGGCGATCAGATCGACCGCGCGTCCGACGACCTTGCCGTCGGGTTTCTGCACTTCGCTATCGAGCAGCGCGCGCGCTTCGTTGCGCTCGATCGTGCGCAACACGATCAGCGGCGGCGGCGGGGGAGGCGGCGGCGCGGGCGCGGCGACCGGCGGTGGCGGCTCGACCTTGTGCGGCTTGACGACCGGTTTCCTCGGTTTTTTCGGCTGTTCGGGCTCGTTGGCCTCGGTTTCGACCGGCTCGGGCGCGGACGCCGCCACCGGGGCGCTGGCGGGCTCGACGGGCATCACCGTGGCGTCGACGATCGGCGCCTGCTGGTTGCCCCATAAGAGGCTCCCGCAACCGGACAGCGCGGACAGCATCAGCAGCGCGAAGACAGCAAAAATCGGCAAACGCCAGGCAGGACGCGAAAAACCGCCAGTCATCAAGAAAAACTCCAAGGGCCGGGGCGGACAGGCGCGAAAGGCCGCCGCTATTAGGACAGGTACGGGCCAGAGTGTAACCCGCGACGTCGGCCAGGCCCCGTTTTGCCGACGATCCGGCGCTGGGTTCCTAGCAGGCTTCGTGCCGCGCCGCGCGGCTGACGCGCGAGGCGTTGGACTATGCCGTGACCGGTTTCGGGCAACGCTCGGCAGACTGGGTGCGGCGGTAGGGAGTGTCTGGCTCCAGGACCCGATATCGCGAAATCCGCCGCGAAATCTGTCGCGAAAGCCGTCATCTCCCTTTCATCACGTGCTCGCGGACTGTAGGTGTAAACACGCGCCACGACGGCGCGCTTTGCCGTCCCTCAAGCCATATAAGCATCGCGACATGTCCGGCATGCCATTCATGCGATTGGACACATATTTGTGTTGCCCTACATTTCGAGACAGCAAAAAAGGACGAAGTCACCATTAAACCAAAGCAACGAGACGAACCTGATGACGGCCAGTTCGACGGCCGTTTCAGCATGCTGATAAAGGAGGCACTCATCATGATGGAACCCCACGCCCAACCGATTTCCGACGTCGCAACCGAATCATTCGACGGAAAGGGCTTTCTCGACCGCTATTTCGACATTACCGCGCGCGGCAGCACGCAACGCCAGGAGATCGTCGCGGGCATCACGACCTTCCTCGCGATGGTCTATTCCGTATTCGTCGTACCCGGCATGTTCGGCAAGGCGGGCTTCGACACCAGCGCGGTGTTCGTCGCCGTGTGTCTGACCACCGCGTTCGGCTCGCTGCTGATGGGCGTGTGGGCGCGTCTGCCGATCGCGATCGGTTGCGCGATTTCGCTGACGGCGTTCACCGCGTTCGGCCTCGTGCTGGGCAAAGGGCTGGCTCCGAATGTCGCGCTCGGCGCGGTGTTCCTGATGGGCGTCGTGTTCACCGCGATTTCGGTGACCGGCGTGCGCTCGTGGATTCTGCGCAATCTGCCGACCGGTATCGCGCACGGAACCGGCATCGGCATCGGCCTGTTCCTGCTACTGATCGCCGCGAACGACGTCGGTCTCGTCGTGAAGAATCCGGGCGCGGGTTTGCCGGTGTCGCTCGGACACATCACCGCGTTGCCCGCGCTGATGTCGGTGGCGGGTCTCGCGGCGATTTTCGGGCTGGTGCGGCGTCGCGTGCCGGGTTCGATCCTGATCGTGATCGTGGCGATTTCGGCGATTGCGCTCGCGATCGATCCGGCCGTGACGTTCCACGGCGTGTTCGCGGTGCCGTCGCTGAGCGCGCCGGGACACGCGTCGCTGATCGGTGCGATGGACATCAAGGGCGCGCTGTCGATGGCGGTCCTGCCGAGCGTGCTGGCCCTCGTGATGACGGCCGTGTTCGACGCGACCGGCACGATTCGCGCGGTCGCGGGACAAGCGGGGCAACTGGATGAAAACGGCCGCATCATCAACGGCGGCCGCGCACTGACCGCCGACTCGCTCAGCTCGATTTTCTCTGGCCTGCTTGGCGGCGCACCGGCGGCGGCTTATATCGAGTCGACGGTCGGCGTGGCAGCGGGCGCGAAAACGGGGATGACGGCGGCCGTGGTCGGTCTGCTGTTTCTCGTCGTGATGTTCTTCTCGCCGCTCGCGAGCCTCGTGCCTTCGTACGCGACCGCACCGGCGCTGATGTACGTCGGCCTGCTGATGCTGTCGAACGTCAGCAAGCTGCATATGGACGACATGGTCGATTCGATGTCGGGCCTCATGTGCGCCGTGTTTATCGTGCTGACCGCGAACATCGTGACCGGCATCATGCTCGGCTTCGCGACGCTGGTGATCGGCCGCGTGGTGAGCGGCGAATATCGCAAGCTGAACGTGGGGACGGTGGCGATCGCGGTCGTGCTGGTCGGCTTCTATCTCGGCGGATGGGCGATCTGATTTTCCGCCGGTCTTTTCCTTCCGTGCGACGTTACGAAGCGCCACAAGACTTCAGCGGATTTCGCGAGAGTAAGTAGTCGTTGGTCTCCCACCTTGACGCGGTGCATCGCAGAATTTTTCTGCGGCGCACCGCGTTTTTTTCTGCCGTATCACTGCCGCGCGCTTTTTGTGTGTCGACAGAAAACGCGTACCTGTACTTGACTTCCCGAGCTTCGTTTCTATACTTAACCTCATGGTTAAGTTTAATGATGCGTTACTCGATCGCACTTTCGCCGCGCTGTCGGACCCGACGCGGCGTGCGTTACTCGCGCGTCTGTCGGAGCACGATCTGTCGATCAGCGAACTCGCCGCACCGTTCGCGATGTCCTTGCCCGCGGTGATGAAGCACCTCGACGTGCTGTCCGACGCGGGGCTTATCACGCGCAACAAAACCGGCCGCACGGTGGCGTGCCGGTTAGCCGCCGGACCCATGGAAGAAGCGATGGAATGGCTCAACCGCTATCAGCGCTTCTGGTCCGAATCGCTCGACCGTCTTGCCGCTTTCGTCGAAGAGGAGCCCGCCTCATGTCCACCCGATCCGCCCAGCCCGCCCACGCCGTCCAGCCCAGCCTCACCCTCCGGCGGCGTCTCGACGCCACGCCCGCCAGGATCTTCCGCGCGTGGACGGAACCGGCGCAATTCATGACGTGGATGCATCCGGGCGGCTCCGACGTAATTCGCGCGGAATTCGACGTACGGGTCGGCGGACACTACACGATTGTGTTTCGCAAGCAGGACGGCGGCGAGGTTGAGGTGCGTGGCACCTATCTGGAAGTCGTGCCCGAGCACAAGCTGGTTTTCACGTGGACCCCGCGCGGCGGCGCCGAACACGAATCGCAGGTCACGATCCTGCTGGAGCCAGAGGGCGGCGCGACATGGCTCACGCTCACGCACGAACGTTTCGCCGACGAAGCACAGCGCGAAGATCATCGTCATGGCTGGACCGACGGTATCGATTCGCTGGAGCGCTACGTGCTGTGAGCGCGTGGCAAATCCAACGAACGCAATGAGTTCTTTTGAGTGTGCCTGATCGAATCTGCATGACGCAGAGAAGGAGACGCAGATGGAACCGCAACACCGCATTGGCACGAAACAGGAATGGCTGGACGCGAGCCGGGCGCTTCTCGTCGAAGAAAAAGCGCACATGCGCGCAGGCGATGAAATTGCCCGCAAACGCCGCGAATTACCGTGGGTGAAGGTCGACAAGACCTATACGTTCGACACGCCGCAAGGCCGCAAAACGCTTGCCGACCTGTTCGACGGACGCAGCCAGTTGATCGTCTATCACTTCATGCTGGGCAAGGATTGGGAAGAGGGCTGCGTCGGCTGCTCGTTCGTGTCGGATCATATGGCCGGCGCGTTGCCTCATCTGGAGCATCACGACGTGACCTATGTGACGGTGTCGCATGCGCCGCTCGCGAAGATCGAGGCCTTTAAAAAGCGGATGGAATGGACTTTCCCGTGGGTGTCGTCGGAGGGAAGCGACTTCAATTTCGACTATCACGTGTCGTTCACGCCGGAGCAACTGGCCAGCAAGAAGGCGTTCTACAACTTCAAGGAGCAGGATGTCGGCATCGACGAGCAACACGGCCACAGCGTGTTCTACAAGGACCGCAATGGCGACGTGTTTCACACGTATTCATGCTTCGGGCGCGGCGACGAACGTTTTCTGAACACATACGCGCATCTGGATATCACACCGAAAGGACGCAATGAAGAGCGCGGGCTGACCGACTGGGTCAGGCATCACGATAGATATGAAGAAGAGAAGAAGGCGGCTGAAAAGAACGGTGGTTGCGCGGGATGCGGAACCGGTTCGTGAGCGTGAGTGACTGAACCGCGTATGCCGGGGGTTACTTTGGCGCGCTGTATTCAGAGCGCCATATCGAACGCGGGTTTGAGGAAAAACTGCATCGCCATCACGGCGAGGCCCATCGCCGCAGCGGTCAGCGTCAACACGCCGTATTCGTCGTAGCGTGCATCGTAAAGGCACGCTACGACAAAAAGAATCGCCAGCAGGTTGGTCAGCCAGTCGAAATTCAGCGCGAAAGTCATCGATCAAAATCCGTACTCGTGTGCGACCCGGACAGTCGGGGCGCACGGAAGGTGAGCAGGATTTTATCGAGAACAGCTTACGAATTTGCAACGGCTGCGCTTACACGGCTTACAGCGTTCGCACGCGTCACATAGCGCCTCACATATCGCGTTCGATCCACTCGATCACCGACGTGCGCGCCGGCTTCCAGCCGAGCAGTTTGCGCGCGCGCTCGCCACGCACGCGGCTATTCGAACCGAGGCCGTACGAGGCCATTTCGTAGCCCCATTCTTTTTGCGCGTCGGCGAGCGGCCAGTCTTGCGGCTCGCCGAGTTTCATCTTGCGGGCAATCGCGGCGCTCATCTCGCGGAACGACGCTTCGCCGCTTTCGACGAAATAGAACGTGCCCGCAGGGGTTTTCTCCAACGCGAGGCGATACAGCTCGGCGACGTCGTCGATAAACACGTTCGACCAGATGTTGCCGCCGCTGCCCACGTGACGCACCACGCCGCTCTTTTGCGCCTGACGCACGAGACGCGGCAACTGCACGCTCGCGCTGCCGGCCACGGCGCCGTGACCGTAGATCAGCGTATTGCACAGCACCGCCGAGCGGATGTTCATCTGTGCGGCGTTGAGGACCAGCAGGTCGATTGCGACGCGCGCGACTTTGTCGGGCGTCGGCGTGGGCAGCGCGTCTTCGTGATAGATGCGCGCCTCGCCCGCTTCGCCGCCCGACGCATCGCCGACGATGCTCGAGCCGCTGGTATGCAGGAACGGTTTGCCCGAACCGGCGAGCCCGTCGATCAGCGCCTTGACCGCGCCTTCGTGATCGCTGCTCGCCGCGTTGATGACCGCGTCGGCGGCTTGCGCTTCGGCGATCAGCAGGTCGCGGTCGTCGAGCGTGCCGATGACCGGTTCGATGCCGAGCCGTTTCAGTTCGGCCGTGTGGTCGGCATTGCGGATCAGACCGCGTACTTGATGGCCGGCGCGCACCAGATGCGCAGCAATCGAGCCGCCGATAAAACCGCTTGCGCCCGTGATGAAAATCTTCAAGACGTTCTCCTTGAGTGGAAAGACGAAAAAGCCAGGTGACAGGCAAGCAGTATCCGCCGGACTGATTATCGCAAAAAGCGTGTTAGTCTCAAATCAATCTTGATTTGAAATCAACAATGAAAACTTCCACCGATGAACTGCTGGTGTTCGTCACCGTGATCGACAGCGGCTCGATCACGGCGGCAGCAGAAAAGCTGGGGCAGACCGTGTCCGGCGTGAGTCGCGCGCTCACGCGCCTCGAAAAGAAGCTCGACACCGCGCTGGTGCGCCGCACGACGCGCCGTCTTCATCTGACCGACGAGGGCGATGCGTTCCTGCAACGCGCGCGGGCGATTCTCGATGCGATGGAGGAGGCCGAGGAATCCGTCACCCGCGGTCGCGCGCGGCCATCGGGGCGCCTGCGCGTGGATGCCGCGTCGCCGTTCATGCTGCATTGCGTGGCGCCGCATATGAAGGCGTTTTCGGCGCTGTATCCGGAAATCAGGCTGGAGTTGACCAGCAACGAGCGCATCGTCGATCTGCTCGAACAGAAGGTGGATATCGCGATCCGGATTGGCGCGCTGCAGGATTCGACGCTGCACGCGCGCGCGTTGGGCAGCAGCAAACTCAGAGTGCTCGCGAGTCCGGCGTATCTGGCCGAATACGGCGAGCCGAAATCCGTGGATGCGTTGCGCGCGCATCGGCTGATCGGTTTTACGGCGCCGGAGCATCTGAATCGCTGGCCGCTGCGGGAAGGGCGCGCGGACACTTCCGGCTCGCTGAAGATCGAGCCTGCGATTACCGCGTCGAGCGGCGAAACCTTGCGCCAACTGGTGCTGTCAAGCTGGGGCGTCGCGTGTCTGGCCGACTTCATGACCGCCGCCGACGTGCGCGACGGACGCCTCGTGCCGATTCTCGGCAACGTGCTGGTCGACGAGCGGCAGCCAGTGAGCGCGGTGTATTACCAGAGCGCGTCGCTGTCGGGGCGCGTGCAGAGCTTTCTGGATTTCATTGCTGCTCGCGTGAAGCTCTAGTTTTAGCTGCGGCTTTGGCCGCGAGCCTTTCTTTTCCGGCATCGTTGCTTCAACCAGACCCGCTGCTGCTGCGCTAACTAACCGCCAGCACGCGGGCTTTTTTGCGTCGTCCTTGTTATGAGCGGGCGTCGTTCCCGGTGGGGAGCGCGGGCGTCTCCTATAACTATGGCTATGTGTCAGGTTCAGGGGGGCGCGGAATGTTTTTCGTTCGTGTGGCCTGGTGAAATTGGCGCGTGTATATACAAGTTGGGTGCTAACGCCGCTTCAGCCACATGACGCGCACGTCGGCCAGAAGCCCGCACAAGCAAACTCCGTAAGCCTTGTCAGCCAACCTTCTAATGGAAAATCCCTACCATCCGGGATTTAAAAACAAGTTGTATATACAAGAACGTCCCGCTAGACTTCTCTGAACTTGTATAGACAGGACAAACATCATGATTCTGAAGCCCGGTTTTCTGACTCTTCCGCAACTGCGCCAGATCGCGCGCGAACAGGTTTCGCTGCAACTCGACCCCGCCAGCCACGCCGCGATCGACGCGTGCGCGAAAGCCGTCGCCGATATCGCCGCGAAGGGCGAACCGGCCTACGGCATCAACACCGGCTTCGGCCGGCTCGCCAGCACGCATATTCCGCACGACCAGCTCGAACTGCTGCAACGCAATCTGGTGCTGTCGCATGCGGTCGGCGTGGGTCAGCCGATGTCGCCTCCGGTCGTGCGTCTGCTGATCGCGCTGAAGTTGTCGAGCCTGGGCCGTGGTCATTCGGGCATCCGCCGCGAAGTGATGGAAGCGCTGATCACGCTGTTCAACGCCGACGTGCTGCCGGTGATTCCGGTCAAGGGTTCGGTCGGCGCATCGGGTGACCTCGCGCCGCTCGCGCATATGTCGGCCACGCTGCTCGGCGTCGGCGAAGTGTTCGCGAAGGGTGAGCGCATGCCGGCCACCGAAGGTCTCGCGCTCGTCGGCCTCAAGCCGCTCACGCTGCAGGCCAAGGAAGGTCTCGCGCTGCTGAACGGCACGCAAGCCTCGACCGCACTCGCGCTGTACAACATGTTCGCCATCGAAGACCTGTACCGCACCGCGCTGGTGTCGGGCGCGTTGTGCGTGGACGCGGCGATGGGCTCGGTCAAGCCGTTCGACGCACGCATTCACGAACTGCGCGGCCACCAAGGCCAGATCGACGCGGCAGCGGCGTATCGCACATTGCTGGATGGCTCGAACATCAACGTGTCGCACGCCGATTGCGACAAGGTGCAGGACCCGTACAGCCTGCGCTGCCAGCCGCAGGTGATGGGTGCCTGTCTGGACCAGATGCGTCACGCAGCCAACGTGCTGCTGCTCGAAGCCAACGCCGTCTCCGACAATCCGCTGATTTTCCCGGACACCGGCGAAGTACTGTCGGGCGGCAACTTCCACGCTGAGCCCGTCGCGTTCGCAGCGGACAATCTGGCTCTCGCCGTCGCTGAAATCGGCGCGCTGGCCGAACGCCGCATCGCGTTGCTGATCGACGCGACGCTGTCGGGCTTGCCGCCGTTCCTCGTCCGCGATGGCGGCGTGAACTCCGGCTTCATGATTGCCCACGTGACGGCCGCCGCGCTCGCATCGGAAAACAAGACGCTCGCGCATCCGGCATCGGTCGATTCATTGCCGACGTCGGCGAACCAGGAAGACCATGTGTCGATGGCCACGTTCGCCGCGCGCAAGCTCGGCGACATCGCCGAAAACGTCGCCAACATTCTGTCCATCGAACTGCTCGCCGCTGCACAAGGCGTCGATCTGCGCGCACCGCACAAGACCAGCCCGAGCCTGCAAAAAGTGATGGATGTCGTGCGTAAAGACGTCGCCCATTACGAACTCGATCACTACTTCGCACCGGACATCGAAGCCGTCACGCGTCTCGTGCAGAACGGCACGATCGCGAAGCTGAGCCCGTTCGCGTTTGCGTCGGAACAGTGAGCCTGACGGCAAGCGGATCACGCCAATGAACGCACCGGCTTATCAGGGCATCAAGGACTTCATCCTCGCGCGCATCCATGCGGGCGAATGGGCTGAAGGCGACCAGGTGCCTTCCGAAAATGAGCTGGCGCGCGAGTTCAACGTCGCGCGTATGACGGTCAACCGCGCGTTGCGCGAGTTGACCTCGGAGCAGGTGCTGACGCGTGTGCAGGGTTCGGGCACTTTCGTGGCCCGTCCCAAGTACGAGTCGACGCTGGTGGCGATCCGCAGTATCTCCGATGAAATCGTCGCTCGTGGTCATCGTCATCAGGCGAAGGTGCTGCACATCGGCGCGAGTATCGCCGACGAAGCGCTCGCCGAAGAAATGCAGGTGAACGCGGGCAGTCCGGTGTTTCATTCGCGCGTGCTGCATGTCGAAAACGACGAGCCCGTGCAACTCGAAGAACGCTGGGTCAATCCGGCGGTCGCGCCCGACTACGCACTGCAGGACTTCACGAACACCACGCCGAACCAGTACCTCGTGCGTGTTGCACCGTTGCAGCGGGTCGAGTACCGGATCGAGGCACTGGCAGCGGACGCCGATACGCGCGAGCTGCTGACCATGGACGAACTCGAACCTTGCCTCGTGCTGCATCGGCGTACATGGTCGCAAAGCCAGGTGGCGTCGATTGCGAATCTATGGCACCCAGGCAGCCGTTATCGCTTCACCGGTCATTTCTGATTTCGCCGCTTTTACCGAAACTTCGTCGAACCTCTTTCGAACATCTTCAAGCATTCCGAGGGCCATCATGAACAATCCGAAACACATCGATCCGCGACTCGACCCGACCCGCACGATCCGCGCACCGCGCGGCGCGGAGAAGACCTGCAAGACCTGGATCGCGGAAGCCGCGTACCGGATGATCCAGAACAATCTGGACCCGGAAGTGGCCGAGCATCCGCATGCGCTGGTCGTGTACGGCGGGATTGGCCGTGCTGCGCGTAACTGGGATTGCTTCGATCAGATTCTCAAGTCGCTGAAGGACCTGAACGAAGACGAAACGCTGTTGATTCAATCGGGCAAGCCGGTGGGCGTGTTCCGCACGCATGCCGACGCGCCGCGCGTGCTGCTGGCGAACTCGAACCTGGTGCCGCATTGGGCGACGTGGGAGCATTTCCACGAACTCGACCGCAAGGGCCTGATGATGTACGGCCAGATGACGGCGGGTAGCTGGATCTACATCGGCAGCCAGGGGATCGTGCAGGGCACGTACGAGACGTTCTTCTCGGTCGCGAACCAGCATTTCAACGGCGATCCGAAGGGCCGCTGGATTCTGACCGGCGGTCTCGGCGGCATGGGCGGCGCGCAACCGCTCGCGGCCACGATGGCGGGCTTCTCGATGATCGCCGTCGAATGCGACGAAACGCGCATCGACTTCCGTCTGAAAACGCGTTATGTGGACAAGAAAGCGAAGACGCTCGACGAAGCGCTCGCGATGCTGGAAGAAGCAAAGCAGGCGGGCAAGCCGGTGTCGATCGGTTTGCTCGGCAATGCCGCCGACGTGTTCGCCGAGTGCGTGACGCGCGGCATCACGCCGGATTGCGTGACCGATCAGACCAGCGCGCACGATCCGATTCACGGTTATCTGCCGCAAGGCTGGACGGTGGAAGACTGGCGCGAACGTATGAAGACCGCGCCGGACAGCATCGTCAAACCGGCCAAGCAGTCGATGGCCAAACAGGTGCAGGCGATGTTGACGTTGCAGGAGCGCGGCGCGGCCACGCTCGACTACGGCAACAACATCCGTCAGATGGCGCTCGAAATGGGCGTGGAAAACGCATTCGATTTTCCGGGCTTTGTGCCCGCGTATATCCGCCCGCTGTTCTGCGAAGGCAAGGGACCGTTCCGCTGGGTCGCGCTGTCCGGCGATCCCGAAGACATCTACAAGACCGATGCAAAGGTCAAGGAACTGATTCCCGACGATCCGCATCTGCATAACTGGCTCGACATGGCGCGCGAACGCATCGCGTTCCAGGGTCTGCCCGCGCGGATCTGCTGGGTCGGCGTGAAGGATCGCTATCGTCTGGGCCAGGCGTTCAACGAGATGGTGAAGAACGGCGAACTGAAAGCGCCGATCGTGATCGGCCGCGATCACCTGGACACGGGGTCGGTGGCGAGCCCGAATCGCGAAACCGAATCGATGAAGGACGGCTCGGACGCGGTCAGCGACTGGCCGTTGCTCAACGCACTGCTGAACACCGCAGGCGGCGCGTCGTGGGTGTCGCTGCATCATGGCGGCGGAGTCGGCATGGGCTTCAGCCAGCACTCGGGCGTCGTGATCGTCGCCGACGGCACCGATGCCGCGAAGGAACGCCTCGGCCGCGTGCTGTTCAACGACCCGGCCACCGGCGTGATGCGTCACGCGGATGCAGGCTACGAACTCGCGCAGGAAACCGCGCGTGAGGCAGGCCTGAATCTGCCGATGCTGGGCCGCTGATCGTGACGATGGTCGGCAGCATGGCAACTGTCACGCTGATTCGCGGCGCCGGCCTCGTGGCGGCGCCGTGGAAGAACGGCGGCGGCGTGACGCGCGAAGTGGCCGCGTTTCCCGAACAGGCCGGCATGGATTCGTTCGTGTGGCGCGTGAGTATCGCGGACGTCGCGCAGGCCGGGCCGTTCTCGCGTTTCGAGGGTGTCGACCGGACGCTGGTGTTGCTGGCGGGTGCGGGGATGGCGCTCGACGAAACGGTTGGCGCGCAGGTGTTGAAGTCGTATGCGCTGGTTGAGCCGCTCGATATCGCGAGGTTCGACGGCGAGGTGCATATCGACGCGAGGCTGGTCGACGGTGCAACGCGCGACTTCAACCTGATGGTGCGGCGCGATGTGGCGCAGGGCGAACTCGACGTGTGGCGCGGTGATTCGACGTGCACGTTTTCAGCCGATGTCGTGCTGCTGTATTGCGCGAGTGGCGAAGTCACGATTGCCGCCGGTGATGCGCAACCGCAAACGCTTGAAACGGGCGACACGTTGCGCATCGACGCACCCGACGCACTTTCCTGCGCACTCAAAGGCACCGGCGCTGTGCTCGCGATCACGCTCCGCTACACGCAACGATGACCACGATCCGCACGCGTGTTGATTGTCGCCAGGAGCATGAGCACGGAGGCGAACACACAGCGCGCATGCGAAGCCACAAACAACAGACACGCAACCAGCTGCAACGAGCAACAGGCACGCGATGAAGCAAACCGTCTGGCATCACCTGAAACTTTGCCCGCAGGGCGACCCTCACCACACGCTCGCCGATGCCGCGATCGCAGTCGAAGACGGCCGTATCGCATGGCTCGGCGCAGCGCCCGACTTGCCCGCCCAATACGCCGCGTGGCCGCGCGAAGATCTGCTCGGCGCGTGGGTGACGCCGGGCCTCGTCGATTGCCATACGCATCTGGTGTATGGCGGGCAGCGCGCGGACGAATTCGCGCAGCGTCTCGCGGGCGTCAGCTATGAAGAAATCGCGCGACAGGGCGGTGGAATCGTGTCGACGGTGCGCGCCACGCGTGCCGCCGACGAAGCGTCGTTGTTCCGTCAATCGGCCGCGCGGCTCGAACCGTTGCTTGCCGAAGGCGTGACCGCCATCGAAATCAAATCCGGCTACGGCCTCGATCTCGCGAGCGAGCGCAAGATGCTGCGCGTCGCGCGGCAGTTGGGCGAGCGCTATCCGGTGACGGTCTATACGACTTTCCTCGGCGCGCACGCGTTGCCGCCCGAATTTGCCGGTCGTGCCGACGCGTATATCGACGAAGTCTGCAACACGATGCTGCCCGCGCTCGCCGACGAAGGCCTGGTCGATGCCGTCGATGTGTTTTGCGAACGCATCGGTTTTTCGCTGGAGCAAAGCGAGCGCGTGTTCAACGCCGCCGAACGCTACAGGCTGCCCGTGAAGATGCACGCCGAGCAGTTGTCGAACGGCGGCGGTACCGCGTTGGCCGCGCGTCATCGCGCGCTGTCCGCCGATCACCTCGAATTTCTCGACGAAGCGGGCGTCGCCGCGATGAAAGACGCTGGCACGGTCGCTGTCTTGTTGCCGGGCGCGTACTACTTCATCCGCGAGACGCAGTTGCCGCCGCTGGAATTGCTGCGGCGTTACGAGGTGCCGATTGCAATTTCGACGGACAGCAATCCGGGCACATCGCCCGCGACGTCGCTGCTGCTGATGATGAACATGGCGACCACGTTGTTCCGCATGACCGTGCCCGAAGTGCTGCAAGGCGTGACCACGCACGCGGCACGCGCGCTGGGTAAAGCGGACACGCACGGCGCGTTGGAAGTGGGGCGCGCGGCCGACTTCGCGGTATGGTCGGTCGATTCGCTCGCCGAGCTGGCTTACTGGATCGGCCGTCCGTTGTGCGCGCGCGTCGTGCGCGCGGGCGAGACCGTGTTGAGCAGGACCTGAGAGATGACACAAATAAAACCATCGCTGTTCGCCGCGCACGCCTACCTTCCGGACGGCTGGCGTCGCAACGTATTGCTGGAGTGGGACGCGGCTGGCACTTTAACGGGCGTCACGCCGGATGTAAAAGAAGCGCCTGCTGGCGTTGCCAAAGCAGCGGGTCCGATATTGCCAGGGATGCCGAATCTTCATTCGCATGCGTTCCAGCGCGCGATGGCCGGCCTCACCGAATATCGCGCCAACGCCACCGACAACTTCTGGAGCTGGCGCGACCTGATGTACCGCTTCGCCGCGCGCATCACGCCGGAAGGGCTGGCGAGCATCGCGCAATGGCTTTACATCGAGATGCTGAAAGCGGGCTACACGTCCGTGTGCGAATTCCACTACGTGCATCACACGCCCGGCGGAAGCCGGTACGCGAATCACGCGGAACTTGCACAACGTGTCGTGGATGCAGCTTCCGCGAGTGGTATCGGCATGACGATGCTGCCGGTGCTGTATCAGTACAGCGGCTTCGGTTCGCGCGCGCCGCGTGACGATCAGGCGCGCTTCATCAATACGCCTGAGAGTCTGCTCGATCTGCTCGGCACGTTGCGTACGGCGCGGCCTGAAAACGCGTCACTGCGTTATGGCGTGGCGCCACATTCGTTGCGCGCGGTGTCGGCGGATTCGTTGCGTGTGCTGCTCGGCGGCATCGACGAGAAGGCGCCCGTGCATATCCACATTGCCGAGCAGACCGCCGAAGTCGAAGCGTGTATTGAAACCGAAGGCGCGCGTCCGGTGCAATGGCTGCTGGATCGTTTCGACGTGGACAGCCGCTGGTGCCTTGTGCACGCGACGCATGTCGACCCGCACGAAACGCAGGCGCTCGCGAAAAGCGGCGCGGTCGCGGGTTTGTGCCTGACCACCGAGGCGAATCTCGGCGACGGCATTTTTCCGGCGCAGGAATATCTCGACGCGCAAGGGAGAATCGGTGTCGGCTCGGATAGTCACATCGGCGTCGATTGGCGCGCGGAGTTGCGTCTGCTCGAATACGGTCAGCGTTTGACGCGGAGGCAGCGCAACGTGCTTGCATCGGCGCAGGCCACGCACGTAGCGGACCGTCTGTTCGACGCCGCGCTCGATGGCGGCGCGCACGCAACGGGTCGCGCTGTCGGCGCGTTGCAGGCAGGAAGCCGCGCCGACTGGCTCGTACTCGACGCGAATCATTCGAGCATTGCCGAGCATTCGAGCGATGCGTGGCTGTCGGGCGTCGTATTCTGCGAGCATGGCGAGACGCCGATTCGCGATGTGTATGCGGGCGGCGACAAGGTCGTCGACAATCGCAGGCATCGCGACGAAGAGGGCGCTTATGCGCGCTATCGCATCGCGCTCGCAGAACTGCTCGACTGACGCGGCCGATAAAGACGGCGCAAAATGAAGCGCGCAAGACTTGTTGAATAGATCCTTCGATCCAACCGATTCCGGGCTGACATGACTGCTTCGACTACTCCGCCGGTTTTCTCGCTGCATCAGGGAAGCCTGCCTTTGCTGATTTCGATCCCGCACCTGGGCACGCAAATCCCCGCCGACATCGCGGCCACGATGACGCCCGTCGCTCATCGCACTGACGATTGCGACTGGCATCTCGACCGTCTCTATGGGTTCGCGAAGCGGCTGGGCGCATCGATTCTCGCGCCGACTTACGCACGCTATGTGATCGATCTGAACCGTCCGCCCGACGGCGCGAATCTGTATCCGGGCCAGGACACCACGGGTCTGTTGCCCGTCGATACCTTCGACAAGGAAGCGCTGTATCTCGACGGACATCTCCCTGACGAAGCCGAGGTTGCGCGCCGTCGCGATGCTTACTGGACGCCGTATCACCATGCTTTGCAGGGCGAGCTTGCCGCGTTGAAGGCGAAGCACGGCAAGGTGCTGCTGTGGGAAGCGCACTCGATCCGCTCGCACGTGCCGCGCTTTTTCGAAGGACGTCTGCCGGATTTCAACTTCGGCACGTCGAATGGCGCGAGTGCGGTGGCGGGTCTCGGCGAAGAACTGGCTGCGATCGTCGGGCGCGACGGCGGCTATACGGCAGTCGCGAATGGACGCTTCAAGGGCGGCTACATCACGCGGCAATACGGGCAACCGGCGCAGGGCGTACATGCGGTGCAACTCGAGTTGTCGCAGATCACGTATATGGAAGAGCAGATGCCTTATGCGTATGACGAAAAACTCGCGGCGAAAGTCGAGCCTGTATTGCAGGCATTGGTGACGGCCGCGATGGAGCGCATCAACGCGGCTTGATCCATTGAATCGGCGAATACGTGGTCCGATTCATTTTTCTCTTAAGCAGAACGGCGTCACGCAATTCACAAATTGCGTGACGCCGTTTTCGCGTCGGCTAGCACCGCAAAGGTGTAACAGCATGTGTCCGGCATTGCATGCGACCGTTTTCGCGTGGAACGTATAGAGCGTCGAAGATATTTGCCCGCGCCGGGTCAACGCTTTTCGCCATAAAAAAAGCCCCGCTAATTGGCGGGGCTTTGCGATGTGCGGAGCGCCCGGAAGGACACCGCATCACCATTAGTGGCAGCGCTTTTCCCAGTGACCGTGGACCTTCACCTTGTGGCAAACCGGGTGGTGGTGGTGTTCGTCGGCTTGTGCGGGAGCGACCGCGCTCAGGGTGACGATGGCTGCGGCAATGGCGAGAGCAAATTTCTTCATTACAAAACCCTTAAGTCGATGTTGTGGAGCTTCCGATCCAGCACGTCTCGTGCCGGATCGGTCCGAAAGCATGCCACATCGAGCGCGTCGCGCGTAGGAACGTGGCGCGAATACTTGTGTCAATGCAACAGAGTGAGCGCTCCGCCACGTCGAAACGGCCTAATGGCGCGCAGTATCGTGTAATTCCGACAAGCCGGACCGCGCGGGCAGGCGTCGATTGCATCGACATGTACGCCTGAAAACGCGTGTAAGCCGGGATTGCGCGACGTGCGGCGATGCGTTTAACCTTTCAAATCGATGACGCGCATGATGAGGTTTATCGAGCGTATCGTCATGACATCGGGCAAAAGATGGAAGACCCAGCGATGGAAGATTCCGACGAATTGCTGCTCCCGGTATGGCGGGCAAACCTGGTGCTGCTGACCCGCGAGGTCGGCGCCGCGACGCGTCTCGCGCGCATGATGACTTTCTCCGCGAGCTACCTCAAGTTGATGCTGGCTGGCCAGCGCGAATTCAGCGAGGAATTCGTGCGCGGGATCGAAGCGGTTACGGGCCTGCCGAACGGCTGGATGAACGCGCCGCATACCGGGCAGGACATCCCTGCCAACGCGCGCGAAGCAATCGACAACGAGCAGCCGCTCGCGCGTTTTCGCGGCACCGCGCATCCGGTGCGAAAGAAGACGGTGTTGCGGCCACCCGAGCCGATTTTCGGTCAGCCAGGGCCTGCCAAACGCGTCGAAGAAGAAGCGCTCGATGCCGAAACGCATCGACGTCAGGCGTATTTGCGCAAGGTTCGCGATCTGGCGATTCAGGACGTGCGGCGTTTCGAGCGGCATCTGAGTCACGCGCCGGTCGATTTCGCGACGATGCGCTCGAAGGTCGAGGAAGTGATCGCGTCCGCCGAGCTGGACGATCTGCTGCAGGCTGATCTCGCGGGACGTCTGGAACAGATCGAAAAGCATCGTCATTTGCTGCTGCGGCATGTGGAGAGTCTGCAGTCGCTGCTCGCGCAGCTTGGCGAAGCCGATGAGCGTGGCGGGTGACGTATCTGATGACGAAGAGCGTTGATATCGGATTCGATTGCGGTTGCAACGGCGTAGGGAATTTGAATCGCGCGCTCGGCGCGGGATTCGCCGCGAACCGGCGCGCCTCGAGCGCGCGGCGCAGCGCGCGCGGTTTATGACGCGGCGTGGCGGGTTCATCGGAGTGGTGACCGTCGCCTGGGCGCTCGCCGCGTTGTCGGCGCCGCCCGCCGCATTCGCCGCCGACAACACCGCAGCAGCAACTTCTTCCGACGACCTCGCGCCCTCCACGATGGAGCGCGACGTCCACCTCTTCACGATCCAGAAAGACGGCTCGATCGAGGAGCACGACGACACCATTCTGCGCGCCAACACCGCGAGCGGTATCGACGATATCGCGCAGCGCTATGTGTGGTTCAACAAGGACATCGAGCAGGTGCAACTGCTGCGCGCGGAAACGATCGACCCGAACGGCGTCGCGCATCCGGTCGGGCCCGAGGCGATTCGCGACGTGCAGGAGCCGCGTTCGGCTGGTGCGCCGAGTTTCGAGGACGGCGTGCTGCGCACAGTGATTTTCCCAGGTGTGGAGCCGGGCTCGCGTGTGCATCTCGCGTTTCGCAAGACACGCAGCAAGCCGTTGCAGGCGGGCACGTTTGCGTACCTCGTCGAGCCGACACGCGACCCGGTCGAGTTGCAACGCCTGATCTTCGATCTGCCCGCCGATATCCCGCTCTATGCCGACGCGCGTGGCTATGTCGCGGTGCCCCCGGTCACATCCAATGGACGTACCCGTTACGAGTTCGACTACCGCCACGGCCCCTACGCGCCGCTCGAAGCGGGCGCGGTCGGCTACGCGAACTGGGGCGACCGGCTGATGGTGTCGACGGTGCCGGACTTTGCGAGTTTCGCCGCGCGGTATCGCGAGCCCGCGATCGATCCGACCACGACCGATCCCGCGATTGTCCAGCTTGCACAGACACTGACAGCGAATGTCGCCGATCCGCGAGAGAAAGCCCGGTTGCTGTACGACTGGATGCGTCTGAATATCCGCTACGTCGCGCTGTTTCTCGGCGAGACGGCGGCGATTCCGCACCGGGCGGCCGATATCCTGCGCAACCGTTATGGCGATTGTAAGGACCACGTCGCGCTGTACGGCGCGTTGCTCGCGGCGGCCGGCATCCGCAGCGAGGCGGTGCTGCTCAACCTCGGCCCGTACTACAGCCTGCCCGACGTGCCGGGTTATGGGGCGAGCGCGATCAATCACGCAATCGTATGGATTCCAGAGCTTTCGTTATTCGCCGATACGACCGCGGGCGGAACCGCGTTCGGTTATTTGCCGGTGGCGGTGATGGACCGTCCGGTGCTGCTGGTGGACGACGGTGTGCTGTCTCGTACGCCCGCCACGCAATCTCGCGAACGCAGTGCGCGCGTGCAGATCGACGTCGATGAAAACGGCACGGCGGGTTACGCGTATCGCGTGGAAGATGCGGGTTTTACCGCGGAAATCGAGCGCAATACGTTTCGACGTTCGACGCGTCAGCGAGTCCAGCAGATTGCGGCCAACCGTCTATTGCAGACGGGTTTGCACGGCACCGCGCAATTGCGCACGGACGACGTAAGCGCAACGAGCGGTCCGTTCGCGACGTCGATGCAGGGAAGCGTCGCGCATTTCGTGTGGCAGGACGGCACGACGGCGGTGCCCGCGTTGACGAGTTTCTCTGGCGGGATGGCATCGCAGGTGCAGGGCTGGCTGGCGGAGCCCGCGCGGACCCAGCCGTGGGCCTGCATCGGCGGAGAGTTCGACGAGACGCTGGTGATGACGCTGCCGCGCTTTGTCCGCGTGACGGATTTACCGTCGGATACGACGGTGCAGGACCGCTTTCTGACGTTCTCGTCGCGCTATGTGTTCGATCCCGCGACGCGGGTGTTGCAGGTCGACCGGCATCTGAACGCGACGTTCGGCCATCAGATGTGCTCGCCCGATGAGTTCGCGGGGATGAAGGACGACCTTGTGCGGATCGAGCGGGATCTGGATGGGGAGGTGGTGGTGAAGGCGGTTGATTCGACATCGAAATAGAGCGGCCTTAAAAAGACTCTGGTCACGCACACCCGCCGCAACCAGAGCCTCCATCAACCGCAATCTAAACCCTCGCTCAGGTCCCGCTCTTCGTCACGATCGGCACCCACGCACCGTTCTTCACCTGATACAGCGTCGATGCGCCGCTCTTCAGCGCGCCGGTGTTGTCGAACGAAATCTTGCCGGTCACGCCGTCGTAATCGATCGATTTCAACACCGGCCGGTACACCGCCGGCGAACTCGATTTGGCCTGCTCCATCGCCTTGATCGCGACCCACGCGCCGTCATAACCGAACGGCGCGTACGACAGGATATCCACGCCGAAACGCTTCTTGAACTTCGACGAAAAATCCTTGCCGCCGGGCAGTTGCGCGAGCGGGCGGCCATATTCCCAGGCCATCGCGCCTTCTGCCGCGTCGCCCGCGAGCTTGATGAAGTCCGGGTCCATCACGCCGCCGCCGCCGACCAGTTGCGCGTTGAGTCCGAGCTGCTTCATCCGTCGTGCGAAGCCTGCGGCCTGATTGTCCAGTCCGCCGAAGAACACCAGGTCCGCATTGGCGCCCTTGATCTTGGTGATTTGCGTGCTGAAATCGACCGCGTGGTTGTCGGTGTATTCGTGCGCGACGATGGTGCCGCCGTGCGCTTTCACCGCTTTCTCGAACTCGTCGGCTTCGCCCTGGCCGAACGCGGTCCGGTCGTCGATGATCGCGATGCGCTTGGCCTTGGTGACGTCCACCGCATAAGCGCCCGCGTTGCCCGCGTTCTGAGCATCCGTGGAAATCACCATGAAGGTGTTAGCGAAGCCGCGTCCGGTAATGATCGGATTGGTCGCGGCCGGGTCGATCACCGGAATGCCGGACTGTTCGTACACTTGCGACGCGGGAATCGTCGTGCCCGAATTGAAGTGGCCGACCACCACGGCCACGCCCGAATCGACCAGCTTCTGCGCAGCCTGCACGCCGACGCGCGGGTCGGCCTGATCGTCCTGGGAGACGATTTCGAACACCGCGACCTTGTCGCCGATCTTGATCTTCTGCGCGTTGGCTTCTTCGATTGCGAGGCGCACGCCGTTTTCCAGATCTTTGCCGTAGCCGGCGTTCGCGCCTGTCAGCGGCGCGGCGAAACCGATCTTCACGGGCAGGTCGTCGGCGAAACTGGCCAGCGGCGCAACGGCGAAGAGGGCGCCAACGAACAGGGCAAGTGGTTTGAGCGTGTTGCGAAGACTCATGGTCTCTCCTTCCATCGACAGTTTCAGGGTGTGAAAGCGGCAAGGCGGTAACGCCGGGTCGAAGCGCGAATCGGCACGCGGTTGGCGGGCCGTCACGCACATCGGCAGACTACGGATGACCGGTCGCGATTAACAATGCTGGAATACGCGCGCTCGGGCCGGATGATTGAGTGGCGTCGGCGGGCATTCATGCGCGGGTCAATCTGGCGCGAATATAGAAAGCCAATTTGCGGTCGTCTTGGCAGTTCGAGGCGTTTTGAATGAGCATTTCGGCATAGCCCGCGCGGCGCGTGGGCGGGCAGGCCGCGAGCGCCGCGTGGAGAGTGCGGATTGCGGCATATGCTTAAGAGCGAAGGCGAAGGCTTTGAGATCGCCGCCGGGTTGGCGCGCGTGGGCAACCTGCGGTGGCGTAGACGCGTAGACGGTGGGGTGCGGCGGCCTGCGGACCGCTGGCGGGATAAATGACCTTACGCCGCCGATGGCGCGGGGCGACAACGGCGGCAATGCTTCTGGGGATCGCCGGAGCTATGCCGGTCTCAGGCCTAACACCGCCTTCAACGCACCCGCGACTAACAACCCGCGCAAGTGCGCCTCAAAAAGAAACTGCTGCTTCTATCGGCCAGCCCCGAAGCGCCGGCCCTTGCTTCTCAATGCTCGCCTTGCTGGCGCAACAACTCTTCCCGCAGACGCAGCAGCGGCGCTTTGGTTTCTTCGTCGGCCCAGGTGTCGAGGTCGTCGATTGCGCGCTGGCAGCCGTCGAGCACCAGGTCGAGATCGACCGGCACGTTGTTGTTCAGCGCGAATTCGATGGTCTCCGCGAACTGCTGGCACTCGTCCTCGCCGTACGAGATGTCGAGGTTGTCGGCGATCACTTCGGCGATATTGCTGCGCGCCTTGTCGTCAGCCGTCACCATGTCGACGATGCCGCGCGCCACCGCCGGCGAGTAATACAGCGCGATGTCGAGCCATTGCGCCGGGTCGAAATCGGCCTGATCGAACTGGTTCTCGAAATATTCGATCGCTTCCTGTTCGTGCGCTTCGTCGGCGTCGACGCTCATGCACAACTGCTCAAAAAATTCTTCCCGCTCACTGCGGATATAACCGTCCATCGATGCCTCGTCTGCTGAATTCTGCGTAAATGCCTGATGCCTGAAAAAATGCGATGTGGAGAGGCAGGCGCCTGATCCACGTGGCACGCGGCACGCATTATAGGATGCCCGGCTGACAGCGGCGGTTTGCGGCGGCCCCGGCCGGACCAGCGCGATGCTCGCGGATTGCCCGCCCACCAGGTAACAGTGCCTTCCTCGCCGGGGGGATTTTCCGCGCCGCATCGCTCGTTAGACTTCTGTTGACCGTTCGGGTCGAGTCAACAGGAGAATTGAAATGAAGGCAGTTTGGATGCGGTTGTGCGTCAGCGTGGCAGGATTAGTGGCGCTCGGCGCGGGGTTGGGCGTAACCCAGGCTCAGGCGGCAGGATTGACGCGGGCGCAGGTGCTCGCCGAGCTGGCCGACTATCAAAGCGTCGGCTACCAGTTCAGCGACGTGGACTACCCGCAAAATGCCATTGAGGCGACTCGCAAAGTCGTGGCGCTGCGCGCGGAACGCGCGGCGGCTGCGGCAGCGAGCACTGCGAAAGTCGCAGACCGCGACGCCGGGTGGCCGAAGCGCGACTGATCTTTAACGACTGCCGCCGACCATCGGTCACCCGCAACGGCTAGGCCGTCTCCGCAACCCACGCATCGAACCACTCGTGCGGCTGCGCGATCTCGCTCTGCGCGGCCACCAGTTCGAGTTCGTACCGTCCGGCCTGCCAGGTTGTCTTGACCACGGCATTCACCGCCGCCACCGTATGCTCGAACGCCGCGCGAATCGAATCGCCGAGCAGCGTGCGCGCGACAAACACCGCACTGGTCAGATCGCCGACACCGACCGGCTGCCGGGCGAACGGATAAAGCGGACGCTGCGCCATCCACGCTTCGCGCTCGGTGACGACCAGCATGTTGAACCGGTCGGCGGGACTGTTGCGATCCAGCAGATGCTTGACCAGCACGAGCTTCGGCCCTCGTGCGATCACTTCGCGGCAGGCGGTCACCGCTTCTTCCAGCGTCTCGATCTCGCGGCCCACGAGGCGTTGCAATTCGGTATGGTTCGGCGCCATCGCGTCGGCGACTTCGGGCATCGTGCGGACCAGAAATTCCTGAATGCCGGGCTCGACCTTGCAGCCGCTGGCCGCGCCCATCACCGGATCGCAGAAATACCACGCGCGCGGATTGGCCGCCTTCACCGCCTTGACGATCTCCACTACCGACTGCGCCTGCTCGGGCGTGCCCAGATAGCCGGACAGCACCGCGTCGCAGCGCGGCAACATGCCGATCGCGCCGATGCCCTCGACCAGTTCCTCCATCTGCGACGAGTCGATTGCGCTGCCGGTCCAATGGCCGTATTGCGTGTGATTCGAAAACTGCACGGTGTTGAGCGGCCAGACGTTGACGCCGAGCCGGCGCATGGGAAACACGGCCGCGCTATTGCCGGCGTGTCCGAAGACAACGTGAGACTGGATGCTCAGAACGCTTTTTGTCATGGTGTCGCTCGCGCAAACGGGGATGCGCGAATAGAGAGAACGGTAGGGTGCGCCGAGTCGACGAGCCGGGAACGACCGGCCGCCCCAAACGGCAGAGCTGCTTCAGATGATGGTGCAGGAAACGTCTACACGCTGCATCGTCAGGAAACAATACAGGAGTTTCGCGCGCGCGAGTCGATCCGTCCCCTGTGTTGTTGCGTCGAACCATCATACGGAAGGGGGGGCGGGCGGCCTGCTGAAGCTGCCGGGCGGCAAACGGCGGAGGTATCCGACGCGAGGGACAGCCGCATGAGAGCGGTATTTGAACCGTGTCTGATCCAGGCGCGAACCGTGTAGATGCGGCTTGAAACGCCGTCGGACAGGCGGCTCAAACCACCGCCACGCGCGCCTACGTCAGCTCGCGATACAACGCCAGATAGCGCTCCGCCGACGCGCCCCAGCCGAAATCCTGCTGCATCGCGCGCCGTTGCGTCGCTTTCCACTCGGTGCGCCGGTCGTAGAGCGCGAAGGCCCGGCGGATCGCGGCGGCGAGTCCGTGCGGCTCGAATCGTTCGAAGACGAAGCCGGTGGCGAGATCGTCGGCGAGATTTTCGAGCGACGCGTCCACCACGGTGTCAGCGAGACCGCCAACGCAATGCACCAGCGGCAGCGATCCATAAGCGAGCGCGTACAACTGCGTGAGCCCGCATGGCTCGAAACGCGACGGCACGGCGATCACGTCGCTGCCCGCGACGATCGTATGCGCGAGCGTTTCATCGAAACCGAGTTCGACCGCCACCGACTCGGGATGCGACTGCGCGACGCGTTTCAAACCGTTCTCGAGCGCTGGATCGCCGGTGCCGAACACCACCAGTTGACCGCCGCGTTTGACGATCTCGGGCACGCCGCCAAGCAGCAGATCGAGGCCTTTCTGCTCGGTCAGACGGCTCACCACGCCGAACAGCAGCGCGTCGCTTTTCTGCGCGAGGCCGAAGCGCTTTTGCAACGCTTCCTTGCAGGCCGCTTTGCCGGCGAGACGGGTGGCGCTGTAGTGAGTGTCGAGCAGCGCGTCGGTGGAGGGATTCCAGACGGCATAGTCGACGCCGTTCAGGATCCCGCTCAGATCGTGCGAACGATGCCGCAGCAGTCCGTCGAGCCCGCCGCCCTGCGAAAGCGTCTGGATTTCGCGCGCGTAGGTCGGGCTGACGGTCGTGATGCGGTCGCTATAGAAAAGGCCAGCTTTGAGAAACGACAGTTGTCCGTAGAACTCGACGCCGGCGATGTTGAAGAAGTCGTCCGGCAGCGCGAGTTGGCCGAACTGGTGCGCGGGAAACACGCCCTGATAGGCGAGGTTGTGCACGGTGAAGACACTGCGCGCGACCGGCCGGCCGTGCTGGCGCTCGGCCGCTTTCAGATAGGCGGGCGCTAGCCCGGCGTGCCAGTCGTGCGCGTGGACGATCTGCGCGGACCACGTCGGGTCCAGTTGCTGCGCGAGTTGTGCGGCGACCCAGCCGAGCAGCGCAAAACGCTGCGCGTTGTCGCCATAGGGCACGTGTTCGTTGTTCAGATACGGATTGCCCGGCCGGTTATACAGCGACTCGGCGCGGATCACGTAGACGATCAGCCCGTTCGCCCCCAGCGTGCCGCGCTCGAGCGTGATCCCCGGTGTGTCGAAGCGGCGCCCTAGCTGCGCGACCGGATGCAGGTCGGTCAGACCGGCCAGTACGGCTGGGAAGCCGGGCAGCAGCACCCGCACATCGGCGCCGCGCTCGATCAGCGCGGGCGGCAGTGCGCCCGCGACATCGGCGAGACCGCCCGTTTTGAGAAGGGGATACAGCTCGCTTGCGACGTGCAGGGCGCGAATCGTCATAGGCCAGTCTCACTCCGGGTTAGTCGATGTTGCTGGTTCAGGTGCGAGGGGTCCGGTAAGGTTCGTCGATTTCGACGGTCTGATGCAGCAGCGCGGTGACAGAGCCTCAGCACCATGCGTTCGGACACGTGAGGATCGCGCTGGCAGGCGGCGCCACCCCGCACGGGCGGGCAGTGCACCTCGCCCGCCCAACCCCCGCCACCTTACTTCGACTTCGGCCGCAGCGCCTCGGGCGTGACCAGCACGACACCGTCGTCCGTGCGATAAAACCGCTCGGCGTCCGCGACCGGATCCTCGCCGATCACCGTACCGTCCGGTATCGCACAGCCGCGGTCGATCACCACCTTCTGCAACCGGCAACTCGCGCCGACCGTGACCTGCGGCAACAAGACTGCCTCATTGATATTACAGAACGAACTCACCTTGACGTTCGACGACAACACCGAGCGCGAAATCTGCGACCCCGAGATCACACACCCGCCGCAGACGATCAGGTTGTTGCCCGAGCCCTGCAAACCTTTCATATCGCGGACGAACTTGGCGGGCGGCAACTGTTCCACGTAAGTCCAGATCGGCCAGTTGCGGTCGTACAGATCGAGCGTGGGGATCGTCGACGCGAGGTCGAGATTGGCCGCCCAGTAAGCGTCGATCGTGCCGACATCGCGCCAGTACGGCTCCACGCTCGGGTCCGACGATACGCACGACATGCTGAACGGATGCGCGATCGCCGTGCCCTGGGTAACGACGCGCGGCAGGATGTCCTTGCCGAAATCGTGGTCGGTATCGATCGACGAAATGTTCTCTTCGAGCAGCGAGTACAGATAGTCGGCGTTGAACACATAGATGCCCATGCTGGCCAGCGCGATGTCCGGGCGGCCTGGCATCGAGGGCGGGTCGGCGGGCTTTTCGACGAAACCGGTGACGCGGCGGTTTTCGTCCACCGCCATCACACCGAACGCGACCGCGTCCATGCGCGGCACCTCGATGCATCCCACCGTGCAATCCGCGCCGCTCTCCGCGTGGTCGGCGATCATCCGCGTGTAGTCCATCTTGTAGATGTGGTCGCCTGCCAGCACCACCACGTATTTCGGCCGGATCGAGCGGATGATGTCGAGGTTCTGGAACACCGCGTCGGCGGTGCCGCGATACCAGTGAGCGCCTTCCACGCGCTGCTGCGCCGGCCACAGGTCGATGAATTCGCCGAATTCGCCGCGCAGGAAACTCCAGCCGCGCTGCATATGGCGCAACAGCGAGTGCGCCTTGTACTGCGTGACCACGGCGATGCGCCGGATGCCGGAGTTCAGACAGTTGGACAACGCGAAGTCGATGATCCGGTATTTGCCGCCGAAGTGCACCGCGGGCTTCACGCGCTTGTTGGTGAGCGGGCCGAGCCGTGTGCCTCTGCCGCCTGCGAGGACGATGGCGAGGGTTGAGCGTTGCACATCGTTCAGCCGTGACGGAGTGTCCATGTCTGTCTCCATGATTAGTATGCCCCGGATGATCTGGTTGTCAGTTGCTGGTCTCGTGGATCGCCGGCTTCTTCGCTGCTGATTCGCGCTGCTGATTCGTTCTTCCAGGCGGTTCGTCTCCGCGAGCCCGTCAGGTAGTTCTAGCACCGAATGGTCCACAGCCAAAAGCCTGAATTTCGCGGATGCACGCCGAGGTGCCCCACCTGCGCACAATCGGCTGTTGCAGCGCGCGTATCCGTGCGGCACGACACATAGAGGGCAAGGTGGGCTGTCGCAATATGCGTGCCAAAGCGGAACGGCGCGGTTGTGGCCGATACGGACAGGCGGCGGGAGGTCGGAGAGGCCGCGGCTGACAGCGAGAATGGCGCGGTTCATGACGATCGCGCAGGTTGCCGCAGCGTTAAGCCTGCGCGATTGGCGGCACGGTCGGGCGGTGCGTCGTAGAATCGTGCGCTTCTATCGTGGCCGCCCGGTTGGCTGGTCCACGCGATTTCCCGCCTGTTCTTCGCAGTTTCTTTTTTGCAAAAAATCTCGATGAATTTTCGCCGTCATGCCCTGCTTGCCCTGTTGAGTGTCTGCGTGTGCGCGGTTGCGCCCGCCGTGTCTTCTGCTTCGGCCGCCACGCCGGCAAGCGTCGCAGCGGCTGCCGCGTTGAGCCAGGCGAGTCCGGTCGCGGCCAGCGCCGCGTCGGTGAGCGCCGCCGCGGATAACAGCGGCCCCGCTTATGGCCCGGAATTGCAGGGCTTTACCTATCCCGCGCCGGTCGGGCGTTTCGATTTCACGTCGCAAGGCGTCGCGCTGCAAATGGCCTACATGGACGTCAAGCCGGCGCATCCGAACGGCCGCACGGCGGTGCTGCTGCACGGCAAGAACTTCTGCGCGGCGACCTGGGACGCAACGATCCAGAAACTCAGCGATGCCGGATATCGCGTGATCGCGCCGGATCAGATCGGCTTCTGCAAGTCGAGCAAGCCCGAGCACTACCAGTACAGTTTTCAACAATTGGCACGCAATACCCACGCGCTGCTCGAATCGCTCGGCGTGACGGACGCGACGATGATCGGCCATTCGACCGGCGGTATGCTGGCGATCCGCTACGCGTTGATGTATCCGCGTGAGACGCAGCAACTGGTGCTGGTCAATCCGATCGGTCTGGAGGACTGGAAGGCGAAGGGCGTGCCGTCGTTGTCGGTGGATCAATGGTACGAGCGCGAACTGAAGACGACCGCCGACGGCATCCGCCGCTACGAGCAGTCCACTTATTACGCCGGTCAGTGGCGCGCCGACTATGAGCCGTGGGTGCAGATGCTCGCGGGCATGTATCGCGGACCGGGCAAGGACATCGTCGCGTGGAATTCCGCGCTGCTGTACGACATGATTTACACGCAGCCTGTTGTTTACGAGCTTGGTCAACTGAGCATGCCGACACTGCTGCTGATCGGCCAGAAGGACACCACGGCGATCGGCAAGGATGCCGCACCGCCCGAGGTGCGCGCGAAGATCGGCCATTACCCGGAGTTGGGCAAAGCGGCGGCGAAAGCGATTCCGCATGCGACGCTGGTCGAATTCGCCGCCGACGGCCACGCGCCGCAAATGCAGGACCCGCAGGCGTTTCATAAGGCGCTGCTGGATGGGCTGGCGGCGGTGCCGACGAATCGGTGAAAGGAAGAGAGGGCGAGAGGCTTTCGGAGTCTTTACGGTACTCCGAGGCCTCCCAACAGCGGGTGACGGACCCATCGCGTCACGGCCAGAGGCGGTGCGATCTTCCTGATGCTGGCCGGACCCGTGGGCCGGAACACCGGCATCACTCAATGAAACGTCGACACCTTGCGACGTATTCCAGCCCGCAGATTTATCTGCCGCGGCATCGAAAATAAATAAAAGACGATCGACTCTCAACCAGGCGCGGCCCAAAAAACAGCGATATTGGCCGATGTCGCAGAGAGTCGCGTGAGATCGTTGCGAAGACGCACGCCCAATCGGGCAATTCCCGTAGCAGCTTCCCGTTTTATTCCGCCGTCCAGATTCTCGACGCGACGTCCGCACGTCGTTTTCCCGATGTTTTATCCGTCAGCTTACTCAGGCCGCCTATGTCCGAGCACGTTACGCAAAGTATCGAGGAGAGAATTGGAGCCACCGGGTTCCTTTTCGTTGTCGCGTATGCAGTGCTTTCGTTGACGGCGATAGCGCTGGTCGGCCCTTACGGCTGGGACGACAGCGCCATCACCGTGGCCTACGCGCGTACGCTGGGGCAGCACGGGATATTCGCGTTGACACCGGTGTCGGTGCCGGTCGAAGGTACGTCCAGTCTGCTGCTGACGGGGATGCTGGCGATGGGGCAGTGGCTCGCCCATCCGGGTTTTCTGGAGTCGATCAGGACCGCGCAGCTGATTTCCTTTATCTCGCTTTGCGCCACTCTGGTGCTCGTGTGGCGCGCACTGCAACCGAGTCTCCCCAACCCGACGCACCGTCTCATCGTGGTGAGCGTGCTGGGGCTGCTGCCGACCTTCCAGGCCGAGATCATCAACGGCATGGAAATGACGATCTTTGCGCTGCTGCTGGTGGCGTTCGTCCTCTGCTGGCGCGCGCAATCGTCGCTCGTTTATGCACTGATTCCGCTGCTGATGCTGACCCGTTTCGAAGCGGTGGTCTATCTGGGTTTCGCGCTCGGGTGGATCGTCGTGTTTTACCGGGAGGATCGGCCGCGTGCCTTTCGGATGGGCGTCTGGGTCGTGTTCTGCTTTGTGCTGCTGACTATCTGGCGGTATTACGTCTTTGGCGTGCTGATCCCGAACACCATCCTCGCCAAGCTACAGGTGCCTTACACCAAAAAAGGCTGGGACAACGCATTCGAAAAGCTGCGCGGACTCAAGGATTTTCTGTTCATCAATGCCGCGCTGCTGATCGGCATGTGCCTGAGCGGGCGGGGCGGCCAGCAGCGCCGTCTGGATCCGATGCCCATGCTTCTCATCGTTTCGTTCGGCATATTCGCACTCGTGTCGGGCAGAAACTGGGGGTATATCGGGCGGATGTTCGTGGGGGTGCTTCCGCTGCTCGTTCTTTCTCTCGCGGAACGTCTTGCGAATATGCGTCGGCCGCGTGTATTGAGCGGACTGTTGCTGTGCCTGGCCGGAACGTTCCTGTTCAACTTTGCGTTGCTGCGCGAGAACATCGACACGGTGATCCTCGGTGCGTCGATGCATGGCGTGTTGCCGGCTGCAATGAATGTTGCGGAGAGCGGAGCCAGACAACGACGGTGGGGCGATTTCCCCGGCGACTGGCGCGGTATTACGCCAGAGAACTACGCGATGACGGGTACGTCGGTCGATCGTCTGCGCGAGTACCTGGGGCAGCCGACGCTGAAGTTCATGACGCCGGACGTCGGCGGTACGGCATTGTGCTGCGAGCGTCTGGAGATTCTCGATTCGGGGCTGTTGACCAGCCCGTCGCTGGCACGTAGCGGTTTCGCGGGTTTCGCGGATTATCTGCACAGCGAGCGCCCGGAAGTCATCGAAACGCACGGCGACTGGAGCCGCGACAGCGGGATATATTCCGTCGCTCAATTCAGGACGGACTATTTGCCCGCGGTCTATAACGGCACATTGTTCTGGTTGCGTCGCGACGTGCTGCAGGGTCTGGTCGATCGCGGCGTGACAGCCGAGCCTGTTCGCACAGCCGAACTGCTCGACGTTCGTTATATGGGCGACCGGCGGGATACCTGGTATCTGAAGCAGTTTCCTACGGTGACGGTGCTTGGGCGGTGAATCCCGATGTTCTGAACCTGGTGGTGCGGCGCCCGCACGGTCGCTAACGGCACAGCGCGGGCGCCGATGTTTTTTTGCTTTACGTCGCTGGATACGAATAGCCCGCGCCTAGCTGTTTGCGTGCCCTGTCGCCAGCGCGTGCGCTTGCCTCGGCCTGAGCATCCTCTCGACAAGTCGGGCCGCGCCCTGACGGTTCAACAGTCTCGGCAGACAGGAAAGCAGCCGGTTCGCCTTCCCGACAACCCGATGGCTTCTGTTGCGGTCCACCGCAAAAAAAGCATCGTCGATCACGCTTGCCACCGGCATCGGCGTGCCGACGGCGGCTTCCTGCGCGCCGACGACGTCGAAGAAACCGGTTTGCGTCGCGCCCGGACACACGGCGACCACCCGAACTCCCCGATGCCGGTTCTCGGCCCAGACGGCTTCGGAGAATGACAGAAGAAACGCCTTCGTGGCGCCGTAGACGGCCATGTACGGATCGGGCTGAAACGCCGCCGTCGACGCCACGTTGATGACGACGCCAGCGGATTTCGCCAGCATGCCCGGCAGCACGAGATGCGCCAGTTCGACCGCGGCCATGCAGTTCACCAGCACTTCATCGCGCTGACGCGACAGCGGAATGGACTCGAAGCGTCCATACGCCGCAAAGCCCGCATTGTTGACCAGAACATCGACGACTCTTTCCGCTGCCTTCAGGTGAGCGGCGATTGCGTGTACCGCTTCGGACGTGCTCAAGTCGGCAGTCAGGTAATCCGCGTCGCACGCGTAGTCGCGCCGTAGTTCCTCGGCGAGATCGCGCAGCTTGTCGTGCGAGCGCGCTACCAGCAGCAGTCGGGCTCCCCGTTTAGCCAGGGCGAAGGCAAACGCACGTCCGATACCGGACGATGCGCCGGTGACAAGAGCGGTCTTGCCGCGAAAATCGAAGGGGGTGGTCATGTCGTGCAGGGGGAAGTGAAAGACGGAGAGGACTGTAAACCGTTGACTGTAGGCAACGGTCAAGTCCTAATGTCGATTCACGACTCTGGATGGAGGCAGCATGCGCATTGGCGAGCTATGCAGACAGGCGGGCGTTTCCCGCGATACGGTTCGCTATTACGAGAGAATGGGTCTGCTGGATAAGGCCACGCAACCCAACGTATCGAATACCTACAAGTGTTATTCCGCGCTCGCGTTGCAACGGATTCGTCTGATCGTCCACGCGAAGGCGCTAGGTTTCACGCTCGCGGAAATTCGCGACGTCATCGATGTGTGGGATGGTCCGGGTTTTGGAGCGGAGCAAAAAGTGGCCTGTTTGCAGGCAAAGCTCAAGGAACTCGACGAAAAGAGTCATGCATTGAGCGCGTTGCGAGCAGGGCTGCTGAACGCGCTGGATAAGGTTGGCGGCGAGTGTGTCGAGGTTGAAGCGGTTTCGTGAGCGCGGGGGAGCGCGCGCGGCACTCGTTACGACACGGCGAACGTCGAAGATAAACGTCCGCCGCTAGTTGGCAAGTCACGACACGGGGGCGAAACGCCGGCTTTTTCTGTTAAACGGTTGCTGCCAGCGACGATCGCTCAAGCGGTTCGCCTAACGAAATTCGAACGGCAACGAGGCTTGAGTTCCAATCGTCGTGACGACATCAAATCACTTCGCGGCAGCCAACTCTTCCCGCACCTGCGCCCCAATCTCGAACGAGCGCAACCGCGCCTTGTGATCGTAAATCTGCGCGGTCAGCATCAACTCGTTCGCGCCGGTCTGATCGATGATCGACTTCAGTGCATCGCGCACCGTGTCGCGATCTCCCAACGCGGTGCACGCGAGCGAATGCGCAACGTTATTCAACTCCATCTCCGACGCTTCGAGCCGTTCCACCGGCGGCTGCAATTGCCCCGGCGTGCCCCGTCGCAAATTGATGAACTGCTGTTGCAGCGACGTGAACAGATGCTGCGCTTCGTCGTTGGAATCGGCGGCGAACAGATTCACGCCGACCATCGCATACGGCTTGTCGAGCGTCGCGGATGGCCTGAATTGCGAGCGATAAACCTGCAACGCGGTCAGCATGTAATCGGGTGCGAAGTGCGATGCGAACGCGAACGGCAGACCGAGCGCCGCCGCGAGTTGCGCGCTGAACAGCGACGAACCCAGCAGCCACAGCGGCACCTGCAAACCCGCACCCGGCACTGCGCGAATCCGCTGACCCGGCACCGGATCGGCGAAATAGCGCTGCAATTCGACGACGTCGTCGGGGAACGACTCCGCGCTGTTTTGCAGATCGCGCCGCAACGCGCGCGCGGTGCTCTGATCGGTGCCCGGCGCGCGGCCGAGGCCGAGGTCGATCCGGCCGGGATAGAGCGACGCGAGCGTTCCGAACTGCTCCGCGATCACGAGCGGCGCGTGGTTCGGCAGCATCACGCCGCCCGAGCCGACGCGAATGGTCTTCGTGCCGCCGGCCACATAACCGATCACCACCGAGGTCGCCGCGCTCGCGATACCTGTCATGTTGTGATGTTCGGCGAGCCAGAAGCGGCGGTAGTTCCAGCTTTCCGCGTGCTGCGCGAGATCGAGCGAATTCCTGAATGCGTCGGTGGGCGTCGCGCCCGCGTTGACCGGCGCCAGATCGAGGACTGAGAAGGGGATCATTGTCTGTTCACTTGCTGTTTCGGGCGCTTTCACGCGATGGCGCATTGTGGCAAAGGTTTCGCTTTTCTGCTGACGGTGCGCGGATGTCCACGTTTGCGGAAGGGGGTTTGTGGGCGCCCCACATTTTCTGGCCACCATTTCGTATGAAGGACACCGCTTTTCGTGGCGCGGAAATTGCACGTCGACCCCTATCCAGCCGGATCGCTCACGCGCGTCGATCAACTGCTCGACTGCGGGAATTACCGCGAAACGTCTTCTGGCGATCGTACGCAGATCCGCAATCGCGTGTACGGTTAAAGCATTGGTGCTTGCTGGTGCGCATTAGTACTCAGGGTTGCTGTTACACGTCCGCTCGATTCTCGCGGCACAGGCCGCGAGTTTTTCAAGAGCTGCCCGGATGACGTGTCGTTAAAGCATATGGACTGTCTGGAAGAACCTCGAAGGAGTCTGCTATCTCATGACTTTCGTTAAAGAGTTTCGTAACCGATCATTCGAAGATGTACGTGCGTCGTTGCTGGAGCGCGAGGAAATCGCGCTGCTCGACGTGCGGGAAGAGGAGCCGCACGCAGGCGGTCATCCGTTGTTTGCCGCGAATCTGCCGTTATCGCGGCTCGAACTGGACGCACCCGTGCGTTTGCCGCGTCTCGCGGTGCCGATCGTTCTGTTCGATGCCGGCGAAAATTACGCGCAACGCGCCGCCGAACGCCTGACCGAACTGGGCTATACCGATGTCGCGTTGCTCGAAGGCGGCCTGCAAGGCTGGCGCACGGCCGGCGGCGAACTGTTCCGCGACGTCAACGTGCCGGGCAAGGCGTTCGGCGAACTCGTGCAGCAGGTGCGTCATACGCCGACGTTGAGCGCGCAGCAGGTGCAGGATCTGATCGACAGCGAGGCCAACGTCGTCGTGTTCGACGCGCGCCGCTTCGACGAATATCAGACCATGAATATTCCCGGCAGCATCAGCGTGGCGGGCGCGGAATTGCTGCTGGGCGCGCGGCAACTCGCGCCGGACCCGGCCACGCGGATCATCGTCAATTGCGCGGGGCGCACGCGCAGCATCATCGGCGCGCAGTCGCTGATCAATGCGAGTGTGCCGAATCCGGTCGCGGCGCTGCGCAACGGCACGATCGGCTGGACGTTGTCGGGTCAGCCGCTCGCGCACGGCAGCTCACGCCGCTTCGACCCGGCCGCCACCGGCGACGCCGTGCGTCTCGCCGCCGCCGAATCCGCGCGTGCGCTCGCGGATCGCGCGCGGGTAGGCCGCACGTCACGCGACGAGGCTCGCCGCTGGGCCGGAGAAGCGGTGCGTACCGTGTATCGCTTCGACGTGCGGTCGCCGGAAGAATACGAAGCGGGGCACGTGCCCGGCTTTCGTAGCGCACCGGGCGGCCAGTTGGTGCAGGAGGCCGACGTGTTCGCGCCGGTGCGCGGCGCGCGCGTGATTCTCGCGGACAACGACGGCGTGCGCGCGAACATGACGGCGTCGTGGCTCGCGCAGATGAACATCGAGGCGTACGTCGTGGACGGCCTGATGCCCGCCGACTTCGCCGAGAAAGGCCCGGCGCCCGCAGCGCGATTTGCGCCCGCCGCACCCGCCGCCGACGAAATCACGGGAGCCGATCTCGTCACGTTGCTGCAATCGCGCGGCACAGTGGTGCTCGATTTCACGTCGAGCGAGAATTATGTGAAGCGTCATATTCCCGGCGCGTGGTTCGTAATCCGCTCGCAACTCGGCGATGTGCTGCGCCAGTTGCCCGATGCGCAACGCTATGTGCTGACATGCGGCAGCAGTCTGCTCGCGCGCTTTGCGGCGCCGGAAGTTGCTGCGTTGACCGGATGCCCCGTACAGGTGCTCACGGGCGGTACGGCGGCGTGGATCGACGCGGGTCTGCCGGTCGAAAGCGGGGAGACGCGCATGGCGTCGCCGCGTATCGACCGGTATCGCCGTCCTTACGAGGGCACCGATCACCCGCTCGACGCGATGAACGCGTATCTGGAGTGGGAGCAGGGGCTGGTCGCGCAACTGGAGCGGGACGGCACGCACCGCTTCCGGGTGATCTGATCCGCTTATCGCGAGGCGCCGTTTTGCGTGGGCCGCTGGTGGAAATCATCTGCCGATTCGGTGTAAACGCGCTCTCGTCTAAAGCCGCCGATCCGTTTAGATTATCGCCATCAGGAAGGCTTATCGAGGGACCAGGACGGCCAGCCAAGCAGCGGTTTGCCATTCCGTCGATGGCGCGAGGTGAGTCGCCAAGGTGGCTCACCGCTTCGCCGGAACCGGACCGCTGCGTGTCGTCCCCGTTGCTTCGAGCCAGGCGGCTTGCGCAAGCTCTCACCGAATCTGCAGGCCGCTTTCATTTCCGGTTGACCGTATCGACCGATCCGGCGACGCTTTGCACAGCGTCGCCTTTTTGCTTGTGGCGACGGTTTTTTTCAGCGCTCGAAAAGTGCGTTCGCCGCAACGCTCTACACAAGCGCCAAAAAACCGCGTTCGCCGCAACGTTCTGCACACATCATTCGTCACTCGTCCGCAGCAAAACCTGCATTTTTTGCGGGACGTCCTGTAGTTTTTTCCGTCTTCGCATTCTCAACCGGTAAGCCGCCGCGCACGGTGTTGCCTTTGTGCCCGCCTCGCTCGCCGTTTTCGTGATGCGCGGTTATCCTTGGACACGACCCGGCGACGCGCGCCGGGCAAGCGCGCCACAACACCAAACCGCGTGCCCTGGCGGGCACGCCCGAACAGGGACTCGCTGTGGGTTTCAAACTGCTTACTGCCGCCGTGCTGGCCGCGTGCATCGCACTGACCGGCTGTAACGAACAACAGAGCGACCAGGCCGTGCAAAAACTCAAGGAATTCTTCAACGCCGTCAAGCCGGACGCACTACTGCTCAAGGATATGACGCCGGGCGTGACCACCGAAGCGCAGGTCCGCGATCAGATGGGCAAGCCGGAAACCGAGCGCACTTTCACCGACGGCTCGAAACGTTTCGAGTATCCGCGTGGTCCACAAGGTTTGAATACGTACATGGTCGACATCGACCGTGACGGTAAATTGCAAGCTATCACCCAGGTGCTGACAGCCGCCAATTTCGGCAAGATCCGCGTGGGCATGACCGAGGACGAAGTGCGGCGTCTGCTTGGCAAGCCGGGTCAGGTGGCGGTGTATCCGCTCAAACCGGAGACTGTGTGGAGCTGGAAGTGGCGCGAAGGCGGCGTCACCGAAGAGGGCTTTTTCAACGTGCATTTCGACCGTAACGAGAAGGTGTATACGACATCGCGCTCAGACGTGATTCGCGGACGCTAGCAGGTAGTCAGTCAAAAAACGAAGCAGTGAACGAAGCGGGGTAAAAAATGATACGTCGACGTCGGTACAGCCGTATCGGGCTGGTGTTGGGAGGGGGCGCCGCGCGCGGCTGGGCGCATATCGGGGCAATTCGCGCGTTGCACGACGCGGGCATCAAGCCCGACGTGGTGTGCGGCACGTCGATCGGCGCGCTGGTCGGCGCCGTGTACGCGAACGGCGATCTCGACTGGCTCGAAGAGTGGGTATCGCGTCTTAGCTGGCAGACGGTGGTGCGCCTGCTCGACCTGCGCATCTCGGGCGGCCTGCTCGGCGGACGCAAGGTGATCCAGCTATTCGCGGAGAAATTCGCCGGTTGCTCGATCGCGCAACTGAAGATGCCGTTCGCGGCGGTCGCCACCGAACTCGATACCGGCCGCGAAATCTGGCTTCAGGACGGCAGCACGATCGACTCGGTGCGCGCATCGATTGCGATTCCGGGCATTTTCACGCCCGTGTGGCACAACGGCGTGTGGCTGGTGGACGGCGGGCTGAGCAATCCGGTGCCGGTGTCGGTTGCACGCGGTATGCGCGCGGATTGCGTGATCGCCATCGATCTGAATAACGACATTCTGAACGGCCGCGATTTCGGCGGCGCGGTGGTTGAAACACCCGCGCTCGATCCGGCCGCGCCGCCGCCGGTCTCGTTACGCCGCAACGGCAAGCCGTGGCCGCGCTGGCTCGCGCCCGCCGACACACCCGTCACCGACGACGTGCGGGTCGCGCCGCCGCGCAGCGCGCGCGTACCGTCGATGCTGAGTTCGGTCGCGCAAAGCATCGACATCATGCAGGTGCGGATCACGCGCAGCCGGCTCGCGGGAGAGCCGGCAGACATCCTGATCCAGCCGCGGCTCGGCGGCATGGGCATTTTCGATTTTCACCGCGCGGCGCCGGCAATCGAAGAAGGGCGCGCGGCGGTCGAATACATGCTGCCGGCGATCCGCGCGCGCCTGGGAATGGACTAAACGCTGGCGGGATCGCGGATTTCAGCTTCGTTCGGTCTCGTTCACGCCCAAACGATCTATCGAAAAAGCGACCCGAAACTTGCTAAATCGCGGCGGCGCGTGCCGCCCGCGAGGCAGCTTACAAAAACATATCCCCCGTAAAACCAAGCGCTGCGAGCGGCGAGAGCCGCTCAAGCGTCGAATGTTGCGTCGCAACAAACCGCACGCCCCATATTTGAGCATTTGATTTTCGCTTGCGAGACTCCGCGCCATGCCGGATGAGTCGGGGCAGGCGTGCAGCATCGCCGGGCCATGCCGACGCCATCCGTGACATCCTCAAAAACTTGGATGGAGACAAGCGTGTTCCTATACGGCTTTGGCCCAGTATTGCTGGCCGGCACGATCCAGACGATCGAGCTGTCCGTGCTGTCGCTCGCGACGGCCGTCCTGCTCGGACTCGCGGGCGCGGCCGCGAAGCTGTCGTTCAACCGTCCGTTGCGGGCCATCGCGACCGGCTATACGACGCTGATCCGCTCGGTGCCCGACCTCGTGCTGATGCTGCTGCTGTTCTACAGCATCCAGATCGGGGTCAACAATCTGACCGACGCGTTGAATCTGCCGCAGTTCGACATCGATCCGTTCGTGGCCGGTGTGCTGACGCTCGGCTTCATCTACGGTGCGTATTTCACCGAGACCTTTCGCGGCGCGTTCCTCTCCGTGCCGCGCGGCCAACTGGAAGCGGGCAGCGCGTACGGCATGAGCGGCGCGCGCGTGTTCACCCGCATCCTGTTTCCGCAGATGATGCGCTTCGCGCTGCCCGGCATCGGCAACAACTGGCAGGTGCTGGTCAAGGCGACGGCGCTGGTGTCGATCATCGGTCTCGCCGATATCGTCAAGGCCGCGCAGGACGCGGGCAAGAGCACCTTCAACATGTTCTTCTTCATTCTGGTCGCCGCGCTGATTTACCTGGCGATCACCTCGGTATCGAATCTCGTGCTGATCTGGCTGGGCCGGCGCTATTCGATCGGCGTGCGGCACGCGGAGCTTTGACAAGACCATGATCGACATCCTCAATCAATTCTGGCGCGCGTTCCTGTACTGGGACGGTCAGCGCGTATCGGGTCTCGCGGTCACACTGTGGCTGCTGGTGGCGTCGATCGGCATCGGCTTCGTGTGCTCGATTCCGCTGGCCGTGGCGCGCGTGTCGAAGAACCGCTGGCTCTCGACGCCGGTGCGAATCTACACGTACGTGTTTCGCGGTACGCCGCTTTACGTGCAATTGCTGCTGATCTATACCGGCATCTACAGCCTGAATGTCGTGCGCTCGCACAATCTGCTCGACGCGTTTTTTCGCAGCGGTTTTCACTGCGCGATTCTCGCGTTCGCGTTGAACACCTGCGCGTACACCACCGAGATCTTCGCGGGCGCGATCCGCTCGACGTCGCACGGCGAAGTGGAAGCGGCTCGCGCGTACGGCATGAGCTGGTTCACGATGTACCGGCGCATTGTGATACCGTCCGCGCTGCGGCGGGCATTGCCGTTGTACAGTAACGAAGTGATCCTGATGCTGCACGCCACCACGGTCGCTTTCACGGCCACAGTGCCCGACATCCTGAAGGTCGCGCGCGACGCGAATTCCGCCACGTATCAGTCGTTCAACGCGTTCGGGCTCGCGGCGCTGATTTACCTGGTGGTGTCGTTTGCGCTGGTGGCGCTGTTCCGCCGCGCAGAGCGTCACTGGCTGGCTTATCTGGCGGTGCGCACGCACTGACGCGTCGCATCTCCGCATCGCGGCGCCGCAACTGAAGACGCGCCGTCACAGATCGATCCGCATTTTCAAAGGGAGAGCATCTTGCTCCACACGACTCAAACCGAAGCTTGCAAGCTCGCCGTGCAGGACATCCACAAGCGCTATGGCGACAACGAAGTGCTCAAGGGCGTGTCGCTGAACGCGAACAAGGGCGACGTGATCAGCATCATCGGCGCGAGCGGGTCGGGCAAGAGCACATTCTTGCGCTGCATCAATTTTCTCGAACGGCCGAACGCCGGTCAGATCGTCGTCGACGGCGAAGCGGTGAAGACGAAGCCCGATCGCGCGGGCAATCTCGAAGTCGCCGATCACAAGCAGTTGCAGCGCATCCGCACGAAGCTCGCGATGGTGTTCCAGCACTTCAATTTGTGGGCGCACATGAACGTGATCGAGAACATCGTCGAAGCGCCGATTCATGTGCTCGGCGTGCCGCGCCGCGAAGCCGAAGAACGGGCGCGCGAGTATCTGGAGAAAGTCGGTCTCGCGCCGCGTCTGGAAAAGCAGTATCCGTCGCATCTGTCGGGTGGTCAGCAGCAACGTGTGGCGATTGCGCGCGCGCTGGCAATGAACCCCGACGTGATGCTGTTCGACGAACCCACTTCCGCGCTCGATCCCGAACTGGTCGGCGAAGTGCTGAAGGTGATGCAGAAGCTCGCCGAAGAAGGCCGCACGATGATCGTCGTCACGCACGAAATGGGTTTTGCGCGCAACGTGTCGAACCATGTGATGTTCCTGCATCAGGGCCGCACCGAAGAAGAGGGGCTGCCCGCCGAGGTGCTGACGTCGCCGCGCAGCGAGCGGCTCAAGCAGTTCTTGTCCGGCAGCCTGAAGTAACGCGCGGCTCTTCGCCTCCGCGCCTGTTCTTTAACGATGCCTCCTCGCACGTCCAGCCCGGCTCGCACCACGCAGGTCGTTATCGTCGCGTTGCCGCCCGTGTCGATGTCGGGCGTCGGACCGATTGTCGACGCGCTCAATCTCGCCAATGAAATCGACGGGCGCGCGCTGTATCGCGTGCAGGTGTGTTCGTGGGACGGTCGCGCGGTGCCGCTTTCCGGCGGCGCGCAATGGCCCGCCGACGCCGCGTTCGGCGACGCAATTTCATGCGACTGGCTGATTATCGTCAGCGAGCGGTTTCAGCAATTCGCCGACTACCGGCTGTTTCTCGCGAGTCTGTCGCGGGTCGGCCAGCGCACGCCGCTGGTCACCGGCATTCATCACGGCGTGTGGTGGCTCGCGATGGCGGGGCAGTTGTCCGGTTATCGCGTGAGCGTCAACTGGGAAACCTATCAGCAGTTTTCCGAGCAGTTCGAGCGCTCCATCGTTACCCAGCAGATTTTCGAAATCGACCGTGATCGCGCGACCTGCGCGGGCGGTCAGGCCACCGTCGACTTCATGCTCGCGATGATCGGCCGCGAACACGGCCCCGAACTGGCGGACCGTATCGCCGATACGCTCGGCGTCGGCGTATTGCGCGCGGGCGAGGAGCGTCAGCGCATTCCGTTCGTGACCGCGCCGGGCGAGCGGCATCCGCGTCTGAACGACGCGTTGCTGCTGATGGAAGCGAATATCGAAGACCCGCTCACCACCGATGAAATCGCCGGCCTCGTCGGCGTATCGCGTCGTCAGCTGGAGCGGTTGTTCCGTCAGTATCTCGGCTCGATGCCGTCCAAATACTACCTGGGCTTGCGGCTTTCGAAAGCGCGCACGCAATTGCAGCGCACCAGCAAATCGGTCGTGCAGATCAGTCTCGCTTGTGGTTTTTCGTCGGCGGCGCATTTTTCGAATGCGTATCGCGAACGTTTTGGTGTCACACCGCGAGAGGATCGTCGTAACTGGATCGACAAGCAGACCGGCGCGAGCGGCAGCGTGGCGAGCGAGCCTCGGCCGGGCGCGCTGATCGAGCGGCCGGATCAGGTGGATTGACGCGCTGTATGTAGCGAACCGCCGCGCGCACCGCAAGCTGTTCACGCGCGTGGAACCTCATAGAAAGCGTCGCGTATGCGCAAGACGTATCGCGTGCGGTTTCCTACACTACTCGTATTACCTCTCACCCGTAACGAGGATTTGCCATGAACGACCTGACTGTGACACGCCAGACCTTCGACGAAGTCATGGTGCCGGTGTTTTCGCCCGCCGCCTTCGTACCGGATCGCGGTCTCGGTTCGCGCGTCTGGGATACGCAGGGCCGCGACTATATCGACTTCGCCGGCGGCATCGCCGTCACCGCGCTCGGCCACTCGCACCCTGAACTGCTGAAGGTGCTGCACGAGCAGGGCGGCAAGCTATGGCACATCGGTAATGGCTACACCAACGAGCCGGTTTTGCGTCTTGCCAAACGTCTCGAAGACCTCACGTTTGCCGACCGCGCGTTCTTCGCGAACTCCGGCGCGGAAGCGAACGAGGCCGCGCTGAAGCTCGCGCGCCGCGTCGCATTCGACCGTTTCGGCGCAGACAAAGACGAAATCATCTCGTTCACGCAGTCGTTCCACGGGCGTACGTTCTTCACGGTGAGCGTCGGCGGTCAGCCCAAGTATTCGGAAGGCTTCGGCCCGGTGCCGGCCGGCATCAAACATCTGCCGTACAACGATATCGACGCGGCGAAGCAAGCGATCGGCGCGAAAACCTGTGCGGTGATCGTCGAGCCGATTCAGGGCGAAGGCGGCGTGATTCCCGCTGATCCGGCGTTCCTGAAGGCCTTGCGCGAAGCATGCGACGAGCACGGCGCACTGCTGATTTTTGACGAGGTACAAACGGGTGTGGGCCGCAGCGGCTACTTCTACGCGTACGAGGACACGGGCGTGACGCCGGACATCCTGACCACGGCGAAAGCACTCGGCAACGGCTTCCCGATCGGCGCGATGCTGACCACGAACGAACTGGCCGCGCATTTCAAGGTCGGCGTGCACGGCACGACGTATGGCGGCAATCCGCTCGGCACGGCGATCGCCGAGAAGGTTGTGGAACTGGTCAGCGACCCGAAGCTGCTCGAAGGCGTGCGCGCTCGCGGTGAAGCACTGAAGGGCCACCTTGCGAAACTGCACGAGCGCTTCGGTCTGTTCAAAGAAGTGCGCGGCAAGGGGCTGCTGATCGGTGCGGAATTGACCGATGCGTTCAAGGGCCGCGCGAAAGATTTCGTCACGGCTGCGGGTCAGCATGGCGTGATCATGCTGATGGCGGGGCCGGACGTGCTGCGTTTCGTGCCGTCGCTGATCATGCCGCTCGACGACATGAACGAAGGCTTCGAGCGCCTGACGAAGGCGTTCGGCGAAATCGTCGAGGCCAACGTGCAAGCGGCGGCGCGTTGATTCACAGCATGGAGCGGAAGCCGCGAACCATGCGTCACATTCAACAGGAACGATGATGCTCTTCGTACGCCCCAGCCGCCTCGCCGATCTCGATGCGCTCGAACATATGGCGCGCACCGCGCAGCCGGTGCTGCATTCCTTGCCGCACGACCGGCGCGCGCTCGAAGCGCGCATCGCGTTGTCGGAAGACTCGTTTCGCGCGGAGGTCGATTTTCCGGGCGAGGAGTTCTATCTGTTCGTCCTCGAAGATGGCGCGAGCGGCAAGCTGATGGGTACGGCAAGCATCGTTGCCGCAGCCGGTTATTCGGACCCGTTCTACGCGTTCCGCAACGACGCGCTGATTCATGCGTCGCGCGAATTGCACGTGAATCGCAAGATTCACGCGCTGACCATGTCGCATGAACTCACGGGAAAAAGCCGGCTTGCGGGCTACTACATCGACCCGTCGCTGCGTAACGACGCCGCCGCGCACCTGATGTCGCGCGCACGGATGATGTACATCGCCGCCAATCGCAAGCGCTTCACACCCGAGGTGTTCTCGCTGCTGCTAGGCGTCACCGATGAAAACGGCGTGTCGCCATTCTGGGAAGCGGTGGGGCGCAAGTTCTTCGGCCGCGATTTCGCCGACATCGAAATCGAATCGGGTGGACGTAGCCGCACGTTTATCGCCGAAGTGATGCCGACCTATCCCGTGTACGTGCCGTTGCTGCCGGAAGCGGCGCAGCGCGTGCTCGGCGAACCCGACTCGAAAGCGTGGCTCGCGTATGAGATTCACCAGGAAGAGGGCTTCGAGACCGACCGCTTCATCGACATTTTCGATGCGGGTCCGGTGCTGACCGCGCAGGTGGATCGCAGTGCGTGTGTGACGCGTAACGAAACGCGCGTCGTGCATGAGGCGAGAGAAGCGGATGCGATGAATGCATCGACGTATCTGATCGCGCATAACAATGACGATGGCGAATTCCGTTGCGTGCTGGGCGAATTGGCAGCAGGAAAAGACGCAACGCTTGCAGCGGAAACGCGCGCCGCGCTCGGTGTACAGGAAGGCGATGCAGTGCGTTGTGTGCCGTTGCATCGGCAGGATCAGGAAGAACATTCGGGAGAGGCGCAATGATCGTCGTTCGCGTTGTGCAACGAGGCGATGTGGATGCGCTAATGCGGCTCGCGCAGGAAACCGGCCCAGGCCTCACTACCTTCAAGCCGGATCGCGATGCACTCGCGGCGCGCGTGGAACGTGCGCGCCGCACGATGGAAGACAAGGCCGAGCCGCATGAAGCAGGCTATTTCTTCGTGATGGAAGACACGGAGACCGGCGACGTTGCCGGTGTTTGCGGGATCGAAACGGCGGTGGGTCTGCAACAGCCGTTCTACAACTACCGTGTGAGCACGGTGGTGCATGCAAGCCAGGATCTCGGCATCTGGACCCGCATGAGCGCGCTGAACATTTCGCACGATCTGACCGGTTACGCCGAAGTGTGCTCGCTGTTTCTGAGCCCGCGATATCGCACGAGCGGTGTCGGCGGTTTGCTGTCGCGTTCGCGCTTCATGTTTCTCGCGCAGTTTCGCGAGCGCTTTCCGCAACGGCTGTGCGCGGAATTGCGCGGCCATTTCGATGCAGAAGGCACGTCGCCGTTCTGGCGCGCGGTCGGCTCGCATTTCTATCAGATCGATTTCAACGCGGCGGATTATTTGAGTTCGCACGGCCGCAAGTCGTTTCTTGCGGAGCTGATGCCGCGCTATCCGGTGTATGTCGAACTGCTGCCGGACGAAGCGCAGAAGTGCGTTGGCCTCACGCATAACGACACGATTCCCGCGCGCCGCATGCTCGAAGCGGAAGGTTTGCGCTACGAGAATCACGTCGATATTTTCGATGCGGGTCCGGTGCTCGAATGTCATATCGCCGACTTGCGCACGGTTCGTGAAAGCGTGCTGGTGCCGGTCGAAATCGCGGATGTGCCCGCAGGCGCATCGCAGGATGCACCGCGTTCGATGGTGTCGAATACGTCGCTCGGCGATTTTCGCGTGGGCGTCGCGGCGGGCGTGCCGCACGACGGCGTGTTCCAGATGAACGCCGCCGAAGCCACCGCGCTCGACGTCAAGACCGGCGACCTGGTTCGGGTGCTGCCGCTGAAACACAAACAAGGATGATCATGAGCGAGCTTTTCATCGACGGCGAATGGGCCGCCGGCACAGGACCCGCATTCGCATCGCGCAACCCCGGTACGGGCGCGACGGTTTGGGAAGGCAACAGCGCGTCGGCGGACGACGTCGATCGCGCGGTGCGCAGCGCGCGCCGGGCGTTTGCGATGTGGTCGGCGTTGAGCCTCGACGAGCGTTGCGGCGTGGTGCGCCGCTTCGCTGCGCTGGTGACCGAGCGCAAGGAAGTGCTCGCCGAAGCGATTGGCCGCGAGACCGGCAAGCCGCTGTGGGAAGCACGCACCGAAGCGGCGTCGATGGCCGCGAAGGTCGAGATTTCGATTCAGTCCTACAACGAACGCACCGGCGAAAAGCGCTCGGCGATGGCAGACGGCACGGCCGTGTTGCGGCATCGTCCGCATGGCGTGGTGGCGGTGTTCGGGCCGTATAACTTTCCTGGCCATTTGCCGAACGGCCATATCGTGCCGGCGCTGATCGCGGGCAATGCGGTGGTGTTCAAGCCGTCCGAACTGGCACCGGGCGTGGCCGCCGTGACTGTGCAGATCTGGCGCGATGCGGGCTTGCCTGCGGGCGTGCTGAATCTCGTGCAAGGGGAGAAAGATACCGGCATTGCGCTTGCGAATCACCGGCAGATCGACGGTCTGTTCTTCACCGGTAGTTCGGATACCGGAACATTGCTGCACAAACAATTCGGCGGACGTCCGGAGATCGTGCTCGCACTGGAAATGGGCGGCAACAATCCGCTCGTGATCGGCCCGGTCGCGGATATCGATGCGGCCGTGCATCACACGATCCAGTCGGCGTTTCTGTCGGCGGGGCAGCGCTGCACGTGCGCGCGCCGCATCTTCGTGCCGAACGATGCGAACGGCGAGCGCTTCCTCGCGCGTCTGACGGAAGTCACGTCGCGTATCAGCGTCGGCGAATATAACGCCGATCCGCAGCCGTTCATGGGCGCGGTCGTGTCCGCGCGCGCCGCGTCGCGGCTCGTCGCCGCACAGGAGCGTTTGCTCGCCGACGGCGCGACTGCGCTGCTCAAGATGGAACAACGCGATCCGACGCTCGGCTTCGTCACGCCGGCCATTCTCGACGTGACCCATGTGAAGAACCTGCCCGACGAAGAGCACTTCGGCCCGCTCGCGCAGATCATCCGCTACGACAGCTTCGACGAAGCGATCGACCGCGCCAACGACACCGAGTTCGGTCTCTCCGCCGGACTCCTCGCCGACGACGAAGCGTTGTGGACGCATTTCCAGCGCATCATCCGCGCGGGCATCGTCAACTGGAACCGGCCGACCAACGGCGCGTCGTCGGGCGCACCGTTCGGCGGACCGGGCCGCTCGGGCAACCATCGGCCGAGCGCGTATTACGCCGCCGACTACTGCGCATACCCGATGGCTTCTGTCGAAAGCGCGCAACTGCAAATGCCCGCGAGCGTCTCGCCGGGCCTTCAATTCTAAGGATCGACGATGCAAGCCACTGAAGCCAATTTCGACGGCCTGGTCGGCCCGACCCATAACTACGCGGGGCTGTCGTTCGGCAACGTCGCGTCGCAGAACAACGAGAAGTCGGTCGCGAATCCGAAGGCGGCGGCGCGGCAGGGTCTGCGCAAGATGAAGCAGTTGGCCGACCTCGGCTTTCATCAGGGCGTGTTGCCGCCGCAGGAGCGTCCGTCGATGCGTCTGTTGCGCGAACTCGGTTTTTCCGGCGACGACGCGACCGTGATCGCGCGCGTGGCGCGGGACGCGCCCGAGTTGCTGGCCGCCGCGAGTTCGGCGTCGGCGATGTGGACCGCGAACGCGGCGACTGTGAGCCCGTCAGCCGACACCAGCGACGGCCGCGTGCATTTCACGCCCGCGAATCTGTGCAGCAAGCTGCATCGCGCGATCGAGCATCAATCCACGCGCCGCACGTTGAGCGCGATATTCAACGATAGCGATCGCTTCGTCGTCCACGAAGCGCTGCCCGGCACACCCGCGCTCGGCGATGAAGGCGCGGCGAATCACACGCGTTTTTGCGCGGACTACGCGGCGCGCGGCGTCGAATTTTTCGTGTACGGACGCAGCGAATATCGTCGTGGACCGGAGCCGAAACGCTTCCCCGCGCGCCAGACGTTCGAGGCGAGCCGCGCGGTCGCGCATCGTCATGGCTTGCAGGAAGCGGCCACCGTGTACGCGCAGCAGAACCCCGACGTGATCGACGCGGGCGTGTTTCACAACGACGTGATCGCGGTCGGCAATCGCAACACGCTGTTCTGCCATCAACTCGCGTTTGTCGAGCAGAAAGCGGTGTACGACGAATTGCGCTCGAAGCTCGAAGGCCTGAAAGCGGGCTTCAACGTGATCGAAGTGCCCGACGCTCAAGTCAGTGTCGCCGATGCAGTCACCTCGTATCTGTTCAACAGCCAGTTGCTGACGCGTCCGGACGGCAAACAGGTGCTGGTCGTGCCGCAGGAGTGCCGCGAAAATCCGCGCGTTGCCGCGTATCTGGACGAACTCGGTTCGCAAGCAGGTCCGATCGACGACGTGCTGGTGTTCGATCTGCGCGAAAGCATGAAAAACGGCGGCGGTCCGGCGTGTCTGCGGTTGCGTGTGGTGCTGGACGACGAAGAGCGCGCGGCGGTTTCGCCGGGCGTATGGATCGACGACACGCTGTTCGGCCGCCTCGATACGTGGATCGAAAAGCATTATCGCGATCGCCTCGCGCCGACCGATCTGACCGATCCGCAATTGCTGACGGAGTCGCGCACGGCCCTTGATGAACTGACGCAGATTCTCCGCCTGGGCTCGCTCTATGACTTCCAGCGCTGAGCAGGGGGTGCAGGTTTCGATGCTCGCCGATTTTCTCGCTTACACGCTGGCGGGAACGCGGCCGTCAGCTGATGAAGCGCAGGGCGTGTGCGCCGATAACGCAGTGCGCTGGTCGTGGCTGGACGACGGCGTGCTGTTGATGCAACCCGCCGCGCCCGAAGCATCACAGCGTGAAAGTGTTCACAGCGTGCTCGTCTCGGCAGGCGTACATGGCGATGAAACCGCGCCGATTGAACTGCTGTCGTTTCTGGTCCGCGATATTGCGCAGGGTCGCGCTGCATTGACGTGCCGACTGCTGGTGATTCTCGGCAACGTGGACGCGATGCGCAACGCGCATCGTTATCGCGATGACGATCTGAACCGCCTGTTCAGTGGCCGTCATCTGCAGGTGCCCGAGAGCCATGAGGCACCGCGTGCCGCGGCGCTGGAGCGGGCGGCTACGGAGTTCTTCGCGGCGGCGTCGAACGAACCCGGCGCGCGCTGGCATATCGATATGCACACGGCGATCCGCGCGTCCGCTTTCGAACAATTTGCGTTGCTGCCGCACACGGGCCGGCCGTTGTCGCGCGCGATGTTCGAGTGGCTTGGCAGCGCGCGGATCAGCGCGGTGCTGCTGCATACCACCAAGGCCAACACGTATTCGCATTTCACCGCGGAAGCCTGCGGTGCCGAAGCGTGCACGCTCGAATTGGGCAAGGTGCGCCCGTTCGGCGAGAACGATCTGACGCGCTTTGCAGGCGCGGATCAGGCGGTGCGTCATCTGCTGGCCGGAACGCGCGGCGACGCGGACGCGCTTCTGCCGCGTGTGTTCACCGTCATCGATCAGATCACCAAGCAGAGCGATGCGTTCGAACTGCTGCTGGCGAAAGACATCGCCAATTTCACGCCGTTCGCCAAGGACACCTTGCTCGCCCGCGACGGCGACTATCGCTACACCGTGCGTCACGCCGAGGAGCGCATCGTGTTTCCGAACGCGACGGTCAAGCCGGGTCTGCGTGCCGGTTTGCTGGTCATTGAGACCACTGACGACACGCTGGCGCAACTCGTCTGAACGGGCGCTACGCCGTTCCCTGCACGATCTCCTTGCCCCAACGCGACACAAAGTTACAGCTTCGCCACGCATCGGCCGGATGACGCGCTAGAACGGCGCCTCTGGCCGCCCGCCAGGCGTGCCCGGCGAAGCCTGTACAATCTCGCCCTCGCGGCTGTTGCGCTGCACCAAACCAGCCGCATGAGTTTGAATCGCATTTTTGGCGCGGCAATCATGCCTGCGCGGATTCGGCTCCGTTTTATTCAATACCGTATAGGAACACCCGTAATGAAGATGAATTGGCGACACATGGCTGCGCTCGCGCTGTTCGCAACGGCGACGGTGGCGGCTGGCACGGCATCGGCCGCGGATATCAAGGAAGTGCGCTTCGGCGTCGAGGCGTCGTATGCGCCGTTCGAATCGAAGTCGCCGTCCGGCGACCTGCAAGGTTTCGACATCGATGTCGGCAATGCCGTGTGCGCGAAGCTGAAAGCGAAGTGCGTATGGGTCGAGAACTCGTTCGACGGCCTGATTCCGGCGCTCGAAGCACGCAAGTTCAACGCGATCAATTCGGACATGACGATTACCGATCAGCGTCGCCAGGCGGTTGATTTCACCGATCCGATCTACACGATCCCGAATCAGATGATCGCGAAGAAGGGCAGCGGCCTGCTGCCGACGCCGGCCTCGCTGAAGGGCAAGCACGTCGGCGTGCTGCAGGGCACGATCCAGGAAACGTACGCGAAAGCGCGCTGGGCGCCGGCTGGCGTCGACGTCGTGCCGTATCAGACGCAGGACCAGATTTACTCGGACCTCGCGTCGGGTCGTCTGGATGCATCGTTCCAGGACGCGGAAGCGGCATCGAAGGGCTTTCTGAAGAAGCCGCAGGGCGCGGGCTTCGAGTTCGCGGGTCCGGCCGTCACCGACGAGAAGCTGCTCGGCGCGGGCGTCGGTTACGGTATCCGCAAGAACGACAAGGCACTGAAGGACGCGCTGAACGGCGCGCTGAAGGAGCTGAAGGCGGACGGCACGATCGATCGCCTCGCCGCGAAGTACTTCGACGTGAAGGTTGTGTTGCGTTAAGACGTTGCGTGATTGGCGCAATGCATTGCGCTTCAGGACAAACGGCCGCTGATCGCGGCCGTTTGTTTTTAGTGCAGCGTGAAAGCGGGTTCGAGGTTGATGGACACCTCGCCCGGAGCGACGCTCGCTCGAATCAGCGCGCGTTCTTCGCTTCCGGCTGATCGAGGTAATCGAACACGACTTCGCCGAGACCGAGCGTCAGATCGGCGATCAGATGCCGCGCCTCGACCACTTCCAGCACCGGCAATTCCGCCACCGGCGCGAGCGCATGATGCGCGAGTTCGAGCGCGGCCGGACCGGTCCATGCGCCTTTCAGATCGATGTCCTGCAAGTAGTAGCGCACCAGTTCGCAGATGCGCGGCGTGCCGTCCACATGCGGAATCACCTTGAGCAGGAAGTTCGGCGTTTCGAGCCGCTTCTTCTGCTGCGCGAGATCCAGTTGACGATGCTTGTAGCCCATCGTGCCCGTGGCGATGCGCACCGGGCCGTAGTCGAGCGTGCCGACCAGTGTGTCGGTATGCACGGCGAGTACCGGGTTCGCGAGCTTCTTCGGAAAACCCCACAACTCGCGTCCGCCGGCGATCGGCGGATGATCGTCCAGATACATCGCCAGCGTGTAGCCGCCCGCTACTCCGTTATACGACACCGGAATCACCTGGCCGCTTTCCGTGTAGTCGCCGAAACCGGTCGAATCCGGCATGCGGATGAACTCGTAATGCACCAGCGGCTCGCCGATCTGCAGCGGCTCCGGCACCACGGCGCGCAGTTTGTCCGGGTCGGTGCGGTAGGTGATGATCAGAAATTCGCGGTTGATGAAGCGATACGGGCCCATTGGAAATGCCGGACTGGTGATCGGCATCGCGAAGGCATTCGACAGCACGCTTTTGACGTCCATGGTTTTCCTTGGTGGCTAACTGGGTGGTTGCACGGGCAAACGAGGGAAGCAAGGTAAGGCGAGGGTGGAACGCTTTTGCACTGCATCAGAGTATCGTCGATTCCCCGATCGATTTCAGCGAGCCCGTGCGGCAATTATTTCGAGATATTGCGTCGCGGACATGTCGGCCAAGGATGGGCTGCGATAAAATCGCCGGGTTACACCGCAGGCGCGACGGGCCTCACAGCGAGAAACACGCTAACGGTGCAGCAAAATCAAATACAGCGGCACGCGCCAGGCGGCGCCCAAGCGGGGGACTGGAATGACCACCATCGCAATCGAGACTGTGACGCAGACCGGCCCCGCCGACGACGCGCAACTCATTGCCAGTTTTGCACGACAGCCGATTCTCAATCGGGACGGCATGTTGTGCGGTTACGAAATCAAGGTGCGGGCACCGGCATTGCCGGAGGCAGATGCCGAAGCAGAAGCATCGGCAGAAGAACAGGAGGGCTCGCCCCACGCGAAGCCCAGCCCGGCACAACGTGTGGCGAGGGCGGTCGTTCACGGCCTGACTCATGGCGACATGCGCGGTGCACTCACCGGTCATCCGGCGTACTTCGACGTCAGCCGCGAGATGCTGTTCGACGATGCCATTCTGCGATTGCCCGCCGATCGCTTCATGTTCGAATTGCCGCCGTCCATTCAGGTCGACGACGAATTGATCGCGCGCATCGTGCATCTGCACGGCCGCCGTTACCGCTTCGTGCTCGACGATGTCGCGCAGCCCAACGAGACCTTCGCCAAACTGCTGCCTTACGCGGAGGTCGTGAAGATCGATGTCGCGCGTGCGCCCGCGGCGCTGCTGCCGAAGTTGGCAAGCGTGCTGAAGTCGGCGGGCAAACTGCTGCTGGCATCGGGTGTCGATACACAGGATATTTTCGAAGCGGCGCGCGGACTCGGCTTCGACCGCTTCCAGGGCTACTACTTCGCGCGCGCGCAGAACCTGACGACGCGCCGTGTCAGCGCGCCGCGTCACGCGTTACTGAATCTGCTGCAATTGCTGGCCGGCGACCCGACCGTCGCGCAACTCGAAGCCGAACTCAAGCTGAATCCGGTGCTGGTGATGCATCTGATGAAGCTGGCGAACTCGAGCGGCCTGGCGCTCGGCCACCGCGTGACCACGTTGCGCGATGCGATCAATGCGACCGGCACCGCCCGTATTGCGCGCTGGACGCAATTGCTGCTCTACGCGGACGGCCGCAAGGTCGCGCTCGAAGACGACCCGCTGCTGCAACTCGCGGCGACCCGCGCGCGTTTCATGGAACTGGCGATCGAGCGCATGCCCGACGCCGGTCGAGACGAAGCGGACGCGGCGTTTCTGACTGGCGTGTTCTCCTTCGTCGACGCGGTGTTCGGCGGTTCGCTCGAAAGCACGTTGAACGTGCTGACGCTGTCGCGCCCGATCCAGGCCGCTATTCTGCATCGCGAGGGGACGCTGGGTTTGCTGTTGAGCGCGGTCGAAGCACTGGAGCGCGGCGCGTGGGATCAGATCGAAGCGGTATGCGCGCGCCTGCAAACGTTGTCGGTGGAGGAGGTCGCGCAGATGGGCCTGGCGGCAGGGGCGTGGGCCGGTGTCGCGGACCGCAGTGCGGAAGGGTTGGAAAGGATCGAGGACTGAAGGGACTGAGACGTCCGTAGTCCGGCTGGAAAGCGAGCCTTGAGAAACAAGGCTCGCAGAACAGCGCATCAGGCCGAAGGCCGTCGGTACAACTTCAAACCAGCATCAAACTCAGCTTAGGGCAAATGCAAATTCGGTGAGTGTGAAGCGCGGTGATCAACGATCACGCCACGTCTTCACATCATCTCCATTTCCCGCATCTGCCCCAAGCCGAAAAAACGTCCTAACTCCTTGGCCATTTCGTTCAGCACGCTCATTTCTTTCTGAGAGATGCGGCGTGGCTCCTGAGTGTGCGACCAGTCGCCGTATAACAGTGCCACCGTCTGATCGCTTTCATCGACAACCGGCAGTAGCACGAAAGCGCGGGCGTCGTCGAATGAACGGCGGAACCACTCCGGTAATCGCGCGACCATTTTCGGGTCGCGTGCGTTCTCGATGAAGATGCCCACCGAATTCGCTATCGCGAGATGAAACACGTCGGGCTCGAACGCGGTGTTGAAGGTCAGCCTGGGCAGCGCCGCGTCGATCTTCGGACCCAGGCCGAGACGCGCCTTGAACGTTCCGTTGCTATGTTTGACGAACACCACGGTGCGCGCAAAGCCGAGCCCGGCCAGCACGGTTTCCGCGGCCATCGCGAGCGCCGGTGCGAGCGGACTGCCGTCGGGCAGTTCGCGCAGATCCTTGACCCCCACCGCAATGCGCGCTTCGGGACTGAGCGCCTCGCGCGCGATCGCATCCGCATTCGCGCGCAACTCGACGATCTCGGCCATCACCCCGTCGCCGCCTTCTTCGCGGGCCAGCGCCACGCTCATTTCGAGCAGCACCTCGGGGTCGGTGTTCAACACGGCGCTATATTCCTGCGCCAGCGCGGCGATCTGCTGCTCGCGTTCCCATTCGGGCACGTTCTGCTGCGTGAGTACGTTGGCGACCGCCGTCGAGTAATTGGTGATCGCGCGCAGCCATTGCACCTGGCGCGGCTGCTCGGTGTCTTGCGGATCGTATTCGCCCATGCCCGAGCGGATCATGTCGGGCAGCCGCCAGCGTACCGCGGCTTCCGCGCCGATTTCGTCGAAGGTCACGCCGAGCACCAGCACGCACGCGTCGGCTTCGAGTGCGCCGCCTTCGATGTGACGGCGAATCTGGTCCCATTCGGCGTCGAGATAGAACACCACCAGCAGCTTGCCGATCTGCCGCATCAACGTGCAGACCACGGCTTCTTCACCGGCGCGCAGATCGCCGCGCTCGGTCAGCTTGCGGGCGACGCAACCCGACAGCAGCGTACGGTTCAATTCGAGTTTCGCGTCGATGCGGCGCGGCGCGCTGTGATGAAAGTGATCGACGATCTTCAGACCGACGACCAGATGGCCGACCGCGTCCATGCCGAGCACCATCAGCGCGCGCGACACGGTGGTGATGTTGCCGCCGAACGCCATGTACATCGCCGAGTTCGCGAGCCGCAGCACCTTCTGCGTGAGCGCGAAGTCCGACAGCACCACTTGCACGAGGCCGGTGAAGTCGAGGTCGTCGTTGTTCATCGCCGTCATGGTGGTGCGCAGCGACTGCGACAGCATGGGGAAATCGCCGCGCTCGCTCATTCGCGTCCAGAGCCGGTCGAGCACTGCCGCCTTTACCATGTGAGTCCCGCCAAAGCCATACATGTTCCAAAGAGTGCCACCGGCACGAGGCCGGCTTGTTCCGCTGCGAAAAGCGCTTTGCCTGCGTCGCTAGGCGGTATGCAGGTGAAGCGTGCGAGCTTCGAAACGCTGCGCGAGTTCGTCGGAAGGCAATGCCTTGCAGACGAGCCATCCCTGAATATGATCGCAGCCCATCTCAGTGAGAAGCGTGCGTTGTGCTTCTGTTTCAACACCTTCGGCAACCAGTTCGAGATCGAGTGTCTGCGCCAGCCCGACGACCGCGCTAACGATTGCCTGATCGTTTCGCGAGGTTAGCAGATTCTCGACAAAACTCCGGTCGATCTTCAGCTTCGCAAGCGGAAAGCGCTGCAGATAAGCCAGGCTCGAATAGCCGGTGCCGAAGTCGTCGACAGCAAAGCGTATGCCCATTGCCGTCAATTCTTCGAGCAGACCCTTCGCGTGCGCGGGGTCGTGCATCAGCAGGCTCTCGGTGATCTCGAATACGAGGCGGCGCGGGTCGATGCCGGTCAGCTCGATCGCCTCGCGCACCGAATCCTTGAAGCGCGGATCGCGGAACTGCTGCGGCGACACGTTCACGGCTACGTATTGCAGGGCGATACCTTTTGCATCCCATTGAATCAATTGCATGCACGCGACCTTCAACACCCAGTTGCCCAGGAAGTTGATCAGGCCGATCGACTCTGCAAGCGGAATGAACATCGAAGGCGGTACGAGCCCGTGCACCGGATGCGACCAGCGGATCAGCGCCTCGACGCCGACCACGCCATGCGTGCGGCTGCTCGTGATCGGCTGGAAGTGTAGCGAGAACTCGCCGTTACGCACACCGTCGTAGAGGTCCGCCTCGAGTTTTAAGCGTTCTGCATCGGCGGGGTTGTCGTCGGGCACGTAGAACGCGAGCGTGTTGCCGCCAGCCGCCTTGGCCTGCAGCAACGCGTGATCGGCCCAGCGCAGCAGGTGAGTGTCGTGCGCGGCGGTATCGTTTGCGTGACGCACGTCGGGATACAGCGCAATGCCGATACTCGCCGACAGATGCACCTGCTGGCCCTTGAACACATAGGGCTGCTGGATCGCGGTCAACAGGCGGCGCGCGAGCGCTTCGGCGGCGGCCGCCGCGTCGGTGCGGCTGGCGGCGGGCTTGACCAGGATCGCGAACTCGTCGCTGGCCACGCGTGCGATGGTCTCGCTGGGGCTCGTCATGTTCAGCAGACGCCGCGACGTATCGCGCAGCATCTCGTCACCGGCGTCGTAACCGAGCGCGCGGTTCACGCGCTGATAGTCGTCGATGTCGAGGAGCAGCAATGCGACAGGCGTGCCGTGCGCGTCGGCCTGACGCTGGGCGTCGAGCAGCGCGGGAATCAACGCGGACTGATTGGCGAGGTTGGTCAGGCGGTCCAGATGCAGCGCCTGGGTCAGGCGTTCTTCGGTAGCTCGCCAGGCCGACACGTCGAAGCCCGCGATCGCGTAGCCTTCGACGCCGTTGTGGCTGCTGCGCACCACGCGCAGTTCGACGGTGATCGGGTAGGTCAGCGACTTGATCAGCCCGAGCGTGGCCTTCTCGACGTTGCCCGATGTGGCGGCGAGCGTGAGCAGCGCGTCGAGGCGCGCTACGTCGGCAGGCGCGACGAGATCGTGCAGCGTAATCGTTTCGAGATATTCCCGGTGGTAACCCACGAAGCGCAGGCTCGCATCGGAGACATAAATGAAGCGCAATGCGTCGTCCACATGCGCCAGCAGATCGACGGCGCCGACCACCTGTTCAAGTTGCGCAGCGTGGCTTGCGGCCGTCTGCGGTATATCGTCCACACGCCGGCCGAACGCACGAAGCCGGTCCATGACCGTGCGCACGGGGCCCCGGCGAGGGGCGGTGATCCTGTTCGCTTCCATGTTTGTCGCTGGCAACCTGTATTCGTGTGCAGGCAGGCGGCTCGTGTTCCGCCGGTCGGGCGGGCGAGAGGTATCAAACCGCCCCATCAGAACGAGATAACGACCGGCTCCGAAAAATCTTTAGCGGATACTGCAAAAAACTGAAAAAAACAACTGGTAAGAAAGTCGGCTGGCAGCCACGCACCGTCTGTGGATCGATTCGGTTAAAGTGGCAACGCTTCACGTCCGTTAATACGTCAAACACTGTTGTGCAGTGCCGGCTGTCACGTCGCTGCTGCGTAGCTTTTCCGAACACTTGCACCGCTGATCCATGTCCGAACGTCATATTGCCAGGACCGCACCCCGGCGCATCGAGGTGCTTGAGTCTTTTGCTGAAGGCACCGAACCGGACTTCCCCGCGCAGTTCGTCTACCTGGGCCGCCAGCCGATTCTCGATCGCGACGGCGCGCTTAGCGCGTACGAGCTGCTGTTTCGAGCCGGTGCGCACAACTATGCCGAAATCAGTGACGACGCGCAGGCCACCGCGCAGGTCGTCGCGCGCACGATTGGCGGGATCGGCGTGCCGTCCGTACTCGGGCATCATCGCGGCTTCGTCAACATGAACCGGGCGCTGCTGTTCAACGACATCGTCCATCTGATGCCGCCCGATCGTTTCGTGCTCGAAGTGCTGGAGACCGTCAAGTTCGACGCGCACCTGGCCCGCCGGCTCGGCGAGCTGCGTCGCGCAGGGTTTCTGATTGCACTCGACGACGTCAGCGAAATGTCGGACGAACTGATCGGCGCGCTGCCTTACGTCGACATCGTCAAGATCGATTTTCTGCAAGTCGGCCGTGACGAACTGGCGAAGCTGGCGTCCATCGTGCGCAGTCACGGCAAGACGCTGCTCGCCGAGAAGGTCGAAACGCGCGAGGACTTCGCGCTCGCTCGCGATCTCGGCTTCGATCTGTTCCAGGGTTACTTTTTCGCGCGGCCGCAGGTGCTGGCCGCGCCGCGCAACCGCTCGTCGCGGCCCGGTTTGCTGCGCCTGCTGGCGCTGCTTTCACGCGACGCCGGCTTCGTCGAACTCGAAGCGGAACTCAAGCTGAACCCGAGCGTGGTGGTGCAACTGCTGCGGCTGGTCAATTCGAGCGCGTTCGGGCTGGGGCGCAATATCGCGTCGCTGCGCGAGGCGATCATCGCCACCGGTACGCGGCAGATCGCGCGCTGGGCGCAGCTGCTGCTTTACGCGGACAGCGGCGATCTGCCCTGGAGCGCCGATCCGCTGGTGCAACTGGCCGGTACGCGCTCGCGCTTCATGGAACTGACCGCGAACTGGCTGCGCCCTTCCGACGACGATTTCGGCGACGCCGCGTTCATGACCGGGATCTTTTCGCTGGTTCACGTGGTGCTGGGCAGTACGCCCGGCGAGGTGCTCGACAAGCTTGGCCTCGCGCCGCAGATCCGCGATGCGATCGTGCGTCGCGATGGTCCGCTCGGCGCGTTGCTGCGCCTGGCTGAAGCGGCCGAAGAGGGCAATGCGGTCTCGGTCGCACTCGGCGCCGATGCGCCTGCGGGCTTCGAGGCGCTGACTCCCGACGTGTTGTCCGAGCTGAATCTGTCGGCGGCGGCCTGGTTCGGCGCGCATATCGCCGAGGTGGCTGCGTGATAGGCGTGATATGGCTGATAGCCGCCGGCTTTCGTCTCGCTGACAGGTCGAAAGAAAAGCGGCGAGCCAGACGGTAGTCAACACAACGCAAACGGGGGACGCAAACATCGCGTCCCCCGTTTGCGTTGTGCGTTGCTGGCAGGCCGCTTGTACGCGACGCGTTCGTCCGTGTTCCAATAGCGTGCAGAGGTGGCCGGTTGTGTTGCCGAACGCCGCCTCCCGCCATTCATGGGACGACGCGCGAGCACTCGCGTACAGAGGAGCAACAGATGAAACGTAAGTTCAAATCGGCGGCGTTGGCTGCTGTGATGTCGGCCGGATTCGCGATGTTTTCGTTGACGGCCTCGGCCACGCTCAAGCCCGGCGACGCCGCGCCGGCCTTCACCACGCAGGCTTCGCTGGGCGGCAAGACGTACACGTATTCGCTCGCCGACGAGCTGAAGAAAGGGCCGGTGGTGGTGTATTTCTACCCGGCGGCTTTCACGAAGGGCTGCACGATCGAAGCGCATGAATTCGCCGATGCCGTCGACGAATACAAGAAATATGGCGCGACGGTAATTGGCGTGTCGCACGACAACATCGACACGCTGACGAAGTTTTCGGTCAGCGAATGCCGCAGCAAATTCCCGGTTGCCGCGGATGCCGATTCGAAAGTGATCGGCGCGTACGACGCGGGCATGCCGTTGCATAACTCGATGGCTAATCGCGTGTCGTATGTGATCGCGCCGGACGGCAAGATCATCTATGAATACACGAGTCTGTCGCCGGAGAAGCACGTCGAAAACACGTTGAAGGCCGTGAAGGATTGGGCCGAGGCGCACAAGCAGTAACGAGTCGTGACGAGCCGTTACGCTGACATGGGCTTGTGGCGCGGTCTTGACTGCCACGATTAGCGTGGCGCCAACGTCGTGCGCTGCCATTTCCGGCAATGGTTTTTTGCGCCGCGTTTGAGTGGCAGTTGGAAGTCGATCAGGCATCGCTCGTGCTAGGCTGAGTTTTTTTGCCTGGTGAGCTTGCGATGCCGATTATTGTTGCTTTGTTCGCGCTGATCGCGCTGGTGTATGGCGCCGTGCGGGCGTTCGATGCCCTTGAGACGTCTTTCGGTCTGGCCGTCGCGGTTGGCGTTGCGATCGTCGTCGCATTATTGGTGATTGCTGCGCTGGCCTACTGGTGGCGTCGCCGGAAAGAAGTCGCGCCGAACGTGCGCGACGGCGACTGGACTCACGAACTGAAGGGAAGCTGGGGCGCGGTGCGGCTGGCGTCGGGCAAGCGTCTGTGCGAGATCCGGCTCGGCGCGGAGCAGGGCGCTTATATCTTTGCCGATTTGCGTGGCGCCCAGGCCCGAAGCGCGGGCGGCGAATGGAAACTCGCGGTGCAGGTCAAGGATTCGCGCCAGGGCGAATGGCTGGTGCCGATGCAAAGTGAACGGCAGGCGCGGCAATGGCAGCGCATCTTCCTGCTGGCGATGGACCAGAAGCTTTAAGCGGAGGCGCGCTCGCGGGTTGTGCTCACTGAATCGCACAACCCCCGGCGCATCCCGTCACGTCACGTCACGCAGAAGGCGCAATGCCCGATCGGCGTGCTTTTCTCGACTCCCACCGCACGCGAATCCGGTCCATGTACAGATAGACGACCGGGGTCGTGTAAAGCGTGAGCATCTGGCTCACGATCAAACCACCCACGATTGCGATACCGAGCGGAGCACGCAGCTCCGCGCCTTCGCCGCGTCCGAACGCGAGCGGCAGCGCGCCGAGCAGAGCCGCGAAGGTGGTCATCATGATCGGGCGGAAGCGCAGCAGACACGCCTGAAAAATCGCATCGCGCGACGACATTCCCTGCCGCGACGCTTCGATCGCGAAGTCCACCATCATGATCGCGTTCTTCTTCACGATACCGATCAGCAGAATCACGCCGATCAGCGCGATGATGCTGAACTCGGTTCTGAACAGCAGCAACGCGAGCAATGCGCCGACCCCGGCCGATGGCAACGTGGACAGAATGGTCAGCGGGTGGATGTAGCTTTCGTACAGCATGCCCAGCACGATATACACGGCGGCGAGCGCGGCGAGGATCAGGATCGGCTGGTCGGACATCGACTGCTGGAACGCCTGCGCGGTGCCCTGGAAGCTGCCGTGAATCGTGCCCGGCATGCCGATCTGCGCCATCGTGTCGTAGATCGCGGCCGTTGCCGTGGACAACGACACGCCCGGCGGCAGGTTGAACGAGATCGTCGACGCGACGAACTGGCTCTGGTGATTCACCGACAACGGCGTCGTGCCCGGCCCGAAGCTCGCGATGGCCGACAACGGCACCATCGTTTCCTTCGATGTGGACACGGCCGCTCCCGACGACGCGCTCGACTTGCCGCTCGCCGCAATCGAGTTGATCGCCTGATTGCGTGCGGAGTCGGCGGCGATGCTGGCCGCGCTCGTGGCCGTGGTGCCCGCTGCGCCGCCCGCCGACGCGCTGGTCGTGGTCGAGGTGGTCGCCGTGGAGGTCACCGTGCCGGCCGGCGCGTTGGTGGTCTGCGCGCCGCTCGCGGTGCCGCCCGACGTGCTGACGTAAATCTGGTTCAGCATGTCCGGGCTTTGCCAGTACCTCGGCGCGACTTCCATCACGACGTGATACTGATTGAGCGGGTTGTAGATGGTCGACACCTGACGCTGGCCGAAGGCGTCGTACAGCGTGTTGTCGATCTGCGCGGGCTTGATGCCCAGACGCGCTGCGGTGGCGCGGTCGATCGTCACCATCGCTTCGAGGCCGCCTTGCTGCTGGTCGGAGTTGACGTCCGCGAGTTCGGGACGGGCCTGCAGCGCTTCGGTGAGCTTCGGCCCCCACAGGTAGAGATCGGGCGTCGAGTCGGCGAGCAGCGTGAACTGGTATTGCGCGTTCGATTGCCGTCCGCCGACGCGAATGTCCTGCACCGCTTGCAGGAACGTGCGCGCACCGGCCACGTCGCCGAGCGGCGCGCGCAGTTGCTGGATCACCTGATCGGCGGACAGGGTGCGCTCCGATTTCGATTTCAGCGACACGAACATGAAACCCGAGTTGGTCTGCCGCCCGCCGGTAAAGCCGACCACGCTCTCGACCGCCGGGTTCTTGCCGACGATATCCATCATCTGCGAGAACTTGCCTTTCATGGCCTGGAACGACGTGCTCTGGTCGGCCTGAATGCCGCCGACGAGCCGCCCGGTGTCCTGCTGCGGGAAAAAGCCCTTCGGGATGATGATGTACAGCCACACGTTCAGGCCGATGGTCAGCAGCAGAATCGTGACGATCAGCTTCGGATGCACTAGCGCCCAGCCGAGCGAGCGCTCGTAGCCGCGTTGCATCGACATGAAGCCGCGTTCGAGCCAGCGGCCGAAGCGGCCTTCTTCCTTTTTTTCGTGATGTTCGCGCAACAGGCGCGAGCACATCATCGGCGTGAGCGTGAGCGAGACGACCAATGACACCGCGATAGCCAGCGACAGCGTCAGCGCGAACTCGCGGAACAGCCGCCCGACAATGCCACCCATCAGCAGAATGGGCAGGAATACGGCGACCAGCGAAATGCTGATGGACAGCACCGTGAAGCCGACTTCGCGCGCGCCGATGAACGCGGCCTTCATGCGCGGCACGCCGTTCTCCATGTGCCGCGAGATGTTCTCCAGCACCACGATCGCGTCGTCGACCACGAAGCCGGTCGCGATGGTCAGCGCCATCAGCGACAGGTTGTCGATCGAGAAGCCCAGCAGATACATCGCGCCGAACGTGCCGATGATCGAGATCGGTACGGCCACGCTTGGGATCAGCGTGGCGCGCCAGTTGCGCAGGAACAGGAACACCACCATCACCACCAGCGCCACTGCGATGATCAGCGTGTGCTCGGTGTCGCGCAGCGATGCGCGGATCGTCGTGGAGCGGTCGGCGGTGGGGGCGATGTCGACGTCGGCGGGCAGCGACGCATGCAGTTGCGGCAGCATGGCCTTCACGCGGTCGATCGTGTCGATGATGTTCGCGCCCGGCTGGCGGTACAGGATCACCAGCACCGAGCGCTTGCCGTTGAAGAGGCCGAGGTTGCGCAGATCTTCGACCGAATCGACCACTTCGCCCATGTCGGACAGCTTCACCGCCGCGCCGTTGCGATAGGCGATGACCAGGTCCTTGTATTGCGACGCCTTGCTCGCCTGGTCGTTGGTGTAGATCTGCACGCGGTTCGCACCGAATTCGATCGACCCCTTCGGGCTGTTCGCATTCGCCGCGGCCAGCGCCGCGCGCACGTCTTCGAGACCGATGCCGTAGTGCGACAGCGCATTCGGCTCCAGTTCGACGCGCACGGCCGGGTTCGCCGAGCCGCTCACGTCCACTTCGCCGATCCCGTCCACCTGCGACAGCGACTGTTGCAGCACGGTGGCCGCCGAGTCGTACAACTGGCCGGCGGTCAGCGTTTTCGACGTAAGCGCCAGAATCATGATCGGCGCGTCGGCCGGATTGACCTTGTGATAGGTCGGGTTGCTGCGCAGGCTGGTTGGCAGATCGGCGCGCGCGGCGTTGATCGCGGCCTGCACGTCGCGTGCGGCGCCGTCGATATCGCGGTTCAGGCCGAATTGCATCGTGATGCGGGTCGAGCCGACCGAGCTTTGCGACGTCATTTCGGTGACGTCGGCAATCGAGCCGAGATGCCGTTCGAGCGGACTCGCGACACTCGTGGCCACCGTCTCCGGGCTTGCGCCCGGCAACGTGGCCTGAATCGAGATGGTCGGGAAGTCCACTTGCGGCAGCGGCGCGACCGGCAGCTTCGTGAACGCGAATACGCCGGCCAGCGCGATGCCGATCGCCAGCAGCGTGGTGGCGACCGGACGGGAAATAAACGGACGCGACAGGTTCATCGGTCAGTTCCCTGCATCGGTGGCGGGCGGGGTGGCGTCATTGGACGGACCGCCGTGCGACGGGCCGCCGCGATTGAAGCGCTCACGCAAGCGACGGCCGAGCGAGTCGAACGCGAGGTAGATCACCGGCGTGGTGAACAGCGTCAGCAACTGGCTGACGATCAGACCACCCGCAATCGCGATACCGAGCGGACGGCGCAGCTCCGACCCTGCGCCGGTGCCGAGCATCAGCGGCAATGCGCCGAGCAGCGCGGCGAGCGTGGTCATCAGAATCGGCCGGAAACGCAGCAGACACGCCTGGTAGATCGCTTCGCGCGGCGGCTTGCCTTCTTCACGCTCGGCATAGAGCGCGAAGTCGATCATCATGATCGCGTTCTTCTTCACGATACCGATCAGCAGCACGATGCCGATAATGCCGATGATGTCGAGATCGTGCCCGGTGATCAGCAGGGCGAGCAGCGCGCCGACGCCTGCCGATGGCAGTGTCGACAGAATCGTGATCGGATGGATGAAGCTTTCGTACAGCACGCCGAGCACGATGTACATCGTGACGATAGCCGCCAGAATCAGGAACAGTTCGTTCGACAGCGACGCCTGGAACGCCAGCGACGCGCCCTGATAGCGCGTCTGGAACGACGCCGGCAAACCGATGTCCTTCTCCGCCTGCCCGATCGCCTTGACCGCTGCGCCGAGCGACGAGCCGGGCGCGAGGTTGAACGACACGGTGGTGGCCGGGAACTGGCTCAGGTGCGTGACCAGCAGCGGCGCGGGCTTCTCGATGAACTTCGCGATCGACGACAGCGGCACCTGGCCGGTCGTGGAGGTGGAAGAGGGCAGATAGATCGACTTCAGCGATTCGGTGTAATGCTGCATCTCCGGTAATGCTTCCAGAATCACGCGGTACTGGTTCGACTGCGTGAAAATGGTCGAGATGATGCGCTGGCCGAACGCGTCGTACAGCGCGCTGTCGATCGTGGCCGGCGTAATGCCGAAACGCGATGCGGTTGCCCGGTCGATCTCGATGAACACCGACTGGCCGTTGTCCTGCAGGTCGGTGGCGACATCCGCGAGTTCGGGCGACTGTTGCAGCCGCTCGACGAGCTTCGGCACCCACGTCGTGAATTCGCTGATGTTCGGATCGGTCAGCATGAACTGGTACTGCGTCGGGCTGACCGTCGAGTCGATGGTCAGATCCTGCACCGGCTGCATGTACAGCGACGCGCCCGGAATATGCGCGACGTCACGCTGCAGTTGCCGGATCACTTCGCTCGCGGTGTGGCTGCGGTCGTCGCGCGGCTTCAGGTTGATCAGCATACGGCCGCTGTTCAGCGTGATATTGCTGCCGTCCACGCCGATGAACGACGTCAGGCTTTCCACGTCCGGGTTCTTCAGGATCTGCGCGGCGAGCGCCTGCTGCCGCTCGGCCATCGACGCATACGACACCGACTGCGGCGCCTGCGTGATCGCCTGGATCACGCCGGTGTCCTGCACCGGAAAGAAGCCCTTCGGAATGTAGATATAGAGCAGCGCGGTCAGCACCAGCGTGAGCAGGCCGACGAACAGCGTGGAGCGTTGCCGGTTCAGCACCCACGTGAGCGCGACCGCGTAACGCGCGATCACCCAGTCGATGGCGCGGTGCGCCTTCGCTTCGAAACGGTGGCTCTCGTGCGGCGGCGTGTGGCGCAGCAGTTTCGCGCACATCATCGGCACGAGCGTGAGCGACACGACCGCCGAAATCACGATGGTCACCGCCAGCGTAATCGCGAATTCATGGAACAGCCGGCCGACCACGTCGCCCATGAACAGCAGCGGGATCAGCACGGCGATCAGCGAGACGGTCAGCGAAATGATCGTGAAGCCGATCTGCTTCGAGCCCTTCAACGCGGCTTCAAGCGGATCTTCGCCTTCCTCGACGTAACGCGCGATGTTTTCGATCATCACGATCGCGTCGTCGACCACGAAGCCGGTCGCGATGGTCAGCGCCATCAGGGAGAGGTTGTCGAGCGAGAAGCCGCACAGGTACATCACGGCGAGCGTGCCGATCAGCGACAGCGGCACCGACAGACTCGGAATGATGGTCGCGTAGACGTTGGCGAGGAACAGGTACATCACCAGAACGACCAGCACGACCGACATCGCCAGTTCGAACTGCACGTCGCGCACGGACGCGCGGATCGTGGTGGTGCGGTCGGTGACGATGCGCACGTCGAGTGCGGCGGGCAGCGACTGCTGCAATTGCGGCAGCAAGGCCTTGATGCTGTCCACCACCTGGATCACGTTCGCGCCCGGCTGGCGCTGCACGTTCAGGATGATGGCGGGCGTGTTGTCGACCCACGCGCCGAGCTTGGTGTTCTCCGCGCCCTGCACGATATTGGCGACGTCGGTCAGCATCACCGGACGGCCGTTCTTGTACGCGATCACGGCGCTCTTGTACTGATCGGCGTCGGTCAGCTGGTCGTTCGAGTTGATCGTGTAGTTGCGCGTCGGACCGTCGAAGTTACCCTTCGGCGTGTTGACGTTCAGGTTCGAGATCGTGGTGCGCAAGTCGTCCAGATTCAGACCGTACGCGGCAAGCGCGCGCGGGTTCGCCTGAATCCGCACGGCGGGGCGCTGGCCACCCGACAGGCTCACCAGACCCACGCCCGCGACCTGCGAGATCTTCTGCGCGAGACGCGTGTCGGCCATGTCCTGCACCTGGGTCATCGGCAGCGTGGCCGACGTGAGGGCGAGCGTGAGGATCGGCGCGTCGGCCGGATTGACCTTCGCGTAGATCGGCGGCGCGGGCAGGTCGGACGGCAGCAGGTTGCCGGCTGCGTTGATCGCGGCCTGGACTTCCTGCTCGGCGATATCGAGCGGCAGGTCGAGGCTGAATTGCAGCGTGATGATCGACGAGCCGGCCGAGCTTTGCGACGACATCTGGTTGAGCGACGGCATCTGCCCGAACTGCCGTTCGAGCGGCGCGGTGACCGACGACGTCATCACGTCCGGGCTCGCGCCCGGATAGAAGGTCTGCACCTGGATCGTCGGATAGTCGACCTCGGGCAGCGCTGACAGCGGCAGGAAGCGCAGCGCGACGAGGCCGACCAGCATGATCGCCGCCATCAGCAGCGCGGTGCCGACGGGACGCAGAATAAAAGCGCGGGATGGATTCATGCGGTAGGTGCCGTGCCTTATTCCGAAGCTTGCGCGTCGCGTTTATGGCGATGTGCGTGCGCGCCCGAGGCGCCCGATGCACCTGCGGCCCAGGCACCGCTCGCTCCGCTTGCGCCGTGCGCGCCATGCGCACCCGACGCGCCGCGCGGACGATCCGCCGGAATCGTGATCTTCGCGCCTTCGCGCAGACGATCCGAACCGTCGATCACGACGCGCTCGCCCACCTGCAGGCCGGACTGGATGCTGGTGCGCTCGCCGTCCACCGGACCGGGCTTCACCTGACGCACGGTCACCGTGTTGTCCGGCTTCACGACATACACGAACTGGCCCATCGAGCCGTTCAGCACGGCCGTGGTCGGCACGATCACGGCGTTCCTGATGGTGTCGACCAACAGACGCGTGTTCACGAACTGATTCGGGAACAGCTTGCTGTCGGGGTTGTTGAAGATCGCGCGCAGCTTGACCGTGCCCGTGGTGGTGTCGATCTGGTTGTCCATCGTTTTCAGCGAGCCGACTTCGAGCGGCGTGGTGTTCGCGCGGTCGTAGGCGGTGGCCGACAACTGCTCGCCGTTCTGCGTGTGCTGGATGATCTGCTGCAGGTTGTCTTCGGAAGTCGTGAAGATCACGCTGATCGGCTGCAACTGCGTAATCACGACGATGCCGGTGGAGAGGCTCGACGTCACGTAGTTGCCCGGATCGACCTGGCGCAAACCGACGCGTCCCGACACCGGCGCCGTGATGCGTGCGTAGACGAGGTCGAGCTTGAAGCTGTCGATGTTCGCCTGATCGGACTTCACCGTGCCTTCGTACTGGCGCACGAGTGAAGCCTGCGTGTCGACCTGCTGGCTTGCGATCGAGTCCTGCGCGAGCAGCGTCTGATAACGCTTCAGGTCGAGGCGGGCGGTTTGCAGCAGCGCCTGGTCACGCACCAGCGTGCCTTGTGCATTTTCGAGCGAGATCTGATATGGACGCGGGTCGATCTGGGCGAGCACGTCGCCCTTCTTGACCATCTGGCCTTCCTTGAAATACACGTCCTGCAACACGCCGCTCAACTGCGGCAGCACGGTGACGGTGGCAAGCGGCGTGACCGTGCCGAGCGCGGTCAGCACGACCGGCATTTCACCTTGCGTGGCCGTCGCCACGTGAACCGGTTGCGGCATGTTGCCCATGCCGCCAGGACCACCGCGCCCGCCACGGCCGCCGGTGCGCGCACCGCTCGCGCCGCGTGCGTCGGACGCGCCGGTTGCTTCGCCGCCGGCCGCCCCCCACGGATGCCAGCGCCACACCACGACCCCGAGGATGACCAGCGCCGCGACGATCAACGCGACGTTGCGGCCGCGGTGCCGCTTCACAGGACCGCGCGGATCGCCTGGCTTGCCGCCCGGAGCGCCGTTCGGGCGCGATTGGGAAGCCGGGTCGGCGGGGCGTGAAGTTTCCGAATGCTTTTGTTGTTCGTCCATCGGTTCGGTCAGGTGGCAGGCTTTGATGTGAGCCGCTCGCGCGGCCCAGCCGGAACAGAAGTTCGGCGGACCGGCACGCGGGTGGCATGACAGGCAACTATTGATATCAGCGGAAGCAGCACGCGCTTTTTCAGCGCGATGCTACCCGAGGCGCGGGACGGAGATGTTAACGCAATGCGTTGTTCTCGCCGCTATGCCGGCAGTGTTGCTGCGGTTATTCGAGGCAACTCAGGGTAGCGGCAACCCGTCAGACACGCGCCCCGCGCGACGGAAACGCATGATCCTACGTTGCGTGGTCCGTAACAGTCCACCTGTGTATTTTTCTTTTGATTACAAAGGTTACAGGATGTACTGCCACGGACAGGACCACTGTTGGGGCTGCCGACCGGCAAGCCTTTGCGTGGCTCAATTGTCGAGCCGTCGTCCCGGCGTGCCGCCAATTTCGAGAACGATTTTGCTGATGCATTCGAGCAACGCCGGGGCGGCGCGCGAGATCAGCCAGTCACGCGGACACTGGTCGGCCGAGCCGCCGCAATTCACTGCATAGCGCTCGCCGGACGGTCCGACGAAACCCTGCGCGATGGCGTTCAGGCCGTTGTACCACTCGCCGGTGGCGATCGCGAAACCCTGTTCGATGGTTTCCCGCAACGCGCTTTCGAGCCGGCTGCCGACATGGCCCCAGTCATCGCCTTCTGCCGCCTGCAGGCCGATCAGCAATTTGTCGCGTTCGGGCTTGGCGAGCGCTGCGAGATAGGCGCGACCCACCGCTGTGCGGCTCAGGTTCATCCGTGAACCGATTTCCAGGCGCGACACCAGCACCGCCGAACGCGGACGGATTGCGTCGATCACGACCATGTCGAAGCGATCCCGCACGGCGAGGTGAACAGACAGCGACGTGCGTTCGGCAAGTTCGATCAGGAAAGGCCTCGCGCGGGCCCGGATGTCGAAGTTGCGCAGAAAGCCGTTGCTCAATTCCAGCACCGACGACGTCAGCACGAAGCGTTCGCTGTCAGGCAGTCTGAACAGGAAGCCGGCGCCAACCAGAGTCGCGGTGATGCGCGACACGGTCGGTTTGGGGATGCCGGTCAGTTCGGTCAGTTCGCGGTTGCTGAGCGGGGCGTCGGCGGCGGCGATCGAACGCAGCACCGTGAGGCCTCGCGCGAGGGCGGTGACTTCATCGCCCGAGCCGTCTTTTTCCTTGAACGTATCTGCTGGCACTGAGGGACGAGCGGGTGGGTTCATGTGATTTTTTTGGAACTGTATTTCAAATTATTCGTTTGCAATCTGCTGATAGGTAAAGTCAGCAGCCCGCCAGTCACCCCGGTCCAGGGGTGCTGATTCCGTTTTTCATCAGAAGATTCATTGTATCGGAATATTTTTCCGTGCCGTATTCCGCTTTTTAGATTTTGCTTGACTTAGTCAGCATAAGCATAAAAAATGGAATCTCATTTCGAAAGACGCTTTCAAACTCGGTTTTTCTGAAGAGTTTGAATTCACCGTGACTCACTTTGTGTCGATTGTCTCCACAATTTCACGTCACCGTCGGTTGTCAGGGGCGCATTGCGCTATGACTTTTCGAATACCGTCTCTCAGGTTCTAGCACGGCCCTCGGAATGGCTAGAACTTTTTAAGGCGTCACGGCAACGTGACGCCTTTTTTTTCGCCCGGAGTTTCAGCGCGTGCGCCGTCGCTCACCGGTGTTCGTGAGCCAGAGTGAGGGCAGGGGCGCTTCTGAAAGTGGGGCTTTAGCGCGACAGCAAGGACACCGTGGCGATGCCCAGAATCGTCATGACGAGCGATGCGCCGACGTGAATCGCGACTTCGCCCGCGGCCCAGCCGAGCCGGCCGTCCTGCAAGCGTTGCACGACTTCCGCCGAGAAGGTCGAGAAGGTGGACAGGCCACCCATCAGGCCGGTAATGACGAAAAGCCGCCATTCCGGCGAGATTTGCGGCGCGCGCGCGAAGCCCGCCACTGCTACGCCGATGATGTAACCGGCAATGACGTTGGCTGCGAGCGTGCCGAGCGGCAAGCCGCTGAACACGCCGTTCAGGCGGACACCGAGAAACCAGCGAAACAGCGAGCCGAGTGCGCCGCCGATGGCGACTGCGAGAAAGGACCAATACATGAGAAGGGCCTGGCGAAACCGGGTGTCGACGTATCGGACCGGGCGGGCAGCGCGACGCCGCATTCGCGAAGGCCCGGGCGAAGCAGGCATCATCGGCCACAGGGGCGGTTTGGGAAGATGCCATCTCCAGCGCGCGAGTCTAACATCGGCGGAGCTTGGGGGGACAGGTCGGCGCGGAGCCAGGGGAGCTATGCGGCGGGTCTTGGGGCCGCTTTTCAATCGCAGTCTTAACCGCGTTTTTCACCGTATTCGCAGCCGACCGTGCGACGGTCGAGCAGGGCCATGCTAATAAAGTCAGTCGGCTCGACGCGCGCCTGAGACTGCGCGCGTCGAGCCGGTTTCATCGCTCACGCAACCGGCGCGTGCCGGCTCACTCCGAAGTCGCCGAAATCTTGTGGATCGACAGATCCGCGCCGTTGTATTCGTCTTCCTGATCGAGCCGCAGACCGACCGTCAGGCGAATTACACCGTACACCGCCGTGCCGCCGACCGTCGCTATGACGATCCCGCCGAGCGTGCCGATCACCTGCGAGCCGAACGCGACGCCGCCCATCCCGCCGAGCGCGCGTGAGCCGAAAATGCCCGCGGCGATCCCGCCCCACGCGCCGCACAGCCCATGCAGCGGCCACACGCCGAGCACGTCGTCGATGCGCCAGCGGTTTTGCACGCACGTGAACATATAGACGAACAGCACGCCCGCGATGCCGCCCGTCACCAGCGCGCCCAGCGGATGCATCACGTCCGAGCCGGCGCACACGGCGACCAGCCCGGCCAGCGGGCCGTTATAGGTAAAGCCCGGGTCGTTGCGGCCCGCGAGCCAGGCTGTCAACGTGCCGCCGACCATCGCCATCAACGAATTGACGGCGACCAGGCCGCTGATCTTGTCGACCGTTTGCGCGCTCATCACGTTGAAGCCGAACCAGCCGACCGTGAGCACCCACGCGCCCAGCGCCAGGAACGGAATGTTCGACGGCGGGTGCGCGGCGATGCCGCCATCGCGGTGATAACGCCCGTGCCGTGCGCCGAGCAGCAGCACGGCCGGCAGCGCGACCCAGCCGCCGAAAGCATGGACCACCACCGAACCGGCGAAATCGTGGAACTGCGCGCCGAACGTCTGATGCAGCCAGTCCTGAACGCCGAAGCGGCCGTTCCACGCGATCCCTTCGAAGAACGGATAGATGAAACCGACCAGCACGAAGGTCGCGAACAACTGCGGGTTGAATTTCGAGCGCTCTGCAATGCCGCCGGACACGATCGCCGGAATCGCGGCGGCGAAGGTCAGCAGGAAGAAGAAGCGCACCAGCGCGTAGCCGTTGTGCGCGGCCAGCGACTCGGCGCTGCCGAAGAACTGCACGCCGTACGCGATCGTGTAGCCGATGAAGAAGTACGCGATGGTCGACACCGAAAAATCCACGAGGATCTTGACGAGCGCGTTGACCTGATTCTTTTTGCGGACCGTGCCGAGTTCGAGAAACGCGAATCCCGCATGCATGGCCAGCACCATGGCTGCGCCGAGCAGCAGGAAGAGCGTATCGGTGCCGGTTTTAAAGCTTTCCATCGATGTGTCCCGCTATGCCAAAAAAACGGGCAATGAATGCAAGAAGTGGGCCAAACTTGTGCGCGACTCGCGTCGGTGAGGTGCAAAACGGCACCGGGATGGGCTTCTTTATGCGTGCGAGTTAGGTCATGCACATATCTCGCGAATATCGACGCACCTGAATAAAGCATTAGAAAGCACAGTTATAGTGCATTAATTTATCGCCTCATTTTTTATGATCCAGTTAAGGGCGAAATATTCGATTTTAATTACATTTAATTCAAAATCCTGACGTTTTCAAACTTGGTTTCGGCGTTAATAGCCGTCGCACTCGCCAGGCGTAATTGGCCCGGACGGACTGCCACATAGCCCGCTTTGTTTCGTGGTGAAACGCCGACATAATGTGCCGTTCCCGTGCCTGATCCACGGATCATCGACCCTATGCGCATCGCATGAGACTGACCACTAAAGGCCTGCTGCTGATCGCCATTCCGGCGTTCTTCGAACTGGCGTTGCTGTCCGGACTGGTCAAGGCGCAGTCCGACGCGGCGCTGGCGGAGCGCTGGGCAATCCATAGCGAGGATGTGCTGCGTCAGACCGCCGCGATTCTCGATCCTGTGATGGGTGAATCCGTCGCGCTGCGCGGCGCGGTTCTCGCTGGAAACACGCGCTTTACGACGCCCGTGGCGTTATGGATGGACGTCGATCGCCGTATCGACCAACTGGCCGAACTGGTTGCCGACAATCCCGCGCAGGTTGAGCGCGTAGTGCAGATGCGCCAGGAAGTGCAGGCGTATCGCCAATGGTCGGACCGGATTCAGGACATGCTGCATTCGGGGCGCCGGCACGATGTGGTCGAACGCTTCCGCGATCTCGCGGAATCCGACGTGCTCGATCGCTTCCGTTTGCAGGCGGTCGCGTTCCAGACGGAAGAGCGGCGGCTCGACACGTTGCGCTCGAACGCCGCCGACGAGGCGCGCGAACGTCAGCAAACGCTGATCGTCGCGGCCGCGCTTGGCTCGTTGCTGTTCGTCGCGCTGGCTATCTGGCTGTTCACACGCGGCGTGCGGGGCCGGCTCGCGTTGCTGTCCGACAATGCCGGACGCCTCGCGGGCAATGAGCCGCTCGCACCCGTCACGACCGGCCACGACGAACTCGCGCGCCTCGATCAGACCTTGCACGAAACCAGCCGGCGCCTGCTCGAAGCCGAGCGTATCCAGGCGCGTTTTCAGGCGGATCTGGCGCGCCGCGCGGGCGAACTCGTGCGGATCAACGAGACCTTGCGGCAGCAGACTCAGGAAAACGAGATGTTCATTTACAGCGTGTCGCACGATCTGCGCGCGCCGCTCGTGAACCTGCAGGGCTTCTCGAAAGAACTGATCCGCGCGTGCGATGAACTGCGCGCGGCGGTTCGCGAGTCGTCGCTGGCGGCCGCGACGCGGCAACGCATCGAGCGGGTCATCGACGAGGACATCGGCGAGGCGCTGCATTATCTGCAGACCGCCGTGCTGCGGGCGTCGCACATCATCGACGCGTTGTTGCGGCTGTCGCGGGTCGGCCGGGTCGAGTACCGGCGGCAAAGGGTGGAGGTGCACGATATCGTGCAACGCGTGGTCGACGCCATGCAGGGGTCGATCCGGGCAAAGCGGGCTCAGGTGCGCGTCGACGACTTGCCGGCCGTGTGGGGCGATCCCACCGCGCTTGAACAGGTGTTCGCGAACCTGGTGGGCAACGCGGTGAATTATCTGGACCCCGCGCGCGATGGGCGAATCGAAATCGGCACGACACTAGCGCCGCCAGGCGTTCAGTCGCTACGGATTTTCTACGTGCGGGACAACGGCCAGGGCATCCCGGAAGTCGCGTTGCCGCGCCTGTTCAACGCGTTTCAGAGGCTGCACGGCAATTCCACGGCGGGCGAAGGGATTGGGCTTGCGCTGGTGCGCCGCGTGGTCGAACGGCATGGCGGCCGAGTCTGGGCGGAATCGAAAGAGGGCGTGGGCACGACTTTTTATCTGTCGCTGCCCGAAGCCGGCATGCGCAATGTCGATCCGGCTGCGGGGCCGTTCACGGTTGCAACGGCTACGACGGCCGCAACAGCCGACGCGGGCGATACGCGCGAAAAGTCCGATTTATTCGACTGGCGAGCCAATTCCGAGCATCGGGACATGAGCCGCACTACGGGTCATCCGACCGCGCATTCCGCCGATACGTCGCAGCGAATCGGAACACGGTGATCAGCGTATTGGAAGACCCAGCGCAGATTTGCCCGCTCAGGCGAAAAACACCAATCACCAATCCGCCCGCTCGCTCAATGCGTGGTAAATAGCTGCCGTGGTTTAAGCAGCTTGCTGCCGCGAATCGACAGTAGCACGCGCAGGCAATCAGCATCGTGACGAGCGTTAGCGCGTGAAGCGGCGTGGGACGCAACCCGGCCAGACCGTTGATCGTAAACAGGGCGCGCGCGACGATCAGCAGCGCGATCCACATGGCGCAAGCCGCCTGTACCAGCATACGCATGCCCGCGAGACGCCGCGTACGGTTCTCGCGCGACCAGTTGACGGGCTTACGCGCGCAGAAAAAAGCAATTGCCATCAGCATGACGGCGAGGATGACGATCCAGTCCACCAGTTCCATCGCAAGACACTCCCAAGTGAGCTTGCGACTATAGGAATGAGCTTCTGCAGGAACAATCGGACCAGTCTCAATTACGAAGCGATTGCTTCATTCGGGCGAGCGTCCTATGCCGAAATGGCATGGCGCTCGCCGATAAATCAGATGGACTCAGAGCAGATTAAGAACCGGCTCAAGCGCGGTTTAAAAACGCTCAAAGTTCAATGCGCGTGCCGAGCAGCACGAGGAATTGACGCAGCCATTCGGGATGCGCAGGCCACGCGGGAGCGGTCACGAAATTGCCGTCGGTGATAGCGGCGTCGACCGGAATGTCGGCATATTCGCCACCCGCCAGTTTCACTTCGGGCGCGCATGCCGGATAAGCCGAAATGCGTTTGCCGCGGATCACGTCGGCGGCGGCGAGCAGTTGCGCAGCGTGGCAGATCGCGGCGATCGGTTTGCCCGCTTCGGCGAACTGCCGCACGAGTTCAATTACCTTGTGATTGAGCCGCAGGTACTCGGGGGCGCGGCCGCCCGCAATCGCGAGTGCATCGTACTGGCGCGGATCGGCATCGTCGAACGAAGCGTTGAGCGTGAACAGATGGCCCGGCTTCTCGGTGTAGGTCTGGTCGCCCTCGAAATCGTGGATCGCCGTCTTGATGCGGTCGCCCGCGTGCTTGTTCGGACAGACGGCGTCGACGATATGGCCGACTGCCTGTAGTGCCTGGAACGGCACCATCGTTTCGTAATCCTCGGCGAAGTCGCCGGTGAGGAACAGAATCTTCTTTGCCGCCATCGTATGCCTCCAGTTGATCAACGGAACATTGCGAACGTCGCTTCACGTTCATGGACGTTTATGACGCTCAGGCAGTCTACTCCATCGCGTTTGACAGAACCGCGACGACTTGCGCGATCGTTCCAGGCCTTCGTTCCGGGTGCCAAAGTGCCTTTGAACTGGCCGCCGGAAGTGGGCCGGGGCCGTCTTTAACAAGCGCCTTCGGTTCGCATATGACCGTGCCGTGCGCGCTTCCTGACAAGGGCTTCCGTCGCAACGGCGTATCATGAGCGCGTTTTCGCCAAGCTGAAGCCGCCCACGCGGTTCACATCCAACCATGATTTCATCTATTCATTCATCTTTGCTGCGCCGTGTCGCGTGCGTGGTAGTCGTGTTCGGAGGACTGGCCGCGTGCCAGAAGAACGACGCGACCGCAGGGCAGGTTGCCGGCAAGCTCAACGACGTCGCGCAGGCCGCGGGTCAGAAGCTGGATCAGGCCGCCAGCTACGTCGGCCAGACCGTGGACACGACCAAAAACACCGCCGAACAGAACCTGCAGTCCGCCACGTCGGCGCCGTCGATCAACATCGACCCCAGCGCACTCGCTTCGACCGCGCAGGCCAATCTGCAGAACGCGGCCAGCGCGACCCAGGCGCAACTCGGCAAGGCCGCGTCGCTGACCGGGCAGAGCCTCGAAACCGCAGGGCGCAAGCTGCAGGAATGGTCGGCGCAGAATTCGGCGTCGTCGGCAAATGCGTCGGCTTCGTCGTCAGGCTCGGCCGATTCCGCCGACGCGCAAAAGCAGATGGACAAGTGATATGCAGGCCACGGTGTTGCACGATCAACCGGTCGGTTCGGCATTCGATTCGACGGCAGCCTTGAAGTCAGGTTTGACAGTCCCGTTAAATGTAATTACCATGGTTACACATTGTCGCCGGGCGGGTTCGCTGTGAATACGAGTAGCCGGTTTGCATTTGCGGTTCACGTGCTCGCGCTGCTGTCGTTGCAGAAGGGCGTGCCGCTTTCGTCGGACATGATCGCGGGCAGCGTGAATACGAATCCCGCGCTGATCCGGCGGCTGCTGACGATGCTGGCGGAGGCGGGTCTCACCACGTCTCAGCTCGGCGCGGGCGGCGGCGCGTTGCTCGCCAAAACGCCTGAGCAGATCACGTTGCTGGACGTGTATCGCGCGGTGGACGACGCGCAATTGTTCGCGCTGCATCGCGAGGAGCCGAATCCGGCGTGCATGGTGGGGCGCAATATTCAGGGCGTGCTGCGTGGAATCATCGACGACGCGCAGCGGGCCATGGAAGCCTCGCTCGGCGCACGTACGCTCGCCGACGCCACGGCGGACGTGGTGCGCTCGGAGAAGCAACGCGAGCGCAAGCGCCGCGCGTAGGCATTCAGGTAGCAGTGGCGGAGTAGCAAAGCATCATCAAGGACGTGCGTTCAGGGTTCGGAATAACACCTGAAACATGCGTCCGATCGTAGACGGGGGCCCACGCCCCCGTTTTTTGCACGACATATGTAATCAAGTTAGTTACATATAAATCAATCACAGGAACAGGAGTAGTGACATGAGCAAACAACTGAAGATCGCCTTGTTCGGCGCCACCGGTATGGTCGGTTCGCGAATCGCGGCAGAAGCGGCACGTCGCGGGCATCAGGTCACGGCGCTGGCGCGTGATCCGTCGCGCGTGCCGGCCGGTGTGGCGAATCTGACAGCGGCGCAAGCCGACCTGCTCGACGCAGCGAGCGTCGGCGCGGCAGTGCGCGGCCATGACGTGGTGGCAAGCGCTTACGCGCCGCCGCAAGACAATCTGGCGACGTTGACGAACGCGACGAAAGCGTTGGTCGAAGGCGTGCGTGCGGCTGGCCTGAAGCGCCTCGTGGTGGTGGGCGGCGCGGGCTCGCTCGAAGTTGCGCCGGGCAAGCAACTGGTCGATACGGACGGATTTCCCGACGCGTATAAGGCAATTGCGCTCGCGCATCGCGTCGTGCTGGACTACTACCGTACGGTCGCCGATATCGACTGGACGTTCTTCGCGCCGGCCGCGCTGATCGCGCCGGGCGAGCGCACCGGCACGTTCCGCACCGGCGCAAATACGCTGATCGCCGACGCTGAAGGCAATAGCAGCATTTCCGCGGAAGACTACGCCATCGCGTTCGTCGACGAACTCGAGCAGGGCCGTTTCGTGCGGCAGATCGCGACAGTGGCGTATTGAGACGCGGGCCGAATTCCCGGCCCCGCAGATCGCGCAAGCGTCCTAACATTCGGTTACGCATGTACGGTCTCGCCGGGTAAAACTGCGGCTACACTTGGCGTCTCCCGTTTTTCTACGGATTGCCATGCAGTCATGCCCATCGCGGCGTGAGTCCGAGGCTGCGCCGTCCATCGGCGGGCAGCCGGCGACTCGCGCCGTTCTTCATATTTCTTCAGATCGAAGCGCTCCCGGCGCGCGGCAACGCGCGCGCACGCCGTTCTGGGCAAGGCTCGGTGCGGGAACGGCTGCATGGGCCGCCGCAGCCTGCGTCGCGCTGATCCTCTGTTTGGGCTGGTTGCCCGCGGGCGCGCAAGCCGCCACGGCGGGCGCCGGCACCAGCACGCCGGTGATCCCGGCTTTGCAGAGCCTCATCAATAGCGCGACGGTGGCGCCCGCAGCGGCATCGGCGGCTTCGGGCGCGTCCGCCGCCGACGCCGCGTCGGCGCCGTCGCCCGCCAGCCAGGCGGAGCTGGCGCGCTCGCTCGACAGCGTGATCTCCACCCTCGACAACGACCGGCAACGCACCGCGCTCGTCGCCCAGCTCAAAAAATTGCGCGACGTCTCGAAAACGGTCACGCCGCCGCCGCCCGCGCAACCGAGTCCCGGCCTGCTCGGCGCGATTGCGTCGGGCATTGCGTCGTTCGAATCCGATGTGCATCAGGGCCGCACGCCGGTGCGTTATTGGGGCGGCCGCTTCAATGCGGCCGGCAACGAGCTTTACACAATCGTTTCAGGCCAGGGGCAGGAGAGCTTCAGCCGCATTCTGCTGTCGATGCTCGGGATGCTGCTCGGCTGGGGCGCATGCGCCGGCGCGCTGATCTATCTGCAACACCGGATCTACCGGCGCTTTGGCATCGTCATGGGACTGAACCCGAATCCGACCACGCGCGAGTTGCTGATCTTCGCGCTGCGCCGTGTCGGTCCGTGGATCATTGCGTTCGTCGCCGCGCTGCTGTTCGTGCGCGCGATGCCCGATGCGCTCGGCCGCACGCTCGGCATGGTGGTCGCCTACGCGATCGTCGCGGGCGCGGTGTTTTCGGCGATCTGTCTGATCATGTTTTCGCTGTTCGGCTCGGGGCACCGGCGCGTCGCAGTGCGCCTCCTGATCGATCATGCGCGGCGCGTGCTGTTCGTGGTCGGCGTGTGCGGCGCGCTCGGCGACGCGGCGGTCAATTACGACGTCGCGCATCAACTCGGCTCGAATCTCGCCGCACTGATTTCGACTGCCGCCAACATGACGGCCGCCGTGCTGACCGGCTATTTCGCGCTCGCGTTCCGCCGGCCGGTCGCGCATCTGATCCGCAACCGGCCGTACGAGCAGCGCAACGACCACAAGGCCGCCACCGACGCGTTCGACGTGCTTGCCGCGTTGTGGCACGTGCCGGTGCTGGTGCTGGCGACGGCCTCGGTGGTCGCAACATTGGGCGGCTCGGGTTCCAGCGAGAACGTGCTGCAGATTTCGATCGTCACGGCGGCCTTGCTGGTGCTGGCGTTCTTCCTGTCGGCGATCGTGCTGCGGATGACACGTCCGCGCAGTGCCCGCGCCCGTCGTCGTTCGCCTTATCTGACGCGGCTGCTGCGGTTTTCCGGCACGCTGCTGACGCTGTTCATCTGGCTGTTTTTCTTCGAACTGGCCGCCCGCTTGTGGGGCGTCTCGCTGGTGGCGATGGTCGAGGAAAACGTCGCCGCGCGCGGCATCGCGCATGCCGTGGTGGCGATCATCGCGACGGTATTCATCGCGTGGCTGCTGTGGATTCTGGTCGACACTGCGATCACCGAAGCGCTGAATCCCGGCGGTCCGCGCAACAAGGCGCGCGCGCCGAGCATGCGCGCACGTACGATGCTGCCGCTCGTGCGCAACGTGCTGCTGGTGACGATCATGACGATTGCCGGCATCGTGACGGCGGCCAATCTCGGCATCAACGTGACGCCGCTGCTGGCCGGCGCGGGCGTGATCGGTCTGGCGATCGGTTTCGGCGCGCAATCGCTGGTGACCGACCTGATTACGGGCCTGTTCATCATCATCGAAGACACGATTTCGGTGGGCGACTGGATCGACGTGGACGGCGGACACGCGGGCACGGTCGAGCATCTGTCGATCAGGACCGTGCGTTTGCGCGACGGCCAGGGCGCGATTCACGCGATTCCTTTCTCGCAGATCAAGATCGTCAAGAATCTGTCGCGCGATTTCGCGTACGCGGTGTTCGAAGTGCGCATGGCGTTTTCCACCGACGTCGATCAGATCACACAACTGATTCGTGAAGTCGGCGCCGACTTGATGGCCGACTTCCGTTACCGGCGCGAGATGCTGGGGCCGATCGAAGTGTGGGGGCTGGACCGTTTCGATCCGAACTGGATGGTCGTGAAAGGGCAGATCAAGACGCGGCCGCTGCAGCAATGGAGCGTGGCGCGCGCGTTCAATCTGCGGCTCAAGCGCAAGATGGACGAAGCGGGGATTGAGATTCCGGTGCCGCAGATGCGGGTCTACACGTCGTCGAAAGATAGCGAGGGGCAGCCTTTGCAGGACGACGACATGTCGGGGCTGATGGCGCAGCACGCGCATGAGGCCGGACATGGCGAAGTGCATGCCGGAGCGGGGGTGGGGGCAGCGGCGCGGCCTGCGCATGCGGCGCATGTGCCGCTCGCTGTGGCGCGCGACGTGTCGCATGAGCCGAGGCCCGCGCCGCCGCCGACCGGGCAGACCGACCCGGTGCCGCCGCAGATTCCTACGGCGGGGAAGACTTGAGATGCAATGCGGGTACGAGGGGCGGCGTGTGTGTGCTGTATGCCGGCTTCAGACAAGCACCGTCGAGTTAGCTGCTTGAACCACATCGTTCACATGCGTCGCGATTTGAGCACCCGGCACACCGTAAATATGCAGCGAAACAGCAGGCGTATCAGAGCGATTCCCCAACTGATGAATACCACCCCGGCCGCCACGCACGAACGACACCGCTCCGCGTTTGCGCGCCTGCGTGCGCGTCGCGCTGGCGCAATGCTGCGCGCCGTTCCATTCGAATACCGTCTCGCTTAGCGTGCCGTCCAGCACCGCGTACCCGCACCACGTGTGATGTCCGTGAACCGGGCTTGCCTGCTGCGGCTGCCAGACCAGTGCGGCGATCGCATAGCGCCCGTGTGGATCGGCGGCGAGCAGATGACGCCGGTAGTTCTCCACTGAACCTTCACGTTGATGCGGCGTGAGCAATGCCGGATCGGCGGCTGCCTGGGCCAGCGCAATGCGCATGCTGCGCGCGAAGAAGGTCGAGTCCGACGGCTCGGGAAAATGCGCGCAGGCTTCGAACATCGCATCCAGCGCGTCGCACAGGCGGGCCAGCGGCGAGTCGTGATTGATCGGCGGACGCTGTGGGGTGCCTGTGCCAGCGCGCGACGCCGTTTCACCCGCTGCGCCGGACTGCGGACGGTAGACCGGAAGACGGTCGAAAGAGGGGGCGCGGAAGTCTTCGCTCATGATTGTTTTGCAGCGTCGTCGCTGCTTTGTCGGCTATTTCTGGATAGCGATATTTATACCCGTTTGACCGGAGAAAGAGTTTCCATATAATTCCCCTCGGAATCTCAAAAGTAGAATAATTTCCTATAGGGGTGTGAAGATGGGAATGGATATCATCGACCGGAAGCTGCTCGAATTGTTGCAGGAAGACGCGACCATGCCGATCGCCGAATTGGCGCAGCGGGTGAATCTGTCGCAGACACCTTGCTGGAAGCGGCTCCAGCGGCTTAAAGAGGCCGGCGTGATTCGCGCGCAAGTGGCGCTTTGCGATGCGCGCAAACTCGGCGTGGGAACGACGGTATTCGTCGCGGTGCGGACCAATCAGCATACCGAGGACTGGGCCAGGACTTTTACGCTGGCGGTGCAGGCGATTCCCGAGGTGGTGGAGGTGTACCGGATGAGCGGCGAAACGGATTACCTGCTGCGCGTCGTGGTATCCGACATCGACGATTACGACCGCGTGTACAAGCAGTTGATTGCCGCCGTGCCGCTGTATGACGTTAGCTCGAGTTTTGCGATGGAACAGATCAAGTATTCGACGGCGTTGCCGGTGCGGCCATCGGCGGTGACTTAGTGAAGGCGTGAAAGTGCGGGGCGTGTCAGCAGGTGCGCCGTTTGCTGCGTACCTCTATGAGCCTGTATGAGGCGGATGGCAGCGCTGATTGCAAGCCGTGTGCAAGCTTGTCCAGCGTAGAATGCCGCGTTCCCCGCTGCCATCCACGACTGTTTCGCGAACCGAGCCCGCCTCATGAATAAACCGCCGCGCAAGAAGAACCCAACCCTTGGCGTTGCCATCTTCATCGTGGTTGCGATATTGCTGGTGATTGCGACGATTCTCTATAACGCAATCAAGGAAAAGCACGACTTCGACAGCCAGAATGCAGGGGCGCCGTCTATTTCGTCGGAAGCGGCAGCGGCTGCGTCGGTGATGAAGCCGGCGAGCGGCGCGGCTCAGTAAGACTGGGTTGGCTGGTGGCGAGCGTTCTTCGCCATCGCCATTTCACCCCGCCGGCAGGCGGATCACGCTCGCATCCTTGCGAATCAGCGCCGCCGCAGCCAGCATCTGCTTGCACTGATGGGCGAGCAATTTCATGTCATGCACGGCATCGGCCGAATAGTCCGGCGACTTTTCCGTTTCGACCACCATCGCATCGAGTTCGCGGCTTAGCAGCTTGATCTGCTCGGCTTGATCGGCGGGCGCTGCGGTGCCGGCTTCAGCTTCGGTGAGATTGTCGCGGACGGCGCTCAGCGCGCGTTGCAGCGGCTGCAAAGAGACGCTTTCGACCTGCTGTTGCTGCTGTGCGGAGGTGCGCAGCAACGGCGCAGCCGCCGTGATCTGCGATGCGAGTACGTGGCTGCGCACGAGCAGGCCGTTCAATTCCGGCACGAATCGCTGGGCGGACTTCGGCTCGAGCATCATCCGTTGAAACGCCTGGCCAAGATTGGCGAACGCCACGTGAACGTTCTTGCGCGCGAGGCGGTAGCGGTAATCGCGGTCGAGCGCCGTCGCCGCTGCGGCGGCAGCAGCGGATGCACCGGCGACCGGTCGCGCAGTCACATTGCTGACCGTGGTGGTGCCCGCGCTGGACTCGGCGTCTGCGATTGGTTTGAGGTCGGCCAGCGGCTTGACATCGGCGACAGCGGTGGACGTAGCGTCGGCATTCGTGCTCGCACCTGCGTTTGCAACCACGTTTGCACCCCCCGCGCTTGAAACCCCACCGGTATTAACCATTGCCGGCCTTGTGAATTCCGCGACCGGATCGGTCATCGCCGCAGCCGGGGCACGCGCACCGGCTTCGGTCACGGTCGCGACCACCGCGGCGGCCGGCTTGCCGCTCCACCACCAGCTCGCCTCCAGATACTGCCGGGTCGCGCTGATCATCGTGTTGACCAGCTTGCCCATCAGCCGGTACTCCCAATACGGGAACAGATGGCTTGCGGCAATCGCGATTGCGCAGCCCACCACCGTATCGATCGCGCGTTCGCCGATGATGCGCATGCTGCCCGGCGCGAGCAGATGGAACAGCAACAGCACATACGATGACGTGAACACCACGCTCGCCGCGTAGTTGAACAGCAGCAGGCTGTAGCTCATCACCATCGACGCGAACATCACCACCATCACGATGTGCGGATTCTTCACGAGGATGATCAGCGCAATACTCGCCGCGCAGCCGATCAGTGTGCCGACTATCCGCTGCCCATTGCGCTGTTTGGTCAGCGAATAACCGGGCTTCAAGATGATGACGGTCGTCATCACGATCCAGTACGCGTTCGTCAGCGGCAACAGACGGCCGAGCCAGAAACCGACGGCGACCGCGATCGTCACCCGCAACGCATGGCGAAAGCTCGGCGACGCCATCGTGAGATTCGAAAAAATCTGGCCGAAAGGCACGCGCCTGCTAGACACGAAGCGGCTTAGCGCCTTGTCGATACGCAGCTCGGTTTCGGTCGGGCTCGGGTCGCTCGACAGGCTCTTGCGCATCTTGTCGATCAGACGCGTCGCGCTCCAGATGCGTCTGAAATTCGACGACACCGCTGCATAAGCCTCGGGGCTTTTCGCGGGCAGGTCCTGCTTGCGCATCAGTTCGATTTCGAATTCGATCGCGCGCAATTCAGCCTTGACGTTCACGCTTTTACGCGGCGCATGATTCTGCAAAACCGCGAGCCCGATTTCTTCGAGGTCTTCAGCGGCCTTGCGAATCAGGTCGCGGTAGAACACCAGCAGATCGGAGCCGCCGAACGTGTTGCGCACGAGCGGGTAATCGGTGTGCGCACCGACAAACAGTTCGTGCAGATCAACGGTGTTGATGAACAGATTGAACAGCATCGCACGGCGCGGTTCGAGCTTGCCGCGCTTGAGCTTGGGCAGATTGCGCAACACGATGTCGCGCGCGGCGTCCTGGCGCTCCACGGCCGCGATCTGCTTGTCGACCAGGTTGCGATAGCACTCGTCCAGGTCGTTGTCGAGATCGTAGAACGCGGCGCGCGCGAGCAGGTAGTCGGCACACGCGAATACGCTCTCGGCGAGCGCCTGCTGTTCGATACGATGCATCATCCAGCGGCTGACGAAGGTCGACCAGTATGTGTACCAGAGGCCGCCCAGCAGAATCCACGATGCGTTGACGAGCGCCTGGACCGGCGTGAAGTGTTCCTCCAGCGTCATGATCATCATGAACAGCGTGGCGAAGCTGATCTGCGGCCAGCGGTTGCCGTAGACGACGATCAGCGAGAGCACGAACGTGAGCGGCACAACCGTACACCACAGTGCGACCGGATTGACGGTGGCGAGCCCCGTGGCGAGCGCCGACAGGAAACCGATCACGGTGCACGCCAGCATTTCGTTGTGCTTGTACTTGAGCGGCCCCGGCATGTCGACCACGCACGCGCCGAGTGCGCCGGTGGCGATCGTGAAACCGAGTTCGCGGTCATGAAACACGATCAGGCACAAGAGCGCCGGTAACGACACACCAACCGCGATGCGCAGGCCGCCATAAAAGTACTGGCTGTAAAGGAATTTTCTTATTTCAACCGAATAGCGCATCGACTGCCTGGATTCAATTCACTGAGAAAAGGCGGCTGAAGGGTAGACGCGAGTGCAGACCCAAACTGCCGTCGAGTCTAACTTATTTTGTGTCTGATCTGACCTCGCCCATCTGGCCAGGTTATGCCCTGGGAGCGCGTTTGTTATGCTGTCGCTTCAATGTCTGTGGCGGTCTGCACGTTGCGCCAAAGTTACTCCAGCACCGCCCGTCTGATCCGGAATCCATGCTCCAGCTCTTCTATTCAAACCGCTACGAAACCCTTGTCGGCGCGCTTCTCGACGACCTCGGCGAAGCGCCGTCCGATCCCTGGGCCGCGCAGCCCGTGATCGTTCCGAGCGCGGCGGTGCGTCGTCGGCTGGAACTCGATATCGCCACGCGCCAGGGCATTTGCGCGAATGTCAATTTTGGTTATCTCGCGCAATGGCTGTGGGCTCAGATCGGCGGGGTGATAAAAAACGTGCCGGCGCATTCGCCGTTCGCACCGGACCGGCTCGTGTGGCGCTGCTACCGCCTGCTGGGCGACGCGGACGAAACGCTGCCGTGGAACGCTTCGCCGCGTCTGCGAACCTATCTGGATGCAGCCGACGCGTCGATGCGTTACGAACTCGCGCGGCGTGTGGCGACGGTGCTCGACCACTATCTGACTTATCGGCCGGAGTGGTTGCAGCAATGGCAGAAGGGCGGTTCGATCTTCGCAAGCGGCGCGCTGGACGACACCGGCCCGCGTCTCACCGGCGCGAGCGATGCCGCCCGGGAAGACGAGCGCTGGCAAGCGGCGCTGTGGCGCTCGGTCCTCGCCGAAGTCGCGGGCGACGCGCAAACGCCTGCCGCCGCCTTGCCCCCCGCGTATCGCTTCCTGGAGGAAATCGGCACGCTTGATCTGGAGGCGATTTCCAACGCACAGTGGCCTGAGGCAGTTAGCGTATTCGCGCTGCCGACCATGCCGCCGTTGCACGTCGCGTTGCTGCGCGCGTTATCGCGTTGGGTCGACGTGCGGCTCTACGTGATGAACCCGTGCCGCGAGTTCTGGTTCGACGTGGTCAGCGAAGGACGCGTGCAGGCGCTCGATGCCGCCGGGCAACTCGACTACCAGGAAGTCGGGCATCCGCTGCTAGCCGAGTGGGGTCGTCAGACGCAGGCGCAGTTGCACATGCTGCACGAACTGACTGAAAGCGCGGCCTCGGGCGAGACCGGCGACTTCACCGAAAACCCGGAACCTAGCTGGCTTGCCGCCGTGCAGAACGGCATTCTCGAACTGCGCGCGGAAACCGATACGGACGAGTTGCCGATCGAGCGCGGCATCGAGGTTCATGTCTGTCACAGCCTGTCGCGGCAGCTCGAAGTGCTGCACGACCGGCTGCTTGGCTGGTTCGACGAATTCGACGATCTGCAGCCGTCGGACGTGCTGGTCGCCGTATCCGATCTCGCCGCAGCAGGCCCGTTGATCGATGCCGTTTTCGGCACTACGCCGCCTGGCGACACGCGCCGCATTCCGTACCGGATCACTGGTTTGCCGCCGTCGCAGGCGAATCCGGTGGCGCGTTTGCTGCTGGATTGGCTGGCGCTGCCCGACCGCAGTGTGGGCGCGCCCGATCTGATCGAATGGCTGCGCGTCGACGCGATTGCCGTGCGCTACGGCATCGATGCCAGTTCGCTCGAAGCCGCGCAGGAATGGCTCGCGGCAGCCGGTGCGCGGCGCGGTCTCGCGCCTGTCGAACCGACCGGCGAACACGTGCCGATTGCCCGTCACACTTTCGCGGATGCACTCACGCGTCTCTATCTCGGCTACGCGATGCCCGACGGCGGCGAGCCGGTCGACGCGTGGCTGCCGGTCGAAGGCGCCGACGGCTCCGACGCCGAGTTGCTCGGCCGCCTGTCGCGTTTCGTCGACGACATCGACAGCTTCGCAGCCGATTGTGCGGTCGAGCGAACTCCCGCCGCATGGTCGCAACTGCTGCTCGAAACGCTCGGGCAATCGTTCGACGGCGGCGTCGAGTTCGCCGATTCGCTTGCGGCCGTGCGCGACGCGATCAGCAAGATGAGCGATGCGATGCAGGCGGGCGCGCAGGACGTGCTGCTGCCGGCTGCAGTCGTGCGCGGCGCGCTGACCGAAGCGCTCGACGACCCGGCTCGCGGTGGCGTCCCTTGGGGCAGCGTGACTTTTTCATCGTTGACCAGTTTGCGCGGTTTGCCATTCAGGATCGTCTGTCTGCTGGGCATGGACGACGGCGTGCTGCCGAGTCTCGCGCGCGCCGACGAATTCGACCTGATGGCCGCGTTCGGCAAAGCGGGCGACCGGCAGCGCCGCGACGACGAGCGCAATCTGTTCCTCGATCTGCTGCTGGCCGCGCGCGAACGGCTTTTCATCGCGTACACAGGACGCAGCATTCGCGACAACGCGCCGTTGCCGCCAGCCGCGCTGGTCGATGAACTGCTCGATCATCTGGCGCAAGTGTCGGCGGGCGAAGATGCGAGTCCTGCTGAGGTCGACGAGGCGCGGCACGACTTCATCGTCGATCACCCGTTGCAGGCGTTTGCGTCGGACTATTTTTCATCGCAAGGCGAGTTGTTCACCTACAACGCCGATCGCGCAGAACTCGCGACGCTGCTGGCCGCGCCACAGCACGCGGACGTCGCACCATTCTTCGATCAGCCATTGCCCCCGGAAGACGATTCACCGGTTGCGTTCGACGAATTCGTGCGCTTCTGGCGTCATCCGGCGCGCGCGTTGTTGCGGGATCGGCTGGGCATCGTGTTGTCGGACGCGCAAGGCGAATTGCTCGACACGGAGCCGTTCGATCTCGATTACAGCGGTCGCGATGCGTTGGCGGATCGTCTGCTGCCCGTGCTGCTCGATGCCGATACCGAAGACGAGGTCATGTTCGATCGTGTGCGCCGGGTTGCCGCGGCGAGTCCCGAATTGCCCGGCGGCGCGACCGGTGCCGTTTGGCGCGCGAGAGAGTTGGGGGCGTTGCACCGGCTGGCAACGAGCGTGCGCCGTGAAGTGGCGTCAGGCGTCGAGCGATTGCCGTTCGTGCTCGATATCGCGCCGCGCTGGCCCGATGGTACGGATCTCGCAGGCGCGCTGTTTGGTCCGCACGACGCCATGCTTCGTGACGCGGCAAAAGCACCGCTGCAACTGCATGGCACCTTGAATCTGCTGACCGGAACAGGGCAAGTGATTTTCCGTTACGCCAAACCCACCGCGCGCGATTACCTGTCCGCGTGGCTTGCGCATCTGGTTTATTGCGCGGCCCGGCCCGATGGTCCGCGCCGTACCGTGTGGCATGGCAGCGGCGAGAGTTTCGAACTCGCGCCAGTCGCCGCGCCGCTCGACGAACTCGCGCCGCTTGCGGCGTTGTTCAGGGCGGGGCGCAGGTTGCCGCTGCGCTTTTTTCCAAAGAGCGCGTGGACGCGGGTCAGCGAAAGCGAATCGGCGTCGCAAGGTGTGTGGATCAACGACCGCGTGCGCGGCGAGTCGGATGATCCTGCATTGCGCATCGCATTGCGCGGCACGCCGCTCACGCTCGACGAGCCGTTCGGCAGTCTTGCGTCGATCGTGTTCAAGCCGTTGATCCAGCATCTGCGGAGCGCATCATGAGCGGCGCCGCACACAATTACGCGCTGGTCGCCGAAGAACTCGACGTCTTTGCGTGTTCGCTCGACGGCGTCAACCAGATCGAAGCGTCGGCCGGAACCGGCAAGACCTGGAACATTTGCGCGTTGTACGTGCGATTGCTGCTCGAAAAGAATCTGAACGCCGATCAGATCCTCGTCGTCACGTTCACGAAAGCGGCGACTGCCGAGTTGCACGAGCGTATTCGCGGACGCCTCGCGGAACTGCATCGCGCAATCGAGATGGATGACGATGGCGGTGATCCGTTCATTCAGCGCCTCTTTGAAACGACGTTGTCGCCGGAGCGCGGTATTGAACGTGACGACGCGCTGAAAGTGGTGCGCCGCGCGTTGCGTACTTTCGACCAGGCCGCGATTCACACGATTCACGCCTTCTGTCAGCGCGCGTTGCAGGAAGCGCCGTTTGCCGCCGCCATGCCGTTCGCGTTCGAGATGGAAGCCGACGACGCCGCATTGCGTTTCGAAATGGCCGCCGATTTCTGGCGTGAACAGGTCGAACCGGTTGCCTATGCGCACCCTGCGTTCGCCGCGTGGCTGGTGGCCAAACGCGCCGGTCCCGCTTCACTCGACGAGCAACTCGCGCGGCGTCTGAAAAAGCCGTTGGCATTGTTGCGCTGGGGCACGCTCGACGCGAGCGGCAGCGACGCCGATCCGCAAGCCGGTTTCGACGCCGCATGCGCGCTATGGCAAGCCGAACGCGACGCAATTGTGGGCCTGCTCGCGCAGGCGCAGGAGCGCTTGAGCAAGACCACGCACAAGCCCGATCACGTGAGCGCGGCCATCGCCGCATGGACCGACTATTTCGCGCAGGGCGATTGCCATGCGCCGCCGCCGAAGGCCGCGCTGAAATTGACGGTGTCCGCGTTGAAGAAGGCGACCAAGGTCAAGTTCGAACCGCCCGAGCATCCGTTCTTCGAACACGCCGAAGCGCTGGCGGCCGCCGTGGTGTCGGCCGAGGCCGCGCAACGCGCGCGCTGGCTCGAACTGGTGCAAAGCTGGCTTGGCTATGCACCCGCCGAGCTGGTCGCACGCAAGCGCACGCGCCGGGTCGTCTCGTTCGACGATCTGCTGTCCAACCTGTATCGCGCGTTGGCTGCCCATCCGTGGCTCGCCGATGCGTTGCGCGCACGTTATCCGGCCGCGCTGATCGACGAGTTTCAGGATACCGATCCGCTGCAGTTCGCCATTTTCAGCCGCATTTTCGCGCCGGCTGGACCGCTGTTCCTGGTCGGCGATCCGAAGCAGGCCATCTACAGCTTTCGCGCGGCTGATTTGCATACCTATCTGGCTGCGCGTGCGGCGGCTTCGGCGTGCTACACGCTGGCCGTCAATCAGCGCTCTACCGCACCGATCGTCGAAGCCTGCAACCGGTTGTTCGAGGCCAATCCGCAAGCATTCGTGCTCGACGGCCTCGACTACCAGCCAGTGCGCGCAGGAGAGCGGCGCAGGGCGCCGTTTGCCGATCCCGACGCAAGCGGCGGCGATTTCCGTATCTGGACCTTGCCGCAAGGCGACGCCGCGTTGACCAAACGCGAAGCCCAGCGCGAAGCGAGCGAAGCGTGTGCCGCCGAGATCGTGCGGTTGCTGCGCGGTGCCCGCGAAGGCACGGTGACGATCGGCGACAAACCGCTCGCGCCGGGCAACATCGCCGTGCTGGTGCAAACGCATAAGCAGGGCAGTCTGATCAAGCGCGTGCTGGCCGCGTGGGGTGTCGGCAGTGTGGAGCTGGCGCAGGCGTCGGTGTTTGCGACGCTCGACGCCGAGCAGATCGAGCGTGTACTTGCCGCCGTCGATACGCCCGGCGATCTGCGTCGTCTGCGTGCGGCGCTCGCCACCGACTGGCTCGGTCTCGACGCCGCCGCGCTATGGCGTCTGGAGCAGGTCGCCGACGCGCCAACATCGGCCGACGACCCCGCGCACGCGGCGGACGCGATGGGCTGGGTCGAACGTTTCTCACGCTACCGCACGCTGTGGCACGAGCGTGGTTTCGCGGTGATGTGGCGCACGCTGATGCGCGAACTGCGGGTGGCGCAACGGCTCGTTGCGGGCGTGGACGGCGAGCGCCGTCTGACGAACGTGAACCATCTGGCCGAACTCGTGCAAGCGCGTGCCGCCACGCAACCCGGCATCGCGCCGACCCTGCGCTGGCTCGCCGCGCAACGCGACCAGGGCGGCGGTGAAGACGCGCAATTGCGGCTCGAATCGGATCGCAATCTCGTGCAGATCGTCACGGTTCACAAATCGAAGGGGCTCGAGTACGCGGTGGTGTTCTGTCCGTTTCTGAACGACGGCGCGTTGCGCGAGCCGCCGTCGTCCGGCTTGCCCGATGCTCGCGAGTATCACGACGAGTCCGGCGACGCGGTGCTTCACTACGGTTGCGACGACGATGAGGCAGAGCGCGCGTCGCGTTACGCATCGCGTGAACAGGCAGCGGAGCGGGCACGGCTGGTGTACGTCGCGCTCACGCGTGCCGTCTACCGCTGCTATCTGGTGGCAGGAACGTATCTGTCGTCGAAGTCCACGAAAGAATCGCGCCGTAGCGTGTTGAACTGGCTGGTGGGCGGCAGCGGTCATGTTTTCGACGACTGGCTCACCGATCCACCCGACGAAGCCTCGCTGGCCGCTCGCTGGCAGGCGCTGGCAGGCGGTCCGGTGACGTTGCAGGCATTGCCTGCGGTTGCTCGCAGGACGCCGCTGGAGAGCCTCGAGGACCACGGCGCGCACATGCAGGCGCGAGCCAACCGGCGGATGTTGCGCGACCAGTGGCGCATGGCGAGCTTTAGCGGCTTGATCGCGGCTGGCAGCAAGGCTGAAGAGTTGCATGCACCGGCCGAAGACGTGCGGCCCGATCACGATGAAATCGCCGATTCGATTGCCGTCGTGCCCGTGCCTGTTCCGCAAGCGCCGTCCTATGCCGAGGACGACATTCTCGGCTTTCCGCGCGGCGCGGCGGCGGGCGACTGTTTGCATCGGATGTTCGAGCTTGCGCAGTTCAACAATCCGGGCACGTGGCCGAAGGCTATCGAGGGAGCGCTCCGCGAGCGGCCCGCCCCGGCCACGCCCGAACTCGGCGCGCGTTTGCCCGCGATGATGCACAACCTGCTCGCCGATGTCGTCAGCACCGAACTCATGCCCGGCATGACGCTGGCCAGGCTCGATCCGCGGCGGCGAATGAACGAAATGGAGTTTCTGTTCGCGGCGCCGTCGCTTGGGTTCCCCGCGTTACGCGAGTTGCTGATCGAGCACGGCTACCCCGACGTCGCACTGGAGCCGGGCGTGTTGCGCGGCTTCGTCAAAGGGTTTATCGACATGATCGTCGAGCACGATGGCCGCTTCTGGATCGTCGACTGGAAGTCGAATCATCTCGGCGATACCGCTGCCGACTATGCCGCCGCGCCGCTCGAAGCGGCGATGGCAAGTCACGCGTATCACCTGCAGGCGCTGCTCTACACGGTCGCGCTGCATCGGTATCTGAAAACGCGGGTGCGCGATTATTCGTACGACACGCACATCGGCGGCTATCTTTATCTGTTCGTGCGGGGCGTGCGTCCTGATTGGCGTGACGCCGGTGAGGCCGCCGGTGTGCATCGGCGGCGGCCTGCTTTTGAACTTGTGGCGCTGCTCGATGCGGCCATGATCGGGGGTGTCGCATGAGCACGATTGAGCAGAAAGGCTCGATGCCGCCGGAGATCGACGACATCGGCATCACGCTGCCCGCGCCGGCCGATTTCAGCATCGCGCTCGCCGAAGGGTTTGCACGCCGTATCGGTGCGCTGGCGCGTCGCGGGGGCGCCTCGATCGATGCGGTGAAGTGGGCCGCTCGGGGCGCTTTTGCAGCGAGCCGTGCGACGACAGAGGGTCACGTGTGCGTGCCGCTTGGCGTGTTGGCGCGGCGCTTCGACGCGTCGGTCGGCGAGGCGCGCGCGGGCTTGTTTGCAAGCGGCATGGCCAGCGATGGGACGCTGGGCGCGCCGGCTTTACGGCCGTTGGTGATCGACGCGCAGGGGCGTTTATATCTCGCGCGATATTACGATTACGAGCGGCGCCTGGCGCGCTCGCTGGTGGCGCATACGGGTGAAGGCGGCGCGCGGGGTGAGGCTGTTGAGCCACCCCTTGCGGAGTTGGCTGCGAACGCCATGGTGGGCGACACCCAATCCTTGTCCGACCGTCTACTGCGGTTTTTCGGGCCGCCCAAGGACGATGAAGTCGACTGGCAGCGCGTCGCGGCAGTGATGGCGCTATCGGGGCGGCTCACCATCGTCAGCGGTGGCCCTGGCACCGGCAAGACCACCACCGTGGTCGGCGTGCTTGCGTGTCTGCTCGATACCCGAGCCGATCTGCGGATCGCACTCGCTGCGCCGACGGGCAAAGCCGCCCAGCGCATGCAGGAAGCGTTGCTCGCACGTGCCGGCGATCTGCCGCCCGAACTCGCCGTGCGTTTGCCGCAGACTTCGTACACGTTGCATCGTCTGCTTGGCTCGGGGCCGGGCGGACGGTTCCGGGATCATCGAGATAACCCGCTGCCGTACGACGTTGTCGTGATCGACGAGGCGTCGATGATCGACGTCGCGATGGCCGCGCATCTGCTCGACGCTATCGCGCCGCACACCCGTCTCGTGATGCTCGGCGACAAGGATCAGCTCGCCGCCGTCGAAGCCGGTGCGGTGTTCGCCGAACTCAGCGCGCGGCCGGCCTTTACGCAAGGCGGCGTGCAACGGATCGCCGAAGCACTGGGGATAGACCGGAAGCGGTTCGCGCAGGCGTTGCCGGGTGTATCGCGTGACTTCGACGAGCCTCCTGCTGACTATTTCCCATCGGCGGAGTCTGATTCCTTTTCGGACGACAGCTTCGCTCCGCCGTCCGACGACCTGTTCGCGCGGACCGATCCGCGCGATGCATTCGATCCGCCATCCGCCGGCGATCTATTCGGCGACGACATATCGGCGGCAAGCGGGGGCGCGTCGTTCGCATCGCGCGACGACATATCGGCTCCGAGCCCGCAGAGTCCGCTCGCCGATTGTGTCGTGTGGCTCGAGCGGAACTATCGGTTCGGCCTCGATTCGCCGATCGGCCGTCTGTCGCTTGCCATTCGCAGCGGCTCTGCCAGCGAGGCGCTCGAGGTGTTGCGCATCGACCCGGCAGAAACCTGCGCGGCGGCTCTGCACGAAGATACCCACGCGACGCTGACCGAGCGCACCGTCACCCGGCTCGCCGCAGGCTTCACCCCTTACGCCGATGCATTGGCGTCGACGCTGGCCATGGACTCGCCCGATCCGCTGCCGCTTTTCGATGCGCTGAACCAGTTCCGCATTTTGTGCGCGACGCGTTCCGGGCCGCGCGGCGTCGATCAGGTGAACGCGGCGATGGCGGCTCAGGTGCGGCGTGCCGCAGGCGTGACGCTGGCGGTGGGCGCGCAATGGTTTGCGGGGCGCGCGATCATGGTCACGCGCAACGACTATGCGTTAGGTCTGTTCAACGGCGACATCGGCATCGCGCTGCCGGGCGCGGGCGGCGCGTTGCGGGTGTATTTCCGCACCGGCGACGGTGGCCTGCGAGCGGTGTCGCCCGCTGCGCTTCCACCACACGACACGGCCTTCGCGTTGACGGTCCACAAATCGCAAGGCTCGGAGTTCGAGCACGCGGTGTTGATGCTGCCGCCTGTTTTCAGCCGGGTGTTGTCGCGCGAGCTGGTGTACACGGCGATTACCCGCGCGCGCGTTCGAGTGGAAGTGGTGGGCGGGCGCGCGGTATTGGCGCAGGCAATTGCCACGCCGACGCAGCGCGACTCCGGGCTGGCCGCGCGAATTGCGGAGGCCTCGCGGCGAGGGGCTTAGGGTGAAACGGAAGCTGGGCTTGCAGGAGGGGCTGTAGCGGCGTGGAGCGGGGATAGGTTGCAACGCAAGCAGGGTCTTTCGCAGCGAGGTGGGGCGGCGCGAAGCGGGCTGCGAATAGCCAGAGGTGCTGGCGTGATGCCGGCGGTGTCTGGCCAAAGTGTGTCATGCCAACGTGCGCTAACGCGTCAGGGTATGAGGGCTGGGTGGCAGCCAAAAAGCTGAAAGCACGCGAGAACCCGCGTGCTGCGCGAGCGCTCCTCGCCAGCGTCAAACCGTTGCCAAAAGCTCACCCCGCCACCTCACCCGACTGCACTTTTGCAGCAGCCCGGCTACTCAAAGCCTTCCGATACCAAAGCGTCCACAGTGCAAGGCCACCGTAAATGCCGTAACCGATAAACGGCGAGACCACCAGAAACCGCTCGATCGGCCATGTCAGCGCCATCCACGAGCGCAGTGCGGTCTCGGTAGTCAAGCCGACGCCCCATACCAGCGTCATCATTCGCATCGCGGTAGCGAGTGCGGGTCGTTCGCGCCACAGCGCCTCGAAATGCGCAGCGCCGCCTTCCATCTCGCGAGCAACTGTGGCGCGCGCGAGATAAAAGATCAGCGGGCGGCGCATCGGCAGCGAAAGCAGAAACACCACGCCGACCGCGCCGGACACCAGCGACTCGCGCAACAGCAGCACACGTGGACTGCCGCCCATCGCCATGGCGGCGACCGAGAGCACGATCCCGGCGACCACCATCACGCTGAGCGCGTCGACCCGGCGAAAGCGCGCCAGTTCGATCAGACTCCAGACGATCGGCGGCACGGCCGACGCGATCAACGCGCCGGTCTCGCCGAGATGCGGCAGCGTGAAGCGGTAGGCGAGCCAGGGCAGCAGAAAGTTGACGGCCATCTCCACCACAAAACCGGGGCGCAGTTTCATATGACGTTATGCAGTAAGCGGGAAAACGCAGTATCGCGCAGTATCGACGTGCGGATTGTGCCGGTGCAAATGGTTTTTCACATCGGCAGTATCGGTCGATTCGACTTTGAAAATCGTAAGCGCTTAACGCGTGGCCCGCGAGGATCGCCTGGCACGCATCGCCGGTTACACTTACGTTTCCCAGCCAGAACAGCCTCATGACATCCCGTTATCCGATCCCGCTCAACGAAATCGAACTGACCGCAGTGCGCGCACAAGGGGCGGGCGGTCAGAACGTCAATAAAGTGTCGAGTGCCATTCATTTGCGTTTCGACGTGCAGGCCTCGTCGCTGCCGGAGGTGCTGAAAATGCGTCTGCTCGCGCTGTCCGATCATCGGCTCACGCGTGACGGCGTGGTGATCATCAAGGCCCAGGAACATCGCACTCAGGAGATGAATCGCGCGGCGGCGCTCGCACGGCTCGATGAACTGATAGAGAGCGTCAGCGTGACGCGCAAGCCGCGTGTCGCGACCCGGCCGACGCGCGCATCGAACCGGCGGCGTCTCGATAGCAAAGCGAAACACGGTGAGATCAAATCGGGGCGAGGCAGGGTGGTCGACTGACGGGAGAATGCACACACTGGCGAACCCGCGAACCCGCGAACCCGCGAACCCGCGAACCCGCGAACCCGCGAACCCGCGAACCCGCGAACCCGCTACCGCTTCCCTCGTCCCCGGGGACGAGTTTCAGAGTCAGCCGCAGCCGGCACGAAGTCCACGCACAGCACGTGCATCCCATCGCGCTCGAACGCCAGCGCCGCGGTGTAGCAGTCCTCGCCGTCGGCCAGCGAATAATGCGGACCCATCATCGCGACCCGTCCCGGCGCGGCAAGCGCGTGCTTGAAGTACGCACGCCGTGACCAGTTGCTGCGCGTTTCGGTGTAAAGCGGCGCGAGCCGCAGCGGCGGTGGTGGCACCGAAGCGGCCGTCACTGATGGCTGGGTTTGCTCGCCTTGACCGTCGGTGATGAAGACCCGGCGTGCTTCCCGCAGATGCCATACTTTTTGCGCGGCCTGGCGCAGATCGCCGGTTACCTTGTAGGTGTCCGCCGCCGCCAGCACCGCCTCCGCGAAGCCCTCGAAACCGAGCCGCTGATGACCCGCGACCTCGCGTTCGTACGCGGCGAACTTGTTCCAGATCGATTCGACCAGCGTCGGCACGCGGGCGCACGCCGCCTGTATCGAACCCTTCGGCTGACCGAGCCAGAAGCCCTGCACGAAATCGACGTCGGCCTGCATCAGGATCATCAATTCCTCTTCGGTCTCGACGCCTTCGGCCAGCACCAGCGTGCCGGACTGATGGAGCATCGCGATCAGATGATCGATCATCGAATCGTCGCCCTCGCGCTTGCCCGCGCGCGCCACCAGCGAGCGGTCGAGCTTGACGATGTCGGGACGGAAACGCCACACGCGGTCGAAGTTCGAAAAGCCTGTGCCGAAGTCGTCGATCGCGATCAGGAAATCGCGCGGCTGCGATGCGGCGAGCATGCTGGCGACGGCCGATTCATCGTCGGCGGGCTGCTCCAGCACCTCGATCACGATGCGTTCCTGCGGCAACCCGAAATGCGCGGACAACTCGTCGATGAACGCGCGCTGCGGCCAGCCGGTTTCGAATACTTGTGGACGCGTGTTCAGAAACAGCCAACCGGTGGTAATGCCTTGTTCCATGAAATTCGCGACGTGCAGACAGCGCGCGATGCGGTCGAGTTCGCGGGCATCCGCAGCCGACCGCGTGCCGGAAAAAAGGACTTCGGGCGAGACCGGCAAGCCGACCGGATCGAAGGCGCGCAACAAGCCTTCATAACCGACCACGCATTGGTGTGTCACCGAAATCACGGGCTGGAACACGCTATGCAGCGTCAACGCGCGCCACGTCGCGGTCCAGCCGGATTCATCCCGTACCAGATGCGGGAGCAGGCCGCTCAGGGTCAATTCGCTGACGGTTGGCATAGGGGCGGAAATGAGAGCACACAAGAGAGCTTCGCGACCGACGGACGGCGATTCGCGCAACCCGGCGCAGCGGGCAATGGAAGCACGGTCCACGCGAGAGCAGGGCGCAATCGATAAAGCCCGGGAACGCGGAGAACGATGCCAGCCATGCTGGACTCCGGCAGATTAGTCAAAACCAGTCTAGCAGTTTGCAATTCGCATGAATGTGCGGGTAATCACAGACGCGTGACCCCGAAATCTGCCATGCCAGAGAATGACGGAGGGCAGCCCGGACTGGATTTGAAGGCGTGCCGCACTGGTTCCGGCGCACTCATTTCGGACCACCCCGAAGCGCGGATTGCAATTGTTTGCCTGTACGAAATGAGCGTAACAGGGCGGCACGCGGCTACCCGCCAAACTCCAGGCAACGGCGGTGCCCAGACGTGACTCGCTCCATGCTCAGACACTTCTCGTATGTGTCGAGTTTTTTTCGAGTTGAATCCGGTGCCGTCCGCACGAGGCGTGCTGACGGTGTGCGGCGCCCGGCAGCAGATTTGGCGACCGGCAGGTATGCTGCTGTTTCTTAATTTTTCAGGCAAAGGAGCCAGGCATGTCGGAAATCGCGGTGGTCGCAATCTCGGTGGCAAAACCAGGCTATGAAGAGCAGGTGCGCGAGGCGCTCGAAGGTATCGTCGGGCCGACGCGCAAGGAGCAGGGTGCGCTTCAGTACGATCTGCACCGTGATCTGCAGGAGCCGCGCCGGTTTGTGTTCGTCGAGCGTTGGGAAAGCCAGGAAGCGCTGGCGGCGCATGCGAAGTCAGCGCATCTGGAGGCTTATCGTAAAGCCGCCGCAGACTGGCTCGAACACTCGGAAGTTCGCGTCGTGTCGAAGATCGTGTAACTCGGGTTGTTCACGCTGGCGTCGACGGCTGTTCAGCCCGTTGAAGCGTGCCAAAGCCCGCTTGGGCCCGCTTAGACCCGTAAACGCAGCAACGGCGAGCGAACCGCCAGGCCAATCAGCCTGTGCGGCTCGCTCGCCGTCATTTTTTCTGCAGATGCCAGGCGAGCGCGTTTTAGTGCGTCGCTTGCGGCACGTCCAGGATCAGGATGATGGTCCAGTCCGCATCGCCGTCATGGTGATACTGCCGTTCCGCGACGATAAACGGTTGCTGCTTGCCATCAGGGCCAAGAAACAGCACGTCGCCTTCCATCGGCAGGCATTCGACGGGGGGCAGCGCGAGAAACGCTTCCTGACCGCCGCGCGGCATCAGTTTTTCAATTTTGCGGGATGCTGCTTCGGTCCATTCGATATCAAGCTGGATGTTGCTCATGCTGTCCTCCGCACCAGGGTGCGTACGGGTTAGGGGATTCCGGCTGGGTGCCGGTCGGTGCGCGACTTTAGCATACTGAAAGCCGGGCGCGCCGGGCTTCGCGAGGCTACCCAGGCCGATGACGAAGATCCATTAAACAGCAAAAAAGCCGAAGCCGGCATGGCCGGCTTCGGCTTTTCACCTTCGTGGAACGAGGCCACGAAGTGAAGCTGATCGTTGTCCTCTAAAGAGGACGTCCAACCGCACGCTTACTGTGCATCGGGCTTCTTGTGATGATGCGGCTTGTGATGTTTATCCGACATGGCCGGCGCTGCACTCATCGATTGCTGGCGATTTTGCAAATCTTGCGCGCGTTGTTCGATGTCGGCGGCTTTCGCCGGGTCGTTACTCATCGTGATGCCGTTGTCCTGCGCATACGCCGCGCCCGCTACAGCACTGAGAGAAACCAGGATCGCCAGGGACACTTTCTTCATCGCTACCTCCGCAGAGTGGTTGTGGACCCGAGTATTGCCTGTCCTGTCGGAAAGACAATGCATTCTAGTCAGCAATATCCGCTCCCGCAGATGCTTTTGTAACTGCAATCACAATCTGTTACATCTCACAATGCAGCGTTCTTATTAGCTAAATTGATTAATCAATTTGCGCCGCATTCACATGTATGTCACGGCAATACACTTCTCTTCAGAATTCGGAGGGCTAAATAACGGCCCTCCCGTCATTCGAATATCAGAACCAGCCGAGTGCGCGATAGACGTGAAATTGCGCGATTCCAATCAGTTCATGCAACGCGATCTCCGCACTCTTCAGATTCTCATAGCGCGGCAATACGCCCAGTTGGACGCGCCGCGCGCTGGAGATCAACGGTTGCGGCGCAATGCCGAAGCGGTGAAAGTCGAGTAACGCCCGCGGCATGTGATACGCGGAGGTGACGAGGATCACCGTGTCGTAACGTGATTGACCGACAATGGCCGATACGTTGCGCGCGTTTTCATACGTCGTGAGACTGCTGTCTTCAAGCACGATGTCCGCGCGAGGAACCTTCTCACGCAATAGGTAAGGAAGATAAGTCTCGGCTTCGGTGGCGGGGTGCCGCTGCGGATTGCCGCCGCTCACGATCACCTGGCAACTGGCCGCGTTTCGTTTGCATTCCGTGTAATTCTCCGCGCTCACCGAAATGCGGGAGAGTACGTCGTGCGGTGGTACGAGCACGTGGTTGTGGTCGTAAATCGTGCCGCCACCCAGCAGGATGATTGCCGTGCGCGGCGCAAACGTGGTCGGCGTCACATTTTCCCGATGCGGCTGCGCCAGATCGAGTAAGGGCGCTGCCAGCCACCCGGCTGCAAGCAGCCAGAACAGGATGACAGTGACAAGGATGAGGGGGCGGCGGGCGCGCTTCCATCGCACGATTGCTGCAAAAAAAAGCGCTAATAAAGTGAATAGAATCAATTTAAATGGGGTAACGTATGTCTTTCGGGACAAATCTACGGGCTTGCTATCGCGCCGCAGCGGTTGCATCGTCGGCACGTAGGTAGAACGCTAACATGCCGTTCAAACGGGGGTTCCGAAACCGAGACCAGGCAACACCTGGTGGAACTCGGCTGCTTCGATAGGCAGCCAGCTTCCGGCCAAGGCGGGTGCTACGCGCGTCACTGGTGGCGCGGTGACGTGTTGGGCATAGATGTGTCATAGCTGCACTTTAAGAAAGAAGTGAGATGACCACGTATTCCAACGAAGCGGTACTTGAAGCGCTGCGGCGGGCGCAATATCGCCAGGTTCCATGGGCCAGACGGCCGGGCGTTTTCCAATATCTTCGCGCATTAGGCCTCATGGATACCGTTCGGCAGCGCACCGTCGCACCAGCGCCGGGCTTTCACGCACCGGTAGACATCGCTGTGCTTACGGATCGGGGCAGAGCCGAGTTCGCGCGGCTCGCTCATGATGAACGTTTGCTCAGCTGGACCGCGCAGCGAATGAACGACTACGTTCTGGACAAGGCCGAGGTGCGGGTGGCGGCAGTGCTCGAGGCGAGACCGTAAGGCGCTATCGCGCCGTTCGGCAGGCTCGTGCGGATTTTCCAGCCGCTTTTGCGGCTGGCGAAGATTCTTTTCTCCGACGATCAACGAATGGATACACACGCCGATGCCTGACGCATCGGCTGTTTTCGTTTGGGAGAAAAAAAGCCCGTATCACGACGATACGGGCGTACCGGAATTACTACTGCCACGCTGTGCTAATGGCAGTTAATGAGACTGGTGTCACGCCGGGTGGTTCCCTGATTATTCCAATCACCTGGCGAGGCATTTCTTTCGACGTTCTGGCAATAGAAGTGCTGCGGCAGCGTCTGGAATTCAAATAGCGGTTTAGTTTGTGGCATCCATTTGGAACCCAGAAAAGGCACCTCACCTCCGGCGCGTCGAATCTTCCCGCGGGGCTTCCGGACGCGTCCGAACATTACTGGCAATATCGCCGCGCAAATCTCCGCGCGGTGCCGGTGGCGTGAAGTCGCGGCTACGCGTCTGACTTTCCTGCCACGATTCAAGGCTGGCCGTGCGGTCCGGCCGCCAGTTCCAAGCCTGTTGACGCTCCTGTGCGAGCGTCGGTGCGGCCATTGATGAAATCACAATGCCGCACAGAAGCAGTGGCATTGGTTTCATGCTGAGCTCCCGTCAAGCCGATCAACTCAAGGCCTGTTTTGCATACGTATAAACATATGCCGAGTAGCGAAAGCACGCTGTAAGTAATAGTAAATGGATGTTTCATCAGCAATCAGCGCGCTGCTTCAGTTGCCTGAAGCAGCGAAAAAAGCGCTGACGTGACGGTGAGGTGAAAGCGACGACTGCGTTGGGCGCGCCGGTTGGCGGTGCCCACTATGGCTGCGGCGAGTGGTGGATTCGCAACAACACGGCAACTCGAAAGTACGCCGGTCGCCCTGGGCGACCGGCGGCAGTAATTCGTGTCAGGCCATCTTGACCGGCGCGCGCCACGATTCCGGATTGGTCCAGAATGCGCCGCGCAGGCGGTCGCGGCTCGGCGGTGCCGGCGGTTTCGCCGCGGTCGCACCAATCCGGCCGCGCAGCGAAATTTCACGGCCGCTCGTGCCGAGTCGCTTAACTATTTCGGCGAGCGTACCATCGGCTTGCCATTCGTCGAAGCGACGGCGGCAAGTCGGCGGCGACGGATAACGGCCCGGCAGTTTGGACCAGCCTTCGCCCGTCGACAGCACCCAAAGCACAGCGTTGACAACCGCGCGCGCTTCCACGCGAGGCCGGCCACGCCGTTCACTCCGTGCCGGCTCGGCACAGAACAAAGCCTCGACCAGCGCCCACTCGTTGTCTCTCAAATCGTCGAACAGCATCATGTTTCACCTCAGCGAAGCTAACTCCGGTGCGCTGCCCCGCGCCGCGCACTCTCCATGCACTCGATAGGCGAGTGCCAAGGGGATCGGGCTTGCCACGTCTCTCAAAAATCGGAAGTCATGGCGCCGACCCTGTGTGCATGTAAATGCATGAAGTGTGCCAAGTTGATTCCGACTCCCTGAAAGCCCCGTAGCGGCGGGCCAGCGCGGGCGCTAGCTAGGGGCGTATGAGAATCCAAAAAACCCATCCCGCAAATCGGGACAATCACCAATCTTGTGCAATCAGGCCCGACCAGCGTGCGCTTGCGCCTTATTGCTGCATTGCAGCGAAAGCACGAAGATGGCCCCCAGTAAGCTTTTTGACCCTACAATGCGCATCAAACAAAGCTATTAATGAGGTTGACAAATGAATGTGACGTTGCGTCAGCTAAGGGTTTTCATTGAGGTCGCGCGTCTGCAGAGTTTTAGCCGGGCGGGAGATGAGATTGGTCTGACGCAATCGGCGGTAAGTCGCTGCGTGCGCGAACTGGAGAGCGAGATCGGTCTCAAGCTGATCGACCGTACTACGCGCGAGGTGCAACTGACCGATGTTGGCGGCAATCTGGTGTCGAGCGTGTCGCGGCTGTTGACCGATCTGGACGACGCATTGCGCGAAATCCGCGAAATCGGCGAGCAGCGCCGTGGACGCGTGGTAGTGGCCGCCAGCCCCACCGTGGCTTACCGGCTGATGCCACGCGTGGTGGCGTCGTGCATGCAACAGTTTCCGTACATCACCTTGGGACTGCGCGACGACGTGCAGAGCGACGTGGTGCGCAAGGTCAAGTCGGGCGAGGTCGATTTCGGGGTGATCATCGGCCCTTTTTCCGCCGACGATCTCATCAGCGAGTCGCTGATGACCGACTCGTTCTGCGTGGTCTTTCGCGACGATCACCCGCTGGCAGCACAGGAGCAGGTCGCGTGGGCGGATCTGGAAGGTCAGCAGTTGGTGATGCTCGATTACGCGTCGGGTAGCCGGCCGATTATCGACGCCGTGATGCAGGCGCACGGCGTAAGCGCCACGGTGGTGCAGGAGTTAGGGCATTCCGCGACCGTTTTTGGGCTGGTGGAGGCCGGCGTCGGCGTCAGCGTGCTGCCGTGGCTGGCGTTGCCCTTGCCGGCGGGCGCGGCGCTGGTCGCGCGGCCGCTCGTGCCGCGAGCGGAGCGCACGGTCGAATTGGTGCGGCGGCGGGACCGGTCGCTATCACCGGCAGCGGAGGCTGTGTGGGGGTTGATCCGGCAACTGCCGGCGCGGGCGGAGGATTTGAATTAGGCGGGGCAGGGCTTGGTCGCTCATGAAGAAAGCCCAATTGTTGGGAAGCTGGGGCGGGGTGGCTTTACGTCTCATGGACTGAGTTCAGGCGCCACGCCACAACGGACTGTCGCCCGGTTGCTCGCTGCTACCAGGGCCTACGCCATCTGTTCATGTTTGTGATGACGCTTCGGACTTCTACGGCGACCTCCATTCGAACCGGAGATGGGCGACTTCGCCGCTCCGAAAATAGACGCCGCGATAAACTGACAGCTTCCTTAAGCGTCAACCCCTACCTCTAACCCGTCTGGAAGCCTCGATGAGCGTGTCGGACCTGCCTGTGCCCTTCATCCCGAATGCGCGCGACGCCGTGCGCGCGCTGCGTCCTTCGCAAATCCGCGAAGTCGCCAACGCCGGTTTTGGCGTCAGCGACGTGCTGCCGTTCTGGTTCGGCGAGTCCGATCGGGTCACGCCGGCCTTCATCCGCGAAGCCGCCAGCGCTGCTCTTGCAGGCGGCGCGACGTTCTACACGCATAACCTGGGCATTGCGCCATTGCGCGCGGCGCTGGCGGGTTATGTGACCGGACTGCACGGCGCGACGTCGGCGGATCACATCGCGGTGACCAGCGCGGGTGTCAACGCGCTGATGCTTGCTTCGCAACTGGTAGTGGGTGCAGGTGATCGTGTGGTTGCCGTCACCCCGTTGTGGCCGAATCTGGTCGAGATTCCGAAAATTCTTGGTGCCCATGTCGAAACGGTCGCGCTTAACTATGGCGAACATGGCTGGCAGCTTGACATCGAGCGACTGCTCGCGGCGCTGACACCCGACACCCGAATGCTGCTGATCAACTCGCCGAACAATCCGACCGGCTGGGTGATGAGCCGCGACGAGCAGCGCACCGTGCTGGCGCATTGCCGTCTCCACGGCATCTGGATCGTCGCTGACGAAGTCTACGAGCGCCTGTATTACGCCGACGCGGAAGCGGGCGCAGAAGGCTCATCGGCCCGCACAGCACCGTCGTTTCTCGATCTGGCCGGGCGCGACGAGCGTGTGATCTGCGTGAATTCGTTTTCAAAGGCGTGGCTGATGACCGGCTGGCGGCTAGGGTGGATCGTCGCACCTGCTGGTTTGATGGACGACCTGGGCAAGCTGGTCGAGTACAACACTTCGTGCGCGCCGTCTTTCGTGCAGCAGGCGGGGATCGCAGCCGTTCAGCAGGGCGAGCGCTATACGCAGGAACTGGTGCGCGACCTGAAAACCTCGCGAGACCACCTGGTGCGCGCGCTTTCCGAACTGCCGGGAGTTGACGTAAAGGCGCCGCCGGGTGCGATGTATCTGTTTTTCTCGATGCCGGGAGCCGAGCACAGCCTGGATTTGTGTAAAGCCATGGTGCGCGAAGTTGGGCTTGGCATAGCGCCTGGCAGCGCATTTGGTCCGCAGGGCGAAGGTTTTGTGCGCTGGTGTTATGCCTGCGATACGGCGCGACTCGACGCGGGCGTCGAGCGTCTGAAACGCTATCTGGCGCAATACGGAACAGTCTGGTGAATGCTGGCTGAGAGCCGGTTGGCGTGCTGGCTGAAAAGAGCGACTGAAAAGTCTGGTCGGAAAGAGCGGCGTTTCTCCTGGGGGCACCGGCTTTTCGGCTAAAGCACGCCGGCCACCGCCCGGCCAGAAAATGCGTCGGGGATTTCGTCTTTACGCACTGATTGTTTTTGCGTAATATGGCGCTCAGTCACGCGATTCCTTTCAGGAATATCGCTGCTCCGTCCGGCTGGGTTTGGCTCGATAGTCTGTTTCGCCTCCCCCCGGTGCGTGCTCCCATCAATATGACCGATCAGAATCGGGCGAGCGCGTCTTCAGTTCCACATCGTCTGTTTGATCCGGTTCTTTGACCACAGGGTCTGACCTAGCTGCATGAATACCCAAGAGGCGAAGATCGTCCTCGAGACTGCCTTGATCTGCGCGCAGGAGCCGTTAAAGCTCGGCGAGTTACGCAAGCTCTTTGCCGACGGCGTGTCGGCAGACACCGTTCGGACTTTGCTCGAAGACCTCAAGCAGGACTGGTCTGGGCGCGGTGTGGAGTTGGTCGGGCTGGCGTCGGGCTGGCGGTTTCAAAGCAAGCCCGCGATGCGTTCGTATCTGGATCGTTTGCATCCTGAAAAGCCGCCGAAATATTCGCGCGCGGTGCTCGAAACGCTCGCGATCATTGCGTACCGACAGCCGGTCACGCGAGGCGATATCGAAGAAATTCGTGGCGTCACGGTGAATACGCAGGTCGTCAAGCAACTCGAAGACCGTAACTGGATCGAAGTGATCGGTCATCGCGATGTGCCGGGCCGTCCGGCGCTGTACGCGACTACGAGGCAGTTTCTCGACGACCTCGGTCTGCGCGCGCTCGACGAGTTGCCGCCGCTGGCCGATCCGTCGGCTCAGTTGAATGCCGATCTGCTCGGTCAGCATGCGATCGAATTCGCCGATGCCGAGGTTGCGCAGACTCTCGTATCAGGTGAGGAAGGCGACGCCGGCGACTTGGCGGCTGAAGCTGCGGTGCGAGCCGTGAGTTTTGACTCTACGGCCACGGCGCTCGAAGAAGGCGGGAGCGAAGTCGAAGCGAAGGCTGAAGCAGCCAGCGCTACGACGATGGCAGCGGATACGAATATCGACGCAGCGACCACCGCGCCGGAAGCAGGAAGTAGCACCGTCGAAGCCGGGTCGGTCGATAACGTTACTGATCCCGCTGCACCGGCAACGACGCCGCATTTCGATGCCGCAGGCTCACCGGCCACGCCAGAACACGCCGAAAAGGCGCATGCAGAACCGCAGGCCGGCATCGCCGAGCCCGCACAGAATCACGATCCGGTCTCCCAGGCCGATCCGGCAATACCCGCGCACGACTCGGGCGTACTCCGCGATACGGAGCACGCCGCCGAGCCGAATCCGACCACGGCGGCGCACGGCGATCCTGAAGATCGCCGCGATGCCGCACAGGACGCAGGCGTTCTGACCGACGACGAACCCGAGTCGCGCAGCGCCTGACGTAACCGAACTTTTTTTGCCACGCCCGCAACGGGCGTGCGCGACCTGACATTTTGAGGTTGTTTTGACACATACCCACGACACCGATTCGTCCGAATCCGAGCGCGCCGTGCCGTCGGCACGGGCCGACGAAGCTCGCACCACGCAAGCGTCGGCCGGCGAGGGCGAGCGCCCGGCGCAGTCCGCGGAAGCTGACGGCGAAGACCGTCCGCGCCGCGGCTTGCGTCGCGGACCGCGCAGCCTGATCGCGCGCCGCCGCGCCGGAGCGAAGACGAAGGGCGCCGAAGGCGCACCCGCGCAAGGCGCGCCGGTCGTCACCGAAGCGCCGCCGGACGGCGAAGTGGTCGCGCAAGTACGCATGCCACGCAAGGACGCTGGCGCCAAGGGCCAAGGCCCGCGCCGCAATGCGGGCGGCGCGAAGCGCGAGGGTGGTCAGCGCGAGGGCGCTGCCCGTGAAGGCCAGCGCGAGCGTCAGCCGCGTGAGGGTGGTCAGCGTCAGAACAACCGCCGTGGCGGCGAAGCGTCGGCGGCACCCGCACCGGCGGAAGCGGGTCAGGACGACCTCTTTTCCTACGTCACGTCGCCTGCGTTCGACGCGGATAACAGCGCCACCGGCGGCGTGCGCGCGCCGATGCTGCGCCGTGGCAAGCCCGCCGCGCCGAAGCGCGTGCTGGCCGCCGACGACGACGCGCCGAAGCTGCACAAGGTGCTCGCCGAAGCAGGCATGGGCTCGCGTCGCGACATGGAAGAGTTGATCGTTGCCGGACGCGTTTCGGTGAACGGCGAGCCGGCTCACATCGGTCAGCGCATCATGCCGACCGACCAGGTTCGCATCAACGGCAAGCCGGTCAAGCGCAAGCTGGCCAACAAGCCGCCGCGCGTGCTGCTGTATCACAAACCGACTGGCGAAATCGTCAGCCATGCTGACCCGGAAGGCCGTCCGTCGGTGTTCGACAAGCTGCCGCCGATGAAAACGGCCAAGTGGCTCGCAGTCGGCCGTCTCGACTTCAATACCGAAGGTCTGCTGATGCTGACCACGTCGGGCGATCTTGCGAACCGTTTCATGCACCCGCGTTATAGCGTCGAGCGTGAATATGCGGTGCGCGTGGTCGGCGAGCTGGCTGAAGGCATGCGTCAGAAGCTGCTTCACGGTGTCGAACTGGAAGACGGTCCGGCGAACTTCCTGCGTATCCGCGACGGCGGCGGCGAGGGTACCAATCACTGGTATCACGTCGCGTTGGCCGAAGGGCGCAATCGCGAAGTGCGTCGTATGTTCGAAGCCGCCGGCTTGATGGTCAGCCGCCTGATCCGCACGCGTCACGGCGCGATTTCGCTGCCGAAGGGCTTGAAGCGCGGTCGTTACGAAGAGCTTGAGGACAACCAGGTGCGGGCGCTGATGGCGTCGGTGGGCCTGAAGGCGCCCACGGAAGAGCGTGGCAGCCGCAACTCGGCGCCCGAGCGTAAGCAGCCGGATCCGATGCAGACGTCGATGGGCTTTATCGGCCGTGAGCCGGTGTTGATGTCGCACAGCCGCTTTGAGCAACAGCCGCGTGGTCAAGGGCAAGGCCGTCGCGGTGCGGCGGGTGGTGGTTTTGGCGGCGGTACGGGCGGTAGTTTCGGTGGCGGCGCCGGTAGCGGTGGCGGCTATGGCAATCGCGGCACGGGCCGTGGAGCGAGCGGTTTTGGCGGCGGCTCCATGGGTGGCGCAACGGGTCCGCGTGGTGGCCGTGAGGTCGACGGCAATCGTGCGCCGTCGGGCAACGGCAACCGTAGTGGCGGCGGCAAGCGCGCTGCGGGCGGCGCAAATCCGGGCAACGGCGGCGGCAGCCGCGGTCCGGCAGGCAATCGTGGCGGCAACGCGAACCGCGCTGGCGGCAATGCCAACCCGGCTGGTGGCAATCGTAGCGGCGGCGCGCCGCGCGGCCGCTCGCGTGGCCGTTAAACCTCGCTGCGGAATCTGACTCTGTTTGAAGGTTGCCCGGCAGCTAAGCCGGGCGATCGGAGAATAAAGCTGCAATGTAAGACGGTTGGTCGCAAATCGCTTTTATCGATTTTCGCGAACCACCGTCAGATTCAATCGATGATCGCTATAGTTTCATCCAACGCATAAAACCGTGGTGCGGCCAAAAATAGGGGCGGGTCTGATTTGCTCCTGGTTGCACGATAGTGCTTCGGTACTGTCCGGGTCGCCTTGCAAAAGGCTCCGCGCGTCGCCGTATCGTCGAAAGATTCCCATGAAATCAAGCGGAAATGCGCTTTACGCAGCGTTCTGCGGTTTGCGTTTGTCCTGAAAAATGGCTACAATCGCGAAGTCGCTGGGCGTGCGGCTTTTCATGTGCGGCTCAGGTGCGACCACCGGTAATAAGATGATGGGCGTTTAGCCCATTTTTTTTTGCCGCTCAGTTAATCGTGGTTCGGCATCTCGGGTACGCACGAACGTGCGCCGGCTTGGCGCGCGGCCCGCATTGGTTGTTTGCAAAACAAGCGGCAGGCTCGCTGCGCGAACATCTAAGAGGGCAATGTGCAACTGACGGAACTGATTGAAACCACGGTCGTGGGACTCGGCTACGAGCTCGTCGATCTCGAGCGCACCGGGCGCGGCATGATGTGCATTTATATCGACCAGCCGGCCGGCATCGCGATCGAAGACTGCGAGAAAGTCACGCGTCAGCTCCAGCACGTTCTGACGGTCGAAAATATCGATTACGAGCGGCTTGAAGTGTCGTCGCCCGGTCTCGACCGCCCGCTGAAGAAACTGGCGGATTTCGAACGCTTCGCAGGCAGCGAAGCGGTAATCACATTGAAAAAGCCATTGGACGGACGGAAATCGTACCGGGGCATCCTGCATGCTCCGCAAGGCGAGACGATCGGTCTGGAATTTGAAGGGAAGGAAGGCGCCGCGATGCTCGATTTCACGCTCGCGGACATGGACAAAGCGCGCCTCGTTCCGCAAGTTGACTTTAGGAGCCGCAAACAATGAGTCGCGAAGTGTTGATGCTGGTGGATGCGCTGGCACGCGAGAAGAATGTCGACAAAGACGTGGTATTTGCCGCGCTCGAAGCGGCTCTCGCTTCGGCCTCCAAGAAACTCTTCGAAGAAGACGCGGACATCCGCGTCCACATCGACCGTGAAAGCGGCGAGCACGAAACGTTTCGCCGCTGGAAAGTGGTGCCGGATGAAGCCGGTTTGCAGGAGCCGGATCAGGAAATTCTGTTGTTCGAAGCACGTGAACAGCAACCCGAGATTCAACTCGACGAGTTCATCGAAGAACCGGTGCCGTCGATCGAATTCGGCCGTATCGGCGCGCAGGCCGCCAAGCAGGTCATCCTGCAGAAGGTGCGCGACGCCGAGCGCGAGCAGATCCTGAACGACTTCCTCGAGCGCGGCGAGCACATCATGACCGGCTCGGTGAAGCGCCTCGACAAGGGTAACTTCATCGTCGAAACCGGCCGTGTCGAAGCGCTGCTGCGCCGCGATCAGCTGATTCCGAAGGAAAACCTGCGCGTGGGCGACCGCGTGCGCGCCTATATCGCCAAGGTCGATCGCACCGCTCGCGGTCCGCAGATCGAACTGTCGCGTACGGCGCCCGAATTCCTGATGAAGCTGTTCGAAATGGAAGTGCCGGAAATCGAACAGGGCCTGCTGGAAATCAAGGCGGCGGCTCGTGATCCGGGCGTCCGCGCCAAGATCGGCGTGGTCGCTTACGACAAGCGCATCGATCCGATCGGCACCTGCGTCGGTATTCGCGGCTCGCGCGTGCAGGCTGTGCGCAACGAGCTCGGTGGCGAAAACGTCGACATCGTGCTATGGTCGGAAGATCCCGCACAGTTTGTGATCGGCGCGCTCGCGCCGGCAGCCGTCCAGTCGATCGTCGTCGATGAAGAAAAGCATTCGATGGACGTCGTCGTAGACGAAAACGAACTGGCGGTCGCGATCGGCCGCAGCGGCCAGAACGTGCGTCTTGCCAGCGAACTCACCGGCTGGCAGATCAACATCATGACGCCGGACGAATCTGCGCAAAAGCAGAATCAGGAACGCGGTGTACTGCGTGACCTGTTCATGGCGCGTCTCGATGTCGACGAAGAAGTTGCCGACATCCTGATCGACGAAGGCTTCACGAGCCTCGAAGAGATCGCTTATGTGCCGCTCAACGAAATGCTCGAAATCGAAGCATTCGACGAAGACACCGTTCACGAACTGCGTAACCGCTCGCGCGACGCGTTGCTCACGCAAGCTATCGCGAATGAAGAAAAGGTCGAAAATGTAGCACTCGACCTGAAGAGCCTGGACGGCATGGACGCCGACCTGCTCGCAAAGCTGGCTGAACATCAGGTGCAGACGCGCGACGAACTCGCCGAACTGGCCGTGGATGAACTGGTCGAGATGACCGGAATGGAAGAGGATGCCGCTAAGGCGTTGATCATGAAAGCACGTGAACACTGGTTCCAGTGAGAAATGACCATGGCGCACTAAATTGAACGCGGCCGTCAGGCCGCATGACCCGATGCTAACCGCAAGGAATCGGTCCTTGCATTAAGAGGAATGAATGGCGAGTAACAACGTAGCCCAATTTGCCGCGGAACTGAAAATGCCTGCAGGCGTGCTGCTCGAGCAGCTGCAGGCGGCGGGCGTCACAAAAGCGAGCGAAGACGACAGCTTGTCCGAAACGGACAAGGCGCGTCTGCTCGACCACTTGCGCAAGTCTCACGGCTCGACTGATGCGGACAAGCGCAAGATCACGCTGACGAAACGGCATACGTCGGAGATCAAACAATCCGACGCGACGGGCAAAGCTCGCACCATTCAGGTCGAGGTGCGTAAGAAGCGTACTTTCGTCCGCCGCGACGAAGCCTCGGCCGAAGGCGGGGATGCATCGAATCATGTGGCCGAAGCCGAGGTCGACGACCTCGAACTTCAACGTCGTGAAGAGGAAGCTCGTCACGAAGCTGAACTGCTCGAAAAGCAGGCTCAGGAGTTGAAGGCGCGTCAGGAACAACTCGAGCGCGAAGAAGCGGAGCGTCAGGCACGCGAGCTGGCTGCTGAAGCCGAGCGCAAGCGTGCGGAAGAAGACGCGGCGAAGAAGCGCGCGGCGGCTGCGGCCGAGGCGGCAGCTCGCGAGAAGGCGCAGCAGACTGCGCAAGCTGCGCAACCTGTTGCTGCAAAGGTCGAACCGGCAGTGGCAGCCAAGGCTGCGGAGCCGGCAGTCGCGAAAGAAAGCGAGCAGGACGACGAACGGGCAGCGGCCGAACGCGCTGCTCAACGCGAAGCCGCGAAGAAGGCTGAAGACGCTGCGCGTCAGGCAGCCGACAAAGCGCGTGCCGAGCAGGAACAGATCGCCAAGCGCCGTGCAGCGGCTGAAGCCGAAGCACGCGCTATCCGCGAAATGATGAATACGCCGCGCAAGGCACAGGTCAAGGCGCCGGAACCGGCACCGAAGCCCGCCGAGCCGGCCAAGGCCGCGGAAGCCAAGGGTACGCTGCACAAGCCGGCACGTCCGGCGGGTGAAGCAGCGGCGCGTCCGGCTGCGAAGAAGCCGGCTGCTGCGGCTCCGGCAGCCACCACCGCACCGTCCGCTGGCGACAAGAAGAAGCCTGGCGGCGGCAAGGGCGGCTGGCAGGACGACGCAGCGAAGCGTCGCGGCATCAAGACGCGTGGCGACACGAGCGGCGGTGTGGATCGCGGCTGGCGCGGTGGCCCGAAGGGTCGCGGCAAGCATCAGGATCAGAACACCACGTTCCAGGCGCCGACCGAACCGATCGTGCGTGAAGTGCATGTGCCGGAAACCATTACGGTTGCCGACCTGGCGCACAAGATGTCGGTGAAGGCATCGGAAGTCATCAAGTCGATGATGAAGCTCGGCCAGATGGTCACGATCAACCAGATGCTGGACCAGGAAACGGCGATGATCATCGTCGAAGAACTGGGCCACCACGCGGTTGCGGCCAAGCTGGACGATCCGGAAGCGATGCTGGTCGAAGGCGAAGTGTCGGATGCGGAAGCTCTGCCGCGTCCGCCGGTCGTCACGGTCATGGGTCACGTCGACCACGGCAAGACCTCGCTGCTCGACTACATCCGCCGTGCGAAGGTTGCAGCGGGTGAAGCAGGCGGCATTACGCAGCACATTGGCGCTTACCACGTCGAAACGCCGCGTGGCGTGATTACGTTCCTCGACACGCCGGGTCACGAAGCCTTTACGGCAATGCGTGCTCGCGGTGCGAAGGCAACCGACATCGTGATTCTGGTGGTCGCAGCCGACGACGGCGTGATGCCGCAGACGAAGGAAGCGATTGCCCACGCGAAGGCTGGCGGCGTGCCGCTCGTCGTTGCGATCAACAAGATCGACAAGCCGGATGCGAATCTGGAGCGCGTGAAGCAGGAACTCGTCGCGGAAGGCGTCGTGCCGGAAGAATACGGTGGCGAATCGCCGTTCGTTCCGGTGTCGGCAAAAACCGGCGCGGGCATCGACGATCTGCTCGAAAACGTGTTGCTGCAAGCCGAAGTGCTGGAACTGAAGGCACCGGTCGAAGCGCCGGCCAAGGGTCTGGTTATCGAAGCGAAGCTCGACAAGGGTAAGGGTCCGGTTGCAACGATCCTGGTCCAGTCGGGTACGTTGAACCGCGGCGACGTGGTGCTGGCAGGTAGCGCTTACGGTCGTGTGCGAGCCATGCTCGACGAAACCGGCAAGCCGACCAAGTCGGCAGGTCCGTCGATCCCGGTCGAAATTCAGGGTTTGTCGGAAGTCCCGCAGGCTGGCGAAGAAGTCATCGTCATGCCGGACGACCGCAAGGCGCGTGAAGTGGCGCTGTTCCGTCAAGGCAAGTTCCGCGACGTCAAGCTGGCCAAGCAACAGGCCGCGAAGCTCGAGAACATGCTGGAACAGATGGGCGAAGGCGAAGTGGCGTATATGCCGCTCATCGTGAAGGCCGACGTGCAGGGTTCGCAGGAAGCGTTGGTGCAGTCGCTGCTCAAGCTTTCGACCGACGAAGTGCGCGTGCAGATCGTGCACGGCGCGGTGGGCGGTATCAGCGAGTCGGACGTCAACCTGGCAACGGCATCGAAGGCGGTCATCATCGGCTTCAACACCCGTGCGGATGCGCAAGCTCGCAAGCTGGCGGAGTCGAACGGCGTCGATATTCGTTACTACAACATCATCTATGACGCAGTGGATGACGTGAAGGCAGCGATGTCGGGCATGCTGGCACCGGAGAAGCGCGAAATCGTGACGGGTACGGTCGAAGTGCGTCAGGTCTTCAAGGTACCGAAGATTGGTGCAGTGGCCGGTTGTATGGTCACGGACGGTTTCGTCAAGCGCTCGTCGTCGGTGCGCGTGTTGCGCAACAACGTCGTTATCTTCACGGGCGAGCTCGATTCGCTCAAGCGCTTCAAGGACGACGTCAAGGAAGTCCGCCAGGGCTTCGAGTGCGGTATGTCGATCAAGAACTTCAACGATATCGTCGAAGGCGATCAGTTCGAAGTCTTCGAGATCACCGAAGTCGCGCGTACGCTGTAATTCACGCGGCACGGCTCAACGGGCGGAGCGGGCTTTAACGCCCGCTCCGCCCGTTGTTTTTGGGGCCGCCGTTTCGCGCAGGCCGGTTTTGTCCACCGGGCCATTTGTCTATTGGCCGCCCGGTTAGTCGAAAACCATGGTCGCGCGAACAACTTTTTTGCATCCGTCAGATCGGATCACATAACACCATGCCTAAGAAACGTACTTCCCCTAATCGCAATGTGCAGATTGCCGATCAGATCCAGCGCGATCTGTCCGAGCTGCTGCGCGAGGTCAAGGACCCGCGCATCGGCATTGTCACGATTCAGAGCGTCGAACTGACGCCGGACTACGCGCACGCGAAAGTCTTCTTCACGACGTTGACGGGCGACCCGCAACAGACTCTCGAAGCGTTGGTCCACGCGGCCGGTCATCTGCACAATCAGCTGTTCAAACGCCTGCACATCCATACCGTGCCGACGCTGCATTTCCACTACGACAAGACGATCGAGCGTGCCGTCGAAATGTCGCGTCTGATCGACGAAGCCAACGCCTCGCGCGCCAAGGAAGACTGAGCGCGGCGTTAGCCGCAATCGCGGACGTGGCAGTGGTATTGGTTTCTACGCGCAACACGCAATGCGCCACTGTTTAGTGCTGTTTTCCGTATCCATCGAAGTCTCTGCTTTTTTGACATGACCGCACCTCAACGCCCCCGCGTGCCGCGTCGCGCGCTCGACGGCGTGCTGCTGCTCGACAAGCCGCTCGGCCTGTCGAGCAACGACGCGCTGATCCGCGCCAAGCGTCTCTATCTGGCGAAAAAAGCGGGCCACACCGGCACGCTCGATCCTCTCGCGACCGGTTTGCTGCCGCTGTGTTTCGGCGAAGCCACCAAGTTTTCGCAAGACCTGCTCGAAGCCGACAAGACCTACGAGGCCACCATGCGCCTCGGCATTCGTACGACCACCGGCGACGCCGAAGGCGAAGCGATCGATACGCGCGAAGTCACGTGCGACGAGGCGGCGGTGCAGGCGGTGCTTCCGCAATTCCTCGGCGAAATCACCCAGGTTCCGCCGATGTACTCCGCGCTCAAGCGAGACGGCAAGCCGTTGTACGAGTACGCGCGTGCCGGTCAGACTGTGGAGCGCGAAGGGCGTCAGGTCACGATCCTCAAGCTCGAATTGATCGCGTGTGCGTTGCCGGACGTGTCATTTCGCGTGACGTGCAGTAAGGGCACCTACGTGCGCACGCTGGCCGAAGACATTGGCGAAGCGCTGGGGTGCGGCGCGCATCTGGTTGCGCTGCGGCGTACCGGAGTCGGAGCGCTGACGCTCGAGAATTCGGTGACGCTCGATGCGTTGTCGGACGCGACGGAAGCCGAGCGCGACACGTGGCTGCAACCGGTGGACGCGTTGCTGTCGACCTTCCCGCGTATCGAGTTGAACGAGGATGAAACGCGGCGGTTTCTGCACGGCCAGCGTCTGAAACTGTCGGAGTTGACGATTTCCTCCGACGCCGTGAACGCACCGCGCGTGAGGGTGTATGCCGCGCAGGGCCGCTTGTTGGGGGTTGCGAAGCAAGGCGAGGGCGTGCTTGCGCCGGAGCGGCTGGTGGTGACGGCGGCTAGCTAGCGTTATCGCAAGCGATTACTCAGGCGACCTACGCCAGTACGAAAAAAGGCGGGACTGCTCGAAAGCAGTCCCGCCTTTTTCATACCGCCGTCAGATCAGGAAGACGGCGGCCTTTGAATCTCAATGCGCCGCTGCAGCCGCCGCACCCGCATCACCGCCGGCGCGTTCCGGTTTGGTAATCCAGATCAGCGCAATCAGCGCCACAAAAATACCGGCTGACATGAAGAACAGATCGTTCACGCCCAACTGTGCGGCTTGCTGCGTGGCCATCGTGTTGAACAGCCCGTACGCCTGCGACTGACTAAAACCCGCCGCACCCATTTGCCGGATCGACTGATCGAACACCGGGTTGTACACGTTAGCCTGCGCGGCCAGTTGCGCGTGATGCATGATCGTACGGTGATCCCACGCGGTCTGGAAAATCGACGTGCCGATACCGCCGCACATGATCCGCACGAAATTCGACAGACCCGACGCTGCGGGAATCCGGTTGCCCGGCAGACCCGACAGCGTGATCGACACCAGCGGGATAAAGAACCCCGCCATGCCGATGCCCTGAATCAACGTGGGGATCAACAGCGAGTTGGTGTCCACGCCGGTCGTATAACGCGAGCGCATCCAGAAACACAGCGCGAACACCAGAAACGACAGCGTCGCGATATAGCGCGGATCGGTGCGCGGCAAAATCTTGCCCGTAATCGGCGACAGCAGCACCGCGAACAGACCGACCGGCGCCATCACCAGCCCGGCTTCGGTCGCGGTGTAGCCGATGTCGGTTTGCAGCCACAGCGGCAGCAACACGAGATTGCCGAAGTAGAGCCCGTAGCCGATGGATAGCGCGATGGTCCCGCCGGTGAAGTTGCGCCGCGCGAACAGCGACAGGTCGACCACCGGATGCTTCGCCGTCAGTTCCCACACGATAAAGAACGCGAGCGCAATGACCGCGACCAGCGCCAGCACGACGACCGTCGTCGACGAAAACCAGTCGAGGTCCTTGCCCTTGTCGAGCATCACCTGAAGCGAGCCGACCCAGACGATCAGCAGACCGAGACCGACGCCGTCGATCGGCGCTTTGCGTATCACCGAATCGCGGTTGCGGAAGATCATCCACGTCGCGAGAGCCGCAATGATCCCGACCGGAATGTTGACGTAGAAAATCCACGGCCACGAGATGTTGTCGGAAATCCAGCCGCCGAGAATCGGGCCGGCCACCGGCGCGATTAGCGTGGTCATGGCCCACATCGATAACGCCATGGGCGCTTTTGCGCGTGGGTAGCTGGCGAGCAGCAGCGTTTGCGACAGCGGAATCATCGGTCCGGCGACCGCGCCCTGCAGCACGCGCGACGCCAGCAAAAACGGCAGGGTGGGCGCGAGGCCGCACATCCACGACGAGATCACGAACAGGATGATCGACGCCATGAACAGACGCACCTGACCAATACGGTCGGTGAGCCAGCCGGTTAGCGGCACCGAGATTGCGTTGGCGACCGCGAACGACGTAATGACCCACGTGCCCTGGTCGGACGAGACGCCGAGATCGCCCGAAATGGACGGGATCGACACGTTGGCAATCGACGTGTCGAGCACGTTCATAAAAACGGCAAGCGACACCGCGATGGTGCCGATTACCAGTTGCGCTCCCTCGAGCGGCGGGTGAGGGAGCTGCGCCTGAGCCTGAGCCATTAAAGAAGCCTTGTTTGAATCGTCACGCGGCTGGGATCAGCTCTTGGCCGGCTTGGCGGCCGGGACAGCAGCGTCGGCGCCGGTTTGCGCCGACTTCTTCGCGCCGCCATTCGGACCGGCGTTTTCCGCGATGATGCGGGCAACTTCGGCATCGGCTTCGTCGCCGAACTTCGCGAACACGTCGGTCTGGTAGACCGTGTTCGGCGCGTCGCCGAGGTGGCCGCCGTTGTCGTCCTTGATGCTCACGTCGACCTGCATCGACAGGCCGATGCGCAGCGGGTGCTTCTCGAGATCGGCCGGATCGAGCGAGATACGCACCGGCAGACGCTGCACCACCTTGATCCAGTTGCCGGTCGCGTTTTGCGCGGGCAGCAGCGAGAACGCCGAACCCGTGCCGGCCGAGAAGCCGATCACCTTGCCGTGATACACCACCGACGAACCGTACACGTCAGCCGTCATTTCAACCGGCTGGCCGATCCGCATATGACGCAGTTGCACTTCCTTGAAGTTTGCGTCGATCCACAAGCTGTTCAGCGGCACGATCGCCATCAGTGGGGTGCCCGGCGACACGCGCTGGCCGACCTGCACCGAGCGTTTCGCGACATAGCCGGTGACCGGTGCCGGCAGGTTGTTACGCGCGTTGTTCAGGTACGCGTCGCGGACCTTCGCGGCGGCGGCCTGGACGTTCGGATGGCTCGCGATCGTGGTGTTCGCGGTCAATGCGCGGTTCGACGCCAGTTGTTGCTGGGCGGCGTCGACAGAGGCTTGCGCGCTCTTCACGGCGTCGCGGGCGTGCGAGATTTCTTCCTGTGACACCGCGCCGGTTTGCGCGACCGTCAGACGGCGCTTCAGGTCGTCCTGAGCGCGCGACAGATCGGCCTGACGCTGCGCGACTTGCGCGGCGTACTGGTTGTCGTCGACGAAAATGCCGCGCACCTGACGCACGGTCTGCGCCAGTTGCGCTTCGGTCTGCTCGAGCGTGACGCGTGCGTCAGCCGGATCGAGCACGACGACCGGGTCGCCGGCCTTCACGGTTTGCGTGTCGTCTGCATTCACGCTGACCACGGTGCCGGTCACTTGCGGCGTGATCTGAACGACGTTGCCGTTCACGTACGCGTCGTCGGTGCTTTCGGTGAAGCGTGCGACGAGGAAGTAGTAAAGGCCGTACGCGATCGCGGCAATCAGGATCACGATGACGAGCAGCGTCATCATGCGCTTGCGTTTGCCGTTGTTCGCCGGCTGTTGCGGGGCGGCGGGCTGCTGGGGGGTGCTCATTGATGTGCTCCGGGTTCTCTCAAGCGTCGTCGTTTATTCGGATGTTCGTGCGTGTGTTCGGTGCGTTGCGCGCTCAGTTCGCTGCGGCGGTCGCGGCGGTGGCCGATGCCGGGGCATCGGTCGGCACCACGAGGCCGGTCTGCGTCGCGTCGAAACCGCCGCCGAGCGCCTTGATGAGGCCGATCTGCATATCGCGGCGCTTCATCTTCAGGCTCGTCACCGTCTGTTCGGCGGAGAGGCGGTTCTGGTCGGCGGTCAGCACCTGCAACTGCGGCGACAAACCGGCCTTGTAGCGGATCACGGCCAGCTGGTAGGCCTTCGTCGATGCGTCGAGCGCGCGTTGTGCGTCGCCCGATTGCTGGTCGATCGAACGGATCGACGAGACTTGCGTCGCGACGTCCTGCAATGCGCCGATGAGCGTCTGGTTGTAGTTCGCCACGTCGAGGTCGAAGTCGGCAAAGCGGCCCTTCAACTGCGAGCGCAAGGCGCCGGCGTCGAAAATCGGCAGATGGATCGCCGGGCCGAACTGGATCTGACGGCTCGATGCGGTCAGGAAACGGCCCCAGCCGAATGCATCGAAACCGAAACCGGCGGCGAGGTTCACGTCCGGGAAGAACTCGGCTTTCGCTTCCTTCACGTCGTGCATCGCCGCTTCGACCTGCCAGCGTGCGGCCACGATGTCCGCGCGACGGGCGACGAGATCGGCCGGAATGTTGTCGGGCAGCGCCACGACAGCGCCGTTGCCAAGCGTCGGCTTGGCGATTTGCAGGCCACGGTCGGGACCCTTGCCGAGCAGCGCGCCCAGTTGATAGCGCACGGTGGTGATCTGGCCGTCCAGTTCGGTCAAATTCGACTGGCTGGTCGCGATATTGCCGCTCGCCGTCTGCCTCTCGACGTTGGTGTCGAGGCCGGCGGCCACGCGGCCGTTGGTGATGCGGCCAATATCCTGACGATTGGCGATTTCGCGTGCGGCGATATCGCGGAACGCGTAAAGCTGCGCCAACTGGTTATAGGCGCTCGCCACCGATGCCGCGAGCGTCACGCGCGCCTGCTGCATGTCCGCTTCAGCCGCCTTTTCCTGCGACACGGCCTGGCCCAGACGCTGACGGTTCTTGCCCCACAGGTCCAGATCCCACGACGCGCTGGCCAGCACGTTGTTCTCGCTGTACCAGGTGCCGCCGTACGGGGGCGGGTAGAGCGAATTGGCTGAATAGAGTTCGCGGGTCCATGAATAGCTGCCGTTGACCTTCGGGAACAGCGCCGAGCGCGACGTCTCGATATACGAGGAGGCTTTGGCCAGACGGGCCTGCGCTTGCGCGATCGACGGGCTGCCGTCGAGCGCTTCCGAAATCAGCTGGGGCAGTTGCGGATCGCCGAACTGGTTGGCCCAGTCGAGCGACGGCCACTGGCCGCCCTGGCCGGGCAGGCTTTGGGTGGACTCATACTGAGCCGGCGACGACATCTGCTTGTCGCTTTTCATACCGAAGTAGTTCGCGCACCCCGTGAGGGCGAGCGCCGTCACCGCGGCGGCGACAGCGGCCCGGCTCGAAAGCGCGGGCGCGGACAGGGAAAGGGATTTCATCGCTCGACTCTTTGAGTGGAATGTAATGATGGACGCTGCAAGCAATTTCTTACGACTTGCTGTCAAAATTGCTTGCTGCATCACGGGTTAGTCCCGTTTGTTCGCCGGAATTGACGAGCACGCGACGTAGCATGCTCTTCAGAAAACCCACTTCTTCGGGGGTGAAGCCGCCCAGCAGATCGTCCAGCACGCCGTTGAAGATGCCCGGCATTCTGGCTGCGATAGCGTGACCTTCCGGTGTCAGCGCGAGGCGGACGACCCGCCGGTCTTCATTGCTGCGCACCCGGGTCAGCAGGCCGCGTTTCTCCAACCGGTCGACCAGCCGGGTGACGGCGCTGGCGTCGATGCCGTATTCACGGGCCAGTTCGGCGGCCAGCAGGCACTTGCCGCTCGCTACCATAAACAGGATGCTGCCTTGCTGGCTGGTGATGCCCAACTCGGCCATGCTGCGCTGCGTGACCAGGTTCGACATGGTCGACTTCACTCGCGACAGCAGATAGCCGACGCTTTCACCTAGCTGATACTCGCTGAGGTCCGGCGTGGGGGTGGGGGACGGCTCCGTCATGATTCTCGTGCGAATGCAATGGTTGACTAGGCAGGATTATAGTCAGCGGTTGATTGACGCGGCAAGCGTTATTACAGCTTAGGCAAGGATCTTTTTCTTCCAATCGCTTTAATTGGGGGCCAGGAGCGGGAAGCCTGCTGTAGGGCGCAGCCGATACCCTTGTAATCGTTGTTCCTACGCATCGCGACGTCGAAGTTGTCCGGGCTATCAGGGAATACCAGAAAGCTTCATTCTCCCGTGCTACAATATTGGGTTCCCAAAAGTGCGCTTTGGGCTTGTCGTCGTTTCGTGGTTGTTTAGAAGCAAGCAAGTAACCGTAAGCAACCGGCATAAGCAAGCGGCGCACTCAACTGTCTCCAGGTTTCCTATGACCCGCGCCCTACGCAACATCGCCATCATTGCCCACGTCGACCACGGCAAGACCACGCTCGTCGACCAGCTCCTCCGCCAGACCTCCACGTTCCGTGAAAACCAGCAGGTCACGGAACGCGTGATGGACTCGAACGACATCGAAAAAGAACGTGGCATCACGATTCTTTCGAAGAACTGCGCGGTCGAGTACGAAGGCACGCACATCAACATCGTCGACACCCCCGGTCACGCCGACTTCGGCGGTGAAGTGGAGCGTGTGCTGTCGATGGTCGACTCGGTGCTGCTGCTGGTCGACGCAGTCGAAGGTCCGATGCCGCAAACGCGCTTCGTGACCAAGAAGGCGTTGGCGCTCGGTCTGAAGCCGATCGTCGTGATCAATAAGGTGGACCGCCCGGGTGCGCGTATCGACTGGGTGATCAACCAGACGTTCGACCTGTTCGACAAGCTCGGCGCAACCGACGAGCAACTCGACTTCCCGATCGTTTATGCATCGGGTCTGAACGGCTACGCCGGCCTGACCCCTGACGTGCGCGAAGGCGACATGCGCCCGCTGTTCGAAGCCGTGCTGCAACACGTTCCGGTTCGCCCGGCCGATCCGAGCGCGCCGCTGCAACTGCAAATCACGTCGCTGGATTACTCGTCGTACGTCGGTCGTATCGGCGTGGGCCGCATCACGCGCGGCACGATCAAGCCGGGCATGGCGGTTGCCGTGCGTTCCGGTCCCGATGGCGCGATCCTGAACCGCAAGATCAACCAGGTGCTGTCGTTCAAGGGCCTCGAGCGCGTGCAGGTCGACTCCGCTGAAGCGGGCGACATCGTGCTGATCAACGGTATCGAAGAAATCGGCATTGGCGTGACCATCTGCGCACAGGAACAGCCGGAAGCGCTGCCGATGATCACCGTCGACGAGCCGACGCTGACCATGAACTTCCTGGTCAACTCGTCGCCGCTGGCTGGCCGCGAAGGCAAGTTCGTCACGAGCCGTCAGATCCGCGACCGCCTGATGAAAGAGCTGAACCACAACGTTGCGTTGCGCGTGAAGGAAACCGGCGACGAAACCACGTTTGAAGTGGCGGGCCGCGGTGAACTGCACCTGACCATTCTCGTGGAAAACATGCGTCGTGAAGGCTACGAGCTGGCCGTGTCGCGTCCGCGCGTGGTGATGCAGGAAATCGACGGCGTGAAGCACGAGCCGTACGAAAACCTGACCGTCGACATGGAAGACGGCCACCAGGGTGGCGTGATGGAAGAACTGGGTCGCCGTAAGGGCGAAATGCTCGACATGGCGTCGGACGGCCGTGGCCGTACGCGTCTCGAGTATCGTATTTCGGCACGTGGCCTGATCGGCTTCCAGTCGGAATTCCTGACGCTCACGCGCGGCACGGGCTTGATGAGCCACACGTTCGACTCGTATCAGCCGGTCAAGGAAGGCGCGGTGGGCGAGCGTCGTAACGGCGTGCTGATTTCACAGGACGACGGCGCAGCAGTCGCGTACGCACTGTGGAAGCTGCAGGATCGCGGCCGTATGTTCGTGTCGCCGGGCGAGCCGCTGTACGAGGGCATGATCATCGGTATTCACAGCCGTGATAACGACCTGGTCGTGAACCCGATCAAGGGCAAGCAGCTGACCAACGTGCGTTCGTCGGGTACCGACGAAGCAGTTCGCCTCGTGCCGCCGATCCAGATGTCGCTGGAATACGCAGTCGAATTCATCGACGACGACGAACTCGTTGAAGTCACGCCGCAATCGATCCGTCTGCGCAAGCGTTATCTGAAGGAACACGAGCGCCGCAGCGCAAGCCGTAAGGGCGCGGTGGACTAAGTAGTCCTCGTGTTGCCTGACGAGTTTTGCGATGCTTCGTAGCGAGCGCCGCTTAACGGATAAAAGCCACCTTCGGGTGGCTTTTATCGTTTTTGGAGGATGGAAAATGCGCGGGAGCAATTGTGGCTTCCCTGCAACGGTGTACGCGCATTCTTCCGTTTGTCCCCATTTCCCGCAGAAGACTATTGCGAACGGCGCAATCAGCCCGGAAATCCCGCTGCGACAGGCCTCAGCGGCAATCCGCCAGCTATCTGCGGTATTCGTTCTGTGCTATGCTCCCCGGGTGCAAAGTTTTAGGTCCTTCCAAGCAAGACTTGATTCGCGCAATCCGCTAAACGGTCAGGCCGTGTCGCGGAAGGTTCTGTAACCCGCTATTTCTCGAGAAACTCGAAGAAAGGTGAGCGTAAAAATGATGAAGCAATTCCAGTCGAACTCTTATCTGTTCGGCGGCAATGCTCCGTACGTCGAAGAAATGTACGAAGCGTATCTCGATAATCCGGCGTCAGTGCCCGAGAACTGGCGCAGCTATTTCGACGCGTTGCAGAACGTTCCGGCAACGGACGGTACCAATGCCAACGACGTGGCCCACGGCCCGATCGTCGAATCGTTTGCTCAACGGGCCAAGGCCAATGCCTTCATCCCGCGCACGGCAGCTGGTGGCGAAGATCTCGCTACGGCTCGCAAGCAGGTCTATGTGCAATCCCTCATCGGCGCATATCGCTTCCTCGGCTCGCAATGGGCCAATCTCGATCCTCTGAAGCGCCGCGAACGTCCCGCTATTCCCGAACTCGAACCCGCGTTCTACGACTTCACCGAAGCCGATATGGACCAGGAGTTCAGCGCAACGAATCTGTATTTCGGATTCGAAAAAGCGTCGCTGCGCGAGATCGTCAAGGCATTGCGTGACACGTACTGCGGCCAGATCGGCGCCGAGTACATGTATATCAGCGATCCGGAACAGAAGCGCTGGTGGAAGGAACGCCTGGAGTCGATCCGCTCCACGCCGAACTTCAGCAACGACAAGAAGAAGCACATCCTGAATCGCCTGACGGCTGCCGAAGGCCTCGAGCGCTTCCTGCACACCAAGTACGTCGGTCAGAAGCGCTTCTCGCTGGAAGGCGGCGAAAGCTTCATCGCGTCGATGGACGAAGTCGTTCGTCACGGCGGTGCGAAGGGCGTCCAGGAAATCGTTATCGCGATGGCTCACCGTGGCCGTCTGAACGTGCTGGTCAATACGCTCGGCAAGATGCCGGCTGACCTGTTCGCCGAATTCGAAGGCAAGCACGTCGACGATCTGCCGGCTGGCGACGTGAAGTACCACAAGGGCTTCTCGTCCGACGTCGCAACCGACGGCGGCCCGGTCCACCTGTCGCTCGCGTTCAACCCGTCGCACCTCGAAATCGTCAACCCGGTGGTCGAAGGTTCGGCGAAGGCCCGTATGGACCGTCGCGGCGACGACAGCGGCCTGCAAGTGCTGCCGGTGCAGATCCACGGCGACGCGGCTTTCGCAGGCCAGGGCGTCGTGATGGAAACGCTGAACCTCGCGCAAACGCGCGGTTACGGCACGCACGGCACGCTGCACATCGTCATCAACAACCAGATCGGCTTCACGACGTCGGACCCGCGCGACTCGCGCTCCACGTTGTACTGCTCGGACGTCGTCAAGATGATCGAAGCGCCGGTTCTGCACGTGAATGGTGACGATCCTGAAGCAGTCGTTCTGGCTACGCAAATGGCCATCGACTTCCGGATGCAGTTCCACAAGGACGTCGTCGTCGACATCGTCTGCTTCCGCAAGCTGGGTCACAACGAGCAGGACACGCCGGCTGTCACGCAGCCGCTGATGTACAAGACCATCGCGAAGCACCCGGGCACGCGCGCGCTGTACGCTGAAAAGCTGGTGCAGCAAGGCGTCATCACCGCCGAAGAAGGCGACGATTTCGTCAAGGCCTACCGCAAGGCGATGGACGAAGGTCATCACACGGTCGATCCGGTGCTCTCGAACTACAAGAGCAAGTACGCGGTGGACTGGGTTCCGTTCCTGAATCGCAAGTGGACCGACGCAGCCGATACGGCCGTGCCGCTCGCCGAACTGAAGCGCCTCGCTGAGCGCATCACCACGGTGCCGGAAAACTTCAAGGTTCACCCGCTGGTCGAGCGCGTGCTGAACGACCGTCGCGCGATGGGCCGTGGCGAAGCCAAGCTCGATTGGGGCATGGGCGAACACCTGGCATTCGCGTCGCTGGTCGCGTCGGGCTACGCAGTGCGCCTGACCGGTCAGGACTCGGGCCGTGGCACGTTCACGCACCGTCACGCTGTGCTGCACGATCAGAACCGCGAACGCTGGAACGACGGCACGTACGTGCCGCTGCAGAACGTCTCCGAAGGCCAGGCCAAGTTCAACGTGATCGACTCGGTGCTGTCGGAAGAGGCAGTGCTGGGCTTCGAATACGGTTACTCGACCGCTGAACCGAACACGTTCGTCGCGTGGGAAGCGCAGTTCGGCGACTTCGTGAACGGCGCGCAAGTCGTGATCGACCAGTTCATCTCGTCGGGCGAAGTGAAGTGGGGCCGCGTGTCGGGTCTCACGATGCTGCTGCCGCACGGTTACGAAGGTCAGGGTCCGGAGCACTCGTCGGCACGTATCGAACGTTTCCTGCAACTGTGCGCAGACCACAACATGCAGGTCGTTCAGCCGACCACGCCAGCGCAGATTTTCCACCTGTTGCGCCGTCAGATGATCCGCCTGTTCCGCAAGCCGCTGATCGTCGCTACGCCGAAGTCGCTGCTGCGCCACAAGGAAGCTGTGTCGGATCTGTCGGAACTCGCGAAGGGCGCGTTCCAGCCGATCCTCGGCGAAGTGGACGAAGCGATCGACGCGAAGAAGGTCAAGCGTCTCGTGGTCTGCTCGGGTCGCGTGTACTACGACCTGGTGGCGCATCGCCGCGAAACCAAGGCGAACGACGTCGCGATCATCCGTATCGAACAGCTCTATCCGTTCGCGCACAAGCAGTTCGAAGCGGAAATCAAGAAGTACGACAACGCGACGGAAGTGGTCTGGGTGCAGGACGAGCCGCAGAATCAGGGCCCGTGGTTCTACATCGAGCACCACCTGAAGGACGGCATGAAGGAAGGACAGAAGCTGGCATACAGCGGCCGTCCGGCTTCGGCCTCGCCGGCAGTCGGCTACTACGCGAAGCACTACGAGCAGCAGAAGGCGCTGATCGAAGGCGCTTTCGGCCGCCTCAAGAGCGCGTCGATCGCTAAATAAAAGAATCGCGAACCGGGAAGGCGCGTAGCGCTTTCCCGTGCCGCAACGGTGATCCACGAAGGCTCACACGCGGTATACACGGTTTGCAGACGGTTCGCAGGCGGTCGTCGTTCACCGCGCCGTCACCCGATACGTATTCAGGATATTCATAATGGCTATTGTTGAAGTCAAGGTTCCCCAGCTGTCCGAGTCGGTCTCGGAAGCCACGATGCTGCAGTGGAAGAAGAAGCCCGGCGACGCTATCTCTGTCGACGAAATTCTCATCGAAGTCGAGACCGACAAGGTCGTTCTCGAAGTGCCGGCACCCTCCGCCGGCGTGCTCGTGCAAGTGATCGCGAACGACGGCGACATCGTCGTGGCCGATCAGGTCATCGCGAAGATCGACACGGAAGGCACCGCTAGCGCCGCTGCTGTCGAAGCTGAAGTGAAGCCGGCTCCGGTTGCGACGCCCGCACCGGCAGCAGCTCCCGCTCAGGCTGCATCCGCAACGGGTGCGAACACCGCGGCTTCGCCGGCTGCCGGCAAGCTGATGGCTGAAGCGGGCCTGTCGTCCGCCGACGTCGCAGGCACGGGCCGCGACGGCCGCATCACCAAGGGTGACGTGCTGAACGCAGGCCAGGCCGCTCCGGCTGCGAAGGCTGCACCGGCACCGGCTGCCGCACCGAAGGCTGCGAAGCCGTCGCTGCCGGAAGTCAAGGGCCCGGCATCGGCCGACCAGTGGCTGAAGGACCGCCCGGAACAACGCGTGCCGATGTCGCGTCTGCGTGCGCGTATCGCCGAGCGTCTGCTCGAGTCGCAGCAAACCAACGCCATCCTGACCACGTTCAACGAAGTGAACATGGCTCCGGTAATGGACCTGCGCAACAAGTACAAGGACAAGTTCGAGAAGGAACATGGCGTGAAGCTCGGCTTCATGTCGTTCTTCGTGAAGGCGGCTGTTCACGCGCTGAAGAAGTTCCCGCTGGTGAACGCGTCGATCGACGGTAACGACATCGTTTATCACGGCTACTTCGACATCGGTATCGCTGTCGGTTCGCCGCGTGGTCTGGTGGTGCCGATCCTGCGTAACGCCGATCAGCTGAGCCTTGCTGAAATCGAGAAGAAGATTGCCGAGTTCGGCCAGAAGGCCAAGGACGGCAAGCTGTCGATCGAAGATATGACCGGCGGTACGTTCTCGATCTCGAACGGTGGTGTGTTCGGTTCGATGCTGTCGACCCCGATCATCAACCCGCCGCAATCCGCGATTCTCGGCGTGCACGCCACGAAGGAACGCGCTGTGGTCGAAAACGGCCAGATCGTGATCCGCCCGATGAACTATCTGGCGCTGTCGTACGACCACCGCATCATCGACGGCCGCGAAGCGGTTCTGTCGCTGGTCGCGATGAAGGACGCGCTGGAAGATCCGGCTCGTCTGCTGCTCGATCTGTAATTGCCATCAGCCAGGTGCCGGCTTGTCGTTGCACAAACCGGCACCATCTGAGCAGTACGTCTTTCGCATTCCGCAGTACAGGAACGGTGCGCGCCACTAACTGTGGCCGCGCGCCGTTCCGTCATCAAAAGGATTGTCATGTCCAAAGAATTTGACGTCGTCGTGATCGGCGCAGGCCCTGGCGGTTACATCGCCGCCATCCGTGCAGCGCAGCTCGGCAAGACCGTCGCATGTATCGAAAAGTGGAAGAACCCGGCCGGCGCGTTGAAGCTCGGCGGCACGTGTCTGAACGTGGGTTGCATTCCGTCGAAGGCGCTGCTCGCGTCGTCGGAAGAGTTTGAAAACGCATCGCATCACCTCGCCGACCACGGCATCTCCGTGGAAAACGTCAAGGTCGATATCGCGAAGATGCTGGCCCGCAAGGAAAGCATCGTCGAGAAGATGACGAAGGGCATCGAATTCCTGTTCCGCAAGAACAAGATCACGTGGCTCAAGGGCCACGGCAAGTTAACCGGCAAGACGGACGCCGGCGTGCAGATCGAAGTCAGCGGCGAAGGCGAAGCCGAAGTCGTGACGGCGAAGAACGTGATCATCGCCACGGGTTCGAAGGCACGTCATCTGCCGAACATTCCGGTCGACAACAAGATCGTCGCCGACAACGAAGGCGCACTGACGTTCGACTCCGTGCCGAAGAAGCTGGCCGTGATCGGCGCTGGCGTGATCGGTCTGGAACTCGGCTCGGTGTGGCGTCGTCTGGGCGCGGACGTGACCGTGCTCGAAGCGCTGCCGGAATTCCTCGGCGCGGCTGACCAGTCGCTGTCGAAAGAAGCGGCCAAGCAGTTCAAGAAGCAGGGTCTGGACATTCACGTCGGCGTGAAGGTCGGCGAAATCAAGACGACCGACAGCAGCGTGTCGATCGCCTACACGGACAAGGACGGCAACGCGCAGACGCTCGACGCGGACCGCCTGATCGTGTCGATCGGCCGCGTGCCGAACACCGACAACCTCGGCCTCGGAGCGATCGGCCTGAAGGCGAACGAACGCGGCTTCATCGACGTTGACGACCACTGCGCGACGGCTGTGCCGAACGTGTACGCAATCGGCGACGTGGTGCGCGGCCCGATGCTCGCGCACAAGGCGGAAGACGAAGGCGTGCTGGTCGCGGAAGTGATCGACGGCCAGAAGCCGCATATCGACTACAACTGCATTCCGTGGGTGATCTACACCGAACCGGAAATCGCGTGGGTCGGCAAGACGGAGCAGCAACTGAAGGCGGAAGGCCGCGAGATCAAGACGGGTCAGTTCCCGTTCATGGCAAACGGCCGCGCGCTGGGCATCAACAAGGCGGATGGTTTCGTCAAGATGATCGCCGACGCGAAGACCGACGAACTGCTCGGCGTGCACATCATCTCGGCCAACGCATCGGACCTGATCGCGGAAGCCGTGGTGGCGATGGAATTCAAGGCGGCGTCGGAAGACCTCGGCCGCATTTGCCATCCGCACCCGTCGCTGTCGGAAGTCATGCGCGAAGCCGCGCTGGCCGTCGACAAGCGCGCGCTGAACATGTAATCACGCGCACGCCTGACTGAAAGCACTCTGGCATCACCACAAAGGCGGGCGGGTTCACTCCCTCCCGCCTTTCTTTTTGCAGCAACACCATGAACGTCACCGAATACTACGAAAAAGAACTGCAGACTCGCGGCTATCAGTCGGACCCGGCGCAGCGCGCGGCGGTCGACCGTCTGCAGCGGTGCTACGAAGAGTGGACCGAGTACAAGTCGCGTCGTTCGAACGCGTTCAAGAAGTTGCTCATTCACCCGGACCTGCCGCGTGGCGTGTACATGTGGGGCGGCGTAGGGCGCGGCAAGAGCTTCCTGATGGACAGCTTCTACATGCTTGCACCGCTGAATCGCAAGACGCGTCTGCATTTTCACGAGTTCATGCGCGAAGTGCATCGCGAACTGGAAGACCTGAAAGGCCAGGCCGATCCGCTCGACGAACTCGCGCGTCGCATTGCGAAGCGATATCGCCTGATCTGTTTCGACGAATTCCACGTGTCGGATATTGCCGACGCGATGATTCTGTACCGTCTGCTCGACAAGCTGTTCGAGAACGGCGTGCAGTTCGTGATGACGTCCAATTACGATCCGGACACGCTGTACCCGGATGGCCTGCATCGCGACCGTATGTTGCCGGCCATCGAGCTGATCAAGTCGAAGCTCGACGTGCTCAACGTCGACGCGGGGATCGACTACAGGCAGCGTACGCTGGCGCAAGTCGAGGTGTACCACTCACCCCTCAACGCGGCCGCCGACAAGGCGCTGCGCGACGCTTTCGGGCGTCTTGCCGCGGTTCCCGACGAGAGTCCGATCCTGCATATCGAGAAACGTGAACTGAAGGCGCTGCGCAAGGCTGATGGCGTCGTGTGGTTCGATTTCGCCACGTTGTGCGGCGGCCCGCGTTCGCAGAACGACTATCTGGAACTGGCGAGCCGCTTTCACGCGGTGGTCCTCTCCAGCGTGCCGCAGATGTCTGCGCGCATGGCCTCGGAAGCGCGCCGTTTCACGTGGCTGATCGACGTGTTTTACGACCACAAGGTCAAGCTGCTGATGTCCGCCGCCGTGCCGCCCGAGCAACTCTATGTTGACGGCCCGATGGCTAACGAATTCACGCGGACGGTATCGCGCATCGTCGAGATGCAATCGAAGGAATATCTCGACACGCCGCGCCGGATCGTCGACACCTCGTTGACCTGATACGGGATGACGTAACCCGCACACGCGGGTTGCGTGACATTGCCGGGGGTGCTTTTTCCATGCGCCTGGTGTCGTCCAGGCGCTGAACCGGCCACGCCAAACACCTTAATTTCAAGATTCAGATTGGTCTTATTCTCCGTGCGCGGAGGACTGGCTATCTTTTGTCCTTCCTGTTTCTGACAAAGGAGTCAATCATGAATCTGCATCGCGATATCAACGACGAGGAATGGCAACGGGTCGTACCGCTGCTCCCTGAGTTGCGTCCGCGTTCCGAATTGCGTGGACGCCCACTTGCCAATACCCGTTCGGTACTTAACGGCGTGCTGTGGGTCATGTACAGCGGCGCGACCTGGTCGGCCATGCCGCGCAAGTACCCGTCGTATCAAACGTGTCATCGCCGCTTCAAGGCCTGGTATGAATCCGGCGTGCTCAAACGTGTCACCGAGCAACTGGCTGGTTCCGCAAGTGAAGAACTGTGCAATCTGATGGAAGCGCGCATGCGCACGCACGCGGGCACTGAGCAGAAGGGTATTTCGACAGCGAAGACCGCGAGCGTGGCGCCGTCGTTGTACACGCCGGCCAAAGCCAGGCCGCTGCCGCCGTCGCCGTTCACTTACGTGTCGCCGTTCAAGCACGCTGCATGACACGCACAATCCGGACACATCAAATAAAAAACGGCCGGACGATGATGATCGTCGGCCATTTTTTGTGAATCCTGACCGTGTCTACGGTCAGGCGTTAGCTCTGCCAGCATCCCCCGCATCGGGCTGTGAACCACAGTCCACTTTGGCCGGTACTTCGATGGGTAATTCCGGCAGCGGCTTCAGATCATCCGCGCATTACTGCTGACGCACCCAAGTCTGCGAACGGCCCAGCAGCGACACGCCGATATACCCGCGCACCACCAGCTTGTTTCCACCGTCTTCAAGATGCATCTTGCACTTGTAGATCTTGCCGTTTTCCGGGTCGAGAATCTGCCCGTGATCCCAGCCGTCGCCATCCTTTTTCATGTCGTTGATGATGGTCATGCCAAGAATCGGCTGATCCTTGCGTGCGTCGGTACATGCGGTGCAGCGGCGATCAGGTTGATCGTTGGCGCCGAGTCCCTTGATAACCTTGCCGTTGAGCGAACCACTGCCGTCCTGCGTGATCTGCACGAGCGCTTTCGGCTGCCCCGTGCTGTCGTCGATGGTTTGCCACGTGCCCGCGGGCGTATCGGTTTGCGCCATCGCGGTGACGGCGCTGGCGAGCAATACGCCAGCAAGTGCAGCGTGTCGGGCGGTACGAACGGCGAGGGTGCGAGCGCGTTGAGTGAATTGCATGTTGTCTTCCTCCTTGATGAAGAACTGCGCGATCGTGGTCGCGCAGCGTTATCGGCATCTCGGGCGGCTTCAGTTTCAGGTCACCGTGATGCCTGGTACTGCCTCTCAGGTCTGCTTCAGCTACAACGGTTGGTGATGTGCAAGCCGTGACGCGGGCCGGAACCCGCTGACCTTCGTGGTCGCTCGAGCGTAGTCTGCGCAGAATACGGGAAAGTGCGCGCGACGTTTGATAGTGGACCCTCTAATCAGGTCGCGGCACGTTTGCCAGTCGTCAATTCAGTTGGTACGAGAACGTTGCATTGATACGCGGGCTGCGCGACGGGCTTTCGACCGGCGCATCGCCGAGCGCCTTTGCAACCGACAGATCCAGCGTGTAGTACTTCGCGTCCGAAATCCGGAAACCGAACGCGATCGACGAGAGCCGCGACGGCGACGGCGTACCCGCATGCAGGTAAACGCGAGCCATGTCGAACGAGACGTAGGGTACTAGCGTGCGCAGATACGTGAACCCCGGCGTGAACGGACGATTGACTTCGAAAATCGCGCCCCAGCCCGAATCGCCCGATGCCTCGCCCGGTTGATAGCCCTGCGCGAACCGTTGCGCGCCGAACGAGATCTGCTCGGAAGTCGGCAGGGATACCGCGCTGTACTGCCCGGTCAGTGAAACGGAGGTGCCGATCTTCATCGGCCATTCGTTGGTTTGCGAGAAACTGGCGGCGCTCTTCACGAACGTGATCGACGCGGGATTGACCACAGGCGAGCCGGGCACGTTCGAGTCGCCGGATTTCGACGCGCCGAGAATGTCGAATGCCTTCGATACGGCGATGCTCGCGCGCCTCACCTGGCCGGTATCGACGGCGGTGTAGTCGGCTTGCAACTGCATCACGCGCACTTGCGAGCGAAAGCCGAGTTGCGCGCCGGTGACCTGGTTGTTGTAGCGATCTTCGTCGTGCGACGCATAAACCGAGGCCGTGCCGATCACGCTCCGTGAGTTGCTCAACAGCAGCGGATACGCAAGCGAGCCGCCTATCCTGTCGTTGATCACCGTGCGCTGAACGTAGCCGGGCAGGCCGGGATTGTCGACCGGATTGCCGCGATAGTGCGTGGCGTCGATCTTGCCGATCAGCCCGTTGCTGCCGATCGGCACGGCCGCGTGCGCGGCGAGATAGGTGACGTTGTCGCGTCCCTTCGGCAGCAGCGCCGACACGCTCAACTGTTCGCCGAGCGCGGTCAGCCCGTTCTCGGTGGCGGTCAGCAGACCCTGCACGCCCGGCTGGTTGAAGTTGACGCCGGCGCTGAAGTCGAACGGTTTGCGATCCACTTTCAGTTCGAGCGTGGTCGCGCCGTCGGTGTTCTGCGGCGGGGCCACGTTGGCGGCGACCTTGATCCCCGGCAACAGGCCGAGCACGTTGATGTAGCGCTCGAAGGTCGCGCGCCGCAACGGCCGGTCGGCGACGATGTGGTCGGCGATCGCACGAATCTTGTCTTCGACCGCGCCCGGTCTGCCGGTCACCTTGACGGCCGACACGTAGCCTTCGACCACCGTCACGCGTACGACGCCGTCCGCGAACGATTGCGCCGGAACGAACGCGAACGAGAGCGCATAGCCGCGCTCCTGGTACAGCTTGGTGACGCCGTTGGCGACTTCGATCAGCTCGCCGATCGTGATGTCCTTGCCGACGAGCGGGGTGAAGCGTTGCGCGACTTCATCGAACGGAATGGACTTGACGCCCTCGACCTGCACGCGCGTGGGCGTCAGATGGCGGGCGAGCAGTTCCTGAAGTTGTGGAGCTTGTTGCTCGACCTGCACGGTCACGCTTGGACCGCGATCGGGAGCCTTGACTTGCGGCAGCGAATCGAGCGGATTACCGCCGACTGCCGTACCGCCGGGACGGGACTGCGCATGTGCTTCCATTTGCAACGTACTCGCCGCGAGCGCCGCGAGCAAAAGGGTCCATTTGCTGCCGTACCCGAGTTTCATCGGATTTTCCTCGTATGCCGTTCTTGTGTCGCGGGCGCGCCGCCTGGCCGGGCTGGTCGCGATCGCTTATGTGAGGCTCGATGCTTACTGCCATGCTTGCCTGTATTACGTCACGCGCTCCGCGCAGCTTGAGCGTGTGAGGAAAAAAGCGGAATACGTGTTGAATCGAATCGTAAATGCGTGATGCATGTGCGCTGTTTGTGCACTGTCCGGCGAGATTCACTACGGTACATCTCGCCGGACAGTACGGGCATGCGCATCGCATCGTTACGATCGATGCTCAGGCTAACTACTTAGGCAAACTACTTATGACTCAACGGAACCAGGCTGCCGAGGAGGGTCGTCAAACCGTTCGTCGCGCTGCCGGAACCGCTCGCGCTACCTGTTGAACCTGCCGCCGAACTGAGCGTGCCGGTCAACGTGGCGACCAGCGATGTCACCGGTGACAACAGTTGTCCAGCGCCGCTGCCCGAGGCGCTACCCGATGCGCTGCCCGTCAGACCGGTGAGGGTGCTGGTGAGCGTCGTCAGCGGATTGGATGTACCGGTGGCGCCGGTCGTGACGCTCAGCACCGACGTCAGCGAGCTCAGCGGCGTGCCGTTCAGTGCAGACGTCAGCGAACTCAACGGCGTGCCGCTCAGCGCCGAACTCAGGCTGGACAGCGGCGATCCGCCAAGCAGCGACGACAGCGAGCCAAGCGGATTGTTGCCGAGTCCGAGGCTCGCGAGCGAGCTTTGCAGCGGGCTCAGCGGATTGACGCTGGTGGCCGTCCCGGGCGCAACGACCGCGGTCGTGCCGCCGACCAGGCTCACGATCAGACCCGGAATCGGATTCGCGCCGTTCGGCCCGTTCGGATTGACCAGGCCGCCTGCGTTCGTCACCGTGTTGCCGAGCGAGCTGACCAGCGTGCCGACATCGGTGCCGAGCGGGTTGCCGGTCGTCGAGCCGACCTTCGATCCCGCCGAACTCAACGCGCCGCCAACCTGCGCGAGCACGCCGCCGAGCGGAGCGCCGAGGCCGGTCTGCGTGCCGACGGTCTGCGTGACGAGGCCGGCGGTTTGCACGATCGGCGTGATCGCGGTGCTGATCGGCTGCGTGACCTGCTGCACCGGCGCGGACGCCAGCACGTTGCCGAGCGTTGCGCCACCTGCGTTCAGTGCGCCGGCGGTGGTCGACAGTACGCCGGCCAGCGGCGTGGTGACCGGCGACAGCGGCGCGAGATTGCCGGCGCCGAGCCCGCCGACGGCGGTGCTCAATCCCTGCACGACGCCGCTCGTCGAGCTGACCACCGAGCCGAGTCCGGCGACGGTCGTGCCGACCGGGTTCGCGGTGGTGCCGGTCTGGCCGACGCCGTTGCTGACCGCATCGGCGAGGGACGTCAGCGTGCCGCTCGTGCTCGACACCGCATTGCCCAGCCCTTGCGTGACCTGCGGGCTGAGGCCCGGAATGGTCTGCGAGGCGATGGTGCTGCCGAGATCGCTGGTGGTTTGCGCGGCGGCGGTGGCGAGACCGGTGGTGCCCTTGGTCGTGGTGGTGGTCGTGCCGGTGCTGGTCGAACCGCTGCCACTGCCGCTACCGGTGCCTGACGTGGTCGGCGGCGCGCTGACGGTGCTGCCGCCACACGCCGCGAGCAGGGCGGCGACCGCCACGGACACGGCGACCAGCGGTGCGCGCAACGACGACACGGTCGCGCATGCCGCAGGGAGAGTAAAAAAACGTTGAGTGGACATGTGTGCTCCTCTGTGTCTATCAGTTGTTGTGTGCGGGTGTTTTCAGTGCGCCGTTGCCACAGATGTCTGAGCGGCGCGGCCCAGGTCAGGCAGGAGCCCCGGCGGATCCGGGCGCGGCTGGCGGGCCGCGTACCGGAGCCGGGTCTCGGCAGCTTGTTCGCGAGGTCTTAGCGTCGCGACAGGGCCGCTTATTTCTTCGTCAGTCCGCCGAGCAGGCCAGTGACGAGCGAGGTCACCGGAGACAGCGGATTGCTCGCGGTTCCTTTGCCGCTGGTCGCCGACAGCGCGACGCCGGTGCCCGACGTGGTGGCGGAGGCGGTTGCCGACGATGTCGTCGCCGCTGCCGTGGTGGTGACGCCGCCGAGTGCGCCGGTCACGGAAGTGAGCAGGCCGGTGACGGGAGCCAGTGGGCTGCTGGTGCCGCCGGTTGCGCTGCTCAGACCGCTCGTCACAGTGGTGAGCAGGCCGGTGACCGGAGCAAGCGGGCTGCTGCTGGTGCCGGAGCCGCCGGTGACGCCGCCGAGTGCGCCGCTCAGACCGCTCGTCACGGTGGTGAGCAGGCCGGTGACCGGAGCAAGCGGGCCGCTGCCGGTGCTTCCGGTGGCGCCGCTGATGCCGCTAAGGCCGCCGGTCAGGCCGCCCAGCGTCGTGGTCAGTGCGGACAGCGGGTTGGTGCTGGTGCCGCCGGTCAGCAGGCCGCCCACCGAGGCAACGGTCGTGCCGGTTGCGGTGACGGTCTGGCCGAGCGCGGTCGTGACCGGGTTGTTGCCGGTCGAGGCGAGCAGCGTGCCGGCTTTGCCGAGTCCGCCGCCGACCGTGGAGAGCAGCGTGTTGACCGGTGCGCCGAGACCTGTCACGGTGCCGACTGTTTGCGTGGTCGCGGCGACCATCGACGTAATCGGGGTGATCGCGGTGCTGAGGGTTTGCGTGACCTGCTGGACCGGACCCGTCGAGAGGGCGGTCGTGAGCGTGCTGCCGCCGTTGGTGACCGCCGTGCCGAGCGTGCTGACGACTCCGCCGAGCGGCGTGGTCAGCGCGGCCAGCGGCGCGAGCGGGCCGCTGCCGAGGCTCGTCACGAGCGCGCCGGTATCCGTGACCGCGTTGCCGACCTTGCCGACCACACCGCCGACGCCTGCCACCGTCGTGCCGACTGCGTTGTTGCCGGTGCCGAGCTGTCCGAGTCCCTGCGACAGACCGGTGGCGAGCGTCGACACTGCCGAGCCCACGTCCTGCACGACCTGGCCGGTGGCCTGAGTGGTTTGCGTGCTGACGACGGGGAGGGTCTGCGAGCTGATCACCTGGCCGACGCCAGACACCGTCTTGCCGAGGCCGTCGACGATGCCGCTCGCGTCGTTGGTCGTGGTGCCGAGTGCGTTTGCGATCGGTGTCGTGGTGGTGGTGCCGGTACCCGAGGTGCCGCCCGTGTCGGTCGTGGTGGTGGTCGTCGTGGTGCTCGGATTGGAGCCGGAACCGCCCGAACCCGACGAGCCGCTGCCGCTGCCCGTGGTGGACAGCGTGCCGCTGCCGGATCCGCTGCCGTTGCTGCCGGTGCCAGTGCTGAGACTTCCGCCGCCGCCGCAGGCGCCGAGAGAAAGCGTCGCGGCGATGCTTGCCGCAATCAGGGTTGCCCGTACGGTGGTGCTGGTCGTTTGAATGTTCATGTCGCCCTCGGATCGCATGTGTTATTGGGTGTCGCTGCGAACCTATCTCTGCATGAGCCGTGCCATTTCGACAGACCAATCAGCAGGATTTTCTGGCGATAAAGCGCTCGGCCCGATGCGGCGAGGCTTTGCGTGAATTTGATGGAGTGGGCGCTAAACGGAAATCCGTTCTTTAATCGCGTTCTGGCGGCGCGTTATGTGGTCCGCGTAACGTAACGAGCCGCGCTCGCCGTTACGGTGTACGGCGTAACGCAAATGCCGGGGGAGGGTCTGCGTGCTTGAAACGTTCTGTTCAAACGGTTATTTAGGGTAGCGAATCTAACTAATGGTTATTCCTATGTAATGAAATCCGGAAATTGCCGTTAACCCGGGTAAGGATACAAAAAGCATACGGATTGCGGTTTCTGGCATAGGACAATTGCTTAAATAACATTGTTCGGCTATAAAACCCAAAAGCATCACGGATTGATCAGGGAGGTTCGTTATCGAACAGACTGCACCAAAACATCCGTTTTACTTAGCAACGCTGCAGGATGGACTACCGCAACGCAATCAGCAGCACCAGGAATGAGAGACCGGGTGCTGTAGCGTGAGCAGGGGTTCGATGGGTAGAGCAGCACAAAAGACACGAAATAAATCAAGTCCGAGGGTCAAAATGAAAAAGTTCACACAACGTTTCCTGAGAGATAACAAAGGCGTGACGGCCATTGAGTACGGGCTGATCGCGGGTCTGGTCGCGCTGGCTATCGCCGGAGCGGTGTCCACACTGAGCGGGAATCTCACCAATGCGTTCACCGCGATCGCCGCTCTAATCGCGCCGGCTAAATAGCGCAAGGCAACCGTTAAACGTCCGCTGAAACGGCTGAGGCGGTTGCGGTCATTGCAACCGCCTGCTTCTACGGCGTTTTAACGCATCGCTGTATTGATTAATGCGAATTGCATGGCAATTCGCATTGCGTTGCTTCGCCTGTCGAGCGCGAAATGAATAACTCCGCCGGTATTTTTTTATTTATTGCCTGGGCCACGGTTGTCGCAATTAGCGATTGCCGTGCCCGGCGTATTTCTAATTTAATCGTTTGCGCCGGTTTAGCGGCGGCATTCGGCTGCGCGTTATTTCAATGCGGGCCTTTTGGCATTTCTTTACTGCATTCCGGTATCGGTGCGTCGGTCGGACTGATTGCGCTGTTGCCGTTTTTCGCGCTGGGCGTGATGGGTGCCGCCGACGTGAAAGTCTTCGCCGTCCTCGGCGCATGGTGCGGCATGTCCGCATTGCCGGGCTTGTGGATCGCGGCGAGTCTCGCGGCCGGCGCGCACGCAGTGTGGCTCGTGGCGACGAACTGGATGACACGCACAAGCCGCCCGCGATTCGCCGGCGCAGGCCGTCTGACGGGCGCGACGTTCGAACTGGGCGGTAAGGCTTCGACGCCTTATGCCGCGTGTCTCACGCTTGCGTCACTCGTGTGGCTCGTATGGCATGCAACGGGCGGGGTGGCGCGATGACTCTTCGCGAAGCCCACGCAGGTTCAGCACGGCGCCCGCGCCAGCCGTCCAGGCGCGCGCAGTCACGCCGCACGCGCACGCAGCGCGGCGCCACTGCGATCGAATTTGCGATGGTGTTCCCGCTGTTCTTCGCGATCCTGTACGCCATTGTCACGTTCAGCGTGATTCTCGTGGCGCAGCAGAACCTGACGCTCGCAGCGTCGGAGGGTGCGCGGGCCGCGTTGAACTGGCAGGCCAATAGCAGCATGGCAGGCGCGCTCGCCGCGCGAGCTACCGCCGCCTGCGCCGCAGCGCAACTGATGACCACGCAACTGGTAGGCAAGGCGATGCAATGCACGTCCACTTACGCAGCCTGCGGAACCGGCATGCAATGCGTGAACGTGGTGCTGACCTACAACTACAGCGCCCATCCGCTGGTGCCGCCGCTGCCGGGGCTGCACCTGGTCACGCCGAACCAGTTGATCAGCAACGCCACCGTCCAACTCAACCCGGAGAACATTCAGTGATGTACGCGCCGGCTTCCAGCCTTTCTGTCCGTGAGCGCGTGTCCGCACGCGTGTCGTGCGCGGCCTCGGGCACTGTCGTGTCCAGCGTCGCGCTCACGGCCGCCATCAACCGACGCAGCCCATCGTCATGCCGAATCTGACCAAAATTCTGGCCGGCGTGCTGATCGCCGTCGCGCTCGTCCTCGGGCTGTTCGCGTGGACGCTGTCGCGGCGCCCGGCGACCGTGGCCGTCGCGCCCGCCACGCCCACGTCGTATCAGGTCGTGGTGGCGAGCAAGACCTTGCCGCCAGGCAAAGCCATCACCGCCGATCAACTGCGCGTGCAGTCGCTGCCGATCAACCCGAACGGCGCATTCACCGATCCGTCGCAACTCGTCGGCCGCGTACCGGGCGTCGAGATCGGCGCGGATTCGCCGGTGCTGGAGTCGCAGTTGTCGTCGGGTCTGGCCGAGCGCATCGAACCGGGCGAGCGCGCGATCGCCGTGCGGGTGGACGAGAGCAATGCCGTCAGCAACCGCTTGCGTCCCGGCAATTTCATCGACGTGTTTTTCACGCTCAAACGCGATGGCAACACCGGCATGGGCGGTGAAATCGACCGTACCCAGGCGCGTCTGCTGATGTCGAAAGTGCGCGTGCTGGCGTTCGGTAATGCGACCACCACCGGCGACACCGGCGGCGATCCGAGCGGCATGGTGCGCACGGCGGTGCTCGCGGTGCCGGTGGCCGACGTGGACCGTCTGACGCTCGCCGAGAGTGCGGGCCGTCTCGTCTTCGCGTTGCGTAATCCTAAAGATCCCGACGTCATCGACCCGAACGCGCTGCCGGTTCTGCCTGGCGTGCTGAAGACAGCCGCCCACGCGGGCGAGCCCACCGCGCAGCCGGACCTGACGCGCGCCGCAGCCGGCGTGGCGCTCGACTCGCTATCGGGCAGCACCGGCGCGACCGGCCCGGGGGCCGGTGCCGGAGTGGGTACGCGCCTGCCGCCGTTGCCGCAGATGCGGCTGCCGACGACGCGCGTCGCGGCGAACACGACAAGTACAAATGGCGGTATCGAAGTGATACGGGGTGGGCGCGCCGAAACGGTCGCCCGATAAGCAGTCTCAGGGAGCGGGCGGCCAATCGCCTCCATAACTACATGACAGAACGGATTTTTGGTTTCAGAAAGGCGGTGTGGCTTGGGTTGGCTTTGCTGGGCGTATCCGTTGCGACCGACGCAGCGGGCCCGGCGCAGCGTGCGCAGGCGGCCGGATCGGCCCAGAGCGCGCTTGCGACGCCTGCGCAGACCATCGAGATGATGGTCGGTGCGCAGCAGCAGGTGGCGATCGGCCATGCATTGCAGCGGGTGGCGATCGGCGATCCGGCGGTGGCGGATGTGCTGATCATCAAGGGCGACAAGCGCGGCGGCTTGCTGCTGGTCGGCAAGGCCGCGGGCACCACCAGCCTGATGGTCTGGACGCGCGACAGCGACGCGCCGCTGAACTACACGGTCGACGTCGTCACGCCGGCGGCCGCAGCGCTGCTCGGACCCGATACGTCGGCCGTGAAGGTGCTCGGCAAGACGGCGGTGGTCTCCGGTTCGTCGACCACGACCGAAGCTCACCAGCGTGCCGTGGTCGCGGCGGAAGGCGCGGTCGGCAAGGACGGCTCGGTGTTCGACAGCTCGACAGTGGCGAGCCGCGCGGTGGTGCAGGTGGACGTGCGGGTGGTCGAGTTCAGCCGCACGGTGCTCAAGCAGATCGGCTTCAACTTTTTCAGTCAGCGCAACGGCTTTTCATTCGGCTCCATCGGCCCGAACGGAGCGACATCCGTGACGGTGCCGCAGAAAACGTTCCCCTCGGATTCGAGTGCAACGGTGGGGCCGGCGATCGCGTCGCCGATGACCTCGGCCTTCAACCTTGTGTTTGGTTCCGCGACCAAGGGTCTGTTTGCCGACCTCAGTTTGATGGAGAGCAACAACCTCGCGCGCGTGCTGGCCGAGCCGACGCTGGTGGCGCTTTCCGGGCAGAGCGCGAGCTTCCTCGCGGGCGGGCAGATTCCGATTCCGGTGCCGCAGGCGCTCGGTTCGACGTCGATCGAATACAAGTCGTACGGCATCGGGCTCACGCTCACGCCGACGGTGCTGAGCCCGCAGCGCATCGCGCTGAAGGTGGCGCCCGAGGCGAGCCAGCTCGACTACACGAACGCGGTGACGATCAGCGGCGTGTCGGTGCCCGCGTTCACCACGCGCCGCGCCGACACCACCGTCGAACTCGGCGATGGCGAGAGCTTCGTGATCGGCGGGCTGATCGACCGCGAGACAGCGTCGAACGTGTCGAAGGTGCCGATGCTCGGCGATCTGCCGGTGATCGGCGCGTTCTTCAAGCAGTTGAGCTATACGCAGAACGAAAAAGAACTGGTGATCATCGTGACGCCGCATCTGGTGTCGCCGATCGCGAAGGGCGCGACGTTGCCGACGACGCCGGGCGAGCAGTCGGAGCAGCGCAACGCGTCGGTGTGGCGTTCGCTGATCGGCGGCGTGGCGGCGACGCGCGACACCGTACCGGGTTTTTCGAAGTGATGCCGATAGTCGCCCGTCGGGCGCTGCGGATGAATACAGGCTTGAGCCGGCGTGCGCGCGAACCGCGTGCGCGCGCCGGCAGGCAGTACGACGCGGCGGCCTTACGGCTCATGCTGCAAAAGGATGTCCAACATGAACGCGAGAACGCATTCATTGACTGAACGGGCGGTCACCGACCATTTCGTGTTCGCGTCGCTAGCCGACGGGCACCTGCATTGGCTCGCCGATACGCTGATGAGCGCGGGCGCGGTCGAAGCAGCCACGCTCGATCCGGTGATGCTGATGCAGCGCATCGCGACGCTCAACCCGTCGCTGGTGTTCGTCGACTTTTCCGGCGGTCACGCGGCGGCGGCAAGTGCGGCGGTCAGCGCGGTGCGAGCCGGCAATCCGGGCATGCAGATCGTCGCGCTGGGCTCGCTCACCGAGCCGGAAAGCGCGCTGGCCGCGCTGCGCGCCGGGGTACGCGATTTCATCGATCTGTCCGCGCCTGCCGAGGACGCGCTGCGCATCACGCGCCAGGTGCTGGAGAACATCGTCGAGCCGGTGAGCCGTCATGGCCAGGTCACGACGCTGCTCGGCGCGCGCGTCGGCATGGGCGTCAGCACGCTGGCCGCTAACCTCTCCGTGATGCTGCAGCGGCGCGACGTCGCGCAAGGGCGCAAGGCGGCGCTGCTCGATCTCGGCCTGCCAGCCTCCGACGGCTCGCTGCTGCTGAACACGCGCAGCGAATTCAATTTCGTCGAAGCCGTGCGCAATCTGCGCCGTTTCGATCAGACCTTCGTGCATACCGCGCTGTCGCATCATTCGAGCGGCCTCGCGCTGACCACGCTGCCGCCCAATCTCGCCGACATGCGCGAGGTGTCGTACTCGTCGTCGATCGGTCTGCTGAACCGTCTGCGCGCGTTCTTCGACCAGCAGGTGATCGACCTCGGCGGCTTCACGAACAGCGAGTTCATCGCGCACGTGGTGCAGGCGTCCGACGAAACCTGGTTGCTGTGCGACCAGGGCGTCGCGTCGATCGTGTCGGCGGTCAGCGTGCTCGATTCGTTGCGCGAAGAAGGCGTGGACACCGCCAACGTAAAGCTGATCGTCAACAAGTTCGACGCCGATCTCGGCCTCGCTGCCGCGCAGATCGCGCAGCGCCTCGAAATTCCGCTGCTCGCCACCTTGCCGGAGCGGCGCGTCGCGCTCGGCCAGGCGGTCAATCAGGGACATCTGCTGGTCGAAGTCGCCGCACGCGACGCCTATGTGCGCGCGCTGGAACCGCTGATCGAACGGCTCGGCGGCGCGCAGCGCGACAGCGCCCAGGCGCGTGGCGGCAAGTCGGCGTTCGGCGGCCTCAAGCGCTTTATTCCCACTACTCAAAAGCGGTCATAGAGATGGCAAAAGAAATCGAATTTGCCGACAACGCGCCTGCGTTCGCGCACAGCCAGCAGTTCCAGGACATCAAGAACGCTGCGCACGAACATCTGCTGACGCGCATCGAGGAACTCGGTTCGGAGTTCGGCCGCTGGTCGCGTAACGCGATCAACCAGTTCGTCGATCTGGAGATGGACAGCTTCGTGCGGCTGCGCCGGATTCCGATCAACGAGAGCGAAGTGCGCCTGATTGCCGAGGCGCTGACGAAGGAACTGGCGGGCTTCGGCCCGATCGAGGACCTGCTCGCCGATCCGGCCGTCGAAGACATTCTGATCAACGGCTACAACGACGTGTACGTGTCGCGCCACGGCATCCTGACGCGCATCCAGGTGCGTTTCGCCGACAACGCGCACCTGCTGCGGATCGTGCGGCGGATTCTCGCGCCGATCGGCCGGCGCCTGGACGAATCGAATCCGATGGTCGACGCGCGTCTGCCGAACGGCGGGCGGGTCAACGTGGTGATCGAGCCGCTGTCGATCGACGGCCCGATCGTGTCGATCCGCAAATTCCGCAAAGATCCGATGCGGCCCGACGATCTGCTCGCGAACGGTACCTACAGCCCCGAAATCGGCGCGCTGCTGAAGGCGGCGGTGGCGGCGCGCTGCAACGTGCTGGTGTCGGGCGGCACAAGTTCGGGCAAGACCTCGCTGCTGAATGCGCTCGCGTTTCACGTGCCCGACGGCGAGCGCGTGGTGACGATCGAAGACACCGCCGAGCTGTCGCTGAATCACCCGCATGTGGTGCGGCTCGAAACGCGTCCGGGCGGCTTTGACGGCGCGGGTGTGGTGACGATCCGCGACCTGCTGCGCAACACGCTGCGGATGCGGCCGGACCGGATCATCGTCGGCGAAGTGCGGGGCGGTGAAGTGCTCGAAATGCTGCAGGCGATGAACACCGGCCACGACGGCTCGATGGGCACCGTGCACGCGAGTTCGCCGCGCGAATGTCTGTACCGGCTCGAAATGCTGGCGGGTTTCGCGGGCTTTCAGGGCACTGAGTCGAGCCTGCGCCGGCAGATCGCGAACGCGGTCGATTTCATCGTGCAGATTGGCCGGCTCTCCAACGGCCGCCGCCGGATTCTGTCGATCACCGAAGTGACCGGTCTGTCGGACAACATCATTTCGAGTCAGGAGCTGTATCGCTATGAGCCGATTCTGAACGCGGACGGCGACGAACAGGACAACTGGGTATCGCTCGGCATTCATCCGCATTCGCCGAAACTGGCGCGCTTCCGTCAGGCGCTGGGCGGCGCCGAGCCGAACAACGCGTTCGGCAATGCGGGCTTCGGCAGCGGCGGCAGTGGTGGTGGTTTCGGCGGCGGATTCGGCGGCTCGGGCGGCAGCGGTTTCGGCGGAGGCTTCAATGTCTAGCGCGGCCCTGGTCCTGGTGGCGCTCGCGCTGCTGTGCGCGGCATGCGCGGTGCTGCTATGGCAGCGCGGCACGCAACGCAAAGGCCAGGCCATCGTCGAGCGTTATATCGACAGCCGCATGGCGTCGGCCGCACCGGCCGTCGCGGCAGGCGGAATGACGGGTGGCGCCGGTTCCGGAACAACAACTGCGCCGCGTGGCGCCCAGGCGCGCCAGACACCGGCCGGGCTGATCGCGCCGCAAGCGCCGCCCGACGACGCGGACTGGCTCGCACGCTTGCGTTACCTGCAGGCGCGCGCGAGCTTCATGCTGCATCACGTGATAGCGCGCGCGGGCATCGCGAAGCCGAAACGCGTGATCACGATCGTTGTCGTCAGCGTGCTGGCGCTGTGCGGCTGGGCCGGCCTGGTGGGCGGTCTGCTGGGCGCCTGCGTCACGTTGGTCACATGCAGCGCGTTTGTCTATTTTCTGCTGTCGATGCGCGTGAACAAGCGCCGTGAGTTGATCGTGCGGCAACTGCCGTTGTTCCTCGACGGCATCGTGCGGCTGATTACGCTCGGCAACAGCGTGCCCGCCGCGTTTCAGGCGGCCCTGCAAGCCACCGATGCGCCGCTGCGCGAATGTCTGGACTACGTGTCGAGAATGCTGCGCACCGGCGTCGAGATCGACCGCGCACTGTTCCAGGTCGCAACAATCTACGGCGTGCGCGAACTCGAACTGGTGGGCGCGGTGCTGAGGCTGTCGGTGAAATACGGCGGACGCGCCGACGTGATGCTCGACCGCATGTCGTCGTTCATGCGCGATCTCGAACAGGCCGAGCGTGAACTGGTCGCGATGTCGGCGGAAACGCGGCTGTCGTCGTGGGTGCTGGCGTTGCTGCCGGTCGGCATCGGCGGATTTCTGATCCTGTCCAATCCCAAATATTTCGCGTCGATGTGGTTCGATCCCATCGGCCGGGAACTCGTCTACCTGGCGTTTGGTTTGCAGATAACGGGTGCGTATCTGCTCTACCGTCTATCGAGCCTGAAGGACTGATCATGCAAGCGCATCAACTCGTCGCCCTCGCGCTCGCTCTGGCCGCGCTCGCCGTCCTGCTGCTTGCTGGGCTGGTGCTCGCGCGGGTGAATGCGGTGCGGCGCAGCGAACGCACGTTGCGGCACGCGCTCGACGAACGGGCGCAGCAAAGCGCCACGCTCGCAGCGGCCGCAGCGGTCGCACGCAGCGGCGACGCCGCGCAGGCCAACCCGAAAGCCGCGCGAACCGTGCAGCCGCAGGGCTTCAAAGGACTGCTCGAACGTTTCGCGCATACCGGGGTTCGCTGGCTCGACACGCCGTTCGGGCGTCAGGTGGTGGCGGAAGAAGAGCGCCGCCTGCTCGAACAGTGCGGTTTCGTGGACACCCGTACGCGCGGCCTGTTTCTGATCGTTCGGCTGCTTGGCGCGTTAGTGCTGCCGTTGCTGGCCGGCACGCTGGCCAGCGGCCACTTTGGCGGCTCCGGTTACGTCGCAATCGTGGTGATGGCCGCGATGGCCGGCTTCATGCTGCCGAAGATCGTCCTCGCCCGGCGGGCCCGGCGGCGCCGCAATGGCGTGGTCAACGAATTGCCGCTGCTGGTCGATCTATTGCGTTTGCTGCAGGGCGTGGGGTTGTCGCTCGATCAGGCGTTGCAGGTGGTGGTCAGCGATTTTCGCGGGATGTTGCCGGTGCTGTCGAGCGAACTCGAAATCGCGCAACGGCAGTTCGCCACCGGCCGGACCCGCGAGCAGTCGTTCAACCGGTTGTCGCAGAGCTACGACAACGAAGATTTGCGCGCGGTCGTGCGTCTGCTGGTTCAGGTGGACCGGCACGGCGGCGCGGTGCAGGAACCGCTCAGGCAGTTCGGCGACCGTCTGCGCGAAATGCGTCGGGCGATGCTACGTGAACGCATCGGGCGTCTCACCGTGAAGATGACCGGCGTGATGATCGTCACGCTGTTGCCCGCGCTGATGATCGTGACCGCGGGGCCGGGCGTGATGGCGGTCCAGCATTCGTTGAGCATGTCGAAGCATTGAGGACGGCACCATGATTTACCGCTTATTTACTGATGACCGGATGCGCGACGGCCGCCTCGTGACTCAGAGCGCGCGTGACGCGTGTGGTGCGCCTGGTGCTGCTGGTGACCGTATTACGCGCGTCACGCGAGCCGCCTGCTGCGCCGTGACGCTGGCTGCGCTTTCGCTGCTGGGTGCGTGCGGGTCCACGGGACCGTCGGGCTACGGCGTCGGCGCGCAGGCGGAGCGCGCGATGATGGCGCAGCAGTCCACTAAGGACGCCGCGCCGGACACCCCCGGCATGTACCTTGGGCTGATCGACCAGATGCAGTCGCAAGGGCTGTACTTCGCGTCGCTCGCGCATATCGACGCCTACGAAAAGCAATATGGCGCGAGCCCGGACACGATCGTGCTGCGTGCCGACGCGCTGCGTATGACGGATCAGCCGGATGCGGCAGCGCAGGCCTACGGGCAGCTTCTGAAGACGCCGCTGGCCGCACGCGGACATCGCGGGCTCGGTCTGGTCGCCGGTGCGGGCGGCGATTTCGCGCTGGCCGCGCAGGAGCTTCAGCAGGCCGCCCAGCTCGCGCCGACTGACCCGGTCGTTCTGTCGGATCTCGGCTACGCAAAACTGCGTGCAGGCGATGTCGACGGCGCGCGCGTCCCGCTGATGAAGGCCGCCGAACTCGATCAGAAGAGCCCGAAGATCATCAGCAACGTGGTGCTGTATCTGCTGGCCAACGGCGATCAGGCGCAGGCGCAGGCGATCATGAATCAGCAGAACCTTCCGCCCGACGTGCGCTCGGCGATTCGCGCCGATGCGGCGAAAGTGGCGGCAGCAGGCCGCGCGCAGGCACAAGGTGCGCAGACGCAGCAACCGGCGGGCGCGGCGGGCGGCGATGCGCGCACCGTGGCGAGCGCGCAGGGGCTCGAGCCGGCGCCGCGTCTGTTGCAACGCTTTGCGCAGTGAGGGGGAGCCGGTGTGCAGGCGGCGGTGAGGCAGTGAATACGCGGTGAGTCATCAGGCATTCAGGGAGTAAAAAATGACAAAGACAACAATGACACGGGGCTGGAACGTATCGGTGCTGTGCCTGGCGATGGCAGCGGCTGGGGTGCTCGGCGCTCCGGGCTGGGCCGTGGCGCAGACGGCCGCGGACGCCGGGCAGGGAGATACACAACGGGTGGCTCAGGCATCGGCTGAAACACCGGCGCCCGCGTCGGTTCAAATGGCGGCACAGGACCAGCCGCCCGCACCACGCGCCAGCGAAGTGGGGCATTCGGCTCGCGCGTGGCTGGATCTGCAGCGAAGCAATGCGCAAGCTGCGCCCGCACTGCCGACACTCGGTTCGGAAGCCGGATTGGCCTATCGGCGCTACATGGAATCGTTCAAGGGCAAGATTCCCGATCTATACGGCTCGGCGCTCGGCGGCGGTGGTAACGGCAACGGTGGCGGCAGCGGCGGTGGAGCCAGCGCCGGCGGCCTGAACTAGCATGAACGCGCAGCCATCGACTCCGGCGCATCACTCGGGGCACGCTCGTCCGGCGGATCCGCCTGGCTCCGTGCGCAGGCCGCGCTTGCGGCGCGTCGGCGGCGCGCGCCGTCAGCATGGCGCGGTTGCGATCGTCGCGGTGATGTTTCTGGTCGTCGCGTTGGCGGCGCTCGCTGCGATCGATGTCGGGAATGTCTTTTTCGTGCGCAGGCAGTTGCAGCGCACAGCCGATCTGGCGGCTCTGGCGGCGGTGCAGGTGGTCAGCACGCCCAACGGCTGCGCGACCACCGTCTCGACCACCGCGCGGGCGAACGCGACGGCCAACGGCTTTACTGCCGCCGGCACGACGAAAACGCTTCAGGCGGTCTGCGGACGCTGGACGCCGGGCGCTGCCGCCACGGCCTTCAACAAAAGCGGCACGCCGGCCAACGCGGTGAGTGTGAACGTCTCGCAGTACGTGCCGTATCTCTTCCTCGTCGGCAAAGGGCAGACGGTGACGGCGTCGTCTGTCGCGGTTGCGTCGAATGTCGCCGTGTTCTCGCTCGGCACCGGCATCGCGACCCTCAACACGCAGCAATCGGTGTTGCTGAACGCGATTCTGGGCGGCTTGCTGCATTCGAACGTGGCATTGAGTGTCGGTGACACGCAAAGCCTCGCGGCGGCGAATATCAATCTGGCCGGGTTGATGACGGCGCTGAACGCAGGGTCGATGCAAGGTTTGCTGGCGACCTCGGTGAGCTATCAGAAGCTGGTGGTTGCCATGGTCAAGGCGTTGCAGAGCGGCGGCGACACGATCGACGCGGCCATCCTGCAGACGCTGGCCGTCACCGTGCCCGGCGGCCAGAACATCAACCTCGGCTACAACAGCAGTACCTCAACCGGGCTGCTCGCGCTCGGACTCGCCAATCCGGATTCGGCGGCGACCGCGACCATCAACGTGCTCGACACGGTGCTGGCCGCCGCGCAGATCGCGCAGAGCAATTCGAGCGGCACCGCCCCGGTGATCAACGTCGCGGCGGGGCTGACCGGCGTCGCCGGCATGTCGATGCAGATGATCAATCCGCCCGTGCTGGCGGTCGGCGAGGCCGGTCTCACGCCGCCTGTTACCGCGCGCACCTCGGCGATCAAGGTGACGCTCACGCTGGCGGCATTGCCGAGCGTGAACCTCGGCCTGGCGTCGGTCGCGCTGCTCAACACGCCGCTGATGGTGACGCTCTATGTCGCGCCAGGGACGGCGCAGCTGTCCAATGTCGATTGCGAAAACACCAAGGCGGCCACGACGGTGACGTTCAAGGTGACGCCCGGTCTCGCAGGGCTATGCCTGGGCGGTGTGACAAATTGCACGCCGGGCAGCGTCGTGCCGCCTGTCAACGTGGCGTCCGTCACTCTGCTGGGCGCCAACGTGCTGAACGTCTCGCTGGCAGGCCTCGGCCCGGCGCAACTGTCGCCCGGATCGACCGACGTGTCGATCAACGGTTCGTCGGGCAGTTTCAACGTGGTGGCCCAGCCCGTGAACTCCAACGCGCTGGGCAGCGATCTTTCGTCGTTGACCTCGATCCTGCTCGGACAACTGTCGAATCCGAATGCCCTGACGCTTCAGGTGCTCGGCAGCAATCTTCTGGGCGATCTTCTTTCCAGCGTGATTTCGCTTGTCAGCACCACGCTGTCGCCGTTGCTCCAAAGCATTTTCGGCCTGCTCAACGCAGTGGTCGGTCCGGTGCTGACGCTGCTCGGCGTTCAGATCGGCACGGCTACCGTCCATAACATGTCGCTGACGTGCGGCGTCCCGCAACTGGTCCAATAGCGTGTCCAAGATGAGAACCACCACCAAAATCGAGGAACTCGATATCTACGTCTGGGAGGGCAAGGCCGACATCGTCGACCGGGTCGCGCGCTGCATGGCGAGCTTCGACGTCGAAGTGATCCGCGCGGACGATATCGCGATCTCGCCCGAACGGACCGCGCTGCGGCCGTCGCTCGCGATCATCAGCGTCTCGGTGATCGACAGCGGCGCGCTGATCCTGCGCGACTGGCAGGCGGCGCACGGCATTCCGGTGGTGTGGGTCGGCGCCGCGCCGCGCGAGCACGATCCGGCGGCGTATCCGTCCGAGTATTCGCACATTCTGCCGCTCGATTTCACCTGCGCGGAATTGCGCGGCATGGTGATGAAGCTGGTGCTGCAAATGCGGGCGCACAGTGCCAAAACGCATGAATCCGACGCGATGATCGCGAATTCGGAATGCATGCAGGCGTTGCTGCACGAAGTCGACACCTTCGCCGACTGCGACACGAGCGTGCTGGTGCATGGCGAAACCGGCGTCGGCAAGGAGCGCATCGCGCAACTGCTGCACGAAAAACACAGCCGCTACGGGCAGGGTCCGTTCGTCGCGGTGAACTGCGGAGCGATCCCGGACGGCCTGTTCGAATCGCTGTTTTTCGGTCACTCGAAGGGCTCGTTCACGGGCGCGGTGGTCGCGCATAAAGGCTACTTCGAGCAGGCCGACGGCGGCACGCTGTTTCTCGACGAAATCGGCGATCTGCCGCTTTATCAGCAGGTCAAGCTGCTGCGCGTGCTGGAGGACAGCGCGGTTACGCGGATCGGCTCGGCGTCGCCCGTCAAGCTCGATTTCCGGCTGGTGGCGGCGACCAACAAGCATTTGCCGCAACTGGTAAAGGAAGGCACTTTCCGTGCCGATATGTACTACAGGCTCGCGGTGATCGAGTTGAAGATTCCGTCGCTCGAAGAACGCGGCGCCGTCGACAAGATCGCAATCTTCAAGGCGTTCATTGCGCAGGTGGTCGGTCAGGAGAAGCTGTCCGCGTTGCCCGATCTGCCGTACTGGCTCGCGGATGCCGTCGCGGATACCTATTTCCCGGGTAACGTACGCGAATTGCGCAACCTGGCGGAGCGGATCGGCGTGACGGTGCGGCAGATCGGCGCGTGGGATGCGGCGCGTCTGCAACGCCTGCTGGCGCTGGCGCGCAGCAGTCAGCCGGTGCCCGTGGAAAGCGCCGCCGAGGTGTTGGTGGATCGCAGTAAATGGGACATGGCGGAGCGCAACCGCGTGCTTGCCGCGCTCGATGCAAACGGCTGGCGCCGGCAGGATACGGCGCTGTATCTGGGCATCAGCCGCAAGGTTTTGTGGGAGAAAATGCGCAAGTATCAAATTTTTGATGAAGAGCCCGAAACGCGCGAAAGTGAGTAATAATGGGCTGTTTGACTAAAACAAAAACTGTTCGAGCAGGAATTACATGGACCGAAAGTCGAGACTACGACAGATTGCGTTTGCCGCATTCATCTCGTTTGGGGCAGTGCAAGGCGTGAATGCTCAGGCGCTACAAAACAGCCCGGGCGCTGGCGTCGTTTCCCAGCCAGGCACCACTACGGCGTTGCCGGCAACACCCACATCGCAAGCCGCACAGGCCGACACCACGGCGCTTACGCCCGACGAAAACAAGCAGTCTGCCGCGGGCAATGTCGCGGAATTGCAGCAGATGATCCGCGGCTCGGATCTCAGCGAATTGCGCACTACCTATAACGGCAGCTACGGAGCGAGCCTGCTGTTCTACGGCAAGGAAATGACGTTTTACGTCGCGTTGTTCCAGCAGAAAAACTTCTGGCGCGTGATCAAGACGCAGGACGCCACGCGTGCCGATCTGATCTACAAGGACTTTGTGCGCCAGACCGTGCAGCTGTCCGATGTGGAGATTCGCCGCACTCAGCTCGAAGCACAGAAAGCGTTCACGCAGCGCATGATCGCGCTGTCGCAAGATCGCGCGAACCGGCTGCAGGCCGACCTCGACATTGCGCGTCAGCAGCAGAGCATTGTGGCGAGCCAGCAGCAACAAAGCCGTGCCGAAGCTACGGCATTGGCTCAGCAGAAGACGGTCGCGCAAGACCAGTTGCGTGCCGCACAGCGTCAGGTTCGCGAGTTGCAGCGCGAACTGGAAAGCGGCCTGCCTCCGCACTGAGTGCGATGGGCTGAGGCTGGTGAGACGGGCGGGCGACGCGGTGGCGATAGCGAAGTCCGCCTGGTTTTCATTGGCGTGATGATCCGGCTGTCATCCGTTCTTTTGCGATGGCGGTCGTTCTTCCGGAAATGCGCTTTATTTCGTGCCGGTTGCGAGACTGTTTAGCTTGTGCACCGGGCACCGATTCTCGTGGCACCCCAAGTTCATCTTTGTTTTGTTGCGCAGCCCCGTTCGTTTGACGGATGCTTCTGTCTACGCACGCAAATGCATTAACGCGGGCATTGCAAAACCACACCGCAAGCCTCGCACTAACGCAAACAGGCGGTGGCGCAAAAACAGCCCCACGCAAACCTGCGGCAAGAAACTCAGCCCGCAACCCAAACCGCGTCGCAAGTCCTAACGCTTTTTCTTTCCCTCCGAAGACGCTTCCGTTGCAGTCGTTTTACGCGGTTCGGCCGGATCGACGGCAATGGGATCGCTGGCAGGAAAGCTTTCCTCGAGCGCCTCGTCGAGACGGCTGTCCATCGACTCGGCAGGCGACGCACTGCTCGCTGGTTTAGGTTCTGGGTGCTTCTTGCTGGTCATGACGTGCTCCGTTAGAAGAGGGGCGACGAATTCAGCATAGCGCATAGTCAGCGTCGGCGAACATCGGCTGAACGGCATAGGACGCTACGCCGTAAGCGTTGTGTTCAGAGTGGGACGTTCAACGTGCTCGGGGGCACGCATGCAAACTTATCCGTTGCACTGTCGGGTGACAATTCGTTTTCCGTGTCTCCGCCGACGTCGCTCAAAAGCGAAGCATAAAAATACCGGCGAGCTATGAGCCCACCATCGGACGGCAAATCACATGAACCGGAAAAAAGCTACGGACGCGCAGCGCCTGAACGCTTTACACGTTGGCGAGACAAAACTGGAACAACTGGATTGGACGACGAAGTTGGGCGACAAATCAACCGGCGCCGCGCATGCTAAACGTCCTGTACTGGGGACGCCGCGTGCTGGCGGTCAAAGGCGGATTTGAGCTGACGAAGCAGGAGGTGAAACGACTGGAGAGGATTTTTGCAGCGGCTCGGCCATGTGTCGGAGTAACTGACTTGCAGGACATAACCGAGCGCTGTTGAAGCGGCTTATTCGTGGCTGCTGCTGCCGCCGCCATGATTGCCGCCACCATGGTTGCCGCCGTCGCCGCCACCCGTGCCGAACAGGCGTCGGCGACGCGTGACGACCACCGGGCCATCCGACGAACCGCTGCGCTCGGAAGACGAGCGCTCGGACGGCGAGCGGTCTGAAGACGGCGCGCCATACGACTCGCGAGGCTCACGCGGTTCACGATGCTCGCGCGGTTCACGCGAACCGTGCGGCCCGCGCGTGTTGTGCTCGCCGTGCGACGGGCGGCCCGCGCGCGGTGCCGGACGCGTGCCGGTGTCGAGCTGGATCGTCGAGATCGCGCGCTTGTAGATGCCTTGCAGGCCGACAGGCGTGCGCAGCATCACCAGGTACTGATCGAACGACTCGATACACCCGGTCAGGCGAATGCCGTTGACGAGGTAGATTTCGACGCGCTTACGCTCTTTGCGCGCAGCGTTCATGAAGTCGTTTTGCGGATGCGATTCTGCGGAAGCCATGGACAATTCGAGTTAGAAAGACAGTGGTTCGCCGCAATTCTACCCTGTGTGGGGGCAGAGCGCGTCGGTGGGCGAACTGGGTCCACTATACCGGCTTGGGGACACATAAGCATCCGATTACTATTGGCTGTAACGTTGAGTTACGAATCTGCGGACGAATGGCGTGTTCTGCCGACATACCCAGGTCATCGCCGCAAGGCTGGCGGAAAAAGAAGGCGAAAGGGTTTAAGCCTGGTGGAATAAATCACGCGCTGCCCGCGTTAAGTCATGCATGGCGGTGCTGCATGTCGAGCGTGGCCGTGCAGCCGGTGGCCGGGTGTCGGCCGAATGCCGCGCGGCACGCGAAGGCAGCGTCGGGACGTTGTTCATCAGGAGACTCATCATGACGATTTCGCGTATCTTTTCCGCAGTTTTCGTGCTGCTGGCCCTTGCGTTCGGTTCGCTGGCGACCAGCGGCTGCACGTCGACCGACAGCGGTGCGTCGAGTTCCAGTGGAAGCGGCAGCACCGGCGGCTACTGAATGTCCCTACGCGGGTGACTTTTGAAGCCGAAGTGATTGCGTGGCTCCCGCAGTTGCGCCGCTATGCGCGCGCACTGACGGGCGATCGCGCATGGGCCGACGATCTGGTTCAGGATACGGCGGAGCGTGCGCTTGCGCGCTGGTCCGCGTTCCGCCCCAACAGCAATTTGCGGGCATGGCTACTGACCATCCTGCGGCATCTTTACATCGACCAGTTGCGCGGCCGCCGCGAGATTGCCGTCGACGATGAAAGCGCGCCGTGGCGCAACCTTGAAGCGCCGCAGGGCGAAGTCGACGGACTGGTGTTGCGCGATCTGCAGCGGGCGCTGTATTGCCTGCCGGTCGAGCAGCGCGAAGTGCTACTGCTGGTTTGCGTGGAGGAACTGTCGTATCAGGAGGCGTCGAGCGCGCTCGGCGTGCCGATCGGCACGGTGATGTCGCGGCTGTCGCGCGCGCGTGAGCATATGCGCGTGCTGCTGACGGAAGGGCCGGCGCAGGGCGCGGCTCAGGACAGTACGCCGGGGACGGCGCGCAAGCCTCCGCCGTTGAAAGTAGTGAGAAATCCGCGATGAATAACGACGACTACGATCACAGCTTGCCCGAGGGGCTCGATCTGCGGGCGCTGTCGGCGTTCGTCGACGGCGAGTTGCCGGAAGCGCAGCGCGTCGAGGTCGAGGCGAAGCTCGCCCAGCATCCGCAGGCGGCGGCGAAGGTGGCGGCGTGGCGCGCGCAGAAGGCCGCGCTGCGCGCTTTGTGCGGGATTTCGCCGCGCGGTGACCGGGGCGCGCGCGCTTATGGCGTCGTGAACGACGACGACCCGGAGGAGGCGCGTGACCGCAACGACGGCAACGACGGCAGCGACCGCATCAACCGGGACGAAGAACATGCCGATTCCCGGCACGTCTATGCCAACGCGAATCCCGCTCCCCGCATCGACGCGGACGAACCCGCTTTCATCGTCATTCGCAGGCCGGTTCCGTGGTGGCAACGCGTCGGCGTCGCCGCATGCTGGCTGGCGGCGGGCGCGGGACTCGCACTCGCCGTCGGGCCGCTCGCGCCGCGTCTGACGGGCGGCGCATGGCGTGGTCTCGGTGGCCAGCCTCCCGGCTTTGCGCAGCGCGCGGATATCGCGTATGCGGTGTACTCGCCGGAGCGGCGTCATCCGGTGGAAGTCGCGGCGAGCGACGAGGAGCATCTGATCAACTGGCTCTCCAAGCGGCTAAACCGTCCGCTGTCGGTGCCGTCATTGCAGGAGTATGGCTACTCGCTGGTCGGCGGGCGGCTGCTGCCCGGCGAGGCGGGACCCGCAGCGCAGTTCATGTACGAAAACCACGAGGGCGCGCGTCTGACGCTGTATGTGACCGGCATCGCGCGCGACGAAACCGAGTTCCGTCTGTTCCGCGACGGCAACCGGCGCACCTTCTACTGGATCAGCGACGGCATGGGTTATGCGTTATCGGGAGCGATCGCGGAGGGCAAGCTGCGCTCGATGGCCATCGACGTGTGCAGCGCGTTGGGCGGGAAGCCGGAGGCCTGGCAGTAGGGCGGCCGCACAAGCGCGCAGCGACGCCTGCCCGCAGAACCCATCGCCACCTCTTGCGCCCATCGACCGCAAAGGAAACCTCCTTGCCCACACTCCTGCCGCCGACACTATCCGCTGCCCAGTTCGATCAGGCGCTCGCCAGCTGGCGGCAGGTCATTGGCGAGGCGCACGTCGTCACATCCGCTGCCGGTCTTGCCACTTATCTCGATCCATTCGCGCCCGGCGAGCGCGCGGCGTTTTCCGCCAGCGCCGCGCTGCTGCCCGCATCGGTCGATGAGATTCGCGCGGTGCTGCGCATCGCCAATCAATATCGCATTCCGCTCTGGACGGTCTCCACCGGACGCAATTTCGCGTACGGCGGCGCGGCGCCGCGTCTGTCCGGATCGGTCGTGCTCGATCTGCAGCGGATGAACCGCATCATCGAGGTCAACGAAACGCTCGCGTACGCGCTCGTCGAACCCGGCGTGAGCTACTTCGATCTGTACGCGCATCTGCGCGACAAGGGTTATCGGCTATGGGTCGATCCGCCCGCGGCCGGCTGGGGCAGCGTGGTCGGCAACACGCTAGAACGGGGCTTCGGCTACACCGCTTACGGCGATCACGCGGCGAAGCAATGCGGGATGGAAGTGGTGCTCGCCAACGGCGACGTGGTGCGCACAGGCATGGGCGGGATCGAAACCGGCACGGCGTGGCAGCTTTTTCAGCCTGGCTACGGCCCGTCGTTCGACGCCATGTTCATGCAGTCGAACTACGGCATCGTCACCAAACTCGGCGTCTGGCTGATGCCTGCACCGCCTGCGTATCTGCTCGGCGAAATCCAGTTTCGCCACGAGGCCGACCTCGAAACCATCGTCGATATCCTGCGGCCGTTGCGGCTCGACGAGACGATCCGCAACCATGTGGTGATCGAAGGCGGCTTGCGCCGGGCGGCGGGGTTGTCGTCGCGCAGGCAGTGGTACGAGGGCGCTGGCGCGATGCCCGAAAGCGCGGTGGCCGCGATGCTCGACAAGCTGGACGTAGGCCGCTGGAATCTGCATTTCGCGCTCTACGGCACCCCCGAACTGATCGACGCGCGTTACGCGATCGTGCAGCGCGCGTTCGCGCGTGTGCCCGGCGCGAGGCTGTCCGCCGCGCGCTATTCGGGCGCGGCGGATGACAGGCAGCCCACCGGCGGCGGCGACCGCAACCTCGCCGGCATTCCGTCGATGAGCGCCTTCCGCATGCTCGACTGGCGCGGCGGCGCGGGCGCGCACGTGGACTTCGCGCCGCTCTGTCCGGCGACTGGCCGCGACGCGTTGCGTCAGTACACGATGGTCAAGTCACGAGCCGCCGAATATGGCTTCGATTACTACGGCGGCTTTACGGCCGGCGAGCGTCATCTGCATCACATTTTTGCGGCGATTTTCGATCGCGGCGACGCGGACCAGGTCGAGCAGGCCGGTGCGCTATTGCGCTCGCTGATGAGCGATGCGCGCGCGGCGGGCTATGGCGAATATCGCTCGCATCTCGCGTATATGGATTTCGCGGCGGCCCAGTACAGCTTCAACGATGGTGCGTTGCTGCGGCTATCGGAAACGATCAAGGATGCACTGGACCCCAACGGTATTCTCGCGCCGGGCAAGCAGGGGATCTGGCCCGCTGCATGGCGCGACCGGCGGGGTTATACGTGACGTGGAATCGTTCGATGAACCGACGCACTTTCATGCTGACCGGCGCATGGCTATCGACCATCGCGGCCGGCGCGTGGCCTTCTCTTGCCGAGGCGGCGTCGCGCAGCAACACGCTGGCGATCGTCGATCGCTCGTTGACCTGCGGCCCGGCGTTCGCCAGCTATGCCGCGGATCTGAAATTGCCAGTCTTCGAAACCGGTGACGATATCGGCGCACTCTGGTACGCGACACTCGCAGCGCGGATGACGCCGACGTCTTCGCTAATCGGTGTCATCCGCGCATCCGACTACTTCGTTCTTCGCGAACTGGTCACCCGTGCGGGATGGCGAGCCGATGACCTTGTCACGCAGAACGTCCCCTCAGCTGAAGAGCACGTTCACACCGCTTTCACTTTCACGCCACGCGCGCTCCACCGCCACGAAGCCTAAAACTTATAAGCCTTGTTCTTCGGATCGAAAGTCGAATCGTCGAAAGTTTTCGGCGTGATGTTTTCGAACACGATTTTCTCGAACAGCTTGCCGTCGTTGTCGTAAGACTCGACCGTGCGAAAGTACGGATGCCGCAGATCGAGCCCCAGCGTTTCCTTCTTCGCGTAGAACTGCGGCTGACCGGTCGGCGTTTCGAAAGTGAAGGCCACCACGCGCACGCCGTCGACGGTTTTGACTTCCACCTGGGTCGAGCGCGGCAAGCCGGCCTCTGCGTATTTCTTGCCTTCGCTGAGGTACTGGTTCGCAATGTACTCGGTGCCGAGATCGCGCACTTGGTGATTCGATTGCGAGTGGGCGAGGGTGCCGGTCAGCGAAGTCCACAGCGGCATGACGTTCATGATGCCGCCGAGGTGACCGTACATTTCGTCGCTTCGTTTGGACTCGTCGTAAATGATTTCCTGACCCGCGTGCGCACCGTCAGGCAGCCAGTTCGCGTAGATGCGCAAGGGGTCGTGCGCAATGCGCACCAGCATGTGATCGGGTGTGCCGGGCCATTGCCCGTGAATGCGCTCCGAGCGCGACATCGTGAATTCATACGACGGGTAACCGTTCGGCCCTTCCTTGATATAACGCGGCAACGCGAGCGGATCGAGCGACTGGAATAGCGCGACCAGTTGATCGTCGCCGAGCTTTTCCATCGCGCCGCTTTGTTGCGCGGCGCGCAGCCATTTGACCTGCTGATCGAGCGTGAGCTTGCCGACCTGCGAAGGCGGCGTGGCCGGCGGCTTGACGGCCACGGCGGTGTCGAGCGGAGGCGGGGTGTCGTCGTTCTGCGCGAACGCCGAGGGGGAGGCGATTGCCGCGGCGCCGGCAATCAATGCGGCAATCAGCGTCGCGCGCGGGAAGCAGCTACGCGACGCATTTTGTTGCGCGCCCATAGTCGACGCGAAACAGCGCGCAATATTCGGCGCACCACGCGAATCTACCGCACACGCACCCGATACCACGCCACGGCCCGAGCGCATGAAGGCCAACCAGCGGCATGAGCGTGCAGACAGGCGGTGCTTCATGAATCTCTCCGTAAGGTCGAGGGCGACGCAAAGCGTCCTGCCTGTCAGGCAGACTTTTGCTTCGCGAGTTCCTCGTCGCGCAACGCACGGCGCAGAATCTTGCCGACGTTGGTCTGCGGCAGCTCGTCGCGAAACTCGACCAGCTTCGGCACCTTGTAGCCAGTCAGATTCTTGCGGCAATGGGCGATGACCTGCTCGGCGGTCAGCGACGCATTGCGTCGAACGATAAAGACCTTCACACGCTCGCCTTGCGCTGCATCGGGCACGCCGATTGCGGCCACTTCGCGCACGTCCGGATGCGCGGCGATCACGTCTTCGACCTCGTTTGGATAGACGTTGAAACCGGATACGAGAATCATGTCCTTCTTCCGGTCGATCAGGCGGATAAAGCCTCGCGAATCCATGACGCCGATATCGCCGGTAGCGAGCCAGCCGTCGTCGCCGATCACTTTTGCGGTTTCTTCCGGACGATTCCAGTAGCCTTTCATCACCTGCGGTCCCTTCACGCACAACTCACCCGCTTCGCCGATGTTCGCCCAACTGCCATCGTCTTTTCTGAAACGCACATGGGTGGACGGCGCGGGCAAGCCAATCGAGCCTTCGAAGTCGCGCATATTGCTGAGGTCGACGGGATTCATCGAGACGATCGGCGAGCATTCAGTCAGCCCGTAGCCTTCGATGATCGGCTTGCCCGTCACCGCCTTGAAGCGGTCGGCGACCGCTTTCTGCGTCGCCATGCCGCCCGCCATCGCGAGCTTCAGGTTCGAGAAGTCGCGCTTGCAGAATTCCTCGTTGTCGAGAAACGCGTTATAGAGCGTGTTGACGGCCGTCATGCCGGTGAATTTTTCGTGGCGGATGATCATCATCACGCGCTTCACGTCGCGCGGATTCGCAATCAGGATGTTGCGCCCGCCGAGTCCCATGAAGATCAGCGCGTTCACCGTCAGCGAATAGATGTGATAGAGCGGCAGCGGCGTGAGCACGGTTTCGATGTCGCCGTTCAGTTGCCCCTCGGCCCACGCCTTCGCCTGCAATAAATTGGCGATGATGTTCTTGTGCGTGAGCATCGCGCCTTTCGCGACGCCGGTGGTGCCGCCGGTGTATTGCAGGAACGCGATGTCGTCGTGACCACTGCGTACGGCGCTCACCGGCCGCGAATAGCCGATGGAAAGCGCTTCAAGCAACGGCACCGCTTGCGGCAGCTTGTAAGCGGGCACCATCTTCTTCACATGACGCAACACGAAATTCAGTAGACGTCCCTTCAGGTTCAGACCGTCGGCGAGCAGGTCGCCGAGACCCGTCACGATCACGTTTTTGATTTTGGTGCCGGGCAGCGCGTCTTCGACGGTCTTCGCGAAGTTCTCGAACACGATGATGGTTTGCGCGCCGCTGTCTTTCAGTTGATGCGCGAGTTCGCGCACCGTGTACAGCGGATTCACGTTGACCACCACCGCGCCGGCTTTCAGCACGCCGAACAGCGACACCGGATATTGAAACGTATTCGGCAGCATGATCGCGACGCGCTCGCCCGGCTTCACACCGATGCTTTGCAGATACGCCGCGAACGCCGCCGCCTTGCGCCCGAGTTCGCCATACGTCAGATTCGCGCCGACGCTCACATACGCGACCCGTTCGCGAAACTGCGCGACGCATTCGTCGAAAAACTGCGGAATCGATTCGTATTGCGTGACGTCGATATCGTGCGGGACGTCATGCGGATACGACGCGTACCAGATGCTGTCGGTGTTCGGGGCGCGCGCTGGCTTTTGCGCGGGAGCCTGGACGTCGGCTGCCGGGTTGAACGTAGACGGTGCTGCAGGTGAGAGCGGGGCTTGGGTGGGCTGGGTCATCGGTCGTCTCCTGAAGTCAGGACTTCATCTGTTTGTGTGCTGGTCTCGCGGCCAGTCATCGGCGCCATGCAGCGCGTGCGTGGCGGTAGCGTGTGGAACGGAACTGCGGCACAACTGAAGCGGAATGGTCGGCGAGCATTTGGGGCGCTCCCGACGTAGCCACGCAGCTCACCGTTCGAGAATCGCGACCACGCCCTGGCCGCCTGCCGCGCAGATCGAGATCAGGCCTCGTGCGGTGCCCGCTGGTTTGTCGAGTTGCGCGAGCATTTTCGCGAGTCCCGCGACAATGCGCCCGCCGGTTGCGGCAAACGGATGGCCGGTAGCAAGCGAACTCCCGTTCACATTCAGCTTCGTCCTGTCGATCTCGCCGAGCGGGCCGGGCAGGCCGAGTTGTGTGCGGCAATACTCGTCATCCTGCCACGCGGCGAGCGTGCACAACACCTGCGCCGCGAAGGCTTCGTGAATTTCGTACAGATCGAAATCCTGCAACGTGAGACCCGCTCGCGCCAACATGCGTGGCACGGCATAAGCGGGCGCCATCAGCAGACCTTCTTTCCTGTCGAAGAAATCGACGGCGGCGGTTTCCGACCAGCTCAGGTAAGCCAGCACCGGTAGACCATGCTGTGCGGCCCATGCTTCGCTCGCGAGCAGTACGGCGGATGCGCCGTCGGTGAGCGGCGTCGAGTTGCCCGCCGTTAGCGTACCGGCGTCGCGATCGAATACCGGCTTCAGATTCGCGAGCTTTTCCAGCGTCAGATCCGAGCGCAGATTGTTGTCGCGCGAGAGGCCGCGATACGGTGTCATCAGATCGTTGACGAAGCCGCGCGCATACGCGTCCGTGAGCTTGCGATGACTGTCATACGCGAGCACGTCCTGAGCCTCGCGCGAAATGTTCCAGCGCTTGGCCATCAGTTCGCAATGTTCGCCCATCGACAGCCCGGTACGCGGCTCACCGTTGCGCGGCAGCAGCGGCTTGAAAAACATCCCGGGCCGCAGCTTGGTCAACGCGCCGACGCGCTGCCCCGTGCTCTTGCCGCGATTCGCTTCGAGCAGAATCTTGCGCATCCGTTCGTTGACGCCGATCGGTGCATCGGACGTCGTATCGACGCCGCCCGCAATGCCCGCTTCGATCTGTCCCAGTGCGATCTTGTTGGCGACCAGAATCGCGGCTTCGAGTCCGGTGCCGCAGGCCTGCTGTACGTCGTACGCGGGCGTTTCTTTCGCGAGGGTCGTGGAGAGCACCGATTCGCGCGTCAGATTGAAGTCGCGCGAATGTTTGATGACCGCGCCCGCCGCGACTTCGCCGAGACGCTCGCCGTGCAGGTTGTATCGATCGATCAGACCTTGCAGCGTGAAGGTCAGCATGTCCTGATTCGACGCGGTGGCGTAGGCGGTATTCGAGCGGGCAAACGGAATCCGGTTGCCCCCGATAACGGCGACGCGGCGCACAGCGGGTTGCGGATTGGACATGCTCGGCTCCTTCGGGTCGTTCCCCGGTTATTGGAATTGGAATGGGATGATGCGAAAAGTGACGACAGTGCGCGTGATCTCAAAACGGCTCGTGGGTCCATGAGGCAACAACGATTGCTGCGCCACATTCATTCCAACGGACTTCAATGGGTTGCCCGTTGCAATAAAAATGCCCGCAAGTTTCATTGCAGCCTCCATTGAAAACGGCCGCGTAAATGCGGCTTTTCTCCGGCCTTGTCGCGCACCTCGATATCGCGTTCGATCAGCGAAGGCGACGCGCTCCACAGCGTCGCCTCGCCCGGCAGCAGCATCGGCAATTTGAATTCGGCGCTCAGCGTGGCTTCGGCGAGCGGCTTCGGCGGCTGCAATGCGGAGGCGGCGCGCGCTAGCGTCCACATGCCGTGTGCAATCGCGCGCGGAAAGCCGAATGCTTTCGCGGACAACGCGGCGAGGTGAATCGGGTTGTAGTCGCCCGACACACTCGCGTAATCGCGGCCCAACTGCGGCGCGAGTTGCCAGCGCGAAATGCGTTGTAGCGCCAGCGGCCCGAGTTGGAGCGGTTCGAGCGGAGTGCCGCCCAGCGGAGTGCCGCCCGCCTGCACATTGCGCTTCAGATAGACGCTGTCGCCGTCCCACACGGCCTCGCCGCGTCGATACATGCGCGTGTGCAGCACGAACGCCTGACCCTTGTCGTGGCGCAGCAGCGCACCGAATTCGACTTCGACACGCAGCGTGTCCTTGTACGACAGCGGCCGGCGCAGCCGCACATGATTGGCGAGATGCACGAGCCCAAGCGCGGGCCACGGAAACGCCGGGTCGGTCAGCATCAGCAGATGCAGCGGAAAGGCCAGCAAATGAGGATAAGTGAGCGGCACGCCATGCTCGGGGATAAACCCGCAAACGCGCGCGTAACGCCACGCGGGGCCGGGGTCGATGGCGACCGCCGGGCGCACCAGACGCAGCGCAGGCAACTGGATTTCGCGCCCGCGTTTGACGATGCCCGACAACGCGCGCGCATAGAGCCTGGACGGCGTGGGCAAGGTTTCGATGACGACGGTTTTAGGCCGCACTGCGTCGGGTCGCGTCAAACCCGACGCGTGACGATTGCCGAACGGATCACCCATGCTTACGCTCCAATCAGGCTTTGCCCGCACACGCGTACGACCTGGCCGCTCACGCCCGCCGATCCCGGATGCGCGAGCCACGCGATGGTCTGCGCGACGTCGACCGGCTGGCCGCCCTGGCTCATCGAATTCATCCGGCGGCCGGCTTCGCGAATGGTCAGCGGGATTTTCGCGGTCATCTGCGTTTCGATGAAACCGGGCGCCACGGCGTTGATCGTGATGCCGCGCGCGCGCAGATGCGGCGCCATGCTCTGCACCCGGCCGATCACGCCGGCTTTCGACGTCGCGTAATTGGTCTGGCCGAGATTGCCCGCAATCCCGCTGATCGACGACACGCCGACAATGCGTCCGCCGTCGCGGAGAATGCCGGCGGCGAGCAGTGCGTCGTCGATCCGTTCCTGCGCGCTCAGGTTGATGTCGATCACGTTTTGCCAGGCCGCTGCGGTCATCTTCGCGAGGGTTTTGTCCTTCGTGATGCCCGCGTTGTGTACGACGATATCGACACCCTGTTCGTCGAGCGCGGCGGCGATTTGCGCGGGCGCTTCGGGCGCGGCGATATCGAAGGCGAGGGCGGTGCCGTTCAGTTGACGCATCGTCGCGTCGAGCGCGTCGCGTGCCGACGGAATGTCGATGCCGATCACATGCGCGCCTTCGGCCGCGAGCACGCCCGCAATCGATGCGCCGATGCCGCGCGCCGCGCCGGTCACGACTGCGCGGCGTCCAGCGAGCGGTTGCTGCCAGTCGAAGCCGGACGGCAATTGAGCCGCGCCTGCTTCGATCCGCACGACCTGTCCCGACACATACGCGGAACGCGGCGACAAAAAGAATCGCAGCGTCGCTTCAACGCCGCTTTCCGCGCTTTCGCCGACATACACGAGATTCGCCGTGATACCGCGCCGCGCTTCCTTGCCGAGCGATCTCGTCAAACCTTCCAGCGCACGTTGCGCGGTCCACTGGCGCGGCGTCGCACAATTCTCCGGCGGTCGCCCGAGCACGACGATGCGCCCGCACTTGCCGAGCGAGCGCAGCGTGTCGTGGAAGAACGCGTGCAGCGGCTCCAGTTGGGTGCTGTCTTCGATCCCGCTCGCATCGAACAGCAGCGCGGCGAGTTTGCCAGACGAACCTCCCTCAGCCGGTTCGAAACGCCCGGTCATCAGGCCATGCCGATTGGCGAGCGGCACCCACAAGCCGGCGCTCCCGTGCGCGACGCTCGTCACGCCGATACTGGCGACCAGATTCGCCAATGCGTCGAGCAGACGAGGTTCGCGGCCCGCGCCGATGGCGACCAGACCGCCGAATTCGGGTTGGTCCGCGCGATATCGGTGCAGCACCTCGGGCTTCGGCAGACCGAGCGAGCGCGCGAGGCGCGCTCCGAACGGCGAGTTGACGAAGTTCAGATACGAGTCGTTCATAGAGTTGGCTGCTCCGCTGGTCACGCTCTTCGGGAAGTCCTTCGACGGACTTCGGACGTGTGTCAGTGTGCACTGAGTTGGGCGCCCCGGCGCGCCCGCTCAGGAGGTTTTTTTCGTGTGCGCTGCGTGTGATGTCCACGTACTCAGCAGTCACTGAGCGTGAATTCACGCGGCCAGTTCCAACGCCTTTTCGAGCGTCTCCTTGCGCTTCTGCAGGTTCGCGAGCATGTCGAAGTCGGCGGGGAAATCGTCGACCTTCACGACCTGCGCGCCGTAACGCGCGTAGTCGTCGAGCACGCGCCGCTCGTCCGCGTCGATCAGGCCTTTCTTCTGCGCCGAGTCGGTCCATGCGCCGAGTTGCGGCAGGCTCTGCGGCATCGGCTCGAGCAGCCCTTGCCGGACCGCATCGCGTAGCTTCTGATCGATCTGCGTGAAGCGCGGGTTCAGTTCGAACACCAGCTCGCCATAACCGAGCGCATCGACATCGGGATGCGGCACGTACGAATCCGACACCAGGCGATTGCGCGCCGCGCCCGGCGTTTGCATCAACTCGGCGATCTCTGTGCCGAGACGGTCCGACGGCTCGCGATGCGGCAGGCCGAACGGGAACGCGAGCGCCCGCACGAGACCGGCGGCGAAGCGGTTCGGATAGTTCGCGAGCACGCCGTCGAGCGCCTGTTGCGCCTTGTACAGCGAATCTTCGACGCCCCAGCGCACCAGCGGCAAATCTTCTTCCTGACGGCCTTCGTCCTCGAAACGCTTGAGCGTGGCCGAGATCAGGTACAACTGCGACAACACATCGCCCAGACGACCCGAGATGCGCTCACGCCGTTTCAGATCGCCGCCGAGCACGAACATCGACACGTCGGCGAGCAACGCGAATGCGGTCGAAATACGGGTTGCCGCGCGATAGTACTCGTGCAGCGGCGCATACGCCGCACCCGGCTTCGTGATGAAAGCGCCGCCCGTCAAGCCATAAACGAAACTGCGCGCAACATTCGAAAGCGTGAAACTGACGTGGCCGAAGAAGGCGTCGTCGAAGTCGCGCAGTGCCTTCGCGTGATCGGTCTCGCGCGTCGCAGCCATTTCCTTCAGCACATACGGATGACAGCGGATCGCGCCCTGGCCAAAGATGATCAGGCAGCGCGTCAGGATGTTCGCACCTTCGACGGTAATCGCGATCGGCACCTGCTGATACGCACGCGCGAGGAAGTTCGACGGCCCCATGCAGATGCCCTTGCCGGCGGCGATATCCATGCCGTCGTTGATGACCATGCGGGCGCGTTCGGTGATGTGATACTTCGCGATCGCCGAAATGACCGACGGTTTTTCGCCGAGATCCACCGCATGCGCGGACAGGCGGCGCGCGGCGTCCATCACATAGAGGTTGCCGCCCATCCGGCCGAGCGCTTCCTGCACGCCCTCGAACTTGCCGACGGCGGTGCGGAATTGCCGCCGGACCGCGGCATACGCGCCGGTGCCGCGCACGGCGATCTTCGCCATGCCCACATTCGACGACGGTAGCGAAATCGCGCGGCCTGCCGCGAGGCATTCCATCAGCATGCGCCAGCCGTTGCCGACCTGCGCGCGTCCGCCGATCACCCAGTCGAGCGGAATGAACACGTCCTTGCCCGAGTTCGGGCCGTTCTGGAACACCGCGTTCAGCGGCCAGTGACGGCGGCCGATGTTCACGCCGGGGTGGTCGGTCGGAATCAGCGCGCAGGTGATGCCGGGCTCGTCGCCGCCACCGAGCAGACGGTCGGGATCGAGCGCGCGGAAAGCGAGGCCAAGCACGGTCGCGATCGGGCCGAGCGTGATGTAGCGTTTGTCCCAGGTGACGCGAAAGCCGAGCGTCTCGCGGCCTTCAAACATGCCCTTGCAGACGATGCCGACGTCGGGAATCGCCGCCGCGTCGGATCCCGCGTAAGGGCTCGTCAACGCGAAGCAGGGGATTTCATCGCCGCGCGCGAGACGCGGCAGATAGTGGTTTTTCTGTTCCTCGGTGCCGTAGTGCATCAGCAGTTCGGCTGGGCCGAGCGAGTTCGGCACCATCACCGACACGGCCGCCGCCGAGCACCGCGTGGCGAGCTTCATGATGACCTGCGAATGCGCGTACGCGGAGAACTGCTTGCCGCCGTACTGCTTCGGAATGATCATGCCGAGAAAGCCGCTTTCCTTGATGTACTGCCAGGTTTGCGGCGACAGATCCTGCCAGACCATCGTGGTTTCCCAGTCGTTCGCGAGATCGCACAGACGCTCGCATTCGACATCGAGAAAGGACTGCTCTTCACGGGTGAGCGTGGCGGGGCCGTAGCCGAGCAGCTTGTCCCAATGCGGGCGTCCGGAGAACAGTTCGGCGTCCCACCAGACGGTGCCGGCTTCGATTGCATCGCGTTCGGTCGGCGACATCTCCGGCAGGATCTTGCGGAAGATGTCGAGCACCGGTTTCGTGAGCCAGGTGCGGCGCAACGGCTTCAATGCAAGCACGAGAGCAGGGAGGACGAACACGATCGCGAGCACAATGGTCAGCACCGGGCCGGCCGCTCCGCTGAGCTTCGCAGCCGCCACCCAGACGATCATGAAAGCCAGCCACCAGGACGCGCGCGCCTGAACATAGACGAGCGCAAAGGCGGCGATGACGAGCACTAGGATGAACCACGGCATGACGTTTCCTCCTGTTTCGATGGTGCGTGCGGACGCATCCACGGGGGCGCGGACGGCTCGCGTTCTGTCGATTATCTTTCTTCTTTTTTGCTGCTTCTGCTGTTGTTGCTGGCGGGTGAGGTGGTTGCCTGCTTCGCCATGCGCTTGCGAATCGGTATGGCGTCGTTGCCTGCGTCGTTTTTGCGTCGCTCCCGATTCGCGCTTGCTGCGGGTTTGATACGCGTTCCGTGTCGTGCTGATCGTTCGACAACGGAGCGGCGCTCAGGTGCGGAAGTTAGACGTGCCGCTCGGGACTGCGGGTTTCATGGTGTCCGGTTGCGTAACGTTGTTGCGTATGTTTGCGTGGTCGACACTTGATTGGCGGGTACTTGTTGCAGCTTCGATGCTTCGGTGTGCTGCCGGTGAAGCAGGGCGGTTTTATGCGCTGGCCTGCTTGCCGGCTGCGATGGGTTTGCAATGGACCGCCGCGTGTTCGAGTTTGACGCTGGACGGCCCGTCACGGCGCCGTCCGCGTCCGTATCGTGTTCGCAGCAACCCGTGTGGGCGTCAGGCCGAACCGTGATACGCATGCTGATACGAAGCCGCTTCGATCCTGCCGCCATGACGCTCGCCGCCGGACGAAACATCGGCCGCCGATTCCACCGATTCCTTCGTTTCCACCGGCTCGCCGCGCTCCTGTGTTTCCGACGACCTGTCTGCCGAGTCGCTGCCGCCCTCGGCTGCATCGCCCAGCACCGCCGCGAACGCCGCGAGTTGCGAGCTATCCGGCAACGGCGCCTTGAGAGCCGCGACCATCAACGACGCCAGACGCGCGATCAGTTGCAGGTCGTTCATCGACTTGCCCTGCGAAAACTCGGAGATCAGGCTATCGGTATCGGTGCCGGCCAGCACGCCTGACAGCGCGCCGATTGCAAAGTGCAGACGCCAGCCCAGTTCCTCGCGCGGCAGATGCGGCAACGCACGCTGGAACGCATCGAAAAAGCGCACGGCCACCGACGCGTAATGTCCATTCAAAAAGTCGCGGATGAACGACGACGGATCGGTATAAGCGCGCCCCAGCAGCCGCAAAAACGCTTTCCCTCCGACCCGCGGATCGCGCGACAGACGCAGCGCCGGAATGAACATCGCGCCGAGCACGTGCTCGCAGGTCAGGCGCTCGCCGAGCATTGCATCGAAGCGGTCGAGCAGCTTGAGCCGTTCCTGGTTGAGCTGGTCGAGACGACGCGACAGCATCGAATGAATCAGCGATTCCTTGCTGCCGAAGTGATAGTTGACCGCCGCCAGATTCACTTCGGCCCGCGAAGTAATCTGGCGCAACGACATTGCCTCATAACCGCATTCGATAAACAGCGTTTCGGCGGCGTCGAGGATGCGTGATTTTGTATCGCCGGCATGCCGGCCTGTTGTGCGAACTGCCATGTTGCGTCTCCCAGTTGCCGGGCGTCCGGCCCGCAAACAAGCGATTCAAATTGATATTTGAAACAGTTGTTTTTTTCAGGATAAGGAAAGAATGTGCTTACGATCAAGGGGTCGCAGTCGACTAACTCCTCTAGAAGACCTGACGCAGGTCGTCTTCCGTGATGCGCGATGCGTCAATTCGCGCGGAAAATAAAAAAGGCCGTTCCGATGGAAATCGGAACGGCCTCGTATTGCTTGTCTTGCTACCTGTTTGGCCCTGCTTCGTACTGTGGACGCGTGGCGTATGCGTGCTTGGCGTCGCAGCGGTTCTAGCCGCCTTTGCGCCTATTGTGCCTGATATCTCGCAAGCGCAATAGCTGTTTAGTTCGAACGCTTAAAGCTGTGCCGCCACCTCTTTGGCCGACTGCGTCATGTCGATGCCGCGACGCTCGCGGCTGAACGGAATCAGCACGGCAATCACTACCGCGACGATGCCGATCACGACCGCCATCACCAACGCGTAATTGTTGCCCATGCGTTCGGCCAGACCTGCCTGCAACGGTCCGTTCACCGATGCAATCAGATTGCCGAGTTGATACACGAGGCCGGGGAAGGTCGCGCGAATTTCATCGGGCGAGATTTCATTCAGGTGTACTGGAATAACGCCCCATGCACCTTGCACCGAGATCTGCATCAGGAACGCGCCGGCTGCGAGCAGCACCGGCGTGGTTGAGAACGCCCACAGCGGCAGCACCGGCAATGCGATCAGTGCGGCGATGAAGATCGCGCGCTTGCGGCCGATCTTTTCCGACAGCGAGCCGAAGAACAGTCCGCCGATAATCGCGCCGACGTTCAGCGTGATCGTGATCCACGACACGGTGTGTGCGTCGAACTGATGCTGAACGCGCAGGAAAGTCGGATACAGATCCTGCGAGCCGTGCGAGAAGAAGTTGAACGCGGTCATCAGAACGATCGCGTACAGCGACAGCTTGATGTTCTGTTTCAACGTGACGATCAAACCCGGGCGCTGCTTCTTTTCGAGTGTCCTGAAAGCCGGCGATTCCGGTACGTGTGCACGCACATACAGCACGAGCAGGGCAGGCAACACGCCGACAAAGAACATGCCGCGCCAGCCGATGTATTGATAGAACACCCCGAACACGATCGACGCCAGCAGATAGCCGCTCGGATAACCCGCCTGCAGCAGTCCCGACACGATGCCGCGCGATTTGGGCGGCACGGTTTCCATCGTCAATGCGCCGCCCACGCCCCATTCGCCGCCCATCGCAATGCCGAACAGCGCGCGCAGCACCAGCAGTGTCATCAGATTGGGCGAAAGGCCCGATAGCAATTCGAGTAACGAAAAGCACGCAATGTTGACCATCAGCGTGGGGCGGCGGCCGTATTTGTCGGCGAGCCAGCCGAAAATCAGTGCGCCGACCGGACGCATCATCAAGGTCAGCATAATCGCGAAAGCGACTGACGGGATTGTTGTATTGAATTCCGCCGCAATATCTTTCAATACGAATACCATCAGAAAGAAATCGAATGCGTCGAGGGTCCAGCCCAGATAGGCGGCGATCGTGACGTTTCTCTGTTCCCGTGTCCAGCTCATTGATTGTTCTCCTGAGTCCCCAACCACCCGTGTGTGTTTTCACGAGCATCTCTTTAGCCCCGTACGCCTTGTGGCATTGGCTTCGAGCGAGTGTACGCCGACCGTTAAACACCTGCATGGTTGAACGGGCGTTTATCCGTATTTATACCTGGAGCAAAATTCGTGCTGAATCCGTAATGCATGGATAATGTCGGTTAATTGTAATTATTGTATTAACCGTGTCTGTATTTATGTTTGTTTTTTGTAATGTACAAATTACATATTCGCGCGATGCCATGGCCGGCTTCTACTGATTTTTAATTCGCCTGACGGATTGCGCGAATAGAGGTTGCGCTCGTCGAATTAAGGTTGGCGGGCGCCAGAGCGCACGGGTATAAAAGCGGCTCGCGACAAATACGCCGCGCAACAAGGGAGACTAAATAATGACAATTCCGCATCTATGCCTGCTCATCGTTGCACTCTTGCCGTTTCCGTGGACCATGCTGGCGAAAGTGAGCAAGCGTTACGACAATCGCACGCCGCGCGCTTATCTGGCCGGTCTCGACGGATGGCGCGCGCGGGCGCATGCGGCACATCAGAACGCATGGGAGGCGCTGGCGATGTTCACGGCGGCGATTGTCGTAGCAGGGCAGGCGGGCGGTTCGCCGACATGGATCAATGTGCTGGCGATCACGTTTGTCGTCACGCGTGTGCTGCATGGCGTGTTGTATGTGATGAACCTGGCTTCGCTGCGCTCGCTGGTGTGGTTTGTCGGCGTGGCGTGTGTGGTGTCGATGTTCTTTGTGTCGGCGGGTTCGACGAGCGTGTGATTGAAACGCGGTGGGTTCGCTCTGCGCGTGAACCGTTGGCGTGCCCACCGAGGAAAATTGAGCGTGTTTCGCCGGCGGTAGGTTCTCCCGTCGGGCGAGCTTCTACGGATGTAAAAAGCTAGATCTGGCGCATATATGCGCTAATCGCATGAGTCGAACTGAAAAATCAATTTGATTCATGCTGCGTCGCGACATACCATGTTCGCTATCTCGTTATTTGCCTCCGCCGACGCAATATGTCAGTCAAATCAATCACTTCGTATCCGGTCCGCCGCGAGCACAGCCCGTTTCTGGTGGTCGCGCTGGTGACGCTGCTCACAGGTATTGGCGCCGGTTTCGGTGGTATGGGGCTCGCGTTGCTGCTGCACGGTATTCAGCATCTCGCTTACGGTTACAGCGCAACGCATCTGATTAGCGCTGAGAGTTTCCTGCAAGGCGTAAGCGGTGCGTCGCCCGAACGCCGCGTAGTCGTGCTGACGATTTGCGGACTCGTCGCGGGCCTCGGCTGGTGGGCGCTGTATCGCTACGGACGACCGCTCGTGAGTATTCGTCAGGCCGTCAAATCCGACGATCCGCAGATGCCGTTGCTGAGCACGACGATTCACGCGCTGCTGCAGATCGTCACCGTGGCGCTCGGTTCTCCGCTGGGCCGCGAAGTCGCGCCGCGTGAGATCGGCTCGGCGCTCGCCGGATGGCTGTCGAGACGCGCGGGGTTGTCGGTGGCGCAAAGCCGGATCATGGTGGCGTGCGGCGCCGGCGCGGGTCTCGCTGCGGTCTATAACGTGCCGCTCGGCGGCGCGGTGTTCGTGCTAGAAGTGTTGCTGGGCACGTTCGGTGTGCGTGCGTTGGTGCCGGCCATCGTGACCTCGGCGATCGCGGCACTGGTCGCGCAACTCGGACTCGGCGACGAGCATCAATACCTGGTGCCGGTGTTGGCAGTGAATGCGTCGTTGATCGTGTGGTCGCTCGTCTGCGGCCCAATTTTCGGCGTGGCCGCGTGGGGCTTTACCGAGCTGACGAAGCGTTCGCGCGCTGCCGCACCAAAGGACTGGCGCCTGCCCGTGTTGTCGGTGTTGAACTTTGCGATCATCGGCGTACTGGCGATGCATTTTCCGCAATTGCTCGGCAATGGCAAAGGTCCTGCGGGCCTCGCATTCGACGGCGGCTTGACGATCGGTCTTGCTGCGATGTTGCTGGTGCTGAAGGTGGTGATAACAGCCAGCAGTTTGCGAGCGGGCGCGGAGGGCGGCTTGCTGACGCCGGGTCTCGCAAACGGCGCTTTGCTCGCGATCGTACTTGGCGGCGCGTGGAGTCTGGTCTGGCCGGGTGCGTCGTCAGGCGGATTCGCGGTGATCGGCGCAACGGCATTTCTCGCCGCATCGATGCAGATGCCGATCACGGCGGTGGTGCTCATGTTTGAATTTACGCGCGTGGGCCAGGACTTTCTGATTCCTGTGCTGTTTGCGGTGGGCGGCTCGTTGCTCGCGTTTCAGGCTTGCGCGAAATGGGCGCCGAAGCTGCAATCGGCTTTGGGTTTCAACTGGAGTGGGGCGGACAAGGCGCGTTAAATTTGCTTGCGCTTGGTGGCGACATGGTGGCGACATTGCAATCGGCTCGATGTCGATGGCTTTAGCTTGATGCGATGTCGTCGCAGGAGAAGATATCGAGCGGGAGCGAAAGGCGCGACGCAATCGGAAGCGGAGCTGACTCGATATCAATCTGCTAACTGGCAAGTGAATCGAGCCAGCACAAAATCTGTCGATAGAAACAAAAAACCCCGCGAAGCACGAAGGCTCAACGGGGTGTTTCGTTTTTGCTTGAAGAGGCGTGGTGCCCAGGAGAGGACTCGAACCTCCACGGTGTTGCCACCGCTAGGACCTGAACCTAGTGCGTCTACCAATTCCGCCACCTGGGCACGTCTTCAAGCTAGACCGCTATTTTAGCGGGTTGATTCAGCTTGTCAATCCCTACTTCAGACAAACTTCGCTTTATCAACCGCTCGGTGAATTGTGCAACGAAGCGATGCTTCACTACTCAACTACCGTCCTGCTCACTACGCCAACCGATCACACTAAAAGCGTGAACCGGACAACGTAGGTTCTCACAAAAATTAGAGCCGCCCGGAGGCGGCTCTAATTTTGAATCTGGTGCCCAAGAGAGGACTCGAACCTCCACAGTGTTGCCACCGCTAGGACCTGAACCTAGTGCGTCTACCAATTTCGCCACCTGGGCAGGTGATGAACAGCAAAGACCGCCATTATAGCGACAGATTCGGACCTGTCAAGCGTTTCTCCAAACTTGCTTGAACATCCCGCCGACGAGGCCCAATGCCCCTCGCAGCGACTATTGACGGCCCGCTTGGCGCGCAAGACGGGTGTTAGAATGCCTCGCAGTAGTTCGTTGGCACGGTGCACATACGAGCGTCGACTCAGCCTTGAACGAGCCGGACCCGAGCAGTTTTTTTCTGTGCATTTGCAGGTGCATTTCAAGCGCAACTGAAGCACAACGCAAACGCTTCCCAAGCCGAGCCACATCGCCGACCGACGTCCATGCAACGAGAAAAAATCATCGACAAGCCCTTGAGCAAATTTCCTTATCCGATCCCAAGCCGCGAAGAAATCCTGGGCGTGCTGCGCACGAGTGAAGCGCCGCTTGCCGCGAACGACATCGCTGAAGCCTTGTCGATCAAGCGCCAGGAGCGCGAGGGATTTTTCAAGCGCCTCGGCGCCATGGAGCGCGACGGCCAGATCCGGCTCGATCAGCGCAATCTCTATCAACTCACGCATCCGTCGAACTTTGTCGCGGGCCGCGTGCAAGGTCATCGCGACGGCTACGGCTTCCTGATTCGCGACGACGGCCAGGACGATCTGTTCCTGCCCACCGGCGAGATGCAGAAGGTCATGCATAACGACCGCGTGCTCGCGCGCATCGTCGGCTATGACCGCCGTGGGCGTCCGGAAGGGCATATCGTCGAGGTCACGGATCGCGCGAACAAACGCGTGATCGGCCGTCTGCTCAACGAGAACGGCGCACTGATCGTCGCGCCCGAAGACAAGCGCATCGGCCACGACATCCTGATCGCGCAAAACACCAAGAAGGCCAAGGTCGGCCAGGTGGTGGTGGTCGAACTCACCGATTTCCCGAGCCGTCATTCGCAGCCGCTTGGCCGCGTGGTCGAAGTGCTCGGCGATATCGACGACCCCGGCATGGAAATCGAAATCGCGGTGCGCAAGTACGGCGTGCCGCACGAGTTCGGCCAGGCCGCGCTCGACGAAGCCGCGAAGCTGCCCGACGAAGTGCGTCCGGTCGACGCGCGTCATCGTATCGATCTGCGCGACGTGCCGCTTGTCACGATCGACGGCGAAGACGCACGCGACTTCGACGATGCAGTGTATTGCGAGCCGGTCCAGGTCGGTCGCGGCGAAGGCTTCCGCCTGATCGTCGCGATTGCCGACGTATCGCACTACGTGCATCCGAAGAGCGGACTCGACGCCGACGCGATCGAACGCAGCACGTCGGTGTATTTCCCGCGCCGCGTGATTCCGATGCTGCCGGAGAAGCTGTCGAACGGTCTGTGCTCGCTGAACCCGAACGTTGACCGTTGTGTGCTGGTGTGCGACATGATCGTCACCGCGCGTGGCGAAGTGAAGGCGTATCAGTTCTATCCCGGCGTGATGCATTCGGCCGCGCGTCTGACCTATACCGAAGTCGCCGCGGTGTTGAAGAACACCAAGGGACCGGAGGCCACGCGTCGCGCCGCATTGCTGCCGCAATTGCAGAATCTGTATGGCGTGTACAAGTCGCTGTTCGCAGCGCGTCAGAAGCGCGGCGCGATCGACTTCGACACGACCGAGACGTACATCGTCTGCAATGCGCAGGGCAAGATCGAGCAGATCGTGCCGCGCACCCGCAACGACGCGCACAAGCTGATCGAGGAGTGCATGCTGGCCGCGAACGTCTGCGCAGCCGACTTCCTCAAACGCAACAAGCATCCTGGCCTGTTCCGCGTGCACGCGGGGCCGACGGCGGAGAAGCTCGAAAATCTGCGTACGTTCCTGCGCGGCATGGGGCTGACGCTGCAAGGCGGCGACAAGCCGCACGCCAGCGACTACGCCGCGCTGATGGCGCAAATCCGCGAACGGCCCGACGCGCAGATGCTGCAAACCATGCTGCTGCGCTCGATGCAGCAGGCGGTTTACAGCCCGGACAACATCGGTCACTTCGGTCTCGCGTATGAAGCGTACGCGCACTTCACGAGCCCGATCCGCCGTTATCCCGATCTGCTCACGCACCGTGCGATCTACGCGATCCTGCAAGGCCGCAAGTATCAGCCCGAGCCGCCGCAAGGCGTCGAACTGAACACGGCGCTGTCGCCGCGTGCCCGCGCGATGCAGCAGTCCGACGAAGAAAAGCGCGGCCTTCAGCGCGCAAAGAACGTCGCGATCTGGGAAGAACTCGGCTTGCATTGCTCGGCCAACGAACGCCGCGCAGACGAAGCATCGCGTGACGTCGAGGCCTGGCTGAAGTGCTATTTCATGCGCGACAAGCTCGGCGAAGAGTACGGCGGCATGGTGAGCGGCGTCACGTCGTTCGGAATTTTCGTGCAGCTCGACTCGCTGTTTATCGAAGGCCTCGTGCACGTCACGGAACTCGGCTCGGACTACTTCCAGTACGACGAGATCAAGAACGAGTTGCGCGGCGAGCGTACGGGCATTCGTTATCGTCTGTCGGATCGGGTGCGGGTGCAGGTGAGCCGCGTCGATCTGGACGCACGCAAGATCGACTTCCGCCTCGTACGCGATACGCCGATCAAGCCGCCTGCGGCACGTGGCGCATTGGCCGACAAGGGCGCGAGTGACGGCGGCAGTGCGCGCGTGCGCTCGTTGCCTCCGGTAGACGGTGGCGCGGGTGGCGCGGGTGGTTCCGCTGCACCGGGCGCGCGTCGCAAGAAGGCGGCTCCGGCGCAATCGGTCGCGGTCAAGGAAGCACGCGTCGCGCGCGGTGCGGCGAAGAAGCATGGCGCCGTGGCCAAATCGGCAGCGAAACCGCAGGCACGCAAGAAGCGCTGAAGCGGCTTCATCGGTCGAACCGCGCGCATCGGGTACGTTCACGCGTACCGGTTGCGCGCGGTCTGCGTTTTATCGCAGGCATATTGCAGTCAAGGCAGTCTGGTACACGGCGCACGCAGGCAAGTGAGCTTGCAGACACAGCACTCCATTCACGTACTCAAGCTCGTATTCATCACAGCAACGCGCGTTGAGCGCGTTCAATCAAAGGTTGTTCAGTCATGTCACGTCTCAAGGTTTTATACGGTTTCCACGCAGTGACCGCACGTATGCGGCACGATGCATCGACGGTTGAAGAGGTTTATTACGACGCGACACGCAAGGACCGTCGTATGACCGAATTCCTGCATGCCGCGAAAGAAGCCGGCGTGCGTCTGATCGCCGCCGACGAAACGCGTCTGTGGGGCCTCTCGCATACCGAGCGTCACCAGGGCGTGGTGGCGCGTGCGGGCGACATGCCGCTCGCGCAGAATCTGGCCGAGTTGCTCGACGGCATCACCGGCTCGCCGCTGATCCTGGTGCTCGACGGCGTGACCGATCCGCACAATCTCGGCGCCTGCCTGCGCGTGGCCGATGCAGCCGGCGCGCACGCGGTCATCGCGCCGCGCGATCGCGCGGTGGGTCTGAATGCGACGGCGGCGAAGGTCGCGAGCGGCGCGGCGGATACCGTGCCGTACATCACCGTCACGAATCTGGCGCGCGCGCTGCGCGAGTTAAAGGACGCGGGGGTGTGGGTCGTCGGCACGGCCGGCGAGGCGTCCAAGAGCCTGTACGAGACGGAGCTGGACGGTCCGGTGGCGCTGGTGATGGGCGCGGAAGGCGAAGGCATGCGCCGTCTGACGCGCGATACCTGCGACGTGGTGATGCAGATTCCGATGGCGGGTACGGTCGAGAGCCTGAACGTGTCGGTGGCGTCCGGCGTGTGCCTGTTTGAAGCTGTTCGTCAGCGTTCGGTGAAGAAGTAATCCACCGGCACGCGCGCTCGACTCCGGTAAACTAGCCGTTTTTACTGCACGCCAAGCCTTTCCCATGACTCAAGACGAACTCAAGCAACTGGTCGGCCAGGCCGCCGCCGACTACGTGAACGCCAACGTGCCCGAAGGCGCGATCGTAGGCGTCGGCACCGGCTCCACCGCGAACTGTTTTATCGACGCGCTGGCCGCCAACAAGTCGCGCTATCGCGGCGCAGTGTCGAGCTCGCTCGCCACCACCGCGCGCCTGCAATCGCACGGCTTCAAGGTGCTCGATCTGAACGAAATCGACTCGCTGCCGGTGTACGTCGACGGCGCGGACGAAATCGACCACAGCGGCGCGATGATCAAGGGCGGCGGCGGTGCGCTGACGCGCGAGAAGATCGTCGCGTCGGTGTCGGACGTGTTCGTCTGTATCGCCGATGCGAGCAAGCTGGTCGACACGCTGGGCAACTTCCCGTTGCCGATCGAAGTGGTGCCGATGGCGCGTACCGCAATCGGTCGTCGCGTGACGGCGCTCGGTGGCGTACCGGTCGTTCGCGTGACGAAGGAAGGCGTGCCGTTCATTACCGATAACGGCAACGAAATCATCGACGTCAAGGGTCTGCGTATCAGCGACCCGCGCACGCTGGAAATGCATGTCAACGCATGGCCGGGCGTGGTGACGGTCGGGCTGTTCGCCGGCCGCGGCGCGAATCTGTGCCTGCTCGGCACGGATACCGGCGTCGAAACGATCGAGTACAGCAAGGGCTGAGCGGCTCGTTTTCAAGTTTTGCATGAGCCCGCGCACGCGGGTTCATGCAGGCAGCGGATGCACGGTTCGCATTAATCGACTGTGTTATCCGCTGCATACATTCATGCGGTGAAAAGTCTTTCCGCAGACGATCGTCACGCAATGTGACGAGCGCATTGTCCAATCGGGCCGTAATCGTCAGATTTACCGCGCCGCTTCCCGTCCAACTGCAATCGTCAAACCTGTGCTGTCAAACGCGCTGTCAAACGCGTCTTGCCACGTCGCACGGATTCTTTAACCCCGACTTGATCAATCGCCCGATCCCGACCGTTCGAACCCGCGAGTTCAAGTGCGCTCAAGCACAAGAAAAGTGCCTGAAACAGCGCATCTTGTAACGCGTCGTAATGAAGCGAAAGGCTTTGGCGCAGGAACCCCACGAAGGCCGATTATTCGCGCACTGTCGCTTGTCGAATGTGGGCACCCGCACGCACGGCAACTAATGCGGCACATACACTCGTTGCTATGCCAAGGCCCAAAGGCATTCTTCGACAGGCGGGAGAGTTCATGAAAGTGGCGATCGTGCACGACTGGCTCGTGGCGCCAGGAGGAGCAGAGAAAGTGCTCGAGCAGATTATCGAGTGCTTTCCCGACGCCGATCTTTTCAGTCTCGTCGATTTCCTCGAAGACCGCGCGATGCTGGGCGGCAGGGCGGTCACGACATCGTTTATCCAGCAGTTGCCGTTTGCACGAACTCGCCTCGGCGCGTATCTGCCGCTGATGCCGCGCGCGATCAGGCAGTTCGATCTGTCGGAGTACGACCTTGTTATCACGAGTTCTTCTGCGGTCGCGAAGGGTGTCGTGGTCGGCCAGAATCAGATTCATGTGAGTTACGTGCATTCGCCGCTGCGCTGCGCGTGGGATCTGCAACACCAGACTTTGCGTGAAAGGAATCTGACGCGTGGGCCGAAGTCGTGGGCGACGCGTGCATGGCTGCACCATATGCGCGGCTGGGATGCGCGATCCGCGAATAGCGTCGATCGGCTGATTACGAATTCGCATTTTATCGCCCGTCGCGTGATGAAGACGTACCGGCGCGATGCGGCGGTGATTCCGCCGCCCGTCGATTTACACAGGTTCGAAGTGCGCGCGCAGAAGGACGACTTTTATCTGACCGCGTCGCGGATGGTGTCTTACAAGCGTATCGATCTGATCGTGGATGCATTCAACGCGACGCCGCACCGCAAGCTGGTGGTGATCGGCGACGGCCCGCAGAGTGCGGCGCTCCGCGCGCGAGCGGGTCCGAATGTGACGGTGCTCGGTTATCAGCCGTTTGCGGTGCTCAAGGATTATTTGCAGCGCGCGCGAGCCTTCGTGTTCGCCGCCGAAGAAGACTTCGGCATCGTCCCGCTCGAAGCCCAGGCGTGCGGTACGCCGGTGATAGCGTTCGGCAAGGGCGGGGCGCTCGAAACGGTGGTGCCGGTTGGCGAGCCGCGTGCGACTGGCGTCTATTTCGCACGGCAAACCGTCGAGTCGATGCTCGGCGCGATCGAGCGCTTCGAACGGCTGCGCGAGCGCATTACGCCGACGGCCTGCCGGGCGAACGCCGAGCGGTTTTCGGCGGCGGTGTTCCGGCGCGCGTTCATGGCGGAAGTCACGCGCACGATCGCCGCGGCCGGCTGGCCTCAGCAGGTTGCCAGTGTGGAGACGGCTGAACGCGATCGGGCGACTGCGGACGTCGCGTGGCCACGCGAGGCATCGCCGAAGAGCGATTGGGGACGCTGAAGCTGATCGGCAAGCCGGGTTGGCGCGGTGTCGGCCGCCTCGTATCAGGAACGTCGCTTTGCGCGAATAAACGGGTTTTGTCTTACCGCAGTGGGTTGCGTAGTGGGTTGTAAAGCACGGTTGTAAAACAGCCGCCCGGACTCGCTGTCCGGCTGGCTATCGATGTCGATCCGCTTTGTCTGGTCTCTCAGGTAGTCATGCATTGTCGATGCGCGATTACACGCGGGCAAATACGCAGCGGGTTATTTCAAAGAAAGCGTTGCTGGACTTCATAAAGAGACATCCGGGTGCGTGCATTGCGCCATTGACGTCGTATTCACTGGCGCAGGCTTGCCTCGCGTATGGCTATAACGACCTGAAGCAGACGTTCGCTTGCGTGGATTCCTTACCGCCTGCACCGTGTTGGCGTAGGCGGCAACCGGTACCGGATAGTCGCGGCGATTACTACAACAGGCAGTCGTTATTCGTTCGTCACCTGGTGACGCATGCGGAGTACGACCTTTGGACGAGGAAGAATTTAAACTCATGAATGCCGATCGCCTTCCGGGAGACTTTCCCGACATCGCTCAAACCTGGGCCACGCTGCAAGCCGAGCTGCCGATCAAACCGATTCGTTCAGAAGAGGATTATCAGCAGATGGTGCGGGTCGCCAACTCGTTGTCCGATCATCTGAAAGGCAACGCAGAGGATCCGCTCGCCGATCTGTTCGCGATCGTGTCGGATCTGGTCGAAAGTTGGGAAATACAGCACGTGACGATTCCAAAGGGGGAGCCGCGCGAAGTGCTCCGGCACCTGCTGGAAACACACGGGCTCAAGCAGAAGGACCTGATAGGTATCGCATCGCCCACCGTGGTGAGCGACATCCTTGCAGGGCGGCGCGCCATCAGCAAGAAGGTGGCGAAGGCGCTGGCGCAGCGTTTTCATACCGACGTCAGCGCGTTTCTGTAGACAGCGCGCGGTGCGAGGTGTGAGATGTACCGGGCGTGCCTCGCGCTGTGCTGACCGTCATGGCTCACGCATTTCAACGACTCGTTCTATTCGTCCGACGCCGGCGGCTTGTGTTTCAGCTGCCGGCGCCGGCGTTTTTGTCCGTTCGCTGCATTCGTTGAAAGATCGCCGGGGCGATAAAAAAGGGCCGCGCTTTGGCTTGGCGCGGCCCTTGTTACCTAAGCTAAACGCGGTCGATGTCCGGTGCGGACCTTATGGTCGTCTCGATGGAAACGGTTCGCTACCCGCGCCGCGTGCGTCGCGCCATTGTCGACGCACGCGACCAGCCGTGCCGATGCGCGCTGCTTCCTGCTTCGCGGCACGCATCGCGTGCAAACTCAAATGCCATTTGCGCAGCGCAAGCGCGACGCCGCCGGGCGCGAAAACCTGCAGCAACGCGCGCAGCAACCCGGGCTCCGCACGTTCGCCGATCAACGCGCAATAGGCGGCAAAAGCTCGCCGTCCCGCAGGCGTCAGGTATTCGCACATGATGAGCCGCCGATTGAACGACGCGTGATAGAACGCCGTGTCGTCGAATGGCGAAGCGGGGTGTGAATCGTCGCGGCCGGGTCGGGTGCCGAAGTGGTCGACCAGCAGCGACGGGTCGTAGATCAAGGTCCAGCCGCGCCGCTGCACGTCGAGACTGAAGGCCATTTCGCAGTGAGCCTCGGCGCCGGTGCCGCGCAAGCGTCGGTCGAAACGCAGCGCGCCGATCGCTTCGCGCCGGAACGCCATGTTCACGCCGTCGAGCACTTGAACCGCGCGGGCTTCGCCGTCACTGGGATGATGATTGCCGGTCACGCGCCCATACCAGTTGACGAGACCGACCTGCGGCGGCTGTGCAGGCGCGCTACCGTTGCGTCGATGCGCGACGTCGCGGCCGCCGAGACCGCCCAGTTCCGGCACACATTCGAACGCGCGGGCGATTCGTGCAATCCAGTCCGGATGCGCGGCGTTGTCGTCATCGGTAAAGCAGAGCACGTCGCCGCTCGCGCTTTCGATGCCGAGGTTGTACGCGGCCACTACGCCCGGTTGGCGTACGAGCACGACGCAACGGCGCGGATCGGGGCGGTTGGCTTCGCGCGTGCGCAACCAGTCGAGCGTCGCGTAATCGTCATGGCGCGCGACCACGATCACTTCGTCCGCGCGGCGCTGCTGCGCGTCGAGCGCTGCGAGACATTGCGCGAGATCGACGGTGCGCCGCCACGTGGGCACGATCACGGAGACTCTCACGCCCGGCTCCCGTAGCGGCATGGTCAGAACGCGTTGCGTCCAATAAACCCTTTGAAGATCGTAATGAACACAATCTTCATATCGAACCAGAACGACCAGTTGTGAATGTAGAAGAGGTCGAACTTGACGCGCGCTTCCATTTTTTCGACCTTGGTGGTGGCGCCGCGATAGCCGTTCACCTGGGCCCAGCCGGTGATGCCTGGCTTGATCCGGTAGCGGTACATGTAGCCGTACACCTGGTCTTTATAGAGGTCGTCGTGTTCGACTGCATGCGGACGCGGACCGACCACCGACATCTGCCCGAGCAGCACGTTCAGAAACTGCGGCAGTTCGTCGAGACTGGTGCGCCGCATGAAGGCGCCGAGTTTCGTCACGCGCGAATCGTTGCGCGTGGCCTGCGTGATCTGGCCGTGTGCTTCGTGATGCACGCTCATCGAGCGGAATTTGTAGATGCCGAACGGCTGGCCGTCCACGCCTTTGCGTGTCTGCCGGAAAAACACGGGTCCCGGCGACGTGAGTTTGATACCGATAGCCAGCACGATGAACACGGGCGCGAGCGCAAGCAGCGCGAACGCCGCGAACAGGCGGTCGAACATCAGCTTCGGCCACATTTGCGGGGGCGAGAACGGCGTCGCGCTGAGGTTCAGCGTCGGCAAACCGACCACGTCGACCACCGTGTGATTGAACAGCGAGAGGCTGCGAATATCGGGGATAAAGCGCAGATTCACGAAGTCGTGCCGGAAGGTGCGCGTGAAGCGGTAAATCGTATGTTCTTCCGATAGCGGCAGCGCGAGCCACACTTCGTTCACGCGTTCGTTGCGTATCTTGTTCGCGAATGCATCGAGATCGGTCAGCACAGGCAACCGGTTCAGACGCGGACCGTAACTAGCTGCGCCTTCGATACTGGTGTCGAACACGCACACCGGTTTGAAGCCGGCTTGCGGCGCATGTTCGAGATGCGCGAGCAGCGTGCGCGAAAATCCCGGCGCGCCAACAATCGCGACGGTGCGTGAATTCATCCCGCGTCGACGGACGCTGCGCAGCGCCACATGGACGACGCACTTCGCGGCGACGATCAATGCACCGGAGATCAGCGTGGAGTAGCCGAACCACAGCCGCGACACGGCATCCATTCGATGCAGCGTGAACGCCAGCACCAACGCGGTAGCGACCACCACCATCCACGCGGCGGCGACGCGCGCCAGCATCGGGGCGAGCGCTTTGCCGCGCCATGTGTCATAGACGCCGAAGCCCGGAAACAGCAGCAACACGAGCACGCAGTTAAACGCAATCAGAAGTCGCTCGGTATCCGACAACGCGATGGGCGTCGAAAAACGCATCCAGTGAGCGATCAGGCCTCCCGCAATCACGAAGAGTGCGTCGAGGCATCGCGCAGTATTCCTGAACATAGCTGACTTTACCCAGTAGTCGGACGGACCTGTGCTTATTCGACGGTTTCAGCCTGACGCAGACGCGGCAGCAGGCGGTCGAATTCGCGCTTGACGAGGCCATAGCATTCGCATGCGCGCGCTTCGAGGCCCTTGCGGTCGAGTACCTTGATATGGCCGCGGCTATGGTGAATCAGGCCTTCGTCGTGCAGCTTGCCGGCGGCTTCGGTAATGCCTTCGCGGCGCACGCCGAGCATGTCGGCGATCAGTTGCTGGGTCACGGTCAGATCGTTCGATGCGACGCGATCCACTTCGATCAGCAGCCAGCGGCACAGCTGCTTGTTCAGCGCGTGGTGGCGATTGCAGGCAGCCGTTTGTGCGACCTGGGTGAGGAGAGCGTGCATGTACAGCAGCATCAGGCGGCGCAGGAAGTCGGAGCGGCCGAATTGCTGCTTGAGCGCCTGTGCGCTCATCCGGTACGCGAAGCCGGCGCATTGCACCTGGACGCGGTTCGGCATGGTTTCGCCGCCGGTGAGCACGGGTACGCCCGTCATGCCTTCACGGCCGACGGCGGCGATTTCGACCGAGCTGCCGTCTTCCATCGTCGACAGCATCGAGATAATGGCGGTAGTCGGGAAATAGACGTGGTGAATTCGTTGGCCGGAGTCGCACAGCAATTGCTCGGTGCGCAGATGAACCAGTTCGAGATGAGGAGCTAGCGCTTGCCATTCATGAGACGGCAAAGCGCCGAGCAAATGGTTACCGTGCAGATCTGATTGAAGTGTCAACATGATCGGTCCTCGCGTGAAAGTCGCGGTGTGCGTGACTTTCTGATTTTTTGATCCGATGCCTGCATCCGCTGATAACAGCACGCTGCCTGGCGAGCAGCTAAATGATGAACAGGACCGGCCCCGTATTGGCCTTGGTGCGCCGCCGCTTGTTTTGAGGATCCGGCTTGCGGTGACGCTGCGTTGCGCTTGGGTATTAGCGAGGAGTGTGCCAACGGCAGGGAAAACGAGCACTGGTGCGGCGCAGCGAACCAGGACCGGGCTCCGCGAGAAGCGAAATGACGCTTTTTGTTTCATATCTGTACAACGACCGTTTGAACAGTCCGCGTTTCGCGGGCCATTTTTATCCGGCTCAAGTCCTTGACGGGATTGGCTTTGCCGCTGCTGGACGGGGTCTTCGGGGGCTTGCGGGAGCGTTGCATGATGCCTTCAAAGCCCCTTTTCAAGCGATGTCCGGGATGTGCCGGAAATGATTCAGATGTGTTCAACCCCCTCTGTGCGATGCCGAACCGAACCTGTTTTTGCAGAGGAAAGCGTCGCGTCGAATCCAACAGTGATTCTGCAGACCAGACAGTTTGACCGTTGTGATGCGAGTTGAGGCCTGCGTTGACTATGCGGGTAGGTCGAAGCGGACGGCGGCCCCGAATAGTGGCGGATAAGGCAGCGGCGGTCGGTAGTTTATTCGTCATACCGCGTCTGTTTTATTGGCATTTAAATGTTGGAGTCGATGTGCGCGCAACGATTCGTTTGTGAGAAGTTGGGCGTTTGCCGTCAGATCAATCCTCGCAGGCACAGTTGAGCCGTGCTTACCCCGAAATATCAGTTGAGGCCGCTGGTAGTCGAAAACGGCCATACCTATCGAGAGTTGCATAGCGGACCTGGGTTCTCACGCCAATATGCGAGCGCAGCATTGCGAACGTCGCGTCTCGCGGAGATGGGTGCGTATCTCACGCAGCAGAAGGGGCCTGACGTGGGCAGGTATCTCGCTCGCCATTCATGTGCGCTTGCAAGATCGTGACGCGTCTGGTTGCCGGCGTGAACGGATCGGTAACTTGCTCATAGTCGAAATTCGCCATCGGGAAGTGTTGCTTCAGAGTGTGTGCCGAAGAAGGCTCCGCGCAGAAAATGTATCGGACTAGAACACCCTGATGCCGGTCGTGCGAAGTACGCTCGTCGCGGGTCGGGGTAATCGCGTGAGCACGTGATTCAACAGGGTTTCGACGATGATGGATCTCGACATAGCCACGTCATAAACGTGAGGTTCGAACTCACTCGGTGTGCGTGCCGTCATCGATTTCGATGCGGGAAAAGACGGCTGAAAACCCACAGATTGAGACGTCGCGCGTTCGCCATCGAATCGCAATGTCAGAGGATATAAAGTGAGCGCTGTTCTAAGGGTTGGTGAATAGCTTTGATGACGCGCTATTCCTGTTGCGCGTAGTTCGGTGTCCATGCATCGAGCCATTTGACGTACGAATAAACTCGCTGCAATTCAAGGTCCCACCGCGCGTTGCGAACGCATGCCGATACGCAAAATGTAGCGGGAATGAAACGACCGCTTCCGCATTTTCGAAGTGATTAGTGAAGCTCGGTCTACACGGTTATGCGCACGCCAACGATAAGAGCAATCGAAGCGAATAGTCTGCACATTGGCACTCGCAAAATGCACCGCTTGCAGCTACGAAAAATGTATAGCGTTTTATCGCCAATGTTGGCGGCTATGAGCGTCCGTCGAACAAAAGCCGCAACGCAATCTTCAGATGGACCCTCGCCGATAATGGCAGCCATCGAATCGACGTATTCTCTCGGCGAGCAACAGAAGTGTTTTATATAAATCACGAAAAGCCCTTCAAATAGCGGCGTTTTATAACAAACACGCTGCGGTTATCGATCGTGGAAATGAAACTTCCCTCGATAAATCACACGCGCGATTTATCAAACTCCAGCATCAGTGCGAAAGCGCACGGAAATACGCGCGTCACAGGACGTACCGTGTAGCCATCACAACGGCCGGCATGTTGAGCCAGGCCATCGAGGTTGGCGTGGGTCTGTCCGCCGTGCTGAACTAATTGACCGCTGGGGAATGCGATGAACTGGAAAACGCTGGAATTCGATCAGCTTTCGGCGCGCGAGCTGTATCTGATTTTGCGGGCGCGCAGTGCGGTGTTCGTGGTCGAACAATCGCATGTGTGCCTCGACGCGGATGGCCGCGATGAAAACGCGCTGCATGTGTTCGCTGTCGAGGACATGGCGCGTCCCATGCCGATTCTCGCGTACGCACGTGTGCAGCCCGGCGACGCCGAAGATCCCGAAATCACCATCGACAAAGTGTTGACGAGTCCGCTGCGGCGCGGCGACGGCACTGCCGAGTTGCTGGTCGAACGTGTGCTTGAGGCCATCGCTCAGCGTTGGCCCGGACATGCCGCGCGTGTCAGCGCGCCGCTCGGTTTGCGCACGTTCTACGAGCAATTCGGTTTTCGTAAGACGGAAGGGCCGTACCTCGAGCATGGCGTGCCGTTCATCGGACTCACGCGTCAGGTGCGCAGCAGTCAGCCGCGATTTGCCGCGTTGCGACGGGCGCGCGAAGGGGCGTCGCTCGTGAATACGTTCGAACTGCTGTGAGCGTGTGTACAGATTGGCGGTACTGATTGTTTTCAGCCAGGCCGGAGAATCACGTGATTCGCTGTGCCTGTCATCGTTGTAGTTGTTCTGCACGTTCCCTGGGATTGATCCAGATACACCCAGGCAAGCGGGTTGCGTGTTCGATTGCGACCCGCTGATTCGGCCTCGTCTGCGGGCCATTTTTTCCTGACGCCGTCAATGCGGCGCTTCGCAGATTTCGTCAACGGTTTGTGTAGCCGGCAAGCCCCGATCATCGATACATCGTCGCGCCATTTTCATGCGCGGCATCGACCAGGATCGGGACGGCGGCACGTAGCGGGCAACGACGAATCCTCCAACACTACTGCATTGTGTTTGTCCAGCGACGCTGCCAGAACAGCGCGGACAACCTGACACAGGCCGGCTGATGAAGCGGTGTGGCGTCCGGCTGTCACAAAGGCGAGTACATCGCCGCCAGGATGGGAGACAGCGACGCCAGGTGGTTCAATCCATCGCTCACCAATCGTTTGCCGTTTGCCGCCTTGACCGACCTTCGCGGATTGGAGGGTGGCGCACGCGCATCGCTCGCTTCACCCATACGACAAGATCAGACCAGATTGAACAGGGACTCACTCATGAATCGCATCGTGGAACCAGGCAATCCGCTCGCTTCGGGCGCGGGCATCAACGAAACGCCGACGCGTTTATCCGTGCAGCCGGCGATTCTCGCCGGCGGCGCGAGTTCGCGGTTGTGGCCGCTGTCGCGTGAACGCAATCCGAAACAGCTGATCGATCTGATGGGCGATGAAACGCTGCTCCAGGCGACCTTGCGTCGTCTCGATGCCGCGTTCGTGGTGGCGGCGCACAGTGCGGCGGCGCCTGGTGCCGCGCCCGCATCGATCGCGATGAACACGCCGCTGATCGTGTGCTGCGAGGACCTGCGCCTGCAAACGCTCGACTGTCTCGAGAAGTGCGGACGTTCCGCGCGGATGGTGCTCGAACCGGCGGCGCGCAACACCGCGCCCGCGTTGACGATTGCGGCGCTGGCGGCGCGGGCGTCGGCGGCGGAGGGCGACGACCCGCTCATCGTCGCGTTGCCGTCGGATCATCTGATCGTCGATCACGCGGCCTTCGGTGCGGCGCTCGCCGAGGCGCAGGTGCACGCGGCGCGCGGCGCGATCGTCACGCTCGGCGTGCCGCCGCATCGCGCGGCAACGGGGTATGGCTATATCCGCACGGGTACGGCGCTGGGCGCGCACGGTGCGCGAACCATCGAACGGTTCGTCGAGAAGCCCGATGCGGAACTTGCCGAGCGTTATGTCGCGTCCGGCGAGTACTGGTGGAATAGCGGCATGTTCGTGGTGCGCGCGTCCGTGTGGCTGGCGGCGATCGAGTTGTGCCGCCCGGTAATCGCGGCGACATGTGCGCAAGCGTTCGAGCACGCCACGGTGGACGGCGACGGTTCAGTGCATCTCGCGCGCGATCCATTCGCCGCGTGCCCGTCCGATTCGATCGACTATGCAGTGATGGAGCGCATCGGCGCCGACGCGCGCCTCGTCGGTGTCGCGGTGCCGCTCGTCGCCGGATGGTCGGATGTGGGCGCGTGGGACTCCGTATGGGACGCCTCGACCAAGGACGCCGACGGCAACGTCGCGCGAGGCCGCGTGGTGTTCACCGGATCGTCCGGCAGCTTCGCGCATTCGGAGGGACGGCTGGTCGCGTGTGTGGGCGTGAAGGGCGTGGTGGTGGTCGAGACCGCCGATGCAGTGCTGGTCGCTGCCAAGGACCGTGTGCAGGACGTCAAGGCGATCGTCGGCCGTCTGCGGGCGCAGCGCAGTGCCGAAGCACAGGAACAACGCAAGGTCTCGCGGCCGTGGGGTTATTACGATTCGCTCGAACACGGAGAGCGCTTCCAGGTGAAGCGGATCGTCGTCAAGCCGGGCGGACGTCTTTCGTTGCAGATGCATCATCATCGCGCCGAGCACTGGATTGTGGTGCGCGGCACGGCGCTCGTCACGCGCGGTGAAGAGCAGTTCCTGCTGTCGGAGAATCAGTCGGCGTTCATTCCGCTCGGCGTCACGCACCGGCTCGAAAACCCCGGCAAGACGCCGCTGGAATTGATCGAGGTGCAGTCGGGCACCTACCTCGGCGAGGACGACATCGTGCGCTTCGACGATCAGTATGGGCGTGGCGACCAGCCAGGCGGCGACGTGGGCAACAGCGCGTCGCACTGAAGTCGCGGGTTGACGCTGCAAGTCGACACTGTAAGTCGACACACCACCCAGGCCACATCACCCAGGCCCAACGTTTCTTGCGCCCTCAACGGAAATGGACTTCGGTCCGGCAACCTTGAGGGCGCTTCCACAATCGTGAGTCACGATGACTTCGCGCGAATCTTCCTCTTCGTTTTTTCCCCGGCCCACCACGACGAGAGCGACACGGATCAGACAATTCGTGTCGCTACGTGCGTATTCGCACAATGCAAATTTTGGAACGCAGGCACGCTTGAGACGCAAGCTTATGGCCCATCAGGACATGCGGCGTTACACAGAAGAAACAATTCTCCAGAGGGATAACCCTGTCAGGTCGTTTCCCACTGGCGCATCCGTTTTGAAGCTAGCAACGTATCGTAGAAGAACGCATCACGCATAAGAAAACGACACGCAAGGGCCGTTTCATCAACAGGCTACGCGGGGGAAACACCGCTTCGGGGAGAGTGTCATGGAACAGGCAAATAAAGATCGATCGTTGGTGAGCAAGGTGATGGATGGCTTGGTCACCGGGATCGTCGAAGAGAAGTACGGCGCCATACTGCCACCGCAGGATGTGTTGTCGAAGGAGTTCGATGTCAGCCGCACCGTCATGCGCGAGGCGCTGTCGATGCTGCTCGCGCGCGACATGCTCGACGTGCGGCCGAAGATCGGCACGCGCATCCGGCCCATGAGCGACTGGCGCATGATCGACGAGGACGTTGTGAACTGGCGTTTTCGCGCCAAGCCCGATCCGTTGTTCCTGCGCGACGTGATCGAGTTTCGCATCCTGATCGAACCGCGCGCGTCGGCCCAGGCGGCAGCCCGCGGCAGTGCGGCGGATATCGCGGCGATTCGCGACGCGTTCGAGGCGTTCCGCGCGATCCGCCCGGGCGACGCCGGCTATCAGGAAGCCGATGAGCTGTTCCATACGCGCATCGTCGTGGCGAGCGGCAATCAGTTTTTCAAGCAGATGGCGGCAATCATTCGCGGCGCGTTGTCGACCACCAATCCGATCGTCACCGATAAGGACGGCATGTGGGAAACCGCGGTGAATTCGCATCGGCGTGTGGTCGAAGCGATCGAACGGCGCGATCCGAAGGAAGCCGAAATCGCGTCGCTTGCAATGATCGACTACACGGCGGAAGAGGTGGGCGGCACGTTTTCCGCGGAGCCGCCCGCGCACGGTTGAGCGGCGCCTTTACCGCGACGGTGTGCGGTTGGCGAGACCAGGCAGGAAGGACGGCGTGAGCCTATGTCCACGCAGCGGCGTGCGGCATGCGCGACAATAGCGCCTGTTCTGAACTGCATGGACTCGAAGACACGATGACAATCGCACCGCAGGAAAACCCGTCGGATCGCGTGATCCGCTGGGGGATCGTCGGCACGGGCCGGATTGCCCGGCGCTTTGCACAAGGCCTCGCTCATGTGCCGCACGCGCGGATCACCGCGCTGTGGTCGCGTCGCGCGGAACCGGCCAAAGCGTTCGCCGAGGAGTTTGGCGGCGAGGCCTGCGAGGTCTGCGCCGATTTCGACGCGCTGCTCGCCAGCGGCATCGACGCGCTTTATATCGCCACCGTCCAGGACAGTCACGCCGCGTACGCCATCGCCGCGTTGCAGGCCGGTTTGCACGTGCTGTGCGAGAAACCCGCCACCATCAATCAGCCGCAACTCGAGCGTGTGCTCGACGCTGCGCGCGCATCGCAGCGGCTCTTCATGGAAGCGATGAAGCCGCCGTTTTATCCGCTCTACAGAAAGTTGCGCCAGCATCTGACCGACCAGCCGATCGGCGAGGTAGGACTCGTGCGCGCCGGTTGTTCGGTGCCGGGCGTGCCGGACGATCATCCTTCGTTGTCGTTCGAGCATGCGGGCGGCGCGCTGCTCGATATCGGCGTCTACGAAATGTTCCTCGCAGTGGACTGGCTCGGCGCACCGCTCGACGTGCAGACGCTCGGACGGCTCGGCGCGACCGGTGTCGACACGTTCGCGAGTCTGAACAGTCAGCATGAGCGGGGCATCGCGCAGCTTTTCTGCGGACTCGATCTGCACGGCAAGGGCGACGCACTGTTAATGGCGACGGACGGCCACGTGACGATTCACGAGCCGTGGTGGAATCCGTCACGCGCGACGATCCGTTATAAGGACGGACGCACGGTCGAACTCGACGAGCCGTTCGAAGGCGGCGGCCTCAACTACGAAACGGCGCACTTCTGCGAGCTGATTCGCGCGGGTGAGGTGGAAAGCCCGGTCATGCCGCATAGCAAGTCGCTGCAGATGATCGCGATGGCGGATGCGGCGCGTGCGGCGCTCGGACTCAGGTTCGCGGGGGAGTGAGCGGCGCTGCGCTGCCGCGCCTGCGTGCGCTTGTGTGCGTCCCCTGGAGCCCGCCCCGGAGCCGTAGCTAGACGCGCGGTGATACGATTTACGTGGGCATGCGAACGCGAAAACCGCGCAGCATGCCCGCCGCTTTTGAATACTTTTTACTGGAACGGGAGCCGCTTGCCATGCGCATAGCCGGGAAATTGTGGCGCGAGAATAAAAGCCTCGTCGCGTTTATCTTTCTGATGGTGCTGTTTCGCAGCGCCGTGGCCGACTGGAACGTCGTGCCGAGCGGCTCGATGTTGCCGACCATTCGCGAAGGCGACCGGATTCTGGTCGACAAGATGGCCTACGATCTGCGCGTGCCGCTCACGCACATCACGATCGCGCATTTACACGATCCGCAGCGCGGCGACATCGTCACGATCGATTCGTCGGCCGCGCACGAGTTGCTGGTCAAGCGATTGATTGGCTTGCCCGGCGATGTTGTCGCGATGCGCGACAACGTGCTGTACGTGAACGGCCTGCGCGCCGATTATCGACCGCTGAAACTGACGCCGCTGCCGGGCGACGCGGCGTCACCCGGCGAGTATCTGACCGAGCATTTCGGCGACGTTGCGCATACCGTGCGCCTGTCGGTCGTGGCGCCGAGTCCGCGCGATTCGTTCGGCCCGGTCACGGTGCCGCAAGGCGAGTATCTGATGCTCGGCGACAACCGCGATAACAGCGCGGATTCGCGCTATTTCGGCTTCTTTCCGCGGAACGAGTTGATGGGACGCACGCGTCACGTCGCTTTTTCGCTCGACCCGGATCACTACTACGAGCCGCGTTTCGAGCGTTTTGGTGCGTCTCTGGACGGGCAGTCGAAGGTGGCGAGCCGCTAGGTCGAAGCGGCCCGGTGCCGGTGAGTGACGGTGGGTACGCCGAAGAGTCTGCTCAGTGCCGCGACGGCAAAGCAAGCCGTCGCTCATACCAGCGCTGCACCCATTCCAGCACCTGGCACAGCACCCAGTACACGGCGGCGGCCGCCAGATAAAGCGGCAGCGGCTGATACGTCGACGCGATGATTTCCTGCGCGCTGCGCAGCAGTTCGGTCACGGTAATCACCGACACGAGCGAGGTGTCCTTGATCAGGCTGATCAGACTGTTCGACAGACTCGGCACTGCAATGCGCAACGCCTGCGGCGCGATCACATAGCGCAGCGTCTGACGGCGCGACAGGCCGAGGCTATACGCGGCCAGCCACTGGCCGTCGTGAATCCCGAGAATCGCGCCGCGCATGCTCTCCGACAGATACGCCGCGACATTCGCCGACAGCGCGATCACGCCGGCGGGCGTTGGGTCGAGCGAAATACCGAAACTCGGCAAGCCGTAATAAATCACGAAAATCTGCACCAGCAGCGGCGTGCCGCGCATCACGCTCACGTAGATACGCGAAAGCCAGTTCAGCGGACGGCTGTGGCTGACGCCCATCAACGCGAGCACGGCGCCGGCGATCAGGCCGAAGAACATCGACAGAACCGCGAACTTGACCGTCAGGAGAGCGCCCTGCGCGAGCACAGGGAGCGATTGGACGAGCAGGGAGGTGGTGGACATGAGCGGAGATCGAATTGGCGCGCAAAGCGCACATCATAAACTTTGGCGCGGATAAAGCGTGGGTTGGCGGGGTGGGGGCTTACCTGATATTCAAGCTTGCAAAAGCACAAAGGGCGGCATCGTTGACGATGCCGCCCTTTGCTTCATCCCACGAGTCTTACTTGATCGGCTTGCTGACGTCGATACCGAACCACTTGTCCGAGATCTTCGCGAACGTGCCATCGGCTTCCAGTTGGGTCATTGCGTCGTCGATTGCCTTGGCGAACTTCGGATTGCCCTTCTTGAACGGAATGCCCGACGGATTGCCCGGACCGACGTTCGAGCCGGTGCGCAACGGCAATTGCGAGTTCTTCAGCAGGTACGCGAGCATCAGGCGGTCGTTGAGCGCCGCATCCAGACGACCGGCGGCCAGATCGCGCAGATATTCAGGCGCGCCCGGATACGTCTTCACGTCGATGCCCGGCACCGACTTCGCCATATCCATGTAGTTCGTGCCCAGACCGACGCCGAGCTTCTTGCCCTTCAGGTCGTCGAGCGTCTTGAAGTCGCGCGTATCGTCCTTGCGCTGGATCAGTTGCGCGGCCGAATACGTGTAAGCCGGCGAGAAATCGAGCACCTGCTTGCGCGCGTCGGTAATGCCGACCTGGTTGACGATCACGTCGAACTTGCCCGCCTGCAGACCGGCGATGATGCCGCTCCACTCGGTCGTGACGAACTCCGGCTTCACGCCGAGCTTCGCCGCCACGGCCTTGGCGATGTCGACGTCGTAGCCGACCAGTTCGCCCGACGGCGCTTTCGAATTGAACGGCGGGAAGGTGCCTTCCAGGCCGATACGCAGCGTGCCGCGCTGCTTGACCTGATCGAGCAGGTCGTCGGCGTGCGCGGTGACGGCGGTGAACGACGCGCCGATCAGACCGGCGACGAGAATCTTTTTCAGCAGGCCAAATTTCATCGTGTTCCTTTGTTGTTCGTCTGGCGTTTTAACGGACGAGAGCATAACAAACGAGACTATCGAAACGTAAATACCGTTTGTTTATGTCTATATTCCTTGCAAGCCGCATAAGTCTCCCGACCTGGGCGGCTGTACCGCAGCCTAGCGCAGCGCCTGCGCGCATTCGGCGACCAGCGTCGGTCCGCGATAGATAAACCCAGTATAGAGCTGCACCAGCGCGGCGCCGGCCGCGAGCTTCGCGCGCGCGTCTTCGCCCGAAAAGATTCCGCCGACGCCGATGATCGGCACCGTGTCGCCGACTTCCGCGCGCAGCTTGCGGATCACCTCGTTCGACGCATCGAACACTGGCTTGCCCGACAGGCCGCCCGCTTCGTCGCCGTGTTGCATGCCGGTGACGGCCGTGCGCGACAGCGTGGTGTTGGTGGCGATCACGCCTTCGAATTTGTGACGCAGCAACGTGTCGGCAATCGACTTGATCTGCTCGTCGTCGAGATCCGGCGCGATTTTCAGCGCGAGCGGCACCAGCTTGCCGTGCATGTCGGCGAGGCGCTGCTGCTTGTCCTTGAGCGCGGCGAGCAGCGCATCCAGCTCGCCCGCGCCTTGCAACTGGCGCAGATTCTTCGTATTCGGCGACGAAATGTTGACCGTCACGTAGCTCGCGAACGGGTAAACGCGTTCGAGACAGTACAGATAGTCTTCGGCGGCGCGCTCGATCGGCGTGTCGGCGTTCTTGCCGATGTTCAGCCCGAGCGTGCCGCGATAGCGCGCGGCCTGGACGTTCTTCACGAACTGGTCGACGCCCGCGTTGTTAAACCCCATCCGGTTGATGATGCCGCCCGCCTCCGGCAGACGGAACATGCGCGGACGCGGGTTGCCCGGCTGTGCGCGCGGCGTGACGGTGCCGACTTCGATAAAGCCGAAGCCGAGCGCCGCCAGCCCGTCGATGCAGGCGCCGTCCTTATCGAGGCCCGCGGCGAGCCCGACCGGATTGCGGAACGTCAGCCCCATCACGGTACGCGGCGAATCCGGCACGCGCGGCGCGAACGCGCCTGCGAGGCCGGTACGGCCGGCGGCGCCGAGCATACGCAAGGTGAGGTGATGAGCGTCTTCCGCGTCCATGCGAAAGAGTTGGGCGCGTACGAGCGGGTAGAGGGAACTGAACACGGGACGAAGCCGGGCGGCCGAAAAATGGGAACCCGCCATTTTACCGGCTTTGGCGCGGTAATGAGACAGAGTGGATCGGAGGGGGGGATTTGGCGGGGGCGGTGGAGGCGGGCTGGCTGTCCGGAGCGACGAAAAGGGGCAGCTAGAACCTCGAGTAAGACGCTTTCTACCGGCAGCGACCGGAAACCATCGCTGCCCGAACCTACCGCCCCTAAGGCTTAAGCGGCCCCCGCCGTCCATGAATCGCCAGATCGACCGGAGGCAACTCCACTCCAGCCGGGTCCAGCACCTGCCAGTCGCCGTCGATCAAGCCCTCCAGCGGCCGGAAATTCGCCTTATAGGCCATCTTCGGACTCTCGCGAATCCAGTAGCCGAGATAGACGTACGGCAGCTTCAGGCTGCGCGCCTGCTCGATCTGCCAGTAGATGTTGTATGTGCCGAAGCTGGTATGGGCCAATCCAGGCTCGAAGAACGTGTACACCGACGACAAGCCGTCGCCGAGAATATCGATCATGCTGATCATGCGCAGAATGCCCGGCACATCCGGCCGGTCAGGCAGCGGCTCGCGGAATTCGACCAGCCGGGAATTGATCCGGCTTTGCAGCAGGAACTGCTCGTACTGATCGCGGCTGTCGCGGTCCATGCCGCCCCCCGCGTGCCGCGCCGACTGATAGCGCATATACAGCGCGTAATGTTCCTCGTCGTAATGAAGCGGCGCGACCGTGGCGATCATCTCGCCATGCTTTTTCCAGACCCGGCGCTGCGTACGGTTCGGCTCGAACTGGTCGACCGGCACGCGCACCGGCACGCACGCGCGACAGCCGTCGCAATACGGGCGGTACGTGAAGACACCCGAGCGCCGGAAGCCGGCCTTGACGAGATCGGTATAGACGTCGGAGTTGATCAGGTGACTGGGTGTGGCGACCTGCGAGCGCGCGATACGCCCGTCCAGATAACTGCAGGGATAAGGCGCCGTTGCATAAAATTGCAGCGCTGAAAGCGGGGAAAGAGGCAGCTCGTTAGGATGAGTCACGTTGGCAGCTCTCGAAGCGTCTCTGGTAATGCAAACCCGGCGCCTTGCGATCTGAAACTCGCGGCTCGTGACCCGCGGCCCGGTAGACGGCGGATCCGGATTCGGCCTGATTCTTCCTACGCCGCCCGCGTGACGACGTCGAGCAACGCGGTCTTGTCGAAGCGCCAGGGAATGGCCGGTGCGCCGACAGACGCGCGAACATGCGCGACGAACGTCTTGCGCGCTATCTCGCGACCGCCTAGCGATGCCAGATGCGACGTGTTCTGCTGGCAGTCTATCATTTCTATTTTGTGACGTCGCAAGTGTCCGACAAGCGCGGCCAGCGCCATTTTCGACGCATCGGTGACCTCCGCGAACATCGATTCGCCGAAGAACATCCGGCCGAACGACACCCCATATAAACCGCCCACCCGCCTGCCTTCGAACCAGGTTTCGATGCTGTGCGCATCGCCCACCCGATGCAGCGACGAATACGCTTCGATCACGTCGGCGGTGATCCACGTACCGCGCTGGCCACGACGCGGCGCCTGTGCGCACGCGCGCATCACGCCGGCAAAATCGTGGTCGACGCGGATTTCCCATGCGTCGTCGCGCAGCACGCGCTTGAGCGTCTTGCGCAGGGACGGCGACAGTTTGAAGTCGTCGGGGCGCAGGATCATGCGCGGATCGGGGCTCCACCACAACACGGGTTGGCCGTCCGAATACCAGGGGAAAATGCCGCGCCGGTAGGCGTCGATCAGGCGCGACGGCAGCAGGTCGGCGCTGGCCGCGAGCAGGCCGGGTGCGCCGCTGGCCGCGCCAAGTGCGCGTTCGACAGGGGGGAACGGATCGTCAGCGCCGAGCCAGGGAACCATGCGCGCCGCTCAACCTTCGCGCAGCGAGCGGAAGATGTCGCCCGTGTGCAGGCCGAAGCTGCCGGCGGAGCGGTCGGCGAAGAAGAAACGCAGGGTCTGGCCGACCGTTGGGAACGCGATTTCGTCCCACGGAATTTCGTGTTCCTCGAAGAGCTTCACTTCGAGGCTTTCCTCGCCGGCGGCAATGTCGAGATCGAGCAGTCGCGCCATATAAAACAGATGCACCTGATGCACGTGCGGCACGTTCAGCAGCGAAAACAGGCTCTGTACCTCGACGCGCGCGCCGGCTTCCTCCAGCGTTTCGCGCGAGGCTGCCTCTGCGGTCGTTTCACCCATCTCCATGAAGCCTGCGGGGAGCGTCCAGTAGCCATAGCGCGGTTCGATCGCGCGACGGCACAGCAGCACCTTGTCGTCCCACACCGGGACGGTACCGACCACGTTGCGCGGATTCTGGTAATGCACGGTGCCGCAACTGCCGCAGACGAAGCGCTCGCGGTTGTCGCCCGGTGGAATGCTCAGACTGACTCCGTGACCGCAGACAGAACAGAATTTCATAGGAGGGGGACTGGAAAGAGTGTTAGGAGTTTATCACCGGGCTGAGCTTTTTCTGAGCTTGGGTGTAAGATCCTGCGGGACATGCGAATTGGGAGTGCGCGGGCGCGAAAGTGCTTGAGTAGAAGGGTTTTCTATTCGTAGTCCGGATATTTTGCGTGCATGCGGATGACGCGAAAGGACGCGCGAGTTGATTCGAAAGCCCGAGTCCGACGATGCGCGTGGCCGCGCGAAGGAGGTGGTTTTGCGATTGCGGAGGAGGGGGGCGAGAGGCGCGTGAAGAACGGAACTGACTCGCGCATGGCAAATGCATTTAGCCATCATCGACTGACGACGGCGCAAACAAAAAAGGCCTGCCGAATTGGCAAGCCTTGAATGTTTTTTCGACGTCTCGAACCAGTGAGTGTTACTTGGTTGCGGGGGTAGGATTTGAACCTACGACCTTCGGGTTATGAGCCCGACGAGCTGCCAGACTGCTCCACCCCGCGTCCGTCGAAGAAAAGAGTATAGCGTACCGCGTATGCCAACGCAATAGCTATTTAAGAAATGGCTTCAATCGACTCGCCGGCCGACTGCCGCGCAGCGATTGCGTACCGTCACGATGTGACTCCGGAGAAGCCGCCGCTCTTATAGCACGTGTCGAGAGCGCACAGGGCCGTGCCATACGCTGCGCTAGAATCCAGATTCCCTTCGCGGCTCGCCACGCATGCAGGCATTCATGCTCACAGGCATGACGGCGAGCGCCTGAACTCCTACCTTGCTCTGAATTCCATGGATATCGCACACGATCTGCAGGTTATTGCCGCTCAGGAACGCACCCTGGTGTTCCCTCAATTCGACGCCGACCGCGCGTGGCAAATCGGCGCTTATCTGCACGAAGTCGCCAAGGCGCGCGGCGTCGCGGCGGCCATCGACGTGCGTACCTTCGGGCAGCCGCTGTTTTTCAGTTCGCTCGACGGCGCGACGCCCGACAACGTCGACTGGGCTCGCCGTAAAAGCAACACGGTTGCGCATTTCCGCCGCAGTTCGTACGCGATCGGTTTGAAGATGCAGCAAGCTGGCAGCACGCTCGCCGACAAGCATGGCCTGGCCGCTACGGAATACGCATCGCATGGCGGCGCGTTTCCGTTGACGGTTGCAAACGCGGGCGTGATCGGTTCGATCACCGTGTCGGGTCTGCCGCAACGCGCCGATCACGAACTGGTGGTCGAGGCGCTGTGCGCGCATCTCGGCCACGACTACAGCAAGCTCGCGCTCGCGAAGGCCTGACGCGATGCGGGTGCCTCCTTATGCGTTGCTCGGGATCGCCATCGTCGCCGAAGTGATCGCGACATCCGCGATGCGCGCCTCCGACGGGTTTTCGCGGCTGTGGCCGTCGACGGTCGTGGTGATCGGCTACGGCATCGCGTTTTACTGCCTGTCGCTCACACTCCGGAGTATTCCGGTCGGCATCGTGTATGCGGTGTGGTCCGGCGCGGGCATCGTGCTGATCACGCTGGTCGCGTTACTGCTGTACCGGCAGGTGCCGGACTTGCCCGCGATCATCGGGCTCGGACTCATCATTGCGGGCGTCGCCGTGCTGAACATCTTTTCGAAGATGCAGGCCCATTGACGCCTTCGAACAGGCGCAAGCTCACGGCTTGCGCTCGCCTTGCGCTTATTTGCAACGCACGATCATCGAGCGGTTTTTGACGTTGGCCGACACGACGTTGGTGATGCTGCCGCCCGTCACGCCGCTTTCGTCGTCTTTCGACACGATGTCGTAGCCGGTCGCGCCGCACACCTTGCCGGCCTGCACGTAACAGGACGCCCAGCTGGAATTGGCGTCTGCGCCGCTGCAATTCACCGCGAAACCGGTCTGGCCGTTCGGCAGATTGATCAGAGAAGTCGTGTTCGACGACGCACAGCCCGCCAAGCCCGCGCCCATCAGAATGACGGCGGGCAGTGCGGCCGACAGCGATGCACGACGAACGAGAGCAAGCGCGACGCCTGGCTGGATACGACGGAATAGGCCGGTGCGGCGCGGTTGCGTCATGAATTGCATTGTGATGTTCCTTTCAGATTGAAATTCGGGCTTGCCGCTTCTGCTCAGGACGTGAGCCCCGAGTCACGGCGTTTCGATCGTGATGCCCGCTGCGCTGACCAGCCGGCGGCTTTCAGCGCCGTCTTCGGAGGCCGCGTCTTCCCAGATGCTGATGGCTTTCGGAATGTCGATGCCGTGGCTTTCGGCGTACGCAAACCATTTGTTTGCCGCATCGGGCTCGGGCAATTCGCGGTTCTGCAGAAAATATTTTCCCATATTGCGCTCGCTAGTCTCGAAAAGGCGGGTTGCACTCAGCACGGATCGTGCCGCCGACCCTTCGACCGGCGCGGGCGCAACAAGTGCGATTCGATGGCCAGCGCTTGCCGGTTGCACCGAACTTATTGGTCGTCGGCGCGCCTTACTTATCGATATTTGTCGTTACTGGCTCATTGAGAGAAGAGGCGCGCGGGTGTGGCGTGCGCTTTGCAGGTTCGGATGCGGATGCCGTGTTGTCTGAGAGCGTAGGGCGAGAGTCGCACGCACTGCCGGGCGATGACCGACGCGGCATCCGTCCATCAATTGCAACGAGGAGAACGAATATGGCTGAACGGGTGAGTGGTCCCTATCGCGGCTATTACATCAGCGCCGCCGCGCGTCTCGTGCCGGCGGTCGGAACGCCGGCGGCGGGTGACAGCGCGAAAGCCGGCACGTATGTCGGATCGGTGAGCCTTGCCGAACAGGGCCCGGACGATCCGCACCGGATGGAGACGTTGCTCGAGCTGGGCGACGAGCAACGCTTCGGCAGCGAAGAGGAAGCGCTGGTTTTCGTCGAGCAGGCGGCGCGCGATTATGTCGACCGTCTGTTGGGAGGCGCTTGATGGCGGTACGCAATTCAGAGCAGGGTGGTGCTGGAAACGAAATTCACGACGTATTCGACGAAGGATCCGGTAGCGCAGTTCAGGAAACCGATGCCCGCGTGCGGGGGAACGTCCACGATAATTCCCGCGTGAAGATGGCTCTTTCCGTCGAAAAACGTGCTCTTCAAAACGCTGACAAAAGCCCGTCGGCAGGCTGGACCGCCGTCCGGGGCCGCGAGTACCATAGCGGGGTCGGCGGCGGCCGGCGGTTTGTCGCGGGCGCCGCTCTCCTGCCGGAACCTTCTGATGAGGCGACCATGGAAATTCGGTTTCCCGCGGACGCGCCTGCTTACCGCGGCGCCAATCTGACCGTTGTCTTTCCCGCGCTGGTGGACGGCGAACCGGTGCCGTGCGCGATCTCGGTCGAAGCACTCGAAGATCACTTCGGCGCCTATTCCGAAGACCTCGAAGGCTGGATGCGCGCCTTCGACGCCGGCCGTCCCCGCATCGAGGCGGTGGCGCGCGAACATCTTCAGATCAGCAACGGCACTCCGGTTCTGCTCAAGAGCGGCCACTTTCCGCCTGGAAACGTGGCGGATTAGCCCTGCGCACTCTCGCGAATTCTTACGTTGGCGGTGGTTTGCAGCGGTTATCGAACGATTCCTGACAGGCGGCCTGCCAGTGTGCCCTGATCGTTCATCGCACGTCCCGGCACAGCTTAACGAAGCGCTCCGCTACGCCGCGTGGCCCGCCGACGCGGCGGCGCGGGCGGCATCGAACGAACGCCGGATTCCCTCCTCGTACGAAGTCTTCGCGATCGGGCCGATCAGGCTCGTCAACGCCGAATCGTCCAGCACGAGCGGTTCGGTCATCAGATAGTTCATCTCCACCAGTTCACGCATGAGCGGATTGAAGAGGCCGAGCACGCGCAGCATGGTCTTGCCCGCGACCGTCAGCCTGGGTTCGCGGCCCGCCAGCGCGTACGCCTGCCGTGCGACTTCGCGCTGCGTAATCGTGCCCGTGCCCGCCAGATGCCACCAGCGCCCATAAGCCGTGGGCGTGCGCGTGAGCGTTTCGACCACCGGCCCGATATCCGGCAGATAGATGAACTCGTGCGGCATATCCACCGGGCCGAGCACCTGCGCGCGCTTGCCGGTCGCGGCGCCGTCGAACACGCCGTTCAGCAGGCTGCGCTCGATACCTGGGCCGTAAAAATCCGGCAGACGCAACACCAGAGTCGACAGCCCGTTCTGCCCGTGTGCGGCCAGCACCAGGTTCTCCTGCGCGAGCCGCATCTGCCCCTTGAACGTATGCGGTTCCCGTGGATGCCCCTCGCTCACCGGATTGGCGCGGGCCCGGCCATACGGATACACCGTGCCGATCAGAATGAAGCGTTCGACGCCCGCCGCCTTGACGCCGGCCAGCGTTCTCTCCATCAGCGGCGGATGTTTGGCGAACTGGTCGTACGGTACGCCTACGAGATAGATCACAGTCTGCAAACCGGCTGCGGCGGCGCGGATCGAAGCGGGGTCGTCGGGATTCCACGTGACGATCTCCGCGCGCGGGTCGTGGCCGAAGGCCGAATCGAGTGGCTCCCGCGAGCGGCCGACCACGCGGTAGTCGCGTCCCGCCGCACTCAGCGCCGCCGCGATACTTTGTCCCGCCGCGCCCGCTGCGCCGAATAAACCGATCTTTCCCGTGACTTGCATGACAACTCCTCAAGAAGGCGCCGTATCGCGCAGAAGCATTTGACTGTCGATTGAAAAGTTACTGAACACCGTTCAATAAACAGTGTTCAGTTTAATTTGACTTTTCAGTTTGTCAAATCGAAAATGGCTGCCATGGGAATCGCTGAAAGAAAAAACCGCCAGAAACAGGCACTGCGCGAACGCATCCTCGACGCCGCGCGGCGCATCGTCATGCGCGAGGGCTTTGCCGCGCTGTCCATGCGCAAGATTGCCGACGCCATCGAATATTCGCCCGCCACGCTGTATCTGCATTTCGCGAGCCGCGACGAGATCGCCCACGCGTTGTGCGAAGAGGGCTTTGCACAATTGCTGAAGACGTTTGAGCCGCTCGCGGCCATCGTCGATCCGGCGGAGCGGCTCAAGGCGTTCGGGCGGGCTTATGTCGCGTTCGGAGTCGCGCATCCCGAAACGTACCGGCTGATCTTCATGGAGGATCCGAGCTATACGGGCGCGGCGTTTGGTGGCGCGGCGAAGGCGAGGGCGGTTGACGTGTCCGGGAGCGGAGCGGGAGGCGTGCCGTCGGCGCAAACGGCTGACGGTGATTTACAGGATCAGACCGCCGACGCGTCGCACGCAAATAGTGACGATCCCGGCGCTGAAGCGCTTCACATCATGATCGCCGCGCTCGAAGAACTCAAAGCGACCGGGCGGCTGCCGGCGTCGACGGATGCCGCCGTGTGGGCCGAGGCGTTCTGGGCGACCATGCACGGGATCGTCGCGCTCAACCTCACGTGTCCGGTGTTTCCGGGCGCGCCGCTCGAGACGGTGGTGGACGTGGCACTGAACGCCTGGTTGGGAGCCGCACACAAGACGCCGCAGCCTGCGCTTCCTGTCACGGGATGAACCGCGAGAAAAACCAGCAGAAAACCCTCGAAAATTGCGCAGCTCTGCGGAAATAACCCCGGCGCCCGGCCCCAACCGCAAATCCGCCCCCGCGTGATAACGTTCAGTTCCACCTTATTTCGCGCCGTCGCGCCTAGCTCTCCATGTCCATTTCCGCCTCGCCCGCTGTCAGCGACGAAGTCGTGACGCACGTAGCCAACCGTATCGGTTTCATCGAACTGGAGAGGCCCAAGGCGCTCAACGCGCTGTCGACCGGCATGATCCGCGCGATTCACGCGGCGCTCGACGAGTGGCGCGAGAATCCCGACGTGCAGGCGGTCGTGATCCGCAGCCAGCACCCGCGCGCGTTCTGCGCAGGCGGCGATATCCGCTTTCTGTACGAGTCGGCGCAACGTGGCGAACATGACGCGCGCGATACGTTTTTCACCGAGGAATATCGCCTCAATCACGCGATCTTCACGTATCCGAAGCCGTATATCGCGCTGATGAACGGCGTGGTGATGGGCGGCGGCATGGGGATTTCGCAGGGCGCGCATCGAACCGGCGGCCTGCGCGTCGTGACCCAGTCCACGAAAATGGCGATGCCCGAAACGCGTATCGGCCTGTTTCCCGACGTCGGCGCGAGCTGGTTTCTGGCTCGGACGCCTGGCGCGATCGGCCGCTATCTGGCGGTGACCGGCGAGACGATCGGCGCGGCGGATGCGCTCTACGCCGGTCTCGCCGACGTCTATATCGATGAAGACGCGTTGCCTGCGCTAATCGAAACCTTGCGCAGCGAACCGTTCGAGCGGGGCGCGGACGTGGTGGCCTGTGTCGAGCGCGAGGCGCTCGTGTATCAGGTAACGCCGAGTCCCGAAACTTCGCCGCTCGCGAATGCGCGTGCGTTGATCGACCGGCATTTCTCGCTGCCGGATGTCGCGCGAATTCTTGCGTCGCTCGAAAAGGAGCGCGCCCGCGACGGCGATGCCGCCGGATGGGCCGAGCAGACCATCGGCGTGTTGCGCGAACGTTCGCCGCTGTCGATGGCGGTGTCGCTGGAAGTGGTGACGCGTGCCGAAGGCTCGATGGCCGAGGTGCTGCGCGGCGATCTCGATCTGACGCGTTCCAGTTTTCTCGCGGGCGATTCGGTCGAAGGCATTCGCGCGCGGATCATCGACAAGGACAATGCGCCGCGCTGGCGTTTCGCGCGCATCGAAGACGTGAGCGCCACCGATGTCGAGAAGATGTTCGAAAGCCCGTGGCCGGCCGCCGAACATCCGCTGCGCGATCTGCGGGGTTAAAAAAAAGCGGGCGGCAATTCAATTGCCGCCCGCTTTTACCTTGTGATCCGTCAGCCGCAGAACCGCCCGCCGCAACGCCTTCCTGCGGCGAATCATGGCACGGCGTTATTCCTCGTCCTCGCTCGCCATGAACGCGCGCATGAACACCAGCGCGCCCCAGCCCCACATCGCGTTTGCCGCGAAACCTACCGCGAGGCGCGGCAGCATATTGCCGCTCGGCCAGATACCGCGCAGCGGATCGACCACGAACACGCTCGCCGCCGTCAGCACGATCCCGCCGAACACGAAGGCCGGCACCCACGGCGCACGATGATGCGGCGCGACGCGCAGCAGCCACGCCATCAGCACCGCCCAGAACGCGCTCCAGATAGCATTGGCAATGAACTCGGGCAAGCCGAGCGGCAAAAACGGCGCAGTGGAAAATCCGGTTGGGTCGATCAGGCCGGCTGCGTGCATCAGCGCCAGCGTCGATTCATGGAAGAACAGCGAAGCCAGAAAACCGGCAACAAAAGGCAGAATGAGTTTTTGCATGCATTGCACCGCCAGGGCACAGGCGGCGTGGTTCGCGGCCTGTACCGGGTTATTGGAAAACGAGCGCCATTATATATAGGGGTCCCTTGTTTTCCGCGTGCTTAAAGCGCAACACCCGTATGCTTTAGCGTCGGGCTAATCACGAAAGTGGAAAACCTAAGCTAAAAAAAATCGTTCAAAAGCCGCGGCACGATCCATAGACTGCTTCTTCATACAGACGGCAATTGTTGCCGTCGTTCGTTGAGTCGAGCGCGTGACGCGCACGTTTGGTCGAGGGAAGCCGTTGTGATGTCCTGCCTGATGCCGATCTTCATCCGCCATACCTGCCTCATTGGCCGTAGCGGCCGCACGCGTTGTACCCCGCGTACGGAACATGAGCGCCGCGGCTCGCACAGTCGCCGGTAAGCCGGTTCCACACCGCTCAGATTCTTGTCCTTTTTTGCGCAGCATCGCCCGGCCAGGGCTTGAAGCAGGCCGGCTGGATGCGCGCGGCCGGCGTGTGCGAGAGGCGCTTCGCGCACCGTCTCCATTCAATCCAGTTTCGAATCAGCAGGAGCAGCAAATGAATGTGTTCTGGTTCATTCCGACTCACGGCGACAGCCGCTATCTCGGCACGTCCCGCGGCGCACGCGCAGCCGATAGCGACTACTTCAACCAGATCGCCGTCGCCGCCGATACGCTCGGCTACGACGGCGTTCTGCTGCCCACCGGCCGTTCGTGCGAAGACGCATGGGTGGTCGCGTCGAGTCTGATTGCCGCGACCAAACGTCTGAAGTTCCTGGTGGCGGTTCGGCCGGGTCTGTCGTCGCCGGGGCTGGCCGCACGGATGGCGTCGACCTTCGACCGTCTGTCGAATGGACGTCTGTTGATCAACGTGGTGACGGGCGGCGATACGGTCGAACTGGAAGGCGACGGTCTGTTCGTCGATCACGACACGCGCTACGAAATCACCGACGAATTCCTGCACATCTGGCGCAAGCTGCTGACCGCCTCGCACAAGAAGGAGTCGATCGACTTCGAAGGCAAGCATCTGGTGTCGAAGGGCGGCAAGGTGCTGTACCCGCCGGTGCAGGACCCGCATCCGCCGCTGTGGTTCGGCGGGTCGTCGCCGGCTGCGCACGACCTGGCGGGCGAGCATATCGACACGTATCTGACGTGGGGCGAGCCGCCTGAAGCGGTCGCGGCAAAGATCGCCGACGTTCGCGCCCGCGCGGCCGCCCATGGCCGCGAGATCAAGTTCGGCATCCGCTTTCACGTGATCGTCCGCGAAACGGAAGAAGAAGCGTGGGCTGCGGCCGACAAGCTGATCAGCCGTCTCACCGACGAAACCGTCGCGCGGGCGCAAACCTCGTTCTCGAAGATGGACTCCGAAGGACAGCGCCGCATGGCCGCGCTGCACGGCGGCAAGATCGGCAGCCGCGAGGAACTCGAGGTCTATCCGAACGTGTGGGCGGGCGTGGGTCTCGTGCGCGGCGGCGCGGGCACGGCGCTGGTCGGCAGCCCCGAGCAGGTCGTGGCGCGGATGAACGAATACGCGGCGCTCGGCGTAGATACCTTCATTCTGTCCGGCTACCCGCATCTCGAAGAGTCGTATCGCTTCGCCGAACTCGTGTTCCCGTTGCTCGACCGCAAGGTCAAGGTGTCGAACGGACCGCTGTCGGGGCCGTTCGGCGAGATCATCGGCAATCATCATGTGCCGGAAGCAGTCAGCGCGAGCTGAACGCATAGCGCTGAAAATCTCCGCGAGTCCGAACGGGCTCCGCTGATTGTCGGCAAGCAATGAGGAACGCAATCATGGCTTCATCGAGTGTGACCGCGCAGCGGGTTTCGGGCGCCAGTGCGCTGCGCCGTTTCGGCGCACATCTGGCGCCGTGGCTCGCGCCGCTCGCCATTCTGCTGGCGTGGGAGTTCGCCGCGCGCAGCGGCGTGCTGTCCACCCGCGTGCTGCCCGAACCGCTCGCGGTCGTGAAGGCCGCATGGTCGCTGATCCAGTCCGGCGAGATGTGGGCGGACGTGAAGGTCAGCACGTGGCGCGCGGTGTCGGGCTTCGTGATCGGCGGCGGGATCGGGCTCGTGCTCGGACTCGCGACGGGCCTGTTCAAGCCGATCGAAATCGCGCTCGACTCGACCGTGCAGATGGTCCGCAACATCCCCGCGCTGGCGATGATTCCCCTCGTGATCCTGTGGTTCGGCATCGAGGAAGAAGCGAAGGTGCTGCTCGTCGCGCTGGGCGTGTTTTTCCCGATCTACGTGAACACGTTTCACGGAATCCGTTCGGTCGACGCCAACCTGATCGAGATGGCGCGCAGTTACGGCGTGAAGGGTTTCGCGCTTTACCGGCATGTGATTCTGCCCGGCGCGTTGCCGTCGATTCTGGTCGGCGTGCGCTTCGCGTTCGGACTGATGTGGGTCACGCTGATCGTCGCCGAAACCATTTCCGCGCAATCGGGCATCGGCTACATGACGATGAACGCGCGCGAATTCCTGCAAACCGATGTGGTGGTGGTCGGCATTCTGCTGTACGCGGCGCTCGGCAAACTCGCCGACGTGCTCGCGAAGGGGCTCGAGCGCGTGTCGCTGCGCTGGCATCCGGCCTATCAAACAGGAGCGAAATGATGAACGCGACAACATGGTCGACGTCGTTCGGCGGGATCGCGGGCCGCGACCTCGAAGCCGAGTTGGCGCAACCTCGCATCGCCGATCAGACGCATGCACAAACGCTTTCGCAGACGGAGGAGCGCCCGCAGGCTGGGCCTCATCGACCGGCTGTCGCATTGGCCCGTGAAGACGCTCGCAACAATGCCCGCAGCCCCGCCGACTACGCGGTCCAACTGCGCGGAGTCGGCAAGCGCTATGGCGAGCGTTCGGTGCTGGAGGATTTCGATCTGTCGATCGAGCGGGGCAGTTTCGTGGCGATCGTGGGCCGCAGCGGTTGCGGCAAATCGACGTTGCTGCGACTGGTGGCGGAGCTTGAAAAGAGCACGTCCGGTGTACTCGAAAAGCGCGCCGCCGATGGTGGTCCGCTCGACACCCGCATCATGTTTCAGGACGCGCGTCTGCTGCCGTGGAAGAGCGTGCTGCAGAACGTGATGCTCGGCCTCGGCCGCGGTGCGCGCGAAGATGCGCGCGCCGTACTCGCCGAAGTCGGCCTGCTCGAACGCGCGAACGACTGGCCCGCACAACTGTCCGGCGGGCAGCGTCAACGGGTGGCGCTGGCGCGGGCGCTGGTGCATCGTCCGCAGTTGCTGTTGCTCGACGAGCCGCTCGGCGCGCTCGACGCGTTGACGCGGATCGAAATGCACGCGCTGATAGAACGCCTATGGCGCACTCACCAGTTCACCGCCTTGCTGGTCACGCACGACGTGCATGAAGCCGTCGCGCTCGGCGACCGGATTCTGCTGATCGAAGAAGGGCGTATCGCGCTCGATCAGCCGGTGGCGCTGGCGCGTCCGCGCGCACGGGCGTCGGCGGGATTTGCCGCGCTCGAAGAACACGTGCTGCAACGTGTGCTGAAAACCGCGCCGAACGACGATGCGTCGTCACAACGCATCTACGACGCGCGTGACGAAGGCCGCTCCATCAAGCCAACCGACGTCCGCTGGGCCGTCTGACTTTCGCTGTCATTAATCGCTTTACTGGAGCCACTCGCTATGAGCATTTCCGCTATCAACGTACGTAATCAGTTCAAAGGCAAGATCAAGGAAATCATCCGGGGATCGGTGGTGTCCGAGGTCGATGTGGAAACGCCGTTCGGCATCGTCACGTCGGTGATCACTACGCGCTCGGTCGACGAACTCGAACTGAAGGTCGGTTCGGAAGTCGTCGCGCTGGTGAAGTCGACCGAGGTGTCGATCGCGCGGCTTTGACTGGCAGATGACGGCGCATCGGTGCGCATTGGTGCCCGTCGGCCCGCCGCGCCGTAAAGCCCGTGTTATTTCGCATTCGCGCCGCTCGCGGGCGGCTGACGGCTCATCTTGTCGTTGGTCGGCTTGTCGGGGCGCTTGATCGGCATGTTGTCGGGGTTGGTGGCGCTGGGCGCGCTATCGGCGCCATTCTGGCCATTGACGCCGGATGCCGCGTCGGGCGGTTTGACCATCGGCGACTGGGTGCCACGCGGCGCGGCCGGGGGATTGGACTGGGCGATTTTGTCGACCTGAATTTTATCCACCTGAGCCGCCTGGGCGGCGCGTACGACGTCGATCGTCTGTGCAAGCGCCGGCGCACTGACGGTGCCGATCCAGGTTAGCGCGACGCCTGCGGTCAGCAGGGTCCATTTGCTTCGCTTCATTTCGCCCTCCGTTCGCGATGCGGCACGCCGGGTATTGAGCATGGCGGGATCGCTTTTTCCGATGGACATCTGGCAGCGGCCGCACGTTGCACGTGTCGCGCTCGTGTCGCGCTTGTGTCGCTTTACGCCGATGCAATCGCGCATCTGCGATTCGTCGCCTCAAGCCAGGTTTCCTCTCGCTACGACGCAATGCGCGTGCCTCGACGCGCCCGTGCGCACGCGCATGCAACGCGCATGCAACGCGCATATACAACCGTCCCCGAAACTTGCTAGGATAAATTGATCATCCCGACGGAGACGGCCATGTCGAAGTCATTGAGTCCCGAAGCGGTCGAAGCCTTGCGGCGTCTGAACGACATTGGCGTCGGCCTGCGGGCGCCGGAACTGGCGCCGTCCGTGAAAGCGGAGTTGCTGGCGAGCGGCCTCGCGGCCGAAGCGGGTAGCGGCGAGATCGAGATAACCTGCAACGGCCGGCAATATCTTTCCGGCGATTGCGATTGACCGGCGAGATTGATCGGCGAAACCACGGAGGCGAACATGAAGCCGAAAGGTATCGACATGGGCGACTACGAAGAGCGCTATCAGGACTACGACATCGAAGTCGCGGTCGAACAGGTGCTGACCGGCGTCAAGGCGCATTTTCGGGTGCTGCGCGACGGCGCCCCGGTGGTCGACTGGCGGCTTGTGCACATCGACAGCCTGTGGCCCACCGAGCATACGGCGGCCGAGGCGGCGCTACGGGCCGCGCGCGAATTGATCGACGCGGGCTTGCCGACGTAACCGCGATTACACGCTGATTCTTTTTCTGATTTCCCCATTTCCCACTGGCTGGAGACCTTTGTGCATCTTGCACGCGCGATCCCGATCATCCGTATTTTTTCCGAAGACAAAGCGCGGGAGTTTTACGTCGACTTTTTAGGCTTTACCGTCGAATGGGAGCACCGTTTCGAGGACAATTTCCCGCTCTACATGCAGGTGCGGCGCTCCGATCTGATCCTGCACCTGAGCGAGCATCACGGCGACGCAACGCCGGGCTCGGCGATTTTCGTCCCGATGCAGGACATCGACGCGTTCCACGACGAGCTGCATGCGAAAGACTACAAATATGGAAAGCCCGGAATCGACGTATTGCCGTGGGGCAAGGTGCTGGAGACGACCGATCCGTTCGGCAACCGTATCCGCTTCTGCGAGCCGCCGAAAGAGGAGTAACGCCGAGGCGGCAAGTGACCAGACTGCTCACGCGGGCTGTTGTGAAGCCGCGTAAACGCAACTGGGCGCCGGCATCAATACTGCATGCGCGGCGCCCAGTTGATCCGCCGCCCTGAACTGCCAGGCGGCGGGATCGGCTACGAGTGCTTAGTGGCCGAAGAAAACCGATTGCGGGCCCGAAGCCGGAGCACGCGTACCCGATTGCGACGACACGTTGTTCACGCCGCCGTATGCATTCGATTCAGCGTTAGCGCGTTCAGCAGCAACGGTTTGCGAATTCTGGCCTTGTTGCGAAGCCGGTGCGCCAACCGCAGGACGGTAGAACGGTGCCGGGCCGTAGCCGCTAGCGAATGCGGGAGCAGCGATCGAGGCGGAAACAGCAACCAGCAGGGCGGCGATGAACTTGGTCTTCATGGTAAGACTCCGATAACGTTTCGACTTCATGTGTCAGGAAGGCGTCGCAGGGCCTGGAAGGTTTTGTCTGCAACGTCGATGGAAGGCAGTGTATACCCCTACTATCGAAACTTTGTGCCGATAATACGAATTTACTGTTCTCCATCCTGAAATAATCCGTCAGACGTAGAGACGACAAGGCTGAGCCGTGGTCCGACCCCGTAGACCAAGCGTTTTTGACGGGAGAGACCTGACTGCCAGAGAGGGTATCGGAGCGCTGGAAGTGGCGAAATTGACTGCTGGGAGCCACTGCGGGGTGATTCCAACCGCTTGGCCAAAACAAAAACGGCGTTGTGATTTCTCACAACGCCGTTTGCCAAACACGTTACTACCTGAATTCTTTGGGGTGGCTGATGGGGCTCGAACCCACGACAACAGGAATCACAATCCTGGACTCTACCAACTGAGCTACAGCCACCACTGACATCTGCCAACCTTCAGCAGCCGGGCATTGTACACAATGCGGTAAAATCTGTGTTTTGAATTTTGCAGTCTGCCCCCCATGTCTTCATCGCACACTCCCAGCCCGCGCCGCGTCTCCGTTGCGCCCATGATGGACTGGACCGATCGCCACTGCCGTTCCTTGCATCGCGTTATTTCTCGCCATACCTGGCTTTACACGGAAATGGTGACGACTGGCGCGCTGCTGCACGGCGACGTCCCGCGTCATCTCGCGTTTACGCCCGACGAAGCGCCGGTCGCGTTGCAACTCGGCGGCAGCGAGCCCGCCGATCTCGCGCGATCGGCGAAACTTGGCGAGCAGTGGGGCTATGACGAGATCAATCTCAACTGTGGTTGTCCGTCGGAGCGTGTGCAGCGCGGCGCATTCGGCGCGTGTCTGATGAACGAGCCGCAGCTCGTCGCCGATTGCGTCAAGGCGATGCGCGATGTTGTTTCGGTGCCGGTCACCGTCAAGCACCGTATCGGCGTCGACGCGGTTGAAGAATACGGCTTCGTGCGCGATTTCGTCGGCACGGTCGCGGATGCTGGCTGCAACGTGTTCATCGTCCACGCGCGCAATGCAATTCTCAAAGGTTTGAGCCCGAAGGAGAATCGCGAGATTCCGCCGCTGAAATATGAATACGCCTATCAGTTGAAGCGCGAATTTCCGGAGTTGGAGATCATCATCAATGGCGGCATCAAGACGCTCGATGAAGTTGAAACCCATCTTCAACATGTCGACGGTGTGATGCTCGGGCGTGAGGCTTATCACAATCCCTATGTGCTGGCCGACGTCGACGCGCGCTTTTACGGTTCGACGGAAACGCCGCTGACCCGCGAGCAGGTCGAAGCGAAGCTGATCGAATATTGCGCGGCAGAAATGGCGCGCGGCACGTATCTTGGTGCCATCACGCGTCACGCGCTGGGTTTGTATCGCGGGGAAGCGGGTGCTCGTGGATGGCGTCGCGTGTTGTCCGATAGCAAGCGCCTTGCTGCGCGCGATCTGACCATTTTCGACGAAGCAAGACAGCATCTGCGCGAGCCGGTCGAAATTTTTGAATAAAGGGCTAGGCAAACGGATTTCTAGTTGGCATAATCTCGTTTCTTCACTGACTTGCAGGGTTTCTCGGCAACGAGATGCAAGCAAGTTAAGCAGATGTCAGTGGTGGCTGTAGCTCAGTTGGTAGAGTCCAGGATTGTGATTCCTGTTGTCGTGGGTTCGAGCCCCATCAGCCACCCCAAAGAATTCAGGTAGTAACGTGTTTGGCAAACGGCGTTGTGAGAAATCACAACGCCGTTTTTGTTTTGGCGCGGGTTCTTTGTGCGATTTCAATGAGGTTCAAGGCGAACCTGCAATTCGTCAGCTAATCAGGTTCGTGCACCTCACGCGCACTCTTCGCCGCCGACGACTCAATGTCCGTGGCCGCCGCCATGACTGCCACCGCTGCTCCATGAACTGCCGCCGTGCGAGCCGCCATATCCTCCGTATCCGCCGCCGTGCCATCCACCGTGGCCGCCGCCCCGGCCATGCCAGTAACCAGGGCCGCCATGGTAGTAACAGCAGCCGCCACCCCAGCCGCCGTAAATACCCACCGCGCCATACACCGGCCCATACGGATAGCCGTAGCCATAACCGGGGTAATAAGGATACGGCTGCCCGTACGCATAGTCATAACCTGGTGCGACCGCGCATCCGGTGAGTACGGCCGCCGCCGTCAACAACGCGATTGATGCAATGAGCCTGCTCACGATTTTCTCCTTCACGTAAGAGTCAGAAAAATCGCCTGCGATGGAGTTCAGCGGCATTTGTGTCCGCGCATTACTACTGGTACGCGCCAATCCACGTCGCGGATTCATCCGCGCGAATCGAACGCCATGACAGCGAGGCATCGCGCCAGTCTTCCGGTCTCTTACTAAATCAGCCTGCTGTAACAGTTAGTTAAATATTCGAAAAGGAACTGTAGGGCGGCGCTGCTAACTTCCGGTCAGACAATTGGCTTTGAATCCGGCTCGATACGCGTGTTGTACGTCGCGAAGAATATCGGTGCCCCTTATGTTGCACGCAGGTGCATTCAGGCGCGCTGAGGCCGGACGAAAAGATCGCCCCCGCCACATTCAGGACCGCTTCACGCGACGCCTGCAAACCACCAGCCGTCAATGACGAAAGATCCACAGCCGGCTACCGCATCCGAATGGCGCAGCGAAGGTGACGCACACGTTGCACGCAACGAACTCGATGCCGCGCTGCACTGTTTCGACACAGCCCGCACGCTCGATCCCGCCGATGCAGTCCACTACGAGCGGCTCGCCACCACACTCACCGCGCTAAGCCGCCATGCCGAAGCGGCCGACCAGTATCGCGAGGCGATCGCGCGCAATCCAGACAACGCGGATCTGCATCACGGGCTCGGTTGGGCGCTCGAACTCACGCATCGACTTGAAGAAGCAATCGACGCATATCGCGAGGCGGTACGTCACAATCCGCGCGCGGACGGCTCGAGCAACAACATGGGCAACTGCCTGCAGGCGCTCGGCCGTTTCGACGAAGCGCACGAAGCGTATCGCCGCGCGATAACCGGCGCGCCACGGGTGCCGCTGTATTACCGCAATTTCGTGCAGACCAAGCGTCTCACGGTCGACGATCCCGTGTTCGAGTCGCTGCGGCAACTGATTGCCGATAGCGCCTCGCTGAGCGTCGCCGATCAGGCCGAAGCTCACTTCGCCTATGGCCAGGCGCTCGCGGACGTGGGCCGCAATGACGATTCGTTCGATCATCAACTGAAAGGCAACGCACTGCATCGCGCCGGCGTGCGCTATAACGAAGCGGATTCGCTAGGCCTGTTCGCCCATATGCCGGCCATGATGAACGCGGACGTGCTCGCCGCCGCGCGCGGTCTGGGCGATTCGTCGGCCGCGCCGGTTTTTATCATCGGCATGCCGCGCTCCGGTTCGACGCTGATCGAGCAGATTCTGGCGAGTCACCCGCAGGTGTTCGGCGCGGGCGAGCGTACCGAATTCGGCGAGGCGCTGGTGAAGAGCATCTGTCGTCCGGTTGGCGATCCGTTGAGGATCGGCATCGAGTCGATGCAGGGAGTCGGCGCCGCGCAATTGCGTACGCTAGGCGGCGACTATCTGCGTCTCATGCAGCGGGCGCTGCCCGACATGCAACGCGAAAGCAGCGGCGATACACCTCGCTACACGCGCTTCACCGACAAATATCCGTTCAATTTCATCAACGTCGGGCTGATTCACCTGGCGCTACCGAACGCGCGCTTTATCCATAGCAGCAGGTCGCCGTTGCAAACCTGTCTGTCGATTTTTTCGCGGATCTTCCACGACGTGCCGTTCGGTTATGACCTCGGCGAACTCGGCCGCTACTATCGTGCGTATGATAGGTTGATGTCGTACTGGCACAGCGTGCTGCCCGAGGGCGTGATGATCGAAGTGAAATACGAAAATCTGGTCGAGGATTTTGAAGGCAATGTGCGGCGGATGCTCGCGCATTGCGGGCTCGACTGGGATGAGCGCTGCCTCGCGTTCCATCAGACAACCAGGCAGGTGAACACAGCCAGCTCGGCTCAGGTGCGTCAGCCGATCTACAAGACTTCGGTGCGGCGCTGGCAGCCACGGGCCGAGTTGCTTGAGCCGCTGTTCGACGGCTTGGGTGCGGAGCTGGCGTCGGCTGACGGCATTGTCCGAAGGGATTCTGCCGTCGCGGATCGGCAGGCGGCCGTAAGCGCGGGGCAAACATCATGAGCGGGCAGCGTGGTGCTGTTATCTGGATGACGGGCTTGTCCGGCGCGGGCAAGTCGACGCTGGCCGACGCGCTGCACCGGCGTCTCACGGAACAGGGATGCGCGTCGATCGTGCTCGACGGCGACGTACTGCGACGCGGGCTGAACGCCGACCTCGGTTTTTCCACCGAAGATCGCAGCGAGAATCTGCGCCGCGTCGCGCACGTCGCGGCGCTTTTCATGCAGCAGGGTTTCGTTGCGATTGCCGCGGTGATTTCGCCGGAGCATCTGCATCGACGCACGGCACGTGAAATCGTCGGTAACGGTTTCGTCGAGGTGTTCGTGAATGCGCCTCTGCAAGTGTGCGAAGCGCGCGATGTCAAAGGGCTTTACGCACGCGCGAGGCGCGGCGAGATTCCACTTTTCACCGGTATTTCAGGTGTGTTCGATGTGCCAGTCGCGCCGGATGTCGTGATCGACACCGCTCATGTGTCGGTCGATCAGGCGGTGGACCGGTTGCTTGACCAATTGATGCGGATGGAGCGTTTGCAATAACTTCCGGGGGCGCTAGCGAGATAACGCGAAACGTCGCCGATCAATGCATCAACACAGCCGAATGATGCAACGCAGGGTACACGCCGACGATAAACGCCGCATAAATCGCGGCCATCGTCACACCGGCGGCAGTGCCCCAGATATCGCGCGACGCTGCACCCTGGCGGAAATGCACGGGTAGCCCTACAACCAGATAACCGATCAGAAAAAACGCGATGACCGCGCGCACGGGCGACAGATCGTGACCGATAAATTCGAGCAGGGCGGGCAGGTTAAAAGCGGGCATGGACCAGCGGCAAGATGACTGACGAATGGTTGCGCGGTGAGTGTTTCGTTGCGCAACGACCTATGCCGATTTAAGTCCACTCACGCGTGTCGCGCAAGAAAAAGTCTGTATGAATTTGTACAAGCCTACATTGCTTGCACGCGGCCTTCGCTGCAACTTTCAAGTGGCTTCGTTGCGCTTCGGCAGGCTTTCATTTTGCGGTTTTTTATTCGCGTTTCAGTAAGATCAACGCTTGCGCAAAGGTTCGAGCAACGGCTTCAAACCGTTGTGATCGATCTCCTGCATCAACGCGAGTAGCCGGCCAATTTCGCCGGGCGGAAAGCCCTGGCTCGCGAACCAGTTCAGATAGTGGCCGGGCAGGTCCGCAATCACGCGACCCTTGTATTTGCCGTAGGGCATTTCGCGTGTGACCAGCAGTTCGAGATGTTCGGGATTCATGGCAGGTGAGGGCGAGAAGGGCGACGCAAAGCAGTTGAGCGCGACATAGCGGGCGAGGTTTCGATACAAGGCTGAACCGTGGTCCGGCGGAAAGCGAGCCGAAGCGAACCTCATCGTTCCGGCATTCTAGCGTCGCTGCAGGCATGGCGCGGGCGTGGTAAGTTCAGCGTTTCCAGTTCACACATTCAACAGGACGAATAGATGGAATACCGCAGACTTGGCGACTCCGATGTGCAGGTTAGCCTGATCGGTCTCGGCACCATGACTTGGGGCGAGCAGAACAGCGAACAGGAAGCGCACGCGCAGATCGATTACGCGCTCGATCACGGTGTCAACCTGATCGATACCGCAGAAATGTACCCGGTGCCCCCGCGCGCCGAGACGCAGGGTTCGACCGAGCGTTACATCGGCACGTGGCTCGCGCAGCATCGCAGCGCGCGCGAAAAAATCGTGCTTGCCACCAAGATCGCGGGTCCGGCGCGTCAGCCGCACAATCCGCGCCATATTCGCGGCGAAGGCAACCAGTTCGACCGCAAGAATCTCGAAGAGGCGCTCAACGACAGCCTCAAGCGTCTGCAAACGGATTACGTCGATCTGTATCAACTGCACTGGCCGGATCGCAGCACGATGACGTTCGGCCGTCCGTCGTATCCGTGGGTCGACGACGCTTATACGGTGCCGATCGAAGAAACGTTGTCGGTGCTCGCCGAGTTCGTCAAGGCGGGCAAGGTGCGTCACATCGGGGTGTCGAACGAAACGCCGTGGGGTGTCGCGCAGTTTCTGCGCGCAGCCGAAAAGCTCGGCTTGCCGCGTATCGTCAGCATTCAGAACCCGTATAGCCTGCTGAACCGCACGTACGAAGTGGGTCTGTCCGAGTACGCGCATCGTGACAATATCGGTTTGCTCGCGTATTCGCCGCTGGCGTTCGGCTGGCTGTCGGGCAAGTACGAAGGCGGCGCGCGGCCGGCCGGTGCGCGCATCTCGCTGTTCGAGCGCTTTGCCCGTTACAGCAAGCCGCAAGCCATCGAGGCGACTACCCGTTACGTGGAACTGGCGAAGCGTCACGGCATGTCGCCCGCGCAATTCGCGCTCGCGTTCGTCAATAGCCGTCCGTTCGTGACGAGCAATCTGATCGGCGCGACATCGCTCGACCAGCTGAAGGAAAACATTGCCAGCGCGGACGTGAAGCTGTCGGCGGACGTGCTCGCGGAAATCGACAAGCTGCACGAGTTGCAGCCGAATCCGGCGCCTTGATGCGTTAGTGTTCCGGATTGCCGCCCCGGCGTGGTGCCGGGGCGACTTGCTTTCGATGTTGCTGTTTCAGTCTTGCTTTCTCTTCGGGTTCTCGACCTTTTTTCGGCGCGCACAACACGCGCGGGCTGATCGCCCAGCAGCCGAGCCGAACATCAAATAAATGTAGAGGCGCAAGCCTGCTCCCATCGCGCTCGATGTATCGCCGCGCACCAGTCCCGCACGCCGCCAACACGCAATCAGCCACGGCACCCTCGTGCCGATGCCGTCACTCCGCACGGCGCAAATGTCCCTGCTGGAACGCGAATCACGACCTACACTGTGGTGGACGGTCGGCCTGGCGAGGCGGCCTGAGCGGCTGGCCATGCTGCAACGCACACCAGTGGTAGGATTCAGCCCGAAAAATGGAGCGCGGCGCAGTCTACGCCGCGTGACGTGCACAACAGAGCGATAGGACTCAGGACATCGAATGGCGCAACAAAAAACAAACCCAAAACTTGAGCAGGCGCTGACGCGCGGGGATCTTGCAATCCGTCAGGCGAACTCGGCACGCGCCACCGCGCTGCTGCGCGCGTTGGGCAAGATGATCGTGGATGCGTCGGCGACCATCGGCGTGGAAGCCTTCACGCTGATTCCCGATGGCGACAAGATTTACGATCCCGCCGATGGCCTGTGGCCGCAAGAATTGCAGATTTCGCTCGACGGTCCTGTCGAAGATTCCGATCCGGACGAGGTTCGCACGGTACGCCTGATTTCCGACGATCCAGGCACGGTGTTCCGGGTTGAATGGCAGCGCGCCGACGGCAAGATCGGTCGTCAGGACGGCGGCCCGTTCGCGACGGTCGCGTTCATCTCCGACGTCGATATTCCGTGGACGGACGACGAGGACTGATCCCGTTCGATCATCGTGAACCTGCCGCAGGCGACGCATTTCGATGCCTGCGGCTCGCGGCGATTCAAGCCTATTTCATCATCCTGCGACGGAACAGAATCGCGGAAACGATGAACCCGCCGACAGCATAAGCGGCCAGCACGGCCAGATGCAAAACCGCGTTGTCGACCGGCCGCCCGAGCATCGCGGGCCGGATCAGATCGACCGCGTGCGCCAGCGGCAACACGCTGGTCGCGATCTGCGCGGCGGCGGGCAACTGTGAAGACGGAAAGAACACGCCGGAAAGCAACAGCATCGGCGTTAATACCAGCGTCTGATAAAACATAAAGAAGTCGTAGGACGGCGCGAGTGCCGTCACCACCATCGCGACCGACGCAAACGCGAGACCGGTCAACACGATAACCGGCAAAGCCAGCAGCATCGACGGAAAATTCGCGTAGCCGAGCGAGCCTGCGACCAGCATGATCGCCGCGCCGGACAGCATCGACTTGCTGCCCGCCCACACGACCTCGCCGAGCACGATGTCGCCGAGCGTGAGGGGCGTATGCATGATCGCCTCCCACGTGCGCTGCACGTGCATCCGCGAAAAGCCCGAATACATCGACTCGAAACTCGCCGACATCATCACGCTCGACGCCACCGTGCCCGCCGCCAGGAACGAGATGTACGACACGCCGTCGACGTGCCCGACCATCAGGCCAAGCCCGAAACCGAGGCCGAACAGGTAGATCATCGGGTCTGCGAGGTTGCCGAACATCGACGCAAGCGCGAGCTTTTTCCACACAAGATAGTTGCGGCGCCATACCGCGATCCAGTTCACGGCATTGGCAGGGAAGGCCGCGAAGGATTCCTGTTTCGACGGCGTATCGCCCGGTGGTTCGTAGATGCGTGCGTCCATTGCTCGGTGTCTCGTGCTGTGTCGTTATAGCTTTAGCGGATCGCGGCCGATGTGGGTTCCAAGTCGCGATTGGTGCATCTCAATCCTGCATTTCGCGGCCCGTAAGCCGCAAAAACACGTCTTCCAGATTGGCCGGCCGATGCAGATAGCGCAGGTCAGCGCGCTGCTTAAGCCGCGCATGCACCGGCTGAGCATCGTGCACGTAACAGAACAGCGTTTCTCCGCTGATCTCGGTGCGCTCGACCAGCGGCGCGAGTTCGTCGCGCAAAGCAAGCGGATCGGGACCGAAAATCTCGATCACATCACAGCCGATCTCGTTGGCAATCAATTCACGCGGCGCACCTTCGGCGATCTTGCGGCCTTCTTCAATCACGCATAGCCGATGACACAGGCGCTCGGCTTCTTCCATGAAGTGGGTGGTAAGCAGAATGGTCTTGCCGCGCGCCAGCAACGAGCGCAGCCGTTCCCAGATCAGATGCCGAGCCTGCGGATCGAGTCCGGTGGTCGGCTCGTCCATGATCAACACGTCGGGATCGTTGACGAGCGCACGCGCCAGCGTAAGCCGCCGCTTCATGCCGCCGGATAGTTCGCTCACGCGTGCATCCGCCTTGCTTTCGAGCCGCGCGAATTCAAGCAGCGACGGCACGACCGCGCGGCATTGCGCGGCGCTCAGGCCGAAGTAGCGGCCGAACACCAGCAGGTTCTCACGCACCGTGAAGTCGGGGTCGAGATTGTCGAACTGCGGCACCACGCCGACGCGCGCCCGCGCCACTCGCGCGCGGCCGGGAATCGGCTCGCCGCACAGATGGATCGCGCCCGAGTCGGGTGACGCGATGCCGAGCAGCATGCGCAACGTGGTGGTCTTGCCCGCACCGTTGGGGCCGAGCAGGCCGAAACATTCGCCCGCGTTGACGTGGAACGACAGACCGTCGACGACGGTTTTTTCGCCGTAGCTTTTCTTGACCTGGTGAAACTCGATGGCGGCTTCAGACATAAATCGGTCGATGCTCCGGGAAGAACGCGAATGGCCGGGGAAGCCGCTTATTCTAGGGCATCGGCGGCCGGAAGTTCGGCGTAGACAATGGGCCTGATGCTGCGTATTGCGGTGCCGCAATTGGGCCGCGAATCCCCGTGATGGTGCGCCAACCTGCCTCCCGCAGACCTATAGGCGGAATTGGCCGCTAGTTAGCGTTTTCCATCCCTTGCAACCTGAATTGCGGCGCACCATGATTCATTCACACCGTGCGTTCCGCGCGAGGGGAGAAAATCATGGCGAGCTACCAGAAAATCCTGTTGTGCTACGACGGCTCGCGAGAAGGCCGCAAGGCACTGCGCTGCGGCGCCGATCTGGCGTTGGATCTGAAGGCGGAAACGCATTTGCTGTCGGTCGTGGATATGCGATCGAGCATTGCGCAGAGCGCCGGCCTGCTCACCGACGTGGCCTGCGGCAGTTTCGAAAAGACCGCTCGCGATATTCTTCAGGAAGGGGTGAACTGGCTCACGGAGCGCGGCGTCAGCGCGCAGGGGCATTTCGCGTTCGGCCATCCCATTGACGAAATCGCGAATCTCGCCAATGAGTTGAATGTCGACCTTGTGGTGGTGGGGCACCGCTGCCGGACGGGCTTGTCCAGATGGTGGATGGGCGCAGGTAATACGCCGCTGCTCGACCGGGTTTCGTGCAGCATTCTGGTGGCCTGCTCGTCCGCGCAGGAGCAGCAGCAAGCCGCTGCGGCTTGATGTCTGGGAAAGGGGCGGCGTGACGGTTTCGCTTTGATAAAAGGCGAAACCGTCTGATGCGGCTGCGATGTTCTGTGCAACGTTGAAGCATGTCGACGCGGTTGATGGCGTCGGCATGCGCTAACCCGCGCACGTCCCTGACAATGAAACGGAGGCTGGCCTGAGTTTCAGGCCAGCGGATCACTCGTTCAGATTGATCGCCGTGAGCTTCCAGGTGAACAAACCTTCGCGCTGAAAGATTGCCGAATAATTTGCGTCACCTTCGCCACGCCGGTAGGTCACGACAAACTCGTTGATGCCGCGATAACCCGCCGTAGTCTCCCGCGCTGGCGGTTGCGTAGCGCTGGCTGTGTCTCCAGTCGGAGCGGAGGTTGCCGCATCTGCTGCGGGTGCATTGCTGGCATCAGGCGGCGCGGGTGGCCGCTCGCCCGGATTGCCACGCGGCGGCATGCCATTCAGCAATGCCGCGACGCCGTCTGGGGTTGCATAGGAATCCACCAGCGGTCCGATCAACGTGACGCCGATCATCGCGCCGATGGTGGCCATTTTGCTGTTGGCATCGGCGTCCAGCCGACGTGTCAGCATGCCCGTTATCTGCTGCTTCAGGCTGTCGCGTAGAGCGGGAAAATCGACGTATTGATTGACGGTTTGCGCGTCACGCGCATCGGCTGCACGTTTGAGGTTTCTCAGCGCGATATACGGTGATGCGTAGGCAAATCCCAGCGCGGCGATTACCACGATCACGATCAACGTGATGATCAGCGGACGGGTTGCGCTACCCTCGCTGCCCTTCATGCGTGTCGGAACTGTCATCGAATGGGACTCCGATCAGGTTGGATGTCAATGTGGACCACTGCCCCGCAAGAACAATCCCATTCTATGCAAATATCTTAGTGGCAGCCCCGAAAAGCGCATGCAGCAATTGGCTGGGTATGTGCAATGTGCGGTGTGATCGCGTGGCGCAATCACATGCATAACTGCGTAAGACAGCTGTCTTACAAAGCCACTTGCTAACCCAAGGCTGGTTCACGGTTCGCACGGGAAACCCACACGCGCTCCGCTTACCCCTCGAACACCACGCCATGAACATTGGCTTCTTCTGCAATGCAGTGATCGATCATCCGGCATACCGCATCGACCGTGCCGACCATGATGAGTCGCGACGGCCCGTGATAAACACGCACCGGCGCGCGCCGTGCAGGCTCCGTCATATTCAGGCTTGAATTCAACGACACGCGAGCAAAAGCCGGCAACGACGAGGGCAAGCTGGATGCGCTTTCCGATGAGTCGAACAGCGATGGAGTGCTCGCCCCCGGCGCCTCAATTGACGAACTTGAGCAAGGCACAAGCTTGCGCAGATGGCGCAGACGACCGAACTGGCGAAAAGGCAGCAGGCGGGCAAGGCGTTCCATGAGTCTCTCCAGGCGATGCAGCAATGATGCAGCGTTGGTTAGGCGAACCGGCGCAAGCGAAACAACGGTGACGCGTGCACGAACTAAGCGCGAGCGCTTAGAACTCGCCAGGACGAATCAACCCGACGGCGATTCCTTCCAGCGCGAATTCCGCACTGCCGGTCTCGACGAAGATGTTTTCGTAATCAGGGTTTTCCGCGATCAGCTCGAGGCCGTTCGGTCGGCGCTTCAGGCGCTTGACCGTAACGTCGTCGCCGAGTCGCGCGATGATGATCTGGCCGTCTTTGGCCTCGCTCTTCTTTTGCACCGCAAGCAGGTCGCCGTCGAAGATGCCTGCGTCGCGCATGGACAGCCCGCGCACTTTCAGCAGGTAGTCGGGCTTGCTCGAGAACAGCGCCGGGTCGCATGCGAAATGCTGCGAAATATGTTCCTGCGCGAGGATCGGACTACCGGCAGCCACGCGGCCGATGAGCGGCAGCGACAGCTGCATGATGCTCGGATGCGGCAGGGTGAACTGATGCGGTGCGTCGTCCGGACCCGGCAACAGGCGGATGCCGCGCGATGCGCCGGCCGCGAGTTCGATCACGCCCTTGCGAGCAAGCGCGCGCAGATGCTCTTCTGCCGAATTGGCTGAGCTGAAGCCCAGCTCGGCGGCGATTTCTGCGCGGGTGGGCGGAAAACCGGAGCGTTCGATCGCCCGGCGGATCAGATCGAAAACCTGCTGCTGTCGTGCGGTGAGTTTTGTCATGGCCACTGTATGTATGAACAGGTAGCTGTATTTTTATACAGTATTCGGCGCATTTCAAGCTTTACTTTAAGTTCGTCACGAACGGGGCCGCTCCAGCGTCGACATAGGACGCTGAAACACCCGTTTTCGTGCCGCAACGCCTTATCCCGCTGTCGTTACCACTTTTACGTATTAAAGAATGAATAAACATTATTTTTAATGATGAAAGCCCTTCGATAGACTGGCCTCCGAGTTGGCGCTCATGTGCACGTGACCGCGACGCAAAACAACATCACACGCTGTTTTCAGCGGACCACACGCGGAGAAAGTTGGCATGAACCATCGGAACACGGGACTGGCGGGTAAAACGAAGCAACTGATCGCGGCGCTTGCGTTCGGCGCGGCGAGCGTCGTCGGCGGAATCACGCAGGCGCATGCCGACACGACGCTGCTGAACGTTTCCTACGATCCGACGCGCGAGCTGTATCAGGACGTCAATCAGGCATTCGGCAAGGAATGGAAGGCGAAGACCGGCGAGACCATCACCTTCAAGCAGTCGCACGGCGGCTCGGGTGCGCAGGCTCGCTCGGTGCTCGACGGCCTGCAGGCCGACGTCGTCACGCTTGCGCTGGCTTATGACATCGATGCGCTCGCCAACAAGGGCATCGTCGACAAGGGCTGGCAGAAGCGCCTGCCGGACAACGCGTCGCCGTACACGTCGACCATCGTGTTCCTGGTGCGTAAGGGCAACCCGAAGCACATCAAGGACTGGGACGATCTGATCAAGCCGGGTGTGTCGATCGTCACGCCGAATCCAAAGACCTCGGGCGGCGCGCGCTGGAACTACCTCGCAGCATGGGCGTATGCCGAACATCAGCCGGGCGGCAACGACCAGAAGGCGAAGGAATTCGTCGGCAAGCTCTACAAGAATGCCGGCGTGCTGGATTCGGGCGCGCGTGGCGCGACCACCAGCTTCGTGCAGCGCGGTATCGGCGACGTGCTGATCGCGTGGGAAAACGAGGCCTTCCTGTCGCTGAAGGAATTCGGTCCGGACAAGTTTGAAATCGTCGTGCCGTCGGTCAGCATTCTGGCCGAGCCGCCGGTGGCAGTGGTGGACAAGGTGGTCGACAGGCACGGCACGCGCAAGCTAGCCGAGGCTTATCTGAACTTCCTGTATAGCGAGGAAGGCCAGGAGATCGCGGCGAAGAACTTCTACCGTCCGCGTTCGAACAAGGTGCCGGCCGAGCTGACCGCCAAGTTTCCGAAGCTGAAGCTGTACACGGTGGACGACTCGTTCGGCGGCTGGACCAATGCGCAGAAAACGCACTTTGCCGATGGCGGCGTGTTCGATTCGATCTACCAGCCTCAGTAATTCCGCCGATGCCTGGCAAGGCAGAGGTAAAAAGCGGCGCGGCAACGCGCCACTTCCGAGCGCGCCCAGTGGGCGCGCTTTTGGCTAACCGGCGTACGGTGGCCGCAAACGTCGAGCGAAGCCAGTGATCAAAAACGCAAGCATCAACCTGAAAGAGTATCCAGCATGACGACGTTCACCTTCCGGAAGCCGAGCGCGTTGCCCGGCTTTGGCCTGACTCTCGGCATCACGGTGGCTTATCTGAGCCTCGTGGTGCTGATTCCGCTTGCGGCGACCTTCCTGAAAACCGCCACGCTCGACTGGAGCCAGTTCGTGCGCGCGGTTACTTCGCCACGCGTGCTCGCGTCGTACCGGCTGACGTTTTTTTCCGCGCTCGGCGGCGCGCTGATCAACGCCGTGTTCGGCTTTCTGGTCGCGTGGGTGCTGGTGCGTTACACCTTCCCGTTCAAGCGCATTGTCGATGCCGTGGTCGATCTGCCGTTCGCGCTGCCTACTTCCGTGGCCGGTATTTCGCTGGCGGCGGTCTATTCGGGCAACGGCTGGATCGGGCAGTTTCTCGAACCGCTCGGCATCAAGATTGCGTTTACGCCCGCGGGCGTGCTGGTTGCGCTGACCTTCATCGGCTTGCCGTTCGTCGTTCGTACGGTGCAGCCGGTGCTCGAAGAGTTCGAGCGCGAACAGGAAGAGGCCGCCGCGTGCCTGGGCGCGACGCGCTGGCTGACGTTTCGTCGGGTGGTGTTGCCGGCGGTTTTCCCGGCTTTGTTGACGGGTTTCGCGCTCGCGTTCGCGCGTGCGCTCGGCGAATACGGCTCGGTAATTTTCATTGCCGGCAATGTGCCGATGAAGTCGGAAATCACGTCGCTGCTGATCATCACGAAGCTCGAGCAGTACGACTACGCGGGCGCGACCGCGCTGGCCGTGGTGATGCTGGTGGTGTCGTTCCTGATGCTGTTGCTGATCAACACGTTGCAATGGTTTTTGCAGCGCCGGACGAAGCGCGGTAGCGCGGGGCCGGCGCCGGGTTCGAGCGTGCCGAGTGTCGCGGCAATCGGCGGAGGTGTGCAATGAGCCGCCGTTCCGTGAATGAAGCGCAGGGCGCGCATGACGCAAGCGCAGCCGCCATAGCGCCGCGTGCGCCGCTGAACGTCGCGCGCCGGCCCGATCCCGTCACCGAGCGTCCTGTCGTGCGCTGGATTCTGATTGGCGTCGCGCTGCTGTTCCTCGCGCTGTTCCTCGTCGTGCCGCTGGTTTCCGTGTTCTATCAGGCGTTCAGCAAGGGCATCGGCTTCTATTTCGAATCGCTCGCCGATCCGGACGCGCTGTCCGCGATCAAGCTGACCGTGATTACTGCCGCGATTGCGGTGCCGCTGAACCTCGTGTTCGGTCTGGTGGCGTCGTGGTGTATCGCCAAGTTCGAATTCCGTGGCAAGGCGCTGCTCACGACGCTGATCGATCTGCCGTTCTCGGTGTCGCCGGTTATCTCGGGCTTGATCTACGTGCTGATGTTCGGCGCGCAAGGCTGGTTCGGCCCGTGGCTCGAAGACCACAACGTGCAGATCATCTTCGCGGTGCCGGGCATCGTGCTCGCGACGATCTTCGTCACGTTCCCGTTCGTCGCCCGCGAACTGATTCCGTTGATGCAGGCGCAAGGCAACGACGAAGAAGAAGCCGCGCACGTGCTCGGCGCGTCGGGCTGGCAGATTTTCCGCCGCGTCACGCTGCCCAATATCAAATGGGGCCTGCTGTACGGCGTGATTCTGTGTAACGCGCGTGCAATGGGCGAGTTCGGCGCGGTCTCGGTGGTGTCCGGCCACATTCGCGGACAGACCGACACGATGCCGCTGCACGTCGAAATTCTCTACAACGAATACAACTTCTCGGCGGCGTTCGCCGTGGCGTCGGTGCTGGCTCTGCTCGCACTCGTGACGCTCGGCCTGAAGCTGCTGGCCGAGCGTCATATGTCGGCGGAACTGTCGGACGCGCGCGACGTGCCCGCGTACGCAGGTCCGATCGCGCAGGCCGCGCAAACGTCGCCGCGCGCTTCCGCCTCTATCAACACCACGCATGCACCGCAGCAACACCCGCTCAAGCAAGGAGAGCTGTAATGGGTATCACCGTTCGTAACCTGCAAAAGCGCTTCGGCGATTTCGTCGCGCTCGATAATGTCTCACTCGACTTTCCGCCGGGTGAACTGGTTGCGCTGCTCGGGCCGTCGGGTTGTGGCAAGACCACGTTGTTGCGCGTGATCGCCGGTCTCGAATACGCGGACGGCGGCCAGGTCGTGCTGCAAGGGCAGGACGTCGCGACGGTCGGCGCGCGTGAGCGTGAAGTGGGCTTCGTGTTCCAGCATTACGCGCTGTTCCGTCATATGACGGTGTTCGAGAACGTCGCGTTCGGACTGCGTGTGAAGCCGCGCAAGGAGCGTCCGTCGGAAGCGGTGATCCGCGAGAAAGTGCATGAACTGCTGAAGCTCGTGCAACTCGACTGGCTGGCGCAGCGCTATCCGTCGGAATTGTCGGGCGGTCAGCGGCAACGGATTGCGCTGGCGCGCGCGCTGGCGGTCGAGCCGAAGGTGCTGCTGCTCGACGAACCGTTCGGCGCGCTCGATGCGAAGGTGCGCAAGGAGCTGCGTAGCTGGCTGCGTCGTCTGCATGACGATCTGCATATCTCGACGATTTTCGTCACGCACGATCAGGAAGAAGCGCTCGAAGTGGCCGACCGTATCGTCGTGCTGAATCGCGGGCATGTGGAGCAGGTGGGTAGTCCGCAGGACGTGTACGACCATCCGCAAACCTCGTTTGTCTACGAGTTTCTCGGCGCGGCGAACCGTCTGCACGGCAACGTTGATGCAAGCGGTTTCGTCGTCGACGGCGCGGCGCTGCCGGTGTCGGTCACGGCCGGCTTCAGCGGCCCGGCATTCGCGTATGTGCGGCCGCACGACCTGCAGTTGTATCCGCAGGCAGCGGGGCACCGCGAAGGCATCGTTGTCGATGTGCGGCGCGTGGTCACGCTCGGCGGCTCGGTGCGGGTCGAACTCGCGGGCCGCGAGGGCAATCTGCTCGAAGCCGAACTCGACCGCGAATCGTGGCGCGAACTGCAACTGTCGGTTGGCGACGGCGTGACGGCAGTGCCGCGTGCGCTGCGCGTTTTTCCTGCGCAGTGAGCGTGACGATCGCGCAAGCACAAAGACGGTAATGCAACAGAAACTGGCGTTTTAGCCGAATCCAAGAACTCAAATAACTTAACTCTGGCTGAACCGGAGAGACAACGATGAATTTCCAGCAATTGCGCTTCGTGCGCGAAGCCGTGCGTCAGAACATGAATCTGACCGAAGTGGCGAACGTGTTGTACACGTCGCAGTCGGGCGTGTCGAAACAGATCAAGGATCTGGAGGACGAACTCGGCGTCGACATTTTCATTCGACGCGGCAAACGTCTGACGGGCCTGACCGAGCCGGGCAAGGCGGTGCATCAACTGATCGAGCGGATGCTGCTCGACGCGGAAAATCTGCGCCGCGTCGCGCGTCAGTTCGCCGATCAGGATAGCGGTCACCTCGTCGTGGCGACCACCCACACGCAGGCGCGTTACGCGCTGCCGAAGGTGATCCGCCAGTTCACCGAGGTGTTCCCGAAGGTGCATCTGGCGCTGCGCCAGGGCAGCCCGCAACAGATCGCGCAGATGATCATCAACGGTGAAGCGGATATCGGCATCTCGACCGAAGCGCTCGACCGTTTCCCGGACATCGTCACGTTCGCGTGCTATTCGTGGCATCACATCGTGGTCGTGCCGAAGGGACACCCGCTGGTGGGCCGCGAAAACCTGACGCTCGACGAGATCGCCGAATTCCCGATCGTCACGTACGACCAGGACTTCACGGGCCGCTCGCACATCGACCAGGCGTTCGCCAAAGCGGGCGCGTTGCCCGACGTCGTGCTGACCGCAATCGATGCCGACGTGATCAAGACGTACGTCGAACTCGGCATGGGGATCGGCGTGGTCGCAGCCATGGCCTACGATCCGAAGCGCGACACCGAACTCGTCGCGCTCGACACGCAGCATCTGTTCGAAGCGAGCACCACGCGGATCGGTCTGCGCAAAGGCGCGTTCCTGCGCGCGTACGCGTACCGGCTGATCGAGATGTTTGCGCCGCAGTTGAAAGAGGCGGAGATCGCCGCGCAATTGCGCGAAGCGGTTTAACGCACGATAGCGCGCGTGCCAGGCGTTCGACGTCTGGCACGCATGTCGAGCCGCTCCGAATCGAACGGCCATCCGTTTTTTCTCGCGGGGCGGCGGGCGGCGCATCGCTTACAATCGCCGCCATGAATACTTTGACCTCTTCTTCCGCGACCTCATCGCTGCCGCGCATCGCCGTCGTGGCGACCGGCGGCACGATTGCCGGGGCGGCCGCGGACGCCACCAACACGTCCGGCTATCAGGCCGGTGTGGTCGGCGTCGATCAGTTGCTGGCCGTGGTGCCGGCTTTGTCCACGGTGGCGCGAATCGCGCCCGAGCAGATTGCCAGCGTCGACAGTAAAGACATGGCGATGCCGCTGTGGACCACGCTCGCGCAACGCATCAACACACTGCTGGCTTCCGACGATATCGATGGCGTGGTCGTCACGCATGGCACCGACACGCTCGAAGAAACCGCCTACCTGCTGCATCTGACGATCAAATCGGCCAAGCCGGTCGTGCTGACGGCGGCAATGCGCCCGGCGTCAGCGCTGTCCGCCGATGGTCCGCTGAATCTGCTGAACGCGGTGACGGTGGCGGCGCACGCGGGTTCGCGCGGGCAGGGCGTGCTGGTTGCGTTCAACAACAAGATTCACAGCGCACGCGACGTGGTCAAGACGAGCACGTATGCGGTGGATGCATTCCAGTCGCCGGAAATCGGTGCACTCGGTTGGGTGCAGGACGGCCGGGTCGAATTCCAGCGCAGCGTGGTTCGGCCGCATACGCTCGCGACCGAATTCGTGATCGGCACGACCTGGCCGCACGTGGAAGTCGTGGCGAGCTACGCGGGCGTGTCGCGCATCGCCGTGGATGCACTGGTTGCAGCGGGCGTGCGCGGTATCGTCGTCGCGGGCACGGGCAACGGCTCGATTCACGTATCGATGCAGCAGGCGCTCGCTGATGCCGCGTCGCAAGGCGTGGCGGTAGTGCGCGCGTCGCGGGTGGGTTCGGGGCATGTGATGCGCAATGGCGCAGCCGCTGACGACGCGCTCGGCTTTATCAGTGCAGGTTCGCTGAATCCGTTCAAGGCGCGCGTGCTGTTGATGCTGGCGCTGGCCGCAGGCGGCACGGGACCGGTTGCGTTGCAGAAGGCATTCGACACGTATTGATCTGCATTGACGATTAGCGTTTCAACAAGGTCGCTCAATGAAAAAACGCGGCTTCGGGATGATCAGTCCCGAAGCCGCGTTGTTGTTTCTGCCTGCACTTTAATGCTTGCTGCAAGACATTAAACTGTCAAACCTCACACCGGCGGAATAACCAGCACCTGACCCGGATAAATCTTGTCCGGGCTTTTCAGCATCGGCGTATTCGCCTGAAAAATCACGTCGTTCTTTGCGCCGCTGCCATAGTATTTTTCCGCGATCTTCCACAGATTGTCACCGGCCACGACTGTGTGAAACTGCGTCGGCGCGGCGGCGGGCGTGGTGACGGTAAGTTGATCGTCGACCTTGTCGACGTTCTGCACGTTGCCGGCAGCGACCAGGATCTTGTCTTTGGTCGGCTGATCGGCAGCTTCGCCCGATACCGTGACTGCATGGCTCGTGCCGTCGTACGCGACTTGCAGATTGGTGGCGTCCAGACCCTGGCTGCGGATATAGGTAGCGATGGCGTCGCCAGCGGTTTTATTGAGCGCGGCAAGGTCGGGCGCGGCGGGAGCGGCTGCGGCTTGAGCGGGCGCGGAACCGGCGCTGAACAGTTTTTCGCCGGCTTCCTTGATAAAACTGAGAATACCCATCGATCACACTCCTGACATTGGGGGCGCAAAAACAGATTGCGCACGTGGTTGGGGCACTGATTGCCATGCAAACGGATGACGTGGAAAACGCGTTGCAGTACGCGCGATGCGAGGTGCTGGAATACGCGAATGATGTGCTCATGAGCGCAACACCTGGCGCAAATAACGTCTTGCAAACGCAGGCAACCAGACTCAACGAGTGTAGGAGAAAAGCGCGGGACGATGTGTCAAAAAAAGTGAGCCGCCAGGCGCGGAGTTGCAAGCAAATGCAAACGCGCGTGCACGCCGGCGGCGTGCATGCTTGCATCGTGTTGCGAGAGATTGGCGGATAAAGCAGAACGATGAATCCGACAGCCGGACACCCGACGACGACGTCTGACCGACCAAGGCTTCCCCGGCGTCGCCGGGTGCCGCTGCGGACCCCACTTGCCGCTCTCAGCCCAGAGCGGCACGATTTGCCCGTTCCACCGCGCAAGCTGCACGCGATGAACGGACGCCCCACCTGCGATTGCGATGACGTTCAATAACGTCTGACGGTCAGCGCAATCTGTATGACTGTGTGATGTATTTTTTATGTCTCGTGAAACAGGCTCGCCGCGCGCTGCCTGCTTATCTGAGTGCACGCGCTGTCGAGCGTTTCTCGCGTTCAACTACGTTCGGTGAGGCTGCCGCGCGCGGTGCGCGAGTTTCATGCGCGTCATAAATATCGCGCGGCAGCATCGACAACGGCCCTCTCAATCGATTTTTTTTAAGCTGCCTTCGCTTCGCTATCCGGTGCTTGTGCGACTTCGTGGTTCGCCATGATTTCCAGCGCGCGCACCATCGCCGAGTGGTCCCATGCCTTGCCGCCATTCGCCGCGCACACGCTGAACAGTTGCTGCGCACTAGCCGTATGCGGCAGGGCGATGCCCAGCTTGCGCGCGCCATCGAGTGCGAGGTTTAGGTCCTTCTGATGCAGTTCGATACGGAAGCCCGGATTGAACGTGCGCTTCGTCATGCGCTCGCCATGCACTTCGAGAATCCGCGACGACGCGAAGCCGCCCATCAATGCCTTGCGCACGCGCTCGGGATCGGCGCCGGAGCGCGAAGCGAACAGCAGCGCTTCTGCCACGGCTTCAATATTCAGCGCAACGATGATCTGGTTCGCGACCTTGCACGTTTGACCCGCGCCGTTGTCGCCGATCAGCGAGATGTTCTTGCCCATCAACTCGAACAGCGGCTTCGCCTGCGCGAAGGCTTTTTCCGGGCCACCGACCATGATCGTCAGCGATGCTTCACGCGCACCGACTTCGCCGCCGGACACCGGTGCATCGAGATAGTCAACGCCGAGCGCGTTGATCTTTTTCGCGAACGCCTGGGTGTCGAGCGGCGAGATCGAGCTCATGTCGATCACCAGCTTGCCCTTTGTGAGACCGGCGGCGACGCCGTCGTCGGCGAACAGGACGTTGGCGACGTCTGGCGTATCCGGCACCATGATGACGACGATATCGGCGGCCTGCGCGACGGCGGCCGAACTGGCGACCACGCTGGTGGTTTTTGCGAGGTCTTCCGGTACCGGGTACGCGCCGTTCACGAACAGCGAGTGACCGCCCTTGATGAGGTTGCGCGCCATATGCGCGCCCATGATGCCGAGGCCGATGAAACCGATCTTTGCCATGTGTCTGAATCTCCAGTGTTGTTTGATGCGTCCCGCGTGCGGATCGACTTCGGGACGTAATGCGTTTGGGTGGATCGCTCAGGCCGCTGCGTGCGCCGCGCCGCGCGTTTGTCCTGCGACGCTCTGGACCCAGCCGAGGCCTGCGGCCGTCGTCGTGCGCGGTTTGTATTCGCAACCGACGTAGCCGTCGTAACCGAGCGAGTCGAGCAGCGAGAACAGATACGGATAGTTGATTTCGCCCGTACCCGGCTCGTTGCGGCCGGGGTTGTCGGCGAGTTGAATGTGCGCGATCTGCGGCAGATTCTTTTTGATCGTTGCCGCGAGTTCGCCCTCCATCCGCTGCATGTGATAGATGTCGTATTGCAGGAACAGGTTGTCCGAACCGACCGCGCGAATCACATCGAGACCTTCGCCCGAACGGTTCAGCGCGAAGCCGGGGATGTCGTACGAATTGCACGGTTCGACCAGTAGTTTTATGCCGGCCTTTTTCAGTTCGCCCGCTGCAAAACGCAGGTTGTCGACGATGGTCGAGCGTGCCTTGTCAGCATCGACGTCCGCTGTCGGAATGCCGACGAGGCAGTTCAATTGCGGCACTTTCAGTGCGCGTGCATATTCGATCGCACGGCCCACACCTTCCTGGAATTCGCCTACGCGGTCGGGCAGGCACGCGATGCCGCGTTCACCTGCTTCCCAGTTGCCCGCAGGCAGGTTGTGCAGCACGAGCTTCAAACGATTCTGCTGCAGACGTTCGCTCAGTTCCGCGATCTGGTACGGATACGGAAACAGGAATTCGACGGCGTGAAAGCCCGCATCCGCTACAGCTGAAAAGCGCTCGAGGAAAGGGACTTCGTTGAACAGCATGGTGAGATTCGCTGCGAATTTCGGCATGGTGCGTGTGTCTCTCTGGTCGGTCAGTGGATGTCTTTGCGAAGGCGACGCGTAGCTTGCAGATGCCACGTCGCGCGCCGCCTTCACATGATTGATGCAGTTCAGTCGAGCATGCTGATCGCGGTCGGCGCATCTTCACGCTTCACGGCCAGTTCCTCGAACTCGTTGATCGCGTCGATCTCGGTGCCCATCGAAATGTTCGTCACGCGTTCGAGAATCACTTCGACGATCACCGGCACGTTGAACTCGGCGAGCATCGACTGCGCTTTTTGCAGCGCGGGCTTCAGCTCTTCGGGCTTGAATACGCGGATCGCCTTGCATCCCAAACCTTCGGCGACGGCCACGTGATCTACGCCGTAACCGTTCATCTCCGGCGCGTTGATGTTCTCGAAACCGAGTTGCACGCAGAAGTCCATATCGAACGCGCGCTGTGCCTGGCGGATCAAGCCGAGGTACGAGTTGTTCACGACCACATGCACGTACGGCAGCTTGAATTGCGCACCGGCCGCGAGTTCTTCGATCATGAACTGGAAGTCGTAGTCGCCGGAGAGCGCGACGATCGGACGTTGCGGATCGGCTGCGCGCACGCCGAGCGCTGCCGGAATCGTCCAGCCGAGCGGGCCGGCCTGACCGCAGTTGATCCAGTTGCGCGCCTTGTACACGTGCAGGAATTGCGCACCCGCAATCTGCGACAGACCGATCGTGCTCACGTAGCAGGTATCGCGGCCGAACACCTGGTTCATCTCTTCGTACACGCGCTGCGGCTTCATCGGCACGTTGTCGAAGTGCGTCTTGCGCTGCAGGGTCTGCTTGCGCTGCTGGCAATCGGCGACCCAGGCGCTGCGGTCCTTCAGCTTGCCCGCCGCCTTCCATTCCTTCGCGACTTCGACGAACAGTTCGAGCGCCGCCTTCGCGTCCGACACGATGCCGAGGTCGGGACCGAACACGCGGCCGATCTGGGTCGGTTCGATGTCGATGTGAACGAACTTGCGGCCCTTCGTATAGACCTCGACGCTGCCCGTGTGACGGTTCGCCCAGCGATTGCCGATGCCGAGCACGAAGTCGGATGCGAGCATCGTCGCGTTGCCGTAGCGGTGCGAGGTTTGCAGGCCGACCATGCCGGCCATCAGCGGATGGTCATCGGGAATCGCGCCCCACGACATCAGCGTCGGGATGACCGGCACACCGACGGTTTCGGCGAATTCCACCAGCAGGTCTTCAGCGGCTGCGTTCAGCACGCCGCCGCCCGACACGATCAGCGGCCTGTCGGCGTCGTTCAGCAGATTCAGCGCGGCTTCGATCTGCTTGCGCGTCGCTTTCGGCTTGTAGACCGGCAGCGGTTCGTACGTGTCGATATCGAACTCGATCTCGGCGAGTTGCACGTCGATCGGCAGGTCGACCAGCACCGGACCCGGACGGCCCGAGCGCATCAGGTGAAAAGCCTGCTGGAACACGCGCGGCACCAGCGCCGGTTCGCGCACGGTCACGGCCCACTTGGTGACGGGTTTGGCGATCGATTCGATGTCGACGGCCTGGAAGTCTTCCTTGTACAGACGCGCGCGGGGTGCCTGTCCTGTGATAGCCAGAATAGGAATCGAGTCGGCCTGAGCGGAGTACAAACCGGTGATCATGTCGGTGCCGGCGGGGCCCGACGTGCCGATGCACACGCCGATATTGCCCGGCTGCGCCCGCGTATAGCCTTCGGCCATGTGCGATGCGCCCTCGACGTGACGCGCCAGCACGTGGCTGATGTTGCCAGCCTTGCGCATCGCCGAATAGAACGGGTTGATCGCGGCGCCCGGCACGCCGAACGCGGTATCGATGCCTTCTTTTTCGAGCACCAGAACGGCTGCGTCGACGGCTCTCATCTTGGCCATGAATGTCTCCTGAATGTCTTTGAAATCGGGCGAATCAAGGGGGTTGAGAGCACTTTAGGGCTGACCCAAAGGTTTGATAAGATCAGTTGGGGTCGCTTATTTCGAGACAAAAAGTATGGAATGGCGCGCGGCTGGACTTCCGGCCCGGCCTGAGCCGACGCTAAGCCGACGTGATGCGGCCCGCAGGAGACAACAATGGATCGCTTCAAACAGATCGAAACTTTCGTACGCGTCGCGGACGCGGGCAGCCTCGCGTCCGCCGCGCTGGAAGAGGGTGTGTCGCCGGTGATTCTCGGCCGGCGCATCGACGCGCTGGAAAAGCGCCTCGGCGTGAAACTCATGTATCGCTCGACCCGGCGGCTGGTGGTGAGCGAAGAGGGCGCCGCGTTTCTGGAGCGCTGCCGGGGTTTGCTGACCGACTGGGATCAGGCGGAAAACGAACTGAGCGCCGGGCGGCGCGCGGTGAACGGTCACCTGATCGTGTCGGCGCCCGCTGCGTTCGGGCGCAAGCACGTTGCGCCGCTCGCCCCCGCTTTCCTCGCCGACAAGCCCGAGTTGCAACTGTCGTTCAACCTGACCGACCGGGTGGTCGACCTGGTGCGCGAAGGGTACGACCTGTCGATCAGGATCGGCGGCGCGGTCGATCCGAACTTTGTCGCAGTGAAACTGGCGACCAACCGGCGCGTGGTGTGCGGCACGCCCGATTATTTCCGTCGGCACGGCAAGCCGAAAACGCTCGAGGATCTGCCGCAGCACAACTGTCTCGCGTTCAATCTGCAAGGCGGGCAGAACCGCGGCTGGTATTTCCGCCGCAACGGCAAGCTGGCGACCGTGCGGGTGGGCGGCTCGCTCGATTGCAACGACGGCGAGCTGCTGCATCGGTGGGTATCGGAGGGTTTGGGGCTGGGCTGGCGTTCTACGTGGGAAATCCAGCAGCAACTGGCGCGCGGCGAGCTGGAAACCGTGCTCGACGAGTTTGCGTTGCCCGATTACGACATCCTCGCCGTGTATCCGCAGCAGCGTTATGTGCCGGCAAGGGTGCGGTATTTCATCGATTATCTGAAAGAGGTGTATGCGAGCGACGGGTATTGGAATCGGCCGGCGTATTGATGGGCGGTGTTGGGAACGGGCGGAGGAGGGAATTGGCCGCCTGCCGCCCATCTTTTTGGCCAATCCTCCACACCAGCGGGAATAAACTCGGCAGATGACCGGTTATGCGATGAAAGGCAGTCACGACGAGCCGCACCGCATAGCCGCAATGCCCTGGAGGGCCGAGGTGGTCCAGACCGAAACAGACGCCCGCGAGCGAGGCGATACCGATGCAGCGAGGAGCCGCCGTTTCCAGCAGCTCGCGCTGCCGCATCTCGACGCCGCGTACAACCTCGCACGCTGGTTATGCGGCAACGCGAACGATGCCGATGACGTTGTCCAGGAAGCGTTCATGCGCGCTTTCCGCTTCTTCGACACGTTTCGCGGCGACACTGCGCGGCCGTGGCTGCTGGCGATCGTGCGTCGTACCTGGTACACGGAGTGGCGTCGGCGCGGGCCGTCGCACGACATGCTCGAATTCGACGACACGATGGACGATGCGACGTTCGACGGATGGAGCGCGGGCGGCGACGATCCTCAGACGCTGCTGATCCGCGACGAAGATACGAAGCTCATACACGAAGCGCTCGCGCAGTTGCCGGTGGAGTACAGGGAGGTGCTGATCCTGCGCGAACTGGAAGAGATGGGGTATCGGGAGATCGCCGTGGTGGCGGATTTGCCGATCGGCACGGTGATGTCGAGGCTTGCGCGAGGGCGCCGGAAGCTGGCGGCAGTGCTGATGGAGAAACAGGGCTCGAAGCCTCCGCGCACGGGGGCTTCGGGCTGCAACACGCGGATGCCGGCAGACGGAACGTCGACCCAGCCAGGGCGCCAGCAGGGTTCCGGCTCGCAGGAGGCGGCGAAGCGTTCGGCTGCTCGTGCGGAACACACAACGCCTTCGCCGGATTCGTCCGCCAGTGCTCGTACAGATGCCGGTAACCGGCCGACGCCGGATGGTAATGAAGGGTATCCCCCGGAAGCGCATCCCCCGGAAACGCCCGCCGCCGGCAAGTTTGGCACGGCAACAGTTACACCGCTCCGGGCGTCCGCAAACGGCCGGCCACTCAACCCACCCGGCGCAGGCGCGCCGGGCTCCGCTCAGGAGACGCCAGATGGACTGTAAAGAAGCCCGGCCGCTCCTCGATGCGAACGCCGATCATGAGTTGCCCGCACCGGAAGCCCGGCGCATCCAGCAACATATCGAGAGTTGCGACGCGTGCCGTCGCGAGAGCGACAACTTGCGGACATTGAGTGGTGCGCTGCGGACGACGCCTTATCATCGCGCGCCGCAGTCGCTGAGGGCGCGGATCATCGCCGGTTTGCCGGCGATTGAAGAAGGGCTGGCTGCGACAGCGGCGGATATCCGTTCTGACACTGACGCTTATGCAACCGGAGAATCCGCGACGAATAACGGGCGGAGCGGCGTCAATCAACCGGGCGGCGCGCAAGGTACACCCGGCGACGCAGCACCAGAGTCGCGCCCGCGTCAGCGGCGCCGGTCCTTCCTGGCTGGATTACTCGATGGCTTGCGCGGTCAGTCAGGCGGCTTTGGCGGGCCGGTCGCCACGGGCGGCGCAAACCGGCTGTTTGCTTCGGGGTGGCTCGCTGCGCTGGTTATCGCGCTGGGCGCTGGAGCGGCGGGCGTGGCGTTGACCCTGCACCGTTCCGCAGATATTTCCCCATTCGCCGACGAACTGGTTGAGAGCCACGTGAGGGCGCAGGTGTCGGGCCGCGACATCGACGTGATTTCGACCGACCGGCACACGGTCAAGCCCTGGTTCAACGGCCGGCTGGACTATTCGCCGCCGGTCGAGGATCTTGCCGCCAGCGGTTTCCCGTTGCAGGGTGGACGGCTCGACTACCTCGCGCATCAGCGGGTGGGGGTGCTGGTGTACCGGTACGGCAAGCACGTAATCGACGTGTACGTCTTTCCGCAGGCGGCATCGGGCGGCGCAGGCCGGAACGTGGGGAGCGCCGCGCCGTCGATAGTGGGGCGGGAGGGCTACTCGATCGCCCACTGGGATGCTGAAGGCATGACCTGGTGGGCGATTTCGGACGCCGCGCCCGATGCGCTGACAGGGCTGGAGGCCGCGCTGAAGGCGCGTCTGCAAAGCGGCAGCGAGCGTACCGAAGGCGGCTCCTAGCTTCAAAGTCTTGCTTATGCGGCAAGGTTCTGAGCGGGCTGAGGCCGCGTTGCCTTGATGATCTGCAGGCAAATAGCGGCCGGCAGCATTCATGTTTCTACAGCGTCCTCGGCGGCCGTAAAGCGACGCCCAGACTGCGCGAGCGACCCCGGGGAGTGGTCGCGGAAATTGACCAGAGCTTGCCGTTCCGATATGTCTGCGCCCAAAACGTCTTGCGGCGATCGGGCCAGCCTGTCCCTAAACCTTTGAAAACACTCCCGATTCACGCGTTGAATCGACGGGATATCTTGCAACCCGGCCCTATTCGGGTTACACTCTTTGGCTTCTCACTTGCCACACCGGTTCCGACGCCCGGGTGGCTTTTATCCATAAGTCAGCACAAGGAGTGAATATGCGTCATTACGAAATCGTATTTATCGTGCACCCGGATCAAAGCGAGCAAGTGCCCGCAATGATCGAGCGTTACAAGTCCACGATCACCTCGCACGGTGGCCAGATCCACCGTATCGAAGACTGGGGCCGTCGCCAACTGGCCTACATGATCGAGAAACTCGCCAAGGCTCACTACGTCTGCATGAACATCGAATGCGACCAAACCACGCTCGACGAGCTGGAACACGCATTCAAGTTCAACGACGCTGTTCTGCGTCACCTCATCGTCAAGCTGAAGAAGGCCGAAACGGCCCCGTCGCCGATGATGAAGGAAGTGCAGCGCGAAGAAGCCAAGAAGTCGGCTGCTACGCAACCGTCCGAAGCGCAGGCTTAAGACACACTATTTAAGCTACCAGAACAGGCGTTGTTCTCGCCCAAGGCTACATGAACCGGTTGCAACTTACGGCCAGCGTCGTCGAACGCGAACCGGTGCGGTACACCCCCGCCGGCGTTCCGATTGCAGGTTGCACGTTGCACCACCGCACGGAAGTCGTCGAAGCCGGCATTGCCCGGCAAGTCGAACTGACCATGCAGGCGGTAGCGGCAGGCGAGGCGAGCGGTAGGCTGGAAAGCTGTCCGATGGGCGTGGAAACGCTCTTCACAGGCTTCCTGGCAAAAAAGCACCGCAACGCACGAACTCTGGTATTTCACATCACAGAATTGCAGGACATTGGAAAGGACTGAACATGCCCCGCCCGACTGGTAAGAAATTCGACAAGCGTCGTCAGCAACAAAATCCGCTCTTCAAGCGCAAGAAGTTCTGCCGTTTCACGGCCGCTGGCGTCGATCACATCGACTACAAGGACCTCGAAACGCTGAAGGACTTCATCGGCGAAAACGGCAAGATCACGCCGGCGCGTCTCACGGGTACGAAGTCGCACTATCAACGCCAGCTGGATACGGCAATCAAGCGCGCACGTTTCCTCGCGCTGGTGCCGTACACCGACCAGCACAAGGCCTAACCCGACGACGCGATAAGGAGCATCTGAATGCAAATCATTCTTCTGGAAAAAGTCGTCAATCTGGGCAACCTGGGCGATATCGTTAAGGTCAAGGACGGCTACGCACGTAACTTCCTGATCCCGAACAAGCAAGCTCGCCGTGCAACGAAGGACGCTTTGGCTGAATTCGAAGTCCGCCGTGCAGAACTCGAAAAGATCGCAGCTGAAAAGCTGGCAGCCGCTACGGCCCAAGGCGAAAAGCTGGCAGGCTCGACGGTTCAGATCGGTCAGAAAGCTGGCGTCGACGGCCGTCTGTTCGGCTCGGTGACCAACGCTGACATCGCTGAAGCGATCACGAAGCAAGGCTTCGCAGTGGAAAAGGCGCAAGTGCGTCTGCCGGAAGGCCCGCTGAAGATCGTCGGCGATCACGCTGTTCAAGTGTCGCTGCACACCGACGTCGTCGTCGAAGTGACGGTGGCTGTGATCGGCGAACACGTCTAAGCATCACGTAGTATTTGCCAGGATTTAGCTGGCGAAAGGCAGGGGCCGGGTAACCGGCCCCTGCTTTTTTTATGCCTGTTTTTTTTAGTTTTTGCGCTCGCCGCCGCCGCCCGATTACCCGATAATTCTTCCCCATGAACGCACCGTCCAAAGATCCCCAACTCGAGTCGCTGAAAGTCCCGCCGCATTCGATCGAGGCCGAGCAATCGGTGCTGGGCGGCTTGCTGCTCGACAACGCGGCCTGGGACCGCATCGCCGACTTCCTGTCGCAGAGCGATTTTTACCGCTACGACCACCGTATCATCTTCGAACACATCGGCAAGCTGATCGCGGCCACGCGTCCGGCCGACGTGATTACCGTGTACGAGGCGCTCGGCACCTCGGGCAAGGCGGAAGAGGTCGGCGGTCTCGCGTATCTGAATGCGCTTGCGCAGAACACACCGAGCGCAGCCAATATTCGTCGTTATGCGGAAATCGTGCGCGATCGCGCGGTGCTGCGTCGTCTGGTTTCCGTGGCCGACGAAATTTCGGCTGACGCGTTCAATCCGCAAGGCAAGGAAGTACGGCAGTTGCTGGACGAAGCGGAATCGAAAGTGTTTTCGATCGCGGAAGACGGCGCGCGAGGTACCCAAGGCTTCCTGGAAATCGGGCCATTGCTGACTCAGGTGGTCGAGCGGATCGACACGCTGTACCACACCGCCAATCCGAGTGACGTGACGGGCACGCCAACCGGCTTCGTCGACCTGGACCGCATGACCTCGGGCATGCACGGCGGCGAATTGATCATCGTCGCGGGACGTCCGTCGATGGGTAAAACGGCGTTCTCGATGAATATCGGCGAATACGTGGCGGTCGAGTATGGGTTGCCGGTGGCCGTGTTCTCGATGGAAATGCCGGGTTCGCAACTCACCATGCGTATGCTTGGCTCCGTTGGCCGACTCGATCAGCACCGTATGCGTACCGGCCGCCTGACCGACGAAGACTGGCCGAAGCTCACGCACGCAGTGCAGAAAATGAGCGAGGCGCAGATTTTCATCGATGAAACCGGCGGTTTGAACCCGATGGAACTGCGTTCGCGGGCACGACGCCTGTCGCGCCAGTGCGGCAAGCTCGGTTTGATCATCATCGATTATTTGCAGCTGATGAGCGGTTCGTCATCGGGCGAAAACCGTGCGACTGAAATTTCCGAAATTTCTCGCTCGCTAAAGAGTTTGGCGAAAGAACTCGATGTGCCGGTGATCGCGCTGTCGCAGCTTAACCGTGGCCTCGAACAACGCCCCAACAAGCGGCCGATCATGTCGGATCTGCGTGAATCGGGTGCTATCGAGCAGGATGCCGACGTGATCCTGTTCATTTACCGTGACGAAGTCTACAACCCGGACAGCCCGGATAAAGGCACGGCGGAGATCATCATCGGCAAGCAGCGGAATGGTCCGATCGGACCTGTTCGGCTCACGTTCCATGGGCAATTCACGAAGTTCGACAATTTTGCCGGCGCGCAGAATTTCTACAGCGACTAAGTGGATAAGTGAAGCGATAACTGGGGCGCCGTTGTAACGGCGCTTTCGAAAGTGCGATATCTATCTCGCAACGGTACAATGTGGCGGTTTTATGTCAGCCATAATGTGACCAATTTTCGGGATCCCAATGTTCGGTCGTTTCATGCCCACCGAGGGCAAGTTTTTTGAAATTTTCAATGCACACGCCACGTGCATCGTCTCGGCGAGCCGCGAACTCGAGCTGCTGATCGACAATCTGCAAGACGCGGAAACCCACAAGCAAAACGTGCAAAAGGCCGAGAAGGCCGCTGACAAGCTCACGCACGAAACCATCGACCTGCTGCACAAGACGTTCATCACGCCGCTCGACCGTGACGAAATCCACAAGCTGATCACGACGATGGACGACATCCTCGACCTGATGGAAGACGTCGCCACCGCCATTTCGCTGTACGACGTGCAGGCCGTGACGTCGGAAGCGAGCCAGCTCGCGCACATTTGCACGGCGACCTCCGAGCGCGTGCAGTTCGCTGTGAGCCTGCTGTCGGACATGAAGCAGGCCGGCCAGATCCTGAAGGCCTGCGAGGAAATCGACCGTCTGGAGTCAGAAGCCGACCGCGTGCTGCGTTCGGCCATGTCGAAGCTGTTCCGCGAAGAAGACAACGTCAAGACCCTGATCAAGCTGAAGGCAATTTACGAATTGCTCGAAACGATCACGGACAAGTGTGAGGATGTAGCGAACATCATCGAAGGCATCGTGCTGGAAAACGCATAATGCAATCGATACAACTCGCTATCTGGGTCGTCGCCGGCCTGGTCGCCGTCGCGCTGATTTTCGACTTCATGAACGGCTTTCACGACGCGGCGAACTCCATCGCCACCGTCGTTTCCACGGGCGTTCTGAAGCCGCAGCAGGCGGTGGCCTTTGCGGCGGCGTTCAACGTCATCGCGTATTTCGTGTTTCACCTGAAGGTCGCGGCGACGGTCGGTAAGGGCACGATCGACCCCGACATCGTCGACCATTACGTGATTTTTGGTGCGCTGGTCGGCGCGATCGGCTGGAACATCATCACCTGGCACTACGGTATTCCATCCAGCTCGTCGCACGCGCTGATCGGCGGCCTGGTCGGCGCGGCGCTCGCCAAATCGGGCTGGGGCTCGCTGAACATGGACGGCCTGCTGAAAACGGTCGCCTTCATCTTTATTTCGCCGCTGCTCGGCTTCGTGCTCGGTTCGTTCTTCATGCTCGCGGTGTCGTGGATCTACTTCCGTACGCCGCCCAGCAAGGTCGACCGGCGGTTCCGGCGGTTGCAGCTGGTTTCGGCGGGGCTGTATAGCCTTGGGCACGGCGGTAATGACGCGCAGAAAACCATCGGCATTATCTGGATGCTGCTGATCGCGACCGGCTATGCGTCGTCGTTCGCCGATGCGCCGCCGCTGTGGGTGATCGGCGGCTGCTATCTGTCAATGGGATTGGGTACCTTGTTCGGCGGCTGGCGCATCGTCCGAACGATGGGGCAGAAGATCACCAAGCTGAAGCCGGTTGGCGGTTTTTGTGCGGAGTCGGGCGGGGCGATTACATTGTTCACCGCTTCGGCGCTCGGCATTCCGGTGTCCACCACGCACACGATTACCGGCGCGATCGTCGGTGTCGGCGCGACGCAAAAGCTGAGCGCGGTGCGTTGGGGAGTGGCCGGCAATATCGTCTGGGCGTGGATTTTGACGATTCCGGCGTCGGCCGTGCTCTCGGCGGCGGGCTGGTGGTTTGGCCATCGCTTTTTGTGAGCGCGACGGTCGCGTGCTTTGGCACAGGGCGGCACGGTAATTCGGCAATTTCAGGCTGAATACACGTGCCGCTGACCAGAAGGCTTTAGCGAAGGGTTTATTGCCGTAGCAGTTTCAGTGTCGAATAAGCCCGCGCGCGGAAGATTCTTAAATCAACGGGTCGTCGCGCAGGCACCTTCCGCAGGACTTTGAGCTTTCTTCCTATAGCGTCATGGCGCCTGGCATCAGTCCTCCGATAACGCCAGCAACCGCGCCGCTCAGATCAACGGCGCGCTGCCTCCATCCATCGGGACAATCGCTCCCGTTACGTAACTCGCGCGGCGGCTCGCCAGAAATAGCGCGACGTCAGCGATTTCCTCCGGCTTTGCATAGCGTCCGAGCGGCACTTTCGCCTGCCCGCGCGCCAATGCGTCCGCGCTATCGATTCCTTGCTGCGCCGCTTCCAGCTTGACCGCTTCCTCGACGCGCTCCGTCAACGTCGAGCCGGGATTGATGGCGTTGATGCGAATGCCATAGCGCGCGTAATAGTGGGCGAGGCCAACGGTGGCGAGCATCAGCGCGGCATTGGCGGCGCCCCCCGCGATGTGGATGTCGCTGGCGACCTTGCCACCCATCCCGATGATATTGACGATCGCGCCGGGCGCGGCCCCGTTGCCGGCTTTCGCCCGGTCAGCCATGCGCCGCAACACTTCCTGCTGCGGATAGATGTAGGGGAAATATTTCGCTTCCATCGTTGCCCGGAATGCGTCGGCGTCGAGCGTTTCCGGATCGTAGCGGCGAGCCGCACCTGCGCTGTTGATCAAAACATCGATCGGGCCGACGGCGGTGCTGACCTCTTCGACGATATCGGCGGCGCTGTGCGGTTCATGCAGATCGGCGCGCGTCCGGTGCACATGCAGACCTTCCTGTTTCAACTGCTCGTAAGCGCGCGCGAGATTGGCGGGGTCGCGCGAAACGATCGCGACTTTCGCGCCTTCGAGTGCAAACGCCCGTGCACAGGCGAGCCCGATTCCTTTGCTGCCACCGGTGATCAGTACCACCTTGTCTTTCAGCCCGAGATCCATTGTCACCACCCGCTGTCGGAAGAATATCGATGACGATAGCAGATCGTCGGCGTCGCCGGGATGAGCGACCTTTGACGCGGCACGGGAAGCGGAGTGGTTAGGCGGTGTTCTGGAACCGCGCGCAGGAAGCGCTGCCGGAGAATAGGGCCGATGACGAATGTTTTGTCACGGCTGAGGGCGTTTACGTGTCAGGCAGAAGGCTTGCCGTGGTCTGCGGAGGGCAGCACGCGGTTATCGTTAGCGAAATTCTGATGACGCTGTGCAGCGTTACGGCCGCTTTGCGCGACACGACCTGGAAGTGATCGCAGAGCAACGTTCGACTGCTAAAACGTTCAGTTTCCGTCGACCTTTCCGGCTGTTACCCGCAGCGGAAAATCAAAAGTTGCCGTTGGCGAAGCGCGCAATCGGATCGTCGTTGGTTTGTGTCGGCGCGGGCATGCTGCGTGAGCCCGTCGACGCGCGCATGATCTGCACACTGCCGTTTTCTTCAACTTGCTGAGCCTGCTGTGCCTGCCGGACGGCCACTGAAGCGGGGGGCGGCGGTTCAAAGGCATCAGCGGCGGCATCGATTGCGTCCGGTTCGCGACCCGCTGAAGCTTGTGGGACGGAACGTGCGGTTATCGTTGGTTGTGTAGAAGCGCCGTTAGCGGCGTCATACGCGCGAGCTTGAGCGGTCGAAGCCGTTGCGGGAGATACCGCACCTGCGGCGCGCGCCTGCATTTGCGCGGCACTCAAGCCTGGCGGCGGGGGCTCGAACTGATCCGCCGGAGCCGCCCGAGCTGTAGTCGTCGTCTGATCGGGAGCCGCAACTAAAGGCGCATGAGCCTCAGTGACGCGAGCTTGTTGGATCTGTCGATTCTGTGACGACTGTGGCTCCGCAACATAAACCGGCGATTGCGCTGCCGCCCTTGTCGCCGACGGTGCGACATTACCTGCCGTCCCCGCCGCGGCGCCCGCTCCTGCAACCTGTGCATCACGCTCCGACTGCGGCGCGGCGGCCTGATAACTCGGCGTATCAAACGGCGCTGGCGTCGCAGCCGGCCCAGCCACGCGCCTGATCCCATCGAAACGCTTGGCCCAGTACGGATTGGTCAGGTAGTCGAGCCGCACGGTGCCGCCGGTCGACGGCGCGTTGACGAAGCGCAGCTTGCCGACATAAATCCCGACGTGCGAATGCGCGCGCCCGGTCGTGTTGAAGAAAATCAGATCCCCAGGCGCGACCTGGTCGGGTTCGATGGATTCACCGCGTCCGCTCATATCGGCGGTCGTTCGCGGCAGATTCACCGACGCCGCGCGCAATACGACATAGCGAACCAGGCCGCTGCAATCGAAGCCGCTGTCGGGCGTATTGCCGCCCCAACGGTACGGAACGCCGACGAGACTCATCGCCTGAATCGAGATTTCTTCGCGGCCGATGCTGTGATCGACAAAATTCGGGAAGCCCGGCGGCGGCGCGTGATAAGCGCCGTTTGCCACGATCACGGAACTGCCGGACCCGCCGCGTGACGTTTTCTGCGGCGCGCCGGCACACGCGGCGAGCAACAGGACGGTCAGCAGGGAAAACGCGAGTCGGCGCATGAAAACGGGGCGAGCGTTAAACGCTCGTTTACTGACGGACGATTTCGGGATGGTAGCCCGCAGAACGCGGCTGCGGCAAGAATTCTTGATAAATTACTTGAAGTTTGTGCGCTAAGTGTTGCCCGAATGACGTTTTCAGTTACATGAAGGCGATAAAAAAGCCGCGTCTGGAGCAACTCCAGACGCGGCTTTGTAAAAGTCTAACTAGTTGAAACTTAAAGGATTTCCGATGCGTAGTCTGCCAGGCGCGAACGCTCGCCGCGCGCCAGCGTCACGTGCCCGCTGTGCGCCCAACCCTTGAAGCGGTCGACCACATACGTCAGCCCCGAACTGCCTTCGGTCAGGTACGGCGTATCGATCTGCGCGATATTGCCCAGACAGATGATCTTCGTGCCCGGACCTGCGCGCGTGACCAGCGTTTTCATCTGTTTCGGCGTCAGGTTCTGCGCTTCGTCGATGATCAGGTATTTGTCTACGAACGTGCGGCCACGCATGAAGTTCATGCTCTTGACCTTCAGACGCGAGCGGATCAACTCCTGAGTCGCAGCGCGGCCCCATTCACCGGCGGCGTCGTCGGTTTTCTGCAGGACTTCGAGGTTGTCGTCGAATGCACCCATCCACGGCTGCATTTTTTCCTCTTCGGTACCCGGCAGGAAGCCGATGTCTTCGCCGACCGGCACGGTGGCCCGCGTGACGATGATCTCGTTGTAGCGCTTGTCGTCGAGCACCTGCGCGAGGCCGGCCGCGAGCGCGACCAGCGTCTTGCCCGTACCTGCCTGACCCAGCAGCGTGACGAAGTCGATCTCCGGGTTCATCAGCAGATTCAGCGCGAAGTTCTGCTCGCGATTGCGCGCCGTGATGCCCCACACGTTGTTCTTGTGGTGGCCGTAGTCGCGCAGCGTCTGCAACAACGCCGTCTTGCCGTTCAACTCGCGCACCAGCGCATGAAACGCCGGCTCGCCGTTTTGCGGCTCGAGATAAACGAACTCGTTGACCAGCATCGACGGACACAGCGGACCGGTCACACGGTAATACGTGGTGCCGGTTTTGGTGTCCTGCCAGCTCTCCATGCCCTTCGCGTGCTTGGTCCAGAAGTCTTGCGGCAGCGCGCGGATGCCGGAGTACAGCAGATCGCTGTCTTCGAGCACCTGGTCATTAAAGTAGTCTTCGGCGGGCAGGCCGAGCGCATGCGCCTTGATGCGCATGTTGATGTCTTTCGACACCAGCACGACCTGGCGGTCCGCCCGGTCACGCTGCAATGCGCGTACGACGCCGAGAATCTGGTTGTCGGCCTTGCCTTCCGGCAGACCTTCGACCGGTTCGATCGCGGTCAGCTTGGTCTGGAAGTACAGACGCCCGGACGCCTCGCGGCTGCCCAGACGCGCCAGCGAAATGCCGTCGGACATGTTGCCGGCGTTCGCGACCAGCGCGTCGAGCGTGCGGCTCACCTGGCGAGCGTTACGCGCGACTTCCGACATGCCTTTCTTGTGGTTGTCGAGTTCTTCCAACGTCATCATCGGCAGATAGACGTCGTGTTCCTCGAAACGGAACAGGCAGCTCGGATCGTGCATCAGCACGTTCGTGTCGAGCACGAACAGTTTCTGCATTTCGACCGGTTCAGTGGCTGCGCCGCGTTTCTTGCTGGTGCCGCGTGTAGCCGGCGCGGCAGCCGCGGGCGTGCTCGCCGCAGGCTGTTTCGCGCTCGGCGTGCGGGCGACGACCGGTTGCGGCTCAGCTACCGGCGCAGCGGGTTCGGCCTGCGGACGTGCAGCCGGAACCGGTTGCAACAACGCAGCGGTTTGCTTCGATTTGCGGCCGGGCGCCGATGCGCTGCGCGCCGGGGCGGCTTGCCCAGTGGCTTCGGACGCAGCGGTAGATGCCGACGCAGCCGGCACAGTGCGCAGCGTGGTCGCTGCATTGGCGGCGTGCGCCATTGGCGTGGCGACGTTCGCGCGGCCGTAGTCGGCCGATTCAGTGGACTCCCCAACGCCAGCCTGTTTCTTCGCGGCGGAGCGCGCCGGGGTGGCGGCTTTGGCCTTGTATTCGTCAGGCGGCAGGAGATTGCCGAGCTTGCTGGGGGGGGTAGGCAAAGGCATGGTTTCCCTCGAATTTATCGGGTCACATATCGTGCGCCGCCTGTCGCATTCTGCCGGTGCCAGTGGATGCGCACGCAGTTTGCGCCCGGAGGCGCGCATTCGGTCTAGAGATGCCGGTTCGCCTGGTCTTCGATCGGCTCCTTAACGGAAGCGCGCGACCGTGTGAACGAACGGCGGCGCGCAATTAAAAAAGCCGCCGCCCCAGCGTGTGGAGCAAGCGGCTCGCCTACAGTGCTCGCGTTGCACCTCACGACTCCGACGGTACCGGCATAAGCAACAAAACCGGTAAAACGACCGTCGAGTCTGGCGCAGCTGCGGGAAATTTGGGATGGACAGGCACTCATTGGAACCCAATATATCGCGCCTCAAAGCGCTTGTACAGCCTCCAGAATATCGTCGACGTGGCCTGGTACTTTTACGCCACGCCACTCCTGGCGCAGTACTCCTTCGGCGTCGATGAGGAACGTGGAGCGTTCAATTCCCCGTACTTCTTTGCCATACATTTTCTTCATTTTGATGACGCTGAAGAGCGCGCACAAATTTTCTTCCGGGTCGGAAATCAGCGGGAAGGGCAATTCGAGCTTCGCCTTGAAATTGTCATGCGAACGCAGGCTATCGCGCGACACGCCGAGAATTTCCGCGCCGGCCTTCTTGAACTTCGGATACAGGTCGCGGAATTGCAGACCTTCGGTCGTGCAGCCCGGCGTGTTGTCCTTCGGGTAGAAATACAGCACCACCTTCTTGCCCCGCAGTTTGGACAGCGTGATCTCGCCGCCGGTAGCGGGGGCGGTGAAGTCAGGGATGGGTTGGTCGACTGCGATGGACACGAGGTTCTCCGGTTGTTATGGCCGGCGCCGCCCGGTGTTGCTGCGGTGGCGTCGGCCTGGCATCGAGGCTTGGGGGAGGTCGGCCTGGCGCGGCATACTCTCGCGCGAGACCGGGTCGTCAGGGTGTGCGGCAGGTTGGCCCGTCAGGGCTGGACAATCAGTTCGCCGGAGCGCCCTGGAATTTCGCCCCACGTAACAGGGTACGATGGCAGCGAGCTGCGGTCTAGCGTGGCGTAGTAATCGCCCATGGTCGCGAACGTGTGACCTTGCGCGCGCCAGCCTTCAAGCAGCTGTTCGAAAATGGGCGCGAGCTTTTGCCCTTCGAGTTCCGCGTGCAGCGTGAACACCTGGTCGTGCGGGTTGTTCTCGGTACGCTTCAACATCCAGTCGGCGACGTTGTGCAGATCGACACCGTCCACGCCGAGCACTTCGTCGAGCGTGGGCAGCGTGGTCGGCATTTGCACATGCGCGAGCGTCTTGCCGTCTACAACCGGAAGATACGGCGAATGGCCCCGGCCGTCGGACGCGTAGTGCATGCCCCACGCGTCGATCTGCTCGAACGCATAGCCGTTCATCTGCCAGCCGGCCGCACCGTGCGTCACCGGCGGGCCGCCGAAAATGTCGGCGAAACGGTCGTGGCTTTTCTGCATTTGCGCAGCCGTCCACGCACGATCTTTGGAGCGCACGTTGTCCTGCCAGTACACATGATCCCACGTATGAATGCCGCATTCGAAGCCGGCTTCATGAATCGCGCGCATTTCAGCCGATGTCTTCGCGCCGATGTCCGGCCCCGGCAGCAGCACGCCGTACATCAACTGCTTGATGCCGTAGTGTTCGACCACCGAAGTACGCGACACCTTCTTCAGAAACCCCGGCCGTAAAACGCGGCGCATCGCCCAACCGGTGTGGTCGGGCCCAAGGCTGAAGAGGAAAGTGGCGCGCGCCTTGAAACGGTCGAAGATGCGCGCGAGATTCGGCACGCCTTCGCGGGTGCCGCGCAGCGTGTCGACGTCGATCTTCAGGACGATACGGGCCAAGGATCAGCCCTTATTGCTGTTCGACGAGCGCGCGCGCTTCGCCGACATGGCCGCGATACGCTTCGAAAATCTTGCGCAGCGCTTCGTCGAAGGTCGACTTCGGCGCCCAGCCGAGTTCCTGCATCGTGTTGTCGATCTTCGGCACGCGGTTCTGCACGTCCTGGTAGCCCGAGCCGTAGTAAGCGCCCGACGACGTTTCGACCAGCTGAACCTGCTTGGCCATGTCCGCGTATTCGGGGAATTCGGCGGCCAGCGTCAGCATCTTGTGCGCGAGTTCACGCACCGAGAAATTGTTGGTCGGGTTGCCGATGTTGTAGATCTTGCCCGTCGCGACACCGTCCTTGTTCTCGATGATCTTCATCAGCGCGCCGATGCCGTCGTCGATATCCGTGAACGCACGCTTTTGCGCGCCGCCGTCGACGAGGCTGATGTTCTCGCCGCGCACGATGTGGCCGAGGAACTGCGTGACCACACGCGAGCTGCCTTCCTTCGGCGTGTAGATCGAATCGAGGCCCGGGCCGATCCAGTTGAACGGACGGAACAGCGTGAAGTTCAGGCCTTCCATGCCGTAGCCCCAGATCACGCGGTCCATCAACTGCTTCGAGCACGCGTAGATCCAGCGCGGCTTGTTGATCGGGCCGTACGACAGTTGCGATTCTTCCGGATCGAACTGCTCGTCGGTGCACATGCCGTAGACCTCGGAGGTCGACGGAAACACGAGGTGCTTGCCGTACTTGACGGCCGAGCGGACGATCGGCAGGTTCGCCTCGAAGTCGAGTTCGAACACGCGCAACGGCTGCTTGACGTACGTGGCGGGCGTCGCGATCGCGACGAGCGGCAGGATCACGTCGCACTTCTTGACGTGATATTCGACCCACTCCTTATTGATCGTGATGTCGCCTTCGAAGAAGTGCATCCGCTCATGATTGATGAGGTCGCCCAGACGTTCAGTCTGCATGTCCATCCCGAAGACTTCCCAATCGGTCGTTTCGAGAATGCGTTTGGACAGGTGATGGCCGATGAAGCCGTTCACACCCAGAATCAGGACTTTTTTCATGAGTAACGGGGACTTTGGAGGGGAGTTCGAATGAGCTGGGCGAATTCGGCCGGGGTGACGACAGTTTCGCTGCCGTCGCGCTGGTGCCGCAATTCGTGGATGGCAATCGTGCGACCGTCGCCGCAAATCGCGAAAACGGCATTATCGCTTACGTGCAGGCCGGGCGGCAAATCTGAGCGAAGCGCGCCAGGCGCGGCCAGGCGTGCACGTGCGACGATAAATCGCTGATCGCCGATGTCGGTGAAAGCGCCGGGATAGGGTGGAGCGACCGCGCGGATCAGGTTGTACACCTGCTGCGCGGGTTGGCTCCAGTCGATCCGGCCGTCTTCGGGCTTGCGGCCGCCGTAGTAGCTGCCGTGCGTGAGATCGTTCGGCAGATGCGGCGCTTCGCCCGCGAGCAAGGCGGGCAGCACGCGCCACAGCGTCTGTTCGGCGGCGACCGTCACCTTGTCGAACACTTGCGCGGCGGTGTCGTCGGGCAGAATCGGCACCGGCGTCTGCGCGATGATCGCGCCCGCGTCGGGCTTCGCGGCCATTTCGTGCAGCGTCGCGCCGGTTTCGGTTTCGCCGTAAATCACTGCCCAGTTGGTCGGCACGCGGCCGCGGTATTTCGGCAGCAGCGAGCCGTGCATGTTGTAAGCGCCCCGTGCAGCGAGAGCCAGCAGGTCGACCGGCAACATGTGGCGGTAGTAGAACGAGAAGATGAAGTCCGGGCGCGCGGCGCTGATGGCGGCGCGCAATTCCGGGCTCTTCGGATCGGCGGGCGTGACGACCGGAATACCGTGTTCAGCCGCGACCGACGCGACGCTGCCGAACCAGATGTTCTCGCTCGGGTTGTCTTCATGCGTGACGACCAGCGCCACGTCCACGCCGAGCGCGAGCAGCACCTGCAGGCAGCGCACGCCGACGTTGTGATAAGCGAATACGACTGCGCGCGGCTTCATGGATTCGGGCCCTGATCGACAAGCGGAGCGGCCTGCACAGCCTGCACCACGGCTTGACGCGGCGTTTCGGTCACGGTCGTGCCGTCGCGCTGTTCAAGAATGGTCTGCACCAGATAACGCGGACGCGCGCGCACCTGCTGATAGATCCGGCCGATATATTCGCCGAGCAGCCCGAGCGCGAAGATGATCACGCCAAGCAGGAAGAACATCACGGCGAACAGCGTGAATACACCTTGCACTTCCGCGCCGATGATGAAGCGTCGAATCAGCAGAAGCACGAACAGTGCGGCGGACCCGAGCGACAGGATCACGCCGATGAACGACAGCCATTGCAGCGGCACCACCGAAAAACCGGTGACGAGGTCGAAATTCAGCCGGATCAGCGAATACAGCGAGTACTTCGATTCGCCGGCAAAGCGCTCTTCGTGCGCGACTTCGATCTCGACCGGATTCTGCGCGAACGTGTAAGCGAGCGCCGGAATGAACGTGTTGATTTCGCCGCAACGATTGATCGTGTCGATGATGTGCCGGCTGTACGCGCGCAGCATGCAGCCCTGGTCGGTCATCTTGATGCGCGTGATGCGCTCGCGCAGCCGGTTCATCGCGCGCGAGGCCTTGCGGCGCCACAGGCTGTCCTGGCGCTGCAGGCGGATCGTGCCGACGTAGTCGTAGCCTTCGCGCATTTTCGACACGAGCTTGCCGATCTCTTCCGGCGGATTCTGCAGGTCGGCGTCGAGCGTGATGACGATCTCGCCGCGCGACTGCTCGAAGCCCGCCAGAATCGCCATGTGCTGGCCGTAGTTGCCGTTCAGCAGGATCACGCGAGACGTGTCGGGCCGCGCGCGGAACTGCTCGGCGAGCAGAGCGGCGGATTTGTCGCGGCTGCCGTCGTTGATGAAGATCACTTCATAACCGGTGCCGAGCGCGTCGAGCGCCGGATAAAGGCGCGCGAACAGCGCGGCCAGCCCGGCTTCCTCGTTGTACACCGGAATGATGATCGACACTTCCGGTGCGACGGCGCGATGTTCCGAATAAGTCATTTCCGCTTTACTTTCCGTATTGTTCGCAAATTTCATTGACCGCGCGACAGACCCGCTCCACGTCGCCTTCGTTCATCAGCGTGAACAGCGGCAGCGTGACGGTGGTTTCGCCGAAGCGCTCCGCGTGCGGGAACATGCCTTCCTTGAAACCACGCTCGCGGTACAGCGTGAACAGGTGCAGCGCCGGGTAATGCACGCCCGAGCCGATGCCGCGCTCTTTCAGTTGACCCATGAAACCGGCGCGGTCGATCGACAGTTTCTCGAGCGGCAGCGTGATCTGGAACATGTGCCAGTTGCTGTTGTCGAGGTCGGCGAACGGCAGGCCGACTCCCAGTTCCGCCGCCGGGCCTTTGCCCAGGCCGGCGAAATAGAGGCGCACCAGCTTCTTGCGCTGCTCGATGAACCGCGCCATGTGCGGCAGTTGACCGAGCCCGACGCGCGCGGCGACGTCCGTCAGATTGTATTTGCCGCCGAGCACGTCGCAGTCCATGCCGTCGAAGCCCGTGCGGGTAATGCCTTGCAGCCGGTACTTCTGGGCCAGCAACGCTTCTTCCTCGTTGTTCAGCACCAGCGCGCCGCCTTCGATCGAAGTCAGATTCTTGTTCGCGTGGAAGCTGAACGACACGATGTCGCCGAGCTTGCCGATGCGCTCGCCGTTCCACGTCGAGCCGAACGCCTGCGCGGCATCTTCGATCACGCGCAGCTTGTGCTCGCGGGCGATCGCGTACAGGCGGTCCATATCGACCGGCAGGCCCGACAGATAAACCGGCAGCAGCGCCTTGGTGCGCGGCGTGATGGCCTTTTCCAGCAGATTCAGGTCGATGTTGCGGCTGACCGGATCGATGTCGACGAACACCGGCGTCGCGCCGACCTGCAGGATTACGTTGCAGGTGGACACCCAGGTGGCCGGGGTGGTGATGACTTCGTCACCGGGACCTACGCCCGCGATGCGCAGGCCGATTTCCATCGTCGCCGTGCCGGAATTGAACGTGCGCACCGGACGTCCGCCGCAGAACTCGGACAGCGCCGCTTCGAACTTCTGGTTCTGCGGACCGGTGGTGATCCAGCCGGAGCGCAGCACGTCGGCGACGCCCTGGATCGTTTCTTCATCGATCTCGGGTTTGACGAACGGCAAAAACGGCAAAACTGGAACTGTTGACTGGCTCATGAATGCTTCGCTCGATTGAGAGGGGCGCTACCCGAAGGGCGCGAAGTAAACCACAAACTACGCGCAAACCCAAGGCCGCGGCAAAAAAGGCGAAACCGTAAAGCTTACCGTGGCGGACCTTAAGTGTCGCTTAGCCAGACGGCGGGTCTGCTTACGGTATCTTGTACCGGCTGCGCCGGGCTAGCCGGCTTCGACAATAATCGGTAATAAATCGTTTCAGGCTGCGGGTTTCGGGCCGCGCGTGAACATCCGTTTCAAACCGCGCAGGTCGGGCTGACCAACCGTCTGGCCGCCACCATGCTCCTAGCTGCGCGCCAGCACCACCACGCCGATCAGGATGATGCCGATCCCGACCAGCTTCTGCACCGACATCACCTCGCCGAACAGATACCAGGCCGCAAACGCGTTGACGACGTAGCCGAGCGACAGCATCGGATACGCGATCGACACGTCGACCCGCGACAGTCCGACGATCCACACGACCACGCTGATCACATAGCATGCCAGGCCGCCGATCACCGGCGCCTGGGTCGCGAGCCGCCAGCCGATGGGCAGGATGTTCGCACGGGTGAATTCGAAGTGTCCAACGGCATTGGTGCCGGCTTTCAGCAGCAACTGCGCGCCGGCGTTCAGCGTCACGCCCGCGAGGATGCAAATGAGGGAAATCGGGTTCATCGAACGGTCAGATCCTGAGATGGGGTCATTGTTGTGGTTTTTCCACCGGCGACGGCGCGGACACAGCGGGGGCGGCGGGCGCGGCTTGCGGCGTCTGCGGCTGAAGCGGCTCCAGCGGCTTCATCACCACCACGCGACGCGAATCGCGCGCGATCACCTGCATCGGCAGACCTTGCGCGACGAAACGGTCGTAAGTCGACGGCGGGATCAGCGCGAGCGCGTAGCGGTCGGCCTTCCAGCGCTCGATCCACTGGTCGATCGACGGCACCCACTTCTGCGGTTCGACGGTCACGCCGAAGGTCAGTTCGTCGGCATGTTCGACCATGATCGTCGTATGGCCGACGTAGAACGGCAGTGTGTGATCGAGCACGCCGACCGAGTAGAACGGCGTATCGGGCGGCAGCTTCGCGAGTTCGGCCTTGATCGCGGGCGCGAGCAGGGCGCCGGAACTCTGGCGTCCGAACACGTCGTGACCCGTGCCGGCGATCGTGCCGAGCAGCAGCCACGCCGCCCCGAAACTGGCGACCGCGCCGAGAATCCCCGCCTTGCTGCTACGGTTCAGCCACAGCGCGGCCAGGGTCAGCACGAAAGCGACGCCGAGCGCAGCGAGCACCCAGCTCCGGTATTCGATGTACAGCTCGGCCGGATTGCGTCCGCTGCCGAGGCGCCCGAGGAACAGCGCCGCGAACGCCGCCACCACGAAGAACAGCGCATAGCCCGCCAGATGACGGCGCAGCTGGTCGCGCGTGACGAGCGGCAGGTACATGCCGATCAGCATCGCGATGGGCGGCGCAATCGGCAGCGTGTAGGACAGCAGCTTCGAGTGCGACGCGCTGAAGAACAGGAAGATGAAGACGGTCCACGTCATCATCAGCGTGACAGGAGCGAAGCCGTTCGGCTGACGCGGCTGGCGCCATGCGTGGCGCATGCTTTGCACCGTGATCGACAGCCACGGCAGGAAGCCCACCAGCAGCACCGGCACGAAGTAATAGAACGCGCCCGGACGGTTCTGCTCGGGCGTCAGATAGCGCTTGAACTGCTGGACGATGAAGAAGAAGTTCAGGAATTCGGGGTTGCGTTGCTGCACCAGCACGAACCACGGCGTGACGATCGCGAAGAACACGATCAGGCCGCCGATCAGATGCAGGCGCTTCCACAGCGCCCAGTCGCGCGCGATCAGCGTGTACAGCACCAGCACCGCGCCCGGCAGGATCACGCCGACCAGACCCTTCGACAGCACCGCGAGCGCCATCGACGCCCAGCAGATCCACATCCAGCCGCGTACGCAGCCGGTCGACAGGTTGGGGCGCTGCGCGAGCATCAGCGAGCACAGCGTCAGCGCCATCCAGAACGACAGGCCCATGTCGAGCGTGTTGAAATGGCCCATCAGGTTCCAGTACGGCGAACAGGCCAGCACGATCGCCGCGAATACGCCGGTCGCCGCGTTGAACACGCGCGCGCCGGTGAAGCCGATCAGCAGCACGCCGGCAAAGCCGGTCAGCGCGGTATAAAGCCGCGCCTGCCACTCGCCGATGCCGAACCACGCGAAGGTCAGCGCGTTCGCCCACGTTTGCAGCGGCGGTTTTTCGAAATACTTGTAGCCGTTGTAGCGCGGCGTGATCCAGTCGCCGGTGACGAACATCTCGCGCGCCATTTCGGCATAGCGGCCTTCGTCACTCGGCAGAAGGTGGCGCCAGCCGAGCGGCACGAACCAGATCACGGCGAGGGCCAGCACCAGCAGCAGGATCGTGGTGCGATTGAGCGGTAGCCTCGACGGCGTATCGTTCATGGATTTCAACCTGTTGGGCGACGCCGCGTACGCAGCGAAGCGATGTTGTCTGGAATCGGCAGCCGGCGATGCCAGGCGGCCTTTGGCGGGCGTCTGGGCATGAGGGCCACTGTACTGCTCGCCGTATGCTTTTCGGATTGCCGCCAGTTATCGACCGCCGGCCGCCGGCTACAGTCGCCTGGCCCAGACCCAAAGGCGCCCGAAGCCCGGCGACCAGCGCGAAGTGAGATCGATTCCGATGAATCGTCAGCGCACCGATGGCGCGCAGTGTACGTTATCGGCCTGGTCGCGGCGAGGGTGTGTGGGTCATCGCTGCGGCGGGCAGGCTGATCGTTCGATACGCAATGCATGGAGCGCGGACTTCCGTCCTGCCGGTCTACGCGCTTTCGGGCCGGGCCAGCAACGTAGGGAAGGCCATCAGGGGCTCAGCGAATCCACCCGGCAGGCTCTAAATGGCCTGCTAGCCGCCGAAGACCATGGCGAGGCCGCCCCCAACGTCCGCCGCCGCTACGCTTCGATCAGCAACGCGGCCGCGACCTTGCGGCCCTCGGCCATCAGAATGTTGTACGTGCGGCAGGCGGCCTTGAAATCCATCGTTTCGACGCCGATGCGCTTCGCGGTGAGCGCGGCGGTGAGTCGCGGATGCGGAAAGCGCAGCTTGTCGCCGCTGCCGAACACGACCACTTCCGGCGCGGAATCGACGAGCATTGCGAAATGCTCGGCGCTCAGTTGTTCGAACGACGCGACGGGCCACGGGACGACCGGTGCCTGCGGCAGTACGAGAATGCTGCCCGAATGGCGCACCAGATTGATTTCGACATAGTCGGCGCCGTAGCCGGTGACGGTGTTCAGGGCGGCGCTGGAATCCTGATGTAATTTCAAATTGATTTTCCGAAGTCGTCGAGAGACGTCGTGCGCGCCGGCGGGCCTGACCGGATGGAACGAAAGCAGGGCGGCGCGACGCGCGAGGAATACGAAAGGGCCGAAAAGGCTTGCCGTTGCGGGTGGTGCATTGCGGAAGTCGGCCAAAATCCGCTAAATTATAACTTTTTAGCCGCCTTGCGGCGCCCCTCGCCCAATCGCCGCCACAAGCCGCGCTGGGTGCATCGGCGCGGCCCACCGGCTACCTGCGCTGGTTTTGTACGCTTTCGGCCGCTTTTCGTCTGTTTTTTGTCCGCTGTTTTGCCCGTTTGTTTGTATCCCGGGTGGACTTCTGGTCTCGCTCCCAGGTTTTGTCTCGGGTGTTGGCTGGATCGGGTTAGCCGCCATCCGCCCGCATCGCGAGCCGAGAGGTTTCGATGCTGACGGACCGCCAGGCGGGTCCACCGAGCCGCCCAGTAAGCGGCGGGAAGATCGAAAAACGGCGATTCGCGCGGCAACTGAAGCGCGGCTAATCAACCCGTCGCTACCTGACAATGCCGGAAACAGCGTCGAAAAAGGAAGTCGAAAGCGGCGGTCCGAGGGCAGTCCCAATCGCGTCTGGCGGCCGTCGCCGGTCTGCCGCGCGCCCGAATCCACGACTCGGCGAACTTGCCCGTCCCGGCGTCCAGTGTCGTTACCCCGGCCGGCCGGTTCGCTCAAGCCGTCAAGCCATCAAGTCATTAACCAGGATGAAGTGCCCGCCGTGAAACCGATTCTCAAATCCAACAAGTTGTTGAATGTCTGCTATGACATTCGCGGGCCCGTCCTCGAACATGCGAAGCGGCTCGAAGAAGAAGGGCACCGCATCATCAAGCTGAACATCGGCAATCTCGCGCCGTTCGGCTTCGATGCGCCCGACGAAATCATTCAGGACATGATCCTGAATCTGCCGGGATCGTCCGGCTATTCCGACTCCAAAGGTGTGTTCGCCGCGCGCAAGGCGATCATGCATTACACGCAGCAAAAGGGCGTGCACGGCGTCGAACTGGACGACATCTACATCGGCAACGGCGCGTCCGAGCTGATCGTGATGGCGCTGCAGGGCCTGCTGAACGACGGCGACGAAGTGCTGCTGCCCGCGCCCGATTACCCGCTGTGGACCGCTGGCGTGAGCCTGTCGGGCGGCACGCCGGTGCACTACATCTGCGATGAGTCGAATCGCTGGATGCCCGATCTGGACGACATTCGCGCGAAAATCACGCCGAATACGCGCGCGCTCGTCGTGATCAACCCGAACAACCCGACCGGCGCGCTGTATTCCGACGAACTGCTGCTCGGCCTGATCGAAATCGCGCGCCAGCACGGCCTCGTGATCTTCGCCGACGAGGTCTACGACAAGATCGTCTACGACGGCAAGAAGCACACGGCGATGGCCGCGCTGTCCGACGACGTGCTCACCGTCACGTTCAACAGCCTGTCGAAGAGCTACCGTGCGTGCGGCTATCGCGCGGGCTGGATGTTCATTTCGGGCCTGACCGGCGAGAACCGCCGTAACGGTAAGGACTATTTCGAAGGCCTCGGCATTCTGGCGTCGATGCGCCTGTGCCCGAACGTGCCGGGCCAGTATGCGATCCAGACGGCGCTGGGCGGCTACCAGAGCATCAACGATCTGATCGTGCCGAGCGGCCGCCTGTACAAACAGCGCGAACTCGCGTATGACATGCTGACGGCGATCCCCGGCGTGAGCTGCGTGAAGCCGGAAGCGGCGCTGTACATGTTCCCGCGCCTCGACCCGAAAATTTATCCGATCAAGGACGACCAGCAGTTCATCCTCGATCTTCTGCTCGAAGAGCGCGTGCTGCTCGTGCAAGGCTCCGGTTTCAACTGGAAAACGCCGGATCACTTCCGCGTCGTGTTCCTGCCGAACGTCGACGATCTCGCCGATTCGATCAACCGGATCGCGCGTTTCCTCGACGGTTACCGCAAGCGTCACACGGCCTGACGCACAATGTGGCGCATGGCGCGCCACCTGATACCCGTTTCCTCGTGAGAAAACGCCGGGCCGCCTGAAGCGGCCGCCCAGGTTTTCTCATCCCCCTCGGGGGACTGGCGCAAAACGCCAGAGTTGGGGGCACTTTTTAATCACCTACTCGAAAACACACGCTGCATGGAACCGATCAAAGTTGGACTGCTGGGCTTCGGCACGGTAGGCAGCGGCACCTTCACGGTACTGCGTCGCAATCAGGAAGAAATCAAACGTCGCGCGGGCCGCGGCATCGAGGTTGCGCGCATCGCCGTGCGCAATCCCGCCAAGGCCACAGCAGCGCTCGGCACGGAAGCCGGCAGCGTCGCGCTGACCGATGACTTCAACGCGGTGGTCGACGATCCGTCGATCGACATCGTGGCCGAAATGATCGGCGGCACGGGCCTCGCTCGCGACCTCGTGCTGCGCGCGATCAAGAATCGCAAGCATGTCGTGACGGCCAACAAGGCGCTGCTCGCGGTGCACGGCACCGAAATTTTCGAGGCGGCGCGCGCCAATGGCGTGATGGTGTCGTTCGAAGCGGCGGTGGCTGGCGGCATTCCGATCATCAAGGCGCTGCGCGAAGGGCTGACGGCCAATCGCATCCAGTACATCGCGGGCATCATCAACGGCACGACGAATTACATCCTGTCGGAAATGCGTGACCGTGGGCTCGACTTCGCGACCGCGCTGAAGGCCGCGCAGGAACTGGGCTATGCCGAAGCCGATCCGACTTTCGATATCGAAGGCGTGGACGCCGCGCACAAGGCGACGATCATGAGCGCGATCGCGTTCGGCGTGCCGGTGCAGTTCGACAAGGCGTACGTCGAAGGCATCAGCAAGCTCGCCGCAATCGACATCAAATACGCGGAAGAACTCGGCTACCGCATCAAGCTGCTGGGCATTGCGCGCCGCGCTGAAAAGGGCATCGAGTTGCGCGTGCATCCCACGCTGATCCCGGAAAAGCGTCTGCTGGCGAACGTGGAAGGCGCGATGAACGCGGTCGTCGTGCACGGCGACGCAGTGGGCACCACGCTGTACTACGGCAAGGGCGCGGGCGCTGAGCCGACGGCTTCCGCCGTGGTCGCCGATCTGGTCGACGTGACGCGTCTGCATACGGCTGACCCGGAGCATCGCGTGCCGCATCTGGCGTTCCAGCCGGACAGCCTGTCGAACACGCCGATCCTGCCGATCGACGAAGTGACGAGCGGTTATTACCTGCGTCTGCGGGTGGCCGATGTGACCGGCGTGCTCGCCGACATCACGCGCATTCTCGCCGACACCGGTATCTCGATCGACGCGCTGTTGCAGAAGGAATCGGAGCAGGTCGACGCGAACGGCAAGGGCGAAACCGACATCATCCTGATTACGCACGAAACGGTTGAAAAGCACGTCAACGCGGCGATCAAGACGATCGAAGCGCTGAAGACCGTTGTCTCGCAAGTCACGAAGCTGCGCATGGAAGCGCTGAACTAGGCCGAACTATGAACTATCTCTCCACGCGCGGCGCCGGAGCCGGCGAGCATCACACCTTCTCGGACATCCTGCTGGGCGGTCTCGCGAAAGACGGCGGCCTGTATCTGCCCGCTGTCTACCCGCGCGTCACACCGGATGAACTCGCGCGCTGGCGCACGCTGCCGTACGCGGACCTCGCGTTCGAAGTGCTGTCGAAATTCGTCGACGATATCCCCGCCGACGACCTGCGCGCACTCACGCGCAAGACCTACACGGCCGAGACCTACTGCAACGTGCGCGACGACGAAAGCGCCGCGCAGATCACGCCGCTGAAAACGCTGGGCGTCGAGAGCGGCGCGACGCTGTCGCTGCTGGAACTGTCGAACGGTCCGACGCTCGCGTTCAAGGACATGGCGATGCAGTTGATCGGCAACCTGTTCGAATATGCGCTGGCCAAGCATGGTGAAACGCTGAACATTCTCGGCGCAACCTCGGGCGACACCGGCAGCGCTGCCGAATACGCGATGCGCGGCAAGAAGGGCATCCGCGTGTTCATGCTGTCGCCGCACAAGAAGATGAGCGCGTTCCAGACCGCGCAGATGTACAGCCTGCAAGACCCGAACATCTTCAACCTCGCGGTCGAAGGCGTGTTCGACCACGCGCAGGACATCGTCAAGGCCGTGTCGAACGATCACGCGTTCAAGGCGAAGTACAAGATCGGCACGGTCAACTCGATCAACTGGGCGCGGGTCGTCGCGCAGGTCGTCTACTACTTCAAGGGCTATTTCGCCGCCACGAAGAGCAATGACGAGCGCGTGTCGTTCACGGTGCCGTCGGGCAATTTCGGCAACGTCTGCGCGGGTCACATCGCGCGGATGATGGGTCTGCCGATCGAGAAGCTGGTGGTCGCCACGAACGAAAACGACGTGCTCGACGAGTTCTTCCGCACCGGTATTTATCGCGTGCGCAAAGCGGCTGAGACGTATCACACGACCAGCCCGAGCATGGACATTTCGAAGGCGTCGAACTTCGAGCGTTTCGTGTTCGATCTGCTCGATCGCGATCCGGCGCGTGTGTTGCAACTGTTCCGCGACGTCGAAGAAAAGGGCGGTTTCGATCTCGCGGCGAGCGGCGATTTTGCCCGCGTGAAAGAGTTCGGTTTCGTGTCGGGTCGCAGCAGCCACGACACGCGCGTGGAGACGATCCGCGACGTGTTCGAGCGTTACGACACGATGATCGACACGCACACCGCCGACGGTCTGAAGGTGGCGCGCGAGCATCTGCAAGCGGGCATTCCGATGATCGTGCTGGAGACTGCACAGCCGATCAAGTTCGGCGAGACGATCCGCGAGGCGCTGTTGCGCGAACCGGAGCGGCCCGCTGCGTTTTCGGGCCTGGAGTCGCTGCCGCAGCGCTTTGAAGTGTTGCCGGCCGACGCACAGCGCGTGAAGGACTTTATCGTCGCGAACACCGGCGAATAAGCGGGCGAGTAAAAGTAGGACTACGAGTAGGACCAGGATTGGGCAGGCCTTGCAGCCTGCCCAGCCTTGATTGCAGCATGAAATAGGCAGATACCGCTTGCCATGCATTTCCCCAGGCAAGCGTTCCCGAACAGAAATTCCTCCATAACGCCGTGCTGCCCAGGCTGACGGCATCGACCGCTACAATGTTCTTTTAACCAGCGGCTTCGAAATTCCCGATGTCCACACCGACGCCCCGCGCCCCGATGCTCGCCACTGCCGACGCGTTGGCGACCTTGCTCAGCGCCGCCAGCCCGATCGCCGGCACCGAATCGATTCCCACGTTGCAGGCGCTGAACCGCGTGCTTTCCGCGGATGTCATCTCGCCGCTAGACGTCCCGCCGATGAACACCAGCGCGATGGACGGCTACGCGATCCGCACGGCCGACCTCACGCAACCGGGCAGCACCCGTTTGCCCGTCTCGCAGCGCATCCCGGCAGGTCACGCACCCACGCCGCTCGCGCCCGGCAGCGCGGCGCGCATCTTCACCGGCGCGACGGTGCCGCCCGGCGCGGACGCGATCGTGATGCAGGAGCAAGCCGAATCCACGAGCGATGAAGTCACGATTCTGCATACCCCGCAAGCCGGCGAATGGATCACGGCTCAAGGCGCGGATATCCGCAACGGCTCGGTCATTCTGCCCGCGGGCACACGGCTGACGCCGCAGGCGCTTGGATTGGCGGCGTCAGTGGGCTGTGCTCAGCTGGAGGTGCGCCGCCGCGTCAAGGTCGCCGTTTTCTTTACCGGCGACGAACTGACCATGCCCGGCGAGCCGCTGAAACCCGGCGCAATCTACAACTCGAATCGCTTTACGTTGCGCGCGCTGCTGGACAGGCTCGGCTGCGAAGTCACCGACTACGGCATCGTCGCCGACAAGCTCGATGCGACCCGCGCCACGTTGCGCGAAGCCGCTCAGGCGCACGATCTGATTCTGACCTGTGGCGGCGTGTCCGTCGGCGAGGAAGATCATGTGAAACCGGCGGTGGAGGCCGAAGGGCGCCTGGCGATGTGGCAGATTGCAATGAAGCCCGGCAAGCCGCTCGCGTTCGGTGCGGTGCGCCGTGATGACGCGGCGGGGCCGGGATCAATGTCGGCGTCTGCGGAAACCTTTTTTATCGGCTTGCCGGGCAATCCGGTTTCCAGTTTCGCGACCTTCCTGCTGTTCGTGCGGCCGTTCCTGCTGCGCCTCGCAGGCGTCGAGGCCGTCGCGCCTCGCGCGCTGTCGCTGCGCGCCGACTTCACCCAGAAAAAAGCCGATCGACGCAATGAGTTCCTGCGTGCGCGTATCAACGCCGAGGGTGGGCTCGATCTGTTCGCCAATCAGAGTTCCGCCGTGCTGACGTCGACGGTTTGGGGCGACGGCCTGATCGACAATCCGCCGAATCACGCGATCAGCGCGGGCGAAACCGTGCGCTTCATTCCATTTTCCGAATTGCTGAACTGAAAGCCGTCCCGATGAAGATTCAACTTCGATATTTTGCAAGCGTGCGCGAAGCGCTCGATCTGGCCAACGAGTCGGTCGAACTGCCTGACGGCATCGCGACCGTCGGCGATGTGCGCGCGTGGCTGCGCGTGCGCGGCGGAGTCTGGGCCGACACCCTCGCCGAAGGCCGCGCGCTGCGCATGGCCTGCAATCACGTAATGACCGACCCCGGCACGCGCGTGACCGAAGGTTGCGAAGTCGCGTTCTTTCCCCCCGTCACGGGCGGTTGAGCGGCGCTGCTTCGACCGGATCCAACCTCAAACCACGCCCAATCGCCCAGGAGTTCTCCATGCCCGTTCGCGTCCAGACGGAAGATTTCGACCTCACCGCCGAGGTCGCCGCGTTGCGCGCGCGTAATCCGAAGATCGGAGCGGTCGCGTGCTTCGTCGGCACCGTGCGCGATCTGAACGACGGCAGCACCGTCGAGACGATGGAGCTCGAACACTATCCGGGTATGACGGAGAAGTCGCTCGAAGCGATCGTCGTGAGTGCGCGGGAGCGTTGGCCGGGCATCGACGTTTTGATCGTGCACCGGGTCGGCAAGCTTTATCCGCTCGACCAGATCGTGCTGGTGGCGACGACGGCCGCGCATCGCGGGGAGGCGTTTGCGTCGTGTGAATTTGTGATGGACTATCTGAAAACCCAGGCGCCGTTCTGGAAGAAGGAGAAAACCGAAGCCGGCGAGCGCTGGGTCGACGCCCGTGTCACCGATGATGCTGCGCTGGCGCGCTGGGGTGTCGAATCGGGCAATCGGTAAGGCGCGGCTTAAGCCAGCGCCTGCATTTGCCCAATCACAACGACGCGTGGCCTGAAAAACGCACGCTGCCCGCGCCCGGCCGAACCCGTCTCAGTCATCTCGCCCGCGCCCGATGATCCGCGTTGGAAACGGCTCTCCAGCCGGACGCTTTGTGTGATGCGCGTCGTCATCGTCGCGCGGACGGCGTGGTGCAATCCGCTCCAGCAATTCCTGCTGCTCCACCGGAATCTTGTAGTCCCAACCGAACTTGCTCAACTGCAAGCTCTGCGCGATCCGCAGCGCCGGCTCCATGAACCTGACCGCCGCCGCAGGCTGGTAGCGCGACTCGACCGTATCCAGAAACAGATACAGCCAGCGGCTGAAATGTTGCGGCTCGACGCCCTCGATCGGCTGATGCGCCTGCTGCACGTTGCCGCGATACTGCTTTGCCCCAAGCACGAGGCTGCCCCAGAACGTACACATTTTCGGCAGATGATCGTCCCAGCGCCCAGCCAGCGTGGCGTCGAAAACAGGGCCGAGCAACGGATCGGCGCGCACCCGGTCGTAGAAGCCGTACACGAGGTCGCGAATATTCGCCTCGGTCGGCTCGGCGGCGCGTTCGACCACCGGCGCGGCGGGAAAAGAGGGGTTCATGCGAATTCCAGAAAAAAACGGCTTCCAATGGCGCAGGCGCGGCTCGCAACGCTGGTTCGCGAGTACCTGGAAGGGTTCGCGCCAGGTTCCGGCAAATATTGCCAGAGGTCGTCGGATGCGGCGTCGACCCATGCGTTAACGAAATGAGAAGGGCAGCGATTACCCCGCTTTTCGCACGAATGGTTTATGCGGGAAACGCTACCATTAGTCACGAGAGAACAAGAAAGAACCCCGTCTGACGTAGCGCAGAAAAATCAAACATGCGTAACGCCTGCATCTTAGGGCGAAGCAGCGGCCCCCGGCAACCCTTGCATCGACGCGGTTATCCTCGAATCGCGGCCTGCGCGCATCGTGATATCTGCCCTATGAGACTCACCGACTATACGGATTACTCACTACGCGTCCTGCTATATCTCGCCGTGCGAGGTGCAGGATTGTCGACCATTCAGGATATTTCGAATGCGTACGGAATTTCCAAGAATCATCTGATGAAAGTCGTGCAGCAACTCGGCGAACGCGGTTGGGTCGAGACGGTGCGCGGCCGCAATGGCGGCCTCCGTATTGCGGAGCGAACCCGCCTGCTGACCGTAGGCGAGGTCGTCCGTGCGACGGAAAGCGACTTCGCGGTGGTCGCGTGTCTGCCCGATCAGCAGGGGGTGCAGCGCTCCTCCTGTGTAATCACGTCGCAGTGCCGGCTACGCGGCGCGCTTCAGGCCGCGAGCAATGCGTTCCTCGCCGAACTCGACCGCTACACGATCGACCAGGTCGCGCAGCCGCAGGCACCGCTGGCCGCGCTGCTCGGCTTGAGCAGCGTCATCCCCATCGTGCCGCTCGCGCCGGTCGCGGGTAGCCCCGCACCGGCTCCCTGATCCGGGGCAGGTGGTTCCTTCGCGTCAAATGTTAAATAGTTGCCTTTGAGCGCAAAAAAGCGCTTGAAACCTGAAGAAAACGCCTCAATTTGGTGGTAATCGAAAATTGGAGGTCTCTTGATGAGAATCGACAAGCTCACCACTAAGTTCCAGGAAGCGCTCTCGGATGCGCAGAGTCTGGCCGTCGGCCATGACAATCAATATATCGAACCGGTTCACGTGTTGTCGGCGCTGGTCGCCCAGCAGGATGGCTCGGCTCGCTCGCTGCTCTCGCGTGCCGGCGTGCACGTGCAGGCGCTGCAAACCGCGCTGAACGACGCGATGACGCGTCTGCCGCAAGTTCAGGGCACGGACGGCAATGTCCAGATCGGCCGCGAATTGACCGGCCTGCTGAACCAGGCGGACAAGGAAGCGCAAAAGCTCAACGACACGTTCATCGCAAGCGAAATGTTCCTGCTCGCGGTCGCGGACGACAAAGGCGAAGCCGGCCGCGTCGCGCGCCAGCACGGCTTGTCGCGGAAGTCGCTCGAAAGCGCGATTGCGGCGGTGCGCGGCGGCTCGCAGGTACATAGCCAGGACGCCGAAAGCCAGCGCGAAGCGCTGAAGAAGTACACGGTGGACCTGACCGAGCGGGCGCGGGCCGGCAAGCTCGACCCGGTGATCGGCCGCGACGACGAAATCCGTCGCTCGATCCAGATCCTGCAACGCCGTACCAAGAACAATCCGGTGCTGATCGGCGAACCGGGCGTGGGTAAGACCGCGATCGTCGAAGGACTGGCGCAACGGATCGTCAACGGTGAAGTGCCAGAAACGCTGAAGGGCAAGCGCGTATTGTCGCTCGACATGGCCGCGCTGCTGGCCGGCGCGAAATATCGCGGCGAGTTCGAAGAACGGCTGAAGGCCGTGCTCAGCGACATCGCCAAGGACGAAGGTCAAACCATCGTCTTCATCGACGAAATTCATACGATGGTCGGTGCAGGCAAGGCCGAAGGCGCGATGGACGCGGGCAACATGCTGAAGCCGGCGCTTTCGCGCGGCGAGCTGCATTGCGTCGGCGCGACCACGCTCGACGAGTACCGCAAGTACATCGAGAAGGATGCGGCGCTCGAACGCCGGTTCCAGAAGGTGCTGGTCGACGAGCCGTCGGTGGAAGCGACCATCGCGATCCTGCGCGGCTTGCAGGAAAAGTACGAACTGCATCACGGCGTGGACATCACGGACCCGGCGATCGTCGCGGCGGCGGAACTGTCGCATCGCTACATCACCGACCGTTTCCTGCCGGACAAGGCAATCGATCTGATCGACGAAGCCGCGTCGAAGATCAAGATGGAAATCGACTCGAAGCCTGAAGAGATGGACCGGCTCGACCGTCGTCTGATCCAGTTGAAGATCGAGCGCGAAGCCGTCAAGAAGGAAAAAGACGAAGCGTCGCAAAAACGTCTGCAACTGATCGAAGAAGAAATCGAGCGTCTGAATCGCGAATATTCGGACCTCGAAGAAATCTGGACCGCGGAAAAGGCGGCAGTGCAGGGCAGCGCGCAACTGAAGGAAGACATCGAGAAAACGCGCGCGGAAATCACGCGTTTGCAGCGTGAGGGCAAACTCGAAAAGGTTGCGGAGTTGCAGTACGGCAAATTGCCGGAACTGGAAGCGCAGTTGAAGGCGGTGACCCAGGCCGAGGCTGTCGAGCAGACCAATCCGCAGCGTCCGCGTCTGTTGCGCACGCGGGTCGGCGCGGAGGAAATCGCGGAAGTCGTGTCGCGTTCCACTGGTATTCCTGTCTCGCGGATGATGCAGGGCGAGCGCGAAAAGCTGTTGCAGATCGAAGAAAAACTGCACAACCGCGTGGTCGGTCAGGACGAGGCGATCAGCGCCGTGGCCGATGCGATCCGCCGCTCGCGTGCGGGTCTGTCGGATCCGAATCGTCCGTATGGTTCGTTCCTGTTCCTCGGGCCAACCGGGGTGGGCAAGACCGAGCTGTGCAAGGCGCTGGCGTCGTTCCTGTTCGATTCGGAGGATCACCTGATCCGCATCGACATGAGCGAGTTCATGGAGAAGCACAGCGTCGCGCGCCTGATCGGTGCGCCGCCGGGATACGTCGGCTATGAAGAGGGCGGTTACCTGACCGAAGCCGTGCGCCGCAAGCCGTATAGCGTGATCCTGCTCGACGAAATCGAGAAGGCGCATCCGGACGTGTTCAACGTGCTGCTGCAGGTGCTCGACGACGGCCGCATGACCGATGGCCAGGGCCGTACGGTGGACTTCAAGAACACGGTCATCGTGATGACGTCGAACCTCGGTTCGCAGGTGATCCAGGCGATGGTCGGCGAGCCGCAGGAAGCGGTCAAGGACGCGGTCTGGGAAGAAGTAAAGCTGCATTTCCGGCCCGAGTTCCTGAACCGGATCGACGACGTTGTGGTGTTCCATGCGCTTGACCGCTCGAACATCCAGTCGATCGCGCGGATCCAGTTGGAGCGTCTGCACGAACGGCTCGCGAAGCTCGACATGCAGCTGCTGGTGTCGGACGAGGCGTTGGAGCACATCGGCAAGGTCGGCTACGATCCGCTGTTCGGCGCGCGGCCATTGAAGCGCGCAATCCAGCAGGAGATCGAGAATCCGGTCGCCAAGCTGATTCTGGCCGGCAAGTTCGGTCCGAAAGATGTGATCCCGGTCGAAGTCGACGAGGGCAAACTGGTGTTCGAACGCGTCGTGCATTAAGCGCGGCCCATGCGTGGAGCGGTGTTTGATCGAGCCGCTCCACGCATGTCAAAAAGCGGCAACGAAGGTAACTTCGTTGCCGCTTTTTTTTCGCCAATGCGCTGTGTGCTCTACCGCTTGTCACATCAGGCGGCAAGCGGAGTAAGACGCCTGCTTATCAGGCGTTGTTTTTATTGCCAAACAGCGCCGACAACCCGCCGAGCGCGCCCAGCACGGTCGTCGCGTTCAGCTTGCCTTCAGCCGGCACTTCGCCTTCGGGCGTCGCCGCGTTGACCACGTGCGGCAGGATTTGCGACAGCAGGCCCGTGACCTGATCCGGCTCTACGCCGGCCTTCGCCGCGAGGTTCGTGACGGTGTCGGAGCCGAGCACGCTGTGCAGCGCATCCGGCGCGATCGGCTGGTTTTCGCCGTTGCTGACCCACGACGACACCACGTCGCCGAGACCTTTTTCCTTGAAACGTTCGATCAGCCCATTCAGGCCGCCCGGCTGGTTATTGACGAATTCGAGTGCGGCTGAAACCAGTTGTTGCTGGCCACCGCCTTCAGGGGATTTCCCAATCAGGGAACCGATAGTGTCGAGTAGGCTCATGACGGTCTCTCTTGAGTGCCGACGCGTGATTGACGAGTCAGCGGGTGAAAACGCCGCGCGGTTGCGCGGCGCGGTGGGATGGTGGACGGCAGCGGGGCGGTGTCGAGGTTTGCATCACCTGTATCGTGGATCATGTGCCGCTCCTCTCTCGGCCCGCCGCCAGCCCTTATCTCTTTGCGAAGGCCGTTACGCTCAGCTCGAAGCCGCCGCAGCCGATGCAGCCTTGCTCTTCCTGGCCTTCTTTTTCGATGCCTTGGTGCCCGATGCATCGGCGGGGGCTGCCGCAGCCGGTGCTGCCGGCGCGGATGCCGCCGCTGCATCGGATGCCGCGGCCTTGCTCTTCTTCTTCGACTTTTTGCTGCTGGACGCCGGTTCCGCTGGCGCTGCCAGTGTCGTAGCCGCTGTCGTGGTGGCGGGTGCGGCAGTGGTCGCGGCCGGGGCTGCCTTGCTGCTTGCCGTGCTGCTGGACTTCGGCGCGGCCTTGACGCCCGCTGGCGGCGCCGACGAACCGTTGATCGTCAAGCCGGCCGCCTCGAGGTTGGTGACGGATTTGGTGCCGATACCCTTGACGCGAGTGGCGAGATCGTCGGCGTCTTTGAACGGGCCATTCTTCGTGCGTTCGTCGATGATCGCCTTTGCGTGGACCGGGCCGATACCTTTGACCGATTCGAGCGCCGCCTGATCGGCGGAATTGACTTCAACCGCCGCCGCGAATCCGGCCGACAGCGACAAAGCCAAAGCAACGCAAAGCATTAAAAGCTTCTTCAGCATGGCAAGCACTCCATTGAGGGCAAAAAGTAGTTAGCCGGGAACGGACGACGCATTCTGTCAGCGGGCGCTGCGCTTAAGCATAGGACAAATCGCAGGCCCTTATTCGCGAACGCGGACGATTTATACCGATCGATTCATGACAAGTAAATCAGGCCAGACAATATTTAAACCTTTTGCCTAGCATTAGGCTGGTCTGGGTTTATCGATTAATGCCGTCAGTCATAAAAAATGACAATGCAGACAAATGACATCGACGAAGACATTCACAGGCGCTTGACTTAGAGTGCACTCGAAGTCCTAACCTGAGTCTGTCATGTCGAAAATCTCCACCGCACTCACCATCGGGCAGGTCGCCGAAACGATTGGCGTGTCCACGCATACGCTGCGCTATTACGAGCAGGCCGGGCTGATCCGGCCGGTCGGGCGCACGCAGGCGGGGCATCGGCTGTATTCGCCCGCCGACCTCGACTGGTTGCGTTTCGTGATGCGTCTGAAAGCGACCGGCATGCCGATCGCCGGAATGCAGGCTTTCGCGGCATTGCGCACGCAGGGGCAGCCGACGCTGCCCGCGCGTCGCGACCTGCTGGTGGCGCATCGGGATGCGGTTTTGGCGCGGATTGCCGAACTGCAACTGAACCTCGACGCGATCGTCGACAAGATCGCGTATTACGAGGACGAGGTGGCCGCACAGCAGGCCGCAAACGGTGATGCGGCCCGGCAGATTGACGACAATCCATCGATCTCACATTCGGAAAAGGACTCACCATGGACCACCAGCACAACGACCGCTACGCCCGAGGCTGGGACAAGCTGAAGGAAATCGACGGCTCGACCGGCGAGCAGGTGATTGCGGCACTCGCGCCGATTGCGCCGGACTTCGGCCGTCTTCTGATCGAATTCGGTTTCGGCGATATCTACAGCCGCCCGCAACTCGATTTGCGATCGCGTGAAATCGCGACGATTGCGTCGCTGGCGACGCTGGGTTGCGCGCAACCGCAGTTGAAGGTGCATATCGAGGCGGCGTTGAACGTCGGCTGCACGCGTGACGAGATTGTCGAGGTGTTTATGCAGATGGCGTTGTACGCGGGTTTTCCGGCGGCGTTGAATGCGTTATTTGCGGCGAGGGAGGTTTTCGAGCGTCATGACGCGAGGAGCGGAGAGGCTGCGAACACGGCGACCGTAGAGGTGGTGTGATGTCGAGGTAGGCGGCAGAGGGCGGCTACGTTTTTGACGGGAGCCGCTTTTTGTTAGGCCTTAAACGCAACTAACCGTAAATTTTAGAGTGATACTGCGAAGTGGAGCTAGGGGTGATATCCAGGACGCCTGTTTATCAGCAGGGCGGCATGTTTTGATGCCGGGGCAGTGGAGGCTCGTGTAACTAACGCAGACAACCTCTCAGATCACCCAATGCGCGAAACGCGAGCTGCCAGACCCCCTCAAGCCACCGAATCCGCTGCCCGCGCTGCATCAACCCGCAAATACCGTTTGCTCACCACTCGCCAGTAAGCCAGCAAACCTACTCCAGCAATTGCCAGGCTGGCCGTATTCGCAACCCAGAAGCCCCGCGCGCCGGTCAGCCACTCGGGTATGACACCGCCGACATCGAACCCCAGCAGATACCCGCCGCCCAATCCAACGCCCCACAGCGCGATCGCATAGATCACCGTCGGCACGACCGCCACCTTGTAGGCACGCAGCACGAACGCCGTGGTGATCTGCAATGCATCGAACAGGTGATAGCAGACGACGATCAGCACGAGCGGCATGGCGGCTGCCATAACCTGCACGTCCGGCGTATAGCCTTTGATGATGTAAGGCCGCAGCACCAGCACGATCGCCCCATAACAGCACGCGATCGCCACCGCCATCGCGATGCCGTGCCGCGACAGCGTGCGCGCCGCTTCCGGCCGTCCTGCGCCGAGCGCCTGAGCGACCAGCGTCGACGCAGCGATGCCGATCGACAGCGGCGTCATGTAAAGCACCGCGCCGATGTTGCCGGCGATCTGGTGGCCCGCAAGCGTCGTCGTCCCGAAGCGCGCGATGAACAGCGCCATGAAGGTGTACGACGTCACCTCGATCAGATACGACAGACCCATCGGAATGCCCAGCCGCAACTGGGCGGCTTGCCGTCGCCAGATCGGCCAGCAGAAGTGCGAAAAGATCGCGAATGGTTTGAACACATCGACCCGCGTCAGCAGCACCATGCCGACGCTGGCCAGCGCCCAGTTGATTGCCGTGCTGGCGAGTGCGCAACCCGGTCCGCCGAGCGGCGGAATGCCCCATCCGCCGAAGATAAACCACGTGTTGAGCGGAAACTTCAGCAGGAGCGCGCCGACTTGCAGAATCATCACGAGCCGCGGCTTGCCCACGGCATTGCTGATCGAACTGTAGATCCGGAAAATCAGCCCGGCCGGCAAGCCGAACGCCAGAATCCGCAGATACGAGAGCGTGCGATCGTGCAGCGCTTCGGGCACGCGGGCCAGGTGAAGGATCGGTTCGGGAAAAAACAGGATCAGGAAGCCGATCACATTCAGCGCGAGCGCCAGCCACAGCGACTGGCGAACTTCCTCGCCGATTTCGGCCTCGCGGCGCGCGCCGTAAAGTTGCGCGGTGATCGGCTGAAGCGCGGTCAGAATGCCGGTCAGGCCGATGTAGACGGAAATATAGATCGATGAACCGAGGCCGAGCGCGGCCAGATCGACCGCGGAGTAACGGCCGACCATGGCCGTATCGATCACGCCGAACGCGATGATCGCCAACTGGCCGATCAGCACCGGCCAGGCAAGCGCGGCGATTTTTCGCGCATCGGCGAGCATGGTCAGCTGGCCGGCTTGTGGTAAGTGCGGCGCTTGACAGCCGGCGGCTTCGGCCGGTCGATGCGCACGTACAGCCGGAAACGTTCGTCGCGGTCGGCCACGCGACGGCCTTCCCATACCAGCTTCCAGATGTAGTCGGGCATGGCGCTCGGATCGCCGTATTCGGTCGCGTCCTGACGCAGGATCACGTCGCAATCCTGGTCGAACGAGAAGTGCATGTCGCCGAAATACGCGAAGGTCGCGAGTTGCGCGTTACCGAGCCGCACGGGCGAAATGCACGTGTAGTCTTCCGGCAGATGGCTGGCGATCTGCTCGGCGACATCCTTATAAGTCCGGCTGTAGTTGACGACGGGCAGCCAGAGCGTCATCAGCAGCACCCACATCAGTGTCGTGCCGGCGCTCGAGAGCACCACGCTGCGCCACAAGACCTTCGGATGACGCGCGAGACGCCAGCGCACCAGCACGAACCAGCACGCCGTCACGGCAACCGCGCACACGAACGACAGAATCTTGAACTGCGGCGCGAATCCCGGCGCGAGACGCGCGAGGTTGCGCGCGAGCGGATGCGGAAAACCGGTCAGCCCTGCCACGTAGACCAGCCACACGAAGCTGCCGAGAATCGTGAAGCTCAACAGCGCGAACCAGTCGATCGCGTTAATCGCGCCGCGCTTGAGCGTGGGCAGCGCGAACGTGGCGAGCACCGCTAGCGGCGGCAGCAACAGCATGTAAAGCCGGTTCGACTGATGGCTTTGCAGGATCACCAGCACCAGCAGCGGCCCGATCACCGACAGCGGAATCGCCACGTGCGGCGCGCGTCGCAGGCCCTTCCAGCTAAACCACGCCCACACGGCCAACGGCCATGCCGGCCACGTGAACAGCGGCAGATTTTTCAGCGCGTACGCTGCGACCGATCCGGGGGGGCCTGCGAACGAACTCAGGCTGACGTGCAGCCACTGGTTCAGATACCAGACGGCGTCGTCGGGATAAGCGGAGAGGGCGGCGATCGGCCAGGCGACGGACACCACGAGCGCAACCGGCAAGCCGGCCAGCAGCAGCCAGCGGGAGCGCCCTTCGCGCACGATCAGGCTCATCGCCAAGGTGCCGAGCAGCAGCGCGCCCACCAGCACCGGGCTGCTCGCCAGCGTGACGAGCCCGAGCGCGAGGCCCCAGATCGCCGCGCCTTGCACCGGCTTGTCGATCATCCGCACCAGGCCGTACACGAGCATCGCAATGCCGACGAACTGTGCGAGTTGCGGAGTGGTTTCGTGGCCGCGCTCGGCCAGGCCGAAGCAGGCGAGCAGGATCAGCAGCGCGCCGTCGGCAAGCGTGCGGCCGTAGTCGCGCGGTTCCGGCTCTCCGCCGAACGCGTATTTGAACGGTTGCACCTCGGCGCGGCGGCCGAGCAGGTAGGCGGCATACCAGACGAACGCACAGCCCGCGCAGAACAGCAGGCCGGTGAACACGCGCGACGCGTTACTCGCATCGACCCACGGCGCGAGCGCGCGGATCGCACTGGCGCCGAGCCAGTAGCCGAGCGGGCCGTCTTCGGTCATGTACTTGCCGAGCAGATTCGGCAGTAGCCAGTCGTGCGCGTTGCCGTTCGCCATGGTCCACATGACACCGAAACCGGCCGCGTCCTCGTTTTTCCAGGGATCGCGCCCGAATAGCCCGAACGCCGCGTAGACGATACAGATGGTCAGCAGCAGCCAGCGCGGGAGCGCACTGGTCGCGGAGGCAGTCAGACGAACGACAGGTCTCATGCGGTATGTTGAAATTGGGTAAGCGATGCTGCCGGGACCGGACGCATGTCCGGCTGGAATGGCCCCTCTGGAGCATCCGGCATTGTAGTCGGGCGATGCAATGCACGTCACGGCTGGTAACGGCCCGCAACGTGGTTGTGAAAGCTGTTACACGGTGCCGGACGTTTCAGGCAACGGTGATTGCCTTCGCCGTTGCTGAGCCGCGAGGCCGCGCAGCGATAGGCAACCTGCTAATCGGGTTGGGTGCGCGGCATGAATAAGCGGCCGGATACGCGAGGCCAGGCGACAAAAAAGGGCAGCTCGCGCTGCCCTTTTTTGCTGCTTCGTTGCCGGCATAAACCGGCGACGAGGCGGGTATTACTTCGCTGCTGCCTTGCCGGTAGCGCGCGAACCGAACTTCTTGTTGAACTTCTCGACGCGGCCTGCCGTGTCCATGATCTTTTGCTGGCCGGTGTAGAACGGATGCGATTCCGACGACACTTCGATCTTGGCGAGCGGGTAGGTCTTGCCGTTGAATTCGGCGGTTTCACGCGTCAGGATGGTCGAGCGCGTAACAAACTTGAAGTCGATCGACATGTCGACGAACAGGACTTCGCGGTAATCCGGGTGAATGCCTTCTTTCATGGTCTTTCCTTTAATCTGGCGGTAGCCAACCCGCGAGCAGCCGCGTTTGAGCGGACAGCATCTAGGCGCGAGCCACTTGCCTGTGGTCGAAAAACGGCGATTATGCCAGAAAATCAGTCCCTTGGCGACTTTTGTGCCAGCTGTTCGCGAGCAGTTCGGGGTGTTTCGATTTTTGTCGAGCGTGATTCGAGGCTGCCGGCGCAGGGCGGGGCGGAATCCTTGTGCAGCGGGCGTTTGCCCGCTGCGTAGCAGCCTTTCGCGGAACTAGCCTTGGGTGAACGTGACCCCCACCCGTGCCGGATCCTGCCGGTAATAGCGCGCCAACAACCGATAAAGCTCCGGATATTCCGCCTCGAACGCCTGCGGTTTCACGAACAGCGCCTCGCTGCAAACGGCAAAAAATTCCGATGGATGATCGGCCGCGTACGGATCGATCAGCGATTCACGCTCGAAACGCGCCCAGCGACGCTCCGGCACCGCATCGACTTTCGCGCAAAAATGATCGTACGCGTGGTCGAACACGTCGCTCCACGCCTGCGAATCGAGCGGCGCGTGCCAGCGGCGCATCAACGGCGGGTGGCCGTCCGCTTCGCCGTTCAGCATGTCGATCTTGTGCGCGAATTCGTGGATCACGACGTTGTACGCCTCCGCGCCGTCCGTCATTTGCGCGTCTTCCCACGACAGGACCACCGGGCCGCCTTCCCACGCTTCGCCGCTCGCATCCTGTTCGACTTCGTGAACGACGCCGTCTTCGTCCTCGACGGTCTTGCGGATCACGAACTCGCCCGGATAGACGATCACGCCGACCCAGCCGCGGTACAGGTCAAGATCCAGATTCAGCACCGGCAAACACGCCTGCGCGGCAATCGCCACGGTCATCGCGTCGGTCAACTCGAGTTCGTGCGCAGTCGAAAATTCCTTTCGCGCGATGAACAGGCTCGCCAGTTCTCGCAGACGCGCGAGATCCGGCGCGTCGAGATAGGCGAGGAACGGCAGGCCGTCGAGTGTCGCTTGCCATAACGTGTCGTCGATGGCGTAGTCGCGCAGCGCACGGTCGCGGCGGCGCGTGCCCAGCCATTGAGTGAGTTTCGAGAGCATGGTCCGATGAAACTCCTAGTCGATCTGTTTCTGCCACGCGGCAAAAATACCGCCGGCAATCGCGACGCCAATCAGAAAATAGAAGCCGTCGAGCGAGGTCAGAAAGCTGGCCTGCTGCGTGACCATCCGGCTGATTTCGACGATCGCCAGCGAGTGCGCCTGCGATGCCGGATGACCGCTGGCGGCAAAGCCGTTTGTCAGCGTGGCAAGCGTGTTCTGGAACAGCGGATTGTACGGATTCACGAACTCCGCGAGGCGCGTTTGATGCAATGCCTGCCGATGCTGTTCGACGATGATCACCGAGGCCGTCGCGAACGAGATCGTCAATTGCCGCACGATATTTTTCAGCCGGTAACCGTGCGTGAATTCTTCGATCGCGAAGATTCTGAACGTCAGATTCGCGACCGGCAACACGATGAACAGCAACAGCAGTCCGCGCAGCAGCAGCGGTACGATCAACGCTTGTTCGCCGACACCCGGCGACATGCGCGTCATCCACGCCGCGGCGAAGGCGGCGACCGCGAAGCCCGGCACGATGATCCACTTTTTGCGCGGCAACAGCTTCGCATAACGCAGATAGACGAACAGCGCGCTCGCGGAAATCAGCGACGTCACGCCGACCAGTTGCCCCGCATTCTCGACCGGATAGCCGAGGCCGCTTTCGAGAAAGCGTGAGATCTGGTAACTGAACACCGTCGAGATGTAGTAATAGAACATGTACAGCACGAGGCCAACCTGGAAGACTTTTTCGCGCAGCGCGTGCAACCGCATCAGCGGCGATGGATGGTGCCACTGCTGATACACGAACCAGGCGAGCGCGCCGATGCCGGCCACCGTCAGCAGGATCAGTCCCGGCGAAGCGCTGAACAACTGGAAGCGCACCTGCTGCATGACAATCTGCAGCGCGCCTTGCGCGAATGCGAAGATCAGATACGGCCAGAAATGCGCGGTTCCGCGTTCTTCCGGCAGACGGTTGCCGGAATCGGGCAACGCGAGCAAAGCCAGCACCGCGAACAGCACGCCAACGGGCGCCGTGCAAGCGAACAGCGCGCGCCAGTCGAAATGCGCGACCAGTTGACCGCCGATCAGCGGCGCGAGCGCGCTGCACAGAACGATCAGCAGCAGAAACGCGCGCGTGGCGGCGGGCCGCTGCTGCGGCGTGAAACTCATCTGGATCAGGATGCGGCAGGTGCCCATCATCGGGCCGATAAAGTAGCCCTGAAAGCCGCGTGCGAGCGCCAGTTCAATCGACGATTCGCAGAGTGCGGCGGCGACCGCGCCGGCGGAATAGAGCAGCATGCAGCCGGCGACGTAGCGCCGGTAACCGAAACGGTCCACCCACCATTGCTGCTGAAGGATGCCGAGCACTGCCGCGACCGCGTAGGAACTCGAGGCCCACACCAGTTCATCGGGCGATGCATTGATGCCGCCGGCGATGTAGCTGGTGAAAAACGAAAAGATCGAGTTGTCGAAATAGTCGAGGCCGGTGACAACTGCCAGCACCCACGGGAAGAAATCGCCGCGTAGTTTTTCGACGCTGAATAGCGCCACGCGGGATGACGCCGTGGTCATGACGATTCGCCCGGTATAGATGCGTCCGGCGTGATGTCGTCCGGTTCGGATTTGCGGGTGTTTTTGGCGCGTTTTGGGGACGGTGCGCTAGCCGCTTTGGCCGATTTCGCGCTGTTGGATGCTTTCGTGGCCTTTGCTACTTTCGCCGCCGCGTTGCGCCGCTGTTCAAGCAGCGTGTCCGCATTTTCACCGGCGAGGCGTCGTTCGAGATAGTCGAGGTCGGGACTCAGTTCGGCGCGCAATTTTTGCGCTTCCTTCAACTCGCGACGCATCGTTTCGATACGCGCGTCGAGCGCTTCGACCTGCTCGGCGATGGCGTCGCGGATCTGCTGCAACGACTCGGTGGAAAAGCGATGCCCGCCGTCGACAGGTTCGAGCGGACGTTTGAGCATTTCAGTTACGCCATGCAGCGAAAAGCCCAGCGACCGCAAACGCAAAATGCGACCGAAGCGCTTCAGGTCCTCCTCGTCGTACAGTCGGTAACGACCTTCGCTGCGGGTGGGCGATACGAGGCCGCGTTCCTCGTAGTACTTCAGCGTACGCGGCGTCACACCGAGGCGTTCAGCGGCGTCGCGTACGGTGAGCAGGGCGGACGAGTCCTTCGGCATAGAGAATTGCAGGCGTGGCGGATTGGTCGCATTGTACTCCAACGTGTACGTTCACGTTCAGGTTGTCCGGCACGGGCGGGTTGGTCGGGCGTGCTTCGTAAGACCGGAAGCAACAAAGCGGGCAGACGTAAAAAAGCCGCTCGTTTGCAGCGAGCGGCTTTCTATGCGACGAGGCTAATTCAGCTACTTAGACCGGGTTACGGTCTGCTTAGCTGCCGCCACCACGGCGCATCATGTCGAAGAACTCGGAATTGCTCTTCGTTTGACGAATCTTGTCGAGCAGGAATTCCATCGATTCGACTTCGTCCATGTCGTGAATGAACTTGCGCAGCACCCAGATCTTTTGCAGCACTTCGGGCTTGATCAGCAGTTCTTCGCGGCGCGTGCCGGACTTGTTCAGGTTGATCGACGGATAGACGCGCTTTTCAGCCAGGCGACGTTCCAGGTGCACTTCCATGTTGCCGGTGCCCTTGAACTCTTCGTAGATCACGTCGTCCATGCGGCTGCCGGTTTCGATCAGCGCCGTACCGATGATGGTCAGCGAACCGCCTTCCTCGATATTGCGCGCCGCGCCGAAGAAGCGCTTCGGACGTTGCAGCGCGTTGGCGTCGACACCACCCGTCAGCACCTTGCCCGAGGCCGGCACAACGGTGTTGTAAGCGCGTGCGAGACGCGTGATCGAGTCGAGCAGAATGACCACGTCGTTCTTCATTTCGACGAGGCGCTTGGCTTTTTCGATCACCATTTCGGCGACCTGCACGTGACGCGCAGCCGGTTCGTCGAACGTGGAGGCGATCACTTCGCCGGCCACCGAACGCTGCATTTCGGTCACTTCTTCAGGGCGTTCGTCGATCAGCAGCACGAACAGCACGACATCGGGATGGTTCTGTTTGATCGCATGCGCGATGTGCTGAAGCATCACGGTCTTACCGGACTTCGGCGATGCCACCAGCAGACCCCGCTGGCCTTTGCCGATCGGCGCGATCATGTCGATGATGCGGCCCGTGACGTTTTCTTCGCCACGCATTTCACGTTCGAGCAGCAGCACCTTGTTCGGGTGCAGCGGCGTCAGGTTTTCGAACATGATCTTGTGCTTCGAGGCTTCCGGCGGCTGGCCGTTGACCTTGTCCACCTTGACCAGCGCGAAATAGCGCTCGCCGTCTTTCGGCGTACGCACTTCACCTTCGATCGTGTCACCCGTATGCAGGTTGAAACGGCGGATTTGCGACGGGCTGATATAAATATCGTCCGTGCTGGCGAGGTACGAGGTTTCCGGCGAACGCAGGAAGCCGAAACCGTCCGGCAGCACTTCGAGCGTGCCGTCGCCGAATATCGTGTCGCCCGTTTTGGCTCGTTTTTTTAGAATGGCGAACATCAGTTCCTGCTTGCGCAGGCGGTTCGCACTTTCGATCTCGAGGCCATTGGCCATCTCGATCAATTCGGACACGTGCAGAGTCTTAAGCTCGGATAAATGCATACGGAGAACCCGCAGGAGAAGGTGCGACGAAATGAAATCTGGGAGGAGAGTGAGCGGAACCGCTCAAGGACTTACACGTCTTTTCGACGTTTTGCGGATTCTAGCATAGCACACGCCAATTTCCGCCAGTACGACGGCATGGCATCTTTCTTGTCAGGCGTGTTGCCGGTTGACAACACGCCCCGAATCAGTGCGCTCGCGGGTCTCGAGGGACGCCGGGCGCGCCGATGCACACCGTTTTACAGATTGCCGTCGAGGAACGCAGTGAGTTGCGACTTCGACAACGCGCCGACCTTCTGCGCGGCGACTGCGCCGTTCTTGAAAAGGATCAGCGTGGGGATGCCGCGCACGCCGAACTTGACCGGCGTCGATTGATGTTCGTCGACGTTGATCTTGGCGATTTGCAGACGATCGGCATAATCCTTCGCGACTTCGTCGAGGATCGGCGCGATCATCTTGCACGGACCGCACCATTCAGCCCAGAAATCGAGCAGCACGGGTTTATCGGATTTAACGACGTCCTGTTCGAACGATGCGTCGCTAATATGCTTGATTTGTTCGCTCATTGTATGAATACCTCTATCGGTTCGAGGCCCGCCTGAATTGCTCGCCACGATACGTCAAAACCTAAGGAAACTTCCGTTCGCTTTGCCGCAAACTGGAGCATTGCCTGCCCATGCATGACCCGTTGAAAATGGCTCACGATGTGCGGGAAGCTCGCGCTTGCGGGTCATCCGTACGGCAGTTTAGCTTAATTCGCTATGCGTTGCCGGGGGCGATAGTACTCATCAGGGGCAGTGGGGCCAACGGCTGCCGGTGAAGTGACATCTTGTTTCTATACCCGCCACGCAGCTTATCTGGAGGCGGGTAAGGCGAACTCAAGTGGCTTCGGTGCGCGCGTCGTCGATAGCGACTATAAGAAGGGGAAAGCCTGATTCGACGCGTCGATGTCGGTTTGCTCGTATTAACAGTCGCACGATCGGCCAAGCGGTGATAGAATGTTTCGTGACGGGCCTCCTCGCATGGAGGGATGGTCAACCTGGTCAGGTCGGGAACGAAGCAGCCACAGCCGTTTTCCACCAGTGCCGAGGGTCAGGCTCGTCACCTTTCCTTTTTCAGTTTTTCCGTTGCGGTGTTCTTCCGCAATCTCTTTCTTCCCCGGTATTACCCTTGGCGTCGCCATGCCCCGTGCATGCATTCGCGTTGCATTGCGTATTCTTCATGTCTGATCCACATTTCATCTATTTTTTTCTATTGGTCCGTTAGCCTGTTTCAATGAAGCGGTGACGCGCGTTCCTATGCCTTCTGGTTTCGGTTTTGAGCGGCATTGTTGCTGATACAATTTCGCGATGACCTATCAAGTTCTCGCACGCAAATGGCGGCCTAAGGATTTCGCGTCGCTCGTCGGACAGGAGCACGTGGTGCGCGCGCTCACGCACGCGCTCGACGGCGGCAGGCTGCATCACGCCTATTTGTTTACCGGCACACGCGGCGTCGGTAAAACCACGCTGTCGCGCATCTTCGCCAAGGCGCTGAATTGCGAAACCGGCGTGACTTCCACGCCGTGCGGCGTATGCCGCGCGTGTCGTGAGATCGACGAAGGTCGCTTTGTCGATTACGTGGAAATGGATGCGGCGAGTAATCGCGGCGTCGACGAGATGGCGGCGCTGCTCGAACGTGCGGTGTATGCGCCGGTCGACGCGCGCTTCAAGGTCTACATGATCGACGAAGTGCACATGCTGACCAACCACGCTTTCAACGCGATGTTGAAGACGCTGGAAGAGCCGCCGCCGCACGTCAAGTTCATTCTCGCCACGACCGATCCGCAGAAAATTCCGGTTACTGTGCTGTCGCGGTGTCTGCAGTTCAATCTGAAGCAGATGCCCGCCGGGCATATCGTGTCGCATCTCGAGCACGTTCTTGGTGAAGAGAAGGTGCCGTATGACGTGCAGGCGTTGCGTCTGCTCGCGCGCGCGGCTGACGGCTCGATGCGCGACGCGTTGTCGCTGACCGATCAGGCCATTGCCTACTCGGCCAATCAGGTCAATGAAGAAGCGGTGCGCGGCATGCTCGGCGCGCTCGATCAAAGCTATCTGATTCGTCTGCTCGATGCGCTTGCCGACGGTGATGGCGCTGCGGTACTTGCCGTAGCCGACGAGATGGCATTGCGCAGTCTGTCGTTCTCGACGGCGTTGCAGGATCTGGCGAGCTTGCTGCATCGAATCGCCTGGGCACAGTTCGCACCTTCCTCCGTGCTCGACGAATGGCCGGAGGCGGGCGATCTGCGGCGCTTTGCCGAAGCGCTGAGCGCCGAGCGCGTGCAGTTGTTCTATCAGATCGCAACGATTGGTCGAAGCGAGCTGGGCCTCGCGCCGGATGAATACGCCGGCTTCACGATGACATTGCTGCGCATGCTGGCGTTCGAGCCGGCGCCTACGGGCGGTGGTGGTGCGATTGGCGGCGGCGCGCGTTCGGCTGGGCCAGCGGGAGCTGTCGGCGGAGCGGGTGCAAAGCGTGCGGGTTCGGCGACTGTTGCTGCATCGGCGGCGAGCGCTGCTGTGCCGGTTCGCGACACGCAAGTCGTCGGCAATGCGCCTGCCGTCAATGTAGTGAGCAGGAGCGTTGTATCTGGCGAATCCGCTGGCGGTGCGCGAACCGCCACAGCGCTTTCTGGGCCAGACTCGATAGCGTCACATTCTTCGAGTGACGCAGCGCACGCACCAGTTGCCGATGCGGGCAGTGCACCGAGCGCGGCGGCTGTCGATGCACCGTCCGTGGCTTCAACCACACACGCATTGGCTCCGTGGGACGATGAGCCCGCCGACTCCATTAAGAACGCGTCTTCGAACAGTCCAGCGATAAACGATACCTCCGCGGAGTCGGTCGCCAACCACACGTCGCCAGCCTCTTCGTTGACCGCGCCTGCCGCTGCGGCGCTCACGCGCACAGCGCAGGCCGCGTCGGTCGCAGTGGAACAGGAGCCGCAATCGGCAGCCGTCAACGCGCCACGTCGCGCGGGCGGCGCAAGCGCCGCACTCGACGTGTTGCGCAGCGCAGGTCTGAAAGTATCGTCGGACCGTGGCCGCGTGAGCGCCGCTGTATCCGCCGCAAAGCCCGCCGCACCGGTTGCGCCTGCTGCGCCGAAGCCCACCGCGCCGCGCGTGGCCGTCGCCGTGCCGACACCCGGCGCCGAGCGCCGCGCGCCGCAGCAGGACGCCGCACCGGCAGCGCGCGCGCCGTCGTCGCCGGTTCAGCGCAACAGCAATGGCAATGCAGAGCAGAACGGCTCGTCGGTTCCTCCGTGGGACGACATTCCGCTTGACGACTACGTGCCGCTTTCGGCGTCGGACGATGGCTATTTCGGTCCGCCCGACGACAACTACGTGCCGGTGTTCGACCGCGGTCCCGACGACGTTCGAGTGAACGCAGCGCCTGCGTCCTCGCCCGCGCCGGTGGTGGACTCGCGTCCGCTGCCCGCTGCCGTGCCGCTCGATCAGCTAGGCTTTAATGGCGACTGGCCGGCGCTTGCCGTCGATCTGCCGCTCAAGGGCATTTCGTATCAGCTCGCGTTCAACAGCGAACTGATGGCGCTCGAAGGCAACACGCTGAAACTCAACGTGCCGGTTCCGCAGTACGCGGAGGCATCGCAGGTCGCCAAGCTGAAAGTCGCGCTCGCCGAAAGACTCGGCCGGACCGTCGAGGTGCTGGTCGAAGTCGGTGCCGCCCGTCGGACCGCCTCCGCACACGACGCCGCGACGCGCGCACAGCGTCAGCGGGAAGCGGAGCGCGAGATCGGCGCCGATCCGTTCGTACAGTCGCTGATTCGCGAATTCGGCGCCAGCATCGTGCCTGGTTCGATTCGCCCCATTTCCCCGGACGCCGCCTCGAACGGTGCGTCGCCGGTCCATTGATTCGCCGCGCCGCTATTGACCTTAGCGCGCCCGATTTGCAGATCCCAAGCTATCAAGAAGGAGCATGTCCATGATGAAAGGCCAACTCGCTGGGCTGATGAAACAAGCCCAGCAAATGCAGGAAAACATGAAGAAGATGCAGGACCAACTCGCACTGATCGAAGTCGAGGGGCAGTCGGGTGCCGGTCTCGTGAAGGTGACGATGACCTGCAAGAACGACGTGCGCCGCGTGTCGATTGATCCGAGCCTGCTTGCCGACGACAAGGACATGCTGGAAGACCTCGTCGCCGCTGCGTTCAATGACGCCGTGCGCAAGGCCGAAGCCACCGCCGCAGAAAAAATGGGTGGCATGACTTCGGGCTTGCCGCTGCCGCCGGGCTTCAAGATGCCGTTCTGATTCTGAACGACGCCGCGGCAAAGTTTGCCGCGGCGTGAATCGCAAATGTGGGGCACAGGCATGCTACACACGCGAGCGCAACGCGAATAGCGTGCGTTACAGGCAGAATTGAACGTAGTCGCGGGCACCTGATTGAAAGGCTCGATCCGGCGCTCGAACGGAACGCACTAGTTGATGCATACCGGCCGACGCGCGAGCGAGGTGCTCGACAACGCCGGGTTTGCAAGTTTTACCCCGTTTCAGATTGATCGAATAGTTTCAAACCGCGTCGGTTTCCTGATGCAGCCCATCAATCAGGTTTTGTCTATCTGATGCTCGATGATCCGCAGTCAGCCTGCCGGGCGCAAACCGAACCAACGCGAACCATCCATCGCATCGCGACCCGCATCCACGGGCACTACCCACTTCGACGCCGATCCCGCATGAAACAACCTTCCGCCTTGTCGGCGCTCGTCGAAGCGCTGCGCGTATTGCCCGGAGTCGGGCCGAAGTCGGCGCAACGCATGGCCTATCACCTGATGCAGCACGATCGCGATGGCGCCGAAAAACTCGGCCGTTCGTTGCTGTTCGCGACCGAGCATCTGCAGCACTGTGAAAAGTGCAATACCTTCACCGAAGCGCAGATCTGCGAGGTCTGCCTCGACGAGGAACGTGACCCGGCGTTGCTGTGCGTCGTCGAAACACCGGCCGATCAGATCATGCTCGAACAGACCATGACCTATCACGGCCTGTACTTCGTGCTGATGGGGCGGCTGAGTCCGCTCGACGGCATCGGTCCGAAAGAGATTCATTTCGACCGTCTGGTCAAACGCGCGTCGGACGGCGTGGTCAAGGAAGTCGTGCTCGCCACCAATTTCACCAATGAAGGCGAGGCCACCGCGCATTACCTCGGGCAGACGCTTAAGGCGCGCGGCCTCGCTGTCACGCGTCTGGCGCGTGGTGTGCCGGTGGGTGGCGAACTCGAGTATGTTGACGCCGGCACGATTGCGCGCGCGATGCTCGACCGCCGTTCGATGTAGTCGTCTGCACGATGACACCCGGAGGATCGCGAGCGAGCGGTTCCGGTAAATGTCGCGCCTTGAAGCAGGCCGTGCCGCGCGGTGAAGGCGCGACTCGATACACGCACTCGAAAAAAGCGCACACACGCCGTGCGCGTCAGCCATCTCAAGAACGTCAAGATCGTCAAATACGTCAGGACCAGAACAAAGGAGACACATGAGCGCCACCTCTGAATCAGACGCGAGCGCCGCGCCTCAACCCGCTCAAGGCCCGCTCGCCGGCGTCAAGGTGCTGGAACTCGGCACGCTGATCGCCGGCCCGTTCGCCGCGCGCTTTCTCGGCGAGTTCGGTGCCGACGTCATCAAGATCGAAGATCCCAAAGGCGGTGACCCGCTGCGCAAATGGCGCAAGCTCTACCCGGAAGTCGGCGGCACGTCGCTTTGGTGGGCGGTGCAGGCGCGCAACAAGAAATCGGTCACGATCAATCTGAAGGCCGAAGAGGGCAAGGAGATCGTGCGGCGTCTCGCGAAAGAAGCGGATATCGTCGTCGAGAATTTCCGGCCGGGTTTGCTGGAGAAACTCGGACTCGGCTATGACGTGCTGTCCGCCGAAAACCCCGGGCTCGTGATGGTGCGTCTGTCCGGCTACGGCCAGACCGGGCCGTATCGCGACCGGCCCGGATTCGGGGCGATCGCCGAATCGATGGGCGGCTTGCGCCATATCACCGGCTATCCGGATTTGCCGCCGCCGCGCATCGGTATTTCGATCGGCGATTCGATCGCTGCGCTGCACGGCGTGATCGGCGCGTTGATGGCGCTGCATCACAAACAGGTGAACGGCGGCAAGGGGCAGGTCGTCGATGTGGCGCTGTACGAGGCCGTTTTCAACATGATGGAAAGCGTCGTGCCCGAATACGGCGTGTACGGGATGGTGCGCGAGCGCACCGGCGCGTCGCTGCCGGGTATCGTGCCGTCGAACACCTATCCGTGCCGCGACGGCAGCATCGTGATCGGCGGCAATAGCGATCCGATTTTCAAGCGGCTGATGGTGGCGATCGAGCGTGAAGACCTCGCGAATGATCCGGCGCTGGAACATAACGACGGCCGCGTGCCGCGTACCCAGGAAATCGACGGCGCGATTGCCGGGTGGCTCTCCACGCGCACGATCGAAGAAGCGCTCGCGGTGCTGAATGCAGCCGATGTGCCGGTTGGCCGCATCTTCAGCGTTGCGGATATGTTCACCGATCCGCAGTTCATGGCGCGGCAGATGATTCAGCGTTTCAAGTGGCAGGACGGTCAGGAAATCACATTGCCGGCGGTCACGCCAAAGCTCTCCGCGACGCCTGGCGAGACGCGCTGGCTCGGCCCCGAACTGGGTGAACATACCGATGAAGTCCTGCAATCGCTAGGTTATGATGCAGACGACATTGCAAGGTTGCACGCGCAACAGATCGTGTGAAGCGAAGCGCGGCATCCTCGGGTGCCGCGAGTAAAACATGAGGCAGCGACCGGGTCGCCGCCTCAGAAAGGCTGGCACTCGTTCGAAAGAAACACGCCGGAGCAGCACCCAGAAAAGTTGCCGGTAAAGAGCGACGCAGAGCGGCAAATAAAAGCCGCACGACAAAAGTTTGGAGACGACACCATGCAACGCAGAACCTTCCTCGCCGGAAGCGCCGCGCTCGCCGGCGCCACGCTTGCCGCCACGCCGCTTTCGTATGCCCAGGGCAAACCTGAAACCAGCAAAGTCGCGATTGCCGTCGGCGGGAAAAATCTGTTCTATTACCTGCCGCTCACGATTGCCGAGCGTCGCAATTACTTCAGGGACGAAGGGCTCGACGTCGAGATATCCGATTTCGCGGGCGGCTCGCAAGCGTTGAAGGCGGCTGTCGGCGGCAGCGCGGATGTCGTCTCTGGCGCGTTCGAACACACGTTGCTGTTGCAGGCGCAAAAGCAGTATTTCCGCGAATTCGTATTGCAGGGGCGCGCGCCGCAGATCGTGCTCGCGGTGTCGAAGAAAGCGATGCCAAACTACAAGTCGATCGCCGATCTCAAAGGCAAGAAAATCGGCGTGACCGCGCCGGGTTCGTCGACGTCGATCATGGCGAGTTTCGTGCTGGCAAAAGCCGGGTTGAGCGCAAAAGACGTGTCGTTCATCGGCGTGGGTGCGGGTGCCGGGGCTATTGCCGCGCTGCAGTCGGGGCAGATCGATGCCATCGCGAATCTCGACCCGGTGATGACCCGGCTCGAACGTACCGGCGATATCCGCGTCGTGTCGGACACGCGCACGCTGGCCGACACGCGAACCGTGTTTGGCGGCGACATGCCGGCGGGATGCCTGTATGCATCGCAGAGTTTCATCACGAAGAATCCGAATACAACGCAGGCGTTGACCAACGCGATGGTGCGCGCGCTCAAATGGCTGCAGACGGCAACCGGCAGCGAATTGATCAGCACGGTGCCGGAAGGCTATCTGCTCGGCGATCGCGCGGTGTATCTGGATGCGTGGCAGCACGTGAAGGAAGCGATGTCGCCCGATGGTCTGATGCCTGCCGACGGTCCCGCGACGTCGCTGAAAACTTTGCAGGCGTTCGATCCGAACGTGCAGGGCAAGCCGATCGATCTGTCGAAGGCGTGGACCAACGACTTCGTGAAGAAGGCGTTGACGACGGTCAAGGCGTAAAGCGCCAGGGTGCAAGGACGGAGACGAGGGCGATGAATGCCGCGCGTTCGCGGCGCCCATCTCCGTATAAAAGCGACCACTTCCAGAACCCAACCCCGATCCCGAAGAAGCGAGCCAAACGATGACCGTCGCCGCCCTGTCGCTCGACAACATCACCTGCACGTTCGCCGCGCGCGATAAGCGCACGCAGCGCTATACCGCCGTCAGGGATACGACGCTGCGCATTGCGCCTGGCGAATTCGTGTCGGTGGTCGGGCCGACAGGGTGCGGCAAGTCCACGCTGCTAAACATCGGTGCAGGTTTGCTGGCGCCGTCGTCGGGGACCGTCAGCGTGTTCGGCGAGCCGCTCACCGGGATCAACCGGCGCGCGGGCTACATGTTCCAGGCGGATGCGCTGATGCCGTGGCGCGCGGCAATCGACAACGTGATGGCCGGTCTTTCGTTTCGTGGCGTGCCGGCCGCCGAAGCGCGCGCGAAGGCCGACGAATGGCTAAAGCGCGTGGGTCTCGGCGGTTTCGGCGATCGTTATCCGCATCAGTTGTCGGGCGGTATGCGCAAGCGCGTCGCGATGGCGCAGACGCTGATTCTCGATCCCGACATCATCCTGATGGACGAGCCGTTTTCCGCGCTCGATATCCAGACGCGTCAGTTGATGGAAAACGAATTGCTCGATCTGTGGGCCGCGAAACGCAAGGCGGTGCTGTTCATCACACACGATCTCGACGAAGCGATCGCGATGTCCGACCGTGTGGTGGTGCTGTCGGCGGGACCGGGCACGCATCCGATCGGCGAATTCACGATTGATCTGCCGCGTCCGCGAGACGTGGCCGAGATTCGTGCGCACCCGCGTTTCGTCGAACTTCACGCGCAGATCTGGAGCGTGTTGCGCGACGAGGTTCTCAAGGGTTATCAGCAGCAATTGACCGCCGTCTAGCGAACCTCCGAACTCGCAGACTAACGAACCCACCCACGCTTGTCTCAACCGTCCAAGGCAAATCGAGTCATGTGGAAGACGTTGCGCCCGAGCCGGGCGAATCTGGTGATCTGGCAATGGTTGTTGCTGGTGCTGTGCTTCGTGCTCTGGTACGCGCTGACCAGCCCGACGCTGCTGCCGCCGTTCTATTTCGACGATCCGAACAAAGCCGCGTTTTTCTTCGGCGAGCCGCAGAAGGTTCTGCAACGGATCTGGGAATGGTTCGCGGGCGGCGAGATTTATCTGCATCTATGGATCACGCTGGTCGAGACCGTGCTTGCATTTGTGCTGGGCACCGCGCTCGGACTCGGCGTCGGTTTGTGGCTCGCGCTCGCGCCGATTGCGAGTGCGTTGTTCGATCCGTATGTGAAAGCCGCCAACTCGATGCCGCGTGTGATCCTCGCGCCGATCTTCGGCGTGTGGTTCGGTTTGGGGATCTGGTCGAAGGTCGCGTTGGGCGTCACGCTGGTATTTTTTATCGTGTTCTTCAACGTCTATCAGGGTGTGAAGGAAGTCAGCCCGGTCGTGCTCGCGAACGCGCGGATGCTCGGCGCGAATCGCAAGCAATTGCTGCGCAACGTCTATTTGCCTAGCGCGATGAGTTGGGTGTTTTCGAGCCTGCATACGTCGGTCGGGCTGGCTTTTGTCGGCTCGGTGGTGGGCGAGTACCTTGGCTCGGCGCGCGGCGTCGGCTATCTGATTCTGCAGGCCGAAGGCACGTTCGATATCAACACCGTATTCGCCGGGATTCTGGTGTTAACCGCGTTCGCGCTGATTCTCGATGCGATAGTCGGGATCGGCGAGCGTCGCTTGATGAAGTGGCAGCCTAAGACCGGGGATGCAGAGAAGTTATGACGATGCAGGCTTCGAGTTAAATAAAAACGGCGGCAGGTTTTTAACCAGCCGCCGTTTCAGTTTCATGATCAACCTCGTGCTGTCGAGGCAGCGTCGACTAAAGCCCAGGACTACGGCGTAATCACCACCTTGCCGATCACGCGACGTTCGGCCATATCGCGCAATGCGTGCCCGGTATCGTCGAGCGAATAGCGTGCGGAGACGTAGGGATTGAGCTTGCCTTCGGCGATCCATCCGGTCATCTGCTGGAATGCGGCCTGGTTGTGTTTCGGCTCACGTTTGGCGAAATCGCCCCAGAACACGCCGACCAGACTCGCGCCTTTGAGCAGTGTCAGATTGAGCGGCAGCTTCGGAATCTCCCCGTTTGCAAAGCCGACCACCAGATAACGCCCGCGCCAGCCGATGCTACGAAACGCCGGCTCCGCATAAATGCCGCCGACCGGATCGTAGATGACGTCCGGACCTTTGCCGTCGGTGAGCGCCTTGATGCGCTCGCGCAGATCTTCGGTGCTGTAATTGATGGTCGCGTCCGCACCATGCTTGACGCAGGTCGCCAGTTTTTCATCGCTCGATGCCGCCGCGATCACGCGCGCGCCGAGCGCCTTGCCGATCTCCACCGCCGCGAGCCCGACGCCGCCTGCCGCGCCGAGCACCAGCATCGTCTCGCCGGGCTGCAACTGGCCGCGATCGACCACCGCGTGATGCGACGTGCCATACGCAAGCGTGAAGGCCGCCGCTACGTCGAAGTCGACGCCGTCGGCGAGCGGCACGCATGCTGCGGCGGGGGCGATCGCCTGCTCGGCAAAGCCGCCCGATCCGGTGAACGCGACCACGCGCGAGCCCGGTTTGAACTGCGTGACATCGGCGCCGACCGCGCGCACGACGCCCGCGACTTCCGAACCCGGCGTGAAGGGCAGAGGCGGTTTGAACTGGTATTTGTTTTCGATGATCAGCACGTCGGGGAAGTTGACGGCTGCCGCCTTGACGTCGATTACGACGTGGCCGGGAGGTGCTTCGAGATCAGGCAGATTTTCGACGACCAGGCTCTCAGGTGGCCCATATTGATTACAGCGAATCGCGCGCATCGTGTCTCCATGTCGATAGGGGGTCCGCAATCATTCTGAGTGTAAAGCAATGCGTACGATCGTGCTTTTTATTTGCGCTGCGTGCGTGAGATGCGACGCTTGCAAATCACATGCACCTGGCTTGCGGCAAGCAAAGACGCAGGCGCGTTGCGCGGTATACGCATGGGCCGCCGTGTCGTTCGCGCGCCATCTTTCCTCGGTTACAATCGCCGCATGCGAATCCTACTCAGCAATGACGACGGTTATCTGGCGCCGGGCCTTGCCGCGCTTTACGAAGCGCTCAAGCCGATCGCGGACGTCACCGTGATGGCCCCCGAACAGAATTGCAGCGGCGCGTCGAATTCACTCACGCTATCGCGGCCGCTGTCGGTTCTGCGCTCGGCCAACGGCTTCTATTACGTGAACGGCACGCCCACCGACTCGGTGCATATCGCGCTGACGGGCATGCTCGACCACACGCCGGATCTGGTCGTATCGGGCATCAACAACGGTCAGAACATGGGCGAGGACACGCTGTACTCGGGCACGGTCGCGGCCGCGACCGAGGGCATCATGTTCGGCGTGCCGGCCATCGCGTTCTCGCTGGTCGACAAAGACTGGGTGCATCTCGAAGACGCAGCCCGTGTCGCCGCCGAGATCGTCGCGCATTATCTCGAGCAGCCGCTGCCTGGGCATCCGCTGCTGAACGTGAATATTCCGAACCTGCCGTACGAGCAACTCGACGGCTGGCATATCACGCGTCTTGGTAAGCGGCATCCGTCGCAACCGGTGATCCGGCAGACCAATCCGCGGGGCGAACCGATCTACTGGATCGGGCCGTCCGGCAGTGCGCGCGACGCGAGCGAAGGCACCGACTTTCATGCGGTTGCGAATGGCCGCGTGTCGATCACGCCGCTTCAGCTCGACCTGACCCACACGCAAATGCTGCCCGCAGCGCGCGACTGGGCGCGCGCCGGCAGCGGCGCTTCATGACAAACGAGCGCGCAAAGCGCTTTCCGCTCGGCCTCGAGGATCTGGTGCGCGAACCGCGCCGTCCCGAAGGGCGTCCAGGCGAAGTGCGCGCGGCGGCCCTGGCCGCGAGCGCCGCGCTGAACGCACGACAGCAGCCAGCGAGGAATTCGCCGGCGGGCGCGGCGGTCAAGTCAAAGCCTCAAAGTCAGGCGCATGCCCGGTCGCAAGCTGCGGCAGTCCAGGCGCGGCCACAAGCGAAACCCCAAACCGCGTCGCAATCCATCGCGCCACCCAAACCGCAGGCCGCCCCGTCGGTTAAATCGCAGGCGAAGCCGGTCGTCCATGTTCAGGGCGTGATCGCGCGCACGGCGTCTTCGTCCCCGTCCGCTAAACCCGCTGCCCGATCCGGCGAGCGCACCGCCGCGCCCAATGTCGCGCTGAACGGCGCACTTGCATTGACTTCGGAACGGGTTCGCGAACGGATGGTCGAACGCCTGCGTGCGAACGGCGTGACCGACCAGCGCGTGTTGAACGCGATGGCGGTGGTGCCGCGCCACATGTTCGTCGACCCGGGCCTCGCCGCCCAGGCTTACGAAGATGCGGCGTTGCCCATCGGTCATCACCAGACGATCTCCAAGCCCTCGGTAGTCGCGCGGATGATCGAACTGGCGGCGGCCGGCCGCGCGCTCGATACCGTGCTCGAAATCGGCACCGGCTGCGGTTATCAGGCGGCGGTGCTGAGCCAGGTGGCTCGCGAGGTGTATTCGATCGAACGCATCAAGCCGTTGTCCGAACGCGCGAAGACGAATCTGCGTCCGCTGCGCATTCCGAACATCCGGCTGCATTACGGCGACGGGCGCCTCGGGCTGCCGTCCACGGCGCCGTTCGACGCGATCGTCATCGCGGCTGCGGGGCTCGATGTACCGCAAGCCTTACTTGAACAACTCGCGATCGGCGGCCGTCTGGTCGCGCCGGTCGGCTCGCAGGACGGCCAGAACCAGGTGCTGACGCTGGTCGAGCGTCTCGGGCCGGCGCAGTGGCGCGAGTCGCGCCTTGATCGCGTTTTCTTTGTACCCTTAAAATCCGGAGTGATTTGACACCGATGAGTATGTTGCGCGCGATGCAAAGAACCAGCCTGAATGTCCCCATGACCGTAACCCAGCGTAGCGTGTGCGTGCTCGCCTTGTCCCTGTTGATGACGGCCTGTGCTTCCCGGCTCGATCAGGCGCCGGTCGTCGACCGCTCCGGCGGTGCGCCGCTCAGTACGCAGGCAGCGCCGCCGCCCGTGCCGCTCGGGCCGCCGCCGCCGGGCTACTACCGCGTGAAACCGGGCGATACGCTGTATCGGATCGCACTGGAGAACGGCCAGAACTATCGCGACATTTCGGCGTGGAATAATTTGACCAACCCGAACCAGATCGAAGTCGATCAGTTGCTGCGTGTCGTGCCGCCGGGCGCGAATGCCGCCGCGATGACGCCGGGTGTGGCGACCGCGCCGATCATCGGCGGTGCTGCGGTGCAGAGCGCGCCGCTCGGCAGCGTGCCGCCGGCTGCGAACGGCGTCGCTGCGCCGCCGCTGTATGGTTCGGCCGCGAACAACGCGTCGATGGCGCCGCAGGCTGCGCCGGGCGCTGCCAGCGACTCGAGTCCCGCTGCATCGGGCAATGTCGCGTTTGCGTGGCCGGTGCGTGGCCCACTGCTCGGCACGTTTAACGATTCGACCAACAAGGGCGTCAATATTGGCGGTGCCTCGGGCGATCCGGTCAAAGCCTCCGCCGATGGCCGCGTCGTGTACGCCGGAAATGGGCTGCGTGGTTACGGCAACCTCATTATCATCAAACATGACGCAACTTATCTCACCGCGTATGCACACAACCGCGCTTTGATGGTAAAAGAGGGGGACGCGGTAACGAAGGGGCAGAAGATCGCTGAGATGGGCAATAGCGATTCCGACCGTGTTATGTTGCATTTCGAAGTTCGCCGGCAGGGTAAACCTGTCGACCCACTGAAGTATTTGCCGCCGCAATAAGCGATACGACCATGCCGAAACCGAAGCGCCGCCAGCCGCAAGCCGAATCTGAAACGATCAGCCAAGCTACGTCCGCTTCGGTGGACGACAGCGGTGCTTCGGAAGCCGAAGAAGAGATCGCAGAAGAACGCGATCTCGACGAGTCGTCCAGTGGCGCAGAAGAGGGTCGCGAGCCGCGCGAAGCCGCGCCGGACGCAGACGACTTTCGCGCGTTGCTGCAAGCCGAGCTGACGGCCGACACAATCCAGCATTATCTGAACCGCATTAGCGTCAAGCCGCTTCTCACCGTCGACGAGGAGCAGAAATATTCGCGTCTTGCCAAGGCGGGCGAGTTCGAAGCGCGGCAGGTGATGATCGAGCGCAATCTGCGGCTTGTGGTCAGCATTGCGAAGGGTTATCTGAATCGCGGCGTGCCGTTGCTCGATCTGATCGAAGAGGGCAACCTCGGCCTGATGCACGCGATCGAGAAATTCGATCCGACGCGCGGCTTCCGGTTTTCGACTTACGCCACCTGGTGGATTCGCCAGAGCATCGAGCGCGCGATCATGAACCAGGCGCGCACCGTGCGTTTGCCGGTGCACGTGATTCGCGAGTTGAACCAGGTGTTGCGTGCCAAGCGTCATCTGGAAAAAAATTCGATGAATTCGGGTGAGGCTGCCGAGCGGCGTGATGCCAGCATCGACGACATTGCCTATCTGACCGGCAAGACCACCGACGAAGTCACCGACATTCTCGCGCTGAACGAGCACACAGCGTCGCTCGACGCGCCGCTGGATCTCGATCCGGCGAGCAGCCTGCTCGATCTGCTGTCCGACGACCAGAGCCAGTCGCCGGACGCCGAAGTGCAGCATCGCGAACTGGAAACGCTGACGCGGGCCTGGCTCGCGCGCTTGTCTGACAAGCATCGTCATGTGATTGAGCGCCGCTTTGGGCTTAATCACATCGAACCCGCCACGCTCGAAGAGCTGGCTGACGAAATGGGCCTCACGCGCGAGCGTGTGCGCCAGATCCAACAGGAAGCGCTTGTCCGACTGAAGCGCTTCTTTGCCTCCAACGGTGTTCGGAAGGACGCCGTTTTATAAGCTGATGACACCGATTCTTGTATTCGACATCGAGACGATTCCCGATGTCGCCGGCATTCGCCGCCTCGACGATTTGCCTTCCACGATGAGCGACGCCGAAGTCGCCGAACACGCGTTCGCCGCGCGGCGCGAAAAAACCGGCAGCGATTTCCTGCCGCATCACCTGCAACGGATCGCCGCGATTTCCTGCGTGTTCCGCGACGACCACGGTTTCCGCGTACGCTCGCTCGGCACGCTCGAAGACGGCGAGGCCGCGCTCGTGCAGTCGTTTTATCGCGTGATCGAGAAGTACACGCCGCAACTCGTGTCGTGGAACGGCGGCGGTTTCGACCTGCCGGTGCTGAACTACCGGGCGCTGGTCAACGGCATTCCCGCCAGCCGCTTCTGGGATCTCGGCGAGGACGACCGCGACTTCAAGTGGAACAACTACATCAGCCGATACCACGCGCGTCACACTGATCTGATGGACGTGCTCGCGATGTACTCGGGCCGCGCCAACGCGCCGCTCGACGCGCTCGCCAAGATGTGCGGCTTCCCCGGCAAGATGGGGATGGACGGCAGTCAGGTCTGGAACGCGTTTCAGGCAGGGCAACTTGACGAAATCCGCAATTATTGCGAGACCGACGTCGTCAATACGTATCTGCTGTATTGCCGTTTTCAGTTGATTCGCGGCGGCTTTTCGGCAGAGGAGTACTCCGACGAAATCAATCTGGTCAAGAGGGCGCTCGCGCAGGAAGCGGCGCCGCAATGGGCTGAGTATCTGGCCGCGTTTGATCAGTGATCTGGCGCGAGCTTATTGTGGTGGCGAGGCAGTGCAATAAGCCTTTCGCCAGGATGCACGCCGGGCAGTCGGCGGCAGTAAGGTTGCGCGACAACCCCGGCGTGCAAAGAAACCAGGAAAGCCGTAGCAAGGTAGTAAAGCAGCTTTTGAATGATTGCCGACAGGCCCGGCAGATGGATAGCTCCCTTCTGCCCGGCAACTTGCGCTGCAATAACTGATGTGTAGGCCGGCGGCGGGACGACGTCCAAACGCGAGCGCGAACAACCCATAGGTCCGCGCTCACACCCCGACCCGCCGCCTCAACTCGTGGGCAACATCCCCGCTTCGTCTACAATCTCGCCTTTCCCCAAGTTGTCAGGAAGTCGCAGGTGTCCCGAACTGCCCCCCATCGTCGCTCGCCGAAGCGCCATAAGACGCCGCCGCCCGCGCCCGCGCTCGTTATCACCGGCAATGAGCCGGTCATCGAAATCACTTCGCTCGATATGGAAGCGCGCGGCGTCGGCCGCACCGAAACTGAAGACGGCACACCCGGCAAGGTGATTTTCGTCGAGGGTGCGCTACCCGGCGAGCGCGTCAGTTATTCGACGCATCGCAGCAAGGCTAAATTCGAGCAGGCCGAAGTCGTTCAGGTATTCCGCGAAAGCGTGATCCGCACGAAGCCGAAGTGCAATTATTTCGATGTTTGCGGCGGCTGTTCGATGCAGCATCTGGATGTTCGCGCGCAGGTCGCCGTCAAACAGCGCGTGCTCGAAGACAACCTGCAGCATCTGGCGAAGCTACGCCCCGAAACGGTGTTCCGGCCGATCCACGGGCCGGCCTGGGGTTATCGCTATCGCGCGCGGCTGGCTGTTCGGTATCTGCCGGAAAAAGGCGGTATGCGGATCGGCTTTCACGAAAAGAAAAGCGGCAACATCGCCGATATGAAAACCTGCGAAGTGTTGCCGCCGCATGTGTCGGCGATGCTGATGCCTTTGCGTTTCATGGTGCGTAAGTTGTCAATCCACGATCGTATTCCGCAATTGGAACTGGCGGTGGGTTCGTCGGTGACGGCGCTGGTGGTGCGCAATCTGGCGCCGCTGACCGAAGCGGACGAGCAGGTTCTGCGCGATTTCGCCGATCAGCACAAGCTGCAGTTCTGGCTGCAGCCGGGTGGCCCGGAAACGGTTGCGCCGTTTTATCCGCTCGAGCCGGAACTCGACTACACGCTGCCGGAATATGACATCCGGATGCCGTTCAAGCCGACCGACTTCACCCAGGTGAATCACGCGATCAACCGTGTGCTGGTGAGCCGCGCGTTGCGCCTGCTGGCGCCGGCGCGCACGGATCGTGTGCTTGATCTGTTTTGCGGAATTGGCAACTTCACGCTGCCGCTCGCGCGGATTTCGAAGGAAGTGGTCGGGATCGAGGGCAGCGAAGCGCTGACCTCGCGCGCGTTGGCCAACGCGGAGTTGAACGGCGTGGCGGGGCATACGTCGTTCACGTGCCGCAATCTGTTCGAAGTCACCGCCGACGACATGCGCGCGCTCGGTCACTTCGACAAATTCCTGATCGACCCGCCGCGCGAAGGCGCACAGGCCGTTGCCAAAGCGCTGGCAGAGATCGCGCAAAGCGGCGATGGGCCGCTGCCGAAGCGGATCGTCTATGTGTCGTGCAACCCGGCGACGCTGGCTCGCGATTCGGGGCTGCTGGTGCACGAGGCCGGCTACCGGCTGGTGGGCGCGGGCGTCGTGAACATGTTCCCGCATACGTCGCACGTGGAGTCGATCGCGTTGTTCGAACGGGATTGACTGTCGCCGACGCAGTGAAAGGCGGCGGTTAGCCGCCTTCGCATAGCGTCAAAGCTGCTGCGCTTCGCGCAAATAAAAAAGCCACGACCGAAGTCGTGGCTTTTTTTCAGATGTGCGGCTTAACCCGCTGCGCGGCTTAAAACTGCCACCACGACTTCACCGTACCCGGGCGAGCATGGCCCGTGATGTACGGGCTGTCCGGGAACGTACCGGCCAGCACGCGTTTGGTGTCGTCGGCCAGTTGCGGCTGGTTCAGCTTCTGATACGACAGCATCATGATGTGCAGTGCGTCTTCGATAGCCGGTGCGTTCTTGTATTCACGCAACGCCAGTTGAGCGCGGTTGATCGCAGCCACATAAGCGCCACGGCGGTAGTAGTAGTCGGCCGCGTGGACTTCGTGCGATGCCAGCGCGTTCACGATGTAGCGCATGCGTTGCGCCGCGTCCGGTGCGAACTTGCTGTTCGGGTATTTGTCGACCACGACCTTGAACGCGTCATACGACTCGCGCAGCGACTTCGGATCGCGCTCGCTCATGTCCTGGCCGGAGAAGCGGCCGAACAGACCGAGGTCGTCGTTGAAGTGGATCATGCCCTTCAGGTAGTACGCGTAAGCGATGTCCGGATGATCCGGGTGCAGCTGGATGAAGCGGTCGACGGCCTGGTCGGCGGCCGCGTTTTCGCTGTCTTTCCAGTTGCAGTAAGCGACGTTGATCTGCGCCTGCTGGGCGAAGTGGCCGAACGGGTCGCGGCCTTCAAGCATTTCGAAGTACTTTGCGCACTTGCCGAAATCACCGCCGGTCAGAGCGTCGTTCGCCTCCGTATATAATTTGTTGTTGTTCCACGTTGCCGTTTCGTCGGTTTTTTCCGGCAGGCCGTGGCAAGCCGCAATAACAGTGACGGCAGCGGCACACGCAATGTATCCGGCCACTTTACGGGCCGCCTTCTTGATGGCCGCCAAATTGATCGCCGCTTTAGTGATGGTGTTCAAGGCTCGCATTTTCCAGTCTAGCTTTACGTCCAGGTGACCCAGACTCAATGACCCGCTCAAATACTCCAGGCGCCGCAACCGGTGCCGGGAATAGCAACAAAGATTATAGCGTAAGCGCTGACCCCTCCGACGCGTTGGGCGTCGATTCCCTCGACGACGATCTCGGCAGCGACGCGCTCACAGCCCCGCCAGCCATGGTTCCGACCGTGGCGAGTCCGGTCGCCGACGAGAGCCCGCGCAGCGTCGTCGTGCCCGACGAACTGGCCGGGGAGCGCCTCGACAAGGTGCTCGCGCGCGTTTTCCCCGAGTTCTCGCGCAACCGTCTGCAGAGCTGGATCGAGGCCGAACGCGTGCGGATCGACGGTAAGGCGGCGAAAGTTCGTCAGCCGGTGCCGCTTGGCGCGACCATCGAACTGGTGCCCGATCTGCTGCCCGAACAGCTTGCGTTCACGCCCGAACCGGTGCCGCTCGAGATCGTCTACGAAGACGATACGCTGGTGGTCATCAACAAACCGGCCGGCATGGTCGTGCATCCGGCAGCCGGCAACTGGAGCGGCACCGTGCTGAACGGCCTGCTGTATCGCTATGGCGACGCTGCGGCGGGCCTGCCGCGTGCGGGCATCGTGCATCGGCTGGACAAGGAAACGTCGGGGCTGATGGTGGTCGCGCGAACGCTCGAAGCGCAGACTGATCTCGTGCGCCAGTTGCAGGCACGTACGGTGAAGCGTCGCTATCTCGCGCTGGTGTGGGGCAACATGCCCGAGGAGGGCACGATCGATGCGCCGATCGGCCGCGACCCGCGCGAGCGCACGCGTATGGCGGTGGTGACGAGCGCGTCGGGCAAGGCCGCACGCACGCACTTCCGGCGCGTCGATTCGGCGATCTGGCAGCGTCAGCCGGTCACCGCGATTCATTGCGATCTGGAAACCGGGCGGACTCACCAGATTCGCGTGCATTGCGCGCACATCGGCCATCCGCTGCTCGGCGACCCGGTGTATGGGCGTGCACGCGGCAAGCGCTCGGTGACGCCGCTGCCCGACGGCTTCGCGCGCCAGGCGTTGCACGCGTGGCGGCTCGGGCTGATTCATCCGAAAACCGGTCGCACGATGCAATGGCGTGCCGATGCGCCGGAAGATATGGAAGCGCTGTCGGCGGCGCTCGGTCTTGGGCGAGACGACGCGGGCGAGTTCGACGAGACGTATTACGAAGAAGACGGCTACGACGAGTCGCTCGACGATGACATCGAAGACGGCGATCCCGAAGATCACGACGCCGAAGAACATGACGACGACCACGACGAGGACGATCGCGCATGACTCTCCCCGAGCTGGGTTTTGCCGATGTGGTGCAGCCTGCGTGGAACGTGTCGCCGCGCGTGCGCGCGCTCGTCACTACGCGGAACGGCGGCGTCAGCGAGCCGCCGTTCGGGCGTTGGCAGAATGGCGCGGATCAGCCCGGTGGCCTGAATCTGGGAATGAAAGCCGGTGACGATCCGGCGGCGGTCGCCATCAACCGCGAGCGGCTGTTGTCACTTGCGGGCGTTACCGACGTCGCGTGGCTCGAGCAGATTCACGGCGCGGGCATCGTGCGCGCCGAAGACGCTCTTGCGCAAACGCGCGCGGGCAGCGGCCCGACGCAAGCCGATGCGAGCGTCACCGATCGTCCCGGCACCGTATGCGTCGTGATGGTCGCCGATTGCATGCCGGTGCTGCTGTGCGACGAAGCCGGCCGCGCGGTCGGTGCTGCCCATGCGGGCTGGCGCGGACTGGCGGCGGGCATCGTCGAGCAGACCGCGCAGCGCGTCGCGGAACTCGCGGGCGTCGACCCGGGGGCGCTGCATGCGTATCTCGGGCCGTCGATCGGTCCCGACGCGTTCGAAGTCGGCCCTGACGTGCGTGACGCCTTCATGAAGGGCGTCGGCGGCGCACAACGCGATGCGACGGCGAATGCGTTCATCGCGCATCCGCAAAATCCTGGCAAATATCTCGCCGATCTTCCTGCGTTGGCGCGTTTGCGTTTGCAGGCGCTCGGCGTGACCAGAATCGTCGGCGGCGATCTTTGCACGGTCGCGCAACGCGAGCGTTTCTATTCCTATCGGCGCGACCGCGAAACCGGCCGCATGGCTGCGCTGATCTGGCTCGACGATCACGCGCAAGCACTCGCCGATTGAAGCAGACGAGGGCGTCGCTCGCTGCATCGATTGCAGTCGGGCGATGTCGCAACGTGGTCCGCGTTGTCACGTCTTTCAGCTTTTTCGCCCGGCTTCACACTCAAGCAATCTCACGCCCGCATGATGACGCGACAGCTCGCTGCTTCATCATGCGGGCGTGGTCGTTTTCGAGGCGGTTTCCGGCGACAAGGCGCGATTTACCAGGCATCCGTACGAACCCCTGTATGAGGGTTAATTCGGAGGTGCCGGCCGAATTTTGCTGCACTGCCAGAATTTTTTCCGCTGACGTAAAACCGCCGCGAAAAATGTCTGATCGCGAACGGATAAATCCACATAAGCCTATGCAAGATGGGAGCTTTTTCGTCCGCGATCATCCTTTTTCAAAGAGGTCTCAAAAGCGCTATCTGCTACACAGGGAAAACGATAATTAAAAAACTATCGCACTGCGGCAAAATCGGGAACAAGCATTGACATGCCTTGCGATGGGGAGCAAGAATGTTCCTCACGAGCTCCTCGTACATGGGACAGGGCGTGACGAGGTCGCGAGCAGTCGCTCACGTGCGCACGAACCTGCCTCTCCAACCCGTCCGCAAGGACTTACCGGTCAAAAGCAGGTATGGCAGCATCACATTCCTCAGCTTCTCCCAGCACGGACTCCTCCACGGAGCATACGCAGCAGGCCGGTACGAGCAGTGCCGCCCCGGCCGCAGGCATGCAGCAATTACTCGACGTATGGATGAACGCGTGGCGTTCGCTCGGCACTCCGCCGGGCGCGGGCGGCCTGCCGTTCGCGATGCCGCAGATGCCCCAGGTTCCGGGTATGCCGGCGGGTTTTCCGCAGGGTTTCCCCCAGATGCCCACCGCGTTTCCCGGCATGCCCGACTTCAGCAAATTGATGGCGGGCTCGATGCCGTCCATGCCGTCGTTCGCGAACCTGAACATTCCAAGCGCCGCGATTCCCGCGGAGCGTCTGCAGAAACTCCAGTCCGATTATTCGCGTGAGGCGCTGGAACTGATCCAGCAGGCTACCGCGTCGGCCAGCAAGGCACCTGAACTGAAGGACCGCCGCTTCAGCTCAGAAGCGTGGAGCGCTACGCCCGCTTATGCGTTCACTGCCGCGTGGTATCTGCTGAACGCGCGTTATCTGCAGGAAATGGTCGACGCACTCGACACTGATCCGAAGGTGCGTGAGCGCATCCGTTTCGCGGTTCAGCAGTGGACTGCGGCGGCGTCGCCGAGCAACTTCTTCGCGTTGAATCCGGAAGCGCAAAAAACCCTGCTCGACAGCAAGGGCGAGAGCTTGCGCCAGGGCGTGATGAATCTTCTCGGCGACATGCAGCGCGGCAAGATTTCTCAAACCGACGAATCGCGTTTCGTGGTCGGCGAGAATCTCGCGAACACCGAAGGCTCGGTGGTATTCGAAAACGATCTGCTGCAGCTGATTCAGTACAAACCGCGCACGGCAACCGTGCGTGAACGGCCTTTGCTAATCGTGCCGCCGTGCATCAACAAGTTCTACATTCTCGATCTGCAACCGGAGAATTCGCTGGTCGCTCACGGTCTCGATTCGGGACACCAGGTGTTCCTGATTTCGTGGCGCAATGCGGATCAATCCATCGCGCATAAAACGTGGGACGACTACATCGGCGAAGGCGTGCTCACCGCGATCGATACTGTCAGCAAGATCAGCGGCCGTGAGCAGATCAACACGCTCGGGTTTTGCGTCGGCGGCACCATGCTCGCCACGGCGCTCGCGGTGGCCGCGGCCCGCGGCCAACATCCGGCGGCGTCGATGACGCTGCTGACCGCCATGCTCGATTTCTCCGACACTGGCGTGCTCGACGTGTTCGTCGACGAAGCGCATGTGCAGATGCGCGAGCAGACCATCGGCGGCAAGAAGGGCGCGCCGGCGGGGCTGATGCGCGGCCTCGAATTCGCGAACACGTTCTCGTTCCTGCGGCCGAACGATCTGGTGTGGAACTACGTCGTCGACAACTACCTCAAAGGACGCACTCCGGTGCCGTTCGACCTGTTGTACTGGAATAGCGACTCGACCAGTCTGCCGGGACCGATGTACGTCTGGTATCTGCGCAACACGTATCTCGAGAACAAGCTGCGTGAACCCGGCGCATTGACCACGTGCGGCGAGCCGGTCGACCTGTCGAAGATCGACGTGCCGACCTTCATCTACGGTTCACGCGAAGACCATATCGTGCCGTGGCAAACCGCGTATGCATCGGTGCCGTTGCTGAGCGGCCCGCTGAAATTCGTGCTCGGTGCGTCGGGGCATATCGCCGGTGTGATCAATCCGCCCGCGAAGAAAAAGCGCAATTTCTGGACGCTCGAAGGTGACGTTAAAACGCTGCCGGAAAGCGCGGACGACTGGCTCGGCGCAGCCACCGAAGTGCCAGGCAGCTGGTGGCCCGAATGGACCACGTGGCTCGATCAGTACGGCGGCAAGAAGGTGAAGCCGCGTGCCACGGCCGGCTCGGCGGAATACCCGGTGATCGAGCCCGCGCCGGGACGTTATGTGCGGCAACGCGAGTAAGGTTTTGTTTTATGACGCGCTTCACGCGTGCGATGTCTGGATGTGAATGATGCGATGTGAATGAGCGTCTGATTCAGTAAGGGCGTAAGAGCAACAAGATTTTTAACTTGACGGGCAGCGGCGCTTTCGGCCGGCATGCCCGGAGGATATGGAAATGACTGATGTTGTGATCGTATCGGCCGCCCGTACGGCAGTAGGCAAATTCGGTGGTTCGCTGGCGAAGACTGCCGCGCCTGATCTCGGCGCCGTGGTGATTCGCGCCGTGCTCGAACGGGCCGGTCTGAAACCCGAACAGGTAAGCGAAGTCATTCTCGGCCAGGTGCTGACGGCAGGCTCGGGGCAGAACCCGGCGCGTCAGGCGGTCATCAAGGCGGGCTTGCCCAACGCAGTGCCCGGCATGACGATCAACGTAGTGTGCGGCTCCGGTCTGAAGGCCGTGATGCTCGCGGCCAACGCCATCATCGCGGGTGACGCGGACATCGTGGTGGCCGGCGGCCAGGAAAACATGAGCGCCGCGCCGCACGTGCTGCCGGGTTCGCGCGACGGTTTCCGCATGGGCGACGCGAAGCTGGTCGACTCGATGATCGTCGACGGCCTGTGGGACGTGTACAACCAGTACCACATGGGCGTGACGGCGGAAAACGTCGCGAAGGAATACGGCATCACGCGCGAGCAGCAGGACGCGTTCGCGGCGCTGTCGCAGAACAAGGCGGAAGCCGCGCAAAAGGCCGGCCGTTTCGACGACGAAATCGTCCCGGTCGAGATTCCGCAGCGCAAGGGCGAACCGCTGCGTTTCGCTACTGACGAATTCGTCCGTCATGGCGTGACGGCGGAATCGCTGGCAGGTCTGAAGCCGGCTTTCTCGAAAGAAGGCTCGGTTACGGCGGCTAACGCGTCGGGTCTGAACGACGGCGCGGCGGCCGTGCTGGTGATGTCGGCGAAAAAGGCTGAGGCGCTCGGCCTCAAGCCGCTCGCGCGCATCAAGGCTTACGCGACCTCGGGTCTCGATCCGAAGGTGATGGGTATGGGCCCGGTGCCCGCTTCGCGCCGCTGCCTGGAACGCGCAGGCTGGACGCCGGCCGATCTGGACCTGATGGAAATCAACGAAGCGTTTGCCGCGCAGGCTTGCGCAGTGAATCAGCAAATGGGCTGGGACACGTCGAAGATCAACGTGAACGGCGGCGCGATTGCAATCGGCCATCCGATCGGCGCGTCCGGTTGCCGGATTCTCGTCACGCTGCTGCACGAAATGCAGAAGCGCGACGCGAAGAAGGGGTTGGCGTCGCTGTGTATCGGCGGCGGCATGGGTGTGGCGCTGGCGGTCGAGCGCGCTTAAGGTCGAGGCGCAGGGCGCTGATAGTCAGTCAGATATCAGACGCCGGTAAGAATCGGCATCAGGCAGGCAATAACCCGGTATGAGCCGTGCCTGGTAGCATCACTGTGTTATCAGGCGGTTTCACGCAACCTCAGGCCGGGTTGCCGCGCGCCGCACGCGAAGCAGGTGGCGCGCATTCAGCAGTGGCCTCGTCAGCGCCGGTCGCCCGGCGGCAGCGGAGATGAAGCATCAAGGCGAGGGAAGAGGCAGCCGGTCGGCGCCTCGAAAACGATAACGGAGTGTAGTTTATGACACAGCGAATTGCGTATGTAACGGGCGGGATGGGTGGCATCGGCACGAGCATTTGCCAGCGGCTGCACAAAGAGGGCTTCAAGGTGATCGCAGGTTGCGGCCCGAATTCGCCGCGTCGCGTGAAGTGGCTCGAAGAGCAGAAGGCGCTTGGCTTCGATTTCATCGCATCCGAAGGCAACGTCGGCGATTGGGAATCGACCAAGTCCGCGTTCGACAAGGTCAAGGCCGAAGTCGGCGAGATCGACGTGCTGGTGAACAATGCCGGCATCACGCGCGACGTCGTGTTCCGCAAGATGACGCACGAAGACTGGACGGCGGTGATCGATACCAACCTGACCAGCCTCTTCAACGTCACCAAGCAGGTGATCGACGGTATGGTGGAGCGCGGCTTCGGCCGTGTGATCAACATCTCGTCGGTGAACGGTCAGAAAGGCCAGTTCGGCCAGACCAATTACTCGACGGCGAAGGCCGGCATTCACGGCTTCACGATGTCGCTTGCGCAGGAAGTGGCCACCAAGGGCGTGACGGTCAACACCGTGTCGCCGGGCTACATCGGCACCGACATGGTCAAGTCGATCCGTCCGGACGTGCTGGAAAAAATCGTGGCAACGATCCCGGTGCGCCGCCTGGGTCAACCGGACGAAATCGGTTCGATCGTCGCGTGGCTCGCGTCGGACGAATCGGGCTTCTCCACGGGTGCTGATTTTTCGCTTAACGGCGGTTTGCATATGGGCTGAGTCACCGGCGCGCCGCTCACAAGGCGGCGTGCTTCGGCTCAGATGGTTACGGCGGCGTCCCTGCTACGCAATGGCACCCATTGCGTAGCAGGTAGACGCCGTTCCGCGCTCAACTCGCGCTCAAAGGCGTTACATGACCACTACTACAAAGAAAACAGCCGAACGACTGATCAAGAAATATCCGAATCGTCGGCTCTACGATACCGAGACCAGCACGTACATCACGTTGACGGATGTGAAGCAGCTCGTGCTCGATCAGGAGGATTTCAAGGTCATCGATGCGAAGAGCAACGAGGACCTGACGCGCGCCATCCTGTTGCAGATCATTCTCGAAGAAGAGAGCGGCGGCTTGCCGATGTTCTCGTCGTCGATGCTGTCGCAGATCATCCGTTTTTACGGTCATGCGATGCAGGGCATGATGGGCACGTACCTGGAAAAGAACATTCAGGCTTTCATCGACATTCAGGCAAAACTCGCCGACCAGTCGAAGAATCTGTACGAAGGCAAGGCGATGAACCCGGAGGTCTGGTCGCAATTCATGAACATGCAGGCGCCGATGATGCAGGGCATGATGACCAGCTACATCGAGCAGTCGAAGAACATGTTCGTGCAGATGCAGGAGCAGATGCAGACCCAGGCGAAATCGATGTTCGCCACGTTCCCGTTCACGCCGGGCGGTGCGGTGAATGCGGCCGGTGCCGGCAGTGTGCCGGGCACGCCGCAGACGAATCCGGAGCCGGAGAAGAAGTAGGGCGGTTTGAAGGAGGCTGGTGGCGCGCGGTTACCTGGACGGGAAGCCGCGGCCGCGACGTGGTCCCGCCACCCTTGAACAACTGGCACAACTGGCGAGCCGAAATGTTCCGGCGAAATTGTCAGTGGGTCCAGCCACAGCGCATCTCCGTGCGCCGCGCGCAAGTCAGGGGTAGCCGGCACGGTACAATTGTGTATTAAACGTACGGGGCGCCGTCGCCACAGGACCCGGGTTTCAACGCCCCGCCGCATCGTTCCCTCAATTGTCTCTATCCGCCACCCGCTGGACTCCCTTGCACGTCTCAAATCCCTTTTGCCATTGCGCCGGCGCTTCGTCTGAAGAGACGCCCGCATGAGCCGGCTGTTTCTCGCCCCGATGGAAGGGCTTGCAGACTACGTGTTGCGCGACGTGCTGACCCGCACCGGCGGATTCGACGGTTGCGTGTCCGAGTTCATCCGCGTGACGGGGTCGGTGCTGCCTGCGCGCGTCTACGAGCGGGAAGCGCCCGAGGTGCGGCACGCCAGCCGTACGGCAGCCGGCACGCCGATGGTGATCCAGTTGCTCGGCAGCGATCCCGAATGGATGGCCCGCAATGCGGCTCACGCGGCGCGCCTGTCACCTTACGGGGTCGACCTGAATTTCGGCTGTCCCGCCAAAGTGGTCAATCAGCACGGCGGAGGGGCCATGTTGCTGGCCGATCCCCGGCAACTCAACCGGATTGTGTCGGCGGTTCGCGCAGCGGTGCCCGCCGAGGTCCCGGTGACGGCAAAAATGCGTCTCGGCGTATCGGACACGGCGCTGGCTCTGGAGTGCGCGGTGGCGCTGGCCGAAGGCGGGGCGGCGTCGCTCGTCGTCCATGCGCGGACCCGCGATCACGGCTATCGGCCGCCCGCGCACTGGGAGTGGATCGCGCGCATCGACGCGGCCGTCGACGTGCCGGTCATCGCCAATGGCGAAGTCTGGACGGTGGCGGACTGGGAGCGATGCCGGGCGGTCAGCGGCTGTGCGGACGTGATGTTAGGGCGCGGCGCGGTTTCGGACCCATTTCTGGCGCTGAGAATACGTGGTCAGATGGACCCGCTTCCGTCCGCCGAAGACTGGCGCGTGGTGCTTCATGACATCGCGGGTTATCTGAAGAAAATACAGGCGCTCGGCGTTGCCCGCCATGAGCACGGGCGTGTCAAAAAGTGGCTCAGCTATCTTCAGCGGACGTGGCCGCAGGCCGCCGAATTGCATGCGGCGATCCGGCGGGTACAGGATTCACACGAAATTCTGCGCGTCATCGAACAGGCGCTGGAATCCACCGGCCCACGCTCGTCTCGCGAAACCCTGCTCGCGGATCAACCCGATCTCGCCGACGCCATTGCCGGTTGAAGGCGAAAATTCAAAGACTTACGAGCGGTCGCCCTGGCGAACCGCTACAATTCAAGGTTTAACGTATTCAAGCGGTCCCCCCATGTCCACCCCCACGATTACTCCGACGGCCGCCCCTACGGCCGCACCGAAAGTCGGCTTTGTTTCGCTCGGCTGCCCGAAAGCTCTGGTCGATTCCGAGCAGATCATCACGCAGCTCCGTGCCGAGGGTTACGAAATTTCCGGTACGTACGATGGCGCCGACCTCGTGGTCGTCAACACCTGCGGTTTCATCGACGAAGCCGTGCAGGAAAGCCTCGACGCGATCGGCGAAGCGCTCAACGAAAACGGCAAGGTGATCGTCACCGGCTGCCTGGGTGCGAAGAAGAGCGGCAGCGGTTCGGGGCTGATCGAAGAAGTACATCCGAAGGTGCTGGCGGTGACTGGCCCGCACGCAGTCGGCGAAGTGATGCAGCACGTGCACACCCATCTGCCGAAACCGCACGACCCGTTCGTCGACCTGGTGCCCGCCGCCGGCGTGAAGCTCACGCCGCGCCACTACGCGTATCTGAAAATTTCCGAAGGCTGTAACCACCGCTGCACGTTCTGCATCATCCCGTCGATGCGCGGCGACCTCGTGTCGCGCCCCGTCGCCGAAGTGATGCTCGAGGCGGAAAACCTGTTCAAGGCAGGCGTGAAGGAACTGCTGGTGATTTCGCAGGACACCAGCGCGTACGGCGTCGACGTCAAGTACCGCACGGGCTTCTGGAACGGCAAGCCGATCAAGACGCGCATGACCGACCTGGTCGGTGCACTCGGCGAACTTGCCGCGCAATACGGCGCGTGGGTGCGCCTGCACTACGTGTACCCGTACCCGAGCGTCGACGAAGTGATCCCGATGATGGCCGCTGGTCCGTACAAGGGCCACGTGCTGCCGTACCTCGACGTGCCGTTCCAGCATGCGCATCCCGAAGTGCTGAAGCGCATGAAGCGCCCGGCCAACGCCGAAAAGGTGATGGAGCGCGTGAAGGCGTGGCGCGAGATGTGCCCGGATCTGACGATCCGCAGCACGTTTATCGCCGGCTTCCCGGGTGAGACCGAAGAGCAGTTCCAGACGCTGCTCGATTTCATCCGCGAAGCTGAACTGGATCGGGTCGGCTGCTTTGCGTACTCGCCGGTCGAAGGCGCGACGGCCAACGAACTCGACGGCGCGTTGCCCGACGAAGTGCGTGAAGAGCGTCGCGCGCGCTTCATGGAAGTGGCCGAGGAAGTGTCGGCGAAACGGATCGCGAAGAAGGTCGGCAAGACGCTGAAGGTGCTGGTCGACGAGATCAATGCCGACGGCGGCGTCGGCCGTACTGCGGCAGACGCGCCGGAGATCGACGGCGTCGTGTATATCGCGCCGTCCACGAAGGCGTCCAGGCGATACAAGGTCGGCGATTTCGTATCGGTGAAAATCACCGGCGCCGACGGTCATGACCTGTGGGGCGAGGTCTAAACAATGACGGTGAGTACGACCGCTCAGCCAAACAGCAGCACGCCGGAAATCCTCGCGCTCGGCGAGGCGATGATCGAATTCAACCAGTCGGCGAAAGACCAGCCGAACTATCTGCAGGGCTTCGGCGGCGATACGTCGAACTTCTGTATCGCCGCCGCTCGGCAAGGCGCGAAGACCGGCTTCGTGTCGGCGGTCGGTGAAGATCATTTCGGGCGTCTGCTGATCGATTTGTGGGAACGCGAACAGGTGGACACGTCGCTCGTCCGCGTCGATCCGCGCGCGCCCACCGGCGTTTATTTCGTGTCGCACGGCCCGAACGGCCACGCGTTCGATTACCTCCGCGCCGGCTCGGCGGCAAGCTGCTACGCGCCGCACGATCTGCCGCGCGACGCGATTGCGGCAGCCAAAGTCATTCACCTGTCCGGGATCAGTCTCGCGATCAGCGTCAGCGCTTGCGACGCCGCGCTCGAAGCCATCGCGCATGCGCGCGCAAGCGGTGTGCGCGTGAGCTTCGACACCAATCTGCGTCTGAAGCTGTGGCCGCTGGCCCGCGCTCGCGCCGTGATGCTCGAAGCGATCCGCCAGACGGACATCTGTCTGCCGAGCTGGGACGACGTCACCGAACTCACCGGTTTGACCGGCCGTGACGAGATCGTCGATTTTCTGCTGTCGCACGGTCCGCGCGTTGTCGCATTGAAACTCGGCAAGGAAGGCTCGTATATCGCGACGCCGGACGAACGGCGCGTCGTGCCGGGCCACGTCGTCAACGCGGTCGATGCCACCGGTGCGGGCGACTGCTTCGGCGGCGCGTTCATCGCGCGCATCGTCGCCGGTGACGATCCTTTTGCGGCGGCGCGTTATGCGAACGTCGCGGCGGCGCTGTCCACGCAAGGTTACGGCGCGGTTGCGCCGATTCCGTCGCGCGAGACAGTGCAACGCCTGCTGGCAGGCTGAAAGCGGGGCCAACCGCGACACGCCGCTGCGGCGATGTCGCGGCCTGCGGCCCGCGGGCAAGATCACAAGATCATCTTGAGGGACTAAAAGAGGAGCGAGCGATGCAACGGGACGTAGTGGTGGTCAGCGCGGTACGTACGGCAATCGGCGGTTTCGGCGGCAGTCTGAAGGATTTTCCGCCGACCGACCTCGGCGCACGCGTCGTGCGTGAGGCCCTTGTGCGTGCCAGCGTATCGGGCGACGAAGTCGGCCATGTGGTGTTCGGCAACGTCGTGCATACCGAACCGAAAGACATGTATCTCGCCCGCGTGGCCGCGATCAACGGCGGCGTCGCGCAGCACACGCCCGCGCTAACCGTGAACCGCCTGTGCGGATCGGGCTTGCAGGCCATCGTTTCGGCCGCGCAGAGCGTGCTGCTCGGCGACGCCGACATCGCGATCGGCGGCGGTGCGGAAAACATGAGCCGCGCTCCTTACTCGATGCCCGCCGCGCGCTTCGGTCAACGCATGGGCGACGCGCGCCTCGTCGACATGATGGTCGGCGCGCTGAACGACCCGTTCCAGTCGATCCATATGGGCGTCACCGCTGAAAACGTCGCGCGTAAATACGATATTTCGCGTGAAGCGCAAGACGCGCTTGCGCTCGAATCGCATCGCCGCGCGGCTAACGCCATCGCCAGCGGCTACTTCAAGGAACAGATCCTGCCGATCACGATCCCGTCGAAAAAGGGCGATGTCGTGTTCGACACGGACGAACACACGCGAATGAACGCGTCGGCGGAAGATTTTTCGAAGCTGAAACCGGTGTTCGCGAAAGAAAACGGCACGGTGACGGCCGGCAATGCGTCGGGCATCAACGATGCGGCGGCCGCGGTCGTGCTGATGGAGCGCAGCGTCGCCGAAAAGCGCGGCGTCAAGCCGCTCGCGCGGCTGGTGTCGTATGCGCATGCGGGTGTCGATCCGGCTTACATGGGTATCGGACCGGTGCCGGCGTCGCGCAAGGCGTTGGAGCGCGCGGGCCTGACGGTCGCCGACCTCGACGTGATCGAGTCCAACGAGGCCTTTGCCGCGCAGGCTTGCGCGGTCAGCAAGGAGCTTGGGTTCGATCCGGCCAAGGTCAATCCGAACGGGTCGGGCATTTCGCTCGGTCACCCGATCGGCGCGACCGGTGCGTTGATCACCGTCAAGGCGCTGTATGAATTGCAGCGCGTCGGCGGCCGCTACGCGCTCGTCACGATGTGTATCGGCGGCGGGCAGGGCATTGCTGCGATCTTCGAGCGGATCTGACGCGGGCTGGACATAGGTTTAAGCGGTGCCGGCTGGGGTTCGGGGGCACCGCGCAGTATTGGCAGGAGGAAGAACGGATGCAGGAATCAAAAGCGATGAAGAGTTTGCCGGGCGGCGTGCGAAACGGCGCAGTGCGGCGGCGTGGCTGGGCGGTGGTTAGCGTGGCCGCGCTACTGTGTGCCGGTGCGGGAGCGTTGATGCCCGCGCAAGCCTGGGCCGAAAGCGACGCGGTCAAGGAACTGGCGGCGCCTCCGCCGATCCAGTTGCCGCTCAGGCCGAGCCCCGAGTTCGCAAAATTTCCGCGCTATGCAGGCATGCTCGGCTCGCGTCAGATCGTGTTGCGGCTGGGCCCGAAAACCGACGACCCATCGGGCGTGCACGGCGAATACCAGTACACGGACACCGGCGAAGTTATTCTGATTGCGGGCGACCGCGACGGCGATACGCTCGAAGTCGAGGAGTCGAACGACGGCACCCGTATCACCGGCAATTGGGTCGGCAAGTTCGCGGCCGACGGCACGGTCTCGGGCGACCGGATGAACGTCGACGATTCCGATCCGCAACCGTTCGATCTGAAGCCGCTGGCCGCAGGCCAGGCGATTCCGGCTCCGGGCGCGCCGGCCGTGGCTCATGCGGCTCCTGAGGCGGCGCCTGCTCCCGCGCCCGCGCCTCAAGCAGGCGGTAACGGGACTGCACCGGCCCCTGGTGGGCACCCGGTCGGCGGCGTCAGCAATCTGCAAACCGGCGACTGATCTGCCACTGTCCAACGACTAACCGGCCACTAGTCAGCCACGAATCTGCAACACAAAACAGAACCCCGTGCGGACCTCTCAAAGATCCTCGCGCGGGTTTTCTATCAGGCGCAATTCCGCCAACTCGTCTACTCTTTTTCAGGCGGCGCAAGTCCCCGCGCCGTCTTTCAACGAATCTCACCATGACCCAATCCAAACTCAAACGCGATCTGCAAACCCGCATCGTGCGCGCCGAAGACCAGATCACGCCGGGCTTCGAATCGTTTTCGACGCCGGTCGCGCGAGCCTCGACGGTCGTGTTTCCCGATCTCGCCACCATGCGCGCGCTCGACTGGAAAAACGACGCGCAATGGCGCTACGGACTGCATGCAACGCCCACGTCGCTCGCGCTGGCCCAGCGTCTTGCCGCCATCGAGGGCGGCAATCATGCGCTATTGCAGCCGTCGGGGCTGTCGTCGATTTCGAATGTGTACTTCGGCCTCGTCAAGGCAGGCGACGACGTGCTGATTCCCGACAACGTCTACTCGCCGAATCGCGAACATGGCGACTGGCTGGCGCGCGATTTCGGTGTGACGGTGCGTTATTACGATCCGCTGATCGGCGCGGGCATCGCCGATCTGATCCAGCCGAACACACGGCTGATCTGGATCGAAGCGCCCGGTTCAGTGACGATGGAAGTCGCCGATGTTCCGGCGATCACCGCAGCGGCACGTGCGCGCGGCGTGATCACGGCAATCGACAATACGTGGTCGGCGGGTCTCGCGTTCCGTCCGTTCGATCATGGCGTCGACATTTCGGTGCAGGCGCTGACCAAGTACCAGTCGGGCGGCGGCGACGTGCTGATGGGCGCGACGATCACCGTCGACCGCGACTTGCACGTGAAGCTGAAGGCGGCCCGCATGCGCATGGGGATCGGCGTATCGGCGGATGACTGCTCGCTGATTCTGCGCAGCCTGCCGAGCATGCAACTGCGTTTCGAGCAGCACGACCGTGCTGCACTGGCCCTCGCGCAGTGGCTGAAAACGCGCCCTGAAATCGCGTCGGTTCTGCATCCGGCGATTGCCGACTGTCCGGGCCACGAGTTTTTCAAGCGTGACTTTACGGGCGCAGGCGGGTTGTTTTCGGTCGTCTTCGACGGCCGTTACAGCGCAGCGCAGATCGACACGTTCTGCGAATCGCTCGAACTCTTTTCGATCGGCTGGAGCTGGGGCGGCGCACACAGCCTCGTGATGCCCTACGACGTCGCGTCGATGCGCACCGCCGGCGACTGGCCGCACAAGGGCACGCTGGTGCGCTTCTATGTCGGTCTGGAAGCCGAGGTGGACCTGCGCGCGGACATCGAGCAGAGTCTGTCGGCGCTGGCGTGAGCGTTTGAGCATCTATGCGAGTGCCAGGGCTCGCGACAGCCTTTTTGCCGCCGTGATGCAATGAATCGACCCACCGGGACCCGTTTCCGGTGGGTTTTTTTATATCCGGCGACGGTCATCAGTGTGTCTGGAAGTCCATCGCGACATCGCACTGCACGCCACGCCGCAGCCCACTCGCCGCCGATATACTGCAACGGTCACTTCCTCGTTGGATCCTCGAACACCAGGAGGCGCTGGATCATGTCGGCCACCGAACTCGAGCAGCGAACCCTCAGGCGATCGTTGCTCTGCACGTTGATGATCGCGGGTGTCGGAATCGTCGTGGGTGTGGTCAGCGGTTCGCTGTCGATCATCTTCGACGGCATGTTTTCCGCGCTCGACGCCGCGATGTGCAGCCTGTCGCTGCTGGTCGCCCGCCTGTTGAGTCAGCCAGGCAGCCGACGCTTCCAGCACGGCTTCTGGCACATCGAGCCGCTTGTGCTGGTGTTCAACGGCAGCCTGCTGTCGGTGCTGTGTCTGTACGCGTTCGTCAACGCGGTGAAGGGAATCATCGACGGCGGCCGGGAGCTGGAGTTCGGCATCGCGATGATCTACGCGGTCGTGGTCAGCATCTTCTGCTTTTTCATGTACTTCCGGCAGCGGCGGCTCAACCGCGTGATCGAATCGGAACTGATCGGACTCGACACCAAAAGCTGGCTGATGTCGGCATGCATCAGCTCGGCGCTGCTGGTCGCGTTTTCTGTCGCGTGGATCCTGGAGCAGACCCGCTACAGCCACCTGAGCTGGTATGTCGACCCTGGCGTGCTAGCCGTGCTGACGCTGGTGTTGATTCCGATGCCGATCGGCACGGTGGTCGGTGCCGTCAAGGAAGTGCTGCTGATGACGCCGGACAGCCTCGACACGACCGTGCGCGAACTGATGCACAGCCTGACCGCCGAATATGGTTTCGTGACGTACTCGCATTACGCGACGCGCGTGGGGCGCGGGCTGTTCGTCGAGGTGCACATCGTGTTGCCCGATGCGATGGAGCATGTCGGCATCCGCCAGCTCGATCTGATTCGCGACAAGATATCGCGTGCGATTGGCGAATCGGGCCCGGATCGCTGGCTGACGGTGGCCTTTACGCGAGACCCGCGCTGGCTGTAATTCGCCGATGCCGGCGGGTCGCAATGTATTTGCGCGAGGCTGCGCTCAGAACAGCCGCAGCAACCCGTCCAGTCCGACATGATTGAAGGCCACGGTGGCCGCTTCGCGCACCACCGGTTTCGCGCGGAACGCGACCGACAAACCGGCCTCGGCCATCATCTTCAGATCGTTCGAACCGTCGCCCATTGCAATAGCGCGCGTCGGTTCAATGCCGAGTTTCGCGCAGGTTTCGCGCAGCGTGCGTGCTTTCACCTCGGCATTGACGATCTCGCCGGTCACCTGGCCCGTCAGTTTTCCGTCGACGATCTCGAGCGTGTTCGCGTTCGTGAAATCGAGGCCCAAACGCGCCTTCAGTTTTTCGGTGAAGAACGTGAATCCGCCCGACACCAGCAAGGTTTTCAGTCCCGCCGCCTTCGCGCCCGCGAGCATGCGCTCCGCGCCGGGCGACAGTTGCAGACGTTCTTCGTAGACCCGTTCGAGCGCGCTGGCGTCGAGGCCTTTGAGCAGCGCGACGCGACGCGTCAGGCTCTCGTTGAAGTCCTTGATCTCGCCGCGCATCGACGCTTCGGTGATCTCGGCCACTTCCGCTTTCAGTCCGCAGAAATCGGCGATTTCGTCGATACATTCGATCGTGATCAGCGTCGAGTCCATGTCCATCGCGACCAGCCCGAAGTCGCGCAACTGACGGCCCGCTTCGACAAACGCGTAGTCAAGCTGATGGGTGCCGCAATACACGTCGATGTCCGCGCGCTGGTCGATGTTTGCGTCGGCGATACGCAGCGCATTCGCGTCGATCGCGGTGGCGTGCGAACCGCGCGCGAGCGCGACGAGCGTTTTGTGGTGATCGGCGGAAAGAGGCGCGGAGCTTTGAATGACGAGGTTCATGGACGACGCAAGGGAAGCAGGAAGTAGGAGAGCGCGGAAATCCCGCTATTGTATCGGTTCCCGCAGATGCGCCGTCCTGGGCGGCGGTTCTGCGGTTGCGGCGGTTGCGTGCGGGCGGAGAATCACGCTGTGCAAACGGATTGCGCGCGAGCCATACTCGACTGTCGAATCGAACGACGCTGCGAACGATCCCTCGCGGTCATTTGCATCGACCCGGCAACAACGCACACAAACACAAAGACGGAGACACAGCATGACCCCGGCGACTGCCAGCGACCCATCCCTCCTCGCGCGCGATTTCGATCTGCGCCACCTGAGTCCCGCTTTCTACGCCGACCCGTATCCGGTTTATCACGCACTGCGCGTCCACGAGCCGATCCGGCGGATGCCCGACGGCTCGCTCTTCCTGACGCGATTTCGTGACGTGCAGGCGGTCTATCGCGATCCGAAGACGTTCAGCTCCGACAAGACCGTCGAGTTCAGGCCGAAATACGGCGACTCGCCGCTCTACGCGCATCACACCACCAGCCTTGTGTTCAACGATCCGCCACGGCATACGCGGGTGCGCAGACTGATCGCCGGAGCGCTCACGGCGCGTGCGATCGCGGCCATGGAGCCGGGCCTCGTGCGTCTCGTCGATGGCCTGCTCGATCGGGCGGCCGCGTGCGGCTCGATCGATCTGATCGGCGAATTCGCATCGGCGATTCCGGTCGAGATCATCGGCAATCTGCTGGACGTGCCGCACGCCGAGCGCGAGCCGTTGCGCGACTGGTCGCTCGCGATACTCGGCGCGCTCGAGCCGTCGCTGAACGCCGCGCAACTCGAACGCGGCAACCGCGCGGTGACCGAATTCGTCGATTATCTGCGCGATCTGGTCGCGCGCCGGCGGCGCGAACCGGGCGATCCGCAGCACGATGTGCTGACCCGGCTGATCGAGGGCGAGGCGGGTGGTGAGCAACTGTCCGAAGCGGAATTGCTACAGAACTGCATTTTCATCCTGAATGCCGGACATGAAACGACCACCAACCTGATCGGCAACGGTCTCGTTACGCTGACCGAATGGCCCGAGCAACGCGATGCGTTGTTGCGCGAGCCGTCGTTGATCGAATCGGCGGTCGAGGAATGTTTGCGTTTCGAGAGTTCGAATCAGTTGGGCAACCGGATGGCGACCGTCGATACCACGATCGGCGGCGTCGAGGTTGCGCGCGGTACGCCGGTCACTTTGTGCATCGGCGCGGCCAATCGCGACCCGGAGCAGTTTGCCGAGCCGGATCGTTTCGACATTCGCCGCGATCCGAACCGGCATCTCGCGTTCGGCTTCGGGATTCACCAGTGCGCGGGTTTGTCGCTCGCGCGGCTCGAGGCGCGAATTGCGATTGGGCGCTTCGTGCAGCGGTTTCCGACGTATCGGCTGAATGGGACGCCGACGCGAGGCGGCCGCGTCCGGTTTCGCGGATTCGCGGCGGTGCCGGTCGAGGTGAACGGCTGAAAAACCGCTAAAGCCTGCTGAAAACGGCGGGAATCCGCTCCGCATCTTTTGCCGGGCTGACGCAAGTCTTACAGCCTCGCCACAGCGTAATCCGCGTCCCGTCATGCGCTGTGGCGTCTGGACCCGTGGCACGCAAGCTGCTTCACATCAGGTCTTCGGCTCACAGGAGCGTGACGATGCCACACATGATCTGGAAAGGCGCAATCAGCTTCGGCCTCGTCCACGTGCCGGTGCAGCTGTATCCGGCGACGCAGTCGGAGAAAGTCGGCTTCAATCTGCTGGACAAACGCACGATCGATCCGGTCGGCTACAAGCAGATCAACAAGCGGACCGGCAAGGACGTGACGCGCGACAACATCGTGCGCGGCTTCGAGTACGAGAAGGACAAATACGTTGTGCTGTCCGACGACGAGATTCGCGCGGCGAATCCCGAATCGACACAGACGGTGGACATTCTCGCTTTCGTCGATGCCGCCGACATCTCGTTTCTCTATCTCGACACGCCGTATTTCCTGACGCCCGACCGCAAGGGCGAAAAGGTCTACGCGTTGTTGCGCGAGGCGATGAAGTCATCGGGCAAGATCGGCGTGGCGAGCGTCGTGCTGCACAACAAGCAGCATCTCGCGGCGCTGATTCCGCTGGGTCCGGTGCTGGCGCTGAACACGCTGCGCTGGGCCGCCGAAGTGCGCGATCTCGATGAATTCAAGCTGCCCGCCGACGGCACGAAGGCCGCAGGTGTTTCCACTCGCGAACTCGATATGGCGAAGAAGCTGATCGACGACATGAGCGACAAGTGGGACCCGTCGCAATATCACGACACGTTCCGCGACGACATCATGGCGTTAGTCGACAAGAAGGTGCGGGCGGGCAAGACCGAGGAAATCACCGAGATCGAGACGCCGCACGAGTCGCGTCAATCCGCCGATATTCTCGATTTGTCCGATTTGTTGAAGCGCAGTTTGGGGCGCGGTAAGGACAAAGACAAAGGAAAGGCGGCGGGTGGTCGAAAGCGGGCTTCCGCAGCCGGGGACGACGAAGACGACGAAGCGGAAACCGGCGAGAGCGAAGCGCCAGCCCGCAAGAAGCCTCGCGCGACGAAGGCGGCGAGCGCGCCACGCGGGCGAAGCGGCGGCAGTAGTTCCAGCGGCGGTCGCGCGGCGGCGAAGACGGCAGCTGCGTCCCCGGTTCGTAAGCGCAGGGCGGCGGCCTGAGTGCAGCGCTGACCGGGCCGCGCCTGTCGTCGTGATTCCGCTTGCCAGGCGCTATTTCACCCCTCTCTCGATGATGTCATCGCCATGAACGACAGACTCGATCTCTATCAACGCAAACGTCGCTTCGACAAAACGCCGGAGCCTTCAGGCGCGACTACGGCACGTAAGCGGGCGGGGCGCGCGGGCCGTCAAGCGGTGCATGCCGACGCGGACCAAACGCTCTCATACGTGATCCAGGAGCATGACGCGCGGCGTCTGCATTACGACTTCCGGCTCGAATTGAACGGGACGCTGCTTTCATGGGCCGTGCCGAAAGGGCCGAGCCTCGATCCGTCGGTGAAGCGGCTGGCGGTCCATGTCGAAGATCATCCGGTCGAGTATGGCTCGTTCGAAGGCGAAATCCCGGCCGGCAACTACGGCGCGGGCAGCGTGATCGTGTGGGATCGCGGCACGTGGGAGCCGGCCGGCGGATCGGCCGAGGCGGCTCGCACTTACGCTGCAGGCAAGCTCAAATTCAGGCTCCATGGAGAAAAGCTGCGCGGCGGCTGGACGCTGGTGCGCAGTCACATGCGTGGCAGCGGCGACAAGGAGCAATGGCTGCTGATCAAGGAGCGCGACGACGAAGCACGTGGGGAAGCCGAGTACGACATCCTGAAAGAGCGGCCCGGGAGTGTGCTGGGCGACGCCGGAGCGTCGGCTGGGAAAACGGGACGCGGTGCGGGCAAGGGCGGCGGAGATAGCAGGCGCGCGAACTCGCAAACGGACGATGGCGAGGATGGCGATGGGCGTCGCACGCGAAGCAAAGGCGTGGGCAAAGCCGTGCCTAAGACTACCGCCAACGCGACCAGTCGAACCGCGCCCGTGCCGGCCACGAAGTCCGCGACTAGAAGCGCTGCCAGAACCGCAGCCTCAACGGCCGCAACAAAAACGGCATCGATAAAGCCTGCTGTCCGCAAAAAAACCAGCGAGTCCCCGAGCAAGCCCACCGCCTCGGCGAAGACCACCAGGAGCAGCGATACAAAACCCGCGTCATCCAAAGCCGATCCCAGGCGACCCGACATCGTCGCCACGCGCACCAACGAATCGCTGCGCGAGCTTGCCGCGTCGCCCGCGATCGAAGGGGCGGTCAAGGCACGCCTGCCCGCGACCTTCAAACCGCAACTGGCGACACTCGTCGACAGCGCGCCCGCAGGCGACGACTGGTCGTACGAGATCAAGTTCGACGGCTACCGCGTACTGGTCCGCATCGACCGTGTGTCGAAACGCGGAGTCACGCAGATATTCACGCGCGCCGGTAACGACTGGACCGCGAAATTCGGCAAGCAGGTCGAGGCCGTCGATCAGCTCGAACTCGACAGCGCGTGGCTCGACGGCGAAGCCGTGGTACTCGACGATAACGACGTCCCAAGCTTCCAGGCGCTGCAAAACGCGTTCGACGCAAACCGTCCGCAGGACATCGTCATCTACCTGTTCGATGTTCCTTATCTGAACGGCTACGACCTGCGCGACGTGCCGCTCGAACAGCGCCGCGCGATCCTGCGCGCCTTGCTCGAGAACATCGACGACAGCGTGCTCCGGTTCTCAAACGACTTCGGATTCAGCGCCGACGAACTGCTCAGGAGCGCCTGCGATATGTCGCTCGAAGGGATCATCGGCAAGCGTCGCGATAGCGGCTACCTGTCCGGCCGTTCGTCGTCGTGGATCAAACTGAAGTGCCGCCGACGCCAGGAATTCGTGATCGGCGGCTATTCGGAACCGTCCGGCAGCCGCGCGTCGTTCGGTGCGCTGCTGCTCGGCGTCTACGACAGCAAAGGCAGACTGAATTACGCAGGCCGAGTCGGCACCGGCTTCGACGCCGCGTTGCTGCGCTCGGTCAAGACGGCGCTCGATGCGCACGCAAGCAAGGAGATGCCGTTCGCCGCCGCGCCGCGCGAGCGCAGCCGCACAGCGGTGCATTGGGTCGAACCGGTGCTCGTCGCCGAATGCAATTTCGCCGAATGGACCAGCGACGGCATCGTGCGCCAGGCGTCGTTCGTCAGCTTGCGCGACGACAAACCGGCACGCCAGATCGTCAAGGAAGCATCCCGTCAAGGAGTCGATGTGCAACAGGAAACCGATATCCGTCACGAAGGTGCCGCTGAAGCTGAAGGCGAGGCTGCGCCGAAGAAACGCGCGTCGCCGAAGAGTGGGGTGGGTAAGGCGGTTTCAGCGAAGACGGTTTCAGCGAAAACTACTGCTGCGAAGACGGCGACTGCGAAGGCTGCTATTGCAAAAACGCCTACTGCAAAGACGGCTACTGCGAAGACGGCTACTGCGAAGACGGCTACTGCGAAGACGGCGACTGCGAAGACGGCTATTGCGAAGACGGCGACTGCAAAGACGGCTACTGCAAAGACGGCTACTGCAAAGACGGCTACTGCAAAGACGGCTACTGCAAAGACGGCTACTGCAAAGACGCCTACTGCAAAAACACCAGCTACAAAAACCTCCGCCACAAAAAAATCCAACGCCACAGAACAAATCGCCGGCGTACGCGTATCCCACCCCGACCGCGTGATCGATAGCAGCACCGGCGCACGCAAGATCGATCTCGTCCGGTATTACGAAGCGGTGGCCGACTGGATGCTGCCGCATCTCAAGGACCGGCCGGTGTCGCTGGTGCGCGCGCCCGAGGACATCGGCGGAGAACTGTTTTTTCAGAAGCACAGCCAGAAACTGTCGATTCCGAATGTCACCCAGCATCCCGGCCTCGACGCCGGCCATCCGCCGCTGATCACCGTCGACGTACTCAACGCGCTGGTCGGTGCCGCGCAAATGGGCACCGTCGAATTTCACACGTGGAATGCGCTGGTATCGAACATCGAAAAACCCGACCGGATGGTGTTCGATCTCGACCCCGATGCGTCGCTCGGCTGGGAACGCATGATCGAAGCCGCGCAACTCACGCGCTCACTGCTCGAAGAACTCGGTCTCGAATCGTTTTGCAAGACGAGCGGCGGCAAAGGGCTGCATGTCGTTGTGCCGCTCGCAAAACAGGCCGGCTGGGACGAGGTGAAGGACTTTTCGCAAGCCGTCGCGCAGCACATGGCCGCCACGCTGCCGAAGTATTTCAGCGCAAAGATGGGCGCGCAGAACCGCAAGCAGAAAATCTTCGTCGATTACCTGCGCAATAACCGTGGATCGAGCACGGTCGCCGCATTCTCGGCGCGCGCGCGGCCTGGTCTCGGTGTATCGGTGCCGCTATCGTGGGACGAAGTCGCCGCGACCACGGCGGGCGATCAATGGACCATCCAGAACCTGCACGAACGGCTCGCCGATCTGAAGAAAGATCCTTGGGCTGCTTACGCGAAGACACGGCAGCGGATTACCGCGGCCATGAGAAAACGCCTCGACGAAGCGCAGTAAGCGCCGGTCGGCGGAATTTATTCAACGAGAAAAGGGAGCACGTCATGAAGACTTCACCGCAATCATCGGATGGCGACAAGCTGGCGGGTACGCAGAGCAGCAAGCCTGGCGACAAGCAGGCTGATCCGCATGCCGACAAGCAGCCTCGCTCGATGCAGGACGCCGCCGCGCCGTTGCCGCACGAGACCGACCAGAATCCCGAATCGCAACACGAGGACGAGCCGCGCCACGTGGGTAAACAGGCGCATCGCGATGTCGAGCGCGGGCTGAAGGATACGGACCGGCGCGGCGGCGACGAGTATCAGCAGAAGACGCAGAACGACGCGCATACCGATGTCAATTCCGATGGGAAGCAGGCGGGGGCGGCAGGGCATCGCAAGCATTGAGTGGTTCGGGCCGTGGTTCGCAGAGGCGGTTCCGTCGAAGGTTCGCCAAAACGCCGCAATTCTCGATGCCCGGTCGCGCGCGTCCTCGCGTCTATTGCCAGGGTGACTTGTCACACGCCAAACGACTCGGCGCCGGATGCGGCGCTCACCTCCGGCGCCACATCCCAATACGGCGGATCACCGAAATGCGCAGCGAGGAACTCGATGAAAGCGAGCGTTTTGGGCGGCACGAACGCGCGGCTCGGATAAACCGCCCAGATCGCGACGTTATCGACCAGCGGGTAAGCATCGAGCACGCTGACCAGTTCGCCGCTGCGCAAATAGGGCGCCACGTCCCACGTCGATTTCAGCGCGATGCCGAATCCGGCGAGCAGCGCGTCGCGGATCACCTCGCCGTTGTCGGTGACGAGGCGCCCGCTCACGCGTACCTCAAGTGGGCCTGCCGGCGTCACGAACGCCCAGTCGCGCTGGTCCGACAGAATCACGCACTCGTGTCGGGTCAAATCCGATGGATGATGCGGCATGCCGCGCGCGGCGAGATACGCGGGCGATGCGCACAGCACGCGCCGGTTGACAGCGAGCCGCCGCGCAATCAGCGACGAATCCTTCAGCGCGCCGATCCGGATCGCCACGTCGATTCCGGCATCGACGAGATCGACCAGTTGATCGGTCAGGCGCAGATCGACGCTTACGCCCGGATAACGTCTCAAGAACTCGCTGATCACCGGCGACACATGCTGGCGTCCGAACGACGATGTCATCGACACCCGCAAGCGGCCCTGCGGTTCGGCCTGCGCGCGGCCGACCGACGCGCGTGCGGCGGCCGCCGCGTCGAGGAGCGCCGCGGCGCGCGTCATGAAGACTTCACCGTCCTGCGTGAGGCTGATACGGCGTGTGGTCCGGTGCAACAGCCGCGCGCCGAGCAGCTTTTCGAGCTGCGCGATGCGCGAACTCGCGACCGCCGCGGATAAACCGAATTCGCGTCCCGCCGCCGATACATTGGCAAGCAGCGCGGCGCGTACGAACAACGCGACATCGAGTAGATCGAGCCGCTCGCGCTCAGCGGACGGGGAAAGCGTCATTATCTGGAAAATCCAAAAGATGTTTCAGTCATTATGATGGTTTTGCGAGAAGAAGAGGCATCGTACGATTACGCCTATGGATCGACGGCATCAAGAGGGCGTTGCGCTCGCGAAACATGCCAGCCAACCGGACCAGCCGCCGATCTTCGTCAAAACTCAAATCCGAACAAACAGGAGTTGCCATGAAAGCCATCGGTCTCTATCGCTATCTGCCAATCGATCACGCCGAATCGCTGGTCGATGTCGACATCCCGACGCCCGAAGCCAGCGGCCGCGACCTGCTGGTGAAAGTCGAGGCGATTTCCGTCAATCCGGTCGACACCAAGGTGCGTGCACCGAAAGATACCGTCGAAAAGACGCCGCGCGTGCTCGGCTGGGACGCCGCCGGCACAGTTGTCGCGGTCGGCCCGGATGTCACGTTGTTCAAGGTCGGCGATCCGGTGTTTTATGCGGGCAGCATCACCCGTCCGGGCGCGAACAGCGAGTTTCATCTGGTCGACGAGCGGATCGTCGGCCGCAAACCGGCATCGCTCGATTTCACGCACGCGGCCGCGTTGCCGTTGACCGCGATTACCGCGTGGGAAGCGCTGTTCGACCGCCTCGGCGTATCGCCGCAAGGCGCGCATGAAGGCCGCAGCGTGCTGATTTTCGGCGGCGCGGGCGGGGTCGGCTCGATCGGCATCCAACTCGCGAAGCAACTGGCGAAGCTGAAGGTGATCGCGACCGCTTCGCGCCCCGAATCGGCGAAGTGGGCGAAGGAACTGGGTGCGGACCACATCGTCGATCATTTCGGCGATCTGCCCGCGCAGTTGAAGGAACTCGGTATCGACCAGGTCGATTACGTACTGATTTTCAACGACACCGACAAGAATTTCCCGGCTGCGGCCGAAGTGATCGCGCCGCAGGGCAGCATCGCGACGATCGTCGAAAACAGCAAGCCGGTACCGGTCGAGTTGCTGAAGGCGAAAAGCGCCGCGTTTCACTGGGAGTTCATGTTCACGCGTTCGATGTTCGGCACGCCCGACATGATCGAACAGCACAAGCTGCTGACCGAGGTCGCACGTCTGGTCGATGCGGGCACGTTGCGCACCACGGTCGGACAGGATTTCGGCAAGATCAACGCGGAGAATCTGCGTGGTGCGCATCGGCTGCTTGAAGAAGGGCGCGCAATCGGCAAGGTCGTCCTGACGGGATTCTGATCGCCCGCTGAGCGTGTTTCGCCGATAAAACATGGCCAGTGCCGCAGCGATGCGCACTGGCCATGCTTATTTGCGCGTACGTTTGGGCGCGTTAACCGGAAGGCATTGGAGTGCGCCGGTTTGTGCAATGCAACGCGCGGCGACATCGTTTTAAAACGTGTTGTGCAGACACACTGATCACTCGGCTCACGCACGGAAAACTCGTTCCGCAAGCGGGTTAACTCCCAAGCTTGCGCCCCGCACGAAGGGTCGCGCTTGGGATTAGACTGGTAAAGCATCACGCTAAAACAGTTGCGTGTCTCGTGATCCAGCTGGCCGCAGAACGGTGTCAATCATGACCCGTTGCGTCGGCAGTACACAGGCAATGGCAGTAGCGCCGTTACGGGCGCGCAGCGGCACAACAACGAGGTGACAGTATGAGCTCCAGCTTCAAACTCTCCGCCGTTTCCGCTGTTTCCACTGTCTCAGTGATTGCTTCTCTCGCTTGCGCATTCGCGCCCGCCCTGGTCGTGCAGCAGGCCCACGCGGCCACGCCGATCACGGTGACCTCGCAGGCCGCTCTCGATGGTCCGATTCGCTACACGGTCCGCGTCACGTCGAAACAGTTCGGCAATTCCCAGGAAACCCGCACGATCCGCTCCGGCGAGTCGGACGATTTCACCTGGAAGACCGTGCCTCCGGGCGGCCCCGTAGCCGGCACGGACGACTGCCCGAACTATTCGTCGCTGCCGGTCGATACCAACGGCGCGATGATCCGTCAGACGCAGATCCGCTTTGCGCCGGTTGTCGCCGGCGACGGCACGGCGACTGTGCAGATGAACTTCCAGGCGCAAACTCCGCACGGCGTGAAGACGGTGACGAACGGCGGCAAGACGCTCAAGTGTCCGAACGACGTAACCGTCAGCCAGATTCTGCGTTTTACGATGCCGGTCAACGGCAGCACGAAAACGCTGACGCTCAATGACGGCACGGAAGTGGCGATCAGCGCGAAGCGGTGACCGTCGTGTTGTGCGAAGCGTGCAATGCGGTGAGGGCAGTTTGCGTGTCGGTCGCGCGTTGATGGCTGGCGAGCGGACCGAAGCAGAGGTCCGCTACGTGTCGTGTCACGACCGCGTTGCATAGCGCAAACGCGCATGCCGCTCAGCGCCACTGAACATGGCCCGAGCGGCATCCGCAGAGCGACGTTAGCCGCGCTTCGCCGCCGCCCGTTCCACCAGCCGCGCCGACAAAAACCGGTGCTCGGCCGAAAACAGCCGCCGGTACGTCAGCAGCACCGCGCCCACTGTCCCCAACGCGGACGACGCCGCAATCAGAAACATGATCACGATCTGATACCGGACCGCCTGCAACGGCGACTGACCCGCCAGCACCTGACCGGTCATCATGCCGGGCAGGCTGACCACGCCGACCACCGCCATCTGGTTCAGCGTCGGCATCATCCCCGCTCGCACCGCCTGACGCGCCGGCGCCTGCGCCGCTTCCCAGCGGGTCGCACCGAGCGCCAGCGCCATGTCGACACGATCGCGCCGCGCGGTCAGCTCCTCGGTCATCCGTTCGATTCCGAGCGACACGCCCGTCAGCGTATTGCCGAGAATCATTCCGAGGATCGGAATCGCGTATTGCGGCTCGTACCACGGGTGAATGCGGATCACGACGAACAGCCCGACCGCCGCCACCAGCCACGAACTGACCCAGATCGACAGCACACTGTCCGCGCGCTGCCCGGCGTAAGTGCGGCTGCCGCGATTCGCACCCGCGAACCCGGCGATCAGCGTCATCAGGATCATCAGCGGCAGCACGACGAACCAGTGGTCGTAGCGGAACACCCAGCCGAGCACATAGCCGATGGCCAGCAACTGGACCACGGTGCGCACCGCCGCCCACGCAAGCTTGCGCTCCAGATCGAGCTTCAGCGCCACCGACACCACGCCGTTCACGACGATCAGCAGCGCGGCAATCGCGACGTCCCAGAGACTCAGGTTTTGCAGGGTCATCGTGTGGCCTCCTCGTGCGCGGGCGAGGGCGCCGCGCTTTCGTCCAGCACGCCTGCACGCATGGTCAGATGGCGCTCGCTCATGCGCGCGGCCTGGGCCGGATCGTGCGAGACCCACATCGACGCGTGACGTGACGGATCGGCGTCAAACCACGCCTTCACCAGACCTTCGATCGCCTGCGACGACTCGGGATCGAGCGACGCGGTCGGCTCGTCGAGCAGCAGCACTTCGGGCGTCAGTTGCAGCACGCGGATCAGCGCGGCGATCTGCGCTTCACCGCCGGAGAGTTCGCTCGCGCGCTGGTCGAGAAAGTTTGCGCTGCGGCCGGCCTGCACCGCGAGGCTCGCCGCCCGCGCGCGATCGAAGCGCACGTCGCGATAAGTGCGCAACTCGAACGGATAGCGAAGGTTGTCTTCGACCGTGCCGTCGAGCAATGCGGGCCGCTGCCGGATATACGCGACGTTGCGCCGATAGCGTGGAATCGCCGCGCGCTCGACCGGCGCGCCGTGCCACAGCACGCGCCCGGCATCGAGCGGATCGAGCAGCGCGAGCGCGCGCAGAAACACGCTCTTGCCCGAGCCGGACGGCCCGGTGATGGCGACGCGATCACCCGCGCGCAACGCGAAGGTAGTGGGCTGCAACAGCGTCTGGTCGCGCTGTGGATCGCGCCGGACGATGCCGTCGGCGAGAACAAGGGGGACGTCGGTCATGAGTGGGATCGTAGCGGCGTAGTGGGGGCACTGCGCCATCTATCTAACCGCTCGGCGAGCCGCCGTCAATAGACGTGCGGCCGATGAGCCCTCAGCGGACCGGAAACTCAGCCGATGATCTGAAGGTGTTCCGCCAGAATCGTGCAGCCGATCGCGATCAGCACGACGCCGCCCGCCATCTCCGCGCGCCTGCCGGCCACGTGACCGATGACCCGTCCGAGCAGCACGCCGATGGTCACCATCAGCGTGGTGGCGAGTCCGATTGCAGCGGCCGTGGAGTAAATGTTGACGTCGACGAACGCGAGGCCCGCGCCGACCGCCATCGCGTCGATGCTCGTTGCGAAGCCGGTGACGGCCAGCAGCCAGAACGAATGGGTCACGGGTTTTTCCTCTTCAGCCTGCGGCGTGCGGAAGCCGTTGCGCACCATGCGCGCGCCGAGCACGAGCAGCAGCGCGAACGCGATCCAGTGATCCCACGCGGATACGTATTGCGCCGCCGCCTTGCCGAGGAACCAGCCGATCAGCGGCGTGAGCGCCTCGATGGCACCGAAGATAAGCCCGGTGCGCAGCGCTTCGCGCCAGTGCGGACGATGCAGCGTCGCGCCTTTGCCGATGGCGGCTGCGAAGGCGTCGGTGGACATGGCGAAAGCGAGGAACAGTGTGGCGACAGGATTCATGACAGGAGTGGCTCGAGGTCCATGGTCGGGCGGAAAACCGCGACACACCGCCGCGCCCGACCGGTCGCGTGATGTGTCGATGGTCTTGCCAACCTGACGGCTACCTGCACCACGGTCTGCGCGACCGAGAATGTTGATGCAGGCGCTTCTGGGTAGAAGCCGGCTACTCCCCAAAGACAGGGCGCAAGCTTAACACGTCAGAAAGCATTCTGTAATAAATAGCCTGTGTTGACGGGGGGTTTGCGTGAAGGGCTATTTGACGAGATCGTCCAGACGTTCGTCGTCGATACCGGCGGGTTCGAGGTGCGCGGTGACATCGGCGGACTGGAACAGTTGCTGGACCGCTTTTTCCGCGTTGTCGCTGATCGTGTGGCCCTCGTTGACCGTGAGCGAGCCTTCCACTTCGACGTGGAACTCGACGAACACGCGGTCGCCGCCGTCGCGCGTGCGGATATCGTGCACGTTCTGCACGCCGTCGCAGCCTCGCACTGCCGCCTCGATACGCTCGCGGTCGGGCATGTCCAGCTCACGGTCGAGCAACTGCACCAACGCCTGCGCGGCCATGCCTCGCGCGTTCCACAGCATGTACAACGAGATGACGATGGCGCCGGTCGCATCGGCGCGCGACCAGTCGAGAAAATGGTCGAGCAGCAGCGCGGCCAGCACCGTCAGGTTGACGGCGACATCGGTCGCATAGTGCGCGCGATCGGCGGCAATGGCGGTGGAGCCGGTGCGCCTGACCACCAGCGTCTGCATGCCGACAAGTCCGGCTGCGGCCAGCGAGCTGCCCACGATCACCGCAATGCCGAAGCCGGTCTGATTCAGCGGCTGCGGATCGAAGAAGCGGCGTGTCGATTCGATGCCGAGTCCGACCGCCGCGCCAGCCAGCAGCAGCGCCTGAACGAAGGCCGCGATCGCTTCGGCTTTGCCGTGTCCATAGCGATGACCTTGATCGACCGGACGCGCCGCATAGCGGACGCCTGCAAAGGTCACCGACGAAGCGAGGACATCGACGAGGCCATCGGCGGCGGAGGTCAGCAGCGAGATGGAGCCCGTGGCGAGCCACGCCCATACCTTGACGACGACGAGAATCAGCGCGACCGCCAGAGCAACGATGGAGGCCATGCGGCGGAGTGCTTCATCGGACATGCGTTCGGACATCGTTGCGGGCTTCGGTCGTGGCGATAGGCGAATGAGACCACGCTTTGCGGGTCAATGGATAGGCCTGTGAAGGAGTGCAGGTCACGCTTGTAGAAACAAAAAAGGTTGAAGCAGTCAGCCGCTTCAACCTTTGTCTGGGCATGCCGTAATCAGCCAGCCTTGCGGATCGGCGCAAAGCGCCGCTTGCCGAGCACCGGCGTCAAACGCCGGAAACGCTCCCGCTTATGTTCTTCTTCGAAATGGCTCAGCGACGGTTTGACCAGATCGCTGCGCGACACGATTCCCACGAGGCGCATGCTCTTGCGATCTTCGACCACCGGCAGCCGTTCGAGATTGTGGACGGCCAGTCTTGTTGCAACGAGACGGCAGGTTTCGGAAGGCAACGCGTAGGTGGGGCTCATCTGCGCGAAGACGTCGGCGAGAAGTGCGGCGCGTTTGACTTCTGCGTTTTCCCGGCAGAATTGCTCGAGCAGCGCCCGATCGGCCACGCCGATCACCGCGTCATCACGCAAGACGGGATACGCGCGGCGCGTCTGATTTGCGCCGAAAAACTTCTGCAAGGTTTCGCCGACCGTCGCGCCTGCGTCGATCGAATCGACGGTGGGCGTCATCACTTCGTCGACGAAGTGACGCTCGAGCGGATCGACCCCGTACTCGCGATAGATGTGATAACCACGGCGCGCGATTTTCTCCGTCATGATCGAGCGGCGCATCACGACGGCCGAAAAGCCGTGTGCGATCAGCGTGGCGGTCAGCAGCGGCAGCAGCGCGTTGGCGTCGTGAGTCAGGCCGAAGGTGAACACGATCGCGGTCAGCGGTGCGCCAAGCGTTGCGCCGAGCGTCGCGGCCATGCACACGAGCGGCCACAACGCCGGCTGATTGCCCGGCAGCCAGTGCGACAGCACCGTGCCCAAACCCGCGCCGAGCATCAACAGCGGGGCGAGAACGCCGCCCGACGTGCCGGACCCGAGCGCCACGACCCACATCACGGCCTTCACGGCGAGCAGTGCGAGCGCGATCTGCAAGGCGATGTGCTGATGCAGAAGATCGCCGATCACGTCGTAACCGACGCCGAGCGCGCGCGGCTCCAGCCATCCGCCGATGCCGACGACGATCCCGCCGAGCGCGGGCCACCACATCCAGTGAATCGGCAGCTTGCCGAACAGGTCCTCGGTCTTGTACAGCGCGGCGGAAAGTCCGGACGCCAGCGCACCCGACAACAATCCGGCGATCACGCACGACAACAGCGCCCAGCTGTCCGGCGCGGCAGTTTCAAGCGGGAACAGCGGACCTGTGCCGAAGAAAAGCGCGCGGGCAAAACCGGCGACCGCGCACGCGATTGCGACCGGCAGGAAACTGCGCGGCCGCCATTCGAACAGCAGCAGTTCGACCGCCAGCAGCACGGCGGCCACCGGCGTGCCGAACACCGCCGTCATACCGGCGGCCGCGCCCGCGACCAGCAGCGTCTTGCGTTCGGCGGCGGTGACTTTCACGCATTGCGCGATCAGCGAGCCGAGTGCGCCGCCGGTCATGATGATCGGACCTTCCGCGCCGAACGGGCCGCCGCTGCCGATCACGATGCCCGACGACAGCGGCTTGAGCACCGCCACTTTCGGCGACATGCGGCTCTTGCCGAACAGGATCGCTTCGATGGCTTCGGGAATGCCGTGTCCGCGAATTTTTTCGGAGCCGAAGCGCGCCATCAAGCCGACGATCAGACCGCCCGCCACCGGCACGCCGATCACCCAGAGGCCGAGCGTGTTGCCCGCCGGCGAGCGTTCGGCGAACGACAGCGTGCCGAAGAAAAACAGATTGGTGAACAGATGAATCAGGTTCAGCAAGACGAAGGCGGCGAGCGTGCTGACCGCGCCGATGCAGGCCGCCAGAACGAAGATGCCGGGCAGCCGCGCGTTGGCCGCGAAATCGCGCTTATGGGAGTCCATGCTCATGATCAGTCGAGGTCGATCTGTGGAATCTGGAACGCACCTTCAAGCGATTTCAACTCTGCCCGGTGCAGTTCGGCGAGCCGTGCGAGCACGCGTTCACCGGCTTTTTCAAGGTGGACTTCCACCTGACGGCGATCGTTGTCGCTGACCTGGCGGCGCACGAGTTCGAGCGCTTCGCAACGCGATACCAGCGCGACGACGCCGTGATGTTGCGACTGAAGCCGCTCCGCCAGTTCGCCGACGGTTGCCCAGTCGCGGTCGGGATAGCCCTTGATATGCAGCAGCAACAGATACTGCAACGGCGTGATGCCTTCGCTCTGCGCGGCCTGTTCCGAAAACCGTTCGAAGCGGCGCATCTGATAGCGAAACTCGGACAGTTGCTCGAAGTCGGCTTTATTCAGCCCGCGAGTGCGTGTTTTCATGGGAGACCTGCCGGTGCGGAGAAACGACGAATATATCACATGATGATGTATTTTATTTTCGTGCGATTCGCGCAGATTCGCCTTCGCCGTGTCATGCAGCCTGACGCAGTGTGTCCCCTGTCTGCCGGTACAGGCCTGCGATCAGATCCACTTGCGTAATCATTCCCGCCACGTGTCCCGATGCATCGAGTACCGGAATATGGTGATGGCCGTGAGTGGCAAAAATCGGCACGAGGTCGGTGATCGGCGCGTTCGTGCGGATCGTGCAGACCTCGGTGGTCATCACGTTGCCGACGGTCGGCGTGCGTAGCCCGTCGCCGCGAAGCCATCCTTCGAGATAGCGCGTGAATGGCGCCGGTTTATCGACTCCGCGCCTGTCGGCGAGATCGGCGCGCGTCACGATGCCGATCAGATTCCGGTCGGTGTCCGTTACCGGAAGTGCCTTCACGTTGTTGCGTTTCAGCAGATCCCACGCGGCTGTCGTGTGCGTGTCCGCCGATATCGACACCACGTGACGCGACATGATGTCTTCGCAAGTCAGTTCGTTGAAGCTGCGCGAAAACGCCTGAAGCTGTGTTTCCCGCAGCAGCGATTCGAGGTCATCGGGATCGATGTCGAGCATTTCGCTGCGGCGTTTCAGAACAGCATCGAGGTCGGCGCGCGTGAAGCTGTCGCGCGTCGGGTTTGCAGCGTTAGTTGGCGTGACGGCAACGCGAGCCTGCCGCCCCGAATGCGGATAGCGATGACCTGTAGCCGCGTGATAAGCGATTGCCGCGACGAGCAGTGCGGCCGACTGGATCGCAATCGGTTCGAGTACGAAGCGATATCCCAGTGCGTGAATGGCCGGTCCGCCGAGCACCGCCGTCAAAGCGACCGCGCCCGATGGCGGATGAACGCAGCGCAGCGCGAACATTCCGCAGATCGACAACGCGACGGCAAGCGCGGCCGCGAGCACGGGTTCGCCGATTGCGTATGCACAGGTCACGCCGATCGTCGCGGACACCAGGTTGCCGCCGACGATCGACCACGGCTGCGCCAGCGGACTCGCGGGCACGGCGAACAGCAACACCGCGGAGGCGCCCATCGGCGCGACGAGCAGCGGAATGTTCGCAGTGGGCCCGAGCAGCAGGAACATCGTGCCGCCGGTGAAGGCGATGCCGAGCAGCGCGCCGAGGCACGAGCGCGCGCGCTCCTGCCATCTCACGGTGACGGGTGCAGGAATAAAGCTGGCGAGCCAGCGGAGGGCGATGGAGCGGAACAAGATAGATGCGGGACAAGGAGTGAAGGCGCGACGCCGAGCCGTGATTATATGTCAACGTGATATAAATGCGCTCGCGTGGCTCCGCTCATGCGCCACGGCGAAATTATCACGTTGTGATGTGAAATGAAAACGGACGAATTTTTGGGCAGCAGACGGACTAGCTAAAGTCATTCACGCTGAGCAGAACCATCGCCAGACGCGGATTAAAACGCCGCGACTTGTAGGCCGCCGAACGAATCTTCGACTGGTTTGCGGTGAATACTTCAGTGGGAGAGTAGCCGGAATCGTCGGCGAGAATGCGCATGGCGGCACTGGATATGCGGCCTGGAATTGTCGCTGTGCCGTCTTGGATCGTGAAATTCAGATCGCCGCCGCGCGCGTCGTCGCGAGGGTCTGTTACCGCGAAGAGGTTTTCCATGGTCGCATGTCCAATCCAGAGATTGCCGGGCAAGTCCCGCGAGCATGTGATGACTGGAGGCGGGGTCGAAAACGGTATTCCTGAAACCGGTCAGTGGTTTGGAGCGATGCGAAGCGGCTGACCCATTTGGCATGGACGCAAAAAATGTTCCGCGAATAGCTGGTTGCTCTGAGGATTTAATTGCGTGCACGCATTGAGCAAGGCGTGCCTCGGCAGCGCGTCGTGCCTCTATGCGCAGTCATAACGCATAGAGGCAACGTCAACAACTTCGCATGACACACCGGCTGCGGGCCAACCTCTCCATCTCATTGATACATCCCGTTTGGCAGACGACCGTGATAAGGCGTATTCCGGCAGTGTCCCCACGGGCCAAGCCACGATCCCGGAGGGCACGCATAGCTCGCAGCGGCGGGCGCGGCATAAACCACCGGCGCCGGTTCGACGATCACGGGTGCTGCGTAACGGCATTGGCCCCACACGTTACGCCATCCGCCCGGACCACAACCTTGCGCGGCTTCTGCGGTACCAATGGAAAGCGCCAATGCGGTGGCGGCGACTACAACGGCTGCAAGATGTTTGCGGTTCATGATCGACTCCTGTCGGTTTGCGTCAGGGTTGTTCTGACTGACGGGAGTCATTGTGCGCGGCGACAATTAGCAGAAAATGAGCGCGCATGCTGTTCATCTGCTGCGAGGTTTGCGCACTTCGTAAGCGAAACGGCGCGGCATGCCAAAGGCATCTAAACGCATCTATCACCTTGGTGAAGGCCTGGAGAAAAGCGAACCCACATCGGGCACATAACGTGCTGCTCGTTGCGCAACGTACAAAAAACCGCGGAGCCTCCCAATGGCAGTGTCAAGCACCATCGGAAAACGGACCGGAAAAATCATTGCATGGCTGTTGGGTACTCTCGTTGTCCTGATTGTCGCGCTGGTCATTTTCATTCTCGCGTTCGACTGGAATCGCGCCCGGCCTTACATCAACGATAAGGTCACGCAGGCCATCGGCCGGCCTTTCGCAATTAATGGCGATCTGAAGGTGGGGTGGAAGCACCCCGTGGGCGAAACCGGCTGGCGTGGCTGGGTGCCCTGGCCGCGTTTTTCGGCCGCCAATATCACGGTGGGCAATCCCGACTGGACCAAACACCCGCAGTTCGCGACGCTCGATGAAATCGACTTCGAGGTCAAGGTGCTGCCGCTGCTCGCGCACGACATCGTGATTCCGGAGATCAACCTCGTGAATCCTTCGGTCGATCTCGAGCGCATGCTTGACGGCCGTAATAACTGGACTTTCAAAATGGCGTCGTCGAGCGGGCCTTCCGAATGGAAGCTCGAATTGAACGATATCGCCTTTGCGAAGGGCAATATCGCGCTCTCCGATCAGCAGAAGAAGGTCGATCTGCAAATGGTCGTCGATACGCTCGGCCAGCCGATTCCGATCGGCGAGGCGATGAAGCAGCAGGAAGCGGCGTCGCGTAGCGCGTCGGCGCAAGCCATCGGTAAGGCGGGCGCGAGCAAGCTGACGGCCCAGGCCAATGCGCAGGCAGCGTCGGAAGCGGCGGCTGCATCGGCGGCGGCTGCGTCAGGTGCTTCGTCGACGGATATCACGGCGTCGGGAACGACTGCGGCTACGGGCGCTTCGGGCGCGCTGGTCGCGGGTGGGGCGGCCGGGGCAAGCGCGGGTGCAAGCGAAGCCGGAGTCGCGAGCCAAACGCCCGAAACCGCCAGCGGCGCGATGACCGCCTCGGGCGCAAGCGGTACGGTGACGACGGCCGGAGCGAAGCCGGAAATTCCGCCGTACGCGATCGGCTGGACGGTCAAGGGCACCTACAACAAGACACCGGTGGCGGGCAGCGGCAAGGTCGGGGGCGTGCTGGCGTTGCAGGACGCGAATCGTCCGTTCCCGGTGCAGGCCGATGTGAAGGCAGGCGATCTGCATGTCGGCCTGGTCGGCACGATCACCGACCCGGCTCATCTGGCCGCCGTCGATCTGCGGCTCTGGCTGCAAGGCAACAGCATGGCGCGTCTCTACTCGCTGACCGGCGTGACCTTGCCCGACACGCCGCCATACGCGACGGAAGGCCGTTTGATCGGCCAGTTCAAATCCACCGGCAATGTCTTCAAGTATGAAAATTTTACAGGCCGGGTAGGCGGCAGCGATCTGAACGGCTCGTTGACCTATACCGCGCGTGAGCCGCGTCCATTGCTGCAGGGCGAACTGATCTCGCATCTGCTGCAATTCGCCGATCTCGCCCCGGTGATCGGCGCGGATTCGAACGCCAGCAAGGCCAGGCGCGGCGACGCGACCGCGCAGCCAAGCAATAAGGTGCTGCCGGTCGAAGAGTTCCGCACCGACCGCTGGAAGGCAATCGATGCCGACGTGAAATTCACCGGCCGGCGCATCGTCAAAAGCTCCGATCTGCCGATCACCGACCTGTACACCCACGTCGTGATGACCGATGGCGTGTTGTCCCTGGAACCGTTGAAATTCGGCGTGGCAGGCGGCTCGCTTGCGTCGAACATTCATCTCGACGGCAGCACCACGCCACTCAAGGGACGCTTCTCGACCTCGGCGCGGCATCTGAAGCTCAAGCAGTTGTTCCCGAACTTCAAGACGATGCAGAGCGCGTTGGGCGAAATCAACGGCGATGCCGCTTTGACCGCCACGGGCAATTCGCCGGCCGCGTTGGCGGCCACTTCCAACGGCGAGGTGAAAGCGCTGGTGACCGACGGCACGGTGAGCCGTCTGCTGATGGAAGCGGCCGGTCTGAACGTCGCGAACGTGGTGTACGAAAAGCTGTTCGGCAATCGGGACGTGAAGATCAACTGTGCGGCCGCCGATTTCGTCGCGACCGACGGCGTGCTCGAACCACGCGTGTTCGCACTCGATACCGACGACGCGGTGATCAACATCGACGGCACCGTTAATCTGCGTGACGAGACGCTGGACCTTGGCGTGCATCCGCATACGAAGGGTTTCCGGGTGTTTTCGCTGCGCTCGCCGCTCTATGTGAAGGGCACGTTCAAGGACCCGCATGTTGGCGTGAACGCGGCCGCGCTGGCGTTGCGTGGCGGCGCGGCGGTGGGGTTGGGGCTGATCAACCCGTTCGCTGCGCTGATTCCGTTGCTGGCTCCGAGCAACAACAAGCCGTTGCCGTGTGCGCAGTTGCTCTCGCAAGTGAGGCAGGCTCCGACGGCGCCGCCGCCGGGCGTCAAGCAGCAACCAAAAGCGGCGCTTTCGCTTGATGGCGCGCCGGTCAACAAGTCGGTTGGCGGGGCTTCGTCACCCGCCGCAGCCAGCGACGCGAAAGACACCAGGAAGAAGCCCGCTGCGATGTCGCCGGCAAGCGCTTCTTTGTACAAGGGGAGCTGATGTTTTCGACGTTACCTGCAGACTGGCTGAGCTGGAGTCTGGGCGGCGGCCTTTCATTCGTCTTTCTATGGCTGATCAGCGTACCCTCGGTGCGCGGTCATAGTGAAGACGCGATAACGGAATGAGTGGGCGAGGGACGGCCGTCATCACCTGCGCGCGCGCGATCAAACCGGGTCGCGATCGAAGCGTGACCCGACTGAGCGCACTCGGCGCATCAAGGCAACAGGGAAAGAGAAGAGGGACTCTGGCAACGCCGCCGTCAAGAAAGTGGCGCTACCAGCGACTCAAAAGAGAACAACCTGAGAAGAAACCGGCGCGACTGCGCTTACCTCAACGACCTTGGAGCGGTATCGCCGGCCGCATCCTGCCGACGCACCCCGCGACGCGAACCGCCCACACGGGTCGCACCGAATTCCGCGAGAATCTTGCTGCGCGCGCGACTGGCGAAAACGAGAAAGCCGAAACCGTCTGCCTCATACCAGTAACCGCCGTTCTCGAGACCATCGAGCGGCTGCTCCAACGCATTCGTAATGGATTCGATGCAGCGCCGGCGCAATTCCGCCGGTGCCGGATACGGAGGTTGCGCGCCCCGCACGCTGCATAAGAGCACGTCGAGCCCAGGCAACACATGCGCGTAAAGGACCGGCTCGTCTTGCGCACGGGCGCGCGCAATTTTGGTGTCGAGCTGACCGAAGGGCTTGAAATGCCGCAGTACCGCGAGGAACGACTCATCGCCGTCCACCTTCGCGCGTCTACGCTTTTTCGGGAAGGACATAAAAATTCGCCTGAAAAAGAATTGCAAAAAACGCTGCGTCCTCATGCGACAACTCCCGGCTTCGCGCGCCGCACGTCGATCTTTTATAGCATACGACAAGGCCGGATTCACGATGATTCGACGACTGCGCCGCCTCACCGCTTCCCGCACGAATCATGCCGAACCGCCTCGCCGCGCGCTTTCGCATCCCAGCACATCTGTCTCCATCATAGACGCACGAGCCGCCGAAAAAACACCTCGTACCAATAAAAAAGTCATTTTTGTGTGGGCCAGCGCATCTTGCCGCTACATTGAAATATCTCGAATTCACGTCGATAATGGCCCGTCCGGCTGCACTGCACCGTGCGTTCCGGCTGGTATGCCGGTCGCGTGAACAAGACGATGCGTCACACGTATCTGCGTGGTTCGGGATTCGCTTTGGTCACGACCGGACCGATCCCTGAGCGACTGCTTTGCGACCCTTCGGGCGAACATGAAACTATTCACCAGGGGGCTGCTGCTGATTGCCGTGCCGAGCGCGGTCGAGCTGGCGCTCCTTGGCGTCGTCTTCGACACCCAGGAGCAGACGGCGCAGGCCGCGCAGTGGGTCACCAACAGCAAGCAGATCCTCTATCAGTCGTCGGCGATCATCGACCCGCTGCTGCGTCAGGCAGCACGGGTCCGTACCGCCATGGTCACCGGCGACGTCTCGCTGATCGACCGCCATACGGTGTGGGTCGACGTCGGCGACCGTCTGTCGAAGCTCGACGCCCTGGTTGCGGGAACGCCTCAACAGGTCGCGCGCGTGCACAACATGCAGCGCGCCATCGACGAATATCGCGAGCAAACCGCCGAAATCTCCCGGGCCTTGCACGACGGACACAGCACGAAGCCATTCATCGCACGGGAAACGGGCGCGTTGCCGCAGCAGGTCGCGCTGTTTCGCGACGAACTTGCCGGATTCGGCCAGGAGGCGTCGCGGCTCGACGCCGAGCGCTCGGCTGCGCTTGCCAGGCGGCGGGACCGGCAGCAATACGCATTGATTGCGGCGGTGATAGGCTCGATGCTGATCTGGGCCGGCACGGCGGTGGTGTTCGCGCGAAGCATCGGCCGGCGGCTGGAAGTGCTGACCGGAAACGCCGAGCGCCTGGGCAGCGGGCGCCCGCTCGCGGCACCCCTGTCGGGCAGCGACGAAATCGCCGCGCTCGACGCAGTGCTGCATCAAACCGGCACGCGGCTGCGCGCAGCGGACAGCGAGCAGGCCAGCCTGAAAACGCGGCTCGAAGCGCGCGCGCGGGAACTGGCGGCCCTCAACGAAGAGTTGCGGCAGGAAACACAAGACAACGAAATGTTCATCTACAGCGTGTCGCACGATTTGCGCTCGCCGCTGGTGAATCTGCAAGGATTCTCCAAAGAATTGCAGGTGTCCTGCGACGAACTGGGTGGCATCGTCGCGCAGGCGGGATTGCCGGAGGCGGAGCATCGTCGTATGGCGCATATTCTCGACGGTGATGTGCGCGAATCGCTGTACTACCTGCGCACCGCGGTAACGCGGGCGGCGGCGATCATCGAGGCGCTGTTGCGGATTTCGCGCGCGGGGCGGCTCGAATATCAGTGGCAGCGGGTGAGCGTAGGGCGGGTGGTGAGCCGCGTGGTCGACGCGTTGCAGGGCCCGATCGCTCAGCGCTCGGCAACGGTGACCGTGCGCGAGTTGCCGCCGGCATGGGGCGATCCGGCTGCGGTCGAGCAGATTTTCAGCAATCTGATTGGCAACGCGCTGAATTTTCTGGATCCTGCGCGTCATGGTCGGATCGAAGTCGGTGCGTTGGAGGCCGAAGCGGTCGACGAAACCGAGCCGCGCGCGGTGCGCATGCGTACGTATTACGTTCGCGATAACGGCCTGGGCATTCCAGCCGCTTATCTGTCGAAGGTGTTCCGCGCGTTTCAACGCCTGCATGGCGAGGTCGCGAGCGGCGACGGTATCGGCCTCGCGGTGGTGCGGCGTACCGTCGAGCGGCATGGCGGGCGTGTGTGGGTCGAGTCGGCCGTCGGCGCCGGGTCGACCTTTTTCGTGGTGCTGCCCGAGCAGCCGTTGCGCGGTTGAGGCGCAGCTGAGCGGCACGGCCTTCGTCAGGGCCAGCAACAAAAATGACAGGTAACTTGCATAGACGAATCTGTTAGCACGGAGAGCATATGAGTCACGGGGATACGGTCAGCATCGTACTGATCGAAGATGACGACGGACATGCCACGCTTGTCGAGCGCAATTTGCGCCGTGCGGGCATTTCGAATCGCTTCGTGCGCCTTCACGACGGGCAGCAGGCGCTCGATTATTTCTTCGGTCCAGCTCCGGCGGACACCGCCGGCACGCTGGCCCCAACGGCGACTGCGACCTCCAGTCAGGCGTCGAATCCGTATCCGCCGCTCGAAGATCTGAGCCATTTCGTCGTGCTGCTCGATCTGAAGATGCCGCGCGTGGACGGCTTCGAAGTGCTGCGTCGTCTGAAAGAATCCCCGAAAACGTCCGCCGTGCCCGTGATCGTGCTGACCACCACCGACGACCCGCGCGAAATCGCCCGTTGCTATGAACTCGGCTGCAACGTCTACATCTGCAAGCCGGTCGAATACGATGCATTCATCGAGGCGGTGCGCCGGCTCGGCTTTTTCCTGCAGGTCGTCAAGCTGCCGCCCGGCCACCGGCTCGCCGCGCCGTGAGCGTTTTTCGGACGACGCCGTAAAAGCCGCCCGAAAGCCGCGCGTGACAAGATAGGCAAGACCGGCCACATCGACCGCATCGACCACCTGACCTAGCCAGAGAAACTCCGCATGACCGAAGAAGTGTCCACGCAGCCCGCCGCGTATGTGCTAGTCGTCGATGACGACGAAGGCATCCTCCGGCTCGCGCGCAAGTCGCTCGAACGCGCCGGTTGCCGGGTGGCGATCTGCGCCGGCGTCGACGCGGCGCGCGAACGCCTCGCCGGCGGCGGCCCCGACCTGCTGGTCCTCGACTATCAACTGAGCGGACCGGAAACCGGACTCGACTTTTTCCGCCGTCTGCGTGCTGAAGGCGTGCGGATTCCGGCGATCCTCGTGACGGGTTTTACCGACGAGTCGCGCGTGATCGAAGCGCTGCGTGCGGGCGTGTCCGACGTCGTGCCGAAATCGGGTGACTATCTCGACTATCTTCCGGAAGCCGTGGAACGCGTGTTGTCGCAGGTGCGCCTGCAACGGGCGTCGGACGAAGCGCTGTTGCTGCGCGATCGCGAACAGCATTACCGGACCCTGTCGGAAGCCTTGCCTCACCTCGTGATGACCTGCAACGCGGCGGGCGATTGCGATTTTCTGTCGAAACAGTGGTACGACTACACGGGTCTCGCCGAAGACAGTTCGTATGGCCTCGCGTGGCTCGATGCGGTTCACGCGGACGATCGCGAGCAGATCCGCCGCAGCTGGCTAAAAGCGGTGGCGAGCCAGGCGGGCGACTATCGGCATGAGTTGCGGATTCGGCGGCACGACGGCGAATATCGCTGGTTCGACGCGCGCGTGGTGGCGATGCGCGATGCCGAGCGCAACGTCAACAAGTGGTTCGGCAGTTTCACGGATATTCATTCGCAGCGCGAGGCGAGCGAGGAGCGCGAACGGCTGCTCGCGTCAGAGCAGGCCGCGCGTCAAACGGCCGAAGAGGCGAATCGCGCAAAAGACCGCTTTCTGGCGATGCTGTCGCACGAATTGCGCACGCCGCTCACGCCGGTGCTGGCCGGGGCGAGTGTGCTGGAGATGATCCCCGATTTGCCGGACCAGGCGCGCAGCAGTGTGCGCATGATTCGGCGCAATGTCGAACTCGAAGCACGGCTGATCGACGATCTGCTCGATCTGACGCGGGTGGCGAACGGCAAGCTGCGCCTGTCGCTTGAAACCGTCGACGTGCATGACGTGATGGACAGCGTGCTCGAACTTTTCCGCAGCGAGATTCAGGTCAAGCAGCAGGACGTGCACGTGCAAAAGCACGCTGCGCATCACTATGTGCTGGCCGATCGCGCCCGCCTGCAACAGATGCTGTGGAACCTGATCCGCAACGCCGCCAAGTTCACGCCCGACGGCGGCCATATTTACGTACGTACACGCGATGAGCGAATGCACGTGCAGATATCGGTCGAAGATACGGGTATCGGCATCGAGCCGGAACAGATCGGCAAGCTGTTCAACGCTTTCGAGCAGGGCAACCAGAACATGACGCGGCAATTCGGCGGCCTCGGCCTGGGGCTGGCGATTACCAAGGCGCTCACCGATGTTCACGGCGGCACCGTCATTGCACAAAGCCCTGGCGCGCACTGCGGCGCGACTTTCACGATTACGCTGCCCACCGCCGCCGCCCCCGATATCGTGCAGCCAGTGGTCGCGCCGGCCCAGGTGCATCCGGAGGGATTGCTGACTATTCTGCTGATCGAAGATCACGAAGATACCGCCGAGGTGATGGCGCAACTGATACGCAGCCTCAGTCACGACGTGACGGTGGTGGGGCGCGTCGACGATGCGCTGGCCGCCACGCAATTGCAAAATTTCGATCTGATTGTCAGCGATGTCGGATTGCCGGACGGCACCGGCCTCGATTTCATCAAGGCATTCCGCGAGCACTCGGATGCGCCGGCAGTTGCGTTAACCGGTTTCGGTACCGATGAAGATGTGCGTCGTTGTCTGAGTGCCGGCTTTACATCGCATTTAACGAAGCCAGTCAATTTCGGCCAGCTTGAAACGATGATTGAAGGCGCGGTGAATCTGAAAGCGCAGAAAGAAGCCTGACGTGTCGGGTTATCTGCGCGATGGGGGCAATAAAAAGCGACTCGACAAATTGAAAGGCCTGTTGCGACAGATATCGCAACAGGCCTTTTTTATTGGTTTCGGCTCAATAATCGCGCGTGCTTAACGCGGCGAGTTCTTCAGCGAATCGCGGATTTCACGCAACAGCAAAACGTCTTCCGGCGTGGGTGCCGGTTCTGCCGGCGCGGCCGGAGCCGGCTTGCGCAGATTGTTGATGAACTTGACCATCAGGAAAATGATGAACGCGAGAATGATGAAGTTGATCAGCACCGTAATGAACGAGCCGTAACCGAATACCGCGACCCCCGCCGTTTGCAGATCTTTATATGACTCCGGGTTGCCTTTGTAGGACGCCGGAAGATCGCCGAGCCGAACGAACTTGTTGGAGAAGTCGAGGCCGCCGAGTGCGAGCCCGACAACCGGCATGATCAGGTCTTTCACAACTGAATTGACGATGGTGGAAAATGCGCCGCCGATGATCACACCAACCGCGAGGTCCATCACGTTGCCCTTGAGGGCGAATTCCTTGAATTCCTTGATCATGCTCATAGAGATTCCTCCCAAGTATCGATAAGCGAATGATACCAACCTGAGAAGGATAGGCTAGTGCTTTGCCACAATATGCAAGGATTGTTTGCTTACTGCGGAAACTGTGACTCGCCGTGCCGCGCGCGCTCTATATGCTCAGCAAAACTGACCGGATCGGTATTCGTGCCGCACAGCAGTACACCCACGCGTTTGCCTTGCAACTGATCGCGCAGCGGACCGAGCAAAGCGGCAGTAGCAGCAGCGCAAGCGGGCTCCACCGCCAGCTTCAGTTGTCCGAATAAGATCAGCATGGCGGCGCGAAGCTGGTCGTCCGAAACCGTCACCAACTGGTCGATATGACGGCGGCACAACTCGTAGCTGTATTCCTCCGTATGCGGCGACATTAGCGAGTCGGCAATGCTGTGCATGTGGCCCATCTTGACCGTGTGATTGGCCGCAAAACTCTTGCCCATTACATCAGCGCCTTCGGGTTCGACGCCATAAACATGCACTTGCGGATTCGCGAGACGCATGGCCGTCGCCACGCCGGCAGCGAGTCCGCCACCGCCCACCGGCACGATCACCGCTTCGAGATCGGGCGATTGCGTGGCCCATTCATAGCCAAGTGTGGCCGATCCCAGCACCGTGCGATAGCCGTTAAACGGATGCACGAAGTAGCGGCCTTCCTCAGCCTCGACATGGCGCACCAGTTCAAACGCTTCAGCTATATCTTCTGCGTAGACGATGTCGGCGCGATACTGCCGGCACAGCGCAACGCGTGCCGGATTCGCTGAACGGAACAGCACGACCTTCGCGCTGATGCCCAGACGCATGGCCGCATACGCGACGGCCACGGCATGATTGCCGCCCGACACGCAGGTCACGCCCGCGCTACGCTGCGATTCGTCGAGGGCAAGCAGGTTCGTGAACGCGCCACGCGCCTTGAAACTGCCGCCCGCCTGCAACAGTTCGAACTTGAAATTCACCACTGTGCCTTCCAGCGATGAAAAATCGAGCCGGTCGAACACCGGCGTTCGCATGACCCACGGCGCCAGTGCAAAGTGCTGCGCGGCGATGTCGTCCAGTGTGGGGATCGGCTCGCCGTCGATCGTGTGGTCCGTATGTTGCGGCGTGGCGGTTGACATGGCGTGGGCGTGGGATTGTCGGTAATCGTAAGACCCGTTTCGCGGCGCTCAGTTTCAGCGCGCGTGAGCCGGGTGCGCGTCCACCGACATGCTGTGAATGAATTTCTGCAGGAAGCGTTCGCACGCGACCAACTGATCCAGCGCGACGAATTCATTCGCTTTGTGCGCCTGCTGAATATCGCCAGGACCGCACACGATGCTCGGAATACCCGCCAGCGAAAAGAGCCCCGCTTCGGTGCCGTACGCAACCTTGCGTTTGTCCTGATCGGCGGTCAGCGCGCGCACCAGCTGCGTGATCGCGGCTTGTTCAGACGAATCGAGGCCGGGCGCCGCTGCAATCTTCGTAATCTCGATCGCTGCCGACGGATGTTCGCGCAACATCTTCGGCAACAGCGTCTCGCGCGCGTACTGATCGATGCGCGCGAAAATCGGCTCGGGATCGAGCGTGGGCAGATTGCGGAATTCGAACTGGAATTTGCACTCGGCCGGCACGGTATTGATCGCATTGCCGCCGATGATCGTGCTGGTCTGCGCGGTCGTGAAGGGCACGTCGTACAGTTCGTCGAACGGACCCTGCTCGCGGAACTGGTCGGCCATGTCGCGGATATAGCAGATCAGCCGTGCTGCGTATTCGATTGCGTTCAAGCCCTTGGGCGTCAGCGACGAATGCGCGGCCTGGCCGCGCACGCAGCACTGATACGCATTGATGCCCTTGTGAGCCACGATGGGGCGCATGCTGGTCGGCTCACCGACAATGCAGCCGTCCGGCTTCACGCCGCGCTTCATCAGATCGGCGATCAGCAGCGGCGCGCCTGCACAGCCGACTTCTTCGTCGAACGACAACGCGAAATGGATCGGCTTCGCCAGTTTCGTGCGCTGCATGTCCGGCACCAGCGCGAGCGCCGCACCGATAAAACCCTTCATGTCGCAGGTGCCGCGGCCATAGAGTTTGCCGTCGCGAATCTCGGGCTTGAACGGGTCGCTGTCCCATTGCTGGCCGTCAACCGGCACCACGTCCGTATGACCCGACAGCACCACGCCGCCGTTCGTTTCGCCGTCGTGCGCGGGGAGGGTGGCGAACAGGTTCGCCCATTTGCCGCTTGGGTCGTGTGTCAACGTGGCTGCGACACCGACTGCGCGCAGTTCGTCACGCACGGTTTCGATCAGGCCGAGATTCGGATTGCGGCTGACTGTGTCCATCGACACGAGACGGGTGACCCACGGCAGCGAGGCAGGCGATGCAGCAGATGAGGAAGAGGTGGACTGCGCTGATTCAGCGACGTGAGACATGACAGGACTCCAGCATTTGAGTCTTTCGATCATACCCAAAAAAAACACGCCCGTAAGCGGCGGCGGCCATGGCGCAGCGCAGCATGAAACGAAAAAACGCTATACGTCCCCGGGTTTCTTCTCCGGCATCGCTAATGCAGCGTTAGCAATGCCGGAGCAGGCAGGGTGCTTATCGTGCCGCGGCGGCAGGCGCCGTGCCGCGACTCGGCGATCCCAGTGCGCGCAAGGTTTCCTTGACCGTGGCGACACGCACCGCAAGATCCGGGCTGCGTGTTTCGATCCGCAGCTTGTCCTGGCCCGCGAGTTTGATGTGCTTATGCTTTTGCACCATCTCGATGATCCGCATCGCGTCGATCGGCGGATTGGGGATGAACTGCAAGCCGATCACCGTCTCACCCGCGTCGATCTTCGAAATGCCCAGCGGCTTCGCGGCGAGCCGCAAACGATGCGTTTCCACCAGCGCATGCGCCTGCGGCGGCAACTTGCCGAAGCGGTCGATCAGCTCTTCCTGAATGCCGTCGATCGAATCGTTGTGCTCGCAGTTGGCGAGGCGCTTGTACAGCGACAGACGCTCCTGCACGTCGCCGCAATAGTCGGCGGGCAGAATCGCGGGCGCGTGCAGATTGATCTCGGTCGTCGCGGCGAGCGGCGCGGTGAGGTCCGGCTCCTTGCCTTCCTTCAGCGCCTTCACGGCGTCGTTCAGCATGTCGGTATAAAGCTGGAAACCGATCTCGTGAATTTCGCCCGACTGCTTGTCGCCGAGCACTTCGCCCGTGCCGCGAATTTCGAGGTCGTGCATCGCCAGATAGAAGCCGGAGCCGAGTTCCTCCATCTGCTGGATTGCTTCGAGACGGCGTTGCGCCTGCTTGGTCAGCCCTTGCGGATCGTGCACCAGCAAATACGAATACGCCTGGTGATGCGAGCGGCCGACACGTCCGCGCAACTGGTGCAATTGGGCGAGACCGAATTTGTCCGCGCGATGAATCAGGATCGTGTTGGCGCTCGGCACGTCGATACCGGTTTCGATAATCGTCGTACACAGCAACACGTTGGCGCGTTGAGCGACGAAATCGCGCATCACGCGTTCGAGTTCGCGTTCGTGCATCTGGCCGTGTGCGACCGCGATACGTGCCTCAGGCACGAGCGCTTCGAGCATCTGCCGGCGATTTTCGATCGTCTCGACTTCGTTGTGCAGGAAGTACACCTGGCCGCCGCGCTTCAGTTCGCGCAGCATCGCTTCGCGAATCACGCTGTCTTCTTCGCGACGCACGAAGGTCTTGATCGCTAGCCGCTTTTGCGGCGCGGTGGCGATTACCGAGAAATCGCGCAGACCTTCGAGCGCCATGCCGAGCGTACGCGGGATCGGCGTCGCGGTCAGCGTGAGCACGTCGACCTCGGCGCGCAAGGCCTTCAGCGCCTCTTTCTGACGCACGCCGAAACGATGTTCCTCGTCGATGATCACAAGCCCCAGCCGCTTGAACTGCACGTCGGACGACAGCAGCTTGTGCGTGCCGATCACGATATCGACGGTGCCTTCGTTGATCTGCCCGATGGCCGCGTTGACTTCCTTGGTCGACTTGAAGCGCGACAGTTCGGCGATCCGCACCGGCCAGTCGGAGAAGCGGTCGGTGAAGGTTTGCGTGTGCTGTTCGGCGAGCAGCGTGGTGGGCGAGAGCAGTGCAACCTGCTTGCCGCCCATCACCGCAATGAATGCCGCGCGCAACGCCACCTCGGTCTTGCCGAAGCCGACGTCGCCGCACACGAGACGGTCCATCGGCTTGCCGCTCGTCATGTCGCCGATCACGGCCGCGATGGCGGCGGCCTGGTCGGGCGTTTCCTCGAAGCCGAAGCTCTCGGCGAACTTCACGTAGTCCTTTGGTTCGAGCGGGAACGCGTGGCCGGAACGCGCGGCACGGCGCGCGTACAGGTTCAGCAACTCGGCGGCCGTGTCGCGAATCTGCTGCGCGGCCTTGCGTTTGGCCTTTTCCCACTGGCCCGATCCGAGCGAGTGCAAAGGCGCGCTTTCCGGATCGGCGCCGCTGTAGCGCGAGATCACGTGAAGTTGCGCGACCGGCACGTAGAGCTTGCTGTCGCCGGAGTATTCGAGGTGCAGGAACTCGGTTTCGCCTTCGCCGAGGTCCATCGTGACGAGGCCCATGTAGCGGCCAATGCCGTGCTGCGAATGCACGACCGGATCGCCGACTTTCAGCTCGGACAGATCGCGCACCATCGAATCGACGTTGCTCGCCTGTTCCTGGCGGCGACGCCCCGCGCGTCGCGCGAGCGGCCCGTAAAGCTCGGTCTCGGTGATGATCGCGATGCCGTCGACCGGCACCGCGAAGCCGTTCGCGAGCGGCGCGACGCCTAATGAGAAGCGCGAGTCGCCTGTGAGCCAGTCCTGGAAGCTGTCGCTCGATGCCGGTTTCAGATGGTTGTCGGCGAGCAGTTGCAACAGCGTTTCGCGCCGTCCGGCCGACTCCGCGGCGAACAGCACGCGGTTTGGCGTACTGGCGAGAAACGCGCGCAACGCGAGCACGGGGTCGTCGGCATGACGGTCGATGGCGAGATTCGGCAGAGGCGTCGACCAGCCGCCGCCTGCGTTCGCGGGCAACGCGAGCCGCGCGAACGGCTTGGCGAACGTAAAGAAATCCGTGTCCGACAGAAACAGCCGCGCCGGTTCCAGAATCGGCCGGTCGCGATCATGCGACAGGAAGTTGTAGCGCTGCTTCGTGTCGTTGGTGAAGCGGCGGATCGCAGCGTCCAGATCGCCGACGAACGCGAGTTGCGCGCCTTCCGGCAGGTAGTGGAACAGCGTTGCCGTCTCTTCGAAAAACAGCGGCAAATAATATTCGATGCCCGCCGACGGCACACCGTTGCCGATGTCCTTATAGATCGCCGCGCGGCTCGGATCGCCCTCGAAGGTCTCGCGCCAGCGGCTACGGAAAGCGGTGCGCGCGGCTTCATCGAACGGGAATTCGCGGCCGGGCAGCAGGCGCACGTCTTTCACGGGATAGAGGCTGCGCTGCGTGTCGGGATCGAATGCGCGGATCGAGTCGACCTGGTCGTCGAACAGGTCGATCCGGTAAGGCAGCGGCGAGCCCATCGGGAACAGGTCGAGCAGCGAGCCGCGTACACAATATTCACCAGGCCGCACGACCTGGCTGACGTGTTCATAGCCGGCGAGCGTGAGCTGGGCCTTGAACTTCGCCTCGTCGAGCCGTTCGCCCTGCGCGAATGAAAACGTGTAGGCCGCCAGAAACGACGCGGGCGGCATCCTGTAGAGCGCCGTGGTGGCGGGCACCAGCAGGATGTCGCAACGGCCTTCGCCCAAGTCGTGCAGCGTGGCGAGGCGCTCCGAGACCAGATCCTGGTGCGGCGAAAAGGTATCGTAAGGGAGCGTTTCCCAGTCGGGCAGCAGGCGCACCCGCGCGTCGGGCGCGAAGAAGCCGATTTCCTGCGACAGACGCTGCGCATCGACCGCGCTTTCGCAGACGACCGCCAGCAGCGGCACCTTGTCGCGGTAGGCGAGGTGATAGCGGGCGATCAGCAGCGCGTCGGACGAACCATGCGTGCCGTCGAAAGCAAAGCGCTGGCCGGCCTTGACGAGCGCGACGGGCGGAGAGAACTGCGAAGATGCGGCGATGTCTGGCATAGATGAGAAAAGGCGGCCTCTGGCTCACGCGTGATCGGCAAGCCGCATTGGCGAGCGAATCGACAGGCAAATTGGCAAGCGGCTGAGCAAGCGAATGGACAAGCGAATTGGGGAAGTTTAAGCGTCTCGGGCCGTGAATGCGAAAGACCTATTATAAAATCCGTCCTTTACTTTGACTTCGCGGCATCCGCACTCGTGACTTCCCGTCTTTTTGCCCTGATTCCGTGCGCTGGCACCGGCAGCCGTTCCGGCGCCGCGATGCCCAAACAATATCGCACTGTCGCCGGCCGCGACATGTTGCATTACTCGCTCGCCGCGTTCGACGCGTGCAGCGAATTTGCGCAAACGCTGGTCGTGATCGCGCCCGACGACACTCACTTCGATGCCCGCCGCTTTGGTGGCTTGCGCTTTGCGGTCAGCCGCTCCGGCGGCGCGTCGCGGCAGGCGTCGGTGCTCAACGGACTGCATGCGCTCGCCGGCTTCGGCGCGCACGACGACGACTGGGTGCTGGTGCACGACGCCGCGCGTCCCGGCATCACGCCCGCGCTGATCCGCACGCTGACCGGCGCGCTGAAAGACGATCCGGTGGGCGGCATCATGGCGTTGCCGGTCGCCGACACGCTGAAGCGGATCGACGCGACGTCGCACGACGGCCGCATCGCCCGTACCGAAGCACGCGACGGCTTGTGGCAGGCGCAGACGCCGCAGATGTTCCGCATCGGCATGTTGCGTGAAGCGATTCTGCGCGCCCAGGCCGACGGTCACGATCTGACCGACGAGGCGAGCGCAATCGAATGGCTGGGCCACGCGCCTAAGCTCGTGCAGGGCGCATTGCGCAACTTCAAGGTGACGTATCCGGAAGACTTCGATCTGGCCGAGGCGATTCTGTCGCGGCCATCGGCTGCGTGACGCATTTCAATTTTAGCTAGCGGACTTAAGGACTTGACGCATATGGATTTCAGAATTGGGCAAGGGTATGACGTGCATGCGTTGGTGCCGGGACGTCCGTTGATTATCGGCGGGGTGACGATTCCTTATGAGCGCGGCCTGCTCGGCCATTCGGATGCCGACGTGCTGCTGCACGCGATCACCGACGCGCTGTTCGGCGCGGCCGCGATGGGCGACATCGGCCGTCATTTCTCGGACACCGACGCAAAATTCGCGGGCGCCGACAGCCGCGTGCTGCTGCGCGAATGCGTCGCACGCGTGACGGCGGCGGGCTTCTCGATTGCCAACGTGGACAGCAGCGTGGTCGCGCAGGCGCCGAAGCTCGCGCCGCATATCGAAGGCATGCGCGCGAATATCGCTGCGGATCTTGGGCTGCCGGTCGATCGGGTGAATGTGAAAGCCAAGACGAACGAGAAGCTCGGCTATCTGGGCAGAGGCGAGGGGATCGAAGCGCAGGCTGCGGTGTTGCTCGTTAAGAATTGATCTTCGGGCTTTGTTTCCTTCGGGCACCCGAAGGAAACAAAACCGATGAGTTATTTTCCTTCTGCAGCAATGCATTGCGCGGTCGCGTTGATCACCGCTGCAATGCGTCCGACGTCACGCAACTGCGTCGAACTCATGCCTTCGGCAACCAGCGTAGCGAAGTGCGATTTCACGCAGAAATGGCACTTGCCGATAATCGACGCCGCCAGCGCGTACATCTCGAAGCGCCGCTTGTCCACGCCGCCGTGCGACGCGTAAGCATTCATCCGTAGCTGCGCCGGTTGGGATTTCAGATCGGCATTGCCCGTCATTTCGACGTACGGATACCAGACGTTGTTCATCCCCATCAATGCCGCCGCCGTCAGCGCGCCATTGGTTTCTTCCGGCGACAATACGCCCGCGTTGCGAATCGCGTCGACGATAACCGTGCTCTTCGCGGCGAACGCGGCCGCCAGCGCCACGCCCACCGAGTCGTTTCCTTCGAGCGATGAGCGCGCAATCGTCCCGTCCAGGTTCAACCGGATGTCCTTCGCATAGTCCGGCACGAGCGCCTTAATCGAAGCCAGGAATTCCATTAGCATCTCCTATCGGATGGTCGACAAAAAAGCCCGCGGCTTTTGCAAGCGAGGCGGGCTTTCGGGCGTCTGAGCGCACGGCGTTACAGCGTTGCGCCGCCGACTGCGCGGTTGCAAGGACAGAGTTCGTCCGTTTGCAGGCCGTCCAGAATACGCAGGACTTCCTCGGGATTGCGGCCCACGTTCAGGTTATTCACCGACACGTGCTGGATCGTATTGTCAGGGTCGACGATGAAAGTGGCGCGCAGCGCGACGCCGGCTTCCTTGTCGCGCACGCCCAGCTGGTCGATCAGCTCGCCTTTCACGTCGCCGAACGAGTAGTGGTTCAGCTTGTCGAGATCCTTGTGTTCGCGGCGCCAGGCCAGCTTCACGAATTCATTGTCGACGCTGCCGCCCAGCAGGATCGCATCGCGTTCTTCGAAGTCTTTAGCAAGCTTGCCGAATTCGACGATTTCCGTCGGGCACACGAAGGTGAAATCCTTCGGGTAGAAGTAGATGATCTTCCACTTGCCAGGGAACGACTGCTCGGTGATTTCTTCGAACGCCGACGAGCCGTTTTCTTCATGATTGTTGAAGCCCGGCTTGGCAGCGGTAACGGTGAACGCTTCGACTTTATCGCCAACGGTTTTCATGCGAATGCTCCTTCGTGTGTTGGAAAAAACAGCATGTTGAGGCTACCTGCCCGTGATAACGAGCGCGTTACACCGAACCACTATAGTTCTATTGGACTATCCGACCAATAGTTTTTTTCTAACAACCCGGATAGTTATTATTCAACGCGAAGCGGCTGATTTGGAACGCGAACGGGCATAGGGATGCCCGTCCCGGTCACGTGCCCTTGGCGAGTGGAAACTCGATGGTGACTTCGAGTCCCGGTCCTGGCGTGCGATTGCGCAGGCGCAATGCACCGCGATAGCGACCTACCAGCCTCTGTACAATCGCCATGCCAAGGCCCGTGCCGTTGGCTTGCGTACGCGCCGAATTCACACGATAGAACGGCCGTGTGACAAGCGCTAGCTGGTCTTCTGGAATGCCAGGACCCTCATCGACCACCGACAGTTCGACACGGGAATGCGACACGCGCGTTTCCAGAATCACATGCGGAATGCCGTCGCCATCGCTCAGCCCATATTTGCGCGCATTTTCCAGCAGATTGCCGACCACGCGGCGCATGTCGGTTTCATCTGCCTCGATGACCGCCGACGGCGCGAGCCGGGTAATCAGCCGCATGCTGTCCTCGCTTTGCATACGCGCGGCCAGTTCGCCCGCGATCACCGACAGATCGACCGGCTCCGGCACACGCTGCACCGGGCGAGCGTAGTCGAGGAAGCGGCCGATGATCATATCCATCTGCTCGATGTCGTCGACCATCGCGTCTTTGGTGCTCTGATCGGACGGACTCATTTCGGTTTCGAGCCGCAGACGCGCGAGCGGAGTGCGCAGATCGTGCGAAATACCTGCGAGCATCAGAGCGCGGTCGGCCTCGAGTTGTTCGAGGTCCTGCACCATCTGGTTGAAGCTTCGGTTGGTCTCAGCGGCCACGCCCATGCCCCGTTCGGGCAGCAGTTCCGGCGATTGACCCGAGCCGACCTTGCGTGCGGCCATCGCTAGCCGCGCAAACGGACGGTTCACGAGACTCGTGATAAACGCCGCCCCGAATAGCGACAGCGCCAAAGCGAACACGCCCCAGCCGGCCCATTGCAGACCGGTCGCGTTGTCGAGCTGATCGCGATCGAGCGCGACCCAGTAATCGTCGTCGTCGATCTTGAAGCTGATCCAGACACCGTTGATGTCGTTCACGCTCTGCGCGATGACGGTGTCGTCGCCGAGGCGCCCACGAATGTCGTGTTCGATCAGGCGATTCAGCGACTCGTCGGGCTGGAGCTTGTATTTGTCGTTAGCTTCACGCGGATACACCCGCACGCCTTCGTTACTCTCCAGATCCTGCAGCAGCGCGCGCCGCAGATCCGGGTCGGAATAAAGGAGCGCGGTGCGCGTAAGCTTGACGATGGCGACGAGCTGAAGCGCCACGCGCTGTGCGCGCGGCTCGCGTTCGATCACGCGAAAGCTCTGGAACCAGGCGGCGAGACTGACTGCGATCAGCAATGCGATCAACAGAAAGGTCCGCCAGAAAAGGCCGCCGAACGCGAGCGTCAGGAGGCGCCGGTCGATCCGCATGGGCCCTTCTTATTTGAGATCAAAGACAGCAACTATTTTGCACGAGGCCAGAGCGGGTGCCGAAGCGCTGGCTCTGGCCGACGCGATGCGTGATACCCGGGTAAGGGGAAAGCGCCAACTCGGGTCGACGCTTTGCATGGGACCCGAGTAAGCGCTAAAGCGCCAACTCGGGTCGACACATGAGGTGAGTGCAAACTCAGGCCGCACCGTCGGGGATGAAGACGTAGCCCAGACCCCACACGGTCTGAATGAAGCGCGGGCTGCCCGGGTCCGGTTCGATCAGCTTGCGCAGACGCGAGATCTGCACATCGAGACTGCGGTCGAACACTTCGTACTCACGGCCGCGCGCAAGCTCCATCAGCTTTTCGCGCGACAGCGGCTGACGCGGATGACGCGCGAAGACCTTGAGCACGGAAAACTCGCCCGTGGTCAGCGGAATTTCCTGGCCGGCCTTGGTGAGCGTGCGGGTAGCGAGATTGAGCGCGAATTCGCCGAACTCGAACACCTCGGTGGTTTCAGACGGTGCACCCGGCAATTCGGACGGCGACTGGCGGCGCAGCACCGCGTGAATTCGCGCGACCAGTTCGCGCGGATTGAATGGCTTGGGCAGATAGTCGTCGGCACCCATTTCGAGCCCGACAATACGATCGACATCTTCACCCTTGGCCGTCAGCATGATGATCGGCGTGCGGTCGTTGCTGCCGCGCAGACGGCGGCAGATCGACAGGCCGTCTTCGCCTGGCAGCATCAGATCGAGCACCAGCAGGTCGAAGCGCTCACGCACCCACAGCTTGTTCATGGACGGCGCGTTTTCGGCAACGTAGACATTGAAGCCCTGTTCGCCGAGGTAACGGCGCAGCAGATCGCGCAGGCGCGGATCGTCGTCGACGACGAGGATTTTCGAAGGGTTTTTGGTTTCCATGGTCGGCATCTTAGCGCGATTAGAAAGTGGTGCGCGGTCGCATCATTTCTGGGGTTACAGTCAGTTACAAAATTTACCCGGACTGTGGCACGACGTAAAGCAGGGGCAGGTAGACTCCTTTACTGAATGCGGCTGTTCGGTGGATACTTCACTCGACTAACACTCTCGCACCCGGCTCGTTACCGGGGTCTGTATACGCATTTGAGGTAGCCGGTTGCCGCGCCACGAAGGGAACAACATGAAGGGAGGGGTTTGGCCAAATGTGCGCCTGAGCGTCATTGCACTGGCAGTAGCCGGTACGCTCGCAGGCTCACTGGTACCCACGCTCGCCCATGCCCAGCCTTCCGCCGACAGAGCTGCGAGTGAGCGCGCGCCTAGATCAGGCAACCCGCGTTCAAGCCGCCACAATCTGAATAGCGACGAACGTCCTGCATCAGACGCAATGTTGCGCACGGCAGTTCCCCCCGATCTTGATCAACGTCGTCGTGATGGTCATATGACGCCCGACGAACGACGTCTATTGCGGCAGCATATCGAAGATGCTGTCCGTGAGCTCTACAAGCGGTAGCTATTTCCGTGCCTGACACCGGGCACATCACTCGCGCACCTTCTTCGCGTGAGACATCCTGTTTCAACTCCATAGTCAACTTTCCCGCGCAGCCTGCCGTTGAGGCGTTAGAGCAATACTTGTATTGCCGCGTCAACGCGTCTTTGCGTGGCGTCATGCTGCGAGGAGGTAGTCGATGAAACTGCGGGCGCACGGTAATCGCGGGCGATGGTTTGTAGTCTCTGCCATGGTGTCGAATGTCGCCTTGGGCGCAGCGTTGCCTCGCGATTCGTCGGTTTCAGCCGCGCAGCAAGGGGCAACTTCAACTGCGCATGTGAGGCATCGACCGGTAGCGAGGACGGCCGCCACGTCGTCAGCTACGGCCAGCGAGCAGACCATCCTCGATGCCGATGATGCGCGCTTTTTCCTCACGCGAATCGGCTTTGAGCCAGATCGCACCGAGGCTGCGCAATACGTCGGACTTACCCGGCAGCAGGCCGTCGACAAGGTGTTCGCGACAGCGCGAACCGAAGCCGTCACGCCATCTCCCGACTGGGTGTTCGAACCCATCCCGACACGAGAAGCGCGCCAGACGTGGACTGTCGATCAGCGTCGCGACGAGCAAAGTCTGCGTAGACAGCGTTACGAACTATTACGCGCGTGGTGGGTTCGCGAGATGTTGGCGACGCCTTCGCCGCTCACCGAGCGTATGACGCTGTTCTGGCATAACCACTTCACGTCCGCGCAGGACAAGGTTCCGTATCCGCAGCAGATGGCGCAGCAAAACATGCTGTTGCGCCGCGACGCGCTGGGAAATTTCGCAGACTTGCTGCACGAAGTCGCGAAAGATCCGGCAATGCTGCATTACCTCGACGGAGCAAGCAATCGCAAGGGCCGGCCCAACGAGAATTTCGCGCGCGAAGTGATGGAACTGTTCACGCTGGGCGAAGGCCCTTACACGCAGCGCGATGTGTCAGAGGCGGCGCGCGCTTATACGGGCTGGAGCCTCGATCCCGACACGCAGGCTTACGTGTGGCGCGCGAATCAGCACGACGACGGCGATAAAACCGTGCTCGGCCAAACCGGTCGGTTCGATGGCGATCAGGTGCTGGACATCCTGCTCGCACGTCCGGAAACGGCCACTTTCGTGACCACGAAGCTATGGCGCGAATTCGTCTCCGAAACGCCTGACCCCGCTCGCATCGCGCCGATCGCCGAGCAGTTTCGCGCCAGCCATTACGAGATCGCGGTCGCACTGCGCGGACTATTTCTGAGCGACGCATTCTGGGACGACAGCAATCGCGGCGTCCTCGTGAAATCGCCGGCGGAGTTCGTGGTCGGGACCTTGCGGGCGTTCGATGTTGGCTACGACAGTACCGGCGCCTTCGCCGCGCAGATGCGCGTGCTCGGCGAGAACCTGTTCGCTGCGCCGAACGTCAAAGGATGGCCGGGCGGCACGACCTGGATCAATAGCTCGACGCTGCTTGCACGCAAGCAATTCGTCGAGCAACTGTTTCGCGCGACCGAAGCCGCGCCGATGCGCACGGGGCAGCCGGGTCGCCCTGCGAACGCGACATTCGCGGCGAGCGGCGCAGCCGCCGCCATGCAGACGAGTCCGCCGATGCAACGCGTCATGGCAACAGCAAAAAGCGCGCGAGGTGGCGTACGCTTTGACGTCGACACATGGCTCGCGCCGTACAACACTGCGCCTGCTGCGAGGCCCGGGTTGTCGGCCGAGCTTCAGTTGCAGCATGCAGTCCTGCCGTTCACGCCGGTGGACGCAATCGAAACGGATTCGACCGCGAGCGCCTACCTGGAAGCATTGCTGATGGACCCGGCTTATCAGTTGAAATAATCCCGGTCGTTACAAGAAAAACGAGGTACAGGATGAATCGACGTAGCTTTCTTTCGACGAGCGCAGCTGCCGGCGCAACGCTATGGTTGCCCCGGGCGTTCGGCGCGCAGACGGCGTTGGCGGATGGGGCTTCGGCCAACGGCTACGACAACCTGCTGATCCTCGTCGAACTGAAAGGCGGCAACGACGGCTTGAACACTGTGATCCCGTTTGCCGATCCCGCGTATTACGAATTGCGCCGGAACATCGGCATCAAACGCGGGCAGGCGATTCAACTCGACGAGCGCACCGCGCTGCATCCGTCGCTGCTGCCGCTGATGCCGCTATGGCAAAGCGGGCAACTGGCGATCGTGCAGGGCGTCAGCTACGCGCAGCCGAACCTGTCGCACTTTCGTTCGATCGAGATATGGGACACCGCGTCGCGCTCCGACCAATATTTACGTGAGGGCTGGCTGACGCGAACGTTTGCGCAGGCGCCCGTGCCCACCGGTTTTGCCGCAGACGGCGTGGTGATCGGCAGCGCTGAAATGGGGCCGTTCGCGAATGGCGCGCGCGCGATCGCGCTGGTCAACCCAACCCAGTTCATCAAGTCGTCGAGACTTGCCACGCCCGTGTCTCTGCATGAACGCAACCCCGAGTTGGCCCATATTCTCGACGTCGAAAACGACATCGTGAAAGCGGCCGACCGGCTGCGTCCCACGCAAAATAATGTGCAGTTAAAAACCGTGTTTCCCGGTGGAGCGTTCGGCAATTCGATCAAAACGGCGATGCAGGTGCTGGCTGCCGGTGACACCCCGCAAGCGCAACCGCGAAGCGGGCAGGGCGTCGCCGTGATCCGTCTGACGCTGAATGGCTTCGACACGCATCAGAATCAGCCGGGGCAGCAGGCCGCGTTGCTCAAGCAGTTTGCGGACGGATTCGCGGCGATGAAGTCGGCGCTCGTCGAGCTTGGCCGCTGGAACGAGACGCTGGTGATGACATACGCAGAGTTCGGGCGACGTCCGCGTGAGAATCAGAGTCAAGGCACCGATCACGGTACCGTCGCGCCGCAATTCGTCATGGGCGGGCGCGTGCGAGGCGGTTTGCACGGCGTCGCGCCGGTACTCGCGCGGCTCGACGGGAACGGTAATTTGCCGGTCGGGGTGGATTTTCGGCAGCTCTATGCGACGGTGCTTGGGCCCTGGTGGGGGCTGGATGCGTCGGAGATTTTGCAGCAGAGGTTTGAGCCGTTGCCGTTGTTGCGGGTGTGACGAGGTGAGGGGCGGCACTGGTTGTCGTGTGCGAGTTGCAGCAAAACATTCTCGACGCGCAGCGGCCGTTATCCCACCGTTGCGAACGCGTCTATTTCGCCCGCCACGCAATCCATAGTTTGCGGATCGGCGTCAACGCAATCCGCTGATGCAAAACCTTATAGCCGTCGCGCTCGATTTCATCCAGCAGCGCCAACGCCAACGCGGCCAGCGCAAGCAGCGTCCGCTGCGAACGACGCTCGCCACGGGGTATTGCGTCAAGCGCCGTATGCAACGCCGTGCGCGCTCGAGTGGTCTCGAAGCGCATTAGCTCGGTGAACGCGTCGGAATATTTTCGGTTGATCAGATCGGCGGCAGTGACGTTATAGCGCTGCATTTCGTCGATCGGAATATAGATGCGCCCGTGCCGCGCATCATTTCCGGTTTCGGCGACGCATTGCGCAAGCAGCAGCGCATCGCCCAGCGGCGCGGCCCAGTCGGACGAATGCTCGGCGTCTTTCGCCGTGACGCGCGCGACCAGCGCCGCGAACGTGCCTCCAACGCTTGCCACATAGCGCTTCAGATTCGGATAGTCGAGGTAGCGCGCCTGGTCGAGGTCCATTTCGAAGCCGGAAAGCAACGCCTGCAACTCCGGATATTCCGCTTTCGCGTCGGGCAGATAGGCCTCCAGCGCCTTGGCAACCGGATGCGATGGCGAGCCCGAAGCCAGCGCGGCGATCTCGTTTTGCCACCACGCGAGCTTGGTGCGACCGATGGTCGGATCGCTGGTTTCCTTGACCGTTTCCTCGAACTCGCGGCGCAATGCGAACAGCGCGGTCAGAAGTGGCTGACTTTTCGCGGGCGCCTGCCGAAGCGCGTAGTAAGTGCTCGATCCTGGGGGCGCCGCTTTCTGCTGGCAATATTCGTCGAAATTCACTGGATTGGCGTCGTGGGGAAAGGCAGGCGAAGAAGGCTGACACGGAAGGCCGTGCGTCGAGCCAAAAATTGTAGCATCGGCGATGGATTGAAGGACGCCGCAGATGCAGACAAGTGCGAATCAATCGGTTAGAATCTCGCGCTTACGCTTTCGGACGCAGGTTTTTGACGCGGCTGGAAGCAGGCAGGACATCGGGTGAACGCACTTCGGCTCACCCGGCTGCGAGGGTGGCGAAATTGGTAGACGCACCAGGTTTAGGTCCTGACGCCCGCAAGGGTGTAGGGGTTCGAGTCCCCTCCCTCGCACCATTATTTAAAGCGAAAAACCCCGTTAAGTCTTTGGACTGACGGGGTTTTTTGTTTTCGTCTATTTTTGCTTCGTACGCCGGGCCCATGGTCGCCCGGGGCCTGGTTCATGCGGCCGGCGCGTCGGGCTGGGCCGCAGACGCAGAGGGCGAACCCGGCAGTTCCGCTTGGGCTGCCCCTTCGAGAAAACGGCGGGTCGACTCGAAGGCCTGGAGCATCGGCTCCGGCCACGGCGTTTGCAGCATGACCGCCTGGTGGTTTTCAAATGCCGACGACAAAAGCTTCACCAGTTCGGGCGAGCGGAGGTGGCGCAGCAGCACGCTAACGGCAATCGCCGTCGCCTGGCTTGCGCCGGCGGTCTGGAGTTCCGAAGCGGTGAGCGCTGCAACCTGTTTGTTGATGTCCACAGAAGCTTCCTTGAATGAAAAGTGGAGAGTGAAGGCTCGGTGGCCAATCCCGAATTTTGACATGGTTGGCAACGCATCGCGATACGAGGCACTTTGCCTTGTCCGGCAAACATGGCATTGCGGTTCAGGCGGGTCAGTCGCGCGGATTCAAAAACGCATGTGCGCAATACTCCGGAATCTCCCAGTTTCGGTATTCTGGATAACCTGCAGGGCATACGCTGGGCACGATGATCCGGACGTTCAGGGTGATCGGCAGCACGCGGCTCTTATCCATTTTTGTTCGACTTGTCATAACCGGCTGGTATGACACGGATCGCGCCTTTTTTCGGCGCGGGATGTTTCCGCTCACTGGCGGCATCTCGTGCCGCTCAACAATGTGGTTCTGGAAACCTGGCAATGAAGCATGTTTTGAAATTCACCGGCTGGTGTTTTGCCATTGCGTCCGTGGGGCTTGCTCTGCCCGCGGTCGCGGCCGACAGCTTTGCGCAGCGCGATTTCGCGAAGCATTTCACGCTTCAACTCGATGACGCCGCCGCGTCGTCCTACAGCATGACGTTGCCGGCGATCGTCTACGCCGCCAGCCAGCGCAGCGATCTCGGCGACATCCGCATATTCAATAGCACCGGCGATACAGTGCCGTACTCGCTCGACGCGCCGCGCGCGGTCGCACGCACCCCGTCCAGAACGCGTTCGGTAGGGTGGTTCCCGCTTGCGCCGGCCCCGGCCGGCAGCAGCGGCATGCCGGCCGGAGTGGCGATCGCGGCGGACGGATCGTTGCGGGCGACCGCCGCTCCGCCGCCCCGCGCTCAACACGAACTGGACCTGATCGACCTCGGACGCGTATCGCGGACAACCCAGGTCGACGCGTTGGTTGTCCATCTGCGCGACGACAACTTCCAGGGGCGCGTCACCGTCGAAGTCAGCGACGATCTGCGTCACTGGCAGCCTGCCGGCGATGCGCAATTGCTCAAGGTCAACTACAACGGCAGCACGCTGAGCCAGGACCGTATCGAACTGAGTGGAGCGCACGCGCGATATCTGCGTCTTCACTGGCTCGACGGCGCACCGTATGTCGATTCGATGGACATGGAAATCCAGCCTGTCGGCGCCGGGTCCGCCCAGACCGCTGGCACACAGCGGGAGTGGAAAGAAGGAATCGTCGCCCACACGAGCCTGAAGCCGGGCGAGTACTTCTTCGCGACGGGCGGCTCGTATCCCGTCGACCGCCTGCGGCTGACTTTGCCGCAGCCTAATACGGTGGTGTCCGCCATCATTTATTCGCGAACCGGGCTGGACAAGCCGTGGCGCGAGGTGTCCAGCGCGACGCTGTTCCGTCTGCACAATGGGACGGTCGAGCAAAGCAATGCGCCGCTCGAACTGAAGACCGACACCGACCGTCAATGGCGCGTGGTCGTCGATACCCGTAATGGCGGCCTTGGCAGTGGGGCGCTGACTGTCGCGGCGGGCTGGCGTCCGGCGACGCTGACTTTTGTCGCACAAGGGAGTCCGCCTTATACGTTGGCGGTGGGGCGCGTGGAGGCGCTGCCAGCGGTTGTCAGTCGCAGCACTTTGCCTGTGAGCGCGTCGTCGGTACCAGGCGTTGCGCGACTGAATGACGAAACGTCTGTGGCGCATCCGGCGAGCGCGCAGTTGATCGCTAGCGCTCCGGACGCGTCGCGTGGTTATTTATTGTGGGCGGCATTGCTGCTGGCCGTTGGTTCACTTGGGGCGATCGGATGGCGGATTGCGCGTGGAGCGCACATTCGGGCGGCCGACGCGCAGGGAGGTCTGGCCAACGGCGCAGGAACAATGAGCGCGACGGCCAGCGATAGCGCCGCGACCGCCGCCGATGAAGCCGGTGATGTGAAGGGCTGATTCGTGTTTGCGGAACGGGAGTGCCGCCGTATTAGGGGTTACCTGGCGGCGCGAGCGCTGCGTGCGCGTCGGCACGTCGTGCGCGCGAAGTTGAACTTCGGCTCGTGCTACACAGTGCGGATTGAGTGGGCTGCGGGTGGCTGCGCGTGATGGCAACCAGGTGACTAATAACGGGCGATTGCCTCACAAAAGCAATGCTCGGCTGGTCCGCGAAAAGTGCTGAATACTAGCGCGAGGAGAGTCGTTGTCACTAGCGTGAGACACGATCCTCACTCCTGCCGCGCCGACATCGCCGCTATGATCCTGTCGAGCGCGTTCCCGAACGCGGCCCTTTCCTGTTCGTCGAGGCAATCGAACATATCGCCGTTCCATTTTCGCGCAATCGGCATGACCTTCCGATAAAGCGCCCGGCCTTCCGCTGTGAGCGAGACCAGCACCACCCGTCCGTCTTCCTCACTCTGCTGACGCTGAACCAGTCCTTGCTGGATCAGCGCTTCCGCCGCGCGGCTCGCCTGACTTTTGTCGAGATTAGCGTGTCTCGCCAACTCCATGATCGAGAACGGTCCGAACGATCCTACCGACGCAATCACCCGCGCCTCGGGCAAGGTCACGCCGAGTTTCCCTTGATAGCGCTCACTGATGCCACGCTCCGCAAGTTTGTTCAGCACGTGCAGACGGTAGGTGAGGAGCTGCTCAAGCCCAGCTTTAACGGAGTCCTTCATGGTCATCCCGTGATGAGTGGAGCGGTCGTGGCGCTGTGATTGTTGCCGCAACCGCCCTGCGGGTCAACGCGCGCCGGGGGCGGAGTCTGGTGTCGCCCCATACCTGAGGCGCGTCAGTTGTTCCGCCTCGTTGGCAAGCAGACGTGCCGCGTCGCGAATCGCGACATCGAGCGTAATCGGGCCCGGCGCGGGCGAAAAGCATCCGCTGAAATATTCGGAAAGACGCGGCAATGCGGCTGAATCCACTGCGCCGGAAAGTAACGTGGCCGGCACACCGGCTGCCTGCGCGTGACGGCAAGCGATGAACGGCGCCTTGCCGTGCAGCGTTTGCACGTCCGAGCGGCCTTCACCCGTGATCAGCCAGTTCGCGCCTTCGAGCGCCGCGTCGAGGCCGATCTGCCGGGCGACTGTTTCCGCGCCGGGTTCGAATTTCGCGCCGAGCATATGCAGCGCAAATCCGAGGCCGCCCGCCGCGCCCGCACCGGCCTCGTCGCGCGCCTTGCGCCCGAGTGCTGCTTCGAGCAGATCGGCAAAGCGGGCGAGGGCTGCGTCGATCGACGCGATCTGTTCCGGCTTGACTCCCTTTTGCGGACCAAATACCGCGGTTGCGCCGTGATCGCCGGTCAGCGGGTTATCCACGTCGGACATGCCGATAAATTGTGTGTCCGCGAGGCGGGCGTCCAGTTGGGAAACATCGAGACGCGCGACGCGCGCAAGCTGCTCAGGCGTGCCGTCGAGTTCGTTACCCTGCGCGTCGAACAGTTTCAGGCCGAGGCCGGCCAGTAAGCCGGCGCCGCCGTCATTAGTGCTGCTGCCGCCCAGCGCGACGAAAAACCGCCGCACGCCGGCGTCCAGCAGCGCGCGTATCGCTTCGCCCATGCCGCGAGTGCTGCGTGCTTCGACCGGCACGCCCATGCCCACCGCGTCCGTAATGCCAACGATTTCCGCTGTTTCGATAATCGCACTGCCGTCGGCGAGCAGCGCAGTCTGGGCTTCGCGCAATGGGCCGGCCGCGCCGCGCACGCTCAGCTTGCGTCGCTCGCCGCCGCTCGTGAGCATCGCGTCGAGCGTGCCTTCGCCGCCGTCGGCCATCGGGCAAATGCGCACGCTGGCATCGGGCCGCGCGCGCTGAATGCCAGACGCGATCGCCTGCGCGACCTGTTCCGCGCTGAGCGAGCCTTTGAAGGAGTCGGGAGCAATGACGACGACAGGCGAGGACGACGAATTCGGCATGGTGTCTCTGGATAGTTGGAATTGTTTCGCGGGATGCTGGGGCAGTCGGAACAGATCAGAAAGCGATGCAGCCCAAGCTCGTTCATTAGCTTATCAGCATGGGCGCGCGGACTGAATATGTCGAACGGCATAGCCGGAATCGTCCGCTGGAGCGTGCTAGCCGACAGGCGCTGTTCTGTGGCGGCGGTAAACGGGGATCTAGCGCAACGTGAAGGCGGACGGGGCTGGAGGCGCGGCCGTAATGGATATCGTCGCGAACGGTGGTTGCGATTGCTGTGGCTCCGGGTGCTGGGTCAACGTCGCCGCAGACAGGCGGAGACCAGGCGCAGGAGCGGCACTGGAATCAGGTGGAAACCGTGCCGAAACGGCCCGGAAAGCTACCGGAATCTCGAGAAAAACGTCCTCATTCATCGAATCCCGGTTGGGCGCGCAAATAGTTTGCTAAAATATTCGGCTCTTTGGACCCAACCGTGCTGCCGGCGGCCTGCAAGCCCGCGGCGCAGGCGCGCAATCGATGCAAAACGACGTTAGCGAATGTAAAGAACGTTTGCACGCGACATCGACAAGCGGCACGGAGAAGATAACTGATTCGCTCGAATAATTTTAGGACGATTGAAGCCATGGCTAACGTTGTTGAAAACCTCGGCAAGCTCGAACGCCGCGTCACGATTTCCCTGCCGAAGGATGCCGTGCAGAAGGAAGTGGATTCGCGTATCCGTCAACTCGCGAAGAACGTGCGTATGCCGGGTTTCCGGCCGGGCAAGGTGCCGCTCAAGATGGTGACGCAACAGTATTCGGGCCAGGTGGAAGCCGAAGTGCTGAGCGACAAGGTCGGCAAGGAATTTTTCGACATCAGCCGTACCGAAAACCTGCGCGTTGCAGGCCAGCCGAGCTTTGCGCCGAAGGCCGACGTCGCTGAAGGCGACTACGCATTCGACGCAACTTTCGAGGTGTACCCGGAAGTGAAGCTGGGCGATGTCGCTACGGCTGAAATCGAACGCACCACGACCACGATCAGCGAAGCGGAAATCGACCGCACGCTGGAAATCCTGCGCAAGCAACGCGTGCACTTCCACGCTCGTGGCGAAGCTGGCGATCATGGCGACGGCGGTGCCGATACGGCAGCCAAAGACGGCGATCGCGTGACGGTCGACTTCGTCGGCAAGATCGAAGGCGAAGTGTTCCAGGGCGGTAGCGCCGACGACTTCGCATTCGTGCTGGGCGAAGGCCGCATGCTGCCGGAATTCGAAAAGGCAGCGCTGGGCCTGAAGGTCGGCGAGGCTAAGGAATTCGACCTGGCGTTCCCTGAGGACTACCACGGCAAGGACGTCGCAGGTAAGACGGCGCAATTCACGATCACGATGAAGAAGATCGAGTGGCCGCACCTGCCGGAAATCGACGCTGACTTCGCGAAGTCGCTCGGTATCGAAGACGGCGATCTGACCAAGATGCGCGCCGAGATCAAAGACAATCTCGAACGCGAAGCAAAGCGCCGCACGCAAGCCATCGTCAAGAACCAGGTGATGGACGCGCTGCTGAAAATTTCCGAACTCGACGTGCCGAACGCACTGATCGAACAGGATCAGGAGCGCCTCGTCGGAATGGCGCGTCAGGATCTGGAGCAACGCGGCGTGCCCAACGCTAAAGATGCGCCGATCCCGGCTGCCATGTTCAAGGAACAGGCTGAGCGCCGCGTCAAGCTGGGCCTCGTGCTGGCTGAGCTGGTCAAGGCTAACGAACTGCAAGCCAAGCCGGAACAGATCCGTGCTGAAGTCGACGAGTTCGCAAAAAGCTACGAAGACCCGAAGGAAGTCGTCCGCTGGTATTATTCGAACCAGCAACGTCTTGCTGAAATGGAAGCGTACGTCGTTGAAGCCAACGTCGTCGATTTCGTTTTGGGTAAGGCGAAGGTGACGGACAAGGAAGTGAGCTTCGAAGAACTGGCAAGCGCAACGGCGCAAGCGTAAGCGTCGCTGCAACGGCGTGCCGGCTGTCGGAGCGACGGCCCGCACGCCGTTTTTTTGTGCTGTGAATGTGCGTTGCATTTTGCATGGCATTGCGCGTCCAGTTCGTACTGATCGCGCACTTGAATGCGGGCTCGTCGACCACACCTGTCTAGCATCGAATATTTAGAATATTTCCAGACAAGGATCCATTGCATGACCTTTCGCGCTCAAATGCTGGACACGTTGACCTCCCAATCGTCGCGGGATCTCGAAGCGCAGGCGCTCGGACTGGTGCCGATCGTCGTGGAAACGAGCGGCCGGGGCGAGCGCTCGTATGACATCTACTCGCGTCTGCTGAAGGAACGTATCGTGTTCCTCGTGGGCGAGGTGAACGATCAGACGGCTAATCTGGTTGTCGCGCAGATGCTGTTCCTGGAAAGCGAGAATCCGGACAAGGACATCAGCTTCTATATCAACAGCCCCGGCGGTTCGGTGTCGGCCGGCATGGCGATCTACGATACGATGCAGTTCATCAAGCCGGACGTTTCCACGCTGTGCATGGGTCTTGCAGCTAGCATGGGCGCGTTCCTGCTGGCGGCGGGAGCGAAGGGCAAGCGTTTTGCATTGCCGAATTCGCGAGTGATGATTCACCAACCGCTGGGCGGCGCGCGTGGTCAGGCCTCGGATATCGAAATTCAGGCTCGGGAAATTCTGTACCTGAAGGAGCGCCTGAATAGTCTGCTCGCCCACCACACCGGCCAGCCGGTCGAGCGTATTGCCCGCGACACCGACCGCGACAATTTCATGTCCGGCGACGACGCGCAAGCTTACGGTCTGGTCGACCAGGTCGCGCACAAGCGTCCTTGATCTGGTGCGGTTTTGCCCTTAGTTGGGGCAAGGCCGCCAGATCCGTTGTGAAATAATCAAGAATCGTCCGAGCGCCTGCGGCAAACGCCGTCACCTTGGCTCAAACCCCGCCACGCCCAAACCGCGAGGCGGGGGCAAACGGCGTATCATGTAATTGAGTGTCCGGAGGCTCACACATCTATGGCGGACAAGAAAGGTTCTAACAGCGAAAAGCTGTTGTATTGCTCGTTTTGCGGCAAGAGCCAGCATGAGGTCAAAAAGCTGATTGCTGGCCCGTCGGTGTTCATTTGCGATGAATGTATCGACCTGTGCAACGAAATCATCCGTGACGAGGCGGCGGGTGCGGGCATCGAGGCGGGCTTGTCCAAGTCCGATCTGCCAAGCCCGCAGGAAATTCGTGAAATTCTCGACCAGTACGTGATCGGTCAGGAACGCGCGAAGAAGATTCTTGCAGTAGCGGTGTACAACCACTACAAACGCCTCAAGCATCTCGACAAGAAGGATGAAATCGAGCTGTCAAAGAGCAACATTCTGCTGATCGGCCCGACCGGTTCCGGCAAGACTTTGCTCGCGCAGACGCTCGCACGCCTCCTGAACGTCCCGTTTGTGATTGCTGACGCAACCACGTTGACGGAAGCCGGCTATGTCGGCGAAGACGTCGAGAACATCATTCAGAAGTTGCTGCAGAACTGCAACTACGAAGTGGACAAGGCCCAGCGCGGTATTGTCTACATCGATGAAATCGACAAGATCAGCCGCAAGTCCGACAACCCGTCTATCACACGTGATGTGTCGGGTGAAGGCGTGCAGCAGGCTCTGCTGAAGCTCGTCGAAGGCACGATGGCGTCAGTGCCTCCGCAGGGCGGCCGCAAGCATCCGAATCAGGACTTCATCCAGGTCGACACCACCAATATTCTGTTCATCTGCGGTGGTGCGTTCGACGGTCTGGAGAAGGTCATCGTCGACCGCACCGAAAAGACGGGTATTGGTTTCGGCGCGAGCGTGAAGAGCAAGCAGGAGCGGGACGCGGGCGAGGTGCTTCGCGAAGTGGAGCCGGAAGATCTGATCAAGTTCGGTTTGATTCCCGAACTGATCGGCCGTCTGCCGGTGGTCGCCACGCTCGGCAAGCTCGACGAAACTGCGTTGATGAAGATCCTCGTTGAACCGAAGAACGCATTGGTGAAGCAGTACCACAAGCTGTTCAACATGGAACGCGTCGAACTGGAGATTCGTCCGGCTGCGTTGCAGGCTGTGGCGCGTAAAGCGATCCGTCGCAAGACGGGTGCGCGTGGTTTGCGCTCCATCCTGGAACAGGCGTTGCTTGAAGTGATGTACGACCTGCCGCAAATGAAAGGCGTCAGCAAGGTCATCATCGACGACAACGTTATCGACGGCGACGGCAAACCGCTACTGATCTACGAAGACGCGCCCAAGGTCGCGGGTTCGAACTGATCGGCTTTCGAGTTCTGCAAAAAAAGCCGTTCATGGCAACGTGAACGGCTTTTTTCGTTTATCGTGTGGTCAATGAAGCTTGTTTTCACAATGGAGTCACTGAACCTTCGGAGTCACTGAACTTTTCCCACACGCGGAGGCCTTGCAATAGTTTCTGCTGGCCTCACCTATCGAACGAACTGATTCCACTCATGGGGAAATGAAATGTCAGGAACCCAACTCCTCCCGCCGGAACGCATTACGCTCCCGCTGCTCCCGCTGCGTGACGTAGTCGTCTTCCCGCACATGGTGATTCCGCTCTTCGTAGGCCGCCCGAAGTCGATCAAGGCTCTCGAAGCAGCGATGGAAGGCGGCAAGCACATCATGCTCGTCGCCCAGAAAACGGCTGCGAAAGATGAGCCGACCGAAAAGGACATGTACGAAGTAGGGTGTGTCGCCAACATCCTGCAAATGCTCAAGCTGCCCGATGGCACCGTCAAGGTGCTCGTCGAAGGCTTGCAGCGCGCGAAGACGCTTTCCATCGAAGAACAGGAAACGCAGTTCTCGTGCGAAGTCATGCCGCTCGAACCCGACCACGCCGACAGCGCTGAAACCGAAGCGTTGCGCCGCGCGATCGTGTCGCAGTTCGATCAGTATGTGAAGCTGAACAAGAAGATTCCGCCTGAGATCCTGACGTCGCTGTCGGGTATCGACGAAGCGGGTCGTCTGGCCGATACGATCGCGGCGCATCTGCCGCTCAAGCTCGACCAGAAGCAGCACATCCTCGAAATGTTCCCGGTCATCGAGCGTCTCGAGCATCTGCTCGCGCAACTCGAAGCCGAGATCGACATCCTGCAGGTCGAAAAGCGTATCCGTGGGCGTGTCAAACGCCAGATGGAGAAGAGCCAGCGCGAGTACTACCTGAACGAACAGGTCAAGGCGATCCAGAAGGAACTCGGCGAAGGCGAAGAAGGTGCGGATCTCGAAGAACTCGAGAAGCGCATCACGGCTGCCCGCATGCCGAAGGAAGCCAAGAAGAAGGCCGACGCTGAGCTCAAAAAGCTCAAGCTGATGTCGCCGATGTCGGCTGAAGCGACGGTCGTGCGTAACTATATCGACACGCTGATCGGCTTGCCGTGGCGCAAGAAGAGCAAGGTCAACAACGACCTCTCGAATGCGGAGCGCGTGCTCGATGAGGACCACTTCGGTCTCGAGAAGGTGAAGGAACGCATTCTCGAGTATCTCGCGGTCCAACAACGTGTCGACAAGGTCAAAGCGCCGATCCTGTGCCTCGTTGGGCCTCCCGGTGTCGGTAAGACGTCGCTGGGTCAGTCGATCGCTCGCGCTACGAACCGCAAGTTCGTGCGTATGGCGCTCGGCGGCGTGCGTGACGAAGCTGAGATTCGCGGCCATCGTCGTACGTACATTGGCTCGATGCCCGGCAAGATTCTGCAAAGCCTGACCAAGGTCGGTGTGCGCAATCCGCTCTTCCTGCTCGACGAAGTCGACAAGATGGGCCAGGATTTCCGCGGCGATCCGTCATCGGCTCTGCTCGAAGTGCTCGATCCGGAACAGAACCATACGTTCGCCGATCACTACGTCGAAGTCGACTTCGATCTGTCGGACGTGATGTTCGTGGCGACGTCGAACTCGCTGAACATTCCGCCGCCGCTGCTCGACCGGATGGAAGTGATCCGTCTGTCGGGTTACACGGAAGACGAGAAGGTCAGCATCGCGCAACGTTATCTTTTGCCCAAGCAAAAGAAGAACAACGGCCTCAAGGAAGGCGAGGTCGATGTAACGGAAACCGCGATCCGCGACATCATTCGTTACTACACGCGTGAAGCGGGTGTTCGTTCGCTCGAGCGTGAAATTTCGAAGATTTGCCGCAAGGTCGTGAAGATGCTTCTGCTGAAGAAGGCAGAAGGCGCGGTGAAGGTCGACGGCAGTAATCTCGACACGTTCCTCGGCGTGCGCAAGTACGACTTCGGTCTGGCTGCGAAGGAAAATCAGGTTGGCCAGGTCACGGGTCTCGCGTGGACGGAAGTGGGCGGCGATCTGCTGACCATCGAAGCCGCGGTGATGCCGGGTAAGGGCAATGTGATCCGCACGGGTTCGCTCGGCGACGTGATGAAGGAATCCGTCGAAGCTGCGCGCTCGGTTGTGCGTTCGCGTTCGCGTCGTCTCGGTATCAAGGACGAAGCGTTCGAGAAGCAGGACATTCACATCCACGTGCCGGAAGGCGCGACGCCGAAGGACGGTCCTTCGGCCGGTATCGCGATGACGACCGCGCTGGTGTCGGTGTTGACCGGTATTCCGGTTCGTGCCGACGTCGCGATGACGGGCGAAATCACGCTGCGTGGTGAAGTCTTGCCGATCGGCGGCCTGAAGGAAAAGCTGCTGGCTGCGCATCGCGGTGGTATCAAGCTGGTGCTGATTCCGGAAGAAAACGTCAAGGACTTGACGGAGATTCCGGATAACGTGAAGAACGCGATCGAAATCGTGCCGGTCCGCTGGATCGACAAGGTGCTCGAACTTGCGCTCGAACGTGTACCGCAAGCATTGCCGGAAGAAGAGGCAAAGCCTGCAACGCCCGTTGCAGCCGAGCCGGGTAAAGACGCTGGCGCAACAGAAGTTGTGAAGCACTAAAGCAGCTGGCAACCTGGTTGCTTGCTGGACAAAAAACCCGCGGTTACGGCCGCGGGTTTTTTATTGTCTGGACGCATCGCGTGATGAACGCGCGTACTGTCATTCCCACCTTATGGGCAAAGTGCGGAGTGCCCGCGCACGCATGGAATTGTTGCAATCTTCGGTTATAAAAAAGCGGTTTAAAAAGCCGCTGAATCAGGCTCAACCCCGCTTGACACAAGGGTTTCGGCCAATTCTAATGAGGCGGCTCGGCGTTACCGCCAGCCGCGTGATGATCCAGGTGCGTTAAAGCACCGTCACGATTGCCATAAACATTCTCGGGGGTAGGAATGAACAAGACGGAATTGATCGATCACATTGCACAGCAAGCCGACATTTCGAAGGCGGCGGCAGGTCGTGCACTCGATGCTGTGATCGGTGGCGTCAAGGGTACGTTGAAGAAAGGCGGTTCGGTGACGTTGGTCGGTTTTGGCACGTTCGCGGTCGGCAAGCGGACGGCTCGTACGGGGCGCAATCCGCGCACCGGCGCAGCGATCAAAATCAAGGCCGCAAAAGTTCCTAAATTTAGGCCTGGCAAAGCTCTGAAGGATGCGCTAAACTAATGGGCTTGCTGCTTGAGGAATAGCAGGTTCGCCAGAAAGAAGTGCGGCGGCCAGGTGCTAACTGAGGCGTCGAAATGTTCGGCCCGAAGCGATCAGGCAGCAATAGCAGAAGCACATGAATCGTGAAGCTGGGTGCTTAGCTCAGTTGGTAGAGCGGCGCCCTTACAAGGCGTAGGTCGGGAGTTCGAGCCTCTCAGCACCCACCAGTTTCAGATTCGGTTCGAGTGTTTCAGCGCAGTGACGCAGTATAAGGAGTGGTAGTTCAGTCGGTTAGAATACCGGCCTGTCACGCCGGGGGTCGCGGGTTCGAGTCCCGTCCACTCCGCCAGCATCCATGAAAGGCGAACTCCGGTTCGCCTTTTTTTTTGCCCGCTGTTGTAAGATCGGGCGTTCTGTTTTTGGCACTCCACGCATGCTCGATTTTTTCCGTAATCACAAACGCCTGATGATGTTCATGCTCATCCTCGTCATTGTGCCGGGGTTGGGTTTTGTGGGTATTCAAGGGTTCCGCGGCTTTTTCGACGAGAGCGCAAACGTCGCAAGCGTCAACGGTCACAAGATCACTCGCGCAGAGTACGACGACGCCATGCGTCAGCAACTCGACCGTGCTCGTCAAATGCTTGGCGCGCAGTTCGACATGAAGTCGTTCGATACGCCGGATCGTCGCCGCGACATGCTCGACGGTTTGATCGAACAGCGCGTGCTGGCCGATGAAACGCAGCGTCTGCATCTGACTGCATCCGACGACGCCGTGCGTCGCGTTCTGCTCAACGATCCGGTTATCTCGTCGCTGAAGAATCCCGACGGCTCGATCGACCTCGACCGCTACAAGCAATTGCTTGCGATGCAGGGCATGACGCCCGACCAGTACGACGAGCGCGTGCGCTATAGCATTGCCACGCAGCAACTGCCGGCAAGCATTCAAGGCAGTGCTTTCACGTCGAAAACCCTCGCACAGCAACTGACCGCACTGGCAGAACAGCAGCGTGAAGTGCAGGGCATCGCGTTCCATCCGCGTGACTATGCGGCGAAAGTCCAGCCGACCGACGCGCAATTGCAGGCGTATTACGACGCGCACAAGAGCGACTTCGCCACGCCCGCCACGGCTACGATTCAGTACCTCGTGATGTCGCCGGCAACGTTGAGCGCGGCAACGCAGCCGAGCGACGCCGATCTGAAGAAGTACTACGACGACAACATCACGCACTTCCGCACGGACGGCGAGGTGCGTGCAAGCCACATTCTGATTTCGGCGCCGAAAGACGCGAGCCCGGCTGACAAAGCCAAGGCGAAGCAGAAGGCCGAAGAGTTGCTCGCGCAGATCAAGGCGCACCCGGATCAGTTTGCGCAGATCGCTCAGCAGAATTCGCAGGATCCGGGTTCGGCATCGAAGGGCGGTGACCTCGGTTACTTCGGTCGCGGCATGATCGCGGGCGGTCAGGCATTCGACGACGCTGTGTTCGCGCTGAAGAAAGACGAAGTCAGCGGCATCGTGCAAACCGATTTCGGTTTCCACATCGTCAAGGTGACGGATGTGAAGCCTGCCGTCACGAAGCCGTTCGACGAAGTGAAAGATCAGATCGCGAAAGATCTGAAGACGCAACTGGCCAGCAAGGCATTCACCGACGATTCGGAAGGCTTCACGTCGATCGTCTACGAAAAGGCGAAGAGCCTGCAACCGGCCGCCGACAAGTACAAGCTCCAGTTGCAAACCGCGACGGTCACGCCGCAGCCGGATCCGAAGCTGCCGCCTGACAGCCCGTTGAACAATGCGAAGTTCCTCGCGGCCGTGTTTGCCAATGACGCGGTGCAGGCTCGCAATAACACGCAAGCTATCGACGTTGGCGGCAACGCGCTGATCGCTGCACGCGTGACCGACTACAAGGCTGCGGCCGTGCCGGCGCTCGACGCGATCAAAGATGCCGTGCGTCAGAAGGTCGTTGCGGTTCAATCGGACGAGGCAGCGCATAAGGACGGTATCGCGAAGCTGGCCGAGTTTGAAAAGTCGAAGGCAACGACCGGTTTTTCGTCTCCGCTGAAGGTTTCGCGCAATGACGCGCAGGGCGTGCCGCCTGCCGCATTGAGTGCAATCTACAAAGCCGATGCGCAAAAATTGCCGGCTTACGTGGGTGTGGACCTCGGTGCTGATGGTTACGCGATCTATCGGGTGAACTCGGTGGTCGCGGGTGCGCCGATCGACCCGCAGCGTCTGACTGCTGCGCAGCAACAGATCGCACAAGTTGCCTCGCAGTCGGAAGTCGAAGCCTATGTGCAGGCGCTGCGCGAGCGTTCGAAAGTGAAGTTCTACGGCTCGCTCGACAGCAGCAGCAATAACGCGCAAGGCAACGACGACTAACTGTCGTCAGCGCTTTCAGGCCGCGTGCGGAACACAGTACGCAGGCAAAAAAGCCCCGCATTTGCGGGGCTTTTTCATTTGACGATCGCGGTGCGACCGGCAAATGGTTTGCTGCTACGCAACGAGCGTTGCGTCAGACATTAAAGCTTAAAGGCAGCCGCTGATCGCGCCAGCCGCTTCACCGCCAGCGCCGCCGCCTGCGCGGAAACCGACCCACGTGCCCGGGCCGCTGTAGGACGGACGCACCACAGCTGCAGCGCCGTTAGGCGGTTGCTGACCCGGCACATACACGTCCATGGCCTGGTCGTTGGCCAGGGTATTTTGCGTGACAACCTGCTGTTGCGAACCGTCGGCCCATTTCTGCGCGATGCAGGTGGCCACGGCCTTCGGCGGTTGCTGGCTTTGTCCGACGGATTGAACGCCAGCAGGCGGTTGAGCGGCGCAGGCAGAAATTGCCACGGTCAAAGCGATTAACGGTAGGTATTTCACGTTATCTCCTCGGAAGTCGCTCTAGCGAAACGAGCGGGGTGACACGGGATAGGAAAGTGTCAGAACAAACTTGCCGATCCGCGTTCCCAAAGTTCTGGAAACAAGTTGTTAGCAGCTTTTCAGTGCGACGAACTTGTACGAAGGAGTGGCTTTACTGCAGGCCACACGTTGTTGAGTAGCACTGGCTGTGCCTGCTGGGTCGGGTGCATCTGATCGGCCTGGAACATGTCCGGTTTGTCGGCGATGCCGGCGAGCAGGAACGGCACTAACGGCACGCGCAATTCCTTCGACAGATCGCCATACAGGCCGTGGAACTTTTGCGTGTAGTCGGGGCCGTAATTGGGCGGGACGTACATGCCCACCAGCACGACCTTTGCATGTCCCTGTTGAGCCTGCTCGATGATCGTGCGCAGGTTGTCTTCGGTGGTGGAAAGCGGCACGCCTCGCAATGCGTCGTTGGCGCCGAGTTCGACGATCACGATGCTCGGCTTCAGGCGTTGCATGAGCGCCGGCAAGCGGGCCCGTCCGCCGCTGGTGGTGTCGCCGCTGATGCTGGCATTGGCGACGCTATAATCGATTCGCTCGTCGGACAGACGCTGGCGCATCAGCGCAACCCAGCCAGTGTCGCGAGGCAGGCCGTATTCGGCGGAGATGCTGTCGCCGAGTACGACGATCACCGGCCGGGCAGGTTCGGGCGCATTGGCGGCCTGGGCCGCGAAGGGCATCGAAAAAAGGGCGGCGGCCATCACGGTCGAGCCGAATGCTGTAGACAGCGCTGCGGCGCGCGGGGCTATGGCGAGCACTTTCAACCTACGCTTCACCATGCTAAACAAAACTGATCCAGTCATTGAAGTGCGGGGTTTGTGCAAGAAGGTTAAGGATGCAGCGGGCGAACTGACGATTCTCGACGATATCGATCTTGCTATCGATGCCGGCAGCAGTGTGGCAATCGTCGGTGCATCCGGGTCGGGCAAGTCTACGCTGCTTGGCTTGCTCGCGGGATTGGACAGCGCGAGTTCGGGCTCGGTTCGGTTGCTGGGCCGGGAACTCGGCGAACTCGACGAAGACGGGCGGGCTGCGTTGCGCAGCGGATCGGTCGGCTTCGTGTTCCAGTCGTTCCAACTGATGCCGCACCTGACCGCGCTCGAGAACGTCACGTTGCCGCTCGAGTTGCAAGGCGGCGTCGGCACGCGCGAGGCGGCGCAACGGGCGCGTGGTCTGCTGGAGCAGGTCGGCCTTGGGCAGCGTACCGGGCACTATCCGAAGTTGCTGTCCGGTGGCGAACAGCAGCGTGTGGCGTTGGCGCGGGCCTTCGTCACGCATCCGGCTATCCTGTTCGCCGACGAACCCACCGGCAGTCTCGATGCCGCGACCGGTCACGCTGTGATCGATCTGATGTTCGAGATGAATCGCGCGAACGGCGCCACGCTGATTCTCGTTACGCATGACATCGAACTGGCGCGTCGTTGCGACAAGACGGTGACGATCGAAGCGGGGCGGCTGGCCTGATCCAGCGCTATCGACAAAAGTCGTTGCTATAAAAAAAGCGGGCCACGAAGGCCCGCTTTTTCATTTCCGCTATTCATTCCTGCTAGAAGCAGCGGGATTCAACCCGAAGCATCGCTCATTTCTTCAACGCGGCCCGCGCGCGCGCGATCAGCGCCGAGGTCGACGAGTCATGCTTCTTCTCGTCCACGCTTGCGGCGGTCAGATCGGCCTCCACCACCTTGCCGAGAATCTTGCCGAGTTCGACGCCCCATTGATCGAACGGGTTGATGTTCCACACCGACGCCTGCACCAGCACCTTGTGTTCGTACAACGCGATCAACGCGCCGAGCGAACGCGCAGTGAGCGCATCGAGTATCAGCGTGGCGGTCGGCCGGTTGCCCGGGAAGGTCAGATGCGGCGCGAGTTCCGGCTTGTCCGGGCCCGCCACTTTCTTCGCTTCTTCAAGCGTGCGGCCGAGCATCAACGCCTCGCTTTGCGCGAAGCAGTTAGCCAGCAGCTTCGGATGATGGCTCGCCAGCGGATGCTCCGGCGTCAGCACAGCAACGAAGTCGATCGGGACGATGGTCGGCCCTTGATGCAGCATCTGGAAGAACGCATGCTGGCCGTTCGTGCCAGGCTCGCCCCACGTCACCGCCGACGTCGGATAGTCGACGAACGCGCCGTCGAGCCGTGCCGACTTGCCGTTGCTCTCCATCTCCAGCTGTTGCAGATACGACGGCAGGAAATGCAGCGCTTCCGAATACGGCGCGACCAGGTAGCTTTGCGAGCCGAAGAAGTTGCGATACCAGATGCCGATCATGCCGAGCAGCACCGGCAAATTCTTTTCGAGCGGCGCATCGCGGAAATGCTGATCCATCTCGTTCGCGCCGGCGAGCAGTTCATCGAACTGCTGCGGGCCGACCGCGATCATGATCGACAGACCGACCGCCGACCACAGCGAATAGCGGCCGCCGACCCAGTCCCACATCTCGAACACGTTCTCTTTCGCGATGCCGAACTTGACCACTTCCGCCGGGTTCGCCGACACGCCGACGAAATGCTTCGCCAGTGCGCTTTCCGGGCAGCCCTTTTCGACGAACCAGTCGCGCAGCGAGCGCGCGTTGGTCATCGTTTCGAGCGTCGTGAAGGTCTTGGACACGATGATCGCGAGCGTTTCCTCGGGATCGATCTGCTGCATCACGTTGTACAGGTCGGCGCCGTCGACGTTCGACACGAAGTGCGTGGTGATCTCCGGCGTAGCCAGATGATGCAGCGCGTGCACGACCATCTTCGGCCCGAGATCCGAGCCGCCGATGCCGATGTTCACCACGTAGCGAATCCGCTTGCCGGTGTAGCCGGTCCATGCGCCGCTGCGCACCTGGTCGGCGAACGCGGCCATCTTCGCGCGTTCGGCCTTGATCTCGGCGTGGAACGGCGCTTTCGGATCGGTCGCGCGCAACGCGGTATGCAGCGCGGCGCGGCCTTCGGTCGGGTTGACGACCTCGCCCGCGAACATCGCGTCGCGGCGTTTTTCGACGCCGGCTTCGCGCGCGAGTTGCACGAGCAGCTTCAGGGTTTCATCGGTGATACGGTGCTTCGAGAAATCGGCCGCGAGTCCGCCGCCCGCGAACGCGAAGCGCTCGGCACGGGTAGGGGCGGGGTCGTTCTCGGGGGCGAACCAGTCGCGCATGTGCGCATCGCGAATCTTCTCGTAATGCGTTTGCAGCGAGGACCAGGAGGGGAGCGAGTTCTGGGTCATAGCGTCCGTCTAACCAGGGGGCACGAAGAAAGGCCGCGCGTGAAGCGCTGCCGAGGATGATGCAACGATGCTGTTAGAACGATGCCGCGCAGCCGGGTTCGCGACGCGGGCGGCAGTGAAGTTTCAACCGGCTCTTGACGAGCCGCAGAGCCTTCGGGCTCCGGTTGAAACTTCGCTGCTGCCCGCGATCGACCCGACACGCGGCGCAGTTGTCCAGTATAGCGGCGATGCGTGACAGCCTGCATGGGTTTGGGCATCGCGCGCAAAAGTTGGGACGACGGTGCGCGTCAGGCCGGCGTTATGCGGCCGTCGGCGGATAGAACATACGGTTCAGCAGGGTGCGCACCATCGGTGCGAGTTCGCCTGCTGTCAGGCCGGCCGGCCCATGGCCTTGCGCGGTGAGGGTGTCGGCGGCGAGGCCGTGCAGGAACACGCCCGCGAGAGCCGCCTCGTAGCGTGGCAAATGTTGCGCGAGCAATGCGCCGATGATCCCGCCGAGCACGTCGCCGGTGCCGCCCGTGGCGAGCGCCGCGTTGCCGGTCGGGTTGATCGCGAGGCGGCCGTCCGGCGCCGCGACGATCGTGCCTGTCCCTTTCAGAACCACGACGCTCGCAAAGCGCGCGGCCAGCGCGCGGGCCGCGCCGACGCGGTCGCGCTGCACGGCGGCGGCGTCGCTGCCGAGCAGGCGCGCGGCTTCGAGCGGATGCGGCGTCAGGATGCAAGGGTCGCCTTGCACGCCGCGCGCGGTCACTTCGTCGGCCAGAGCGGGATCTTTGGCGATCAGGTTCAGTGCATCGGCATCGAACAGTTTGGGCACGTCGAGCGGCAGCACGTCGTGCATGACGCGCGTCGCGCGCTCGCGGTGCCCCATGCCGCAGCCGACCGCCAGCGCATCCATCGAATCGAGCGGCAGATCGTCGATGGGATGCAGCATCAGTTCGGGATGCGGCGGATCGTAAGGCGGAGCGCCGTCGCCCAGCAGCGCGACGTGCACTTTGCCCGCGCCGGTGTAGAGCGCCGCGCGCGACGCGAGGATCGGCGCGCCGCACATCCCCGTATCGCCGCCGACCACCGCGAGGCTGCCGAACGTGCCCTTGTTGGTCGCGAAATCGCGCGGCGGCAGGAACGCGCTGAAAAGCTCGGGCGCGTTCAATTGCACGACCGTGCGCGCGCCAATGTCGACGCCGATCGGCGCGACAGTCACCTGGCCGGCGAGGTCGCGCCCCTGCGCGGTGAACAGACCCGGCTTCGCGCCGATGAAGGTGATCGTGTGAGTCGCGCAGACCGCGACGCCGTCGCCATTGCCGACGACCGTGCCGGTGTCGCTGTCGAGTCCGCTTGGAACGTCGAGCGCGAGAACGCCGCCTTTTCTGGGCCGCGCTTTTGCCCGCTGCGACAACTGCCGCGCGACATTCGCGAACACGCCTTCGAGCGGACGCGTCAGGCCGATGCCGAACATGCCGTCCACGAGCCAGCGGAAGCCGTCCAGCGATGCAGGCGGTTCCGGTGTGATCGGCACGCCCGCGGCGCGGGCCGTGTCGAGTGCCCAGCGGGCGTCGTCCGGTTTCACGTCGACGGGCATACACAACTCGACGGCGATTCCCACCTTGTGCAATTCGGCCGCGAGAATCAACGCGTCGCCGCCGTTATTGCCGGGGCCGGCGATCAGCCACACGCGCTGCTTCGATTTTTCGACCGACGTGTCGCGGGTGATCTGCTCATGCAGAAAGCTCGCCGCCGATTGCCCGGCGCGGCCCATCAGCGTGTGCGGGGGCAGTGCGGCTTGAGCTTGCGATTCGGCGATCCGCAGATCCGTCAGCGTCAGCAGGGGCAGCGCCCGATGATGCGGGTTGATGAGGGTAGGCGGCGTGTGTTCGGCGTCTGTCATGGCGGACCTGGCGTTTCGCGTGCTCGTTGCAGCACGCGCAAGCAAAGGAAATCGCTATGTTAGTGCCGATGCGGGCGCGATGCGCGGCTCTTTCCGGCCCGCGTTGGTACGTGCGCGCCATTTGCAGCGGGAATTGCGGGAGCGGTCGTCGCGTGTGCTCGCAAACAGACGCGACCGGACGCAAAAGAACGCAACCGGCGATCATGAAAACCTTGTGGTTCTCATGATCGCCAATACGTTTTCAAGTGGATTTGATGCAGAAGCGACAGGCTTATTGAAACCGTTCTGCCCGCAGTGCGGCCAGCGTATCGGCCGGCAAATCGGACGTCTGGCCTGAAATCAGATCGGCGACCAGCTTGCCCGCTCCGCAAGCGAGGCCCCAGCCCGCCGGACCATGTCCGACATTGACGAACAGACGCGGATGCAGCGCATTGCCGATCACCGGCAAGCCATCCGGCGACAGCAGCTTGACGCCTTCCCACGGCAGCGCCGCCGAAATCCGCGCGGCGCCCGGAATCCAGTCATGCGTGGCCTGGCCGAGCAGCGCCAGCGCTTCTTTCGTGACTGCTTCGCCCAACGGCTTGTCGATCTGGCCGGCGCTTTGCAGCACCGCACCGCCCGCAATCCGCAACCGGTGATTCATCCGGCTGATGCCGATCCGCTTCACTGCGTCGACGATCGCCACATGCGGCGCGCATTCCTCGTGCGCGATCGGCGCGACCAGCGTATGCAGCCGCAGCGGATGCAGCGGCAGCTTCAAACCCAGCGGTTCGAGCAACGACAGGCTGCCATGACCGGCCGCCACGACAACCGCGTCGGCGTGAATCACGTCGACTTCGCGTGAACGGGCGTCCGAACCTGGACGCGGCGCCAGTTCCACCGACGCGCGTTGTCCTTCGAGACGGATCGCCGACACTTCGCAGCCGAGCATGAATTGCACGCCGCCTTGCGCGTCGAGCGTCTGCTTGATGAGTTTGGCGAACAGCGGGCAGTTGGCCGTGCGGTCCTGGTCGAACAGCACGCCGCCGGCGAACTCCGGTTCGGTGCGCACCGAATGCTCGAACGCCGCGCATTCGGCCGGCGTCAGCACGTGATGCGGGACTTCGTACTGGCGCAGCAATTCGAGCGCGGCTTGAGTCTGCTCCCATTCCTGCTGCGAGCGCACCAGATAAAGCACGCCGTTCGACTGTTCGAATTCGAGACCGAAGCGCGATTCGACATCGATCAACGCGTCGCGCGACGCTTCGATCAGCGGACGCAGCAGGCCGAACTGGCGGCTGAACGCGTCCGGTTCCTGCAGCGCGGACAATTGCTTGACGAACTGACGCGCCTGCCCATTGAAGCCGACCTTGCTGATCACGCCGTTGCGGGCGTTCTGGCGGCTCGCCATGAAGGTCGGGCCGAACCAGACGTCGAGCGGCGTGGGCAGGACCGTGCCGCCGTGGCCATAGGTGGCGCCCTGCGCGACGGTGGCGTGGCGCTCGACGACGCAGACCCGGTGACCGGCCGCGCGCAGGTGATAAGCGGTGGCGGCGCCTGCAATTCCGCCGCCAATGACGATGACATCCATGTTCTGATTCGAGTTGCCGGCGGGACGCCGAAGTGGCGTATCCGTTCTGGCGTGACATGCGGCGCTGCCTGGCATGAGCCGGGCTGCTTGCGCCGATCTGGTGAAAGGCCGAATGATAGCAGTCAAACGCAAGGCGCGGCCACGCGGGCGGCGCATCGACGCAGCATCGGCGGATGGACCGAAACCGCACCGTCAGGCCCGCTGGAAGCCTGTTCCCGGGGTATAATCCCGGACTTCCTTTCCGCCTCACGTCGCCTGTATGTTCGAGTCTGCGGCATCGCAGAGCGACGCAACGTCAAGTCCATGGCCCACTTCTCGTGTTTCCCCGGCGCTTCGGCCCTCTCCGATTTCCGTCAAACCCGCCTGCTCGACACGCTCACGCGCATCGATCCGAACATTACGGGCGTGCGCGGTCAATTCCTGCACTTCGTCAACGCTCAAACCCCGCTCTCCGCTGAAGACAACGCGAAGATCGAAGCGCTGATGCACTACGGCGATCCGCTCGAAGAAAGTAAAGAGCGCGGTTCGGTCGAAACTTTCCTCGTGGTGCCGCGTTTCGGCACGGTGTCGCCGTGGGCCAGCAAGGCAACCGACATCGCCCATCTGTGCAACCTCACGCAGGTGCGCCGCATCGAGCGCGGCGTCGAATACACGGTCACGCTGAAAAGCGGGCTGCTGGGCGGCAAGAAGGCGTTGTCGGACGAAGCGCGCGCGGCAGTCGCCGCCGCGCTGCACGACCGCATGACCGAAAGCGTCGCGCCGTCGCGCGAGCACGCGCTGCATCTGTTCGACGAACTGCCGGCCAAGCCGCTGCAAACCGTCGACGTGCTCGGCAACGGCCGTGGCGCGCTGGAAGCGGCGAACACCGAACTGGGCCTCGCGCTCGCGGACGACGAAATCGACTATCTGGTCGATGCGTTCACGAAGCTCGGCCGCAATCCGACCGACGTCGAACTGATGATGTTCGCGCAGGCCAACAGCGAGCACTGCCGCCACAAGATTTTCAACGCCGACTGGACCATCGACGGCGAGAAGCAGGACATCTCGCTGTTCAACATGATCCGCAATACCGAGAAGCTGAATCCGCAAGGCACGATCGTCGCGTATTCGGACAACTCGGCGATCATGGCGGGGGGCATGGCCGAGCGCTGGTTCCCGCGCACGCCGGAGCAACTTGGTGCGAGCGAATTGCCGGAGCACTATCGCCGCAACGTCGAGCTGACGCACACGTTGATGAAGGTCGAAACGCACAATCACCCGACCGCGATCTCGCCGTTCCCGGGCGCCGCAACCGGTGCGGGCGGTGAAATCCGCGACGAAGGCGCGACCGGCCGCGGCGCGCGTCCGAAGGCGGGTCTCGCGGGCTTCACGGTGTCGAATCTGGAATTGCCCGACGGCGTCGAAGCATGGGAAAACGCGCGCGACGCTGCACAGCCGCTCGCCCATCGCAATCCGGACGACAAGTTCGAAGCGTATGGCCGTCCCGACCGCATCGCGTCGCCGTTGCAGATCATGATCGACGGCCCGCTCGGCGGCGCCGCGTTCAACAACGAATTCGGCCGGCCGAATCTGGGTGGCTATTTCCGCGCTTACGAGCAGAACGTCGCGGGCCTGGTGCGCGGGTATCACAAGCCGATCATGATCGCCGGTGGTATCGGCAATATTTCGGACCAGCACACGCACAAGCACGATCTGCCGGAAGGCTCGCTGCTGATCCAGATCGGCGGTCCCGGCATGCGCATCGGCATGGGCGGCGGTGCGGCCAGCTCGATGGCAACCGGCACGAACACCGCTGAACTCGACTTCGATTCGGTGCAGCGTGGCAATCCGGAAATCGAACGCCGTGCGCAGGAAGTCATCAATGCGTGCTGGCAACTCGGCGACAAGAACCCGATCCTGAGCATTCACGACGTCGGCGCGGGCGGTTTGTCGAACGCGTTCCCGGAAGTGGTGGACGGTGCTAGCAAAGGCGCAGTGTTCAATCTGCGCAATATTCAACTCGAAGAAAGCGGCTTGTCGCCGCGCGAAATCTGGTCGAACGAAGCGCAGGAACGTTATGTTCTGGCGATCGATCCGGCCGATCTGCCGGCCTTCGAAGCGATGTGCAAACGCGAGCGCTGCCCGTTCGCGGTGATCGGCACGGCAACCGCCGAGCGTCAACTGAAGCTGATCGACTCCGAGCAGAAAGACAACGCTCACGAGCCGGTCGACATGCCGATGGAAGTGCTGCTCGGCAAGGCGCCGCGCATGCATCGCGACGTGAAGCGCGTCGAGCAGAAGCTCGAACCGGTCGACGTCACCCATATCGCTTTGCCGGACGTGGCAGCGAGCGTGCTGCGTCATCCGACGGTGGCGAGCAAGTCGTTCCTGATCACGATCGGCGACCGTTCGGTGGGCGGCACGACCGCGCGCGACCAGATGGTCGGTCCGTGGCAGGTGCCGGTGGCCGACGTCGCGATCACGACGATGGACTACGCGGGTTTCACCGGCGAAGCGATGACAATGGCCGAGCGCGCGCCGCTCGCCGTCATCAACGCACCGGCGTCGGGCCGCATGGCGGTTGGCGAGGCGATCACGAACATTGCAGCGGCGCCGATCGCGTCGCTCGACAAGCTGAAGTTGTCGGCGAACTGGATGGCTGCTTGCGGCGCACCGGGCGAAGACGCGGCGCTGTACGACACGGTCAAGGCGATCGGCATGGAACTGTGCCCGGCGCTGGGCATCAGCATTCCGGTCGGCAAAGACTCGTTGTCGATGCGCACCAAGTGGGAAGACCGTGGCGTCGCGAAGGAAGTCGTCGCGCCGGTCTCGCTGGTCATCTCGGCGTTCGCGCCGGTCGAAGACGTGCGCAAGCACCTCACGCCGCAACTGCGCCGTACGAACGGCACGGACGGCGTGGGCGACACCGTGCTGATCGCGATCGACCTTGGCCGCGGCAAGCATCGTCTGGGCGGCAGTATCCTCGCGCAGGTGACGCAGCAGGTCGGCGACACCGTTCCCGACGTCGACGACCCGGAAGACGTGAAGCGCTTCTTCAACGCGATCCAGTCGCTGAACAACGACGGCAAGCTGCTCGCTTACCACGACCGCTCGGACGGCGGCCTGTGGGCGACGGTCTGCGAAATGGCGTTTGCGGGCCACGTCGGCGTGTCGCTGAATGTCGACATGCTGGTGCTCGATCCGCATCACGAATCCGATTACGGCGACGCGAAAGACTGGGCGAAGCAGACCAGCGGCCGTCGCGAAGACCGCACGATCCGCGCGCTCTTCAACGAAGAACTTGGTGGCGTGATTCAGGTGCGTGCAGCCGATCGCGACGTGGTGCTCGCCGCGTTGCGCGAACATGGCCTGTCGGCGTGCTCGCACGTGATCGGCAAGATCAACGAGCGTGACACGATCGAAATCTATCGCGACGCGAAAAAGATTTATGAAGCGCCGCGCGCCGAATTGCATCGCACGTGGAGCGAGGTGAGCTGGCGTATCGCGCGTCTGCGCGACAACCCTGCTTGTGCCGATGCCGAATACGACACGCTGCTCGACGCGGCAGATCCGGGCATCACGCCGGTCCTGAGCTTCGATCCGGCTGAAGACGTGGCTGCGCCGTTCGTCGGCAAAAGCGCGCGTCCGCGTGTCGCGATTTTGCGCGAACAGGGCGTGAACTCGCACCTCGAAACGGCGTATGCATTCGACCGCGCCGGCTTCGACGCGCACGACGTGCACATGAGCGATCTGCTCTCGGGTCGCGCGAGTCTCGCTGACTTCGCCGGCGCGGTGGCCTGCGGCGGTTTCTCGTACGGCGACACGCTAGGTGCAGGCGAAGGCTGGGCGAAAACCATCCGCTTCAATTCGCAACTCGCCGACATGTTCGCCGAATTCTTTGGTCGCGACGACACGTTCGCGCTCGGCATCTGCAACGGCTGCCAGATGATGAGCAGCCTCGCGTCGATGATCCCGGGTGCCGAAGCCTGGCCGAAGTTCACGCGCAACAAGTCGGAGAAATTCGAAGCGCGTTTCTCGCTGGTCGAAGTGCAGGCGTCGCCGTCGATCTTCTTCGCCGGCATGGAAGGCTCGCGCATTCCGGTGGCGATCGCGCACGGCGAAGGTTTCGCAGACTTCTCGCAGCAGGGCGATGCGTCGAAGGTCGCGGTGGCAATGCGTTATATCGATCACCGTGGTCAGGCGACCGAGCAGTATCCGTTCAACCCGAACGGTTCGCCGAACGGCATCACGTCGGTCACGACGGGCGACGGCCGCTTCACGGTGCTGATGCCGCACACCGAGCGCGTGCATCGTGCAGTGCAGATGAGCTGGCACCCGGAAGGCTGGGGCGAGGGCAGCACGGACGCAAGCCCGTGGTTGCGCGTGTTCCAGAACGCACGTCGCTGGCTGGGTTGATTTGTGTGGGGCTGCCGCTTCGGGCGGTGGCCTTTATCGCATCAAAAAAGCTGCCTTTGGGCAGCTTTTTTATTTCTGAGCTAATGCCAAAGCTCGAACTGCGATGCACCTGCTTTCGCACCTTCAAGCCCATCAAATTCACGGCAACAAAAAAGCCGCCCAAGGGCGGCTTCTCTGCATTTCAATCTTCATCAACCAAAGCGGTCTCTGAATAATCAGCCGCTTATTGAATCTTCGCGTTCTTACGCAGACCTTCTTCGAACGCTTGCAGCTTTTCCTGCTGGATCTGCTGAACGATCTGTGCACGAACCTGTTCCAGCGGCGGCGGCGTGACAGCACGCACGTCGTCGACACGGATGATGTGCCAGCCGAATTGCGTATGCACCGGCGCGTCGGTCATCTGGCCTTTCTGCAGCTTCTCGGCCGCAGCCGCGAATTCAGGCACATAAGCCTTCGGGTCCGACCAGTCGAGGTCGCCGCCGTTCTTGCCCGATCCCGGGTCCTTCGAGTATTGCTTCGCGAGGTCTTCGAAGCTTGCGCCGGCCTTGATCTTCGCGATCAGGTCCTTAGCCTGCTGCTCGTTGTCGACCAGGATGTGGTGCAGGTGATATTCCTTGCCGCCCGCGTCCTTGATCAGCGAGTTGTAGCGCGCGGTGACTTCGGCGTCGCTCGGCTGGTTGTTCTTCACGAAGTCTTCGATCAGCGCGCGCAGCACGACGGTTTGTTGTGCGACGGCGATTTGCGCCTTGATGTCCGGACGATTCGGCAGGCCGCGGCGCAGCGCTTCCTGCATCAGGATCTGGCGGTTCACCAGTTCTTCGCGCACTGCCATTTGCAGTTGCGGCGTGTTTTGCTGGCCTTGATGGACCAGTTGATCGATCAGTGCATCGGCTTGTGCTTTCGGAATCGGCGTGCCGTTCACGACAGCGATGTTCTGTGCAAATGCAGGTGCGGCCGCAAATGCAGCCAGCAATACCCAAAGGCGGGTTTTCTTCAAGGTCATCGGAAGTTCCTAGCGGGGCAACAAAGCAAATTCTTCGGGCGTGTACGCCGTGATGGCAAGGGCATGAATGCCGCGCTGCATGGCATCGGCCAGCGCATCATACACCATGCGATGCCGTGCTACGCGGGGCTTTCCGGCAAATGCGGCGGCCACGATCGTGACGGTAAAGTGACCGCCCGCCGATGCGCCGGCGTGTCCCGCGTGCTGCGCGCTGTCGTCCGTGATCTGGATCGACGCGACCGGCGCGAGTGCGGCGGCGAGGCGCGCTTCGATCAACGCGGCGCGCTCGGCGGTGGTGGCGTGCATGAAAACATCGGTCGTCATGTCATTCTTCCTTCATGTACTTCGACAGCCACAAACTCTGTCCGACGATGAACACCAGCAGGCATCCGGTCGCGCCGAACAGCTTGAAATTGACCCACTGATCGGTCGTGTAGTGATACGCGACAAACAGATTGACCAGCCCGAGCAGCACGAAAAACGCTGCCCAGATCAGGCTGAGCTTGCTCCAGATCGCGTGCGGCAGCGTGATCTGCTTGCCCATCATCGCTTCGATCAGGTTCTTGTTGAAGGCCAGTTGCGACACCACCAGCGCGACGGAAAACGCCCAGTACAGCACGGTCGGCTTCCACTTGATGAAGGTGTCGTTGTGCAGCACGAGCGTGGCGCCGCCGAACACGGTGACGACGCCCAGGCTCACCCACAGCATCGGGTCGACCTTGCGGTGGCGGAAGGCCACCCACGCGATCTGCACCAGCGTGGCGACGATCGCCACTGCCGTCGCCGTGAAAATGCCCCAGATCTTGAAGGCGACGAAGAACAGGATGATCGGGAACAGATCGAACAGGAATTTCATTATCTGGTCGGGAATTCGGAGAGTGAGTCGGAGAATTGGGCGCGTTTCAAAGCGCCCGGTAGTGTACGCCGCGTGAGACCCGATGCGGCAGCGACCAGCGATAAATGGTGCCAGGTGCTGCATGCCGTCTGCTGTCTGCCGCCGAAGGTCGGTGCGGTTGCACCAGCCGACGCGGGTTCAGCGGGCCAGTGCCAGCGGCGTTGCGGACCAGACTGGTAAGACACCAGCCCGAATCCGCGTAACCCGCTTGTGAACGGTGTGCAAACTTTTCGCAAGCCGCCCGAAAACGACCCGCAGGCCGCCGCAAGCAAGATGAAGTTTTCGTGGCGACCGGCCAGCCACGCGCCGCGTTACTTGGGCTCGAATTGTAACGCAGCCGAATTGATGCAGTAGCGCAGGCCGGTCGGCGCGGGACCGTCTTCAAACACGTGGCCCAGATGCGCGCCGCAGTTCTTGCATTGCACCTCGATGCGCAGCATGCCGTGCGAGCGGTCGGTTTTCTCGGCGATCACTTCGCCGTCGATCGGCTTGAAGTAGCTCGGCCAGCCGCAACCGGCGTCGAACTTGGTGTCGGATTCGAACAGCGGCGTGCCGCAGCACACGCAATCGTAAATGCCGCGGTCCCAGTGATCGTGATAGCGGCCCGTGAACGGGCGTTCGGTGGCCGCATGGCGCGTCACCTGATATTCGACGTCGGACAGCTGTTTGCGCCATTCGGCGTCGTCTTTCTGCACGGCGGGTGCGTCGGTGTTGAGATCGTCGGGCTTGTTCATGGTCGGGTTCCTGTCTCGGGCTTGTTTTGGGGACGGCTCAATGGCTCAGGCTTCTTTCACATCAGATTCAGGCGTCGGGCGGATTGCGCGCATCACGACGAGCAACTGACTTCCAGCGAACTCGCCCAGTCCGGCGGCAACCCCGCATACGCTTCATTTTCAGGCTGTTCGTCGAACGGACGGCGCAGTACGGCCGCCAGGCGCTCCACTTCGGAAAAATCCTTCTCTTTCGCGCGACGGATCGCCGTTTCCGCCAGGTGATTGCGAAGTACGAATTTGGGGTTCACCGCGTTCATTGCAATGGCGCGCGCGGCGTCGTCACGCGTTTCGTGGGACAGGCGCGCGCGATAGTCGTTCGCCCAGGTGTCGAACGCGGCACGGTCGAGGAACAGGTCGCGCACCGGCGCGTCGCCGCTGGCATCGTGTTTCGACATGCGCGCAAGGTGGCGGAAGGTCAGCGTGAAATCGGCGCGATTCGCGTGCATCACTTCGAAAAGGCGATTGACCAGCGTGTCGTCGCCGTCGCGCGCGGTTTCGAGCCCGAGCTTCGCGCGCATCCGGCGTTCGAGCGCGGGCGCAAAACGGTCCTTGAAGCCGCCGAGCACACGCTGTGCGTCTTCGATCGACTTGTCGCCACGCACGCTTTCTTCGTGCTGTTCGCCGAGCAGCGGCAACAAGCCTTGCGCGAGGCAGAACAGATTCCAGTACGCAATTTGCGGCTGCATCTTGTACGAATAGCGGCCTTGCGAATCGGAGTGATTGCAGATGTAGCCGGCGTCGAAGCCGTCCATGAAACCGAACGGGCCGTAGTCGATCGTCAGACCGAGGATCGACATGTTGTCGGTGTTCATCACGCCGTGGCAGAAGCCGACCGCCTGCCACTCGACCATCAGGTCGGCGGTGGAATCGACGGCTTCGCCGAGCAGAGCGAGATAGGGGTCTTCAGCGTTGCGGCAATGCGGATAGAAACGATCGATCACGTGATCGGCGAGCGCGCGCAACGCGTCGGTCCGGTCGTTCGAATAGAAGTGCTCGAAGTGGCCGAAGCGCACGAAACTCGGTGACACCCGCGTGACCACGGCAGCCGTTTCGAGCGTCTCGCGCCGCACCGGCTGATCGGAGCCGATCACGCACAGCGCGCGCGTGGTCGGAATACCGAGGTGGTGCATCGCCTCCGAACACAGATATTCGCGGATCGACGAGCGCAACACCGCGCGGCCGTCGCCCATCCGCGAATAGGGGGTGCGGCCCGCGCCTTTGAGCTGTAACTCGAAGCGCCGGCCGTCATGTTCGATTTCGCCGAGGCCGAGCGCTCGGCCGTCGCCGAGTTGACCGGCCCACACGCCGAACTGATGACCCGAATACACCGACGCATAAGGCAGCGCGTCGGCGGCCCATTCACGCGTGGCGTTACCGGAAAACAGCTCGGCAAAGCCCGGATCGTTCTGAATGTCCGTGTTCAGACCGAGCAACGCGGCGGTCTCGGCGGAAAAACCGACCATGTACGGCGCGGGTAACGGCGCTGCCGGCAGGCGCGTCAGAAACGTGCTGCCGAGCCGCGCAAATGCGCTGTCGGACGATGTGGTCAACGCGTTGGAAAGATCCGTTACCGCTTCGGATAACCCTGCAATGCTTGGGGAAAACGACATATTGAGCGCCTCTGGATTAACCGATATTGTAAGTCCGCGCCCGCGGAGCTGCTGGCCAGCCTGCCGACGCTGTCGCAACGCGCTGTTGCAACGATCTCTCGCCGGTCTCGAAGCATAGCCCGGCGGCGCATCCCGACACGTCCGCCCAAGTCCTCGCGGCTCCCGGCCCGAATTCCAATCCGATCGAACAGAACACAAGCCAGGAGACCCCGTTTTATGACGACGCCGCTGCTGGGCCAGATGATGGACGTGCCGCTCACCGTGTCCTCGTTGCTCGCGCATGCCGCGCGGCATTTCGGCAGTAGCGAAATCGTGTCGCGGCGCATCGAAGGCGATCTGCATCGTTATACCTACCGCGACTGCGAAAAGCGCGCGAAGCAGCTCGCGCAGGCGCTGATCGCGCTGGGCGTCGAACCGGGCGAACGGGTCGCGACGCTCGCGTGGAACGGCTACCGTCATCTGGAAGCGTATTACGGCACGGCCGGTTTCGGCTCCGTGTGCCATACGATCAATCCGCGTCTCTTCCCCGATCAGATCGCGTACATCGTCAATCATGCGGACGACGCGTACGTGCTGTTCGACGTCACGTTCGCGCCGCTGGTCGATTGCATCGCGCCGCAGTGTCCGAAAGTGCGCGGCTGGATCGCGCTCGCCGACGAAGCGCATCTGCCCGCGATGCAAACGCCGGTGCTCTGCTACGAAAAGCTGCTCGACGCGCAGGACGGCCATTTCGACTGGCCGTCCATCGACGAACGTCAGGCGTCGTACCTTTGCTATACGTCCGGCACCACCGGCAATCCGAAAGGCGCGTTGTACTCGCATCGCTCGACGGTGCTGCACGCGTTCGGCGCCGCATTGCCCGATGCGATGTGCCTGTCCGCGCGCGACGCGATCCTGCCGGTCGTGCCGATGTTCCATGTGAATGCATGGGGCGCTCCGCACGCCGCGCCGCTGACCGGCGCGAAACTGGTGCTGCCCGGCAAGGATCTCGACGGCAAGTCGCTCTACGAATTGATGGAAAGCGAACGCGTGACTTTTTCGGCAGGCGTGCCGACGGTGTGGCTCGGGCTGCTGAACTACATGCGCGAAGCGGGCGTGAAATTTTCGTCGCTCAATCGCACGGTGATCGGCGGCTCCGCGTGTCCGCCGACCATGCTGCGCACGTTCGAAGACGACTACGGCGTGCAGGTGATCCATGCATGGGGCATGACCGAAATGTCGCCGCTCGGCACGCTGTCCAAACTGACGTGGGAGCAGAGCCAGCGTCCGCTCGCCGAGCAACGCAAATCGCTCGAAAAGCAGGGCCATGTGATCTATGGCGTCGACATGAAAATCGTCGGCGACGATGGGCGCGAATTACCGTGGGACGGGGTCGCGTTCGGCGATCTGCATGTGCGCGGGCCGTGGGTGATCGACCGTTATTTCCGCAAGGACGAATCGCCGCTAGTGGACGGCTGGTTTCCGACCGGCGATGTCGCGACCATCGACGCCGACAGTTTCCTGCACATCACCGACCGCTCGAAAGACGTCATCAAATCCGGCGGCGAATGGATCAGCTCGATCGACATCGAGAACGTCGCCGTCGCGCATCCGGCCGTGGCCGAGGCGGCGTGCATTGCATGCGCGCATCCGAAGTGGACCGAGCGTCCGCTGCTGGTGGTGGTCAAGCGTCCGGGCGTCGACGTGACGCGTGAAGAACTGCTCGCGTTCTACGACGGCAAGGTCGCCAAATGGTGGATTCCCGACGACGTCGCGTTCGTCGACGAACTGCCGCACACGGCCACCGGCAAGTTGCAAAAACTGAAGCTGCGCGACATCTTCCGCAATCACGTGTTGCCGTCCGCGCTCGAGGACGAAAAGAACTGTCCGCTTGCCAGGGGAAACCCCGCCTAACGATAAATTGAACGAGCGTGCTTTTTTGTGTATTCTGCCTGCTGACCCCGGACAATCGGAAAGATGGACAATGAGTTGGGCCGCATGAGTCATGCGCCAACTCGATGAACCGGACAGGCGGCACGCAACGTGCCGCCTCATTGCATGGATCGCATGGAGGCAGGCAGATGGCAGTGGACTACACAACTCACGACGGCGTGGCCGTCATCACGCTGAACAATCCTCCCGTGAACGGCCTGGGCCTTTCGACACGCGCGGGCATCGTCGACGGGATCGAGCGCGCGCAGAACGACCAGGCCATCAAGGCCATCGTGCTGACGGGCGCGGGCAAGGCCTTTTCGGGCGGCGCCGACATCACCGAATTCAATACGCCTAAAGCGACACAGGAGCCGACGCTCGCCACGGTCATCAGGATCGTCGAGGGCAGCGCGAAGCCGGTTGTCGCGGCGATTCACAGCGTGGCGATGGGCGGCGGGCTGGAACTGGCGCTCGGCGCGCACTATCGGATCGCGGCACCCGGCGCGCAGATCGCGCTGCCGGAAGTGAAGCTCGGCATCCTGCCGGGCGCGGGCGGCACGCAGCGTCTGCCGCGTGCAATCGGCCTCGAAGCTTCGTTGAACATGATCGTCTCGGGTGCGCCGGTGTTGTCGGAAAAGCTCGCCGATTCCGGTCTCTTCGATGAAGTCGTGCAGGGCGATCTGGCCGAAGCGGCGCTCGCGTTTGCACGCAAGGTCGGCGCCAAAACGGGCTCGCATCCGCGAGTGCGCGATCGCAAGATCGAACATCCGAATGCCGCTGGTTTTATCCAGTTCGCACGCAACAGCGTCGCGGCGATCGCGAAGAATTTCCCGGCTCCGCAAAAGTGTATCGACGCGGTCGAAGCGGGCGTGCAGAACGGTTTCGACAAGGGCTTGGCATTCGAGCGCGAATGCTTCATGGCGCTCGTGCAGACGCCGGAAAGCCATGCGCTGCGTCACGCTTTCTTCGGTGAACGTGCGGCGAGCAAGATTCCCGATGTGCCGGCTGATACGCCGGTGCGCGAGATTGCCAGGGTCGCCGTGATCGGCGCGGGCACGATGGGCGGCGGCATCGCGATGAACTTCATCAACGCGGGCATTCCGGTCACGCTGCTGGAGACGAAACAGGAAGCGCTCGACCGCGGTCTCGCGACCATCCGCAAGAACTACGATGCCACGGTGAAGAAGGGCAAGCTCAAGCCCGAAGCGCTCGAACAGCGCATGGCCTTGCTTACGCCCACGCTGTCCTACGACGACCTCAAGCAGGCCGATCTGATCGTCGAAGCCGTGTTCGAAGAACTTGGTGTGAAGGAGCAGGTGTTCAGGAAGCTGGACGAGGTGGCGAAAGCCGGAGCGATCCTCGCGTCGAATACGTCGACGCTCGATGTCGACAAGATCGCGGCATTCACGAAGCGTCCGCAGGACGTGGTCGGCATGCACTTCTTCAGCCCGGCCAACGTGATGAAGCTGCTTGAAGTGGTGCGCGGCAAAGAGACGTCGAAAGACGTGCTCGCCACCGTGATGAAGCTCGCGAAGAAGATCAAGAAGACGGCCGTGGTGTCGGGCGTTTGCGACGGCTTTATCGGCAACCGGATGATCGAGCAGTACATCCGCCAGGCGCTGTTCATGCTCGAAGAAGGCGCGTTGCCCGCGCAGATCGACAAGGCCATCGAGAAGTTCGGCTTTGCGATGGGCCCGTTCCGCATGAGCGACCTGGCCGGCAACGACATCGGCTGGGCGATCCGCAAGCGCCGCTATCAGGAACATCCTGACATGCACTATTCGAAGGTCGCCGACCGTCTGTGCGAGATGGGCCGCTTCGGTCAGAAAACCGGCGGCGGCTGGTACGACTACAAGGCCGGCGACCGTACCGCGTATCCGTCGAAAGTGGTCGACGAGATGATCGGCGAGTTCTCGAAAGATGCCAACGCCGAGCGCCGCAAGATCGGCGACGACGAGATTGTCGAGCGACTCGTGTTCGCGCTCGTCAACGAAGGCGCGAAGATTCTCGAAGAGGGCATTGCGTCGAAGGCGTCGGACATCGACATGGTCTATCTGACCGGCTACGGCTTCCCGCTCTATCGCGGCGGTCCGATGCTGTACGCGGACACGGTGGGCCTCTACAACGTCGAGCGCGCGATTCGCCGCTATGCATCGCGGGCCAATGGCGACGCGTGGAAGCTCGCGCCGAGCATCGCGGAGCTGGCCGCGAAGGGCCGTGGTTTTAACGACCACGGTTGAGCGGGCGAAAGACCTCCCGATTGGACTAACTGAGGTAGCGCGCGTTGCTGCGTTTCTGCTGCATGGCGAATCGCCGGCGCGCTGCTCGATTCGTATGGGACTGGAGTGGACGTTAAAGCGCTAACTCGAACTCACTCGTATGGGACGTGAGTAAGAGCTTTGCATGGGACCAGAGTAGGCGCTAAAGCGCCAAATCGAAACTACTCGTATGGGACCGGAGTCAGCGCTAGAGCGCCAACTCCGATCGACAAAGGAGATATGCATGACTGATGCCGTAATCGTATCGACCGCCCGGACGGGACTCGCCAAATCATGGCGCGGCGGTTTCAACATGACGCACGGCGCGACACTCGGCGGCCACGTGACGCAGGCCGCCGTCGAGCGCGCGAAGATCGACCCGGCTCGCGTCGAAGACGTGATCATGGGTTGCGCGAATCCGGAAGGCGCGACAGGCATGAACATCGCACGGCAAATCGCGCTGCGCGCAGGCTTGCCGGTCAGCGTGCCGGGCATGACGGTGAACCGCTTCTGTTCATCGGGCTTGCAGACTATCGCGCTCGCCGCACAACGCGTGATCGCCGGTGAAGGCGACGTGTTCGTCGCGGGCGGCGTGGAGTCGATCTCGTGCGTGCAGAACGAAATGAATCGCCACATGATGACCGAAGGCTGGCTGAGCCAGAACAAGCCGGAAATCTACTGGTCGATGTTGCAGACCGCCGAAAACGTCGCGAAGCGTTATTCGATCTCGAAGGAGCGTCAGGACGAATACGGCGCACGCTCGCAGCAGCGCGCGGCCGCCGCGCTCGAAGCCGGCAGGTTCAAGGACGAAATCGTTCCGCTGACGGTGCTGGCAGGTGTCGCCGACAAAGCGACCGGCCGTCTGTTCACGAAGGAAGTGACGGTCAGCGGCGACGAAGGCATTCGCGCCGACACGACGCTCGAAGGCGTATCGAAGATCCGTACGGCGATGCCCGGCGGCGTGATCACCGCGGGCAATGCGAGCCAGTTTTCGGATGGCGCGTCGGCATGCGTCGTGATGAACGCGAAGGTCGCCGAGCAGGAAGGACTGCAACCGCTCGGCATTTTTCGCGGCTTCGCGGTGGCTGGTTGCGAGCCGGACGAAATGGGCATCGGCCCAGTGTTCGCGGTGCCGAAGCTGCTGAAGCAGGCGGGTCTGAAGGTCGAAGACATCGACCTGTGGGAACTGAACGAAGCGTTTGCCGTGCAGGTGCTGTATTGCGCTGACAAGCTCGGCATTCCGCACGACCGGCTCAACGTGAACGGTGGCGCGATTGCGGTTGGTCATCCGTATGGCGTGTCGGGTGCGCGGTTGACGGGCCATGCGCTGATCGAAGGAAAACGTCGCGGCGCAAAGCTGGTGGTCGTGACGATGTGTATCGGCGGCGGCCAGGGCGCGGCGGGCCTGTTCGAAGTAGTGTGAACGGGCGCGTTCGGCGGTGAAGTGCGAAAGGCGGGTGCCACTGGTTCAAGCTGATAACACTGAACTGGCAGCGCCCGTTTTTACCCGCGCGCGTTACTGCAAGCCCATGTCCGCCATCGGCAGCTTCAAGCTTCCCTGATCGACGAATCGCGTGGTGCCGGTCAGGCCGCTCGCGAGCTTGCCGCGTAGCGTGTACGGGACTTGCCCCGACTGCATCGCGCCGGGCAGCGCGAGCGCCTGGCGAACCACGGTGAACGCAGGCACGGTCAGCGGCACGCTCACCACTGTTTCGCCGAAGCGCGGCACCGTGCCGCTCTGGTCGCTGACGCCGCTAGCGAACGGCTTGCCGTTCAGATCGAGATCGACCGAGATGCCGTTGAAACTGATCGTGGAGTCGTTCGGATTCTGCACGCGCAGTTTGATGTTGAAGCGCATCTCGAGTCCCTGGTTGTCGATCGGCTCGATGCCGGCCACATTGACACGCAACGGGTCGGCGCCGAACAGCCCGGCGCAACCGTTGAGCGTCAGCGTGACGACCGCGCCGATCGCAACCAGGCGGGCAACGCGGGAGAAGGGTCCGGACAGCAGCGTGCGAACGAAGGACATGACCGGCACCTCGATGGAAGCGGGTTGGTCATGCATTGTAGCCGGGGGCAAAGTGCGACCGGAGACCGTTCAGGCGATACGCCGCAAGCGCGCGTTGACGATACTGCCCAGATGGCGAACGGCTCGATGGAAAACACGGCGGATCGAGTTTTCCGAGCCAGAAGCCTGCACGACGAAGGTCGCGCTACGGGCATCGGCAGCGTGAATCGAAACGACACCGCGTTGCGGCGTCACGAACCGTTCGCCTTCGCGCAAGGTGACCGATGTGGGCTGGACCGTATCACCGAGCCATGCGAGCGAATGATCGCGGAAGCCAAGTTGCAGATCACCTTCCACGGCCACGATCGACGTACCGGCCTGCAGGTCGTGCACGCCGATCTGACCGGCGGCGAGATGAGACAGAGCAGGGGCGGCATCGTCGAAAAGCCGGCCGCTGCTGGATTGAAGTACTGGCATGACTGGCTTCCTGTAAACCGTTTTCATGTCACCCAGCTTATTGAGTCCGTTCGCATGAAAACAGCCACAGCTTTCGACAATCTGAACCGGTACAGGATCGTGATTTATCGCGCTGTATCGGTTGGAATCAGGCCGATCTGTATCTGTCGCGGCGTGCAAACTGTCCGCACCATCGGTTCATGACCCAAGCCAACTTCAATCACACCAATCCGGCCGGAACCCGTCCAGCGGATACCGACCCGCTCTATCGGCAACTCGCCGACCAGTACCGGCGTGCCATCGGCAGCGGCGTGCTGCGTCCGGGCGACCGTATGCCGTCGATGCGCGCGTTCATGCAGCGCCACGGTGTGAGTCTCGCGACGGCAACCGAGAGTTATCGCGTGCTCGAGCGGGCGGCGTTGATCGACGCACGGCCGCGCGCCGGCTATTTCGTGCGCGCGCAGCACACGGCGGCGTTGCCCGCCGCGTCCGAACCCGACCTCGCGAACTTGCCGCGCGCCGCTCAATTCGTCGGCATTCACTCGACGATTTCGTCGATCGTGTCGACTTTCCAGCGCTATCCAGATGCGTTGAATCTTGGCGGCGCAACCGCATCGCCGGATCTTTTCCCCACCGACGCATTGCAGAAGGCTGCACTGCGCGCATTGCGCAGCAAGCCGACGTTGCTGACCGCCGCCGGCCCCGATCAGGGCGATCCGGGCTTGCGGGCAATCATCGCGCGCCGGGCGCTTGCGGCGGGCATCCAGATCGGTCCCGACGACATCATCATGACGCACGGCGGCATCGAGGCCGTGAACCTCGCGTTGCGCGCGGTCACGCAGCCGGGCGACACCGTCGCGGTCGAGTCGCCGTGTTTCTTCGGCTTGTTGCAGGCGCTCGAAAGCCTCGGCCTGCGTGCGCTCGAAATTCCTGTCAGTCCGACCACCGGCCTTTCCGTCGAAGCATTGGCGTTCGCGCTGCAAACCCATCCCGACATTAAAGCCGTGGTGGTCGTGCCGAATCTGCAAAATCCGCTCGGCAGCGTGATGCCCGACGCGCACAAGGCGAGCCTCGTCGAACTGTGCTCGCGGGCCGGCGTTGCGCTGATCGAGGACGACCCGTATCGCGAACTGGTCGATGCCGCGCAGCCGCCGAAGTCGCTGAAAGCGTGGGACACGGATGGCACCGTGATTCATTGCACATCGTTCAACAAGTCGCTCGCGCCAGGGATGCGGGTCGGCTGGCTGAACGGCGGGCGCTGGCATCCGCGAATCGGCATGCTGAAGTTCGCGCAGTCGCGGCATAACGAGCAGTTGTCGCAAGTGGTGCTGGCCGGGTTTCTCGAAACGAACGCGTACGAGCGGCATCTGCGGCGTTTGCGGGAGAGCCTGCGGATTCAGCGTGAGCGCATGGCCGCAGCGGTGGCCGCGTCGTTCCCCGATGGCACGCGATTCACGCCGCCGCGCGGCGGGATGTTTTTCTGGATCGAATTGCCACGCAAGGTGTCGTCGGCGGCTTTTTTTGAGGCCGCTCTCGCTGACGACATTCGCGTGATGCCGGGCACCGTGTTTTCGAACAGCGGGCGCTTCGATCATTTCATCCGCCTGAGTTGTCCGAGCACCGATCTTGATCTCGCGGACGAAGCGATACGCCGGCTCGGGCGGCTCGCGGCGCGGATGCCGGAGCATGCGTCGGTGCCATAGCGGGTATCATTTCCTGCTGCGCGTGGGCGTCCGTGAATTCGAATCGACGTGATTCATCGGGTATGCGTCCAGGCAGTCTGAAGTTCAACGAATCCGTCGATGGCGCTTGCCGCCGTCGGCTCCGAAATCCGAATACCGCAATGACCGATTCCTCTTCATCCACTCAATCCGGCAACGCAACGCTGCCCGAAAGCCCGTTCGTCGACCGGCTCGGCGCAAAACTGCTGTCGGCCGCCGACGGCGTCAGCGAAGTCGTGCTGCCGTTGCAGCCGGACCATATGAACACCTGGGACGTCGCGCACGGTGGCGTCACGATGACGCTCGCCGACGTTGCGCTCGCGATGGCCGCGCGCAGTCTGGCCGGCGACGGCGTGGGCGTCGTCACCGTCGAAATGAAGGTCAACTTCATGCAGCCGGGCCGTGGCGAATTGCGCGCAACCGGCCGCGTGCTGCACCGCTCGACCACGATGGCGTATTGCGAGGGCGAGATTCGCGACAGCGAAGGCCATTTCGTCGCCAAGGCGCTCGGCACCTTCAAATACATGCGACGCCTCGCCGTGGGCCGCGACGTGACGCAGCAGCGCCTGCGCAGCGACCCGTCGGCGAAACCCGGTCCTAGCGACTGATCGTGCCGGCCGTGTCGTTTCGATCGGCCGCACAACCGCGCGCGCGGGAAACGGCGCGCGGGCTTCGCAGAAGTTTCGCTGAGGTTTCACACAACCGCCGTTTAAATCATTCACTGGTCACCCGGCAGATCATCGCCAGCTTATTCACGCATAACTCAAGGAGACGCCCGTCATGACCCAGATCAACCGTCAACTCGTGCTCGCTTCGCGTCCGCAAGGCGCGGTGACGCCCGACAATTTCCGTCTCGTCGAAACGCCGCTTGCACCGCTCGCCGATGGCGAGGTGCGTGTGCGCAATCACTACCTGTCGCTCGATCCGTACATGCGCGGCCGCATGAGCGACGCCAAGTCGTACGCAGCGCCGCAAGCGCTCGACGAAGTGATGATCGGCGGCACGGTCGGCGAAGTGGTGGAGTCGAAGAATCCGAAGTTCGCGGTCGGCAACAAGGTCGTCGGCATGTTCGGCTGGCAGGAATTCGGCACCTCGAACGGCACCGGCATCCAGAAAGTGGACGACACGCATGTGCCGCTGTCCGCGTATCTCGGCCCGGTCGGCATGCCCGGCGTCACCGGCTGGTACGGGCTGAACCGGATCATCGCGCCGAAAGCGGGCGAGACGGTCGTGGTCAGCGCGGCGAGCGGCGCGGTGGGCAGCGTGGTCGGCCAACTGGCGAAGCTGGCCGGCGCGCGCGCGGTCGGCATCGCGGGCGGCGCGGACAAATGCCGCTATGTGGTCGAGACGCTCGGCTTCGATGCGTGCGTCGATTACAAGGCCGGCAATCTGTACAAGGACCTGAAGGCCGCGACGCCGGACGGCGTGGACGGCTATTTCGAGAACGTCGGCGGTGAAGTGCTCGACGTGACGCTCGCGCGGATGAACGCGTTCGGCCGGATCGCGCTGTGCGGCTTCATCGCGGGCTATGATGGCGAGCCGATCCCGCTCAAGCATCCTTCGCTGATGCTCACGCAGCGGCTGCTGGTGCAAGGGTTCATCGTCAGCGAGCATATGGACGTGTGGCCGGAAGCGCTCAAGCAGCTCGGCACACTGGTCGCGCAGAAAAAGCTGCAATATCGCGAGACGATCGCCGAAGGGCTCGACGCCGCGCCCGAGGCTTTCATGGGTCTGCTGAAGGGCAAGAATTTCGGCAAGCAACTGGTCAAGCTGATCTGAACGATGTGAAGTCGCGGCGCGTCGACCACGCGCCGCTCAACCCGGAGTCGGTTATGTTCGAATTCGCAGACAAGGTGGCGGTGATCACCGGCGCGGCCAGTGGCTTTGGCCGGGCGTTCGCGCAGAAGGGGGCGGCGCTCGGCATGAAGCTCGTGCTGGCCGACGTGAACCCCGACGCGCTTGCGCAAACCGTCGATGCGTTGCGTTCGAACGGCGTCGAAGTGATCGGCGTGCCCACCGACGTGTCGAATGCGGCCCAGGTCGAAGCGCTGGCGCAAGCGGCGCTCGACGCATTCGGCAAGGTGCATCTGCTGTTCAACAACGCGGGCGTGGGCGCGGGCGGCTTCCTCTGGGAAAGCTCCGCGAACGACTGGGCGTGGGTGTTCAACGTCAACGTGATGGGCGTCGCGCACGGCATCCGCGTGTTCACGCCGATCATGCTGGCGCAGAACGAACCGGCGCATATCGTCAATACGGCGTCGGTGGCGGGCTTGCTGTCGCCGCCTGCGATGGGGATTTACAACGCGTCGAAGCACGCGGTGGTGTCGCTGACGGAGACGCTGTATCACGATCTGCAACTCACCCAGGCGGGGCAAGTGTCGCAGGCGGCTCAGGGTGCTGCGGATGCATCCGCCGTGGTTCCATTCGTCGGCTGCTCGCTGTTGTGCCCGGCGTTCGTGCCGACCGGTATCGCCGATGCGGAACGCTCGCGTCCCGAGCAATTGCGCAACGACAGCGGACCGACCCGTTCGCAGATCGCCGCCGACAAGCAACTGCAGCGCGCAGTGCGCTCGGGCAAGCTGACCGCCGACGATGTCGCCGACATCACCTTCGAGGCCATCGCCGTGCGGCGGTTCTATATCGTCACGCATCCGGGCATCATGGCGACGGTGGAACTGCGTCACGAGGACATCGAACATTTGCGCAATCCGACCGATCCGATGTCGCTGAAACCGGAAGTGAAGAACGCTAACTGAGCGCGCGGTAATCGCAGCGGTCTGGTGTTTGTCCAAACGCTTATCCGAACGTTTATCCGATGGCCGGCGTGCGGTTCCTCGCGCCGGCTTTTTCAATTTGCGGCGCGTTTGCGCCATCGAACCCACATGCGCCCATGCCGCTGAATCCGAAGATCGAGCAGGTGCTCGATATGATCGCGCGGGCCAGGCGCCCGCAGTATCACCAGATGTCCGCGCAGCAGGCGCGTGCGTCGTACGAAAAAAGCGCGCCGATTCTGGAAATCGCGAGCGCGCCGATGGTCACGCTCGACGATCTGCACATACCGGTCCGCGACGGCGCGGCGATTCGCGCGCGTTTGTATCAGGCGGTCGAACCGAGTTGGGCCGAACCTGCGCCCGCGCTGGTGTATTTCCATGGTGGCGGCTTCACGGTGGGCAGCGTCGATACCCACGACGCGCTATGCAGGATGTTCGCGCGCGACGGCCAATGCACGGTGTTATCGGTCGATTACCGGCTCGCGCCGGAGCACAAATTTCCCACCGCCGTCGACGATGCTTTCGATGCGCTGATTTGGCTTCACGCGCATGCCGCCGAGTATGGCGTCGACGCGAACCGGTTGGCGATAGGCGGCGACAGCGCGGGTGGGACGCTGGCCACAATTTGCGCCGTGCTGGCCCGTGACGCCGGTATCCGGCTCGCACTGCAATTGCTGATTTATCCGGGTACGACGGGTTATCAAAACACCGTGTCGCACGCGCGGCTCGCCGACGGTTTTCTGCTGACCGCCGACACGATTCAATGGTTCTTCGAGCAATACGTACGCGATAAAAGCGATCGTGACGACTGGCGTTTCGCGCCGCTCGACGGCCAGCGCGGGGCGCCCGATTTCCGCGGCGTCGCGCCGGCGTGGATCGCGACTGCCGAATACGATCCTCTGAGCGACGAAGGGCAGGCGTATGCGGAAAAGCTGCGCGCGGCGGGGAATCGGGTGACGCTGAAGTGCTATGCGGGCATGATCCACGAGTTCTTCAAGATGGGTGGATATGTGCCCGAGGTGGCCGCCGCTCATGCAGATGCGGCTGCGGTGTTGCGCAGGGCGTTCGGTATCGGGTGATGCAAGCGACGCCCGGCGGTGTTGCCCAGATCGACTAGCTCTGCGATGCCCAGTGTGTGCTCCGTGAGCCGCGCGCGTGAGCCCAGACAAAGACTGCCCTCACACCATCTCACGCTCGATATTGAATGCAAAGCTGCGTTCAAAGTCTCCGGGCCGCGCGATCCGGTGCGAGCCGTTATCGTCGCTGCGCTCGGCGACGGCCACGCTGACCACTTCGCCATGCGCGCTCACCCTCAACGCCGTCGTGCCACGCGTGCCGTATTCAGGCGTTTCGATAAACGCCGCCGACAACGCCCGCTCCCGTTCAAGCGGAATACCGGTGGACGGCAGTTCGTCATCGCGGGCAAGACGCGGGTCGCGCATCAGATCGATCAGACGTTCGAGCGTCGGCATGGCGTCGCGTGAGAGCAGGGTGCCGAGTTCGGTGCGCTTTTTGACCAGCTTCGGCCACGCAGTATCGAGTACCGCGTTCGAAATGCCGTGCGTACCCGGCGTCAGCAGAGCAGGCGCTGCGTCGGAGCGGTTGCAGTACCACGCGAGTTCGCGGCGCGTCCAGTCGCCGACCAGAAGATTGAAGCCGTTGTAGATGTCGCCGGTTTGCGCAACCTGTTGCAGATACGCGAGCGGGTTGTCGTGAGCGACGCCGTTCGCATCGCGCGCCGAGCCGCTCAGCCAGTCGCTCACCAGCGTGCCGCGCGTCGGCGCGTCGGCGCGCATTTCGTGCGGCGCCCGGTAGTTGGTCAGCGCGGCAAACCGGCCATCACGCGACATGCCGAGCCACGTGCCGCCGCCCACCAGATCGCGGCCCGCCAGCACGCCCGGCGCGTCCTGCCACCAGCTGATCGGATCGGCTGTGCGTCGAAAGAATTCGTCGCGATTTGCGGCGAGCGTGAAGAGCGGGCCGTCGACCGCGTTGGGTCGCCAGTCGAAAACGATCAGGCACATCGGGGACGATCTCCCGCTTGAAGTGAAGGGTGTGGTGAAGGCGCGTGGGTGTCGACGCGTCGACCCGACCAGCACGGACCAGTAAAAAGCGGCGCCAGATTGCGCCGCTTTTTACCATGCACGGGTATTAAACCTCGGTGGGCAAGCCGTACGGCAGCGTGAGGAACCGGAGCGCCGGACCGTCGGCCGCGCCCAGATGCACCGATCCGCTTTCCAGCGACGCGAGCTTGATCTCGACCAGCAGATCGACCCCGCCGCCTTGCGCAGAGGCCGCGTTGACAATCATTCCGCATGGCTGGCCGGGATCGTCTGAGTGGAACAGTTCCGTGCCCGCGCGGACTGCGTCCAGTTCGCCGGCCACATTCGCAAGCGACGTGCGGCGCTTGATCGTGCCGCGATACTGGCTGCGCGCGACCACTTCCTGACCGGGATAGCAGCCCTTGCGGAAGTTCACCGCGCCGAGCACGTCGAAATTGACCATTTGCGGCACGAACTGCTCGACCACCGGCTGCGTGATACGCGGTTCGCCCGCGCGAATGTCGAGCCAGTCCCACACGGCCGGCGACACGCGCGTGAGCTTTTCATCGAGCGACGCAAGGTGCGCGTCGACCTGCGCCTTCGGGCCGATCCACAGATAACGCAGTCGCTCCAACGCGTCGGGCACGCGGATCAGCGAACCGGTCGTGCTGTCGACCTGCACGTGCACGCCGTCGGGCAACGCGTCGAATACGCCGGACAACGCGCGGCGCACGTCGCCCGCCAGACCCACGACGGCCAGTTCGCCGCTCGCGTCGGTCAGCTTCGCCTTGGCCCGCAGCACGAACATCGAGAGCCGTTTCTGCACTGCCGCCTGCACGTCTTTCGACACCAGCAGGCGGATCGTGTCGCCGCTGCGCCACGTCAGGAACGACGCCAGCAAGCGTCCCTTGGCCGAGCAGTAGCCGGCGAGGCGCGCGGTGGCGGCGTCCAGATGCTGGGTGTCGTTGGTCAACTGGCCGTGCAGGAAGCTCGCCGCGTCGTCGCCGGTTGCGTCGATCACGCCGAATTGCGTGAGCGGCATGTAAGCGCCGCGCTGGAGCACGGCCTCGAATTCTTCAGCCGACGGCCGCGGCAGCACGGGCAAGCCAGTAGCTGCTGGGGTTGACGTCGTAGCTGTGGTACCTGATGCAGTGCCTGGAGCGGTAGCGAGCGGTGTGTTCATGGATTCCGGGAACAGTCAATTCTGACTTTGGCTAAGGCAAACAGCTATTATATGCAGTCAAACCACCTCCCGTTCCGCATGTCCCTGTTCAAGAAATGTTTCGTCGCCGGCTCAATTGTCGTTGTGCTGGCCGCAGCCGCAATTGCAGGCGGATATCACTGGGCCACCAGCCCGCTCGACCTGACCCCCGCGCAACTCGACGTCACCGTCAAACCGCACAGCAGCCTGCGCAGCGTCGCGCAGCAGCTCAATCGGGGCGGCGTGCCCGTCGAGCCGGAGTTGTTCGTCGCCATGACGCGGCTGCTCGGCCTGCAGACCGATCTGAAATCGGGCAACTACGAGTTCAAGAGCGGCGTCACGCCCTACGAAGTGCTGCAGAAAATCGCGCGCGGCGACGTCAACGAATACGTTGCGACGATTATCGAAGGCTGGACCTTCAAGCACATGCGTGCCGAGCTGGACGCCAATCCGGCGCTCAAACACGACACGCTCGGCATGAGCGACGCCGATCTGATGACCGCGATCGGCGCGCCGGAAGCGTCGATCGGCAACGGCGAAGGGCTGTTTTTCCCCGACACGTATCTGTTCGACAAGAACACCAGCGACCTCGACGTCTACCGTCGCGCGTACCGGCTGATGCGGCTGCGGCTCGACGAAGCATGGGTCGCACGCGCGCCGGACCTGCCGTACAAGACGCCGTACGACGCGCTGACCATGGCGTCGATCATCGAAAAGGAAACCGGCAAGAAGTCCGACCGGCCGATGGTGGCGGCGGTGTTCGCGAACCGTCTGCGCACGGGTATGCCGCTGCAGACCGATCCGACGGTGATCTACGGAATGGGTGAGAGCTATGCCGGTCACATCAGAAAGAAAGACCTGCAAACCGACACTCCCTACAATACCTACACCCGCATGGGCCTGCCGCCCACGCCGATTTCGCTGCCCGGTGTCGCGTCGCTGCAGGCGGCGATGAACCCGGCGCAGAGCACCGCGCTGTACTTTGTGTCGCGCGGCGACGGAAGCAGCATCTTTTCTGACACCCTCGGCGATCACAACAAGGCCGTGGACAAATACATTCGAGGGCAATGATGGCGCGCGGCAAATTCATTACGTTTGAGGGCATCGACGGAGCCGGCAAGACGACCCATCTCGGCTGGTTTCGCGAACGGCTCGAACAGAAGGTCGCGAGCACCGGCCGTTCGGTGGTCATGACGCGCGAACCGGGCGGCACGCCGCTCGGCGAACAGATCCGCGAGATCGTGCTGCATCAGAAAATGGACCTCGAAACCGAGGCGCTGCTGATGTTCGCACTGCGCCGCCAGCATCTGGCCGAGGTGATCGAACCGGCGCTCGCGCGCGGCGACTGGGTGCTGTCCGACCGTTTCACCGACGCGACGTTCGCCTATCAGGGCGGCGGGCGCGGCCTGCCGCGCGACAAGCTGGAAGCGCTGGAGCGCTGGGTGCAGGGCGGTTTTCAGCCGGATCTGACGGTGCTGTTCGATCTGCCGCCCGAAGTCGCCAACGAACGGCGCAGTGCGGCGCGCGATCCGGACCGGTTCGAGAGCGAATCGACGGCTTTTTTCGACCGGACTCGCGCCGAATACATGCGCCGCGCAGAAGAGGCGCCTTACCGATTCGCTATCATCGACTCTTCGCAGAGCATCGCCAGAATTCAGAAGCAGCTTGAGGAGTTGGTCGCAGGTCTTTGATTTTAAATAAATATAACTGTGATTTATAACTCTGCCATCAAGCTCGTATAGAACTTTAGATAACGGCATCAACTGATTGATTTCAAAGAGAAACGATGATTTATCCGTGGCAAGCCGATGACTGGAACCGCCTGCAGCAGCTGCGCGGCCACTGGCCGCATGCGTTGCTGCTGCATGGACAGGCGGGCATCGGCAAGCTGCGCTTTGCGCAGCATCTGGCGCAAGGCCTGCTGTGCGAAGCGCAGCAGGCTAACGGCGAGCCGTGCGGGAAATGTGTGGCGTGCAACTGGTTCACGCAGGGCAACCATCCTGATTACCGGATCATCGTGCCCGAGGCGCTGGCCGCCGAAGCGGGCCTGAACGCGACTGCACCGGACGAAAAAGCCGACGCCGACGAGAGCAAGAAAACCCGCACGCCGAGCAAGGAAATCAAGATCGAGCAGATTCGCGGCCTGCTCGATTTTGTCGGCGTGGGTTCGCATCGCGGCGGCGCTCGCGTCGTCGTGTTGTATCCGGCCGAAGGGCTGAATATCGCGGCAGCCAACGCGTTGCTGAAGACGCTCGAAGAGCCGCCTGCGGGTGTCGTGTTCCTGATGGTGTCGGCGCGGATCGACCGTTTGCTGCCCACTATCATCAGCCGCTGTCGCCAGTGGCCGATGACCGTGCCCGCGCCGGATGTGGCGACGAAATGGCTGGCCGCGCAAGGCGTCGCCGACGCGCCCGCGCTGCTCGCCGAGGCCGGTGGCGCGCCGCTCACGGCACTCGCACTTGCCAGTGACGAAAACCGCGCGCTGCGCGACTGGACGCTCAAACAACTGGCCGCCGGTCCCGATTGCGACGCGTTCGCATGCGGTGAAGCGCTGCAAAAGCTGCCCGTGCCGCTGGTGCTGGGCTGGCTGCAACGCTGGATGTACGATTTGCTGGCGCAAAGCACGGCAGGCGCACCGCGCTATTTTCCGCAGGCTGCCGGCGCGTTGACGCGCTGCGCATCGCAGGCCGACGCCGGCGCATTTGCGCGCTTCATCCGCACCGTGACGCGTCAGCGCGCGGTCGAGAACCATCCGCTAAATGCGCGGCTGGTGTTCGAGGAACTGTTTATCGGCTACCGCGAGTTGTTCGCATAAAGCCGTTACACGGAATCCGCCTGGCATCGCGCACACTGGCCGTGGCGCGACAGCCGGCCGGCTTCGCGTCCCGTTAAGTTGTCACTGTCTTTCATCACAATCAAACCAATTCGAACAGCACCATGAGCCTTTCCTACCGCGATGCCACGCTCGACGATCTGCCCACCATCGTCGCTATTTACAACTCGACCGTGCCGTCGCGGCAAGTGACCGCCGACCTCGAACCGGTCAGCGTCGAAAGCCGGCTGGCGTGGTTTCACGCGCATGGTCCGCAGAAGCGTCCGTTGTGGGTAGTGGAAGATTCCGAGCAGCCGGGCCGGGTGATCGCGTGGTTGAGCTTTTCGGATTTCTACGGCCGTCCGGCCTATCTGCGCACCGCCGAAGTCAGCATTTATCTCGACGAAAGCGCGCGCGGCAAAGGCCTCGGCAAGCAATTGCTGGCGGCGTCGCTCGCGGCGGCACCGGCGCTCGGCATCGACACCGTGCTGGGTTTTATTTTTGGTCACAACGACGCGAGCCTGCGGCTGTTCCGCGGCTTCGGTTTTGACACGTGGGGCTCGCTGCCGCGCGTGGCCGTGCTGGACGGCGTGGAGCGCGACCTCGTGATTCTCGGCAAGCGCCTCGATACGAAGCACGCCGACCCCGCCGCGCCTGTGAACCAGGCCACCGCCTGAGCCACCTCCGGCCAATTTTTTGCAGGACATCACCATGTTTGTCGATTCGCACTGTCACATCAACTTCGAAGGACTCGCCGACCGCCTGCCGCAAGTGCTGGAAAACATGCGCAGTCATTCGGTCACGCATGCGCTGTGCGTGTCCGTCGATCTGGAGACGCTGCCGTCCGTGCTGGAGATCGCCAGCCAGCACGAGAACGTGTACGCATCGGTGGGTGTGCATCCCGATCACGAGGACATGCGTGAGCCGAGCCTCGCCGAGCTGATCGAACTGGCTGAACATCCGAAGGTGGTCGCGATCGGCGAGACCGGGCTCGATTACTACCGTCTGGAAGGCCGCTCCATTGCCGATATGGAGTGGCAGCGCGAGCGGTTCCGCACGCATATCCGCGCCGCGCACGCGACGAAAAAGCCGCTGATCATCCACACGCGCTCGTCGTCGGAAGACACGCTGCGAATCATGGCCGAGGAGCGCGCGAGCGAGCCGGGCGGCGTGATGCATTGCTTTACCGAGCCGTGGGACGTCGCCGAACAGGCGCTGGCGCAGAATTTTTACATTTCGCTGTCAGGCATCGTCACGTTCAAGAGCGCGACCGACGTGCAGGACGTCGCGCGCCGCGTGCCGCTCGACCGTCTGCTGATCGAAACCGACTCGCCGTACCTCGCGCCGGTGCCGTATCGCGGCAAGCCTAATGAACCTGCGTACGTAAGTTATGTCGGACGCTTCATCGCTCAACAACGCGAGATGCCGGACGAGGCGCTGGCCGCTGCGACCACGCAGAACTTTTTCCGGCTTTTCAACATCCCTTCGCCGAACGTTGCCTGATAGGTTGGCAACGCAATACCGAGCAATATCAAAAGGATAGGGAAGTTTCCTAAAGCAAAACATGAAAACTATTTCGATGTCGACTGTCAGAGTTAATCCGATGTTTGCAGTAAGCGATGTGGCCACTGCAACGCTGGCTTCAATCAGGCGCCGCATGTCGCGTGGCGTTTTTGCCACCACGTTCGCCTGCGCGGCGTTGGCCTCGCTGGTCGCTTCGCCGGCGCACGCCGCGCCGATCGACTCGCTGATCAAGTCGGTCAAGTTCGACGACGTCGACGGCGTCAACAAGCTGCTCGCCAAGGGCATGGACCCGAATAGCGTCGACAACCAGGGCATTCCGCTGCTGGTCATCGCCGCGCGCGAAAAGTCCGACAAGGTCGGCGCGGCGCTGGTCGCCAATCCGAAGACCAACATCGAGATTGAGGATAAGGCTGGCGAGAACGCGATGATGATGGCCGCGCTGGGCGGCGATCTCGACTTCGTCAATCTGCTGATCGCGAAAGACGCCGAAGTGAACAAGAAGGGCTGGGCGCCGCTGCACTACGCGGCTGCGAACGGTCACGACGACATCGTCAAGGTGCTGCTCGACCATTCGGCCTACGTCGACGCCGGGTCGCCGAACGGCACCACGCCGCTGATGATGGCCGCGCGCGGCGGTCACGTGTCGACGGTGAAGCTGCTGCTCGACCACGGGGCGGACCTGACGGTGAAGAACCAGATCGGCTTGACCGCGCTCGATTTCGCGAAGACCTATAAGGAACCGGACGTCATCGAAGGCCTGACTGCACGGATGCAGCAGATGCAGCAGAAGTGACGTCAAGCGGACGTAAGGTGGCGAGCCGGCCATTCAGTCTGCTGATTGACTGGCAGACGCGCGGCTCACCCCCGGTTCACCACCGATTTGCCTGAAGATACGCGGTTGCCAGCCTGCTGCGACCCCGTAAAACAGTGCAAAATGACGACTTTGGCGCGCCGCACGGCGCGCCCTCTGGATGCGGCGAAAGACCGCCTGATAAACGACCCTGGAAAGGAACACCATGCTGCGGGCTTTGATTTTCGCCAGCGCGCTCGCCGTACCGCTATCGGCAGCCGCGTTTACGGGGGGCGACCTCAACAAGCTATGCACGAAGACGGACATAGCATCGCGTAGCGCATGCGCGGCTTATATCGAAGGCGCCGCCGACGGTATCTTCAACACGATCGACGCGATTGGCGGCACCACCGGTCCGCGTGTCGGCCAGTATTTCTGTCTGCCGCCCGACGCTCGCTCGGCCCAATTGACCGACGCCGTGCGCAAATACATCGCTGAAAATCCGAATGTTTCCGGCTACAACGCCAGCACGGCCATTTCGCTGGGGCTTGGCAAGGCATTTCCTTGCCGGAACGGAAGCTGAATTGTAGTGATCTGAAGGGCGGGTGCAGGCGCCGAAGGCCGCAGCTTTCGTCCTGTCCTGAGTTCGAGCTGAAAGCCGGGATTCCGAATGGGCGCGCGCTTCCAGACAACCCGGCCCTCCGGGGCGCCGGGCGCGAGCCGCCGGGACACCTTTTTCACTGTGCGTGGATGAACACCTAAGATGTCGATAACGGTGTCATCGATTTGCCACGCATTTACTGCCGAACCGCCACGTCAGCACGGCCGAAGCCGTGATGTGCCGATGTCGTGATTTCCCCGATTCGACCTGCGTAGGCACTACTGCCGCCGCACCACACGCAACGCCGCCCCCGCGCTTCACGCGCAGCGGTCCTGTCTACCCGTCAAGCCAGGAGGATCACGCCCGTTATGTTTACTTCCGACGACATCAGCCGCCTCGCCGATTCGCCTCTGCATACGTGGCTCGGCACGTTGATCGTCTCGATCATCTGCGCATCCCTCGCCGTGGCCGTTCACCGCTTCGGCTCGCGCATCGTGATGCGCCTCGCGAAGCCTCATCCGCTGCCCAGCGTCATCCTGCGTTATATCAACAAGCCTTCGCTGTTCGTCCTCGTGATCGTGGTGCTGGAAGGCATCTGGGCTGAAGCGCCCGACACGCTCAATTACATCGTGCCGCTGCGCGACGTCACCGCGATCGCGTTGATTGCCGCGCTCACGTGGCTGTCGGTGCGCTCGGCGGCGGCGATCGGCGAGGCGATCATCCGCGCCCATCCGCTCGATACCGCAGACAACCTGCACGCCCGCCGCATCCATACGCAGGCGCGCGTGCTGGCGCGCTCGGTGATGATCGTCATCGTGATCGTCGGGGTCGGCGGTGCACTGATGACTTTTCCGAACGTGCGGCAGATCGGCGCGAGCCTGCTGGCGTCGGCGGGGGTGGCCGGTCTGGTCGCCGGTATCGCGGCGCGGCCGGTGCTCGGCAATCTGATCGCGGGCTTGCAGATCGCGCTGTCGCAGCCGATCCGGCTCGACGACGTCGTCGTGATTTCAGGCGAGTGGGGGCGCATCGAGGAGATCACCGGGACCTACGTGTCGGTGCGGCTGTGGGACCAGCGTCGGCTGATCGTGCCGTTGCAATGGTTCATCGAAAACCCGTTCGCCAACTGGACCCGCAGCAGCTCGCAGATCATCGGCACGGTGTTTCTGTTCGTCGATTACCGGATGCCGCTCGCGCCGCTGCGCGAAGAACTGGCGCGGATCGTCGAGGGCGCGCCGGAGTGGGATCGTCGCGTGCAGGTGTTGCAGGTGACGGACGGCACCGAGCGCGCGATGCAGTTGCGCGCGCTGGTCAGCTCACTCGATTCGGGGCTGAACTGGGATTTGCGCTGCCGGGTCCGCGAAGGGCTGCTGGACTTCATTCAGCGGAACTATCCGCAGTATCTGCCGAGGGCGCGCGCCGAAGTGTCGGCGGAACTGGATGTGGGTCAGGCCCAGCCGCCGGTCGACTGGGTTCCGCGCAGTGCACAGTCGCCAGCGGGAAGTACCGCCGCGAATACCGAGGCGGATCCGGTGGCGAGCCGGATCGGCCGGCATGGTGTTAGCGACGTCGCGGAGAAGGCGAGGGAAAAGGCTTAGGTTACGCCGGGGCATAATCGTACGAATGTGTCGGCGTGATCGATTTTGTGAGCGGATGTAGTGCTTTAAGCGTTTGGGCGGCCTGCATGCAGATTTCGCAGCGAAGCGCACTGAAACTTGCGCCTGGGGCTGACAGGAATGCGCCCTCATCCGCAATGTGCGCATGACAAAAAAGCCTGCATTTTCATGGGCTAATTGCTCGGCAGACTCCCGGACGGCGAAGCCCGATAAGCCGTCGCATAGAACCGATCCCGCCTTCGCGCGGTCGAAACGTCCACTCACTCACGAATCCGGCGCGGCCTTGCGTGCTTCACCAGGCTTCGGGCGGTCGCGGTATCGCAACGTCATTGCGTCAGCGACACGCACCGGGTCCTGGCGCATCCGGCACGCGTCGTGCGAACCAAGGAGGACATGCAAGATGGGCCGATTGATCGTTGTGTCGAATCGCGTTGCAACACCGACGGAAACCAAAGGATCGGCGGGCGGACTCGCGGTCGGCGTATTCGGTGCGCTGAAAGATGCAGGCGGTGTGTGGTTCGGGTGGAGCGGCGATGTGGTCAGCGAGACCGTCGCCAATGCAGGGCCGACCCTCGAACAGGACGGCGCCGTCACCTTCGCGACCGTGGGCCTCACGCGCAAGGACTACGACCAGTACTACCGTGGCTTTTCGAACGCGACGCTGTGGCCGGTGTTCCACTATCGCAACGACCTCGCGCGCTACGAGCGCGAAGAATACGCGGGCTACCGGCGCGTCAACGCATGGCTCGCGCACAAGCTGATCAAGCTGCTCGAACCCGACGACGTGATCTGGATTCACGACTACCATCTGATCCCGTTTGCCGAAGCGCTGCGCAACGAGGGCATCACGAACCGCATCGGTTTCTTCCTGCACATACCGTTTCCGTCGCCGCAAATCCTGCTCAACATTCCGCCGCACGAGGAACTGGTCAAGTCGCTGTCGTGCTACGACCTGCTGGGCTTCCAGACCGCGACGGACCAGGAAGCTTTCCATGATTACGTCACGCGGCACGCGCGCGGCACGGTGAGCAAAGACGGCATTATCGAAGCGTTCGGGCGCAAGCTGCGCACCGGCGTCTACCGGATCGGCGTGTTCCCCGACGAAATCGCCGAACAGGCCAAACGCTACGAAAGCCGCCAGCACGTACTCGACCTGAAGCAGAGTCTTGAAGGGCGCAAGCTGATCATGAGTGTCGACCGGCTCGATTATTCGAAAGGGCTGGTCGAGCGATTCCGCGCATTCGAGCATTTGCTGGAGCGTTCGCCCGAGTGGCGGGGCAACGTCACGCTGGTGCAGATTGCGCCGCCCACGCGCTCCGATGTCGTCACGTATCAGAAGATCCGCCAGGACCTGGAGTACGAAGCCGGGCGAATCAACGGACGCTATTCAGGCCTCGACTACACGCCGATCCGCTATCTGAACCAGCAATACGACCGCTGGAAACTCATGTCCCTTTTCCGCGAATCGCAGATCGGCTTCGTGACGCCGCTGCACGACGGCATGAATCTGGTCGCGAAGGAATACGTCGCTGCGCAGAATCCCGACGATCCGGGCGTGCTGGTCCTGTCGATTTTTGCGGGCGCGGCGGCTGAACTGACTGGCGCGCTGCTGGTGAATCCGCACGACGCGATCGGCATGTGCGAAGCGTTGCAGCGTGCGTTGCAGATGCCGCTCGACGCGCGTCAGCGGCGTCACGAGATCAATATGGCGGCCTTGCGCAAGAACGACCTCGGGGTGTGGCGCGATACGTTCCTGAGCGATCTGCGCAGCGTGCCGGTGCAGAAGCCGGGCAAGGGCGGCGGGCATAAGTGATGGCGCGGGCCGACGTACCGGTTTTCAAGTCTGCTAAAGCAAAAGTAGGGCGGTTCGCAATCGCCATCAGGCCACGGGGGCATGCATGTTGAGCACGTTAGCCGTCGCGGGATACCGGTCGTTGCGCGAGCTGATCGTGCCGCTTGGCCGGCTGAACGTGATCACCGGCGCGAACGGCAGCGGCAAGTCGAGCGTATACCGCTCGCTTCGTCTGCTGGCGGAAACCGCACGTGGCGGCGTGATTACGTCGCTCGCCCGTGAGGGCGGTTTGCCGTCGACTTTATGGGCCGGTCCCGAGCGGTTTTCGCGCGCCATGCTGGCGGGTGAAGTGCCGGTGCAAGGCACGCGCCGTAACGAGCCGGTCAGCCTCCGGCTCGGTTTTGCCAGCGACGAATTCAGTTACGCAATCGATCTGGGGCTGCCTCCGCCCGAAATGCCCGCGAATCCGATACCGAGCAAATTTCTGCTCGATCCGGTCATCAAGCGCGAATGCATCTGGAGCGGTCCGGTGCTGAGGCCTTCGGCGTTACTGGTCGACCGGCACGGCGTGGCGCTGCGTACGCGTGACGAGAATGGCGAATGGCAGACCATTCCGCAGCCCGTCGCAAGCTTCGACAGCATGATGACGGAGTTCGCCGACCCTCGCAGCGCGCCCGAGATGATCACGGTTCGCGAACAGATCCGCTCGTGGCGTTTCTACGATCATTTCCGCACCGACGCCGACGCACCAGCGCGCTTGCCACAGATAGGCACGCACACGCCCGTGCTATCCAACGACGGCGCCGATCTGGCCGCTGCGTTGCAAACCATCCGCGAAATCGGCGATCCGGCCGCGCTCGACGCTGCCATCGACGACGCCTTTCCCGGCTCACGTCTCGACATCGACACGCATGACGGCCGTTTCGAAGTGGCGATGCAGCAGCACGGCCTGCTGCGGCCGCTCAAGGGCGCGGAATTGTCGGACGGCACGCTGCGTTATCTGCTGCTGGTTGCTGCGCTATTGACGCCGCGTCCGCCCGCGCTGCTGGTGCTGAACGAACCGGAGACGAGCCTGCATCCCGATTTGCTGCCGGCGCTCGCCCGTCTGATCGCACGGGCTTCGGTGCATTCGCAGGTGCTGGTGGTGTCGCATGCCGCGCGTCTGATTGCGGCGCTGGAACGCGAGGAGGCTAGCGAGTCGATCGTGCTGGAGAAGCACTTCGGCGCCACCCGCATCGCCGATGCCGACGAGCGCGATCTTCCCGCCTGGAAATGGCCGTCGCGTTAGTCGGCGACGACGGCGCGGATCCACGAGGGAATGTAAGCTGAATGTAACAGCGCGCAGGAAGTGCAAGACTCGGCGCCTTCGTTGCCCGGGACGCGAATAATGGTCGGAAGCCGTCCGCGCAATGACGCAGCTTGGCGCCTGCGCGGACGATCGCATTGATTGGATGTAACGGCGCTGTCATACTCGGCGTCGCTGATGTGCACCGCCACAAGGCGCAAGCCATCAGTCCACGGAGACAGACTATGAAGATTGCGCAGATCGCCCCCTTGACCGAATCGGTGCCACCCAAGCTGTACGGCGGCACCGAGCGTGTCGTGTCGTACATCACCGAGGCGCTGGTCGAGCTTGGCCATGACGTGACGCTGTTCGCCAGCGGCGACTCCGTCACCAGCGCGAAACTCGAGGCCGTCTGGCCGCGTGCGCTGCGCCTCGACCCGGGCATTCGCGACCGCGTCGCGCCGCACATGTTGCTGATGGAACTCGTGCGACGCCAGGCCGAAGACTTCGACGTGCTGCACTTCCACCTCGACTATTACTCGTTCTCGGTGTTCAAGCGTCAGGACACGCCGTTCGTCACGACCATGCACGGTCGTCTCGATCTGCCCGAGCAGCAGCCCGTGTTCGACACCTTCAATACCGCACCGGTCATCTCGATCTCGAACGCGCAGCGTCACCCGTTGCCGCAGGCGCGCTGGCTGACCACCGTCTATCACGGCCTGCCGGAGCAGCTTTACACGCCGCAGCCCGTCGAACAGAAGTACCTCGCGTTCCTTGGGCGTATCTCGCCGGAAAAGCGGGTCGACACGGCCATTCGCATTGCCGGCCGTTGCGGCATGCAGATCCGTATCGCGGCAAAAGTGGACGCGGCCGACCGCGAATATTTCGAACGCGAGATCAAGCCGTTGCTGGACTTGCCGCACGTGGAATTCATCGGCGAGATCGCGGATAACCAGAAGGCCGAATTCCTGTCTGGTGCGCATGCGCTGCTGTTCCCGATCGACTGGCCGGAGCCGTTTGGTCTCGTGATGATCGAAGCGATGGCGTGCGGCACGCCGGTGGTCGCGTTCAATCGCGGCTCGGTGCCCGAAGTGCTGGAAGACGGCGTGACGGGGTTTATCGTCGAAGATGAAATCGGTGCGGTGGCGGCGGTCAACCGTCTGCACAAGATGCCGCGCGCGGGCGTGCGGCAGCGCTTCGAAGAACGCTTCACGTCGCACCGGATGGCCCAGCAGTATGTCGACGCGTATCAGTCGGTGATTCGGGCGCAGAAGCGCTCACGCTTCAAGGTGATCGATACGTCGGGTAGTTGAGCGCACCGGGCGGGCCAATCGGTCCGCACAAAAAAAGACGGCGATGTGCGTGGCACATCGCCGTTTTCATGTCTGCCAGAGATTCAACGCCTGTGTTGACGCTGAACGCCTGCATCGGGGCAAAGCCTCGCCCCGATGACGCAAGCCGGCCGACCCGCTGCTAAACCCAGCCCGAGCTCACGCCTAGATCTTCAGACGCGACACCTTCGTGCCTTGCAGCGACAGGTCGCCCATAAGGCCGGCATTGGTCAGCACGAATACCTCGACCGGCGCGGTTGCCGTGTTCGAGTCGATCGCACCGTTTGCGCCGACCGTGACCAACGCAACCGACGCGTCGCCGCCGACCGACCAGCCATCCGTGTTGCGGAATTTGTCCAGCGCGTCCTGCGTCATGAACAGGAAGATGAGCGCTTTCGACTGCGCACCGGCCTGCAGGCCGAACGAGCCGGAAATCGTACTGTAGTAGCCGACCGTGCTGCCGCCGACGCGCAATGCACCTTCGCCATACTGGCCGCCGACAATGAAGCCGGCTTGCAGAACCGACGGGAACACGAGCACGCCGCGCGCCTTGGAAACCAGTTCACGCGAACCCTTGACGGTGGTGAAAAGCCGCGACATGGTGCCGTCGACGCTGGCATCGATCGACTGACGTTTGGATTCGTTGGTGGAGGCGGTGCCTTTGTTGCTGTCAGTGCCGGTGGTGGTACAACCCGCGAGTGCAAGGCCGCCGAAAGCGAGCGCAGCGGTGGTCTTCAGCATGAAGTTTCGTCTTTGCATCGTTTTTCTCCGTATGGTTCCGGGGCGCAACCCCAGTGGAAGTGCTAGGTCGCGTTTAAGTTATATCACACGCAAGCATAAATGGCGCATTCCGCAGACAGCCGAAAAGCCTTACGCGGCGGGGCTTTGCGGCAAATCGTAAGGCACGCCGAAGTAATTTTGACCGGCTTCGCAGAGTGCGGCGGCGCGCTTCGTACGATGTGTTTGAACAGGTTTTCCATGACGCGCGCCTGGTTGATGACTTTTGCCCACGCCCCGCTGCGAGGCCTGATGAAGGGCTTATGAGCCGGCCTTTTTTACCGATTCTGGATAACAGACTAATCGGCGAAATCGAATTGAAAGTGTTGCGGGGACGCCGCAGTCGCGCCTGCAAGCACGGGTGGCGCAAGGATTCGTTCCGCCGACGCTATCCATGATTGGCCGGGCTCTTCACCGGCGGCGGCCTGCGCAGCGCCCGCCGCACCATGCCGATCAGCACGCCGATCAGGAACAGCACGACCGCCGGCACGACCCAGTAGCCAACGAACGCGTGCCACAGATAAGACATCAGCGTCGAACGCCGAACGCTGTACTCATGGATCGCATCCTTCTGATGCGGCAGATTGGCGGCCAGCACGTCGGCGGGGCAGCCGGCGGCCTGCGCCTCCTCAGGCTTGCCGCGACAGCGCGCGGGAGCACCGGCGGCGCGTTGTGCGTCGGTGAAACTCCAGGTGGACAGCTCGCGGTCGAGGTCGACGGCGTTATAAGCCATTTCCTCGCGGATTTCGTTGACCGCCACGATCGCCACGGGCACGGCCCAGAACACGATGACGACCAGCCACCGCCTCAACCAGCGGTTTTTATGTTTCGATACCATCCTTGCCTCCAATCGATGCTCAGCGGCATCAACGACAAGATGGCGGCCCGTCTAATGTGATTGATTTATATCTGGGGGTGGGCCGTCTCCGCAGCCATCATAGAAGAAAACGGCAGGTTCAGGCGGGCGGACTGTAGCGGGAGGGGCAGACGGACAAAGGCCGCGCCAGACAGCAGCGCGGCCCGATCGGGACGATGCGTGTTTCAGTAATCAGATGAGCGCGAAGAGGGATGTTTGACTTCCGCGCCCGTCATGCATCGCTCATACGGCAATCACACGCAATCAGTTGGCCGGTGCGGACGACAGGCAGCTCTTCATGAATGCCTTGCGGTCGTCGCCTTTCTTGCCGGTGGCTTGCGTGTTGCACGCTTTCATCTTGTCCTGCTGGCTCATCGGTGCAGCGGCCGGTTTGGACGAGAGACACGTTTTCATGAACGCCTTGCGGTCGTCGCCTTTCTTGTCGGCGGCCTGCTTGTTACAGTCGGCCATTTTCGTTTGCTGGCTGTTCTGTGCGAATGCAGGTGTGAACATCGGGGACGCGAGAACAGCGCCGAGCGCCAGCGTAGCAATAGCGGATTGGATTTTCATGTGACACTCCATCGGTGGTGAAAACGTTTTTGGTCGTTCATGCGCGTGGGCGTCAACGGCATCCAGGTACCCCCGGCGCATCCATTATGGCAAATGCTGTCTGCCAGAACGGACAAAAGCGCATTCCGGTTGACAGCCGATTCCGCTCGTTTTCCCTGACTACAAGGGACATCACAGAGGGGTTCACACAGCCTTTCCGTTTGAAACAGGCGAATGGAAATCGTAATAAATTATCGTATGCATTCCAGATCAATTGAAATGGCAATTTCAAACGATTTATTCCATGCTTTATTCAAAGCGGATGAAAAAAATTGAAAATGCTTTTCGCATTGCTGCACATGCACCTGAATAGTAAATCGGAAAAAAATCCCACGGCCGATCCTGCGGGTAATTCTGGCCTCGCAGCCTGCAATGGATCGTCTTTTACCTGTAACCGAAGAAGGCCATAGGAGGTTCTTCATGCACTACCTGTTGATGTATGAGCTTGTCTCCGACTACCTCGACCGTCGCGGCGAGTACCGCGATGAGCACCTGAGACTCGCATGGACAGCGTCCGAACGCGGCGAACTTTTGCTGGGCGGCGCGCTAGCCGATCCTGTCGACGGTGCCGTGCTGCTCTTTAAAGGCGATTCACCCGCAGCCGCCGAAGCCTTTGCCAGAGCCGATCCGTACGTGCGATCGGGACTCGTCGGAAGCTGGCGGGTGCGTGAATGGACGACCGTCGCCGGTGAGGGCGCTACCAAACCTGTGCGTCCCGCATAGCGCGGATAGAGGCATCCACGTATCGATGGGAGGCGGGTGGGAGCACGTGTACCAACACCGAACGCGCGCTTCCCGTCGCGCAATTTCCCTCAGGCATGTTTGCTGCTGAATGCCCGTCAGACTGTGCTACGCCCAGCATCTTCGGCCGGAAACAATACTTCGAAATAGCATCCCGGCCATGCTATAGATTCCTAAATCAATTCAGTGATGCTGCATACCGTTGTGCCGTGCAATAACGTATTCCGTTGCCCGATAACACAGTGCTTTTGTTACCGCAATGCGTGAAGCGACGCAGCGAAAAGGACAAGATTGTTTCTATCCGTAACACTTGTCTCAACCGTATTCACGCAAACCCTGGTGGTGGTATGCTTCGTGCACAAATTCTCCCATGCACGAGTGAGACCACGTTTTGTGCTTCGGAATAGGGACAAACCGCACTAACTCAGGGCGGTATTGACCAGCCAACAGAACGTACAAAACATATTTGTGCAACCGCGGGCTGCACACGAATCGTGAAAGCTGAATTCGTGGCAAGTCCAAAGCCGCGGCCAGGCCAGGCTGCGTGGAGAAAACCCAATGTTTTTCGATGAGCTAAGCAATGACGAATGGGCGCTGCTGGCAGTGCTTGTCTCTGACGAGCCGGCCGTCCGTCTGAACCGACGCGGCCGGCCCCGCGCCGAACCGCGCATCGTCGCGAATGCCGTCCTGTGGATTCTGACAACCGGCGAACCCTGGTCGAAACTGCCAGGCCGCTATCCGTCCGGGCCAACGTGCCGGCGGCGGTTCGAAGAGTGGCAACTGAACGGCACTCTCCTCGAGATGGTTCGGCTGTTGTCGCAAACCGGGCGCACGTTCGCGTACATTCCGCCACCGGCACCGCCGGTTGCGGCCAAACCCGTGGCTCCGGTCACGGAAACGCCCAGCATGCGTGACGAAGGTCTGCGTGGTGTGTCGTGGAAAAGCCCTGAATCGTGGCAGGCGCCTCGTGTGTCGAACACGCTGGGCAACTGGCGCTCGGCCGATCCGATTGCCGATATCACGCGTCAATTGTCCGGTCTCTCGAACGAGGCGCCGGTGGCGCGCGCGCGTCCAATGCCTGCAACGCCGGCAGCGGTCGTTGCGCGCTCAGCGGCGCGCGTCGATCTGCCGGTCAGAACGGGAGAGGCGGGCGCGGTGGGCTCGGCAATGGCGCAACTCGATTTCGCTATTGCGTCGGCACGCCGTACGCCGAATGCGCCCAACGACGACCTTCGCAGTCCACTGTCGATGAGTCTCGCGCCGCGCGGCACGCAGGTGGCCGGCAGCAACGGCTATCTGATCTGTACCGTCGCCGAGCAGGTGCCTGGCGCGATGTATCGCGCGTCGGCGGAAATCGTGAAGGACGGCAAGCGTGTCGAACGCTCCGGCCTGATCGGCCCGCGCTTTGCCGAGGCGGCCGAAGCCGAGCAGTACGCGCTCGACTGGGCGCAGCAGTGGATCGACCGGAAATGCGTCGCGCAGGGAGCGGCAGAGCCTGCTTTGGCGGCGTCGAATCAATCCGCCGAAACGCATGCCGAAACTCATCCGCGCGTGGCTCGTCCATTGCCCGCGCTGCGTCACGTGCCGGAACCCGTCACTGTGAATCACGGCGCGCCGCTGCACGGTCCGATCAATGCGTTTCGCGGACCACTGCGTCGTTATCCGGGCGAACCGGTTGCCGCAACTGTCACGGCGTCGTCCGTTGCGGTGAACGCGGTGACCGACAGCACGGCATCGGATCGTTTTTCGTCGGCCTATATAGAACTCGTCTCCCACGTGGGATGAGCATGTAGTACCCCGCGGCCGGTAGGAGCAACCGCCGCAGGTTCCCGCTTCATTCGTTGTGATCTACCGCTGTTGCCCTGAATGTCGTCCGCGCTGTTGCACGTGCCCGCTGCTGTTGCCGGTGCCTGAGCCTGCCTGACTTGATGAGTCGTCGACGACACCCCGCCGACGACTCCCAATGGCCTGGTTACTGGCGACCGTACGTGTCGTCGAAACGCACGATATCGTCTTCGCCGAGATACGAGCCGGACTGCACCTCGATCATTTCGAGCGGCATCTTGCCCGGATTTTCGAGGCGGTGGGTGACACCCAGCGGAATATAAGCCGACTCGTTTTCGGAGACGATAAAGCGCTCTTCACCTCGCGTGACGAGCGCTGTGCCGCGCACGACGATCCAGTGTTCCGCCCGGTGATGATGCATTTGCAGCGACAGGCGCGCGCCCGGCTTCACCACAATGCGCTTGACCTGGAAACGCTCGCCGGTATCGACGGAATCGTAATTGCCCCACGGACGATGCACCTTGCGATGGTTGGCCGCTTCGGCGCTGCCATCTTCGCGAAGGCGTCCGACAATCTTCTTGACGTCCTGCACGCGCGATTTGTCGGCAACCAGAATCGCGTCCGGCGTTTCGACGATGACGAGATCCTGCGTGCCCACGCAGGCAATCAGGCGTCCTTCCGAGTGGGCGAAGGTCGATGCCGCGCCTTCGAACATCACGCGGCCGCGCGCCACATTCTGATCCGCGTCTTTCTCGGAGATGTCCCAGATCGCGTCCCACGAACCCACGTCGGACCAGCCGGCTTTCAGCGGCACGACCACGCCCGATGCCGCGCTTTGATCGCCGCCGAGTTTTTCCATCACCGCATAGTCGATCGAATTCGACGGCGATGCGCTGAACGCGTCACGCTGCAGGCGGAAGAAGTCGCCGTCCGATTTACCGCCCGCGAAAGCTGCTTCGCAGGCTTCGAAAATGGCGGGCTGGAAGTGACGAATCGCCTTCAACCACGTCGACGCACGCATGATGAAAATGCCGCTGTTCCACCAGTATTCCTGCGATTCGATGTAGCGCTGCGCCAGTTCGAGATGCGGCTTCTCGACAAAGCGGTCGAGTTGGCGAGCAACAATCGACGCAGATGATTCGCCATCCGAATCAACGGCCGCGTTACCGCCTTCAGTTGTGCCAAGCGCCGCGCCGATGCGAATGTAGCCATAGCCGGTTTCCGCGCGGGTCGGCACGATACCCATCGTGACGATATGACCGGCTGCCGCGTGCCTGACGCCTGCAGCAACGGCGGCCTGAAATCCCTTGCCGTCGGTGACCGCGTGATCGGCGGGCATCACGACCATGATGCCGTCCTCGTCCTGCGCGGCGATCGACAACGCGGCCACCGTCAGCGCCGGAGCCGTATCGCGGCCGGCCGGCTCGAGAATCAGACGCGTCGGCTTGCCGCTCGTGCGCAATTGCTCGGCGGTAGTGAAGCGCTGTTCTTCATTCGCGACCACGACGAGTTGTCCACTTAGCGGATAACCCGCTTCGAGTCCATCGAGTCGGCGCGTGGTGGATTGCAGCAGCGAATCGTCGCCGAGCAGTCCGATCAACTGCTTCGGATGCTGCTCACGCGACATCGGCCACAACCGCGTGCCGGAACCGCCCGCAAGAATCACGGGATGAACCTTGAGCTTGACGTTCAGGGGCGTAGCTTGGGTGGACCGGGTGTCGGCAGACTTGGCCGTGACCGGAGCTGTCATGATGAACTCCTCGAGGCTGGGTGAATGCGTCGAGATTTAACACGACTTCTTCAATCAATAAAAGCGCGTTAAATGAAAACTATATAAAACGAATAATAAAATTCACCCGTCGATGAAGGAAAAATGTCCGGTTAATTTATAAAAAAGAAAAATTACCCGAAAAAATTCGGAAGAGATTTTTTTACATCATTTTCTGCGTCAGAATAACGCCACAGGGTGTTGCGTAAGTTTCGTAGGGAAGCTGGCAGTCTTGCCCGCAGATGCTTACAGGACGGCCTGAAAATGCATACGAGAGCGACAAAAGCGGTAACAATTGCCGTACAAAACTCGGAAAAAATGCCGAAATATTGACCGATACAATTTGAGATATTTTGCGGTCTTGCAGCGCGAATTTTAATATCGCTTTATCTATACCTGTACAAGGGTATTCACTCATTCCGACACATCTTTTCTGATCCGGGCATTCCGCTAATTCGGCGGCCGATTCCGGATCGGGAAATGGAAGGGCAATCGCACCGGTTCAATCAGTTTCGCGTGGCGTATTGATTTACGCGACGCGGATACCGGCGTTGCGCGCCCATCCGGCGGACTGACGTGCAACGTAATTTCAACCTGGCAACGGACGACACTTGACTGACGAACTGAGGGGCCGCGCATGCTGAGCGTTCTATCGAGAATCATCGACATCGCCATGGTCGCGCTTGGCGCCGCCATCGCGGCGGCCGTGCACAGCGGGAAAGTGGTGTGGCTGGACGACATGCAAAGCGTGTCGCTCGCGTTCGGCTGCCTGCTGATGGTGGTTTTTTTCCCGGCGCTGGGCATCTATCAATCGTGGCGCGGCAAGCCGCTCTACGACCTGCTGTCGCGCGTCACGGGCGGCTGGCTGATGGTGGAGATCACGGGTGTGCTGATCAGCTTCAGCCTGCACCGCTCGGACGGTCTGTCGCGTCTATGGCTCGTGTACTGGGCGCTCGCCACGGTGGTGCTGCTGATCATCACCAAGGTCATCGTCTATTCGATTCTGCGCGGGCTGCGGCGCGAAGGCTTCAACCAGCGCGCGGTGGCGATCGTCGGTGGCGCGCCGTATGGACGCTTTCTGATCGAGCAGATGCGCAGCCGCCCGGAAGCAGGGTTTAGTCCGGTTGTCGTGTTCGACGAGGACGGCACCATCAATCCGTACGAAGACCCGGATGCGGCCAACGCAATCGACGGCGTACCCGTCGAGCGCGACTATCAACGGATGATTCAACTCGTGCGTCAGCGTTCGATCCGCGAATTGTGGCTGGCGCTGCCGATTTCGAAAGAGAAGGCGATCCATCGCTTCGTGATGGATCTGCGCAACGACTTCGTGAATATCCGTTTCATACCGGACGTGCGCAGCCTCACGCTGTTCAATCAGCCGATGGTCGAATTGCTCGGCGTACCCGCGATCAACCTCGCCGCGTCGCCGATCACCGATCTGCGCGTGCTGCCCAAGCGTGTATTCGACCGGCTGTTCGCGCTTGCTGCGTTGACCGCGCTGTCGCCGCTGATGATCGTGATCGCCGTGATGGTGAAAGTCAGCTCGCCTGGGCCGGTGTTTTTCCGGCAGAAACGCAAGGGCATCGACGGCAATCAGTTCGAGATCTACAAATTCCGCTCGATGAAGATGCACAAGGAAGAGGCCGGCAAGATCACTCAGGCCACGCGCCGCGACCCGCGCATCACGGCGGTCGGCGCGTTCCTGCGGCGCACGAGCCTCGACGAATTGCCGCAATTCATCAACGTGCTGCGCGGCGAGATGTCGGTGGTCGGCCCGCGTCCGCATGCGCTCGAACACGACGACATCTACAAGGATCTGGTGAAGGGCTACATGCACCGCTACCGGATCAAACCAGGCATCACCGGCTGGGCGCAGATCAACGGCTATCGCGGCGAAACCGACCGCATCGAAAAGATGATGGGGCGCGTCAAGCTCGATCTGTACTACATGCAGCACTGGACCTTCTGGCTCGACATCAAGATCGTCGTGCTGACGCTGTGGAAGGGCTTCGCGGGCAGCAACGCGTATTGAGTCCGGGCCGTGCAGAACGCTTTACGCATGACTGCATGGGCCGTACTCCTGAATCAACTTCACCGAATCAACCCTTTTTTCCGAGGTGCAACACATGAACCTGACGATCATCGGTAGCGGCTACGTAGGCCTCGTGACGGGCGCATGTCTGGCCGACATCGGCCACGATGTGTTCTGTCTCGACGTCGATCAGCGCAAGATCGACGTGCTCAACGGCGGCGGCGTGCCGATCCATGAACCGGGTCTGCAGGAGATCATCGCGCGCAATCGCAAAGCGGGCCGCCTGAAGTTCTCGACCGATATCGAAGCGGCGGTCGCGCATGGCGATATCCAGTTCATCGCGGTCGGTACGCCGTCCGACGAAGACGGTTCCGCCGATCTGCAATACGTGCTTGCCGCCGCGCGCAATATCGGCCGGCATATGACGGGCTTCAAGGTGATCGTCGACAAATCGACGGTACCGGTCGGCACCGCTTCGCGCGTGCGCGACGTGGTGGCCGCAGAACTCGCATCACGCAAGGTCGATCACATGTTCTCGGTGGTGTCGAATCCCGAGTTCCTGAAAGAAGGCGCGGCGGTCGAAGACTTCACGCGGCCCGATCGCATTGTGCTCGGTTGCGATGAAGATGTTCCTGGCGAGAAGGCGCGCGAACTGATCAAGCGCCTCTATGCGCCGTTCAACCGCAATCGCGAACGCACGCTGTACATGGATGTGCGCTCGGCGGAATTCACCAAATACGCGGCCAATGCGATGCTCGCCACGCGTATCTCGTACATGAACGAACTGGCGAATCTGGCCGATCGCGTCGGTGCGGATATCGAAGCAGTGCGTCGCGGTATCGGCTCCGATCCGCGCATTGGTTACGACTTTCTGTATGCCGGTTGCGGTTATGGCGGCTCGTGTTTTCCGAAGGACGTGCAGGCATTGATCCGCACGGCGGCCGACCAGGGCTCGAATCTGCGCATTCTCGAAGCGGTCGAAGCCGTCAACGACTCGCAGAAAAAGATTCTCGCGAACAAGATCGTCGCGCGTCTGGGCGAAGACCTGTCGGATCGCACGTTCGGCGTGTGGGGCCTCGCGTTCAAGCCGAATACCGACGACATGCGCGAAGCACCGTGCCGTCCGCTGATCGCGGAACTGCTGCGGCGCGGCGCGACGGTGAAGGCGTACGACCCGGTTGCGATCGACGAAGCGAAGCGCGTGTTCGCGCTCGATCTGAAGGACGTGCCGCAACAGCACGCGCGCCTGCAGTTCGTGAACGACGAGATGGAAGCTGCCGACGGCGCCGATGCGCTGGTGATCCTCACCGAGTGGAAAGTCTTCAAGAGCCCGGACTTCGATTCGCTGAAGCAGATCCTGAAGACGCCGCTGATTTTCGACGGCCGCAACCTGTACGAACCGGATGCGCTGCTCGAACTGGGTATCGAGTATCACGCGATCGGCCGTCAGCACGCACTGCGCAACGCGCCGGCGCGAGTCGGCGCGAACGGCTTGCCGCTCGCGCACGCGGGTGTCGATGTCGATGCGCTGAAAGCCTCGGCGTTCAGCAACTGATCTCGTCGAGTCACATCGAGTGTTACCGGGTCGCCGCGCCACCATTCGCCTCACCAGGGAGCCTGCCATGTTCGCCAACGTTCTGATCGTCTGCCACGCCAACGTGTGCCGTTCGCCAGCCGCCGAGATGCTGTTCAAGGCTCGTCAGCGCGCGGCCGCGGAAGCGGGGCGGTCCACAGCGCCGATCGCGTTTCATTCGGCGGGCCTGCGTGCGATGAACGGTCACGGCATGGACCCGGTGATGCAACGCCTGCTCGCCGAGAAAGGCGTCGCCTCCGGCATTCACTACTCGCGGCGTCTCGACCGGCAACTCGTGCGTTCCGCCGATCTCGTGCTCGTCACCGAGCGTGCACAGGTGAGCCACGTCGAAGCGCTCGATCCGGCCTCACGCGGCAAGGTCTTTCCGCTCGGCAAATGGGAAGACGATTCCGATGTCGCCGATCCATACGGTGGCGAGGAAACCGCTTACAGGGAGAGTCTCGTGCTCATCGAACATCTGGTCATGGGATGGCTGAAAAAAATATGCTGATGAAAAAACTCATTGCAAACTCATTCGCGAATCGCGATTCGAAACCCGGTTCGCCGGTTCATTCGACCGTCGGATCGAAACTCGCCGCTACGCTTTTGCTGACGTCCTTTCTGTCGGCCTGCGCCACCGCACCGGGTAATTACCTCGACACGTCGCGTCTGCAGGACGATGGGCACGCGCCCACCGAGACCTACCCCGTTCATCTGATCGACGCGAATCTGATCGTTGCGCAGGCGCAAGCCGCTGCGTCGAAAACGCAGGTGCTGCCGACCTCGGCCATCAGCGATCCTTCGCAATACCAGTACAAGCTCTCACCGCAGGACATTCTCGGCATCACCGTGTGGGATCACCCGGAGTTGACGACGCCGCAGGGCAGCACGCTGTCGTCGGGCGGCAATACCACGCAGTCGATCGGCGGCGCTCTGCAGCAGCCGTACACGGCTGCGCTGCCCGGTCAGGCCGATCCGTACGGTCAAACCATTTCCTCCGACGGCACGATCTTTTTCCCGTTCGTCGGCCGGATTATGGCTGCCGGAAAAACCACCAGCGAGTTGCGCGAGCAACTCTCGCGCGGCCTCGTGCGCTATATCCGCAACCCGCAGGTCGACGTGCGCGTGCTGTCGTATCGTGGGCAAAAAATACAGGTGACCGGCGAAGTGAAGACGCCCGGTCCGCTCGCCATCAGCGACGTGCCGCTCACACTGGTCGACGCGATCACGCGTTCGGGCGGCACGAATTCGGACGCCGACATCCAGCGTGTGCGTCTTACGCGTAACAACAAGCTCTATGTGCTCGACGCCGACCGCATGCTCGATCGCGGCGACACCACGCAGAACGTGATGCTGCAAAACGGCGACGTGATCAACGTGCCGGACCGTACCGACAGCCGCATCTTCGTGATGGGTGAAGTGAAGACGCCGATCCAGTTGCCGATCATTCGCGGCCGCATGACGATTGCCGATGCGCTCACGCAAGGCGGCGGCATTCTCGACACCGACGCCAATCCGCGTCAGATCTTCGTGATGCGCGGCATGAAGGACCATCCGACCACGCCGGAAGTGTTCCGCCTCGATATGACGCAGCCGGACTCGATCATGCTGTCGTCGCAGTTCCAGTTGCAGCCGCTCGACGTCGTGTATGTCGGCACCGCCGCTTCGACCACGTTCAACCGTGTGTTGCAGCAGGTTCTGCCGAGCGTGCAGACGCTGTTCTATCTGAAACAACTGACGCGCTGAACGTCTGAGCCGTAGACAGGCCCGCATTGCATCGCTCGTCGAGGATGCGATGCGGGACCGAAGCAAACGCCGAGGCCCACCGCTGACGCACAACGCTGAAGCAGAAGCTTAAGCAACCGATACGGGATCGAATTGTGAGCAATCAAATCTCTCCACACATGGCTGCCGGTCCGATCAAGACCGAAGAAGAAGACATTGTCCTCGGACAACTGGTGCAGGTGATCATCGACGACATCTGGTGGTTGCTGGCCATTGCCGGGGTGATCGTCGCGCTGGCGGCGGCGTACTGCTACCTCGCCAAGCCGACGTATTCGGCTGACGCGCACGTGCGTGTCGAACAGTCCGACAACACGTCGCAGGCGCTCACGCAGACGCAAACGGGCGCCGCGATCAGCAGCGGTTCGACCTCGTTGCCGACCGACGCCGAAATTGAAATCATCAAGAGCCGGGGCGTGGTTGGACCTGTCGTGCAGCAGTTGAAGCTGAACTTCAGCGTCACGCCGAAGACCTTCCCGCTGCTCGGCAGCATCGCAGCGCGGATGGCGACACCGGGTCAACCTGCGCGTCCGTGGCTCGGGCTCAAGTCGTATGCGTGGGGCGGCGAAATCGTCGACCTCGATTCGATCGACGTGATCCCGGCACTCGAAGGCCAGAAGCTCACGCTAAAAGTGATCGACGACCAGCACTACGAATTGCGCGCGGAGAACGGCGCGTTGCTGCTGACCGGCCAGGTCGGCCAGCAGGTGCAGGGCGGCGGCGTCACGATGCTGATCAACAAACTGGTCGCGCGCCCGGGTCAGGAATTCACGGTGATGCGCGCGAACGACCTCGACGCGATCACCGCGTTCCAGTCGGCGATTACCGTGCAGGAGCAGGGCAAGCAGACCGGTGTGATCCAGATTTCGCTGGAAGACAAGAACCCCGAACACGCGGCGCTGGTTGCCAATGCGCTTGCGCAGTCGTATGTGCGCCAGCACGTCGAAAGCAAGCAGGAAGACGCGATCAAGATGCTCGCGTTCCTGAAGAGCGAGGAGCCGCGCCTGAAGTCCGACCTCGAACGCGCCGAAGCCGCATTGACCGCGTATCAGCGTCAGTCGGGTTCGATCAATGCGAGCGACGAGGCGAAGGTGTACCTCGAAGGCAGCATGCAGTACGAGCAGCAGATTGCCGGCTTGCGTCTGCAGATGGCGCAGTTGACCGAACGCTATGGCGACGACCATCCGACGCTGGTTGCCGCGCGCCAGCAGATGGCCGAGTTGCAGGCCCAACGCACGAAATACGCGGACCGTTTCCGCGATCTGCCCGCGACCGAAGTCAAAGCCGTGCAACTGCAACGTGACGCGAAAGTGGCCGAAGACATCTACGTGCTGTTGCTGAACCGCGTGCAGGAGTTGTCGGTGCAGAAGGCGGGCACGGGCGGCAACGTGCATATCGTCGATGTCGCGCTGCGTCCGGGCGCACCGGTCAAGCCGAAGAAGATGCTGATCCTGTCGGCGGCGGTGATTCTCGGGCTGATCGCCGGAACCGGCTTCGTGTTCCTGCGCCGCAATATGTTCAAGGGCATCGACGACCCGGATCACATCGAGCGCGCATTCCATCTGCCGGTGTTCGGTCTGGTGCCGCAAAGCGCGGAACAGGCACTTCTCGAAAGCGGTTTTGAGCGCGGCGGTGACCGTCTGCGTTCGGTGCTCGCCAGCGCGCGACCGAAGGACGTGACGATCGAAAGTCTGCGCAGCCTGCGTACGTCGATGCAGTTCACGATGATGGACGCGCGCAATCGCATCGTCATGCTGACGGGCCCGATGGCCGGTGTCGGCAAGAGCTTCCTGACGGCGAACCTCGCCGTGCTGCTCGCGAATTCCGGCAAGCGGGTGTTGCTGATCGACGGCGATATGCGGCGCGGCGTGCTCGAACGCTACATGGGCGGGGCGCAGGATATCGGCCTGTCCGAGTTGCTGAGCGGCCAGATCTCGCTCGAAGAAGCGATCCGCAGCACGAGCGTGGAAGGGCTGAGCTTCGTTTCCTGCGGCCGCCGTCCGCCGAACCCGTCGGAGCTGCTGATGTCGCCGCGTCTGCCGCAATACCTCGACGGCCTCGCGAAACGCTACGACGTGATCCTGATCGACACGCCGCCTGTGCTGGCCGTGACCGACGCGTCGATCATCGGCGCCTATGCCGGCTCGACGTTCTTCGTGATGCGCTCGGGCATGCACAGCGAAGGCGAAATCGGCGACGCGCTCAAGCGTCTGCGTGCCGCAGGCGTGCATGTGCAGGGCGGCATTTTCAACGGCATGCCGGCACGCACGCGTGGCGGTTATGACCGTGGTTATGCAGCGGTTCAGGAATACCTGAGCACCTGATGAAGCACCTGGGCGCCCGCGCCCAGCACCCAGCGCAACGACGATAAAAAAGGACATCACGATGAAAGTGACGGTACTGGTTCCAACTTACCGCCGCCCGGCCGATCTGGCGCGCTGCCTCGCGGCGCTGCAACGGCAGTCGCGCGCGCCGGACGAAGTGGTGGTGGTCGCCCGCGCCGACGACGATGCAACGCATACGTGTCTGCGCGATCCGGCGGTGACGGGCAAGCTGCCGCTGTCGGTGGCGCTGGTCGACGTGCCGGGTCAGGTCGCGGCGCTCAATCGCGGGCTGGACGCGGCCACCGGCGACGTCATCGCAATTACCGACGACGACGCCGCACCGCACGTCGACTGGGTCGGCCGCATTGCCGGCGCGTTCGAAAACGACGCGCGTCTGGGCGCCTTGGGCGGGCGCGACTGGGTCCACGAAAAAGGCCGCGTGCTGGATGGCGAGCGGCCGCTGGTCGGCAAGGTGACCGCGCACGGCAAGATCATCGGCAATCATCATCTGGGCGTGGGCGGCGCACGCGAAGTCGACATCCTGAAGGGCGCCAACATGAGCTACCGGCGCGACGCGGTGCGCAACATCCGTTTCGACGCGCGTTTGCGCGGCGCGGGCGCACAGGTTCACAACGACATGGCGTTCAGCCTCGCCGTGAAAAACGCCGGCTGGAAGTTGATGTACGACCCGCGCGTGGCCGTCGATCATTTCCCCGCCGAGCGTTTCGACGACGATCGCCGCGACGCGCAAACCATGAACGCATTGCGCAACGCCGCGTTCAATTTCCATCTGATCCTGCGCGACCAGTTGCCGCCGCTGCGCCGCGAAACCGCGTGGTGGTGGTGGACGCTGGTCGGCACGCGCGTGTATCCGGGGCTCACGCATGCGGCGCTCGGGCTGCTGTCGAAGCAGGCGGCGCTGAAGCTGTCGCGCTGGCGGGCGGTGCGCACGGGCGCGCATGAAGCGCGCCGGGCGCTGTCCTGACGCGCATGAGACCGGCTAACGCGATAGCAATGCCTATCACGCCCCCTACGCCCACGACGTCCCCGACGTTCGCGCATCGGCACACGGCCCGCCCCAAGGCCGCCGATGCCCCTTTCCACCGGCAGAGCGGAGTGTCTGCATGAGTACGAAAGTTCACGTTCACCTGTTTTACGGCGCCGACCCGCGCTATTACCGGCCCGGCGACGACATCGGCTGCCTGTACGGCTATCACCACGCGCAGTCCGACGCGTTCGCGCTGACCTATTCGCAGGACGCCCGCGAGAGCAAGCCGGTGCGGTTGATCCGCCGCGGCCTGAAGGCGATGCTCGGATTCGACATCATCCATACGTGGCGCAACCGCGCCGAGATGCTGCGCTCGGACGTGATCTGGACGCATACGGAACAGGAGTGGCTTTCTGCCGCGTTAATGCTGCTTCTGAGCGGCCGGAAGGCCGGGGCAGGGGCAAGCCCACTGCTGCTCGCGCAAAGCGTGTGGCTGCTCGATAAGTGGCCTTCCTATGGAATCGTGCGTAGCTGGCTGTATCGCAAGCTGATGACCCGCGCCGATCAGCTGACCACGCTCGCCAGCGAGAACGCCGAACTGTGCCAGCAATATTTCAACCGCGACGCCAAGCCGCTGCTCTACGGGCTGAACACGCAGGACTTCCCGGTCAAGTCGCCGTCGGAGTGGAAGCCGCACTCGCCGATCCGCATCGCCGCAATCGGCAACGACCGCGACCGCGATTGGGAGACGCTGATCAAGGCGTTTGGCAACGATCCGCGTTATACGGTCAAGCTGGCGACGCGGCGGCGGATTCCGTCGTCGCTGCGTGCACCGAATGTCGAGATCGCGCTGTTCTCGGGCATCAAGAAGCAACATGAGCTTTACGACTGGGCCGACGTGATCGTCGTACCGCTGCGGCCGAACACGCACGCGTCGGGCATCACCGTGATGCTGGAAGCGGCGGCGGTCGGCAAGCCGATGGTGGTGACGAATGTCGGCGCATTGCAGGATTATTTTCCGTCCGATGAAGCGGCTTATATCCCGCCGTTCAATCCGCCGGCCTTGCGCGATGCGGTCGATCAGCTCGCGGCGTCGCCCGCCGAAGCGCTGCGCCAGGCGCAAGCCGCCGCAGCAGGTCTGCTCGCGCGCGATCTGACCACGCAGCACTACGCGATGCAGCACGTGCGCATCACGCAGGAGATGCTGCGCGCGCGAGCCCGGACCCAGCCTGAAGGGCAAGCCCAGCAGCATGCCCCGGCGCAACGTGCCGCCACGCGCGAATCGCGCGGAGGACTCTGAACGATGTCGACGATTCCGCGAGCCGAAGCCGCTGTCGCTGTGCGTGCCGCGTCCGGCGGTGCGCAGGAATGGCTGCCGCCGCTGTTGCTGTGGCTGATCACGGCGGTGCTGATCATCGCGCATCAGGGCACCGTGCTCACGCTCGCGTTTCCGGTGCTCGCGATCCTGACAGGCCTGTGGCTGTATTTCAAAAGCCCGGCACGCTACATCGGTTTCATGTGGTGGCTGTGGTTCCTGAGCCCGGAAGTGCGGCGTCTGGCCGACTGGTCGAAAGGCTCGTTCACGCCAACCAGTCTGATCCAGGTCGCGCCGCTCGCGGTCACGATGATCAGCGCGCTGTCGCTGCTGCGCTATTACCGCCTGCTTGCGCAACGGCGCGGTCTGCCCGTGCTGCTGATTCTGCTCGGCCTGATCTACGCGTTCATGATCGGCGTGATGTCGAGCGGGCCCCTCGCGGCCACTTATGACCTCGCGAACTGGCTCTATCCGATCCTGATCGGCTTTCACATCATGGCGAATACGCGGCAGTATCCGCAGTATCGCGACACCATCGTCAACACGTTCATCTGGGGCATGCTGGTGATGGGCGGCTACGGGCTGATCCAGTTCTTCATCATGCCGCCGTGGGACGCGTTGTGGATGCTCGGCTCGCAGATGAACTCGCAAGGCGATCCGGTGCCGATGGGCGTGCGCGTGTTCAGCACGATGAATTCGTCGGGACCATTCGCGTTCGCGATGATGGGCGCGATGGTGTTCGTGATGGCGGCCACGCATCGCGTACGGTGGATCGCCGCGGCGCTCGGCTTCTTCTCGTTCGCACTGAGCCTCGTGCGCTCGACGTGGGGCGGCTGGGTCATCGCGCTGCTGATCCAGCTCGTCAAATCCAACAACAAGGTCCGCGTGCGGATCGTCGCCAGTGCGGTGCTGCTCGCCGGATTGTGCGTGCCGCTGCTTGCGGTCGGCCCGGTCGCCGAACGGATGCAGGCGCGTCTGTCCACCATCGTCAACCTGAACGACGATCAGAGCTACGCGGCGCGCAACGAGTTCTACGCGACCTTCGCGAAAACCGCCTTTACCGACGTATCCGGCGAAGGCATGGGCGCGACCGGCACCTCAACGAAGCTCTCGAACGACGGCGGCCAGCTCGGCCAGTACGGCAACTTCGACAGCGGCGTGATGAACATCCCGTTCGTGCTCGGCTGGCCCGGCACGTTGCTCTACATGTCCGGGATCATCTGGCTCGTGACGCGTGCGGTGCTCGCGTCGTTCAAGCTGCGCGACGACAAGTTCGTCTCAGCGTGCCTGAGCCTGAGCCTCGCGACGTTCGCGATGCTGGTGTTCACCAACTCGCTGGTGGGCACCGGCGGACTGCTGCTTTTCATGAGTGTTTTTTCGATTCTTTCCGCGGTTCATTACGAAAAGATGAACCGCCGACGCACGCTATTTCTCCACGGAGGCACTGATTGAGAGTCGCCATTGTCACGCACGTTGTGCGCCATAACGACGGCCAGGGGCGCGTCAACCACGAGATCGCGCGCGCGGCCCTCGACGAGAACATCGGCGTCACGCTGATCGCCTCGCATGTCGCGCCGGAATTGCTCGCTCATCCGAATGTCCGCTGGGTGCCGGTGAAAATCGGCCGCTGGTGGCCCACCAATCTGCTGCGCCAGCAGGTCTTCGCATTGAAGAGCGCGCTGTGGCTGCGCGCCCATCGCCGCGAATTCGACGTGCTGCACGTGAACGGCTTCATCACGTGGATGCCCGCCGATGTCAACACGTCGCACTTCGTGCATAGCGGCTGGTTCGGCAGCAAGTACTACCCGTTCGGTCTCACGAAGGGCGTGTGGTCCGCGTATCAGTCGGTCTATACGCGTTGCAATGCGTTGCTCGAAGGCTGGGCATACCGTCGCTCGAAGGTGATTACCGCGGTGTCGCAAAAGGTCGCCGACGAGATTCGTGCCATCGGGCTCACGCCGGACAACCGCGTCGATGTGATTTACAACGGCGTCGATACGCAGGGATTCGCGGCGGCCACCGGCAATCGCGAGAAATTCAATTTGCCGAAGGACGCGTTTCTGCTGCTGTTCGTCGGCGATCTGCGCACGCCGCGCAAGAACCTCGGCACGGTGCTGGCCGCGCTGAAGCATCTGCCCGAGCACGTGCAGATCGCAGTGGCCGGTTATCTGCCGGGGAGTCCGTATCCAGAACAGGCAAAGGCGTTGGGCATCGCGCATCGCGTGCATTTTCTCGGGCTCGTGAAAGAGATGCCGGTGCTGATGCATTCGGTCGATGCCTTCGTGTTTCCGTCGCGTTATGAAGCGATGAGTCTGTCGCTGCTCGAAGCGATGGCGGCAGGGCTGCCGGTGGTCACGGCACGCACGGCGGGCGGCGCCGAAATCATCACGCCCGATTGCGGGATCGTGCTCGACGATCCGGACGATCCGAAGGCGCTGGCCGGCGCGGTCGCCCGTCTCGCGGACAACGACGACGCGCGGCGCGCGATGGGCATCGCCGCCAACCAGCTCGCCACCGGTTTCGGCTGGGCGCGGATGGCCGAGCAGTACATCGCGCTTTACCGGCAGTTGGCGGGGCAGCAGAAAAACCGCCTGCGTAGCGAGGCGGAAGCGTCGGCGGTTGCAAAGACCGACGCATTGACGCTGAACACGCTGGCCGGACAGAAGAGCGCCGACTGACAGCGCCGCCTTTTATACAGCTTGTTCAGTGCTTGATCCACACAACTCTCAGAACGCACAGGGGCAATAACCATGACGACTAGCTCAATCAAATCGCTGCAGATCGGGATGCACTGGTTTCCCGAGCGCGCAGGCGGCCTCGACCGCATGTACTACTCGCTGGTCGGTGCGCTGCCGGGCGCGGGCGTCGCAGTGCGCGGCGTGGTCGCGGGTTCGCCGAAAGTCGCGGCCGATACCGGCGGCGCAATCAACGGCTTCGGTTCGGCCGCGCAATCGCTGCCGTTACGTTTGATGGCGGCACGCCGCGCGCTGCGCCAGGAAATCAGCACGTCGCGTCCCGACGTGATTTCGTCGCACTTCGCGCTGTACACGTTTCCAGGTCTCGACGTGACGCGCGGCATTCCGCAGGTCTCGCATTTTCAGGGACCGTGGGCTGACGAGAGCCATGTCGAAGGCGCGGATTCGCTCGGCCAGCGCGCGAAGCGTTATCTGGAGCAATCGGTGTATGCACGTTCTTCGCGGCTGATCGTGTTGTCGGAAGCGTTCGGCAAGATTCTGACTTCGCGCTATCGCATTGCACCGGACCGCGTCCGCGTGGTGCCGGGTTGCGTCGACGTCGAGCAGTTCAATCTGCCGATCACGCCTGCTGAAGCGCGTCTGAAGCTACAGTTGCCGCAAGACCGGCCGATCGTGCTGGCGGTGCGGCGGCTGGTGCGCCGCATGGGTCTGGAAGACCTGATCGACGCGGTGAAGCTGCTCAAGCACACCGCGCCCGATGTGCTGCTGCTGATCGCGGGTAAAGGGCGGCTCGAGGGCGAGCTTCAGGCGCGCATCACCGAAGCGGGTCTCGAAGACAACGTGAAGTTGCTCGGCTTCGTGCCCGACCAGCATCTGGCGGCCCTGTATCGCGCGGCGAATATTAGCGTCGTGCCGACGGTCGCGCTCGAGGGCTTCGGTCTGATTACCGTCGAATCGCTGGCGTCGGGCACGCCGGTGCTGGTCACGCCAGTGGGCGGTTTGCCGGAAGCGGTGGCGGGTTTGTCACCGAATCTGGTGCTGCCGGAGACGGGCGCGAAGGCGATTGCGGATGGGCTGGCGGGCGCGCTGAGCGGCAAGCTCAAGTTGCCGGACGCCGAAGCATGCCGCCGCTATGCGCGTGAGAACTTCGATAATTCGGTGATCGCGAAGCGGGTTGCGTCGGTGTATAGCGAGGCGATTCGCGCGGGTGAGATGCATTAAAACCAATGACGTGCTGCGGAGTGATGCAGCACGCCTTCAGCAAATATTCATCGAATAAAAAAATGGCCCGATCGTAATTCGATTCGGGCCATTTCTTTTGCGGCCACCTGCGTGGCCGCTCGCGTGATCTTGCTACTCGGAATCAGAACGTCTCGTGATGCTCGTTACGGCCGATATCCGCATGAACCATCATGTGGCAAAGCTGTTCCAGCGTGGTTTGCGGTTGCCAGCCGAGCGTGTCACGCGCTTTATCCGCGCAGCCGATCAGCAATTCGACTTCAGCGGGACGATAGAACTTCGGATTCACGCGCACCAGCGTCTTGCCGGTCGCCACGTCGATACCGGTTTCGCGTTCTTCCTTGCCCGACCATTCGATCTGATAACCCGCCGCGGCAAATGCCATGCGCACGAAATCGCGGACCGTTTCGGTGCGGCCGGTGGCGAGCACAAAGGTGTCCGGCTGATCGGCCTGCAGCATGCGCCACATGCCTTCCACGTATTCGAGCGCAAAGCCCCAGTCGCGCTTCGCGCTCAGGTTGCCGAGTTCGAGCGAGTCCTGCTTGCCGAGCTTGATCTTCGCGACCGTGTCGGTGATCTTGCGCGTGACGAATTCGCGGCCACGTAGCGGCGATTCGTGATTGAACAGAATCCCGCTGCTCGCAAACAGGTTGTACGACTCGCGATAGTTGATGGTCGACCAGTGCGCGAACAGCTTGGCGACACCATACGGGCTGCGCGGATAGAAGGGCGTCTCTTCGCGTTGCGGCACCGCTTGCACCAGACCAAACATTTCCGATGTCGATGCCTGATAGAAACGCGTTTTAGGGCTCAGAATGCGCAGCCCTTCAAGCAGATTCAGTGCGCCGATCCCGGTCACTTCGGCGGTGGTCACCGGCTGATCGAACGACACACCGACGAAGCTCTGTGCGGCAAGGTTGTACAGCTCGTCGGCCTGGGTGTTCTCGAGCAGTCGCAGCGTGGAACCGAGGTCGGTCAGATCGTGTTCGACCAGACGCAGATTCGGATGATCGACCACGCCAAGCTCACGCATGCGCCAGAAATTGACGGAACTGGTGCGCCGGTAAGTGCCGGTGACGTGATAGCCCTTTTCGAGCAGCAGTTTGGTCAGATAGGCGCCGTCCTGCCCGGATACGCCGGTAATGATCGCTTTGCGTGGTTGGCTCATAGCTTGCCTTCAATATTGGTTAATTAAAAAAATATTCACGCCGTACTGCCTGGCGCATTTCATCGGCACACCCGGAAGCGCATTTCAGAAGCGCGTTCAGCCAACTTTCGCTTCACTCACCGCGCTTGAAAAAGAGCTTCAGGGCGCACCGTCCAGCAGTCGCCGCACCAGCGGTTCGACGACCTCAAAATCCTGTTCCGCTTTCAACCGGTACAAACCCGGCTTCGGATGCGCGCCGTCGGACATCAGCGTTTTCCAGTCCGGCAGGCTGCTCACATAAGCGAACTGATCGACCAGCGGTACTTGCTGCTCGATGGCCACGCGCCGTGTCATCGCGACCATCGCGGCGAGCCGTGCGTTGAGCCGGTTATCGGGCATCGGATTCGATGTCTGCAAAACCGGCTGTTTGCCCAGCGCGAGAGCGGTTTTTACGAGCGACGTTTGCGTTGCGTAAAACTGCTCAGGCGTCTGGTTCTGCATGACTTCGTTAATGCCGTAATTGATCAATACGATTTGCGCCGGCGATGCCGCGAGACGCTGCGGCCAGGGCAAGCCCGCTGTCGGCCCCGCACGCCGGTTGCCCGTGCCGTCGCGCAACTGCGTGGCCGTCGTGCCGCCCACACCGTCATTCGTGACGCGTACCTGAGCGCCGTGACGTGCCTGCAATTCATCCTGCAGATACGACACGGCGTTTTGCGACTGCGGGCCGCAATGTCCGTTGCTGCAGGTAATGCCGAGCGTGGTCGAATCGCCATACGCTTCGATCAGCACCTGCTTTGACGGTTTTTGCGCGGTATCCGCATGGGCGGCGAGCGTGGTGAGCGCCGACGCCGCCATGCAGATGCTTGCCGTCAACGTCGTCAACCCCGCCAGCCATTTTCGCCGCCTCATGCGCGGCTTTGCGGCGTTTGGCGCGCAACGCTTGCGGTGGCGACGCTTTCACTGGCAGCCCCATGCATGCGCGCCTGCGCTTTCTTCTGCGCCGAGCCGAAAATCAGGCGCTTTTCAAACGCGAACCACGTGATGGTTGCGTACAGCAGCGTGATCGCAAGCGCGAGCGCGGCGGTCGCATAGCGGTTCATATGCAGCGGCCACAGCATGTACAGCACGCTCAGGTGAATCAGATAAATCGTGTAGCTGATCGTGCCGATATAGACCAGCACCGGATTGCACAGCAGCCGTTTGACGATGCCCTTGCTTTGCAGGGCGATGACCACGACTGAAGTACAAAGCACCAACGAAACGCTGTAGAGACCCGCGTTCGACAGCGGCGTATTAGCTGCGCGAAAACGCGGGTAGTGCAGATGCAGCCACGCGAGCACGGCCAGCGCAGCGAAAAATCCGAGCACCGCGAGCCCTTTGAACGGCTCGAGTGCATTGCGATCGCGTCGCACCGCCACCGCCAGCAACGCACCCGCCGCTAGCAGATCCATGCGGAACGGCGTGAGGTAATAGATCGGCCAGAACGAATCGAACCATGGCGTAGCGACTGCGCGCAGCACCGGCACCAGCACGATCAGTGCGGCGGCGACGTAGCCGAGCACGCGCTCGGGCACCAGCAGGATCACGAACGGCCAGAAGATATAAAACTGTTCTTCGACGGCTAGTGACCACAGCACGTTCAGGCTGTCGTGGCCGCTCTGATTCAGCGCATCGCCGATATTCGTCGCGAAAAACGTGTACCAGTACCAGTGTTGCGCCCAGCCGAGGCCGAACAGAATCGACGACACCACCATCAGCAGCACATACGGCGGCAGGATGCGCCGTGCGCGGCGTGCGTAGAAGTAGCCGAAATACGATTGTTCGCGAGCCTTGCGTTCGAGCAGGATGCCGCTGATCAGAAAGCCGCTCAAAACAAAAAACAGATCGACACCCATCCACAGCGGCGCTTTCAATGCGTGCTGCGCGAATACCGCGAGCACGGCGATGGCGCGCAGGCCGTCGAGTTGCACGATGCGCGAGTGGGTGGGCGCGAGGGGCAGTGCGCTAGCAGTCATGAACCGTCCATGGTGTAAAGCGGATGGGCCGGACGAGAGACCGCGCGAGTTCCCGGCATGGCGGGGAGCAGGCGCGCTCATTTCGCGTCGCAACAGAAGTGCAATCGATTCTAGGGAAAATAAAATCGCGAAAAAACGGGAATGAATTGGATAAATGAATCAGATTGCAACAGGGTGTTTCGTTATCCATTCAAAACGAATTTATATGCTTGCGCGAAGCCGATGTTGCAGTGCGTAATAAGTTCTCGGATAGCGCGCCCAGATCGGTAAAGATGGGTTAAAACCGCCGCAGGACGATGCGATCCGCAATGCATTTCGTTTTATTCGATTTTTAAATCGATTTCTTTCACGTTGCCTGAAGCGCCGAATATTTTTGAATTATTTTCGATTTTCGTCGCGGTGTTTTTTCCGCGTAATGTGAGCCGTGCGCAAGGACGGCGATGGATGGCGCGTGGGCCGCATCTGGCGGCGTTGATGCCGGCTTCTTTCGCGCTGCATTGATGTGCTGTTGAAGCGCTGTTTTGCATACGTACCGTCCTGCACGAATCGGCCACACGTTCTTGCGTGGTCTCTGACGGATCGACCCGTCACATCACTGGATTTTTTAACCGCGCGGGCCTGGGCCCGACGCGCGACATGTCGTTGACTGGAGAACTTACTTTGCCCCGTTTCACGTTAAAGAGCTGGCTAGGAGTGCTCGCGTGTGCCACAGGACTGGCGGCCGTATCAGTCAGCTTCACGGCTCGCGCGGAGACGGCTTTGAACGCGAAGACGTCGTGGATCGGCAATACGTTCGGTTTCGGCGACGGCACGTGGGCGCAGATCAACATCACCGCGATTGCGGTCGCGCCTGACGGCAAGGTCTACACGAACGCACCGTGGGACGAAAGCGGCGCCGAGGCCAGCGTGTATCAGAACGGCAAGATGCTCGGCTTCGCGGGCGGCACGCATGGGTGGGGCAACGCCGGCGGCAGCGCGATCGCAGTGAATCGCAAGTACGCGTTCGTGGCGATTGCGGTCGGCAACGAAAAAGGCCGACTGGTGCAACAGGGCGTATGGCCGGAAAAGGGCAAACAGTGGTTCGGTATTTCGCGGCGGGACATCGCCGATATGAAACGCGCCGCGCCATTCCAGCCGGCGGCCGCGAAGGCCGATCCGCATGCGCAACTGGCGGCCGCGTTCCTGATGATGAACGAAGTGCCAACCGGTACGAGCGCGGAAATCGGCGGCCTCGCGGCGAACGACACCACGTTATTCGCGGCCAATACCGCACACGATCAGATCGACGTGTACGACGCCGAATCGATGCAGCAGAAAGGCAAATGGAACGTGCATGAGCCTGGTCGCATCGCGCTGGCGCCGGATGGCACGTTGTGGGTGCTGAGCGGCACGCTCACCGATCGCTCGCCGAAGGTCGAGCATTACACGGCTGCGGGCAAACGCATCGACGAAAACTTCACGCTGCCGTCAGATACGGTGGCCGTCGACATTGCCGTGGACGCACAAGGCCGCGTGCTGATCGCCGATAACGGCCCACGTCAGCAGGTTTTGTTCTTTGCGAAGGGCAGCGGCGGTTACAAGGCGTCGGGTTCGTTAGGCGAGCGCGGCGGCATTTTCAGCGGCGTTGCAGGCAAGCCTGGACCGCAGCGTTTCAACGGACTGACCGGCGTCGGCGTCGATGCGCGCGGCAACGTCTATGTATCGACCAATGGCATTGGTCCGCGTTACGACCCGATCGGTGCGGGCCTCGGCGCGACACTCGAAAGCTATGCGCCGGACGGCAAGCAGAACTGGCAGGTGCAGGGGCTGCTCTTCGTCGATGGAGCGTGGATCGATCCGTCGCGGCCCGACAGCGTTTATACCGGCAACAAGCGCTTCGAACTCGATCTGTCGAAGCCGGCGGGACAGGACTGGAAATATGCAGGCTTTCTGTCGAATCGCTTCAAATATCCGGACGACCCGGTCTTTCATACCGATCAATATCCAGGCCTGCCGATCGCCCGCAAGCTCAAGGGCCGCACGTTCCTGTATCTGACGGACATGTACGCGGATCACCTGAAGATCTACCGCTTCGATCCGCAGCACGACGGCGAGACCGCGATTCCCTCCGGCTTTATCGCCGGACGCGAGCGCGCGGTCGCGAAGGTGCCGAATGCGCCTCCGGGCGGCGACTGGATCTGGCGCGATGCCAACGGCGACGGCAAGTTCGATACCGACGAATTCACACTCAACACCAGCGGCACGAAACTCGCGGGCGGCTGGGGCTGGTGGGTCGACACCGCCGGCGACATCTGGCGCACGCGCGATAACAAGGGCATCTATCGCTTCCGTTTCGGCGGACTCGACGCGAAGGGCAACCCGGTCTATTTGTATTCGAACATGACGCAGTACCCAGTGCCGCAGCCGTTCAACGAACTTCACCGCGCGATCTACGAACCCGAGACCGACACGATGTACGTCACCGGCTACACGCCGGAGATGCCGTTCGATCGCGGCTTCTGGAAAGAAGTGGGCCGCGTGCTGGTGCGTTACGACAAATGGTCGAGCGGCAACCCGGTGCAGCGCTACTCGATCACGTTGCCGTGGCAAACGCAGAGCAAACCCATCGCGACGATCATCGGCCTGACGGTCGAAGGTCAATACATTTTCGGCGTCGAACCGGTCGGCGCGGTGCATGTGTGGGACAAGGACAGCGGCCGCGAACTCGGTGTGATCCGGCCAGGCGCCGAAGTGGGACGCGCGTCCGGCTGGGTCGACGTGCCCAACGGTATCAGCGCGGCCAAACGCAGCAATGGCGAGTACCTCGTGTTCGTCGAAGAAGACGCGCGCGGGAAAGTGATGATGTACCGCTGGAAACCGTGAAGCACATGCACAAGCATCTGCACATGCTCCGGCAAGGCGAACGCAAACGTAGTCAACCCCAAGGCATCCGATGGACAAAGGCATTCTCAAGAACGTAGCGATCAACTTCTTCGGGCTGGTACTGCCGACCTTCGTCTCGCTCGTGACCGTGCCGTCGTATATCAAGCTGCTCGGCGTCGAGCGCTACGGCGTGATCAGTCTCGTGTGGACCCTGATCGGCTACTTCGGGATTCTCGATCTCGGCATGAGCATGGCTGCGCAGAATCACATCTCGAAGGCGCGTGCATCCGGCGACAAGGAAGAAAGCGTGCGCGTGTTCTGGAGCGCGACGTGGCTCAATCTCGCGACCGGCGTGATCGGCGGATTGATCATTTATTTCGGCGCTTTTCTTTACACCGCGTATTTCACGAAGGTGTCTCCCGAGTTGCAGCACGAGGTGTACATGGCGCTGCCGTGGCTCGCGGTGGCGATTCCGATTGCCAACGTGTCGTGGGTGTTTGCCGGGGCGATCAACGGCGCTGAGCGATTTGGCGTCTACAACACGAATCAGACGATCGGCACATTCCTGTTCCAGTTGCTGCCGCTCGGCGCAGCGTTGTGGATGGGCGCGACGTTGCAAAACGTGCTGGCTGCGGCGGTATTCGCGCGAATTCTCGCCGCGATTCTGTTGGGCCGTTCCGCATTGAAGGTGTTGGAAATCCGTCGCGTCATGCCGCCGCAATTCGGCGTGGCGAAGGGGCTGTTCAACTTCGGCGGCTGGATGCTGATTGCCAGCGTCACCACGATGATCGCCGACTCGCTCGATCGCGTGATGCTCGGCACGAGCCTCGGTGCGCGTTTCGTCACGTACTACACGGTGCCGCAGAACCTCGTGACGCGTCTGAACATCGTGCCGACCGCATTGGTGCGCACGCTGTTTCCGCGTCTTTCCGCAGTAGGGCGTGCGGATGCCGACACCATCACGCAGCAATCGCTCGAGTTTCTGAACGGCGTGTTCACGCCGGTCGCGCTGGTCGCGATGCTGGTGCTCGAACCGTTTTTGCACCTGTGGGTCGGCAATGAAATCGCGACCGTGGCTGCGCCGGTGGGCCGCATCATGATCGTTGCCGTGTGGCTCGTCGGTCAGGCGAACGTGACGCGAATCCTGATCCAGTCACAGGTTAATCCGGCCACGGCCGCCAAGGTCGGTTTGTTCGAATTGCCCTTATTTGCAGCGGCTTTGTGGTTCGGCATCACGCATTTCGGTCTGACCGGCGCAGCGGTGGCGGTCGCCGCGCGCGCGCTGTTCGACTACGCGGTGCTGCTGCATTTCTCGGCGATCCGCGCCCGCCAGATCGCGCTCGATATGCTCGCGCACCTTGCTTTCCTGCTGGCCAGCCTGTGGCTCGCCAGCTTCCTCCCGAGTCTTGCCATGGCGATTGCCGCCGGCCTTCTGATGGTTGCCGCCAACGTCGCCTGGTCGATCACGATGACTCCCGCCTTGCGCAATCTTGCGCGTTCACTGCTGTTGCGACTGAATCCGAGGAAAAGCGCATGAACCACGAAGTCCTTGAAGAAGCCGTGCTGAGACCCGCGACGCGCAGCGCCCTGAGCGAACTCACGAGCGTGCCCGGCGTTCAGCCGACGACCCGCCGCGCCGCGATGCGCGCCGATAAAACCGTGCGCATTGCAATCGTGCACGACTGGCTTGTCACCTATGCCGGTGCGGAAAAAGTGCTGGAGCAGATAGTCGCGTGTTTTCCAGATGCCGATCTGTTCAGCCTCGTCGATTTTCTCGACGACCGCAGCTTCCTGCGCGGCAAGTCTGTGACGACTTCGTTCATCCAGAAGCTGCCGATGGCGCGCAAGAAATACCGTTCCTATTTGCCGCTGATGCCGCTCGCGATCGAGCAGCTCGACGTGTCCGCGTACGATGTGGTGATCTCCAGCAGCCATGCGGTTGCGAAGGGCATTCTCACCGGTCCCGACCAGGTGCATATCAGCTACGTGCATTCGCCGATCCGCTATGCGTGGGATTTGCAGCATCAGTATCTGCAGCAGTCGAAGCTGACCAACGGCCCGAAATCCGCACTGGCGCGGCTGATTCTGCATTACATCCGCAACTGGGATATCCGCACGTCGAATTCGGTGGATGGCTTCGTCGCCAATTCCGAGTTCATCGCGCGACGCATCAAAAAGGTGTATCAGCGCGAGGCACAGGTGATTTTCCCGCCGGTCGATGTCGAAGCGTTTTCGCTTTGCACGGAGAAAGAGGACTTTTATCTGACCGCGTCGCGAATGGTGCCGTACAAGAAAATCGACCTGATTGTCGAAGCGTTTGCACAGATGCCGGAGCGCAAACTGGTCGTGATCGGCGATGGCCCCGACATGGAAAAAATCCGCGCGAAGGCGGGGCCGAACGTGGAGATCATGGGCTATCAGCCGTTCAAGGTGCTGAAGGACCGGATGAGCCGCGCGAAAGCCTTCGTGTTCGCCGCGGAGGAAGACTTCGGCATTTCGGTCGTCGAAGCGCAGGCGTGCGGCACGCCGGTGATTGCGTATGGCAAGGGCGGGGCGCTCGAAACCGTGCGCGATCTGTCCGAAACGCGGCCAACCGGCATGTTCTTCGACGAGCAGAATACCGACTCGATCATCTCGGCCGTCAAACGTTTCGATGACAACATCAAGCGTTTCTCTGCAGCAGACTGCCGTGCCAATGCCGAGCAGTTCTCCGCCGCGAATTTCCGCGAACGCTTTTTCTCGCATGTGCGCGCGGCGGTGCCCGCGTTGCGCGGCGCGAAGCTGCCCGCGTACGTGCCGTACAAAGCCGCACCTGTTGCCAGTGCGCCGCGCATTCTCGCCGTCGATCAAAGCGGCGTGCTGGGCGGCGCCGAACTGTCGCTGCTGGAAATCGTGAAGGCGCTGCGCTCGCGCATCGAGGTCGTGCTATTCGACGATGGCCCGTTTCGCACGGCGCTGGATTCGGCGGGCGTCACTGTGAACGTGCTCGATGCGGGCGCGCTGAAAAATGTCCGCAAACAGGGCGGTTCGCTGCCGAAGGGGCAGGCGATCAAGGGGCTGTTGTCGCTCGTGCGCGCGACCGCGCAACGCGCGCGCAACGCCGATGTGATCTACGCGAACACACAGCGCGCGATGGTGATCGGCGCGGTTGCGGGCAAGCTGGCGAGGCGGCCCGTGGTGTGGCACCTGCGCGATATCGTGAGCCCCGAACATTTCGGCGGCAAGCAACTGGCCATCATCAAATGGTGCGCGCGGCTCGGTCTCTCGCATGTGATCGCCAATTCGGCGGCGTCGGCGCGCGCGTTTGCTGAACTCACCCAGTTCGACGAGAAGCGTATCGACGTGGTGTTCAACGGCATTTCGTCGGAGCCGTTCGACGCGTTGCAGAACGTGCCGCAAGACGAACTGCGTGAATTGCTCGGGCTGCCGCAAGACGCGTTTCTGGTCGGCTCGTTCAGCCGGCTCGCGCGCTGGAAAGGGCAACACGTGCTGCTCGAAGCGATGGTTCTGAATCCGCAGATGCACGCCGTGCTGGTTGGCGCGCCGCTGTTCGGCGAGGATCAGTACGAGGCTGAACTGCATGCGTTCGTTGCCGAGCACAATCTGGGCGACCGGGTGCATTTCCTCGGCTTCCAGCACGATATTCCGGCCTGCATGTGTGCGGTCGATGCAGTCGTTCACACGTCGATCACGCCTGAGCCGTTCGGTCGCGTGATCGTCGAAGGGATGCTGGCCCGGCGGCCGGTTGTGGCGGCTCGCGCGGGTGGCGTGCTGGAGATCATCGACGACTACGAAAACGGTGTGATGTGCACGCCGGGCGATGCGCACGGTCTCGCCGACACGCTCGCGGAACTGCGCTCGAACGACGAACTGCGTAACAGGCTGGTCAGGAACGGCTACAAGACGGCGCTGAGCCGCTTCGGCACCGGAACCTATGTCGAAGGCGTCGCGCGGATTCTGAAGGGCGTGGCGGGGCGTTAAACGGATTTTGGGGGGGCTCTTGACGGGCCCTTCCGTGAATTTCTTTCCGTGTGGCGCGGCGATCTCGCCGGAGAGGTATCGGAGGCAAGCACCGACCGTGCTTCACGTCGATGTGAACGGTTTTACGCGGGGGTAGGCAGGGGCTCGGCCGGTTCTTGTCGTTGGCGCAGCGGAGCGAAGATCCATGGACCTTCGCTCCGTTTTTTTATTGCCGTGATCGGCGGCTGTGATCAAGGGCCGAGGTTCGGGGCTGTAAATCGGAACTGCAATTCGGGGCCGAGGTTCAGCCCCGCAATGTCAGGCCGCTTTCTTCGCGGCCTTCGGTTTGAAACTGGCCGACCACTTCATCGCCGGCAACTCCACCAGCCGGTAGAACACGTAGGCAACCGGCACAGCCACCAGCATGTAGGCGAACGACGGCCAGATCGACATCTGCAGCGACGAGCGGAACAGCAGCGACGACAGCAAGACGAATATCGGCAGATGGATCAGGTACAGCGAGAAGCTGAAATCGCCGAAACGCGACAGCAGGCGCGTGCCGAACGTTTCGCGCCGGGTGCCGCTGGGCCGCTCGAGCGCCTTGTAGAGATAGAACGCGAAACCGAGCGCCCACAACTGGAACGCACCGTACTGGCCGAAATGGAACGCGACGCAGCCGAGCACGATAAAAGCCGCGGCCAGCACGTAGAGCCAGATCGACGAACGGGCTTCCGGCGCGCGGCGGGTTCGGGCGTCGGCGATCCATGCACCCAGTGTCCACGAAAACCAGTACGACGTGAAGAACTGGATGTCGTGGCGTTCCAGCACGTAGGCGGACACGACATTGACGACGGCGACGATCGCCAGCACCGAGGTCATGCCGATGCGTCGGCGCAATGCGAATAGCAGCGGATAGATCGCGTAGAACTGCACTTCGAGCGAAAGCGTCCAGAGCGCGCCGTTCGATCCATACGTTTTACCCGCCACGCCTTGCAGCGAAAACAGATTGACGAGAAACGACTGCAAGCCGATCTCGCGAATCTTGTGACTGACAGGCGGCAACTGCAGACTGAACCAGTCGAGCGCAAAAGTCAGCACCAGCGCCGCGAGCAGCACCGGATAGATGCGCGCAAAGCGGCGCACCCAGAAATTGCCGGTATCGAGCCGGTAAGCCGGATTGGCGGCGAGACGCAACGCACCGCCACGGTGAATGCAATAGCCGCTAATCACGAAGAAAATCGGCACACCCGCCGAGCCCCATGCAATCGGAAACGTCAGATAGGCAGCAAGGGCGCCGAGGCTCAGCGAATGGCCGACGCTCTGATGAAACGCCTGCATGCCGACCCACGCAACCTGGCGGCAATGAAAATACGCGACCAGTAGCGCGGCGAAACCGCGCATGGCATCGATCACGTGCTCCTTGCCGGCGCTCTCCGCGCGCACGTCGCTGTGGGCGCGCACTGCGCTCGTGCTACGGGGTGGAGAGAGGGGCAGGGATGAGCCGGCGGCATCCAGTGCTGAGTCGCTCATGCGCGGTCCTTATCTTTCTGACGGAGGAAAAAGCGGATTCCCGGACGCCATGCGCGCCCGCGGTGCCTGACATCCTAGTTCAGCACGCGGGTAAAAAATCGATAAAAAAATGCCGTATCAATTCTATTTGAGTAACCATTTTGTGACGAATTGTAATTGATGATAAGCAGATGCGGCGTCGAATTATTTACCGCTTTTGTCATGTTAATTTTAGTCACGGATTTTCTTGACCAGAGGTGAAGTCATGAACCTGCATTTACTCGCCGGCATTGCCGTGCTGCTGATCCTCGTTGCCGCCTCCGCCTACCGCGAAGCACTGCGCAACGAGCCGATCCGCCGTTACCGGATGAATCCCGGCAAGCTCCCGCCAGTCGACGAAAGCGAATAACGCCTACGTCGCACGCATCACGCACGTCAGTGGTTTTGCCATTGGCGCGCATGGCGCTGCACGTCGAAAACGCGCAGCGCCGTCCCCCGGATATGGCAAAAATTTCAGGGTTTCCGTAAAATAATTCAATTGGAATAAGTCATTATTTCCTGACGTCCGCGTCGGATTATTCATAGTCTGGAATATTGAAGTCGAAATTGATTTATTTATTTCGACGGCGAAATTTTCCTGGATGAACCAGGCTGAAATTTTTGCTAGTCTTTTCCAGCGACATCGATTGGCCGCAAGGCCCGCGACTACACTAACTTCTAACCGATGTGGGAATGCCTACCATGCTGAAAGTCACCAAAGCCGTGTTTCCCGTAGCGGGCCTCGGGACACGATTCCTGCCGGCTACCAAAGCAAGTCCGAAGGAAATGCTGCCGATCGTCGACAAGCCGCTGATTCAATACGCGGTTGAAGAGGCGATTGCCGCCGGCATCACTGAGATGATTTTCGTGACGGGCCGCAGCAAGCGCGCGATCGAAGATCATTTCGACAAGTCGTACGAGATCGAAGCCGAACTCGAAGCACGCAACAAGCAGAAGCTGCTGGATCTGGTTCGCAGCATCAAACCGGCCAACGTCGACTGTTTCTACGTGCGTCAGGCCGAAGCGCTCGGTCTGGGCCATGCCGTGCTGTGTGCCGAAAAGCTGGTCGGCGACAGCCCGTTCGCCGTGATTCTCGCCGACGATCTGCTGCATAGCTCGAAGCCGGTGATGAGCCAGCTGGTCGATACGTTCAACCACTATCACAGCTCGGTGATCGGCGTCGAAACCATTGCTCGCGAAGAGAGCCGCTCGTACGGCGTCGTCGATGGCCGCGAATGGGAAGACAACGTGATCAAGATGTCGGGCATCGTCGAGAAGCCGTCGCCGGAAAATGCACCGTCGAATCTCGGTGTGGTCGGCCGCTATGTGCTGATGCCGACTATCTTCAAACATATCCGCGCGTTGAAGCCGGGCGCGGGCGGCGAACTGCAATTGACCGATGCAGTGCAATCGCTGCTCACCGAAGAACAGGTGCTGGCGTATCGCTATTTCGGCACGCGTTTCGATTGCGGCAGCAAGCTCGGGTATCTGAAGGCGACGGTGGAATTCGCGCTGCGTCACCCGGAAGTCAAGGCGGATTTCGAGGCTTATTTGCAGGCATATATGCAGAATAATGCGCTGGTGAACGAGTCTGCCCAGTACACGGCCGAAGCCGCTTGAAGCAACGTTTATAAGTTGGGCTGGGGCATTCCGTCGTGGCCTCCGGCGGAAATGCCCTGCCAGTTGCAAGGCGCGAGCAATCGCGCTTTTTTTCATTCGCAGGTGTACTGGCGTGCTGAAGGCTATCAGGGTTTCACTACTGCCTGTTCGCACTGATGAAGCTTCTGTGCCGGTAGCGCCATTCAGTAAAAAGGGCGCCGCATAAGCGGCGCCCTTTCTCATTTCAAACCAGCCCTCGCGCCTCAAACGCGGGGCGGCAGCCTCAGCCCAGCTTCTTCACTTCGAGCCGGAACTTGTGCAGCAACGGTTCCGTATAACCGCTCGGTTGCTGGCGCCCTTCGAACACCAGTGCTTGCGCAGCCTTGAACGCAATCGTGTCGAAACCCGGCGCCATCGGCTTGTAATGCGGGTCGCCCGCGTTCTGCCCATCGACCACCGCAGCCATCCGCTGGAACGTCTCTTCGACCAGCTCGCGCTTCACCACACCGTGGTACAGCCAGTTGGCAATATGCTGGCTCGAAATACGCAGCGTCGCGCGGTCTTCCATCAGGCCGACGTCGTGAATGTCCGGCACCTTCGAACATCCCACGCCCTGATCGATCCAGCGCACCACGTAGCCGAGAATGCCTTGCGCGTTGTTGTCGACCTCACTGCGAATTTCGTCGTCGCTCCACTTCGCCGATTCGACCACGGGAATCGTCAGCAGCCCGCTGAGCAGTTCGTCGCGCACGTTGGCATAGTCGGTACGCTCCAGCTCCTGCTGGACCGCCTGCACGTCGATCTGGTGATAGTGCAACGCATGCAGCGTCGCGGCCGTCGGCGAGGGCACCCATGCGGTGTTCGCACCGGCCTTCGGATGAGCGATCTTCTGTTCGAGCATCGCGTGCATCAGGTCGGGCATCGCCCACATGCCCTTGCCGATCTGCGAGCGGCCGCGCAGGCCCGCGCTCAAACCGACCAGCACGTTGCTGCGCTCATAGGCGGTAATCCATGCGCTCGACTTCATGTCGCCCTTGCGCATCATCGGGCCGGCTTCCATTGCCGTGTGCATCTCGTCGCCGGTACGGTCGAGGAAACCCGTGTTGATAAACGCAACACGCTCCGACGCTTCGGCGATACAGGCGAGCAGGTTGACGCTGGTGCGGCGCTCCTCGTCCATGATGCCCATCTTGATGGTGTTGCGCGGCAACTGCAGCAGGTCTTCGACGCGTGCAAACAGTTCGCTCGCAAACGCGACTTCGGCCGGGCCGTGCATTTTCGGTTTGACGATATAAATCGAACCGGTGCGCGAATTCAGCTTGTGCTTGCGGTCGTGCAGCGCGCACAGCGACGTGATCACGGCATCGAGAATACCTTCGGGGATCTCGTGGCCGTCCTGGGTCAGCACCGCCGGGTTGGTCATCAAATGACCGACGTTACGGATGAACAGCAGCGAGCGGCCATGCAGCACGACCGGCGCAGTGCCGTTTGCTGCCACATACACGCGATCTTCGTTCAGACGACGCGTGAAGGTCTTGCCGTTCTTCGTGACTTCTTCAGTCAGGTCGCCGGTCATCAGGCCGAGCCAGTTGCGATACAACAGCACCTTGTCGTCCGCATCGACGGCGGCCACCGAGTCTTCACAGTCGATGATCGTGCTCACCGCCGCTTCGACCACCACGTCCTTCACATGCGCGGAATCGGTCTTGCCGATCGAGTCGTTCGCGTCGATCTGAATCTCGAAGTGCAGACCGTTGTGCTTCAGCAGCACCGCCGACGGCGCGTTTTCTGCACCCTGATAGCCGATGAATTGCGCGGGCGTTTTCAGTTCGCTCCGGCCGCTTTTCAGCGTGACGACCAGCTTGCCGCCTTCGACGCCGTAGTGCGTTGCATCGGCATGTGAGCCGTTGGCGAGCGGCGCAGCCTGATCGAGAAACTTGCGTGCGTAGGCGATGACCGCCGCGCCGCGAACCGGATTGAACGCCGCCTGTTTTTCGGCGCCGTTCGTCTCGGGAATCGCGTCGGTGCCGTACAGCGCGTCGTACAGGCTGCCCCAGCGCGCATTCGCCGCGTTCAGTGCATAGCGCTGGTTCGACAGCGGCACGACCAGTTGCGGGCCGGCCTGCTCGGCGATTTCGGTATCGACGTCCGATGTCGTGGCCTTGACGCTGGCCGGCACCGGCACGATATAGCCGATGCCTTCGAGAAACGCACGGTAGGCGTGCAGATCGCGCACCGGGCCGGGATTCGCGCGATGCCAGCCGTCGAGTTCGGTTTGCAGGCGATCGCGCTCGGCGAGCAGTGCCCGGTTTTTGGGCGCCAGCTCGTGGACGAGGGCGTCGAAACCCGACCAGAATGCGGCGCTGTCGATTCCGGTGCCGGGCAGGGCTTCGGTTTCGACGAACTGGTCGAGATTGGCGGCGACCTGCAGTGCGCCGCGCGGCTTCATCTGAGTCATCGACTGCTCCATCTGTCTGATGGGACCGATGAGGGGGCATCGGTCCGCGTTGTTGCCGGTTAGCTTCGTTATGGCGGAACTGCCGTGGTTACTTTTCTGTATTGCTGGTTCTACTTTCGCGGGTCGTGGCCGGACCCGGCGCTCACGCAGCGATAGCCTGGATACCGGCCTTGGCGACCTGCGCGTCCTGATCCGACTTGACGCCCGACACGCCGACCGCGCCGACCACCTGGCCTTCGACGATCACCGGCACACCGCCTTCCAGCGTACCTTGCAGCGGTGCGCTCAGGAAAGCCGTGCGGCCATTGTTGATCATGTCCTCGTAGACTTTGGTCTCGCGACGGCCGATTGCCGCCGTGCGGGCCTTTTCCGTCGCGATGTACGAGGTGGACGGTGCCGCGCCGTCAAGACGAAGCATGCCGAGCGGATGGCCGCCGTCGTCGGTCACCACGATTGCGACGGCCCACTGATGCTTCTCGGCTTCCGCGCGGGCGGCATCGAGAATTCGGGTCGTTTCGGCAACGGTCAGCACGGGTTTGCTCAGCATAATAAATTTCCTGTCTCGGTGATGGGAGGGATGCTTCTACAAGTTCTGCCCAGTGATTTTATCCAGCGACGTCGCGGTATGAGTTCACCGCTGCCCCGGTGTGCATGGCCAGGCGAGGGGATACGTGTCCGCCTGGGTTGCCGCCGGTCCGTCACGCGGCGAGCGGATCACGCGCCGCTTCGCTAAAGGTGTCGTGCCGGTCGCGGGCTCGCTGCGCGATGAACGCATAGTGCGGATTGCGGTCAGCCGGGTAGGCGCCGTGCCTGAGGATTTTACGTCCAAGCGCGCCGGGAAGAAACGACGGCCTCGCGGCAGATTATTGATGCGCCTTACAATCACGTTTTGAACATAAAAATTCGCGCGCTCCCCACGCGCTCCCCGACCATGCCGACCATCAGCGAGCTTTTCGTCTATCCGATCAAATCCTGCGGAGGTATCGCGCTGCGCGAGGCGCGGCTGCTCGCGACCGGCCTCGAATACGACCGCTACTGGATGCTCACGCACCCGGACGGCGAGATGCTCACACAGCGCGCGTATCCGCGAATGGCGCTGATCAAGGTCGAGATCGGCACCGACATGCTGATCATCCGCGCGCCCGGCATGAGCGAATTGCGCACGCCGCTCGATGCAGCCCGGCTCGACGCGCCGCTCAAGGTGCAGACCAAGGTGTGGCGCGATGCGGCCTACGGGCTCGACACCGGCGACACTACGGCCGGATGGTTTTCAAGCTTTCTCGGCTTTCCCACGCGGCTTCTGCGTTTCGATCCGCAGCGCGAGCGTCAGGTCGACCCGGACTACACGGGCAGCGTCGGCGGCGCCACGACATATTTCGCCGATGGCTTTCCGCTGCTGGTCGTCGGCCAGGCATCGCTCGACGACCTGAACACGCGCCTGACCAGCAAAGGCGCGCCGTCCATTTCAATCGACCGCTTCCGTCCCAATGTCGTGCTGACCGGACTCGATGCGTACGAAGAAGACTATGTGGAGACGCTGAATATCGACGGTGCGACGCAGGCGGAGCAGGGCGTGCAATTGCAGCTGGTCAAGTTGTGCGCGCGCTGCCCGATGCCGACTGTCGATCAGCAGACGGGTGCGCCGAACCCCGACTGGCCGAACGAACCCACCGACACGATGACCACGTACCGCGCGAAGCGTCAGTTCGACGGCGCGGTCACGTTCGGCAACAATGCGCTGATTTCGAGCGGCGCGGGGGCCTGGCTGCGAGTGGGACAAGAGGTCGAAGCGGAAATCGGTTTCGGCGATTGAGAGGATTTGAGGCCGTACACGAAGCAGGATATGCAACCCTGTCCCTCCTGTTGCCCCTCGATTAGCGCTTCACGTTTGCTTCATCCTCGCGATCAACGCCGCAAGAATCACCGGCATCGGCGTGGGTTTGACGAAGTGGTGATTGAAGCCCGAACGCAGCGACTCGTTGGTTTCCTCGGCGCGTCCGAGCCCGCTGACCGCCACCAGCACCGGCGCGGGCGTATCCCCAACGTAGCGGATACGGCGTGCGACACTGCGCCCATCGAGGCGCGGCATTTCGACATCGAGTAAAGCGGCCTGCGGATGCCACGCGCAATATTCGGCGAGCGCGTCCAGCCCGTTGCGCGCGGTGCGGATATCGAAACCGTGCGCGCTGAAGTAGAGCGAGTAGGCTGCCAGCAGATCGGCGTCATCGTCCGCGATCAAGAGGCGAGCGGCTTGGTGAGTGTGCATCCGGCCTCCCAGTTTGTGTTCCTCGTACTGAGCAATTTGAAGTCCCGATAGAATCGAGGCACACAAGTCACTGTTTTTTCAGGCCATATCGGCAAGGGTAACCGGCAGCGCCGTCTTATGAAAAATTTACCGTCTGGAAATAACAGCGACAGCAGGGACGCGGATCTCGCGCGCGATATCGAAGCGGTGCAGCGCATCGACGCGGTGCCGTCGATCCTGCGGCTGATCTGCAAGAACACCGGCATGGGCTTCGCCGCCGTCGCGCGCGTGACGGACGAAACGTGGACAGCCTGCGCGGTTCAGGACGAAGTGAATTTCGGCCTCGCCGCTGGCGGTCAGCTCGAACTGCACACCACGCTGTGCTTCGAGTCGCGTGCCGCGCGAGCGTCGATCGTGATCGACAATTTCGGCAAGGACCCTGTCTATCACAGCCACCACACGCCGCGAATCTACAACCTCGGTAGCTATATTTCCGTGCCGATCATTCTTCCCGACGGCAGCTACTTCGGTAATCTCTGCGCAATCGATCCCTCTCCAGCGGATCTGTCGAATGCGCGCGTCGTGAGCATGTTCGAAGTGTTCGCCGATCTGATTGCGTTCCAGCTTGCCAGCGAGGGGCGTCAGCGGGCCGCGGAGACTGCGTTGCTTCGCGAGCGCGAAACCTCCAATCTGCGCGAGCAGTTCATCGCCGTGCTGGGACACGATTTGCGCAATCCGTTGTCGGCGGTGAGCGCGACGGCTGAACTCCTGGCGCTGCGCAAGAGCGAGCCGGATCTCGTGAAAATCGGCCAGCGTCTGAAGGCGACCACGTTGCGAATGGCGCGTCTGATCGACGACGTGATGGATTTTGCGCGAGGCCGGTTGGGATCGGGCATCGGCGTGTCGATCAACGAGGTCGACGATCTTGAGATAGCGCTGCGCGTGGTGATCGCCGAGGCGCGAGAGGCGAATCCCGACCGCGTACTCGCCGACGACATTGCGATCAACGTACCGGTGCGTTGCGATCGCACGCGGGTTCAGCAGTTGCTGTCGAACCTGCTGGGCAATGCTGTCACGCATGGCGCGGCGGAGTTTCCGGTGCGGGTGCAGGCACGGATCGACGGTGGCGAGTGGGTGCTGACCGTGGTGAACGGCGGGAATGCGATTCCGCCGGATGCGTTGAGCAAGGTCTTCGAACCATACTGGCGGCCGCCTACCAGCAAGCCGGGTGGCGGCCTCGGGCTGGGTCTGTATATCTGCAAGCAGATTGTGCTGGCGCACGGCGGCACGCTGGAATTGAGTTCGTCGGCGGAGGTAGGGACTTCCTTTGTCGCGAGACTGCCTGCCGGGGTTTGATGCTCCGACGGCGCTTCAAACGGCGTTCAGGCGCGTTCCGGCGACCACGGCAGGGGTTGCCTACACCTCGCCTTACGACCTCGCGTCAGGCTGCCTGAGCGACGACTCCGCCGTCTACTTCTCCTGCGGCGCTTAACGCTGTCGTGACGTCTTCATTGCGCAGCGCCCATTCCGGCTCCACGCTCTCGCCAATCGCGCTGCCGACCAGAATCACGGCGGGACTGTCGAAACCTGCGTCGACGGCATCGGTCGCGAGTCGGCCAAGGCGTGTGAGCAAGCGCCGTTCGTCGATTCCGCCCGCCCACTGAACGACGGCTGCGGGGGTATCGGCGGGCAAACTCGCCAGCAAGGCGCTCGCGATTTTCTCGATACGCCGCATGCCCATATAGATGGCCAACGTGGTGCGGGTCGCGGCCAGCGCGGCCCAATCCGGCTCGCCGTGGTCTTCCGTGTGCGCGGTTACGAAGGTGACGCCATGACAATGCCGCCGATGCGTCAGCGAAATGCCCAGCCCCGCCGCCGCTGCGAATCCCGATGAAACGCCATTGATTATCTCCACCGCGATTCCGGCTTCGCGCAAGATCGCAATTTCTTCACCGGCCCGGCCGAACAACAGCGCTTCGCCGCCTTTTACCCGCACTACGTGCAGACCTTTGAGCGCATAGCGCCGCATCAGACGCTCGATGAACGCTTGTGGCGTCGAGCGGCAACCACCGCGTTTGCCGACCCGAATCACACGAGCCTGCGGCGCGAGTGTGGCGATGTCGGGATTGGCGAGGTCGTCGAGCAGCACGACGTTAGCGGCTGCGAGCGCTTTGGCGGCTTTGAGCGTGAGCAGATCGAGATCGCCGGGGCCTGCGCTCAATAACGTGACCTTGCCAATGTTTGTGTTCATCGCGGAGTCCTTCGCTTGCTGAATGTTTTTTGCACGGCCCGGCAATAGCCGTATTGCCGGTGCCAAATAAAAACGGCGTCCGCTCGCGATGCTCGCGAGGGGACGCCGTTGTCCGTTGCTGCTGATTGTTAATGGCTACGCGTTGGTCGCGCGCCTGGTTCGAGCGTGTTCAAGCCACTTCGATACATACAAAGCGCAGCGTTGTGCTTCGTATAGATGATGCGATTGCTTCACGTCATTGCGACCTCATTGCCGCAGTGACTCGCGTTGAACAATGCAAGGACCACGCCACCTGTCACGCATCTATACGCGAATCGTTGCGGCGATTGGTTTGTATTGCCAGGAGCGTACCGTCGACGCACCGCCCGCGCGCATCGCCCCGCACGCGGGCAGTGCTGCGCCGCACCAGCCAAGTGCCTCGCTGCATCAAAACGCGTCGCGCACCTTCACCGCAACACACTCGTTTCACTCACCTCTAAGCCCCGCGCGACGGCCTTGTCACGCGTATTTCGTGTGCCTGGCACAGGCTTTGCATAAGCCGTGCCATCGGACCAACGTGGGTCCGGCGCGGGTGCAACACAAAGTACTCGCTGTAGCACAGGTCAGGACAATGGCGTCCCCCGAATCCAGTCGTCGACTGGGTTTGCGGGACGCCATTTTTATTTCCGGAACCGTTTCGCCAGCTATCACATGGCGACGCCCGACGCCCCAGTACATTGAGGACACCGCGCTCATGAAAATCATCGTTATCGGTCACGGGATGGTCGGCCACAAACTGATCGAGAGCCTCGCGCAAGACGCGGCGCATGGTCTCGACATCACCGTGCTGTGCGAGGAATCGCGGCCGGCCTACGATCGCGTGCATCTGTCCGAGTTCTTCGCGGGCAAGACGGCGGACGATCTTTCGCTGGTCGAGCCGGGCTTTTTCGAGCGGCAGAACGTGCTGCTCAAGCTGAATGCGAAGGCCGTTGCGATCGATCGCGATGCGCGCACGGTGACGGTATCGACCGGCGAAACGTTGCCGTACGACAAGCTCGTCTTTGCGACCGGCTCGTATCCTTTCGTGCCGCCGGTGCAGGGACGTGAGCGCAAAGATTGCTTCGTGTACCGAACCATCGACGATCTCGAAGCGATGCAGGAATGCGGCGCACGTTCGAAAACGGGCACGGTGGTCGGCGGCGGACTGCTCGGACTCGAATGCGCGAAAGCGTTGCGCGACATGGGTCTGCAAACGCACGTGGTGGAATTCGCGCCGCGCCTGATGGCCGTGCAAGTGGACGACGGCGGTGGCCGCGTACTGCGCACCAAAATCGAAGAACTCGGCGTGACGGTGCACACGCAGAAAAACACCACGGCAATCGTCGACGGCGAAGCGGGCACGCACCGCATGCAATTCGCGGACGGCACGCATCTCGACACCGACATGATCGTGTTTTCCGCAGGCATTCGTCCGCGCGACGACCTCGCGCGCGAATGCGGACTGACGCTTGGCGCGCGTGGCGGCATCGTGATCGACAACGCTTGCCGCACCAGCGATCCGCATATCTACGCAATCGGCGAATGTGCGCTGTGGAACGGCCAGTTGTTCGGCCTCGTTGCACCTGGCTATGAAATGGCGCGTGCGGTAGCGAAGCAACTGCTTGGCGACTCCGCCGAATTTGCCGGTGCCGACATGAGCACGAAGCTCAAGCTGATGGGCGTCGACGTGGCGAGCATCGGCGACGCGCACGGCAGCACGCCGGGCAGCCGTGCCTATCAGTTCAGCGACGAACGCAAACAGGTCTATAAAAAGCTGGTGGTGTCGGAGTGCGGCAAGTATCTGCTCGGCGGAGTGATGGTCGGCGACGCGAGCGAGTACGGCACCCTGCTGCAGATGATGCTGAACCGCATTGAACTACCCGCGTCGCCGGAATTCCTGATCCTGCCGCAAGCCGACGGCAACGCAAAACCGGCGCTCGGCGTCGAGGCGTTGCCTGCTGCCGCGCAAATCTGCTCGTGCAACAACGTGTCGAAAGGGGATCTGTGTGCGGCCGTTTGCGCGGGAGCCACCGACATCGGCGCACTGAAATGCGCAACCAGCGCCGGTACGTCATGCGGCGGGTGCGTGCCGCTCGTGACGCAGGTGATGAAAGCGGAGATGAAAAAGCAGGGTCTCGCGGTCAACAATCATGTGTGCGAGCACTTCGCGTATTCGCGTCAGGAGTTGTATCACATTGTGAGGGTCGAGGGCGTGCGCAGCTTCGGCGAGTTGATCGCGAAGCACGGCCATGGACTCGGCTGCGATATCTGCAAGCCGGTTGTGGCGAGCGTTCTCGCGTCGTGCTGGAACGAATTCGTGCTGAAGAAAGAGCATGCGTCGTTGCAGGACACCAACGACTATTACCTCGCGAATATCCAGCGCGACGGCACGTATTCCGTCGTGCCGCGTATGGCAGGCGGTGAAGTGACGCCCGACGGTTTGATCGCGGTCGGGCAGGTCGCGAAGAAATACGGCCTCTATACGAAGATTACCGGTGGTCAGCGGGTCGATCTGTTCGGCGCGCGCGTCGAGCAATTGCCGCTCATCTGGGAGGAACTGATCGCCGCCGGTTTCGAATCGGGGCATGCCTATGGCAAGTCGCTGCGTACGGTTAAGTCGTGCGTCGGTTCGACATGGTGCCGCTATGGCGTCGGCGATTCGGTGGGTCTCGCGGTCGAGATCGAGAACCGCTACAAGGGTCTGCGCACACCGCACAAGATCAAGTTCGGCGTGTCCGGCTGCACACGCGAATGTGCGGAAGCGCAGGGTAAGGACGTCGGCATCATCGCGACGGAAAAGGGCTGGAATCTGTATGTGTGCGGCAACGGCGGGATGAAGCCGCGTCACGCCGAACTACTCGCGTCGGACCTCGATAAGGAAACGCTTGTCCGTTATATCGACCGCTTCCTGATGTTCTACGTGCGCACCGCCGATCGCCTGCAACGCACCAGTGTGTGGCGCGACAACCTCGAAGGCGGCCTCGAGTATCTGATCGACGTGGTCGTCAACGATCGCCTCGGCGTGGCGGACGAACTCGAAGCGGAAATGCAGCAGGTGGTCGACACCTATGAATGCGAGTGGAAGAAGGCGGTCACCGATCCTGAAACGCGTAAGCGCTTCCGTCATTTCGTCAACAGCGGCGAGTCCGACAGCAACGTCACTTTTGTCGAAGAGCGCGGCCAGATTCGTCCTGCGACACCGGCTGAACGGGAATCGAAGCAATCGGCGCTCGCGGCGATTCCGGTTGTCGTCGAAATGGTCTGACTCGTTTTTCCACCTACCTGTACCCCTTATCTGGATCTTCGTCATGAACAACGATCGTATGCCACGCCCCTGGACGCCCATCTGTCCGATCGACGACATCGTACCCAACACCGGCGTCTGCGCGCTGGTCAACGGTGAGCAGGTGGCGATTTTTCGCGTGAATAGCGGCGATGACACTCAGTCTGTCTACGCGATCGAAAACTTCGATCCGGGTTCGCAGGCTGCGGTACTTTCGCGCGGGCTGATCGGCAGCCTCGGCGAACGGATCGTGGTCGCGTCGCCGATCTACAAGCATCACTTCGATCTGCGCACTGGCGAGTGCCTGGAAACACCGTCGTATTCCGTCAGCGCGTTCGCGGCGCGAGTGGAAAACGGCCAGGTGTGGGTCGCGGCGTAAAGCACTGATTGACTGATTTCTTTAACCACATCGTCCGATATGTCCTCCTCTAGCGTAAAAACCGTGTGCCCCTACTGCGGCGTTGGCTGCGGAATGGTGCTGCACGTCGAGGACGGACAGGTCGTGAAAATCTCCGGCGACAAGGAGCATCCGTCCAATTTCGGCCGGCTGTGTACGAAAGGGCAATCCGCTCATGTCGCGTTGCGAAAATCGGGCCGACTGGAAGGCGCGTTCGTCCGCCATGCACGGGATGCCGATCCGGTGCCGCTGCCCATGGCGCAGGCAATCAGCACGACCGCCGCGCGTCTTCGCGGATTGCTCGATCAACATGGACCGGACGCGTTGTCGTTTTACGTCTCGGGACAGATGTCGATCGAAGCGCAGTACCTGATCAACAAACTCGCGAAGGGCTTTGTCGGCACCAACAACATCGAATCGAATTCGCGCCTGTGTATGGCGAGCGCGGGTAGCGGTTACAAGCTCTCGCTCGGCGCGGACGGTCCACCGGGATCGTACGAAGACTTCGATCACGCCGATCTGTTTTTCGTGATCGGCGCGAATATGGCCGACTGTCACCCGATTCTGTTTCTGCGCATGATGGACCGCGTGAAAGCCGGGGCGAAACTGATCGTCGTCGATCCGCGCCGCAACACGACTGCGGAGAAGGCCGATCTGTTCATGCAGATCAAGCCGGGCACCGACCTCGCATTGCTGAATGGCCTGCTGCATCTGTTGCACGAAAACGGCCATACGGATGCCGCTTTTATCGCCGACGCCACCGAAGGCTGGGACGCGATGCCGGAGTTTCTCTCGGCGTACACGCCGGAAAACGTTGCGCAGATTACAGGCCTTGCCGCCGACGATATCCGCCGCGCGGCGCAGATGATCGGTTCGGCCAAAGAGTGGATGAGTTGCTGGACCATGGGCCTGAATCAGAGCACGCACGGTACGTGGCACACCAACGCAATCTGCAACCTGCATCTGGCGACGGGAAAAATTTGCCGTCGTGGAAGCGGCCCGTTTTCGCTGACGGGACAGCCCAACGCAATGGGCGGCCGCGAAATGGGCTACATGGGGCCCGGTTTGCCGGGGCAGCGTTCCGTGCTGGTGGAGGCCGACCGCGCGTTTATCGAAGACATGTGGCGCATTCCGAAGGGGACGTTGAAGACCGAAGTCGGCAAGGGCACGATCGACATGTTCACGCGGATGGCCGCAGGCGAGATCAAGGCGTGCTGGATCATCTGCACGAATCCGGTGGCGAGTGTCGCGAATCGGCAGAACGCCATTGCCGGTTTGCGCGCGGCCGAACTCGTCATCGCGCAGGACGCGTTCCTCGACACCGAGACCAACCGTTACGCCGACGTGTTGTTGCCCGGCGCGCTGTGGGCCGAAGCGGAGGGCGTGATGATCAACTCCGAGCGCAATCTCACGCTGATGCAAAAGGGCATCGATCCGCCGGGCGCTGCGTTGCCGGATTGGCAGATCATTGCGCGCATCGCGTGTGAAATGGGTTTCACCGACGCGTTCACCTACGCGAGCGCCGAGGAAGTTTTCGCGGAAATCACCCGCGCTTCGAACCCGAAAACCGGCTACGACCTGCGTGGTGCGAGCCATCATCGGCTGAAGGAAACGCCTTTGCAGTGGCCGCTTTCTTCCAGCGAATCGAGCGATCGCAATCCCGTTCGCTATCTCAACGACGGTGTGAGTCAGACGCTCAAGGAACTTGCCGACGGCAGTCGCCCGCGACTCGTGTTTCCGACGGGCAGCGGCAAAGCCATGTTTTTCGCCCGCACGTATGCACCGCCCGCCGAATTGCCCGATCGCGAATTTCCGATCGTACTGAACACGGGCCGCTTGCAGCATCAATGGCACACGATGACCAAGACCGGCAAGGTCGCGATGCTCAACAAGCTGAACCCGGGGCCGTTCGTCGAGATTCATCCCGAAGACGCCGCGACGCTCGGCATCAATGCGAAGGCGCCCGTCGAAATCCGCTCGCGCAGAGGCCGTGCGGTACTGCCCGCCGTCATCACCGAACGCGTGAGCGCAGGCAACTGCTTTGCGCCGATGCACTGGAACGACGTTTTCGGTGACGACCTGTGCATCAACGCGGTGACAAGCGATGCGATCGACCCGGTCTCGCAACAGCCCGAACTGAAGTTCTGCGCGGTCGCACTGAGTCCGGTCACAGTCGACGCGATCGAGCCGCTTACGAATGACGACGAGTTGTCGACTGATGCACCCCTAGCCGTTGCCGCCAGCGCGGCACAAACCAGCGCTCTAACGGCAAGTGTCGAGGATCAGGTTATGCCCCGTATCGAAGCACTCAACAATCTTCTGCAATTGCCACCCGTGCCCGTGCCGTCGTTCAGCGAAACGGAAAAAGCCTACCTGGCCGGGTTTGTCGGCGGATTGCGTTCGGTGGAAGCGCAGGGCGGCGATAGCGTGCCGGTGTTGCCCGCCAGCGCGCCGTTCGATGCCAGCCATCGCCTGTATGTGGATGGTCTGCTGGCGGGGCTTTACAGCCGTAGCAGGACTGCGGCGGCATTGCCTGCTGCTGCCTCGCAACCCGAAGCAGCATCGGCATCCGGCGTGCGTATCGTGCGCGCGCGGCCCAAGGTGACCTTGCTGTGGGCCTCGCAAACCGGCAACACCGAATCGCTCACCGAACGCTATGCCACGCGTCTGATGGAGTCGGGATTTGAAATCCGCACGTCCTGCATGGACGATTATCAGGCGGCGTCGCTCGCGAAAGCGCAATACGTGTTGCTGATGACGAGTACTTTCGGCGACGGCGATCCGCCCGACAACGCGCAGAGTTTGTGGACCCAATTGAGCGCCGACGATGCACCGCGTCTCGACGGCGTGCGTTTTGCGGTGCTCGCGCTCGGCGACCGCAACTACGATCAGTTCTGCGGCCACGGACGTCGCCTCGATGAACGACTCGCCGCGCAAGGTGCGCTACGCCTGATGGACCGTGTCGATTGCGACGGCGAGTATCAGGAAAGCGCGGACGCCTGGCTCGAACGCATCATCGTGCGGATCAATGAAGAGGATGCCGCTCTGCATGCGGTGCCGCCGGGTGGAATGATCAACGCGGTCGTGCCCGGTGCCGTGCCGACCAAGACGCGTCCGGCCGCTTCGCGCGTGGTCGGCAATCTGCGCCTGAACCGGCAGGGCGCGGCGAAAGATACGCGCTATGTTTCTCTGAATACAGGCGACGCCGGCCTCGAATACGAAGCAGGCGATGCATTGGGCGTGTGGCCCGTCAATTGCCCCGAACTGGTGAGCGAGTTGATCGACCTGAGTGGCGCGAGTGCGGACGCGCCCGTGCAGGTGCCCGGTGCGGGCGAGATGCGTCTTGCCGATGCGCTCGGCAAACACTACGAAATCGCTCGACCGGGTAGCGACGCACTCGCATTTATCGCAGCGCGCAGCAGCAATGGCGCACTACGCGATCTGCTGACGCCGGAGCGCAAGGCCGATCTCAAGCAATGGCTGTGGGGCCAGCAACTCGCCGACGTATTGCACGAATTTCCGGTCAGCCTCGGCGCTGCCGAATTGACCGGCATGCTCAAGCGTTTGCAACCGCGTCTCTATTCGATTGCGTCGAGCCCGAAAGCGCATCCCGGCGAAGTTCATCTGACGGTTTCTGCCGTGCGCTACAGCAATGGCCGTCGTCATCGCAAAGGCGTGTCGTCGACGTTTCTCGCCGACCGTGCGGGCGATATCGACGTACCTGTATTCGTGCAGAAGTCCGCGCATTTTCGGCCGCCTCATCAATCCGTCACGCCAATGATCATGGTTGGCCCCGGCACCGGCATCGCACCGTTTCGCGGCTTTCTGCACGAACGTCGTGCACGCGGCGATCAGGGGCGCAACTGGCTGTTCTTCGGTGAGCAGCACGCGGCCACCGATTACTACTATCGCGACGAACTCGAAGCCATGCGGGACAGTGGCGTACTGACCCGCCTCGACGTCGCGTTCTCGCGCGATCAGGCAGAAAAGATCTACGTGCAGGACCGGATGCGTGAACAGGGTGCGCAACTGTGGGCATGGTTAGAAGAGGGCGCGCATTTCTACGTATGCGGCGACGCGAACCGGATGGCGCGGGATGTCGATGCTGCGCTTAAGGAAGTGGTGGCCACACACGGCGGCATGAGTGATGAAAAAGCACTCGACTACGTCAACCGTCTTTCACGAGAAAAGCGCTATGCGCGCGACGTTTATTGATCGCATCAGCGCTTTGAAATAGCGCTTGAAACACGCGGTCGTTGAGCTTTAAAGAGTACGCAATCGAGTTTCAAAAAGATGGACCCGGATGGCATGGAGGTTGCATGTTAAAGCCGGTATTTTCAATAACGTGACATGCCGGTGCATCGCAATCAACGCCATTGCCGGACAGTCGAAAAATCAGTTTTGTGAGGATGTCTGATGAAAAACGTAATGACCTCGCTGAAGAGCGGAGACTGGCGCGCGCTAGTGGCGTGCTTCCTCTATTTCGACACCGGTTTCACCGTGTGGGTGCTGTATGGGCCGCTCGCGCCGTTCATCAGCAAGAGCATCGCGATGACACCCGCACAACAGGGTTTGCTGGTCGCCGTACCAGTGTTGTCGGCGGCGATTTTGCGCGTGACACTCGGCAATCTCTATCAGTCGGCGCATGGCAAACGCATTGCGCTGATGGGCGTGTTGCTGTCTGCTGTGCCGACCATCGTGCTGCCGGCCATGCAGTCGGTGCCGTCGTATAACGTGCTGCTGGTGCTGGGCGTATTCCTCGGCGTGGGCGGTGCGAGCTTCGCGGTCGCGTTGCCGATGGCGGGCAGCAATTATCCGCCAAAGGTTCAGGGTCTCGTGCTGGGTCTCGCCGCTGCGGGGAACATCGGTGCGGTGCTCGACGGTTTCCTGTTCCCGCAACTGGCAACGCACTATGGCTGGCAGATGGCCGCAGGCGGCGCCTTGCCGTTGCTCGCGATCGCTGCGATCACGCTGTATTTCTGGGCAAACGATACGGGCATCAAGTCCGGTAGCGCATTGCGCGCATTCGGCAGTTTCGCGGTCACGCTAGTCGGTTTGATCGTGCTGGTGCTGCTGGTTGAAGCGGGTCTGTTCGGTTCGGGAAAAACGGGCGTGCTGCTGTTGCCGGTGATCGGCGCGCTGCTCGCGATTGCAGTGTTGCCGAAACGCTATCGTTCGGTACTCGGTGAGCGCGATACGTGGGCAATCATGCTGGTGTATAGCATCACGTTTGGCGGTTTCGTCGGCATGTCGTCGTATGTTTCGCTGTTGCTGACCAATCTGTATCAGTTGTCCAAGATCGACGCAGGTCTGTTCATGGCATTGCTCGCTGCGACAGGCGCAATGGTGCGTCCGCTGGGCGGCCTCGTCGCCGACAAGGTGTCCGGCGTACGCGCGCTGACCTTCCTGCTCGCGATCATTTCGCTGTGCGACTTCGTGTTTGCCGCCGCCATGCCGTCGATGGCGGGCGGTATCGCGCTGCTGTTGTGCATGTACGTGGCGTTCGGCCTCGGCAATGGCGCAACGTTTCAACTGGTGCCGCATCGCTGGGCGGGGCGCACGGGCTTGATGTCGGGTATTGTCGGCGCGGCGGGCGGCATTGGCGGCTTCTATCTGCCGGTCGTGATGGGCATTGCGAAGGAAAGCACCGGCAGCTATCAGATGGGCTTTGCGACCTTCGGCGCCCTGGCCGCGTGCGCGTTTGTGGCGATTGTCGCGCTGCGTCGTCCGTGGATGGCGTGGTCGATGCACACGGGCGTCGTGCATGCGCATGCTACGGAGTGATACGGTGCTCGCCAGCGCGCGCATGCGCTGGCGGCACTCGCGCTTTTGGAGCAGCGGGGCGCCTGGCAACGCAGGCGATTAACGATAAACGCCGAATCCCTGCTCATAAAAAATAGGCAGTCAACTCCTTGCATATTGCCGATGAGGTTTCTAATATGCAGTCAGGAGGCTGCATATGACCACATCGACCGATCGCATCGAAAAGCAGATTCTATTAAAGGCGCCACGCTCCAGAGTGTGGCGCGCGTTGTCCAATGCCGAGGAATTCGGCACCTGGTTCGGCGTGAAGCTCACCGGCAAGCAGTTCATCGCGGGACAGAAGACGGAAGGCACGCTCACGTATCCGGGCTACGAGCATATTGTCGTGACCGTATTTATCGAGCGGGTCGAGCCTGAGCATCATCTGTCGTGGCGCTGGCATCCGGCCGCGATCGATCCATCATTCGACTACGCGTCGGAGCCGACCACGCTGGTGGTATTCGAATTGACCGAAGTCGAGTCGGGCACCTTGCTGCGCGTCGTCGAATCGGGCTTCGACAACATACCCGCGTCGCGGCGCGAAGAAGCGTTCCGTATCAATAACGGTGGCTGGGACCATCAGATCACCAACATCGAAAAGCATGTCGCCAACGGATAAATCGAAATCGGGCAAAGCCGGCGGAAAACTGACTACGTCCGCGCTGCGAAAATCCGCACCGATTTTCGCAGCGCTCGGCGACGAAACGCGTCTGCGGCTCATTGCGGTCTTATGCGCGGGCAGCGCGATGTCGATTGCGCAATTGACCGCCGGCACGGACATTACGCGGCAATCGGTGACGCAGCATTTGCAGGTGCTGGCCAATGCGGGACTGGTGCGGGATGTGAAAATGGGGCGTGAGCGGCTGTGGGAATTCGAAGCCGCTCATCTCGACGAAGCACGCCGCGCGCTCGATGTGATCTCGCAGCAATGGGATCAGGCGTTGGCGAGATTGAAGGCGATGGTGGAGGAGTAGGAGCCGGCCTTCGCCAAAACCGGCGAGCGTTTAACGCGCCGGCTTTAACTAAAGCACGTTAGAACTTGTGACGCAGCGCAACCCGCACGGCAACCTGCGTATCCGTCGATGAAGGCGCCTGGGTGCCCGGAATAAACGCGTTGTCGAGAATCGAATTAGTCGAGTCGCCCGCGACCTTCTGATAAACGCCCTGTACATACACATCGGTTCGCTTGCTGATGTTGTAATCCGCCATCAGACCCGCCGAGTGAATCTTCGGCTTCACGCTGCCCGACGACGCGTCGTAATTCACCATCGAATACACGTACTGCGCGCCGACAAAGAACGCTGGCGTGATCTGGTATTTGCCGTTCAGTTCGAAGTTCTGGTACTTCAGCGTATTCAGTTGCACGCCAGCCGCAGCCAGCGGAAGACCGATGTAGCCATTGCCGGTCGGGTCGTTATAGGTCGAATTGGTGTACGCGAAACCGGCGGTTGCGGAACCGAACGTGTAATTCACGCCGCCGCCAAACACGCGCATGCGTCCGGCGATAAAACTCGCGTCGTTCGCGGTGATCGCACCAGTCGAGCCCACGCCCGGGTTGTTCGCCTGCATGTAGGCGGCCGCGACCAGCAGGCCGCCGTTCACATACTGGCCGCCGAAACTATATGCGCGATTGTTCGCGAAGTTGGTGTCGTTGCTGAAGCTGTAGACGCCGCCAAACTGGAAGCCCGCGATGTCCGGGCTCGCGTATTTCACGCTATTGCCGAGCCGGAACGAGTTGTCGGTGTTGTCGTTGTCATACGGATGCGCGAACAGGTAGCCGGCCCAGTTGCCGTTCGCCGTGGTCTGCGCAAGGTAATCGACCACCGAGTCATATTGCCGGCCGAGCGTCAGCGTGCCGTAGCTGTCGTTGCTCAGACCGACGTAAGCCTGGCGGCCGAACATGCGGCCACCCTGGCCGAGCTTGCCCGAGCCCACGTCGAAGCCGTTTTCGAGCTGAAACACGGCCTTGTTGCCGCCCCCCAGATCCTCCGAGCCCTTCATGCCCCAGCGGCTGCCTTGCGCATAGCCGCTAGCCATTTCCCACACCGCGCCGCCTTTGGCGTTGTTGGTGTAGTCGATCCCTTCGTCGAGTACGCCGTACAGGGTCACGCTGCTTTGCGCGAACGCCGACGTGGCCGACAGCGCTGCGAATACGGCGAGAGTGGCGCGGGCAAGTTGGTTCTTTTTCATTTCAGAGCTCCAGATGTTGGTATGAGCGGTCTTTCCGGGTCGATTGGGTCGACTTCGGAAGGCCGCTGTTTTTTTGGCGAAGCCCGGATTCTGCATATCGAGATGGGTTTCACGTATGAGGCAAATCCCTGGATAAACATGATTTTTTCGAATGTTTGTCCTCAAAATTATTCGCTTGTGGCCCGTGGCAACGAGGAGAAAAATTCGAATCATTCACCTTTGGCATGAAATCGATAGCTGAAGGCCATGCGGTTTTTGTACCCAGCATCTCAGGAGACGACATGCGACTCGATCGGAATTTTGCTAACGGCCGGTTTATCGACCCTTCGACCGAACCCGCCGGCAACGAGCACATCGCCGTCTACAACCCGGCCACAGGGGCCGCGATTGCCCACGTCACGGGTGCGACGCAAGCCGAGGCGATTGCCGCTGTGGACGCCGCCGCCGTCGCGCAAAAGGCGTGGCGCAAGCTGCCGTCCGCCGAACGCGCCGTGTATCTGCACAAGCTCGCGGATGCGCTGACCGAATGCGCGCCGAGCATTGGCGCAGCGCTCGCGCTGGAGTCGGGCAAGAGCGTTGCCGACGCGACCAACGAAGCGATTTACGCAGGCCAGATCACCCGTTATCACGCCGAATGGGCACGCCGCATTGAAGGCGAAGTGATTCCGAGCGATACGGCCGACGAAAATCTCGTGCTGCACCGCGAGCCGATCGGCGTGGTGGCGTGTCTGATTCCGTTCAACTACCCGGTCTATACGTTCATGCGCAAGGTCGCGCCTGCGTTGATCGCCGGTAACACGGTGGTGGTGCGTCCGAGCAACAACACGCCGACCTCGGCATTCGAAATCGCCAAAGCAGTCGAAAAAGCTGGCTTGCCCGCGGGCGTCGTGAATATTCTCGCGATGAATCATGCGACCGCCGAAGCGCTTTGCACGCATCCGAAGGTCGGCATGATCACGTTGACCGGCAGCGTCGGCGCGGGGCGCAAGGTGCTCGATTACTGCAAGGCGAACATCGCGAAGCCGTCGCTCGAACTGGGCGGTAAAACGCCCGCGATTATCGAAGCCGATGCCGATCTGGATAAAGCCGCGCGCGATCTGGTTGCGTCGAAAACCACTCACTGCGGGCAGCTTTGCACGGCAATCGAACGAGTCTATGTGCATGAAAGCGTGCACGACCGTTTCGTCGCGTTGCTGAAACAGCACATGAGCGCAGTGGAATCCGGCGACCGCAGCGAACAGCCTTCGCTGATGGGTCCGCTCGTCAACGAAGCATCGCGTCAATCTATTCACGCGATGGTCGAGCGCGCTGTCGCGGCAGGCGCCAAACTCGAAACCGGCGGCAAACTGCCTCAAGGCAAGGGCTTTTTCTATCCGGCGACGTTGCTGACGAATTGCCGTCAGGACATGGAAATCATCCAGGAAGAAACCTTCGGCCCGATCATGCCGGTCGTCAAATACAGCACGCTCGACGAAGCGCTCGAGATGGCGAACGATCACCAGTTCGGTCTGTCGTCGGTGTTGTATACGGAGAACTATCGCGCTGCGATGAAGATCGCCAACGGTATCGAAGCGGGCGAGTTGTATGTGAACCGCACGCCGGCCGACCCGTATCAAGGCTTTCACGCAGGCTGGAAACGTTCGGGTCTCGGCGGCGACGACGGCAAGCACGGCATGCTCGAATTCACGCAAACCCGTCTCGTGGTCATGAAGTACTGAAGTTGAAAACCGAAGCGGCGCGCGTTGCACTTCAATCACACTAATCCCGACGCGCGCTTTCTCTTTAGCCCAAAAAAGGCAGCACACACGCTGCCAATCCATAACAAAACATATTGGAGACCCGGCGGCCCGGTGGACCGGCGCTGCGTCTCTCAGGAGCGCTCACGTGTCGTCACAGCCCGTTCAAACCCATGCCGCGTCCGCATTAGGCGACGCACAAGCCGCGTTGGACAAAACCAAGGCGCAACGTTATATCCAGTTGATGCTGCTGGTGCTGGCCGCCGGCGCGATCTATCCGATTCTGTATCTGCGGCAGGTGTATCAGCCGACGATGCTTGAAGTGTTCCACATCACCGATAGTCAACTGGGCTATCTGTATTCGTCGCTGGGGACGATTTTTCTGCTGAGCTATCTGCCGAGCGGCTGGCTTGCCGACCGTATCGCGCCGCGTCTGCTGATCTGTTTTTCGCTGATCGCAACGGGTCTGCTCGGACTGCTTTATTCGACCGCGCCGTCGTTTCATATTCTGATGTTGATCTTCGGCGGCTGGGGTTTGTCGACGGGATTGACGTTCTGGGCCGCCGTCATCAAACGCGTGACGATGATTGCCGGTTCGCAGGAGCAGGGCCGTTTCTTCGGTTTGCTCGACGGCGGACGCGGACTCATCGAAGCGATGCTTGCCACCATCGCAATCACTTTGTTCGCGTGGGTCACGCAGACCAAGGGCGAGCCGGTTGCAGTCGGCTTCAGAATGGTCGTCTACCTGTATGCGTTTCTTTGCATTGCGCTGGGTGTCGTGCTCGCTCTCGTCAAGGACCCGCAAGGCACCGACGACGCTGTTGCCAATCGCGCGGCACGCAAGCGCAGCAACGTGCTGGTCGAGTTGAAAACGCTCGCGGCTATTCCCGAGTTGTGGCTGGTCGCGGCAATCGTGTTCTGCGGTTATCAGGTGTTCTGGGCAACCTACAGTTTTTCCGCGTATCTGCACGAAGGCGAAATCGGCCTCACGGTCGTGATGGCCGGCACGATAACTACGCTGAAATTGTGGATGCGTCCTATTGGCGGCATTGGTGGGGGCTTTCTCGGCGACCGTTACTCGAAGGTGTCGGTGCTGGTCATCGCGCTCTTTCTCGCTGCATTGTCACTGCTCGGTCTGATGGCGGCACCGCGCATTTCGAGTCACGTGCTGCTGGTTTTCCTCGTGCTGTTCATCGGCATTCTGACTTACGCGATTCGCGGGCTGTACTGGTCACTGCTCGATCGCTGCAATATTCCGGCTACCACGATGGGTCTCGCCATCGGCCTGATCTCGGTACTCGGTTATTCGCCTGATGTGTTCCTGCCGTTGATCAACGGCTATCTGACGCAGACGTTCCCGGGCGTCTTCGGCTATCAACTGTACTTCGGCTATGTAGCCGCAATGGCGGCGCTCGGCGGTTTCGCCGGGCTCGCGCTGAGAAACATGCTTAACCGTAAAGAGGGTGCGTAAATGAAAGTTGTCTCGCTCGAAACGCATATCGTCGCTGTACCGCCGCCGCACGTTGGCGGCATGTACTGGATCTTCGTCAAACTCAAAACCGATTGCGGTATCGAGGGTGTCGGCGAAATCTATTCGGCGACGTTCCATCCGAAAGCGATGACCCACATCATCGACGATGTATTCGGTCGCTATCTGCTCGATCACGATCCGCATCATATCGAGCGGCTTTGGCGCGAAGCGTATTCGAGCGGCTTCACGCAACGCCCCGATCTGACGATGATGGGCGTGGTCAGCGGCCTTGAAATGGCCTGCTGGGACATCATCGGCAAAGCGGCGAACAAGCCGGTGTATGAGCTGCTTGGCGGTATGGTGAATCAGCGGCTGCGTTCGTACACGTATCTGTATCCGAAGAACAGCCGTGGCGAATACGACTACGACGATCCCGATCTCGCAGCCGAATGTGCGCTTGAAAACGTCAAGCGCGGCTTCACAGCGGTGAAGTTCGATCCGGCCGGTCCGTACACCGCGTATTCGGGTCATCAACTGTCGATGGAAGTGCTCGACCGTTGCGAAACTTTCTGCCGGCGCGTGCGTGAAGCGGTGGGCAGCAAGGCCGACCTGCTGTTCGGCACGCATGGGCAGATGGTGCCGTCGTCCGCGATCCGGCTTGCAAAGCGACTCGAAAAATATGACCCGCTGTGGTTCGAAGAACCCGTGCCGCCTGGACAGGAAGGCGCAATGGCGCAGGTCGCAAAACACACCAGCATTCCGATTGCCGCCGGCGAGCGTCTTACCACCAAGTATGAATTCTTCAAGCTGCTCGAAGCGGGCGCTGCATCGATTCTGCAATTGAACGTGGCGCGCGTGGGCGGCCTGCTCGAAGCGAAAAAAGTCGCGACGCTGGCCGAGGTGTATTACGCGCAAATCGCGCCACATCTGTACAACGGGCCGATTGGCGCAGCCGCGAGTATTCAGCTTGCAACGTGTACGCCGAACTTCCTGATTCAGGAAAGCATTGGCACGTGGGACGGTTTTCACGCAGCCGTATTGAAGAAGCCGATTCAATGGGAAGACGGTTACATCATTCCGTCGCAGGAAGCGGGCTTGGGTGTCGAGTTGAACATGGAAGTGGTGAAGCAGCACACCCCGTACACCGGCGAGCGTTTGCATCTGCAAATGGCCGCACAACCTGCCGACGTGAAAGATCTCGCGCCGGCCAGGGGTTGAAGCCACCCCTCGCTTTTATACGCATCCAATAGATTGAGCGCCTGCGGGCGACATAGAGCATGAATTACGACTACATCATTGTCGGCGCGGGATCGGCGGGCTGCATTCTCGCCAATCGTCTGTCGGCGTCGGGCCAATATTCGGTGCTGCTGCTCGAAGCGGGCGGCAAGGACAGTTCGTTCTGGTTCAGGATTCCAGTGGGTTTCACGAAGACGTACTACAACGAAACCTACAACTGGATGTACTACAGCGAACCGGAAAAGGAACTCGACAACCGGCCGATTTATTGTCCGCGCGGCAAGGTGCAGGGCGGTTCAGGCTCGATCAATGCGATGATTTACGTGCGCGGCCAGCCGCACGATTTCGACGATTGGGCGGCGGCCGGCAACACCGGATGGGCATTTCGCGACGTGCTGCCGTATTTCCGCAAGCTGGAGTCGCATCCGCTCGGCAATACGGAATATCACGGCGCTGACGGCCCAATCCGTATTTCGCCGATGAAAGACGCGGTGCATCCGATTTGCCACGTATTTCTGAAAGGTTGCGATCAGGCGGGCTACCGACGCAGCGACGACTTCAACGGTGCGCAATTCGAAGGAGCCGGCATTTACGACGTGAATACGCGTAACGGTCAGCGTTCGTCGAGTAGCTTCGAGTATCTGCACCCGGCGCTCTCGCGGGAGAACCTGCGCGTCGAGCGTGATGTGCTGGTGAACCGCGTGCTATTCGACGGTAACCAACGCGCGATTGGCGTGAGCGTCATGCAGAACAGTGTTGCGCGTCGCTTCGTCGCGAATCGCGAGGTGATTCTGTCCGCAGGCGCGGTCGATTCGCCGAAGCTATTGCAGTTGTCGGGCGTGGGCGACAGCGCGTTGCTGGCGAAGCATCGCATTGCGCTTGTCAAGGAACTGCCCGCAGTCGGCCAGAATCTTCAGGACCATTTGTGCGTGAGCTTCTACTATCGTTCGAGCATGAAGACGTTGAACGACGAAATGCGTCCGCTGCTTGGCAAGCTTAAACTCGGTCTGCAATACTTGCTCACACGTAAAGGGCCGCTTGCGATGAGCGTGAACCAGTCGGGTGGATTCTTTAAAGGAAGCGATAAAGAAGCGCAACCGAATTTGCAGTTGTACTTCAATCCGCTGTCGTACCGGATTCCGAAGAGCAATAAGGCGAATCTCGAACCCGAACCCTATTCAGGCTTTCTGCTCGCGTTCAATCCGTGCCGGCCGACCAGTCGAGGTTCGATCGAGATCGCGTCGAATCGCGCGGAAGACGCCGCGAAAATCCGCATCAACGCACTGACCACGGAGAAGGATATCGACGAGGTGATTCAGGGTTGCGAACTCGTCCGCAAGGTGATGTCGTCAGCGGCGTTGAAGGCCGTCACGGTCGAGGAAATCTCGCCGGGGCCGCAGGTGAATACGCGTGAAGGCTTCCTGCAGTACTTCCGCGAGCAATCGGGCTCGATCTATCACCTGTGCGGTTCTTGCGCGATGGGTGACGATCCGCGTACGTCGGTGGTCGACGCGCGTTTGCGCGTGCATGGAATGACGGGCTTGCGCGTGGTCGATGCGTCGATCTTCCCGAACATCACGTCGGGTAATATCAACGCGCCGACCATGATGGTGGCGGAGAAGGGCGCGGAGATGATTCTCGACGATGCGGCGAGTCAATCCGCGTATCAACCGGCGGTCGCCGAGATGGCAACAGCCGCCTGATAACGCACGTAACGCACGTACGCGCGCGTCACTTCACGAGGTTGACCGAACTCAAGGGCGCCGATTCCGACGAATCGAGCGCCCTTTCGCTTAGCCAGATCTCCTGTTGCAACCAGTCGCGAAACAGCGCGACGTGCGGCAATTCTTCCTGTTTGTGCTTCTCACGCGTGACGAGCCAGTACGATTGATGTCCGTCGACGTGCGTGTTCAGTACCTGCACAAGCTGACCCTCGGCCAGTTCCCGCGCAATCATATGACGATCGGCAATAGTCACGCCGAGCCCGTCGATAGCCGCGCGGATCGCGTGGTCCAGCAGATCGAACTCGTAACCGCCGCGCGTATCCACGTTGTCGATGCCGGCGGCCTTCAGCCAGTGCTGCCACGTGAGATAACGCTGGTCCGCGCTCGCGAGTACATGCAGCAACGTGAACTGGTTCAGATCGATCGTCGCGCGGCCTGCCTGACGGGCGAGCAGGCCTGGCGCGCACACGGCGACATGCCGCTCGTTCATCAGCAGACGGTTATCGAAGCCTTCCCATTCGCCATTGCCGAAGCGAATCGCGCAATCGAGCACGCCGGATTCGGCGAGATTGTCGTCGATGCGGGTTGACAGGCTGAGTTCAAGATGCGGATACGCGTCGCGCAGACGCCCAAGGCGCGGCATCAGCCAGCGGCTGGTGAAAGTAGGGGGCGCATTGATACGCAGCCGGTTACGGTGCGTTTTCTCCTGCAAACTGCGCACAGTCAACTCGATACGATCGAACGACTGCTGCAGCGCCTGCAGCAGAATGCGACCCGCCACCGACAGTTCCAGATGATGATGGTGACGCTGCAACAGCGTCTCGCCGAGTTGCGCCTCGAGTTGCCGCACTTGCCGGCTAACCGCGCTTTGCGTGACGTTCAGCAATTCCGCTGCACGAGTAAAGCTGCCCGTGCGGCCAGCCACTTCGAAGGCTTTTAGCGCATTCAGCGCGGGCATTTTGCGTTTCAAGATGTTTTACGGAAAGGTGGCGCGCGACGGCGCGAGGTTCCCGTATTTTACTGCTTGCCCGTGCGGCATTTGCCGGACATATGCCGCGTGTTGCTCATGCGCAGCACAGTCCGACACTTCTTACACCGCACGGATGACGCGCGCTCAATAAGCAATACAGACCGACTTGCTCTCCGTATAGGAATCGATGATTGCCTTACCGTGCTCGCGGCCGATTCCCGATGCCTTGAAGCCGCCGAAAGGCATCGCCGGATCGACCATGTTGTGCGTATTGACCCACACCGTGCCCGCTTCGATTCCGTCGACGAGTCGCAGTGCCTTGTCCAGTTGATTGGTCCACACGCTCGCGCCCAACCCGTATTCGGATGCGTTTGCCTGAGCCAGCACCTCGTCGATATCGTCGTACGGCATCGCGACGAGAACCGGGCCGAACACTTCTTCCTTCACCACCGACAGCGGTTTGCACGCGCGATTGGCAATCACGGTCGGACGCACGAAATAGCCGTTGCTGTCCACCCGCGCATCGTTGGACAAAATCTCGCCGCCTTCCTGCTTGCCTTGCGCAATCATGCCGACCACTTTGTCGCGATGTCGAGCAGAGACCATCGGGCCCATTTGCGTCGCCGCGTCGAAGCCCGAACCGAGTGAGATGCTGTCGGCCACTGCCGCGATGCCTTGCACGACTTCGTCGTAGATCGAACGTGCGACGTACAGGCGCGAGCCTGCGGTGCAAACCTGTCCGTGATTGAAGAAGATCGCGCCTGCCGCGCCCTCGATCGCTTTACGGGGATCGCAGTCATCGAGCACGATCACGGGACTCTTGCCGCCCAATTCGAGCGACGCGCGTTTCAGATCCTGCGCACATTGACGGCCGATAATACGGCCCACTTCGGTCGATCCCGTGAACGTCACCTTGTTCACCAGCGGATGCCTGACCAACGCAGCGCCCGCAGTTTCGCCCCGTCCGGTGACCACGTTGAACACGCCAGCAGGGAAGCCCGCTTCGTGCGCCAGTTCGGCGAGGCGGATCGCGGTCAAAGGCGTTTCTTCGGCGGGCTTGAGCACGACCGAGCAGCCGCATGCGAGCGCCGGAGCGATTTTCCAGACAGCCATCAGCAGCGGGAAATTCCACGGAACGATCGCGGCGACGACGCCTGCGGGAACGCGCCGGGTCGATGCGTTGTAGCGTGTGCCCGGAGGAAACGGAATCGACAGATCGAAGGTCGTGCCTTCGATTTTGGTCGCCCAGCCCGCCATATAACGCAGCCATTGCACGCTGCCCGATACTTCGAGCATCTTCGAAAAGCCGATCAGCTTGCCCTGGTTCAAGGTTTCCAATGTCGCGAGTTCGTCGGTGTGCTGCTCGACGAGATCGGCGAGTTTCAGCAGCAGACGCTCACGCGCGGCTGGCGGCATTCTGCGCCACGCATCGGATTCGAATGCCGCCTTCGACGTCCTGACCGCATGATCGATATCCGATTCCGACGCGTCGGGAATCTGCGCGAGTTCTTCCGACGTCGCAGGATTGAACACCGGAAAAGTTTTACCCGAAGTGCCGTGCGTTTTTTCGCCATTGATAAACATGGTTTGCGGCAAATTCACAGCAGGATTGTGTTCGCTCATGGTGCTTTGTCTCCGTTGAATCGGCTGTAGATAAATGACGTGTTGCTAACGCGAAGCGTGTGCTTCATGGTGATAGCGATGTGCCTGCGGGCGACGTGCGCTGCCGAGCCGATGAGTGACTAACGACGCAGCACATATTAGATTCGCTGCCGCGCTGAGCGCGAACAGCACGACGAAACCGTCGCCGAAAAAATAAGGGGACGTCGATAACGCTGCCCCCGTTACCATCCCGATGTGATGTGCAATACCGGGACATGTCGCGTTTAACGGGCTATTTACGTTGCCGCGCAAATTCGCGAGTGCGGGAATCGTCAGGCAGTCAAGAAGCAGGAATACTTTTGATGCGAATGGTGCGAGAGTCGGGTTGTCGGAGCTTGCTAGCAGCCCGATCAATACGGCTCTCGTGAGGTACAGCGCGATCAGCATGCCGTTGCTGCCGCTACGCGAGCGGTCCGCCACGCAGGCCAATGTGCAGACTGCAAGGAACTGAAGCGCGATCTGCCACAGCGGCTGCGCGCCGCTCGCGCCGCATAGCGCGAATAGCTGGAAACGCGCAAGGCTGCCGCTCGATATTCCCGCGAGCAATGCGAGTACCGCGGGCATGGCAGTCGAACCTGTGTAGCGAATCGTTGCAGCGGGGGTGTCGACATGACGATCTTCGTTGACGTGCGTTCGATTCGAGCGGTGCCCGTAAAACAGCAGAACGCCGCCCATCACGATCATCCACACGGCGGCGGCATTGCCGTGCTGAAAGCCGTTCAGATACGTGGGCAGCGCATTCATCGCACACATCGTGGCGATTAGTGTCGCGGCGGTTTTAAGCGTGGTGTATCGGCTCGATAAACGTGCCATCAGCAAGGGCACGCCCATCATCGCCGCGAGCGCCAGCGCACTCATCCACACCGCGCCCGCTTGCTGGCTCAAGCCTGCCTGCATCGACAGCGCAGCAGCGCCGCCAGCAACGAGCACGCACGCCGCACCGGCCGCGCAAGCGGCCAGCACGCCCGAGTCGCAAGGAGCACGCTGAGCGTCGCGCATCGCGTTCGAATCAGTGCTTGCAGCAGCCATGATCCGCGGACTTGCCATCTTCGACGCTCTTCATATCGCGCTCGGCCGGCAGGTCCATCGTCGGGTTGGCCGAGAAGAAGTTGTTTGGCTTGAGCATGAAACCCGCGTACTCGACCGGCATCACCGGAAAGTCTTCGGGCTTGCACACATGCGTATGACCGAAGCTATGCCACAACACGAGGTCTTCGTTCTCGATGTTGCGATTGGCCTCGATATAGCGCGGCAGCCCGTCGCCGCCCGAATGCTGGTTCGGATAATCGCCGCTTGCATAGCGCTCGGCCGGGTCGAACGGCGTGACCCACACGTGACGCGTAGCAAAGCCGCCACGTTGACGAACCTTCGATTTTTCGTCGGCTAGCATCAACGGCGAATCGTTGACGATCAGCTTGTAGCCCGGATTTGCGCCGACTGCATTCTTCACATTCGGATTGGTGACTTTCCAGTAACGGCCCGTCCTGCCGTTGGCGAGTCGCGCTGCTTCGCTCTCAGTCCTGAACACCTGTTTCGTGGTGTCGAACACGTTGCCGTACGGATTCGATTCGCCCATTGGACGCGGCACGAATTCATGTTCGGAGACCCTGTTGCGCTCGCCGTCCACCATCATGTGCATGCGTGCATTGAAGAAGTGCTGGTGCGTCGGGCCGCCGAGATTTGGCGTGATCATGCCGCCCCACGGATACGTGTCGCCGTCTGCGACTGCGGACGTTTGCACGATGCCGGTTAGCTTGCATTCGAGTTGAATCGTACCGTCCTGGTACAGATACCAGTAGAAGCCATAGTCGTAGTTGCCGACGGTAGCGAAGAAAGAAATCACGAGGCGTCGCGAACGGCGCATTTCGAATACGCCGGTGCGGAATTCGTAGTGTTTCCACAGCGTGCCGTAATCTTCTTCGTGCATGCACACCGCGTTTTTCATCACAAACGCATTGCCGAAATCGTCAGCGGAAGGAATGTCGAAATAGCGGATCGTGCCCAGACAGTCACAACCGAGTTCAAGCTGGTTCGCCAGTTTGCCGAGACCGTATTCGCCTGCGTCGAATGCACTTTTCCAGTAGTGATTCGTGGTCGGATCGGAATAGGGCACGCACATTTCGGTGACGCTCGCGCGGTAGATAATCGGCCGCGTGTTCTTGCCGTCGTCCCATGACAGTTGATGCAACACCAGCCCCTCGCGCGGGGTGAAGCCGACACGGAAATTCCAGTTCTGCCAGTTCACGTGCCAGCCGTCGATCTTGAAGCTCGGGCCGTCGGGTTGATCGATCGACAACGGCTTCAGCGTCTTGCGCGGCTCGCCCAGACTCGGCGTGTCGTAGTTGTGTTTCGCGCGCGGAATCGGAATGATGCGGCCGTCGTCCACCAGTTCGATCACTTTCTTTTCCAGCAGATCGACCACGGCCATCACGCCTTCAATCGGATGCGCGTAGCCGTTGTCGGTCAGCGTCTCGCGGTAGTAGCTCACGCAACGCACCAGACGCCGGCCGTTTTCGTTTTCACGGTCGAATGCGCCCGCAGAAAACGGATCGACCTGCACACGTTCCAGATCTTTTTCGCTGAGGCCGCGCTTCATGATCGCCACGCGCCATGCTTCGTCGTTCTTGACGATCTGCTCGGCGTTCATGAAGTCGTCGATCATGATCGGCGGCTGCCCATAAGGTGCTTTATCGAACGGCATCACACGGCGTGACGCGATTCTTTTTTCTCTCAGGTCCACGTCGAATTCAATCGTTGCACCATTGGAGCGATCGATCGCCAGCACGAAAGCCGTGCGCGAAAAGTACTCGCCGGTCTTGAACGCGACCACTTCCGCTTTCGGCGGCTCGCGCAATTCGACCATCGGAAAACGCGCGTGACTATCGAGTTTTTCGGCTGCCTTGACGAGGTCGCAGGCAAGCTGCATTTCCTCGCCGCTCAACGGATCGAGCGGATGAACGGGGTTGTGAGCAGCTTTCGTGACATTCGTGTTCATAAGGTTCCCGTAAGGAAGTTTGCTGGACCGTACAGCGCGCTCGCGGACCTGAGCGACGAGCGGCAAACGCTGAGTCGATGGCAAATCGTAGGAACCCAATAATATTTTCGCGCTTGCTTATCGCGCCATTTGGACGATAAAGTGCGCCAGGAAGGGATGACCCTGGCATCTCGAAAGCGAAGACTGAGAGGAGACGCTCGATATGAAAAAAGTCACGCTCAACGGCAATTTCCCGATGGTTCGCGCGGCGGTCATGGGACCGGTGGTGCGCGCACTGGATCAATCAGGCGCCGATTGCGATGCGCTGCTGGAAGCATTCGGCATGAGCCGGCGGCTGCTATCCAATCCGTATGAGATCTTGCCGCTCACGCGATATGTGGCGGCATTCGAGCGCGCGGCGGAAGTACTGGACGAAGCGTCGCTCGGCTTGCGACTGGGCAGCGAGTTGCAATTGACAGAACTCGGGCCTGCGGGCCTCGTGTTTCTTTCTTCGCCGACGCTGAACGCGGCGATGCGAAAATTCACGCTTGCGCTTGCGTCGTGGCAGAACACGACGACGTGTGAAGTGCTGCGCGACGACGAATGGCCGATCTGGACTTATCAGATCGCGAGTCCGCAAATCTGGCCGCGTCGTCAGGATGCGGAGTACAGCATCTCGACGATGTGCCACATGATCCGGCTCGTGCGCGGCTCGGCATGGAATCCGGTGGAGGTGCACTTCGAGCATGCCGCACCGGCGGACCTCAAACCGTTTGCACGAATCTTTCGCGTACCGGTGCGCTTTCAGCAGCCTTTCAATGGCATTATTCTGCGTCCGCAGGATCTGGACGCGGCGCTGAAAAGTGCCGATACGCAAATGGCGCGGATGATGGAGCGCCACGCGACCGACCTGATTGCAAACGACGCGATTCAGCACGGCATTGTCGAGCAGGTTCGCGATCTGATCACGCGACGGCTCGCGCATGAAAAGCTGATCGTCGCGGATATTGCAAAAGATCTCGGCCTTTCGCATCGCTCGTTGCAACGGCACCTCGCGCAGGAGGGCACGTCCGTGCGTCAGATTCTGCGTGAGGAGCGGCAACGCAGCGTGGAAGGCCTGCTGGAGCGCGACGAACTGACCAATGCGGCGATCGCACGCGCGGTCGGTTACGCCGATGCAACCGTGTTGTGGCGCGCGACGCGCAATTGGAAAAAATAAAAGTACGCGAGCAGAAGCAGAGGCTTTCACTACTGAAAGCCTTTAGCGAAAACCGCAGGCAAAAGCCGAAACACTCCGGCTTCCTAAGCAATCATCGGTCGATTAAGTACAAACCCGCGAATCCCGCAATCGCGCCGGTATTGGCGCGGTTTATCGAAAATTTGGCGCGGTTCGCGAAGTCGTTTTATTTTTTAGCTACCTAACATGCGCTCAGCCCGAAGCATTTGACGTCGGTTAAACGAGCGCCATGACCAGCAATAAAAAGGGTTCTGGCGAGTGTCAAACTAGCCAATAACATAGAGGCAGCGATGAACGAACCCTATTCGCCGACCACCCTGGTCGACGCGGAGAACCCCGTGGAATTGAAGGGCAATACGCTGGGCTTGTGGCAGATCGTGTTTCTCGTGATATCCGCGGCCGCGCCGCTGACCGGCATGCTCGGCGCAGTGCCGCCCGCGATCAGTCTCGGCAACGGTGCGGGCATTCCCGGCGCATTCGTGATTGCCGGTGCGATTCTGTTGATCTTCAGCGTCGGCTTTGCGTCGATGAGCCGGCATGTGGTGCGCGCGGGCGCGTTCTACGCGTATATCACCGCCGGACTCGGGCGTCCGCTCGGCATGGCGGGTGCACTCGTCGCGCTGATGTCGTACACCTTCATCCAGATTGCGCTATACGGGCTCTTCGGTTTCTTCTGCACGGTGATCCTGTCACCACTTCTTCACACCGCATTACCCTGGTACGGGTATTCGCTGATCTGCGTGGCGGTGGTGCAATTCACCGGCATTCGCGGCATCGATCTGAATAGCCGTTTGCTCGGCGTACTGATGTGCCTCGAACTCGGCATCCTGTTGCTGCTGTCGATCGCGATTCTGATTCACGGTGGCGGCCCTAACGGCCTCACACTCGCGCCTTTTTCGCCGGACCATGTATTCAGCGGCCATCTGGGCATTGCGGTGATGTTCGCGTTCGCGTCGTTCATCGGCTTCGAGGCGACCGCGATCTACGGCAAGGAATGCCGCGATCCGAAAGTCACCGTGCCGCGCGCAACGTATGTGTCGGTCGTGCTGATTCTCGTGTTCTTCGCCTTCGTGACGTGGACGATTGTCTGCGCGTACGGTCTCGCGGACGTCGTCACGGTCGCCACCAAACAACCCGGCGATTTCTGGTTCATTCAGTCGGGCAAGTACCTCGGCGGTGCCGTCACGACCGTGATGAGTTTTCTTCTGCTCAGCAGTATTTTCGCGAGTCTGCTGTCGTTTCATAACACGCTGGTGCGCTATATCCACGCATTGAGTATGGAAGGCATCCTGCCGCAAGTACTCAACCGGGTGCACGAAAAATACCGTTCGCCGTATGTCGCGAGTTATCTGCAAACGGTGTCGGTGTGTGTGCTGCTCGGGCTTTATATCGCAGCGGGCAGCGACGTGTTCAACATCGTGTTTAGCTGGAGTTCGGCACTCGGCACGATCGGCGTCGTGATGCTGCAAGCCGTGACGAGTTTTTCGGTGATCGCGTTTTTCCGCAAGACGCGCAAGGACACGCGTGTGTGGCACTCGTTGATCGCGCCGTTCGTCGGCGGCATCGGCCTCGTGTATATCGGCGTGATTCTGGTGCGCAATCTCGACGCGCTCAGCGGCTCCGATAGTCCGATCGTCAAGTCGTTCCCGTGGATCGTGTTCGCCGTAGCGCTCATCGGCGTGGTGATCGGTCTCATCCTGCGCAAAAAGCGGCCGGATATTTACGCAGGCTTCGGCCAGTAAATCGTCCGCGCAAAACGGCGAAAACCACGCAACGTCCGCGAAAAAAGCAGTCAACCTCACTTCCGGCAGACAACCATGGCAGACAAATTCGTCAAGCGCTCGGCGCTTGCGCTGGCCGCGCTCGGCCTTTCGATCGGCGCACACGCGCAATCTTCAGTTACGTTGTACGGCACAGTGGACGCCGGTCTCGTCTACACGACCAATCAGCAGACGACGCACGCCGACGGCAGTACCAGCGGCCACGCGAACTATCAACTGGCGGGCGGCAATCTGGTGCCGTCGCGCTGGGGCCTGATGGGCACCGAAGATATCGGCGGCGGCACCACCGTCAATTTCACGCTGGAGAACAGCTTTCTGACCGGCAACGGCGCGATGCTGCAATCGAATACGCTGTTCAACCGCAATGCGTGGGTCGGCGTGAGTAACGGCACCTATGGTTCGCTGACGCTCGGCCGTCAATACGATCCCTTTTCCGATTATCTCGGCGCTTACGCGTCGAGCAATAACTGGGCGACGCTCTACGGCTCGCATTTCGGCGACGTCGACAACCTGAACGAAGCGTTCAATTTCAATAATTCGATCAAGTACATCAGCCCGAGCTTCGGCGGTCTGACGGTTGGCGGCCTGTTCAGTCTCGGTGGCGTCGCGGGCAATTTCTCGCAGAACAAGGGATGGTCGCTCGCTGCGAATTACGCCAATGGCCCGTTGTCGCTGAGCGCGGGTTATCTCGAGCTGAATCAGCCTTTGCAGGCTGCGTTGGGGGGCACCAGCGGCTATATCGGCGACTTCAGTTGCGCTAATGAGAGCGCGTCGTTCTGTCTGCTGCAGGACGCGAGCAAGGTGCGGATTTTCGGGGCAGGGGGCTCGTATGCGTTCGGCAAGGCCAGTGTCGCGCTGACCTATACGCACACGAAGTTGTCGCAGAGCCAGTACTTTGCGACTGCGGCGCGGCCCGACGGCGCGGATATTTCGTTCGACATCGCCGAATTGAATACGACGTACGCGCTCGCGCCCGATCTGCAATTAGGTTTCGCGTACATTTTCAACGACGCCAAACCGTCGGGCGGTTCGTCGACGCGAATTCACCAGGTGAACCTGGGCGCCGTGTACAGCCTCTCGAAGCGCACAGCGGTCTATGCGGTCGCGATCGGGCAGAAATCGTCGGGTGCGGGCCTGGGGATCAATCCGTCGACAGGAGACACAGAGAACCTTGCGCAGATTCCGAACATCGTCAATTCGGACACAGACAAGCAACTCTCCGTGATCGTCGGACTGCGGCATAACTTTTAAGCCGCGACTGCGCTGCACGACGTGTGCAGCGCGGCCAACCTAATCCGCTATACGCTTGTCGGCCAGTGCGCTCTGGCAATCGGCCAGTACCTGTTTGAGCAGGCGCGCCTGCGGATCGATTTCGTCGGTGTCGAGTATTTCCTCGACGGCGTCGCGCGCCCAGTCGGTATCGACAAAACGCGCATGGCGTCTGGCGATTTCGACAGCGGTGGCCGACAGCTTCGCGATGCAAAGCCAGTCGGCTTCGCGCGAGCGGCGGTCGAGCCATTTGTGGGCGGCCTGCACGTGAAATGCCGCGTCGGGCCAGTCCTCATTCAGGTAATAAGCACCAAGACTTCCGCATGTGAGCCAGCACAACAGCTCCAGACGGTCACGTGGACTCAGATGATGGCGTACATCACTCATGGCGACGCTCGCTGCTGAAAGTTGCTTTCCGATGAGGACGACGGTTTGCCGCCCTTTGCTTACAGCAACAATATCACGCTGAATTGACCAGCGGCAATGCCTGAGCGCCCTTGGCTCGCCGTCGCTGCGCAAGCCGTGCAGCCGGTGTGTGGGCTACCGCACGGCTAGCGCGTGGCGACGACGAAAAGCCGTGGAAACGGCAGCAGTACCGTGCCGTCCGCGAGCGCCGGATAGGCCTTCGCGATCTCGTTGCGATATTGCCGCAGGAACGCGTCGCGCTGCGTGTCGTCGAGGCTGGCCAGGAACGGCCGCAGCGCGCTTCCCTTGAACCATTCGACCACCGCATCGGCGCCGCCCGCGAGCGGGTGGTGATAGACGGTGCGCCATACGTCGACACGCGCGCACAGCGGCTTGAGCAGCGCGTAGTACCAGTCGGCACCGAGCCGCAGGGTGCGCTCCACGCCCTTGAGCCTGTCCGCCCACGGCCCTTGCGCCGCGACTTCGCGCATCAGACGGTGCGCCGGTTCGTCGAGATTGTCGGGCATCTGCACAGCGAGGCTGCCGCCCGGCGCGAGTTTGTTCACGAGCGACGGAAACAGCCGCTGATGGTCGGGCACCCATTGAAACACCGCATTCGCCAGGATCACGTCGTACGGCCCAACGGCGTCCCACGTCGATACGTCGCTCAACTCGAAGCGGCATTGCGGCAGGCGCTGGCGGGCCGCGTCGATCATGTCGGCGGAACTGTCGATACCGCTGACGGCCGCGTCCGGCAGATGCGCGGCCAGCATCTCGGTGGAGTTGCCGGGGCCGCAGCCGATATCCACAGCGACTCGCGCCTGCGTGGCGGGGACCGCCGCCAGCAGATCGCGGACCGGACGCGTGCGCTCGTTTTCGAACAGCACGTATTGCTTCGCGGCCCAGTCCGGGTTCGATGCCGTCGATGTGGATGTCGATGTCATATGGCGCTCCTTTGTATTGTTGGGGGCAGGATCGTCTGAGAGATCAGGTTGGCGACGGTCCACAGCGATCCAATCCGCTCATTTTCAGTGTCGAATCGGGCAGAGTAAAATGAATTTATCATTCCGATTCCTGCATTTTTCTAATGAAAATCGACACCCTCGGTGTTCAGGCTTTCGTCGCAATCGCGGATCGCGGCAGCTTCCAGAGCGCGGCTGATTCGCTGCATGTCACGCAAACGGCCATCACGCAGCGTCTGCGCAAGCTCGAAACGTTTCTCGGCGTCACGCTGATCGAGCGGACCACCCGCTCCATGGCGCTAACCGAAATCGGCCGCAGTTTTCTGCCGCAAGCACGCCGCCTGCTTGGCGAACTTGCCGACGCACTGGTCGAAATCCGCGAGACCGGTGTGGCGCGTCGCGGCGACGTGTCGATTGCATGTGTGCCGACAGTCGGCGTGCAGTATTTGCCGCGCATTCTTCAGGCTTATTCGGCGCGTTATCCGCATAACCGGATCAGGATTCTCGATCACGCTTCGTCGGCGGTCGAGGAGGCGGTGCTGCGGCGTGAGGTGGAATTCGGCATCAATATCGCGCGCGATCATCATCCCGATCTGGACAGCGTGCCGCTCACCGAAGACCGCTACGTGCTGATCTGTCGCGACGATCATCCGCTCGCGAAACGGCGGCGCATCGCGTGGGCGCAATTGCAGTCGTATCCGCTGATTTTCGCGGGCGAGGTCAGCGGCAATCGCGCGTTGCTCGACGTCGCACTGGAAACGAGCGGTCTCGCGCTGCGCTCGTTCTATGAAGTGCAGCGCAGTTCGACCGCGGTGGGCCTCGTCGCGCAGGGCGTTGGCGCGGCGGTGGTGCCGGGGCTGGCGATTCAGAAGGGCGCATACCCGGCGGTGCGGACGATCGAACTCACGCAGCCCGTGGTGTCACGCACGCTCGTGCTGGTCGCGCGCAAGACCGCGCAACTGTCGCCGGCGGCGCAGGCGCTGTACGACATGATCCGGGAGCAGGCGACGCTGAGCGGCTGACGTGCATGCCGCCCGCAAAGCGTCGCTTGCGAGGCACGGTGCGCTACGCGAAATCGGTCGAGCGCGACAGCGCTTCCCACGCGTCGATCTCCGTTTGCAATGCGGTGAGCTTCGCTTTCACCAGATCGACCGCATCGTTGCCGAGCAGCAGATGCACCGGCGGATTAGGCGCCTCGACGATCTTCAGCAACGCCTGCGCCGCCTTGCGCGGATCGCCCGCCTGATTGCCGCTCTTCGACTCGCGCGCCGCGCGCACGGGATCGAACAGCGCGTCGTAATCGGCGATGCTGCGGCCCGAGCGCACCATCGAGCGGCCGGCCCAATCGGTGCGGAAGGAGCCGGGCGCGACCGCCGTCACGTGAACGCCGAACCCGGCCACTTCTTTCGCCAGCGTGTCGCTGATGCCTTCGAGCGCGAACTTGCTGCCGCAGTAATAGGCAATGCCGGGCATCGTAATGAAGCCGCCCATCGACGTGATATTGACGATATGTCCGTGACGGCGTTCGCGCATGGCGGGCAGCACCGCCTTGATCATCGCCACCGCGCCGAACACGTTGACGTCGAATTGCCGCCGCATCGCGTCCAGCGGCGATTCTTCGAGCGTGCCTTCGTGCCCGTAACCTGCGTTGTTGACCAGCACGTCGAGCGGTCCGATGGACTCGCTCAACGCCGCCAGCGCGGGTGGGATCGCGTCGAAATCGGTCACGTCGAGCACGACCGCGTGAGCGCGTCCAGGGGCGAGCGCGATGAATGCGTCGCGTGCGCCTGCGTCGCGCACCGTACCGGCGACGATATGGCCCGCGTCAAGCGCCGCTTGCGCGAAAGCACGTCCAAAGCCGGAACTGACACCGGTAATCAGAAACGTTTTACTCATGATGTTTCACTCCTTGAAGGTTGCCGTCGATTGAATCCGGCACAGGACTGAATGGTAAAAGCGGCGGCTTCGCGCGCGAATGCCGGTTCATCTGTGGTGATTGCCTGATTCTATGAACGCGTGGATTTTTCGACGCGCCCATGGCACATTGCAACCTGACCGGCAACAGGGGGCCAAAGCCGACGTGAAGCTGAATACAAGTAATCCGACTATCCGGCAGCGCATGGTGAGCCTGCTCGACACGCTGGCGCCGCTGGAGGGCTACAACCTGACCGCGTTGCCCGACGTGCGGTTTCTGCGCTCGAATCGTCCGCTTGCGCGCACCCCGGTGTTGTACGACCCGGGCATCGTGATCGTGTGTCAGGGGCGCAAACGCGGCTTTCTCGGCGAGACCGTCTATCTCTACGATGCACAGCACTATCTCGCGGTGTCCGTGCCGGTGCCGTTCACGATGGAAACCGACGCAAGCGCCGCGCGCCCCCTGCTGGCGATTTATTTCCGCCTCGATTTCCGGCTCGCCGCCGATCTGCTGCTGCAAATCGACGAGCGCGAAGGCGGCGTTGCCTCGACGCCCCTCGGCATGGTGTCGTCACCGCTCGGCGCCCGGCTCGGCGCGTCGGTCTTGCGCTTTCTCGAAGCGATGAGCGTGCCATTGGAGGCGGAATTGCTCGGCCCCGCGCTGGTCCGCGAAATCTACTTTCATGTGCTGACCGGAGAGCAGGGCGGTTCGTTGCGCGCCGCGCTCACCGCGCAGGGACAGTTCGCGAAAATCGCACGGGTGATCCGCAAGATTCACGCGTGTTATCGCGAGCCGCTCGACATCGGGCAACTCGCGCTCGAAGCGAATATGAGCGTGCCCAGCTTTCACGCTCACTTCAAAACCGTCACACGTACGTCGCCGATGCAATACCTGAAGTCGACCCGGCTGCATCAGGCGCGGCTTCTGATGGTGCGCGAAGAGACCACCGCGGCGCTCGCGAGCGTGCAGGTGGGCTACGAAAGCACGTCGCAATTCAGCCGCGAGTTCAAGCGGCTATTTGGCCGCACGCCGGTCGAAGAGGCCGAGCGGATGCGAAAAAACTTCGCTATACCGCCGCCCGCTCCGGGCTCGATTTTCGTGGCGTCGCATTAGTGCGGCTTGCACGCCGCAGGCTGCTGCGACTCATCAATCTCAACCCTTCGTCAAGACCCGACCCGCCATGCTGCAGATACTCGGCAAGACTTCATCGATCAACGTTCGCAAGGTTCTGTGGACCTGTACCGAACTCGGACTTTCATTCGAACAGGAAGACTGGGGCGCGGGATTCCGCTCACCGGACACGCCGGAATTTCGCGCGCTCAATCCGAACGCGATGGTGCCCGTGATCCGCGACGGCGACTTCGTGCTGTGGGAGTCGAATTCGATCATCCGCTATCTGGCGGGACGTTATCGCGGCGAGTCGCTTTATCCGGCCGATCCGTGCGAGCGAGCGCGCTGCGATCAATGGATCGACTGGCAGGCGAGCGAGTTGAATCGCTCGTGGAGTTACGCGTTTCTCGCGCTGGTCCGCCATTCGCCCGCGCATCAGGACTCGCAGCAGATTGCGTTGTCCTGCGCCAACTGGTCGAAGCACATGGCGATTGTCGAAAGGCAACTGGAACACACCGGCGCGTTTATCGCGGGAAACGCTTTTTCGCTCGCGGACATTCCCATTGCGCTGTCGGCCAACCGCTGGCTCGAAACGCCGCTGGAACATGACGATTTCCCGGCGCTGGCGGCGTATATGACGCGGCTCGGCGAGCGGGAAGGCTATCGCAGCTACTGCCGGAACGGCACGCCATAAAAGCCGTACGCCGGGCATGCGCGCGCCGTTGCATGCCCGCAACGCTTACAACCATCCTTCTGCGATGCTTACGAATTTATATCCGTGCGGGTCTCCCTGCGCACCGCCTGCCGACTCACCTACAATGGCGGCTTTTGCGACATGAACTGAAGGTTCGACGATGCGGGTTTCAAAATTTGCGCTGGCTCTGCTGACGGCGTTTTTCACCCTGTTTTTCACCGTGAATGCCAGCGCCGAAATGACGGCCGCCCAATACAAGAAATGGGCTCACAGCGATAACAACTCGGTCTACGCGGCCTATATCACCGGCACGATCAACGCGTTCGGCTGGGCTAACGGCGATCTGGCGGCGCAGAAGCAGCCGCAGCTGTTCTGTCCGCCGCAAAATCTCGCCATCGGCAATCAGAACGTGTACCCGCTGCTGGACTCGTTTTTCACGAACCACCCCGGTATTTCGGACGATTTCCCGATCGGCCTCGTGATTCTCCGCGCGCTTCAGGGCGCGTTTCCTTGCAAATAAGGTTTTGTGTGGGCCGGCAGCGCCGGCCGCTTCGCTGAATCACGCAGCGGTTTCAAGCCGCTGCCAGCAATTCACGCGTTTTCTGCCTGGCGTCGGCGTTTTCCACGCCGGGCAGAATCTCGACCACTTCGAACAGACGATCCCAGATCGGCGTATCGCGCAACGCTTCGACGACCCTTTCGTACGCGTCATGGCTTTTTGCGTCCCACACCCAGATATCGGTGACGCGCGCCGAATAGAACTCGATGTCGTAGAAGCGCAGGCTGACTTCGCCCGCATGCTCTTTCAGAATCGGCACGAGGTGCTCGTTGAGCAGGCGGGCGCGCTCGTCGCCGGGGCAGGCGAGCCATTCGGGCCGCGTTTTGACGAGCATGAATACGGTCAGTACGGTGTCCTGGTCAGATGAAGTCATGATGGTCGATTCCAGATGAGTGTCGGATAAGTGCCGTTGAAGGCGTGCTGTTTTCGCGAGAACACCGTTAGAATACGAGTGAACACTCATATTTAAAACTCGCATTCCAGCCATGGCCAAATCCACCGCAGAACAGCATCTGAAGCCCCGTAAATCACCGGTTCAGCGGCGCTCGGCGAAGACCGTCGAGGCCGTTCTCGAAGCGGCGGCTCGCATTCTGGAGGCGCACGGTCTGAACGGTTACACGACGAATGCGGTGGCGGAGCGGGCCGGCGTCAGCATCGGCTCGCTGTACCAGTACTTTCCAAATCGCGATGCGCTGACGGTGGCGCTGATCGAGCGCGAGACCGCGCAACTGATGGCGGACATCGAGGCCGCAGCGCAGCTGGAAGGCTCGCACGACAGCGTGCGGGCGATGGTGCAGGCGTCGGTCGCGCATCAGATGCGCAGGCCCGAACTGGCGCGGATCATCGACTTCGAGGAGCGCAGACTGCCGCTCGGCGAGCGCGATCAGCGGGTCGCGGACACGATTCACGGGATGCTGGTCAGCGCGCTGACCGTCAAAACGGGCGCACCCGAACTCGGCGACGCGAGCGAAGTCGCGCACGATCTGCTGGCAATCGTGCACGGGATGGTCGACTACGCGGGCGAGCGCAGCGAACGCGACGCGGCTGCGCTGGAAGTGCGCGTAATGCGCGCGGTGGATGGCTACGTGGGGCAGTCGCGCGTCGTCAGCGGCGACGCAACATAGCAGCGGGCCAAAAGAAAAGGGGCCACGCGGGCCCCCTGGGAATAGCAACAGCAACAATGCATCGGCTAAGCGGGGCCGCTACAGCCCCGCATCACCTCAAACCTGCACCAGCTTCGGAATCTGTACGTCCGGGTTGACGTCCGCTTCGTAATCCACGCCGGCGATCTCAAAGCCGAACAGACGCAGGAAATCGGTCTTGTAACCGGCGAAATCGGTGAGTTCGTAGATATTGTCGTTCGTCACCTGATCCCACAGTTCGAGCACCTTGCCTTGCACTTCGGGATCGAGTTCCTTGTAGTCCGCGCGCAGACGGCCTTCATCGTCGACATGCGGCGCGGCGCCGTACAGGCTGTCCTTGTACAGGCCATAAACCTGCTCGATGCAGCCTTCGTGCGTGCCTTTCTCCTTCATCACCTTGAAGAGCAGCGACAGATACAGCGGCATCATCGGAATCGCCGAGCTGGCTTGCGTCACGACCGCTTTCAGCACCGACACGCGCGCGTCGCCGCCTTTGGCAGCCAGTTTCTCGCGAATCCCCAGCACCTTCTGGTCGAGGTCCTTCTTGGCCGCGCCAATCGAGCCGTTCCAGTAGATGTCGTGCGTGACCTTTTCGCCCAGGTATGTGAACGCGGTGGTCTTCGCGCCATCCGCGAGCACGCCCGCTTCGAGCAGCGCGTCGATCCACATCTGCCAGTCTTCGCCGCCCATCACCGCGACCGTGTGGTCGATTTCGGTCTGCGTGGCCGGTTCGAGCACGGTTTCCTTGATGACTTCCTTGTCCGTGTCGATGCCGCGCAGATTCACGGCCTTGCCCACCGGCTTCAGCGTCGAACTGAAAGTTTCGCCGGTTTTCGGATGCGTGCGCTTGGGCGCGGCGAGGCTGTAGACGACCAGATCGACCTGACCCAGATCGCGCTTGATCACCTCGATGGTGCGCTGTTTGACTTCGTCGGAAAAAGCGTCGCCGTTGATGCTGGTCGCGTACAGGCCTTTCTCCGTGGCGAATTTCTCGAACGCGGCGGTGTTGTACCAGCCGGCCGTGCCCGCCTTGGTTTCGCTGCCGGCGCGTTCGAAGAACACGCCGAGGGTGTCCGCGTCGCTGCCGAACGCGGCGCTGATGCGGGCGGCAAGGCCATAGCCGGTCGACGCGCCGATCACGAGCACCTTCTTCGGGCCGTTCGCAATGGGACCGCGTGCCTTGACGTACTCGATCTGTTCCTTGACGTTGGCTTCGCAGCCGACCGGATGAGTTGTGACGCAGATAAAGCCACGCACGCGCGGTTTGATGATCATGAAGCACCTCTTGTCAGAATTGGCGACATTATAGTGGCCCTCGCTTTATGCGGGATCGATTGCCAGTCAGGCGAGCCGGGATACCCGCTGAACGCCGCAAAAATCGGCGGCCGCCGCGCGTCTTGGTAGGATTGCGCCTTTCCAGGCAGACGGTAGCAAGTGTGAAGCGCATCATCCCCCCCATTCTGGCAGCTCTCGACAAAGCGCTGACCCTCGCGAATCCGCTTGTCGCACAGGCTTTGTGGCACCTGCGCCATCCCACCCGGCGCGGCGTGGCGTGGGCTGTCGCCGCGCTGCCGGTGCTGTTGCTGCTGTATGTGCTGATCCTGATTCCGTTCACGCCGAGCATCGGCGATATCCGCAAGGCGAAGATCGAACAACCCGCGCAGATTCTTTCCGCCGACGGCAAACTGCTCGCCGAATTCAAGCCGTCCAACCGGGAGTGGGTGCCGCTCAAGGAAATCTCGCCGAACGTCGTGAACGCGCTGATCGCGACCGAAGATCACCGTTTCTACCAGCATTGGGGGCTCGACTGGCGACGGACGGCGTCAGCGGCGCTGCATACGTTTTCCGGTAACCGCCAGGGCGGCTCGACCATCACGCAGCAGCTCGCGCGCAATCTGTATCCCGACGAAATCGGCCGCGCGCCGACCCTGACCCGCAAGCTGAAGGAAGCGATCACCGCGTTCAAGATCGAAGCGCTCTACAGCAAGGACGAGATTCTCGAAACCTATCTGAACACGGTGCCGTTCCTGTACAACGCGTACGGGATCGAGATGGCGGCCCGCACCTATTTCGGCAAGTCGGCGTCCGATCTGAACGTGCTGGAGAGCGCGACGCTCACCGGCATGCTCAAGGGCAATAGCTATTACAACCCGGTACTGAATCCCGAGCGCGCGCTGGACCGCCGCAATACGGTGCTCGGCCAGATGGTCAAGTACGGCAAGCTGACGCCCGCCGCGTATCAGACACTGAGCCGCCGTCCGCTGCGAATCGATTTCGAGCGTCAGACGGAGCCGCCCGGACCCGCGCCGCACTTCGCGCAGCAGTTGCGTAAATGGCTGGCCGCATGGGCCGACCGCAACGACTACAACATCTATTCGGACGGACTGGTGGTGCGCACCACTATCGATTCGCGTCTGCAGAGCATGGCGACCCAGGCGGTCACGCTGCAGGGCAACCAGTTGCAGGGCATCGCGAATTCGGCGTGGGGCGCGCGCGCCGGCTGCTCGGGCGCGAAAGACCTGATGCCGGTTTTCCTGCGCGAAACGCCCGACTACCGCGCCGCAAAAGATGCGGGCCTGAGCGACGAAGACGCGCTGAAAAAGCTCACCGCCGACCGCGCGCTGGTGCAGTCCGTCTGCGACGCAAAAACCCGCGTGCAGGCCGATTTCCTCGCGATGGACCCGCGCAACGGCCAGATCAAGGCATGGGTCGGCAGCCGCGATTTCAGCCAGGACCCGTTCGACCACGTGCAGCAGGCACGCCGTCAGCCGGGCTCGACGTTCAAGCCGTTCGTCTACGCGGCAGCCTTCGAAGCGGGCGCACAACCGGCCGATACGCTGGTCGACAAGCCGGTGGAAATTCCCCTCGCGGGCGGCGAAGTCTGGCGTCCGGGCGACGAGGACGAACCGAGCGAACGCAAGATCAGCCTGCGTGACGGCCTCGCGTATTCGCGCAACCGCATCACCGCGCAATTGATGGAGCAGGTCGGTCCGAACAAGGTCGCGCGACTGGCGCGTGCAATGGGCGTGCGCGACAGCGAACTCGACCCGGTGCCGTCGCTCGCGCTCGGCACGAGCCCGGTCACGCTGAAGGAAATGGTGTCGGCGTACGGCACGATCGCCAATCTCGGCGGCTATGTCGAACCAGTGATGGTCACGCGTATCGAGAACCGCAAAGGCGACGTGCTCGCCGATTTCGAACCGGTCGCGCCGAAGCAGGAGTTGCCGGTGTCGACCGCGCGCACCCTCGTCGACGTGATGCGCGACGTGGTGAGCCGGGGCACGGGTTCGGCGATCCGCAGCCGTTTCGGCGTGCGCGGCGACGTCGCGGGGAAAACGGGCACGACGCAGGGCAACGCGGACGGCTGGTTCATCCTGATTCAGCCGCAACTGGTGGCGGGCGCATGGGTCGGTTTCAACGACAGCCGCGTGACCTTGCGCAGCGATTATTGGGGGCAGGGAGCGCATAGCGCGCTGCCGATCGTCGGCGATTTCTTCCAGCGCGCGCAGCGTTCGAGGCTGATCGACACGCGCCTGAAATTCGATACGCAGCAGGAGCCGGGCTGGTTCGCCGAGCGCACGGGCAGGTTGAAGGACTGGTTCGAGCATCTGTTTGCGGGATCGGCGCCGAAGACCGACGCGAAGGTCGTGGCGTCGCGTGGGTCGGCGCGGCACGGGTCGGTGGCCAGGCCGGTGGAGCCGGTTGCGCCGGCGGCTTCGGTTGACAGGGGCGCGTCGGTTTCAGCGGCGGCATCCGGGTCGACAGTCGAGCCGCGTGCGCTGCCGCCGATCCTGCCGGCGCCGGGGTTGTCGATTGAGCCGGGCAATGGAGCCGTCGACGGCGAAGCGCACGGTAACGGTGAACCGGCTCTCGCGCCGACACCTACGCCGGACGATGCCGTGCCGCCGGACGCGGGAAATTCTTCGAACGTGGGCGCGGGCGGAAATAGCGCGCAGTGACAAGGCGATAGTTGAGACGGACGGGGCGCGCCATGACGAGGAGATTGCATGGCGCGGTCAACGATGCCCGCGCCCATCCCGGCTAAAGACCCGCCCGCAGAGAAAAAACCGCCTCCGCGCTACGACCGCGCCACCTTCGCCCCACCCGCAGTCCCCGCGTCAGGCATCCCCGAAGACGCCTCGAGCGATGGGTCGTGATGCAGCAGCAACACGGCAGCCACGCCCACCAGACCCGCGCCCGCGAGGCACAGCAGCCCCGCACCGAAGCCGCCGGTGCTGTCCTTGATCCAGCCCATCGCGAACGGTCCGAAGAAACCGGCCAGATTGCCGAGCGAATTGATCGCGGCGATCCCGCCCGCTGCCGCCGCGCCCGACAGGAAGGACGCAGGCAAAGTCCAGATCACCGGCAGACAGCCGAAAATGCCGAACCCGGCGATCGACAGCGCGATCATCTTCAGCACTGGATTGTCCAGCCCGGCCGCCGCCGAAATCCCGCCCGCCGCGACTAGCAGCGCAATCGCCACGTGCCACTTGCGTTCGAGCTTGCGATCCGAGTGACGCCCCCACAGCACCATGCTGATCACGCCGACGATATATGGCAACGACGTCACAAACCCCGTTTGCAGATTGGTGAGCCCGAACGACTTCACGATTTGCGGCAGGAAGAAACTCAGCCCGTAGTTGGTTGCGTTCGCGCCGAAATAGATCAGCGCGATGGCGAGCACGCGCGGGTTGATCAGCGCTTCCTTCACGCTGAACGCGTGCACCGATTCGCGATGCGCACGTTCCTGCTTCTGCCGCGCCATCAGCCAGTCGCGTTCTTCGTCGGCGAGCCAGTGGGCGTCGGCGGGCTTGTCGGTCAGATACAGCAGCACGCCGAACGACAGCAGGACCGCCGGCATCGCCTCGATCAGATACAGCCATTGCCAGCCGGCCAGTCCGGCCCGGCCGTCCAGCGACAGCAGCGCGCCCGAAATCGGCCCGCCGATCACCGTGGACAGCGGAATCGCCGCCATGAAATAGCCGACCACGCGGCCACGATACGCGGCGGGAAACCACAGCGTCAGCAGGAAAATGATGCCGGGGAAAAAGCCCGCTTCGGCAATGCCCAGCAGAATCCGCAAGCCGAAAAACACGTGTGCGGCCGACATGCCGGTCCAGTGCGCGATATTGGGAATGAACGCCATCGCGCCCGCGAGAATCCCCCACGTGAACATGATCCGCGCGATCCAGCGGCGCGCGCCGAAGCGCTCGAGCAGCAGATTGGATGGGACTTCGAAGAAAAAGTACGCGATGAAGAACACCCCTGCGCCGAAGCCGAAAGCACTCGCCGAAAAATCGAGCGCCTTGTTCATTTGCAGTGCAGCAAAACCGACGTTGACGCGATCGAGATAGGCAATGAAATAACACAGCATCAGGAACGGCACGAGCCGCGCCATCACACGTTTAATAGTGCGTGTTTCGAGCTCCATCGATGTCTCCTCCGGTTTGCGTCCGGGTCGTTAGATTGATGTCGTTACAGACTAGTCGCTTAAAAGCATTTCAGGAAATGTTTTATGAAAGCTGTGTGGCCGCGCTTACGCAGGGCTGCCGCGACGGCCGAACGCTCAGGTCCACGGAATGTGAACCTTGTCGAGATTGCGGTCCAGCTGGTACGCCGCGCTGATCAGAGCGAGGTGCGTCAGCGCTTGCGGAAAGTTGCCGAGCGCCTCCCCGCTGGTCGCGACTTCTTCCGAAAAGAGGCCGACGTGGTTCGCGTAAGCGAGCATTTTCTCGAACACGAGCCGGCCTTCGTCAACCCGTCCGGCACGCGCCAGTGCTTCGGCGTACCAGAACGAACACGCGCTGAAACCGCCTTCGATTCCCGGCAGGCCGTCGAGCGTTGCGCCGCGCGTGTAGCGGAAAATCAGCGGATCGACTTTCAGTTCGGCGCCGATCGCGTCGAGCGTACCGAGCCAGCGAGGATCGGTCGGGCCAATGAAGCGCACCAGCGGCATCATCAACGCCGACGCGTCGAGCGTCTTCGACTCCGGCGTCTGCACGAACGCGTGCAGTTCGTCGTTCCAGAAATGTTCGTGGATGTCCCGATGAATCGCATCGCGCGTATCGAACCAGCGCTTCAGCGGCGCGGGCAGCGAGCGCTTTTCCGCGAGACGCAGCGCGCGATCCACCGTCACCCAGCACATTAGCCGCGAATGGAGCAGGGGCCGCAAACCGTTGCGGAATTCCCAGATGCCGTGGTCCGCTTCGCTCCAGTGATCGACCACGTAGTCGACCGTGCGCGTCACGTCACGCCAGCCGTCATACGAAATAGCGGCGCCGTATTTGTTGTACAGATAGATCGCGTCGAGCAGCGCGCCGTACACGTCGAGCTGGGTCTGATCGCGCGCGGCATTGCCGATCAGCGGGACGGCGGGCGTGCCGTTTGCGAGCGTGGCGACTTCGGTTTCGGCGGGCGGTTCGTTGCCGTCGACGGTGTACATCACCTTCAGTGAGCCATCGGAATCGCAATGGCGGCTGCGCTCGGCGATCCATTTCATGAAGTGCCGCGCTTCGCCGGTGTAGCCAAGACGCAGCAGCGCGTAGACCGAAAACGCGGCGTCGCGAATCCACGTGAATCGGTAATCCCAGCGACGCGAGCCGTCGAGCGCTTCGGCAAGACCGAAGGTCGGCGCGGCCACGATGGCGCCGTATTCGCTGGAACTGAGCAGCTTCAACGTGAGGGCCGAGCGCATCACGACTTCGCGGTAGCGTCCGCGATAGGTGGATTGCGCGGACCAGCCTCGCCAGTAACGGATCGTGTCGGCCAACACCGTTTCGCAGTCGAACGGGTCGTCACGCAACGCGTCGGCGTCGCCGAAGACAAAGCCGGCGGACGCGCCGTTCTCCAGTTCGAATTCGGCATGCGCCGCGCCCTCGCTTGTGTCGATGGAAAGAGGGTGGGTGCTGTTCAGCCGCAGACGCAAGTCGCCTTCGGCGCTGCTGAATTGCACCGCGTGTCGTTCTACCAGGTCGACAGCGGGGACGCTGCGCGCATAAGCGAAACGCGGCTCGCAACGCATCCTGAAACGCATGTGACCGTGCACCATCCGCACCACGCGAATCACGCAGTTCGGCAGCGGTGCGCCTGGGTTCGCGGAGGGTTGGTCGGGGCCGTTTTCATTGCCGTCCTCGTTGCCGTTTTCAGGCACCGGCATGAAGTCCATCAGCTCGCACACGCCTTCGCCGGTCATGAAGCGCGTCAGCAGCACGTTGGTGTCCGGCATGTACATCTGTTTGACGTTGGCCGCGTCGTTCTCCGGCGCGATCGAGAAAGCACCGCCCTGCGACGGCTCCAGCAGACCCGCAAAAATGGCCGGCGAATCGATGCGTGGAAAACACATGAAATCGATCGAACCGCGCAGCGACACCAGCGCGGTCGTTTTCATATTGCCGATCAGGCCGCGTGCGTCGAGCGGCAGCGCAGGTCTCGAAGGGATGGGGCGCTCGTCGGGCATGGCAGCACACTCCAGGAAACGGCATCGGCGGGATTGCCCTGGTGCGGACCACGACGCGTCGTATGCAGGCACACGCCGTGCAATAGAGCAGAGGAAAGTGACAGGCGCCGCACTCCGCGAATCTCAACAGTGTTAGCAACGGCCGTGCCGCAAATCTCACGAACGCCGCGAACCGCCACGCGGACGCGATTGTTCAAGTGTCCGCAACAGTGTTTCCGTACGAATCGGCTGATCTCTTACGCGCGATTACGGATAATTTCGATCTTGGTGAAAGGTTAAAACGAGGGTAGGTGTGACATGACGAATCGAGATTCAATCGATCTTGACGGTCTATCGATGAAGAACAGAGCGTCGCTCGCGCTGTCGGAGAAGAACCCGTGGCCGGCGCGAATGCGCGGCCTGGTGGTGGCGCTCGCCGCGTGTGCGAGCCTCGCGGGATGCGCGTCGGGAAGCGACGTCGCCGCCACTGACAAGCCCGGCACTTATACGGTGGCGGCCAGCGCGACTGGCGGCAGGATGGCGTGGGCTCGCGCGCATGTTCATGCGGTCAACGAGGCACGCGATTACTGCGAGAAACAGGGTATGCAGAGCAGCGTCACGACGGAAACCGTCAGCGGCGTGCAGACGATGGAAGCACACGCATCGTCGGTGAACTTCGAGTGTCATCCGAAGTTCTAGCGTGAAGCGTGCGATGCGTTCTCGTCAAAGACAAACGCACCGCACGAAATCAGAGACGCGTCAGAACGAAACCGCCATCCCCAGCATGCCGACGAACTGCGAATTCGTCGACGACGGCGTGGTGTTTTGCGAATCGCCCACTACCGGTGCGGCCTCGATCACCGCGCCCGTGCTGTCGAGCGTCTGACCGCTCGCGTGCTGCCACGCTTCGACCGCATACAGCGTCGTGCGTTTCGACAGACGGTAGCTCTGCTTCAACGACACCTGCTGATAGCGCGCCGCGTTCGCGACACCGTTCGCCTTCGATGCAAACGTGTACGAGTAACCGGCGGCCACGTCCGTCGCGGGCGTGATGGTCCAGCGCGCGAATGCGCCGTACGTGTTGAACGTTTCGGTATTGACGAAGATCGAACGCGAGCCCGGCAGATAGCGGACATTCGAATACGTCAGGCCGGTCAGCACCGGGCCGAACTGGTAGTTCGCCGAAATCGCCGCATGGCGCACCGAGCGCGCAGTCACGTAGCCCTGATTCACTGCGGAGACGCCGAATCCGGTCGTCGACGACGAATCGAATGCTGCCGTCGTCTCGCTGGTTTGAGCGTTATCCATCTGCAGATAACCGGCCGCGATGGCAAACGGACCGTTCGTGTAACGCACTGCGCCGCTCCACGTCTGACCACGCCCCGTGCTGCCCGCGATGCCGCCGAACGCATACATCGCGCTCGCCTGCAAACCGAACCACTGCGGCGACACGTACAGCACCGCGTTATTCGTGCGGATCGTCGTGTCGAGACCGTCGATATCGCCAGGATGCGCGCCGGTCGCGCCGGTCAGGTAAGTGCTCGACGAGAGCGGCCCGACGAACTGGAAATAGGCGGTGTACTGGCGTCCGAGCGTGACGGTGCCGTAATCGCGATTCGACAGCCCCACGAACGATTGACGGTTGAACAGCAATCCGCTCGACGCGCTCGCCCCGGTGTTCGGATCGTAGCCCGCCTGCAGATCGAAGATCGCGGACGTGCCGCCGCCGAGATCTTCATTGCCTTTAATGCCGAATTTCGACGAATACAGATTTCCCTGTCGAAGATAAACGTTCGAATGGCCTTTCTGATTGTTCACGTAGGTGAGGGCATCGTCGACCACGCCGTACAGGGTGACGCTGCTTTGCGCACTGGCGGGAAGCGCTGCGCCGCCGGCGGCGGCAGCAAACAACGTCTTGAGGATGACGTTGCGGGTATTACGTTGTTGTTGTTTCATCTGTCCTGCTGGTGATTACCTGTTGCCTGTTATTGCTTTGCCCACGCGACGCGTACGGATCGTGCCGACAGCACGAAACGGACGCACCGCGCGGGTACCGCGCTCAGCGCATTTTTGCCACGTTCGCCGCGGTCGTCGTGGCGGCCGGGTTGCCGAACTGCGTGGACAGGAAGTTCACCAGCGTGGCAACGTCGGCATCGCTCAACTGATCCGCGAAACCGGGCATGGCGACGTGAACCTGGTTGGTCTGGCGGCTCACGCCGTGCAGCACCACCATGGTCAGATTGTTGGGCGTCGCTGCGCCGAGGGCGGTATTGTGCAACAAAGACGGATAAGCGCCAGCGGAATCGCCACCCACGCCCGTGCCTTGCCAGCCGTGACAACTCGCGCAATTGCCGTTGTACAGCGTGCGGCCGTCGGCGGGAGCGCCGCCGCCCAGCACCGTCAAGGCCTGATTGCGGATCTGGCTGACCGACTGGATCGGCGAACCGAACGAGAAGCGCGGCTGCGTTTCACCGTTGTTGTGCGCCGGGACCGTGCCCAGGAAAACCGCCATCGCCTTCAGGTCTTCTGGGGTGAGAAAGCGGGTGCTGTTCTCGACGACTTCGGCCATCGGACCCGCGGCGTTCGCCTTGCCGGGCGCTGCACCGTCACGCAGATACGCGATCAGCTCATCCTGGCTCCAGCCGCCGATACCGGCGTTCTTGTCCGGCGTGATGTTGAACGCGGTCCAGTTGCCCAGTTCCGCGCCCGCCAGCGACTTGCTCGACAGACCCTGCATGAAGTTACGCGGCGTATGGCACTCCTGGCAGTGCGCGAGCGCGCCGACCAGATACGCGCCACGGTTCCACTCCGCGCTCTTCGTCGGATCTTCCTGGAAGCGGCCCGAACTGAAGTTGAACAGGTTCCAGAACATCATCGCCCAACGCTGGTTGAACGGGAACGACAGCGTATTCTCAGGCGCGGGCTGCGCAATCGGCGCGACCGTGCGCAGATACGCGCGAATCGCGAGGATGTCCGCGTCGGTCAGTTGCGTGTACGACGTGTACGGCATCGCCGGATACAGGCGCTTGCCGTCCTTCGACTTGCCCTCACGCACCGCGCTGATGAAATCCGCGTCGCTCAACTGGCCGATGCCGTGCACCGGGTCCGGCGTGATGTTGGTCGAATAGATCGTGCCGAACGGCAGATTGAACGGCACGCCGCCCGCGAACGGTTTCGCCTTGTTCGACGTGTGGCACGCGATACAGTCGGCCGCACGCGCAAGATATTCGCCGTGCTTGATCTGCGCGGCGTCGTCGGCATGGGCGAGGCCGGTGAAAGCGAAGCTCGCGAGCGTGGTCAAAGCGGCCGACGGCAGCCATTTCAGCAGCACCTTGCGAAGCACATTGATGCCGCGTTGAGGTTGTGTGTTTGTCATTGTCCGCGCCTCACGCATGCTTCATTTCATCGATCAACTTGTCGGCCAGACGCATCGACAATGCGGCCAGCGTCAACGTGCAATTGACCGTGCCCGCGCTCGCCATCGTGCCGCTCGACGCGATGAAGAGGTTGTGGTGATCGTGCGAACGCAGATCCTTGTCGACCACCGAGTCGCGCGGATCGTTGCCCATGATCAGCGTGCCCATGATGTGGTTGTTGTTGAAGTACGTATCGTCGAAACGCACTTCGGTGCCGCCGAACAGGCTCGCGATATTCGCGTAGTGGCCGCGCGCAACCTTGGCTGCACGGTTGATGTAGTCGTCGATGTGGTAATGCACTTCCGGGCGCGGAATGCCCATCTTGTCCTTGAACTCGGTACTCGCGGTGATGCGGTTTTCCGGGTCCGGCAGGATGTCGAAGAAGCTGTTCACGACGACCCAGCGCGAGCAGTATTCGCGAATCTTTTCGTCGAGTTCCGCACCGTACACGCCCTTGCCGATCAGGTAATCGGTGACTGCGCGCATCGGCGAATAATTGCCGACGTTGATTTTCATCGACGAGTATTCGGAACGCGTCGGACCGTCGCGCAGATTGTTGATGCACGACAGACGCATCGGGCCACGGCCCGGCCACATCGGCTCAGCCGAGAGGAACGTGACCGACGTGCCGGGGTGATCCATCAGATTGCGGCCCACCTGGTCCGAGCTGTTGCCGATACCGTTGGCGAACTTGTCGCTCTTCGAGATCAGCATCAGTTTCGGCGTTTCGATCGCGTTCGCCGCGAGCACGAAAATCTTGCCCGTCACGCGATGCGTCGTGCCGTCCGGGTCCTTGTAATGCACCGCGACGATCTGCGCGTTCGCGTCGTGTTCGATGCGATAAACCACCGCGTTCGCCAGCAGACGAGCCTTCGCGGCTTCGGCTTTGCGGATCGCGGTTTCGCCGGTGTACTGTGCCTCGATCGGGCAGATCGGCATGCAGTTGCTGTTGCCGCAGCACGCGGGGCGGCCGTCGAACGGCGCGGTGTTGCGCGCGGCCGGTTCGGTCACGTGCGCATAGCCCGCCTTCTCGACCACTTCCTTGAAGCGCCGGTCGAAATCCGACAGCGGCAGCGCAGGGTGCGGGTAGGGCTTCGAGCGCGGCGAACCGAGACCTTCATCGGGACCGCCAACGCCCATTTCGACTTCGGCCTCGTAGTAATACGGCTCGATGTCGTCATAGCTGATCGGCCAGTCGCGGCCTACGCCGTACAGGGTCTTCAGCTTCATGTCGTTCGGCAGCAGGCGCCACGATTGCGCGGACCAGTGCCACGTCGTGCCGCCCACCATCCGCAGATAACCGGCCTTGTACGGCTCCGGCCCACGCTGGATCAGGTAGTCGTTATTCGGCGAGTACTGTGGATGCGGCGCGTGTTCAGTCGGCGGATACGGCGACTGGAAGTCGGACTTGAACGGACTGTTGCGATAGTTCTCGACGACGCGCCAGCGCTCGATGCGCGGACCGGCTTCGAGCATCAGCACGTCGATGCCGGCTTTGGCGAGTTTTTGCGCGATCTGCCCGGCGGCGATCCCGGCGCCGACGATCACGACGTCGGCAGAGTTATTCGATGGCATGGCGGTTCAGACTGGAAGGGGGGATCGGGGTTGCGTGATCACGATGACGCGATCACGACTGCGACAGGCGCGGCGGTTGCGCCCAGTAGCCCGGCACGCCGCGCGCAAAGCTCGGCATCACGATGACGTCGGCGATCGGCGGATACATCAGCGCCTGCTCGTAAGCGACCGTGCGCGCCTTCGCGCCGGTGCCGACCACGCCGAGGTACCACGCGGGCATGACGCGTTTCGGCACGCTCGCGAGCGTGGGCTGGCTGCTGTCGAGCACCTGTTGCAGGCCGTTCGCAGGCGTCTTCGAACTGGCGACGAAGTCGTTCAACTGCGTGACCTGCTGCGTGAAATGCGGATCGCCGTCGACGAGGCCCGCGAAAATCGCATGACCGATTTCGACGTCGAGCGAAGTCTTGCCGGTCAGGTATTGCGACAGACGCATGAACGCCGCGAAGTCCGCATCACTAGCGCCGGCGGGGGCATTTTGCGCAAGGGCGCTGCCGAGACCCGGCAAGCCGGTATGTCGCGCGAGGCCGACGAGGCCTGCTGCGGCGACGATCGCGGAGCCGAAAATGAACTGTCGACGCGAAGGCGTAAACGACAATGAGGACGAAAGCGAAGGCGACTGCGATTTGCCCGAGGACTCATTCTTTGGCATTTCGTTTTTCTCGTGAGGAAGGTGGTGTCCGTAGCACTGGTGCGATGCATCGACGATGCTCGACACCTGGCCGGACGACGCCGCAATTCAGGCCATCGGTCAGCAATGGACAGCCCGACTAGCAACGCATTCACCTGAATGTTCTTATCAGATGCCTACCCGGATCGCGGTCGTCACGGTGGTTTAACTGGTTAGTACACGGAAGACCGGCGGCATTCTACTTCAAGCGATAAATTGATGCATCTGGCAAATCGGGAAATTATTATTGCTATCTCCGTAAAAATACAGCGGTGTATCTAAACGATTGATGGCTTGCGTACTCACGCTATATGGAGGAGCCCTTGGCGCGCAATAGCTGGAAAATCCAGTCTAGGAAAAAAACGGGCGCTATGGCAACTTTCGACGCGAGAATAAAAAACAACGGATTCGACTGTTGTTAGAGTGACGTGAAAGCCCGTGCGAATGCGTGGGCGAGGGGGATGCGGGCAACTAGCCAAAGAAAAATCGGGACGCGTAGTGCGCCCCGACATTAATCCGCGTTTGAAACTGAAGTCATTGCGACTTCAAATACGGTTATTTTTTATCGAACGTGACGAGGTTTTTATCTTTCGTGTCGGCCACGAAAATGGCGAGCAATTTTGCGGGTTCGGTCGCGCTCGCATTTTCACTAACCGTGTGATGAACGCCCGGCTTCTCGGTCCAATATTCGCCCGCGTGATAGACGCGCTCTTCGCCATTGTTGACCTGGCTGCGGATCGCGCCCGACAACACATAGCCCACCACGAAAGCCTGTCCGTGACGATGCGACGGCGATTTGCCACCCGGCGCGTAGTCGACGACCAGCGCGGTCATGGTCTTGCCCGGCACGTTCGCGATGGCTTCGGCGAACGCAGGGGTGATCGTTTCGCGAGCAACCGCCGCGCTGGCCGGCTCGTCCGCGAACGCAGCGGGCGCTGCACCGGCGAGAGACAAACTCGTCAACGTAACCGCTGCGATAAATGTGCGCATGTTCATCGCGTTACTCCTCACAAGCCGTCATGGCTTCGTTGTTCGCTTCGGTGCTCCTGACCGATTGAGCCCAATCCGCCGCCACCGTGTCCAGTTCGCCGCGCGCCCGCTCCAGCGCCTCGGTACGCGCTTCCGGGTTCGCAAACTGCAGCGGCTGCGCGTCGACGAAAGCCGGATCGGCGACGCCGAGGAAACCGAACGCCGCTTTCAATGCAGGCGTGAGTGCGTCCATCGACGAATATTGGGTGCCCGGACGCAGATCCGCGCCGCGGCTCGTGATGAACAGCACTTTCTGACGGCCGAGCTGGCCGACCGTGCTGCCGTCTTCGGCGAAAACGTAGGTGAGGTTGGTACGCGTCACGCTGTCGATGAAAGCCTTGAACGCCGACGGCATCGACCAGTTGTACATCGGCATCGCGAACACGAACGCGTCGGCGGCGAGCAGGCGCGCGCACAATGCATCCGACGACGCCAGCGTTGCCTTCATCGCGTCCGTACGCTGGTCGGCGGGCGTATAGGTTGCAATCGCAAATGCTTCGGTGACGTGCGGCGGGGTATCGACCGTCACATCCAGATAATCGATTTCCAGATCGACGTGCTGGTCGCGCAGACGCTCCAGAAAATAACGGCTCAATGCGCGGGAGTTGGACCGCTCGCGCTTCGCGCTGGCATCGACGTGCATGATCTTCATGATTTCCGTCCTTCCGATAGTGATTTGACCTGACCGCAGATTAGTCGCTTGAGTGGCTTTGTTAAATGACCGGTTTCGGTTAATTTCAGGTGACCACTTGGGAGAGCCCGAACGAGTGCCGCAAATGAAACACAGAAGTGCGGCAATCGATTTTGACAATATCTGACTTTGCAGATAAAGTTCCGCCCATCAACCTGGAGGCTTCGATGAACCACTACTCGCCGGAAAATTTCAGCCTGACGCAGAGCGTGGGGTTCTCGATCACCAAGGCACGCAACGTGTTGATCACCGAGATGGATGCGGCGCTCAAGGAACTCGACATCACCAGTCAGCAGATGGGCATTCTGTTGTCGTTGGCTCGTGAGCTCGCGACCACGCCGTTCGAGTTGTCCCGGCTGCTTGGCATCGACACCGGCCTGATGACGCGCATGCTCGACAAGCTCGAAACAAAGGGCCTGCTGGAACGCTCGCGCAGCGTCGAAGACCGCCGCGTCGTCAACCTGACGCTGACGAAAGAGGGGGCCGCCGTCGCCGCGCAAGTACCGGAAATCGCGCCGGGGGTCCTGAACCGGCGCCTGAGGAAATTCAGCAAAACCGAATTCGAGGAATTGCGCCGCCTGCTCAACAAGTTTCTCGCCGACTAGACGAAGCGACAGAAAGCACCGCAAGGCAACACCAGGCAACGCGATCAGGCCCGACGCGGGAACGCGAAGCAGGGCAACCCGCTGTGACTATCCACAGCGTTTTTAACATCCAATTATCTGACAGGTCAGAAAATGAAATCACAGTTAATCAGGCAGGCAGCCGGGCCGCGCGTCGCGAAGGCCGGCGTGACGGTGATCTTCGCGGCGGTGCTGTCGGCCTGTGCGAATTACGCCGGCATTTCCAGCGATAAACAGATGGCGCAGCCGCAGACCTACGCGACTCAACAAAGTCTTCCGCAAGACAACGGGCATTGGCCGGCTGCCGATTGGGCCGACCAGTTCGGCGACGCTCAACTGAAAGATCTGCTCGCGGAAGCGCTGAAGGGCAACCCGTCGATCGAACAGGCAAGGGCGCGAGTCGCCGCCGCTGCCGCCTATAGCGACACGGCCAAAGCCAGCACGATGCCGCAGGTCGGCGCGACTTATTCGTTCACGCGACAACAGTATTCGAGCACCGCGCTCGTGCCGCCGCCGTATGCCGGTTCGTGGCAGTCGGAGAACAAAGGCCTGCTTTCCGCTTCGTACGATCTCGACCTGTGGGGCAAGAACCGCGAGGCGCTGAAGGCGTCGTTGTCGCAATTGCAGGCGAGTCAGGCCGACGCCGAAGTGGTCAAGCTGTCTCTCACGTCGGCCACGGCGCGGGCGTACAACCAGCTTGCACGGCTCTACGCGTTGCGCGATATCGCCCAGCAGGAAATCACACAGCGCGAACAGATCGACCGCATCACCGCGCAGCGCATTGCCAACGGGCTGGACACGCAGGTCGAGCGCAAGACCGCGCAGGCCAATCTCGCGACCAGCCACGCGACGCTGGCGGCAATCGACGGCAGCATTCTCACCACACGCTATCAACTGGCCGCGTTGCTCGGCGCCGGGCCGGATCGCGGTCTCGCAATTGCGCGGCCTGCGATGGGTGTCGGCGATGAAGTGCATCTGCCGGACAACCTGCCTGCCGATCTCGTGAGCCGCCGTCCCGACCTGGTCGCCGCGAAATGGCGCGTCGACGCGTTGACCCACGACGTGAAAGAGGCGAAGGCCGAGTTCTATCCCGACATCAACCTGAGCGCGGCGATCGGGCTCGACGCGTTCGGCTTTGGCCGCTTTTTGACCGCGGCGAGCCGGACGGCGTCAGCGGGTCCGGCGATCCATCTGCCGATCTTCGACGGCGGCCAGTTGCGTGCGCAGTTGAAGGGCCGTTATGCCGATTTCGATTACGCCGTCGCCAGCTACAACCAGACGCTCGTCACCGCGCTGTCAGAGGTTGCGACGCAACTCGCGCAGATCCGCTCGACCGACCAGCAACTCGGCGACGCGCAGGCCGCGCAAGACGCCGCCAGCAGCGCCGATCAGTTGGCGCTGACGCAATACAAGGCCGGTCTCACGAATCAGTTGACCGTGCTGAACGCCGACACGACCGCGCTCGCCGCCGATCAGCAGGTCGCCAATCTCAGGATGAACCGGCGCGATCAGCAGATTGCGCTGGCGGCGGCGCTCGGCGGCGGTTATGTCGATGGCGACGACCCCGTGGCGAAATCCGCGCAATCCGCGCAATCCGATCAACCCGTCGTCGCCGCGCGCTGAGACGCGCCCGCGACATCCACACAGTCAGTCAGGAGCCAGAAAATGAGCGATACGATCGATACGGTCCGCACGAAGGAGCCCGCGGATCACACCCAGGATGCGGCCAGTCAGGCGCAGCCGTCCACGAAACGCAAAGTGCTGCTTAGCCTGCTCGCCGCGAGCGTAGTGGTGGCGGGCGCGGGTTACGGCGCGTACTACTTCACGGTGGGCCGCTATCACCAGTCCACCGACGACGCGTATGTCAGCGGCAACCTCGTTCAATTGACGCCGCAAGTCACCGGCACCGTGATCGCGGTGAATGCCGACGACACGCAGATCGTCAAACAGGGCGCACCGCTCGTCACGCTAGATAACGCGGACGCGAAAATCGCGCTGTCGAACGCAGAGGCGACCCTCGGCCAGACGGTGCGCCAGGTCAGCGGCCTCTACGTGAACAACGACTTCTACGCGGCGACGGTCGCCCAGCGTCAGTCCGATCTCGCCCGCGCGAACGACGACCTCAAACGCCGTCAGGCGGTCGCCGACACGGGTGCCGTGTCCGGTGAAGATATCGCGCATGCCCGCGATGCGGTCAGCGCCGCGCAAGCCGCACTCGACGCCGCCCGCCAGCAGGCCGAAGCCAATCACGCGCTGACCGACCGCACGTCGATCGAACAGCATCCGAACGTGCAGGCCGCTGCATCGAAAGTGCGTGACGCCTACCTGAATTACGCACGCAACACGTTGCCCGCGCCTGTGACCGGCTATGTCGCGCGGCGCTCGGTGCAGGTCGGTCAACGCGTCGCGCCGGGCACGCCGCTGATGGCAATCGTGCCGCTCGACGGCGTGTGGGTCGACGCGAATTTCAAGGAAGGCCAGTTGACCCACATGCGCATCGGCCAGCCGGTCACGCTCTCAGCCGACGTGTACGGCTCGGGCGTCAAGTATCACGGCCGGGTAGTGGGCTTTTCAGCGGGAACGGGCTCTGCATTCGCCGTGCTGCCCGCACAGAATGCAACGGGCAACTGGATCAAGGTCGTGCAGCGGTTGCCCGCCAGGATCGCACTCGATCAACGCGAACTGGACGCGCATCCATTGCGGATTGGCCTGTCGATGCAGGTCGATGTCGACACGCACGAAGAGTCGGGCGCGCAACTCGGCGCGGCGGTCAATACGTCGTATCGCACCGACGTGTTCGCGCAATACGGCGATGAAGCCGATGCGGAGATCGCGCGCATCATCGCTCAGAACATGCCGGCGACGCGTGCAACGGTGGCTGGAACGCCCGCGAAAAATGCGCTACGTAAAGCGGGCTGATAATCGCAGATGCAGATTTAGCTCTTGCAGCAAGCAAAAATCTCAGCAACACGGGTCATATTTTTTGCCCATTTAACTGATAAGTCAGATATTTTTACCTTTGTCGACAGGTGACGAAATGAATGGATCGGGCAACGCAGCCACGCTGCCGCCTTTGACCGGCGGCAAGCTCGTGCTGGCAACCGTGGCCGTGGCGCTGGCTACGTTTATGAACGTGCTGGACTCGTCGATCGCGAACGTGGCGATTCCGACGATTGCCGGCAACCTGGGCGTCTCGGTGGACGAGGGCACGTGGGTGATTACGCTGTTCGCCGCCGCCAATGCAATCTCGATTCCGTTGACCGGCTGGCTCACGCAACGTGTCGGACAGATCAAGCTGTTCGTCTGGGCCATCCTGCTGTTCGTGCTGTCATCGTGGCTGTGCGGGATCGCGCCGACGCTGCCGATACTGCTCGGTGCGCGCATTCTGCAAGGCGCAGTGGCGGGCCCGCTGATTCCGCTGTCGCAGGCTATTCTGCTGGGCTCGTATCCGAAGGAAAAAAGCTCGCATGCGCTGGCGTTATGGGCGATGACCGCCACCGTCGGCCCGATCGCCGGCCCGGCGCTCGGCGGCTGGATCACCGACAGCTATTCGTGGTCGTGGATTTTCTACATCAACATTCCGGTCGGCCTGTTTGCCGCGAGCGTGACGTGGGCGATCTACCGTACCCGCGAAACGCCGACCAAGCGCTTGCCGATCGACAAAATCGGGCTGATCTCGCTGATCGCGTGGGTTGGCTCTCTGCAGATCATGCTCGACAAGGGCAAGGATCTGGACTGGTTCAACTCGCCGGTCATCGTCGGATTGACCGTGTTCGCCGCGATCAGCTTCGTGTTTTTCGTCATCTGGGAGTTGACAGAAAAGAACCCGATCGTCGATCTGAAACTGTTTGGGAAACGGAATTTCCTCGGCGGCACGATTGCGATTTCGGTCGCCTATGCGGTGTTTTTCTCGAACCTAGTGCTGTTGCCGCAATGGATGCAGGGCTACCTGAATTACCGTTCGGTCGATGCAGGTCTTGCCACGGCGCCGCTCGGTATCTTCGCGGTGATTCTCGCGCCGGTCATGGCGAAGATCATGCCGAAATCGGACGCGCGGGTATTGGCGACGCTGGCGTTTCTCGGTTTCGCGGGCGTGTTCTTCATGCGTTCGCACTACACCACGGGCGTGGATACGTGGACGCTCGTTCTGCCGACGTTGCTGCAAGGCGTTCCGACTGCGCTGTTCTTCGTGCCGCTGACCGCGATCATTCTGTCGGGTTTGCCGGCGGCGAGAATTCCGGCTGCGGCGGGGCTGTCGAATTTCGCCCGCGTGTTTGCGGGCGCGGTGGGGACCTCGCTGGCAGCAACGGGATGGAACGACCGGACCATCCTGCATCACGCGCAACTGGCCGAGCAGACGAGCGTCAACAATCCCACGTTCGTAGCCGCGCTGGATTCGCTGCAACACTCGCTGGGCGGCAGTGCATCGCAGGCCATGGCGTACTTCGAGCAATCGATGAACGCTCAGGCGGCCATGCTCGGCCTGAACGATATTTTCTGGCTGTCGGCGGTGATCTTCGTGCTGATCATTCCGCTGATCTGGGTGACGAAGCCCGATCACTCGGCCTCGTCTGCGGCAGCGGGCGCGGGTGGTCATTGAACTGGCGGCGGCAAGCGCAGACGCCGGTCACGGTTTGCGCGTCACGGCTTCTGACTGGCCGGGCGCTTCACAAACGGTCCGCCTGAAAAATCAATCGACGCGCGGTTTTGCGCATCGCCTTTGACGCGGGAGCGGCGCACAAGGTGAGGGTGAGGGCGACCGTGTGCCGCTCCGGCCCGCGCCGCTTCGAGTTGCTGCGACACGATTTCAACCCGCTGACGAAGCAGATCGCTTGCGCTCAGCCGCTCGGCAAGCAACGCGTCTTTCTCGACGATTTGCGCGTCGCTCGCCAGACACCGTGCCGCCGACGCCGCCAGTTCGGCTTTCGTGGTGGCAAGTGCGTCCCGCAAAGCATCGCGTTCGGAACGGTGCTCGGCCTCCAGCAACGCGGTGCGCTCATTAGCTGCCTGCAACTCCTTGCGCATCCGGGACGCCGCCGCCCGTTCGCTCTCGATTTCGAGCAACGCCCGCTTTTCAGCCGCCGCGAGCCGCTGCTCGTTCTGCTCGTGCGATTGCCGAAGTTTCGTCAGTTCGTCAGCGAAATCGCGCCTTGCATCGGCCAGCGCGACGGCTCCCGCCGCGATTTCTTCCTTCGATAACGCCAGTTGCTTCGTCAACATGTCGTTGGCGGTTTGAAGCTCGACCAGACGAGCCTCAAGTCCGCCAATCTGCTGACCGAGCGCGACGGCGTTGTCCGCCGCGCGTTCGGCTTTCGACGCCGCTTCGTCGCGTTGCGATTCTGCGTCCAGCAGGCGTTCACGGGCGGCGGCGAGTTCAGCCTGCACATCCTGACGGAACACGTCCAGACCGGCGTTCGCGGCATCGCTCGACAAGCGCCAGAGGTTGGCCGCCAGTTCACCGGCAGCAGCCGCGACTTCAGCCGGCAAATCCGGGCGTCCGACATCGACCCGGGTTTTCTCGCGGACCTCGACCCAGAAATCGCGCAGCGCCTTGGCCGGCGCGCTCATGCTGCCTTTGCGCACCAACTGGTAAAGCCGGTTGGCCGTCGGCGTTTCGCCGTACCGGAAGAACATCAGCGCGCAAACCTCGCGATATAGCGCCTGCGTGTCGGACGCGTGTTCGCGAACGGCTTCGATGTCGGATTCGAGGGTCATGGTCTTGGTAGCCGGGTGTAAAACGTTGATATGTTGATAATACAACGTATTTTATAAAAATCATTACCCCATGTGTTCTGATACACGACATTAGTACTATAATGTCGTGTATTGTGTTTTATGGTCTAATCTGACGTTTTCGCCGCGTCTTCAAGCCCTCTGGAGCCTCCAAACCGTGTCCAACGCCCAGCTCGCCACCGTTCAGCCCGTCGAATCGCTTGCTGTGCCGGAAAGTCTCGACGGCCGCGACGGCACCAATCGCGGCGCGATCGAAAATTCGCAACTCTCGGCCCGCAACGATCTGGACGCGGTCCGCGCATGGCTGTCGAATTACGCAGAAACCAAAACCACCTTCGACAACTACCGCAAGGAAGCTGAGCGCCTGCTGCTGTGGGCGGTCGTGCAACTTGGCAAGCCGCTGTCGTCGCTCACGCATGAAGATCTGCTGCGGTTCAAGATTTTCCTGACCGACCCCGAGCCGGCCAGCCGCTGGGTGTCGGCCAACGGCGGCAAATATCCGCGCAGCGACGAACGCTGGCGTCCGTTCAACGGGCCGCTGTCGCCGGCCAGCCAGCGTCAGGCGCTGATCATCCTCAATGCGATGTTCACGTGGCTGGTCAACGCCGGTTATCTGCGTGGCAATCCGATGGCGCTGTTACGGCAACGGGCCAAACGCTCGGCACCGCGCGTCACGCGCTATCTGTCGACTTCGCTCTGGGACGAGGTCAAGCTGTTCGTCGAGCAACTGCCGCAGGACACCGACGCCCAACGCGCGTACTACGCGCGCTGCCGCTGGCTGACCACGCTGTTCTATCTGCAAGGCATGCGCATTTCGGAAGTGGCCGGCGGTCAGATGGGTAGCTTTTTTAGACGCCTCGGCACGGACGGCAAAGACCAGTGGTGGCTGGAAACGCTGGGCAAGGGCGACAAGGAACGGATCGTCCCGGTGTCGGTGGAACTGATCCAGGAATTGCGCAGCTACCGCTTGTCGAATGGGCTCGCTGCCCTGCCCGCGCGCTCCGAAGAAACGCCGCTCGTGATTCCGTTCAAGGGCAGAAATCGCTGCCTGTCGCGCTCGGCGATTCACGACGCGATCAAAGGAATTTTCGGCGGCGCTGCGCTGTGGTTGCGCACGAAGGGCTCCGAATTCGCCGACCGTGCCGACGAACTCGAACGGGCATCGGCGCACTGGCTACGCCACACCGCCGGTTCTCATCAGGCGGACGGCGGCGTCGATCTGCGTACCATCCGCGACAACCTCGGACATGTGTCGCTGAACACGACCAGTCTTTACCTGCACACGGAAGACGATGTGCGGCATACGGAGACCGTCAAACGTCACCGTATGAACTGGGGCTCGCCCGAGACCGGTAACGATAAAACCCGTGACGACAAGACAGACGACGCCGAGTCCGCGTAATACCTCGTAATGTTTTCCGCTTGCCGAATCGCTGTTGGTCTATCAAGAACAGCGACCCGTGTCCGTTATTAGTAAGTCGCTCGACAAAAAATAACCAGACAAACGGGGAACACATTTGAAAACGCGATCAAAAGCGCTAATTGCTTCACTCGCATGCGCCGGCGTTCTGGCGGGATGCGCAACCAATGGCGAGGGCCTGCTGGTTGTCGATCCGCGAGTCAACGCGGCGCCGATGCAGCCTGAACCGGGCGTCGTGGTCGAAGAGGCCTATCAGCCGATGCCGACCGACGTCTATATCGCCAACGTCGCCGAGCGCGATGTTTTCGTTTCAGGCGGCAACACCTATTTCTGGGTCGTCGGACATGATGGCGTGCGGCATCGTCACTTGTACGCGCACGGCGATCATCGTGCGGACGTGTTTCGTCGCCGGGAAGAATTGCATCGGGTGATGGCGAATCATGCCGGACATTTGCCGGATCATGCGATCGCGGGGCATCCGCACTTGGAAGGTCCGGGCGCGCATGGCGGCCCGGAGATGCACGGTGGTCCCGAAATGCACGGTGGTCCCGAAATGCACGGTGGCCCTGCTCCTGCCATGGACGCGCACGGTCAGCAGAGACCCGGTCAGATGATGCCTGTCGCGCATGCGGCTCCGCCCGCCAGACCGGCGCCGGCAGCCAAGCCGTCGAAGCAGCCGCCCAAGAAGTCGTAATGACCTGACGACTTAGCGACGAAAGCCGCGGTAGTCAAAAAAGCCGGACCACAGAGTCCGGCTTTTTCATTTGCACTAGCGTCACGGATAGTCGCTAAAACGCGAGGTCGGCTCAGTCACCGTCGACGTCGGCGTATAACCCGGCACGTTCGCGCGGAACTGGTTGAGCAAGCCGTTATCGACCTGCGAAAAGCCCTTCAACTGAAGCTGCATCAACACACGCGTGCCCGAACTCGGCGATGTCGTGGAACTCGTCGCATTCGTGTACTTCTCGAACGCCACGCCCAGCGACCAGCAATCGGCGTCGTACTGCAAACCCAGCAAGCCTGCGATCAACCGATGCGCACTCATGTCGTAATTGACCCGCGCGACACTCACCACGTTATGCGCGAGCGGCCACTGCCCTGACACGATGAACTGGTTGACCGGCTGATAATCGAGCGTGGTATTCGCACGGGTATAGCGATACGCGACATTCAACACATGCTGCGCGGCGGGCGCCCAACCGAAACCGGCCTCCGCATGCGACAGATAATGATCCGCCTGGTTATATTCCACCGCCTGTTCTGCGGAGAAATTCCCGCCCAACTTATAAGAGGCGCCGACGATCACGCCGGTACGCGCGACCGTGCTGATCGGATCGTCCGGTTCGAGCGTTACTTGCGGCGTGCGAAAGTCGTATTGCTGCGCGAGGATAAAGCGGGCTCGCTCGTCGCCAGTCGCAGCGTCGATGAAACGCGTGGTCAACGCGGCCGTCACGCGATTGGCGTCGGACACTCTGTCGTTGCCGACAAAACTGTTCGGCATGAACAGTTCAGTCAGACCGAAGTCGGCGGTCGCGGTATCGAATAGCGGCGCGAAGTTCTGATTGCGATACGGCGTGTACACATAGAAGAGCCGCGGCTCGAGTGTCTGGATATACGACTGCCCGAAGAGTCGCACACTGCGCTCGAACCGCATGCCTGAGTCGAGCGTGAAAGTCGGCACGTTCACGCTGAATGTTTTCGGCTCTCCGGCGGGCACGTCCGTGCCGATCGACGTCAGATCGTAAGCCGCGAAATGCCACGCGAGCTTCGGCGTAATAAACCAGCCAGGGCGCTCGATTGGATAGCTGACGTAAGGGTTGAAAACGAAACGATTACCCTGCGTCATGTCCGACGTTGAAATTGTGAAACGCGTGGCATCCGTTTCCGCGCCGAAATCGAATCCGCCTACGTCGTAGCGGGCATAACGAACGTTGAGCTGCGGCTCGCGGTTATACGTGTCGTCGCTCGAAAAAGATTGCCAGCGTTGTTCGCGAGCCAGCACCGTCCACGGTCCATTCGAATAGGTGAGCCCCGCTTCCTGCTGATACAGCGTGGTCGAGCCGGTGGGAAACGCCAACCCCGACGCCAGATCGGTCACGACCGTCGAATCGGAGACGCGGTTGTAATTCACGTACGCACCCAGACCCGAACCGAGATTCCAGGTCTGATTCAGCGCAATCGAATATCGCGCCGTGTTGGTAATTGCATCGTGCGGCAAGTAGGCGAGCGAGATCGTGCCGGAATCGTTCGGCTGCAGGTAACGGAAATCCGCCGTCAGCATTTCGCCTCTGCGCGACATGATGCGCGGCGTCAGCGTCAGATCGTAATTCGGCGCGAGGTCGAAGTAATACGGCAGCGAGATGTCCGCGCCGTTGGTCGAACTGAACGAAAACGTCGGCGGAAGAAGACCGCTGCGCCGTGCATTCGACAACGGAAACGACAGCCACGGACTCGCCAGCAACGGCACGCCCTGGAAGAACAGCACGCCATCGTGCGCAATGCCTTCGTCGTTACCGGTATCGATATCGAACTCGGAAGCTTTCAGATACCACGCCGGTGTCGCATCGCACTGGCAGGTGCTATAGGTGCCGTGATGCACGACCGTACGTTCGCTGTCGATCAGATCCGCGCGTTGCGCACTGCCCCACCCTCCGGTCAATTGAAAGCGGTACTTGGGCACGCTGATCGTGCCTTCGCTGGCATCCACGAAGAAATGGGCGTCGGGTCCTTCGAATACGTTGCCGTTATCGACCAGTTGCACGTGACCATAAGCATCGGCCTTATCGCTGTCGATGTCGTAATGCAACGCGTCGCCTTTCACGATCGACGCATAGCGCCGTAGTTGCGCGTGGCCCTTGAGCGAAACATCGGTGCCGGTGGTGGCGGTCATCGAATCGCCGATCGCTGCGGTCACGGGTTTGTCGCCCGCACGCAAAGGCTGTTCGCTCAATTGAGGCGCAAGCCGGAAGCCCCACACACCGTCGAGCGGTTCGGCAACGGCAGCCGCGCCGACCAGTTGCGCATGACCGGCTAGCGGCGCGCAGCCTGCCGCACACAGCATGAAATAAACGAGTGGCCTTAAACGCAAACGACGTAACGGAGGAAATACACTGCGTAATATCAAAACAGGTAATGACCGGAAAGAAAGAAGGACGCAGTGATGCGAAGAAAGGCCCGCGATGCACGCGTGAAATACGCCGTGCGCGCGTGAAATTACTGGAGGGTTACACCCTCGGCGTGCGACTCGTTTATCCCCGCCGCACCGCCGAGCGCCTGTAATAGATAAGGAATCTGTCCTGCCGGTAATGAGAACGACAGCCCCGCTGTGCCGGATAAACGGAAGCGGATCACGATGGTTTCCTGTCCGTTCAAACGACCGACCTCCCAGCCCTGGCAGTGCAGTGCGAAGCCCATTTCCCGATCGTTGTGAGCCACGCGGTCGGCGTGTTCGATTGCATTGGGGAGCGCCACAAGCAGGTCCTGGAGCACCGAGCGATGCACGGCCGCCGTGGGTTGATTGCCGTGAATCAGCAGATATTGGCCGTCAGCGGTCAATTGCATGTCGCTGATCGAATTCAACATGAAAGGCGAGACTTCAGACATGGTGCTTACCCTCCTCGACAGTCGCGTTGAAGATGCCTGCCCGCAACGGGCGGCTCGATATGTCACGCCGTGTAAGCAGCGACGCCATGGCCAGTCGCACGGAAAAAATCGGTGTTGAGCTGACGCGCAAGACTGCCGTAAGCACCGCCGGTGAAAGGTATTCAATCATGGTCACTTCTCCAAAAACGCAATACGCAGGTAAAGCAGGTCGCCGAATCGACAATTCACGATAGCAGCGCAAATGCGGCGCCGGGTTACACGCGTACTACGCTTGCCTGGGTTCTGTAACGCTTTATTTCGGCGCGGGCGCCGCAAACCTCGCCCACAGGCGCTTATGCGCGCTGCGCACCCTGACAGCCCTAATGCGCGGAAAGTTTTCAGTAACGAGAGACGGAACACCCGTCCCTATACTTCGCGCTTTCCAGAGCTTGGGGACGATCGTTTTGCTGACGTCACTCTTACTCTGGCGTTCCCGTTTGCGCTGCGCGCGCCGCATCAGGACTGAATACCCAAGATGAAATTACAGGTTTTAACGAGCCGGGTCGCCGGCGCGCTTTCGCTTGCCGGCCTCTCGCTGGCGACCGGGTCGGCCCACGCCGCACAGTCATTCGTCGTACAGGACATTCGCATCGAAGGGTTGAAGCGCATTGAACCGGGCACCCTGTTCGCCTATCTGCCGATCAAGCAGGGCGGCACCTTCGACGACGATAAGGCTTCCGAAGCAATCCGCGCGCTCTACGCAACGGGATTTTTCAACGACGTGCGCATTTCGACCGAAGGCAATGTCGTCATCGTGTATGTTCAGGAGCGTCCGGCAATCGGCACGATCGATTTCGCGGGTATCCACGAGTTCGACAAGGAGAACCTGACGAAAGCGTTGAAATCCGTTGGACTGTCGCAAGGGCTTTACTACGATAAAGCGCTTGTCGACAAGGCCGAGCAGGAACTGAAGCGTCAGTACCTGACGCGTGGCTATTACGCGGCTGAAGTCACGACGACGATCACGCCGATCGACCGTAATCGCGTAGCGATATTGTTCTCGGTGGCCGAGGGCCCCAATGCAAAGATTCGCCAGATCAACTTCATCGGCAATCAGGCGTTCAGTAGCGATACGTTGCGCGACGAGATGCAGTTGTCCACGCCGAACTGGTTCTCGTGGTACACGAAGAACGATCTGTACGCGAAGGACAAACTCACTGGCGACCTCGAAAACGTCCGCTCGTATTACCTGAATCGAGGCTATCTCGAGTTCAATATCGACTCGACGCAGGTCTCGCTGACGCCCGACCGCAAGGAGATGTACCTCACGGTCTCGCTGCATGAAGGTGAGCCGTACACGATTTCGTCAATCAAGCTGTCCGGCAATCTTCTCGCTCGCGAAGCGGAGTTGTCGAAGCTCGTGAAGATCAAGGCGGGCGAGCGTTTCTCGGCTGAAAAGCTGCAAGCGGCGACGAAGGCCGTCGTCGACAAGCTCGGCGAATACGGCTATGCATTCGCCACGGTCAACGCGTTGCCGAAGATCGATCAGCAACACCACACGGTGGATCTGACGCTCCAGGTGGACCCGAGCCGTCGCGTGTATGTGCGGCATATCAACGTGGTCGGTAATACGCGTACGCGCGACGAAGTCGTGCGCCGCGAAATGCGTCAACTCGAAAGCTCGTGGTTCGATTCGAACCGGCTGGCGCTGTCGAAGGACCGGATCAACCGCCTCGGCTATTTCACCGATGTCGACGTGACCACGGTGCCGGTCGAAGGCTCGGCCGACCAGGTGGACATCGACGTCAAGGTCAGCGAAAAACCGACCGGCGCCATTACGTTGGGCGCGGGCTTTTCGTCGACCGACAAGGTGGTGTTGTCCGCAGGCATTTCGCAGGACAACGTGTTTGGTTCGGGCACGAGTCTCGCCGTGAACGTCAACACGGCCAAAACGTACCGCACGTTGACCGTCACGCAGACCGATCCGTATTTCACCGTCGACGGGATCAAGCGGATTACCGAAGCCTATTACCGCACCACGTACCCGCTGTACTACAACTCCGATACGAGCTTCCGCATTCTCACGATCGGCGGCGACATTAAGTTCGGGATTCCGTTTTCCGAAACCGATACGGTCTATCTCGGCATGGGTCTCGAACAGAACCGCATCTCGACGGATTCGACGACGCCGCAAAGTTACCTCGACTACGTCAAGGAATTCGGCAATGTCGTGAATAACGTGCCGCTCACGGCAGCGTGGGCACGCGACAATCGCGACAGCGCCCTCGTGCCGAGCCGAGGCTATTTCCTGCAGGCCAACGGCGAAGTCGGCACGCCCGCAGGCGACACCGAGTACTACAAAGCCGACCTTCAGGCGCAGTATTACTACTCGTTCGCGCGCGGCTTCATTCTCGGCCTGAATCTGCAGGGCGGTTACGGCAACGGCTTCGCGGGCAAGGCTTATCCGATCTTCAAGAACTATTACGCAGGCGGTATCGGTTCCGTACGAGGCTATGAGCCGAGTTCGCTCGGCCCGCGCGACGCCAGCACCGGCGACCCGATCGGCGGCTCGCGGATGGTCGTCGCGAATATCGAAATGACGGTGCCGCTGCCGGGCACCGGATGGGACCGCACGCTGCGTGTATTCAGCTTCGTCGACGCGGGTAACGTGTGGGGCAACGAAGGCGACAGCGTCGGCGCGAATGGTTTGCGCTACAGCTATGGCGCGGGCCTCGAATGGATTTCGCCGATTGGTCCGCTCAAGCTGTCGGTCGGCTTCCCGATCGTCCGGCACTCGACGGATAAGTATCAGGTCTTCCAGTTCCAGATCGGTACGTCGTTCTGAACGACGCGGCACGCGGCGGGTGTATCCGCGAACGGAGACGGACCGCCTGGGCGAACAGGCTCGGGCAGTCCATCTCCGTCACCGCGAGATCATCGCGAGGGTCACGGCGACAAAGCAAGCCCTTGTGCTTCTATCGCAAGCAGCAAACGCTCTGCGCCTATGCCAAAACCCGCGCCTTCGCGATAAGCGCCGCCGCCCACCACCTGCTGTTGCGCGCCGAGTTCGGTGCAGCGCATTTCGAAGCCCCTACCCTCCAGGTAATAACTGAGTCCGCGTCGCGCCGCGCTGTCGGCGACGTACTGCACGCCGAGCGAATCGAGGAAGCCTGCCGCGATCGCCTGGCTGCGCACGCTGGCCTTCCCCGGATTTGCGCACAGGTATTCAAAGCCGAGTTGCACGAACTCGCGATATCGGCCGGCTTGCGGACGCTCATACCGATAACATCGCGCGATATAGAAGAACATGCGTTCAGCGCTTCTGCCGAGCAGCGCGTCGCGGCGCTCCTGGAACAGTGCGGTGGCTTCAGGAATCAGGCAGCAAGGCCGGCCTTTCTTGTCCTCAAATGCCCACATCTGGCCGATGACTTCACTGCCGCCAGCCTTGTCGATAAACGTATCCTGCCCCCACAGCGCGGGAACGATGGCCTCGTCGGCGCCAACCTCAATGAAGGTAGCTCCGGAAACGGCTTTCGAGTGCACGGAATCGCGCGGCTTCCTTGCCGACGATAAAACGGGTTCCACGAATCATGGTCATGGCTCAATCTCTCGCTGATAGAAATAAAAAAGGCGCCGGGGGCGCCTTGGTCGTTGTGCAGGAAATCGGCCCGGTACAGCCAGCCGGTTCTTTGCTATGGACGTAACGAACCACGGCGCAATGTCGAGCGGCCGTGATGGTGGTAACTGGAGAGCAGTACGTTACGGGGGTCCATAGCAGTGATGGTAGCGGCGTTAGCGCGGGTGCGGCAACTGCTGTTTTCACGGTTCCATCATTGATAGCTGGAACAATTCCGGGCAACCGTTTTGCGGCGCTTGAGTTTTTTGGCTCGCAGCTCCCCTCGGTCGAAAGCCCGCCCCCCACGTCAGCCGCCATCACGCCCCACAAACCGCCAATCTCGCCGCATTGCCCGCTAGAATGGCCGGTTTTGCCCGACCCGGACGCGCCACAAGGCAAAATACGGGTTTTGCGCGCCTTACCGGCGCATGGCGGCATCGAATGGATCACGCGTCGGCGGCAGGCTTGCCGCCGGCCTTCGCAAATTCGCCCGGCGACGGCCGAGCCAAGCCCCAACGGGCTTCGGCGACCGGTGACGGGCGCGGCAGTCAGGACAGCTCGTCCTTTAACAGAGCACCTCAGGAGCATTTATGACCGATTCGAACCCATCTTTCCTCGGCAGGATTTCGCTTGCCGTGGGCACGTTTTTCAGCATCCTCGGCGACGGCAAATTCGCCGCCGACGTGTTGCGTCTGCGTAACGGCGGCGTTAGCCAACCCGCAGCCGCGCCCGCGCCTGCACCGGCACCGGCACCGCAACCGGCTCCCCAGCCCGCGCCCGTGCTGAAAGAAGCCACGCCCGACGCCGCGTTGCAACTGCTCGGCCTGCTGCAACGCGACGCGCGTTTCATCGACTTCGTCGAAGAAGACATCAAGAACTACAGCGACGCCGACATCGGCGCGGCCGCGCGCCTCGTCCACGAAGGCTGCCGCGCCACGCTGCGCGAGCATTTCACGATCCGTCCGGTGCGCGACGAAGCCGAAGGCAGCCGCGTCACGCTGCCCGAAGGTTTCGACGCAAGCTCGGTCCGCCTGACCGGCAACGTGGTCGGCAAGGCGCCGTTCAGCGGCAGCATCAGCCATCGCGGCTGGCGTGTCGACGACGTGCGTCTGCCGAAACTGACGGATAGCCACAACGCGAAAGTGATCGCCCCGGCGGAGGTGGAACTGTGAGCGACGCACGCTACTCCATCGGCATCGACCTCGGCACTACGCACTCTGCGCTGTCCTACGTGGACACCAGCGCGAGCGACGGCGAGAAAACCACCCAAAGCGTGCTGCCCATCGCGCAACTCACCGGCGCGGGCGCGGTCGATTACCTCGATCTGCTGCCCTCGTTCCTCTATCTGCCGCATCCCGATGAACTCGCGTCCGGCGACCTGCATCTGCCGTGGACCGGCGCGCGCGACTTCGCAGTCGGCGAGTTCGCCCGCAACCGGGGCGCGGCCACGCCGATCCGGCTGGTGTCGAGCGCGAAAAGCTGGCTGTGCCATCCAGGCGTCGACCGTCGCGCCGGCATTCTGCCGAACGACGCTCCGCCCGAAGTCGCGCGCGTGTCGCCGCTCGAAAGCTCGGTGCGCTATCTGACGCATCTGCGCGAAGCCTGGGACCATGCGCACCCGGACGCGCCGTTCGGCGAACAGGACGTCACGGTGACGATCCCCGCGTCGTTCGATCCGGCCGCGCGCGAACTGACCGCCGAGGCAGCCGTTGCCGCGGGCTACGGCCGCATGACGCTGCTCGAAGAACCGCAAGCCGCGCTGTATAGCTGGATCGAAAAGAGCGGCGGCCAGTGGCGCAAGCAGGTCAAGGTCGGCGACATCATCCTCGTGGTCGACGTGGGCGGCGGCACGACCGACCTTTCGCTGATCGCGGTGATCGAACGCGAAGGCAATCTCGAACTGCATCGCGTCGCGGTCGGCGAACACATCCTGCTCGGCGGCGACAACATGGACCTCGCGCTTGCGCACGTGGTCGCCCGCAAGCTCGCGGCACAAGGCACGCAAGCGGACGCGTGGCAATTGCGCGCCCTCACCTACGCGTGCCGTTCGGCCAAGGAAACGCTGCTCAGCGATCCGGCTGCCGACACCGTGCCGCTCGTGGTGCCGAGCCGCGGCTCGAAGCTGATCGGCGGATCGATCCGCACCGAACTCACACGCGCCGAACTCACGCAGACGATTCTCGAAGGCTTCTTCCCGCAGGTGGACAGCGCCGCGCGTCCGGTCACGCGCGCGCGTGCCGGCCTGACGCAGCTTGGCCTGCCGTACGCGCAGGACGCGGGCATCACGCGTCATCTGGCCGCGTTCCTGGGACGCCAGGTCGGCGCGCTGGCCGAACTGGAAGGTCTGCAAAACCATGGCGCGGAAAACGCCACTTTCCTGCACCCCACGGTCGTGCTGTTCAACGGTGGCGTGTTCAAGTCGCCACTGCTGGTCGAGCGGCTCATGGGCACGCTGAACAACTGGCTCGCAGCGGAAAGCGCGGCACCGGCCCGTCTGCTCGAAGGCGCGGATCTCGATCTCGCGGTCGCGCGCGGTGCGGCCTACTACGGCTACGTGCGACGCGGCCAGGGCGTGCGGATTCGCGGCGGCACCGCCCGCGCGTACTACATCGCGATCGAATCGGCGATGCCTGCCGTACCCGGACTCGAGCCGCCGATCCAGGCGCTGTGCGTCGCGCCGTTCGGCATGGAAGAAGGCACCGACGCCGAACTGCCCGCGCAGGAATTCGGCCTGGTGGTCGGCGAGCCGGTGCATTTCCGCTTCTTCGGATCGTCGGTGCGTCGCCAGGATCAGGTCGGCACGCTGCTCGACTTCTGGGGTCCCGACGAGCTTCAGGAACTCGAAGAAATTCAGGCGACGCTGCCTGCCTCCGGCCGTCAAGCCGGTGAAGTCGTGCCGGTGAAGCTGCATGCACGCGTGACCGAAGCGGGCACGCTCGAACTCGAAGCGATTCCGCGCGGTTCCGACGAGCGCTGGAAAGTCGAGTTCGATGTGCGCGGCAACGCGAATGCATGAGTGAGATGAAGCGGTACAGCGTCGGTATCGATCTCGGCACCAGTAATACGGTGCTGGCTTATGCGGAAACGGAGTCGGCGGCGGACGGTGGTTCTGGTTCGCCGCAAATTCGCGTGTTCGGGATCGAACAGCTGGTGAGTCCCGGCGAGGTCGCCGCACGGCCGCTGCTGCCTTCGGTGCGTTACCACGCGGCCGAGGGCGAGTTGAGCGCGGGCGATCTGCAATTGCCGTGGACGGCTTCGGCTTCTGTCCAGGCCTCTGGCAATGCAGACGCTCAAACCCAACCGGTCGTCATCGGCCGCCTTGCGCGCTTGCTTGGTGCTCAGGTTCCGGGACGGTTAGTTGCAAGCGCGAAGAGTTGGTTGTCGCATGCATCGGTTGACCGTATTGCGCCGATTCTCCCGTGGGGCGCCCCCGACGACGTCCGCAAAGTCTCGCCGGTCGAAGCCAGCGCGAGCTATCTCGCGCACCTGCGCGCGGCGTGGAACCAGCAGTTCCCCGACGCGCTGCTGGAACATCAGGACGTGGTGCTCACGGTCCCCGCCTCGTTCGACGAAGGTGCTCGCGCGCTCACCGTCGAAGCGGCGCGCATGGCCGGTCTCACCACGTTGCGGCTGCTGGAAGAACCGCAAGCCGCGTTTTACGACTGGCTGTTCCATCATCGCGAGAGCCTGTCGGACGAACTCGCGGACACGCGCCTCGTGCTGATCTGCGATGTCGGCGGCGGCACGACCGACCTCACGCTGATCGAAGTCGGCCCTCCCGGCGACGACGGCCGGCCACAACTTACGCGCATCGGCGTCGGCAATCATCTGATGCTCGGCGGCGACAACATGGACCTCGCGCTCGCGCATCTGGTCGAAGCGCGGCTGCCGGGCGGCGACACACGCACTCGTCTGTCGGCGGCGAGCCTGTCGCAACTGGTCGAGCGGTGCCGTGGCGCGAAGGAACAACTGCTTGGCGCGCAAGCGCCCGAGTCGGCGTCGATCACGCTGCTCGGCGCGGGCTCGAAGCTGATCGGCGGCGCACGCACCGTGCAGGTCACGCGCGACGAAGTCGAGGGGGTGATCGTCGACGGCTTCTTTCCGAAGGTGGCATCGAACGAACGGCCAGGCCGGCCGCGTGGCGCGATTGTCGAATTCGGTCTGCCCTATGCGACCGATGCCGCCGTCACGCGTCACATCGCGGCGTTTTTGAGCCGCTTTGCTGCGCCGTCGCGCAAGGCGCTGGGTTTAGCCGACGACGAGAGCGGCAGCAACCAGCCGCTGCCGATCCCGGACACCTTGCTGCTCAACGGCGGCGTATTCCGCGCCGACGCCCTCACCCGCCGCCTCGCCGATACGCTCGGCACGTGGCGCGGCGACGCGCTCAACGTGCTGCACAACGACAACCCCGACGTGGCGGTGGCACGCGGCGCGGTCGCCTATTCGCTGGCCCGCGCGGGCAACGCGCCGAAAATCGGCGGCGGCTCGCCGCGCAGCTACTTCCTCGTGCTCGACGAAACCGGCGAGCGCAAACGGGACGCCGGCGCCGTCCCACGCGGCATCTGTCTGCTGCCGCGCGGCACGACGGAAGGCCACGAAATCCTGATCGCGGATCGCACGTTCGCGCTGCGCCTCGGGTATCCGGTGCGCTTCCACCTGGTTTCATCGAGCGCGGATACGGTCTACCAACCGGGCGAACTGGTCGATCTCGACGGCGGCGACTTCATCCGCCTGCCGCCGATCGCCACCGTCGTGCAGCCGCACAGCGAACGCGCCGCACGCGAAACCATCGTGCAGATCGCGACGTCGCTCACCGAAGTCGGCACGCTCGACGTGCGCTGCATCGAACTCGACAATCCCGCGCAACGCTGGATGCTCGAATTCCAGTTGCGCAGCGACACCGCGCAGGTGAATCTGCCGGTCGATGACGCGTCCGCAGCGCGGCACCCGTCGCTCGACGCCGCGCTCGAACTGATCGACCGCTGCTTCGGTTCGCGTGCGCAAAAGCTCGATCCGAAAGAAGTCAAACGCTTACGCGCGCAACTCGAACAGCTACTCGGCCCGCGCGACACCTGGACCAGCGCGTTGCTGCGCGAACTGTTCGGCGCACTGTGGGAACGCGCACGGCGTCGGCGGCGTTCGGCGGATCACGAACGGGTGTGGCTCAATCTGGCCGGCTATTGCGTGCGGCCAGGCTTCGGCTATCCGCTGGACGAATGGCGGGTCGAACAACTGTGGTCGCTATTCGACGACGGCATCCAGTACGTCAACGACAGCCAGGTCTGGTCCGAATGGTGGACACTGTGGCGCCGCGCCGCAGGCGGTCTCGACGAGACCTCGCAGTTGCGCGTGCTCGATGCAATGGCGTATCTGCAAACGGCCGCGCAATCGCGTCACAAACTGCCGTTCGACGTCGCGAAAACCGGTCTCGCCGACATGCTTCGCCTGAGCGCTTCGCTCGAACGGATTCCGGTCGAACGCAAGATCGAACTCGGCGAGTCGCTGCTGACCAGGCTGAAAAGGCCCACCGAGAATCATCAAGGCTGGTGGGCGGTCGGGCGGATCGGCGCGCGGCGGCCGTTCTACGGCAGCGCGCATAGCGTCGTGCCGCCGGAGGTCGCCGTTCAATGGCTGAACGCGATTCTCGCGCTCGACTGGAAGAAGGTCGATCCCGCTGCGTTCGCCGCCGTGCAGATTGCGCGGATGACCGGCGACCGCTCGCGCGATCTCGCCGACGACGTGCGTCACGCCGTGATACGACGGCTCGAAACATCGAACGCACCGCGTGCATGGATCACGATGGTCAGCGAGAACGTCGAACTCGATAACGCCGACGAAGGCCGCGTGTTCGGCGAATCATTGCCGGCGGGGTTGAAGCTGATTGCGAGTTGAAGGATTGATTCGACGCGCGCGTAGCTGACAGTCGAACTCACCGCCAGGCAAAAAGGCCGGAAATTCCGGCCTTTTTGCTTCTTCAAGCGCCGGCCAGATCCAGTCGAACGTGCGCCACGCGGCGCCGGCACGCCTATTACGGCCATGTGGGCGAATGCGGCCTTGCCAAGGTCAGGCCCGCCACAGGCCGCCTCGAAAACTACGCCATCGTCACCTGATTTCTGCCGCGATGTTTCGAGCGATACAGCGCGCTGTCCGCGCTCGCAAAGCCATCGCGATGCGCGGGCCGCGACGATTCCGTGATGCGCGTGAGCGACGCCCCCACGCTCACCGTCACCACGCCGAGCGGCGAAGCGCGATGCTCGATGGCGAGATCCTCGACGCCCTGGCGCAGCGCGTTCAGCGTGTCCGCGAGCGATGCGGCTTCCGCGCGCAGCACCAGCAGCCCGAACTCTTCGCCGCCCATCCGGCCCACCACGATGCGCTCGCCGTCCGCCGCCGCCTGCATCACCGAAGCAACCCGGCGCAGACAGTGATCGCCCGCCTGGTGGCCGTAGGTGTCGTTGTACTGCTTGAACCAGTCGACATCGACCACCACCGAACCCATCACGTCGCCGTCCTGCGCTTCTTTCCAGCGGCGTGTGATCGTCTCCAGCAGAAAGCGGCGGTTGTACAGTTGCGTGAGCGGATCGATCGCGGTCGCCGTGCGCATCTTCAGATCGTTTTCGATCATCGCGCGCAGGTGGTAGAACACGCCGCGCTGACCGGCATCGAGCTTGCCCGGCGACGGGTCCATCGCGCACAACGCGCCGACGATCTCGCCGTTCGGCGCACGCAGCGCAATCGCCGCGTAAAAGCGTACGAACGGGTAGCGCTTCACCAGCATGCATTCGCCGAAACGGCTGTCGTCGTGCGCGTCTTCGATCACGAACAACTCGGCATCGCGCACCGCGTAGTCGGCCAGCGAGCGGGCTCGTGTGACCAGCGGCATCGACATGCCGACCTCGGCGCGATAGTGCTGATATTCCTCGTCGAGCAGCGTGATCGCGGTAATGGCCGCGCCCGTCACGCTCTTGAGGATTTCCGCTGCGTGAATAAAGCATTCGCGCATCACCTGATCGTCGTGCAACAACCATTCGATGACTGACGACTCCACTTCGGGTTCGCCGGCGGCGGAAGGATCGACTGCCATCCGGCTGGCCAGACGGTCGTTACTGTAAGCGAGTTGCACGGCGAGATTCCCGAGTGTAATTAGCTTAGGTCAACGGCATCGACATCCGAAACTTGAGGCATACCGCATATCGTCCGCGAGGTTTGCGCGCGCTTGCGCGTGGTCGGAACACGCGAATCGGCGCGCACGACCCACGAAGTACAATTCACCCGCAAACCGCGCCGCGCCTTTCGTCTGGCCGGGCGAGCCGGGCGCGCGATTCAGCAGACAAATGCTTTACCGGGCGCTGACTTTCGATGTCTTTCAGACGCTTACTTCTGGCGCCGTCGAAACCTGCCAGCGTCCGGCCAACATGACAAAAACGGAGACAAATCGCATGACGAACACCTGGCTCATCACGAACGTCCGCCAGGGCAACGGTCCGCACGTTGACAGGAAGGTCGACGTGTCGATCGTCGACGGCCGCATCGCGGCGATCGGCCCCGATCTGCCGCGCGAGCCGGGCGTCACGCCCGAGGACGGCGCGGGCGCGCTGCTGCTGCCGGGTTTCGTCGAAGGTCATACGCATCTGGACAAAACGCTGTGGGGCATGCGCTGGTATCGCAACGAGGTCGGGCCGAAGCTGACCGACCGGATCGAGAACGAGCGGCGTTACCGCGCGCAAACCGGACACGACGCGGGTGCGCAATCGCTCGCGCTGGCTCGCGCGTTTCTGGAGGCGGGCACGACGCGCCTGCGCACCCACGTCGATATCGATACCGATGCCGGGCTGCGTCATCTCGAAGGCGTGCTGGCGACGCGCGAAACATTGCGCGACATGCTCGACTTGCAGATCGTCGCGTTTCCGCAATCCGGGCTGCTGGGTCGTCCCGGCACCGATGCCCTGCTCGCACGCGCATTGCAGGCAGGCGCCGATGTGCTCGGCGCGCTCGACCCGGCGCTGATCGACGGCGATCCGGTTGCGTCGCTGAATCTGACGTTCGAGCTCGCGCAGCGGCACGGCAAGCCGATCGACATTCATCTGCATGAGCCGGGCGAACTCGGCGCGTTCACGCTCGGGCTCCTGCTCGACCGCGTGGAGGCGCTCGGCATGCAGGGCCGCGTGGTCGTGAGTCACGCGTTCTGTCTCGGCGCGCTGCCCGAGCCGCAACGCGATGCGCTGCTCGCACGTCTCGCCGATCTGCGCGTTGCACTGTTGACCACGGCGCCGTCGTCGACGCCCGTCCCGCCGCTCAAAGCTTGTCTGCAACACGGCGTCACGCTGTTCGGCGGCAACGACGGCATTCGCGACACGTGGACGCCCTACGGCTCGCCGGACATGCTCGAACGCGCGATGCACATCGCGGCGCGCTACGGCCTGCGCCGCGACGACGATCTGGCGCTCGCGTTCGACTGCGTCAGCAGCGTCGCCGCGCAAGCGTGCGGTTTCGGCGATTACGGCTTGCAGGCAGGCGCGCGCGCCGACCTCGTGCTGCTCGACGCCGACACGCTCGCGCACGCGATGGTCGCGCGACCGCCGCGCAAGCTGGTGGTGTCGAACGGACGGGTGGTCGCGCGCAACGGCGCGTATGCAGCCGGCGCGATCGAGGCCTGAGAACGGAGTTGACGCGCCGACAACGCACAGTCCGGTGCATGTAAACGGGCCGTGCTTTTCACGTCATCTGCCTTAACGAATACGTTTTTTCATTCACATGATCAATCTCTTCCAGGCCATGCAGGCTTTCGTCAGGGTCGCGGACTCGGGCAGCTTTGCGCAGGCCGCGGCGAACCTCGGTGTATCGACATCGGTCGTGACGCGCCATGTGTCGAGCCTCGAGCAGCACCTCGGCATTCGCCTGTTCCAGCGCACCACGCGCAAGGTCGTGCTGACCGAAGCGGGCGCGCAATACGCGGACGGCTGCCGGGTTTTGCTCGCCGAACTCGAAGAAGTCGAAATGCGCGCGACCACCACGTCGAAGGAAGTCACCGGCGACCTGCGCATCGTCGCGCTCGGCAGCTTCTCGCTGTTTCGTCTGACGCCGTTATTCGCCGATTATCAGACCCGTTTTCCGCAAGTGAATCTGCGTGTCACGCTGACCGAGAAACGGGTCGACCTGCTGGAAGGCGGCTTCGATGTGGGCATCGTCACCGAGCACATGATCCGTTCGGAGTCGCTGGTGGTGCGTCGGCTCATCAACTCGTACGCGGTGCCGGTGGCGGCCGCCGCGTATCTGGCGCAGGCGGGTCAGCCGCAAACGCCCGCGGATCTCGCGCAGCACCGCGTGATCGGCGCGCCGCTCGACACGAGTCCGCAGACGTGGCTGTTCAGGAAGGACAAGCCTGGTCGCGGCGGCAAGGGCAACAAGGAAAGCGACAGCGAAGAAAGCATCGCGCTGGATGCGTCGCTCACGGTCAACAGCATGATCATGCAGAAGCAGGCGGCGCTGGGCGCGATGGGCATTGCACTGTTGCCGCTCGAAATGGTCGCCGACGAATTGCAGGCGGGCACGCTGCAACGCGTGCTCGGCGACTATGCGGTGATCAACGGCGATGTCGCGGTGTCGCTGGTTTATCCGAGCCGGGAGTTCGTGCCGCGCAAGGTCCGCGAGTTCATCGATCTGGCGGTGGGGTATTTCGAGTGAACTCGCGGGGCGGCTTTTTTCAGGCTGCTGCGTAGACGCCGGCCATCGTGGTGAACCCGGGCAGACGTTTGATCCGCGCGATCCAGCGCGACAGCGCCGGATAGTCGATCGATTCGATTTCCGCTTCGTCGAGCAGCGCGACCGGCACGAAGCACGCGATATCGGCAATGGTCGGCGACACACTCGCGCAGACGAACGGCGTGCCCGCGGCCTCGTTGAACCAGCAGGTTTCGTCGAGGATTCGTAAAAGCTGCTGCGCTTTTTTCCTCGCTTCCAGTGGATGGCATTGATCGTGCGGCGGCGTGCCGTGCAGCACCTGTGCCCGCAACGTGAAGACTATGCCGCTCAGTTGCGCGGCGAAATCGAGCCACGTCTGAACCTGCGCGAATTGCAGCGGATCATCGAGAGGCAGCCAGTGCGTCTGCTCTTCTCCCGGCTCAGTCGTTGCACCCGTATGGCGTCGCGCGAGATACATCAGAATCGCGTGCGCGCCGTGCAGCAAGGCGCCGTCGGCGTCGAGCACCGGCAGCGTGCCCAGCGGATTCATCGCGAGAAAGCGGCGCGTGCCGTTCTGTTTCGACGGATAAAGCTCGACACGCACCCGTTCGTATTCCACTCCGAGCAGGCCCAGCATGAGCCTGACCTTGTAGCTTTCTCCGCACAACTCGTCGTCGTAAAGTTTGAACATCGCGGCCTCACAGATCGAGCGTCAGCGCGGCACCGGCCGCGCGCGACACGCACACCAGCATGCAGTCACCGGCCGCGCGTTCGTGCGGCGTCAGAAAATCGTCGCGATGCAGCGGCACGCCGTCCAGCACGCGGGTTCGGCATGTGCCGCACACACCCTGCTCGCAGGAAGTCGGCACATCGACGTGGTGGTCGCGCAAGGTTTGCAGCAGGCTTGCGTCGGCGGCCACGGTCAGCGTTTTTTTACTGCGCGACAGATGAACCGTGAACGCGTGATCTTCGACTTCAGTTGCCGTGGCGGAATCTGCGACGCCTGGCGTCAACGTTCGCGCGGGAGAAACGGGCCGGGATACCGCAGACTGCAAGAAAACCGGCTGCGCGTTTTTCAGTAGCGCGGGCGGAATACCCAGCGCCGTCTGACTCATTGCGGTTTCGCTACTGAGCGGCGGCTCGGCCTGCCACTCCAGTGCATCGCGCAACGCGTTGAGACGTTGTTGATGATGCCGCTGCACAGCAATCCGTTCACTAGCGTTACCAGCGGAAACACCCAGCGCGACGCCGTGCAGATACGTGCGCCCTTCGCGCGCGGGCTGCACGAGAAACACCACACGTTGCCGCGCATCATCGAGTTGTTCGACGACGACCGCACGCGGACCCGCGTCGAACGCAACGCATTCGGTGGTCGTCCACGGATCGAATGCGGCATGGTCGAAACAGTAGTCGGCGAGCGCGCGCTGCACAGCGTCGCTGGACACATCGAGCGCGACCGTGCGCAAGCGGATCTGACTATCGAAGTCCGCTTCGCCGTCGAGTTCATCGATTGGCGTGAACGGAGGCGGCGTTTCATCTGTATATGCGATACAGGTCCACACAAAACCGTGGCGCACTTCAACCGGCCACGTTTTCACCGCGACTGCGGGCGGCGCGGCATCGGGATGCGCGGGCACGAAGCGACACGCGCCGTCGTCCGAACCGAATTGCCAGCCGTGGTACTGGCATTGCAACGCGTCGCCGCGATGATGGCCCATCGACAGCCGCACGCCACGATGCGGGCAGCGGTTTTCCCACACGTTGATCGCGCCGTCTTCGGCTCGCCAGACAACGAGTTCGTAGCCCGCCAGTTCAGTGTGATAGATCGCGCGTTCGCCGAGCCGGTCCACATCGCATAGTGCAAACCAGCCGGACGCAGCGGACGCCAACGGGTTCTTATCGGCCATGAGTCGTTCCATAAGTAATCTGTTGCGCCGACAGCCAGCGGCGATACGCGACCGACATCGCATCGGCCCGCACCGGATGTTCGATGCCCGCGCCGAGCGGCAGGCGCTTCGGCACCTGGTTCACCAGAATCTTGATGTCCTGCGCGAAGATGGTTTGCTGGAAGCCGCGCAATTCGTCGTCGCTGCTGGCGTCATCGAGATAGCTCATGACCGTGTGAGCGATGCAGCGCTCTTCGTCGACCGGCTGCACGAACAGCGCAATCACGTCGAAACGTTCGGGCTGCGGCGGGCAGGTCTTGTACAGAATCGCGCAATACGGACGCGCGACGCGATACACGTACTGCACGTCGAGCGCGGCGCCTGCCGTCATTGCCGCGCGCGGCTGGTAAAAGCGGCAGTCGTGCGCGTATAGCTCGTCATTGATTTCGTCCCGCTCGATACGATACGGCGCGACTTCCGTGTACGGTTCGACGCCGAGATAGCCCGTATGCACGAACGGAAAGTGGCCCATGTCGAGGAAGTTTTCGACCGCGCGCAAACCGCTCACGTGCACGCTGAACGCCCCGGCGTGCAGCAAACGGCGCTCGGGTTCGTCGGCCTCGGGAATCGCCAGAAGATCGCGGCGCGGCTCGCCGAGGCAGACCCACAGCACGCCGTAGCGCGCCTTTGCGTGGCAGTGAGCGAGCGTGTCGAGTCGCCATGCGCGGTAGCGGTCCGTCGTGCTGGCCGATGCCGATGCCGACGCGTCGACGCCAAGACCGAGATCGACGCCCAGCAACCGCGTGCTCATCACCGCAGGTGCAGTGCCGGATACGCCGAACGCATCCAGCGCCGCCACCGGATGCCAGTCGTTCCACACGACCGGATCGCGCATCGCATCGTCCACTGCTGCCGACACACTGTTTGCATCACTCATAGCCGCTCCGTTATTGCGCGACGCTGCCCTGCACGCCGTCGACAAACCAGTTTATCCGGTTGGTATCGTCCGCGGAAAGCACGGTGCCGGCGGGCACGCGCAGTTTGCCGCTCTGGTCTTTCAGCGGACCCGCGAACGGATCGAGCTTGCCCGCCACCAGTGCCGCGCGTTTCTCCGCAAGCGCGCGCTGCGCGTCCGCCGGCACCGCCGACGTGTTCACGTGCACGAGGTCCGTGATGCCTTCTTTCACACCCCAGTACACCGGTTTATTGGTCCACGTGCCGCGCTTCACTTCGTCGATCACCTTGCTGTAATAGATGCCCCAGTCGTACGCGACCGAGCCCAGATGCGCATGCGGCCCCCACTGGCTCATATCCGAATCCCAGCCGAATGCGTGGACTTTGTGCTGCTCGGCGACGGCCATCGTCGCGGTGGAATCGGTGTTCTGCATCAGCACGTCGGCGCCGAGTCCGATCAGCGTTTCGGCGGCCTGGCGTTCCTTGCCCGGATCGAACCAGCTATTGATCCACACCACCTTGACGGTCGTCTGCGGCGCGACCGATTTCGCGCCGAGCGCGAACGCGTCGATATTGCGGACCACTTCGGGAATCGGCACCGACCCGACAAAGCCGAGCGTGTGCGATTTCGACACATACCCCGCGACCACACCCGCGAGGTACGCGGACTCATACACCTTGCCGTTGAAGTTGCCGAGGTTCGGCGCGCTCTTGTAGCCGGAGCAATGCAGGAACACGGTGTCCGGGTAGTCGTGCGCGACCTTCATCATCGAGTCCATGTAGCCGAACGACGTGCCGATCACGATCTTGTCGCCCTTCGCCGCACGATCGCGAAACACACGCGCCGCGTCCGCGTTTTCGGGGACGTCGTCGATGCGCGTCACCTTGATCTGCGAGCCGAGCTGCTTCTCCGCCGCGCCGATGCCGAGATCGTGCGCGTGGGTCCAGCCTGCGTCGCCAGGGTTGCCGAGGTAGACGATGGAAACGTCGAGCGGCGCATCGGCGGCGTCAGCGGGTGCGCTGGCGGCCGCGAACGTGCCGCACAACGCGACGACCAGCGCGCCATTCGCAAGCTGCGCGAAGCGGGTTGAAAAGCATGTAGCGATGCTTGCAGAAGTGCGTGCGGACAAAAACCGGCCAGGGCGAGGAAGTCGGATCATGACGAGGTTCCAGTAGTAAGCGAAGGGGAAATCGTGGTGGTTTTCTTCAGCGGGGCTGAGATGTAGCGCCGTCGGCACGAATGCCGATTTCAGCGAGCGCGTCGCATACCAGCGTCGCCAGTTCGGCGGGACGCGCGAGTTGCGGCACGTGACCGCAATCGATCGAGCGCACCATCGCGCCCGGCACGAGCGCCTGCATCCTGCGTTGCAGAGGCAGCAACACTGAGCGGTCGCGCAGCGCTTCGACATAAATGCGCGGGACATGGCCGAAACGTCCGGCGCTCAGCGTCGTCAGCAAGGCACGGCCGCTTTCCCGTTGCGGCGTGAGTTTCGCGGCGGCGCGTTCAGCGGCTTCGTGCGGGCAGTCGTGCAGAAAGATTTCCAGCGCGGCCGCGGCGGGCACAACGGTGACCGTACGATCCTCGCTCCATTGCAGATACGGCGCGATGCCTGCGGCGTTCGGCACGGCGGCGGCACTGGCGTCGACGAGGTCCGCGTAACCCATGCCGGCGGGCAGCATCATTCCGGCGACGTACACGAGGCACGCGACCCGCTCCGGCAGCGCTTCGGCGAGTTGCGATGCGGGCACGCCCGCGCCGCTGTGCGCGACCACGACGACCGGGCCGTCGAATCTGTTCAGGGCTTCGGTCAACGCGTCGACATAGGTTTGCAGCGTGATTTCGACGCCGGCGTCGCGTTCGGGATCCGCGCCGTTGCCCGGCAGATCCACCGCCTTGCAGGTCCAGCCGCGCGCGGTCATTTCCGGCAACCAGGCGTCCCATGCCCAACTGCCCTGCCACGCGCCGTGGATCAGCAGCATGCCGGCCACGTGCGACGATTCTGTCGATTGAACGGCGGCGGTCATCCGTAGGTTCTCCGGTAGCAGGCTTCGAGATGACCGGCCACGGTGATCGGCGGATACTTCGGCGCTTCGCCCGGTTCGGTGCAGCCCGGCAGACACTCGACCACGTAGTCGGGACGTCCAGTGAAGAAGAACGGGATCGAGTAGCGCTCGCGCCCCGATGCATTGACCACGCGATGCAGCGTCGAGCGATAGCGGTCATTGGTCCAGCGCGCGATCATGTCGCCGAGATTGACGACGAAGGTGCCCGCGAGCGGCGGCACATGAATCCAGCCGCTGTCGCCGTCCTGCACCTGCAAACCGCCGCTGCCGTCCTGCCAGAGCAGCGTCAGGCAGCCGAAATCGGTATGCGCGCCGCAGCCCTTCTGGTCCGGCAACGCCTGCGCCGGTTGCGGCGGATAGTGCAACAGACGCAGTGTCGCCATCGCGTCGTCGCAGAACACGTCGAAATGATCCTCGGGCAGATCGAGCGACAGCGCGAGACCGCGTGTCAGCCGCCTGGAGAGGTCGTACAGCGCGGCGAAATACGCTTCCATCGCCGGACGAAAACCCGCCGACTGCTGCGGCCACTGGTTCGGCCCGCAATTGAACGCGCGCGCCACCACTTGCGGATGATCCAGCGGCAGTTCGTTGCCGATATAAAAACCTTCCTTCAGATCGGGCGGCGTGCCTGCCTCCAGCACCTGTCCGCGCAACGGCTCATAGCCGCGATTGCAGAACGACTTCGCTTTATCGACTAGGCGTTTTTCGGCGTCGTCGAGCGCGAAGAAACGTTCGGCTTCGAGGCGCGCGGCGTCGATCAGCGCGTCGGCGACGCCATGATTGGCGATGTAGAAAAACCCTTTGTCGATGCAGGCAGCATGCAGCGCGGCGCCGACGGCCGCACGCTGCCGCCGATCCGGCGACGCGAGCCCCGCGACGTCGATGACAGGCAGGCTCGTATGCGGCACCGCTCTGGCTGATAGCACTTCGGACATTGCGCCTCCTTTGAACCGGTCGATTCCGTTGCAACCGAGTTTAGGGGGCGGCGGGTGTCCAATAAAGCGCAGAAAAACGTGCATGCCGATGCCGAAACGGCATCAGGCGGCTCGTGCAAAATAAAGGTTCGGTTCGAACGGGTCAGATTGCCGGTTCGTCGTCCTCGCGGTCGGCCAGCGCCTCCGCCAGCAAGCGGACGAAAGCGTCCAGCGCGGGCGTCAGCGTGCGGCCCGCTCTCGCGTAAGCGCCCAGTTCCGACACCAGCGGACGCGGCGAGCGCAGCGGAATATGCTTCAGCGTGCCGTCGGCGAGATCGCGTTCGAGACCGAGTCGGGTCTGGAATCCGACACCGCGTCCGCGAGCCGCCATGCGCCGCATCAACTCGATCGAATCGCTTTCGAGCACCGTTTGCAGCGGCTTCGCGTAGTGCCGGATCAGCGGTTCGAGCAGCCCGCTGATCGACAGTTGCGCGTTGCCCAGAATCAGCGGAAAGCGCGCGCACTGCGCGAACGTCACACTGGTTTCGCCCGCCAGCGGATGATCGGCGGCGACGATCGCGCCCAACTGGAACCGCCCGACCGCGAGCTGTTGCAGATCGCTCGTGCGCGGCAGCGAAAACGCGAGCCCGAGGTCGGCGTCGCCATCGAGAATCGTGCGGGCAATCGTCGCCGAACCGGCGGTATGCACCTGAAAACGTATCGCCGGATAACGCGTCAGCATCCGCTCGACCAGGTCCGGCAGAAAGCTGGAGTTGAGTCCCTCGACCGTGACGATGCTGATCTCGCCGCGCCGGATTCCGCGCAGCGCATCCATTTCGCTTTCGAACCGGCGCGCGTCCTGCAACACGGTGATCACGTGCCGCGCAAATACTTCGCCCGCGGCGGTCAACGAGAGTCCCGACGCGAGCCGCTCGAACAGTTGCGTGCCGACTTCCGCTTCGAGTTTCAGCAATTGCCGGTTCACCGCCGACGACGCCACATGCATCTGCCGCGCCGCTTCCCGGATCGAACCGCAGCGGCGGATTGCATCGAAATAGCGCAGCGAGCGGGCGTGGATGTGCCAGGCGAGGGTATCGGCGGGGGTCGGCTTCGGCATGGTTGGTCGTGCGCTTGCGTGGTGGTTGTGCCCATGATGGACTGGACCGACCGGCATCAGTGAATCTCCGGCCCGACAGGATGATACGTTTTCGACCTGGCTGTATCGAGCGCGCAATAAAAAAGCGCACTGCCCGCCAGTGCGCTTTTCGCCCTACTACAGCACCGCCATTCGAGGCGTCACGCCATCACGGCCGCTCGCCGCGCGCGAGACGCGCTTCGATGTCGTACACCACCGGCATCAGATCCGCGACGCTGTCGATCACATAATGTGCGCCCGCCGCCTGCAATTTGCCGATCGCCGCCTGACGGCGCGCGGCGAATTCAGCGGCCGGGAGCGCCTTCACGTCGGCTTCCGCCATCCCGAACGCGTTGCCGCTCACCGACACACCGACTGTCCACGTCCCGCCATTGATGCCCTCTTCGATGCCGACCTCCGTGTCATCCACCTTGATCGCATCGCGCGCCAGCCACACGCCGAGTTCCGGCAGCGTCTTGTAGATCATGTACGGCGACGGCCGCCCTTCCGGCGTATCGCCGGTACATACGATGCTGTCCGGCGAAAAGCCCTGCGCCGCCGCACCCGGCACGATTTCGGCCATGATCTCGCGGGTGTAGCCGGTGGTCGTGCCGATGCGGATGTCGTCGTGACGCAATGCGCTCGCCACTTCCGCGACACCCGGAATCACCGAACTGTAGCTCGCGGCCACCGCGATATTCTTCGGCACGAAGACGTCGTACACCGCGTCGATATCGGCTTCGCCGGGCACGTGGCCGTACTTGTTCGCCCATGCCTGCGACACACGCGGTAGCGCCATCAGCGCCGCGATGTGCGGGCGCTTGGCCATACCCATCGGACCGCGCGCTTCGTCGATCGAGATCGAGACGCCGAACTGTTCGAAGGTCTCGACGAACGCGCCCATCGGCGCGAGCGAACCATAGTCGACGACCGTGCCGGCCCAGTCGAAAATCACCGCTTTGACGTGTTTCATTGACTTCGATCCTCAAGAGGTTCAAAAGCTCGCGCGATGGATCGCACGCTAGCATTCATTCGTGACAGCCTGGTGAGGCTTGTCGGCCCAATGTGTTTCAGGCCGCCTGCGCCAGGGTTTTGCGTTCTTCGAGTGCGGCTTCGGGCGGCGCGGCGTGCGGCACGCCCATCGTCTCCAGCGAGCGCGCGCAGGCGTCGACCACGCGCTGCATCACGTCCTGATCCACCTGACCGATGCAGCCGATACGGAAGCTGTCCACCGCCGTCAGCTTGCCCGGATAGATGATGAAACCCTGCTGCTTCATCAATTCATAGAAGCGTTCGAACCTGAATTGCGGATGCGCGGGCGCGAAAAACGTCACGATGATCGGCGAGCGCCAGCGTGCATTCAGCAGCGGTTCGAAGCCGAGTTCGTGCATGCCGGCCACCAGCACGTCGCGATTGTTCGCATAGCGCGCGAGCCGCCCGGGCTGGCCGCCTTCGAGCTTGTGCAGACGCAGCGCCTCGATAAACGCGGCCACCGTGTGCGTGGGCGGCGTAAAGCGCCACTGCCCGGTGCGGTTCATCACATCCCATTGATCGTAGACATCGAGCGCGAGTGAATGACTGCGGCCCTTCGCTTCGCGCAACGCACTCTTGCGGGCGATCACGAAGCCAAAACCCGGCACGCCCTCGATGCATTTATTCGCCGACGACACAAAGGCCTCGCACGCAATCTCGCGGACATCGAGCGGCACTGCGCCGAAGGCGCTCATCGAATCGATCAGCAGCTTGCGGCCTTTCTTTGCGGTGGCAGCGGCGATTTCCTCGAGCGGATTCAAGATGCCCGAGCTGGTTTCGCAATGCACGGCGACCACATGCGTGATACGCGGATCGGCGTCCAGCATCCGTTCGATTTCGGCTCCGCGCGGCGGCAGGTAGTCGCCTTTGTCGAGCACCGTGCAGGCACGGCCCAGGTAGCCGAGCGTGGTCGCGATGCGCTTGCCGTAAGCGCCGTTGGCGAGCACGAGCGCGTGGCCGTCGCGCGGCATCAGGCTGCCGAGCATCGCTTCGACGCAGTAGCTGCCGCTGCCTTGCAGCGGCACGCAGTCGTAGTCGCCCGCCGTGTCGCCGGCGATATCCAGCAGACTGCGGCGCAGATACGCGGTCATCGCGCGGAAATCGCCGTCCCACGAACCCCAGTCGCGCAGCATCGCCTCTTTCGTCGAGAACGCCGTGGTGAGCGGCCCCGGCGTCAGCAGATACGGCTCCCCCTTGGCGGGCGCGGCGCAGCGCACGGTTGAGACTTCCGCCGACGCGTCCTGCGAACTGTCAATCGCGCTTTCCATGTCCGGTACTCCGATATCGCTATGTCGATGCATGACACAGTACCGAAAGGCCGACCATCGGTAAAATCGATATAATCGATGATGGTATCGCTAAAACTTATCACCCACAGCCAGATGAGGCATACGTGCAATACGCGCAATTGCGGGCGTTCCATGCGGTCGCGGAACACGGCGGGTTTTCGAAGGCGGCGCAGGCGCTGTCGCTGACGCAGCCTGCGGTGTCGGATCACGTGCGGCGTCTGGAACAGGATTACGGGGTCAAATTGTTCGAGCGCGGGCCGCGCGGCGTCGAAACGACCGAATTGGGCCTGCGGCTTTTCAGCGTGACGCGTCATATGCTGAGTTGCGAGCGCGACGCGCGGCAATTGCTGGAGTCGGCGGGCGGGCTGGAATCGGGCTCGCTGTCGCTGGTGGCCGATGCGCCCGATCTGGCGGTCACGCTGATCGGCGCGTTTCGCAAACTGCATCCGGGCATTGTCGTGACGCTGTCGATCGCGAATGCCGCCGACTGCATGCAGCGCGTGCTGTCGAGCGCGGTCGACGCGGCCATTACCGCTGCGCCGCAGGTTCACAGCCGGCTCGAATCGCGCGTGTTGCGGCGCGACCCGCTGGTGGCGATGGTGCCGCTCGGCTATCCGGTCGCGAAGAAGCGCAAGCTGAGCTACGCGGAACTCGTTCGTCAACCGATGATTTTCCGCGAGCCGCAATCGGTCACGCAGCAGTTGCTCGAAATCGAACTGGTGCGCGAGTCGTTGCAGGTGGAACCGGTGATGTATGTCGACGGACGCGAAGCGCTCGAAGAAGCGGTTGCGCAAGGGATGGGCGTCGGCGTGATCGCGCGCGCCGAATTCAACGAGTCGCGGCGGATCAGGATGATTCCGCTACAGGACTGCCGGGTGCAGATGATCGAATCGCTGACGCGGCTCGCCGAGCGGCCGGGATCGAATCTGCTGGATGCGCTGTTTGCCGTCGAGTTGCCGGCGGTGCAAGCACCGGTTATCGGTGGATAAACAGCGCCACATAAACAGAAACCGCCCGCCAGGGGTTGCCTGGGGGCGGCTTGACGGCTTCTGTTCCCATGCGGCCTTTGCCGCCGCTATCCCGACAGAGGCCATCGGGACCGTCGCATTGCGCTAACTCTCTTAACGCGAGCCGCCGCTGGCAATCAGGCTTTCGCCGGTCAACCAGCGCGAGTCGTCGGAGGCGAGGAACACGGCGACATCGGCGATATCTTCAGGCTGACCGATACGGCCGAGCGGCGTCGTGTTGACGGCCCACGTTTCGAAATCCGAACCGATGATGCCTGCCGTATGCGTGCCTTCCGTCGCGACCATGCCGGGGTTCACCGAGTTCACGCGAATCTTGCGCGGACCGAGTTCCTTCGCCAGCACGCCGGTGATGCCGTCCACCGCGCCTTTGGTCGCCGTATAAACCGCGCTTCCCGGCGGCGTGATGCGGCTCACTACCGAACTCACGTTGACAATGCTGCCGCCTTCGCCGAGATGTTTCGCCGCTGCCTGCGTGGTCAGCAACAGACCCAGCACGTTCACGTTGAAGTGCTTATGGAAATGCTCTTCGGTGATTTCGTCGATCGTCGCGAATTCGTACACGCCCGAATTGTTCACGAGGATGTCGAGACGGCCATACGTTTCGACTGCCGAGTCGATGATGCCCTTCGCATCCGCCGCTTTCGACACATCGCCTGCGACGGCGATGGCCTTGCCGCCCGCTGCGGTGATCGCGTCGACCACGCTGTCCGCGCCCGCCTTGCTCGACGCGTAGTTCACCACCACCGACGCGCCCTGCGCCGCGAGTGCCTTCGCAATAGCCGCACCGATACCTTTCGATGCGCCGGTTACAACAGCAACCTTACCTGTGAGCTTGCTCATGATCGTGTCCTTTCAATGGGGTTTCGCGCCGGCGTGATATCGCGAAGATTCGCGGACTCACATCGATGAAGCGGGAAAAATGCAATGGCGCTGTCACTGGACACAATGTAGGCATCCCGGCCAACGGGATAAAGCGGCTGGAGGCGAATAGATACGTCGGTTCAGACGAACAATCAGAAATTGGGCGAACGCAGGCGAGGTGCGACTTGATGCAGAGGCGGCGTTTTCAGGCGTTTTCCAGCGTTTTTTTCACCACGCATGACGAATACCGAACTCCGTTCATTCAACGCTTACGTATCAGCGTAATCTGCGCTGCGACGCTGGCGAGCACCGCCAACGCGCCTAACGTATCGAGAATAATGGGCCACATGATTTCGCCCTCCTTATCCGGTTTCGTCGCCTTGTCGTTAAACGAATGCGCGCGCGATCAATTGAATGCCGAGCGCCAGCAGGCAGATAAAGAACCAGCGTCGAAATGTTTCCGCGCTGATGCGTCCGCGCACGCGCTGTCCGATAGCCATCCCCGCCAGCGCCGGAACGACCGCCAATAACGACGCGCGCAGATCGCCCACTGCGAATGCGTTTTCGCGGACGAGACCGATCGCGAGCGCAATCGTCGACACGGTGAACGACAGGCCGAGCGCCTGAACCAGATCCTCCTTCTTCAACGCGAGTCCCTGAAGATAAGGCACCGCCGGAACGACGAACACGCCCGTGCCACCAGTGACCACACCCGTCACCGTGCCGATGGCCGGCGACAGCCAGCGCTCATACCGCGCCGGAACCGAAAAGCGCCACGCCATCAACCCGGCGGCTGCGTAGAGCGTCAACGCCACACCAAGACCGACGACAGCCCACACGCCTCCCCCACCCGCGATGAACGACGCGGCAGCAATCGTTCCGACGACGATGCCGGCCATCATCGGCCAGAGCCGCCTGGTCAAAGCAAGCACGCCGGGCCCCGCGAACAGTTGCCACACGTTGGTGACGAACGACGGTAACAACAGCAACGCGGCCGCCTGCGCGGGCAGCATCAACGTGCCGAGAATGCCCATCGCGACGGTCGGCAAGCCCATGCCGGTCACGCCCTTGACGAAGCCGGCCACGACGAAGGTCACGACCACGATGCCGGTGCGCAGCACGAACGAAGAGATCATCGGAGAGGTGATGGATGGGGAAGATGGCTGGATTCTCGATCGCCCCGGCGCGCTCCACAATGCGTAAGATACTTACCGTGGCTTAGGCTGCGGCTAAGGCTGACCCAGGCATGGCCGCGTTCGCTTTCATTTACAACGGTTATACATGCGCTTCGATCTCATCGATCTCCGGCTGTTCCTGCATATTCTCGATACCGGCAGCATTACCCACGGCGCCTCGCGCGCGAACATGTCGCTGCCGTCCGCGAGCGCCCGGTTACGCGGCATGGAAGACGCGCTGGGCATGCCGCTGCTCGAACGCGGTCGGCGCGGTGTCGAGTCCACGCCGACCGGCGACACGCTCGCGCATCACGCACGGCTGGTGCTCGGGCAGATCGAGCGCATGCAGGGCGAGTTGGGCGAACATCAGGAGGGACGCAAGGCGTGCATCCGCCTGTGGACCAATACCGCGGCGATGACGGAGTTTTTGCCGTCCGCGATCGCGGTGTTTCTGCGCGATCACCCGAATGTGCAGATCGACATGAAGGAGCGGCAAAGCACGGAAACGGTCAAGGCGGTGCTTGGCGGCGCGGCCGAGATCGGCATCATTTCCGATGCGGTCGATCATGGCGCGCTGCACACATTGCCCTTTGCCGTCGACAAACTGGTGTTGATCACAAGCCGCGACGACGTGCTCGCGACGCGCCGTCGCGTGACGCTGTCCGAGGTGGTGGATCGGGAATTCATTGGTCTCGATACGGAAAGCGCATTGCAGACGTATCTGGGAGAACGGGCGCTGCTCGCCGGTCAGGCGTTGAGTTTTCGCACCCACGTGCGCACGTTCGACAGCGTCTGCTGCATGGTCGAACAGGGCGCGGGTGTGGCCATTGTCCCGGCCACGGCGGCGAAGCGGTATCGCGGCACCCTGGGCATTCGCGTCATCGAACTGACAGACAACTGGGCCACGCGGCAGTTGCTGATCTGCATGCGCGATCTGAACGGGATGGCGCGCGCGGAGAAAGCGCTCGTCAGGCATCTTTCAGGTTCATGACCGGCGGATAAGCCGACTTCTGCCGATGCAGTCGTCAAGCCGCAAGCAAAAGCGTAAGACCGGATTGCTCGCCGAATGTGCGCCGGGTTAAACCCCGCTTCCAAACCGGGGACATAAAAACTCAAGAGATTGATTTCAAACATAAAGAACGATTTATTACCCTTTCTCGCGTGACTCTTGAAAGGAAAAGTAATTTTTTGCCACACGCGATTAGAACCGATTCGCCCGATCCTGTATGGCGAGTACCTCCAAGTTAATCCAGTTACCGAGAAACTGAAGTCACGGTGAAACGGATTATCAGATCTCCCTGCTCTCGTCATTCGGGCAGAAAAATAATCGACAAATATCTATTAAGAATACTTTTACATGGTCGTTAACTGATTTGACCTGTGCCAGCTTCCCCGGGTTGCGCCGATCCGCAATATGCGAATTCGTCAGAACAACCGGGCAACAATCTGCAAACAACGGTTAATCCCGCTGTCATCGCGATCGGCAAGAACATTGCACCGGTTATCCGTCGGGTTTTGCCAACGGTTTGCCTGGAGAGAAATAGCAGCAATGAAAGTTCATGCAGATATCCTGCATCGCGATCTCGCTCTGATCACTGTTAATCGATCAGGCGATGTCGTCATGTATTACACCGCGCTTGCGTCCACATTAGTCGCACTGGCAATCGGCCAGTACTATGGCGATCTGCAGGTTGCGATCATTATCGGCGCTGTCGTTATCGCTGCCGCCAGCCTTGCGTTCTGTTTATTGCGAGGTTCATTCGCCGCACGCGCGGTATTGACTGTCTGCAACGTGTGTCTCGTTGCGCTGCACATCCAGCTGGGACGCGGCACAACCGAATTTCATTTCGGCGTATTCGTTCTTCTCGGGCTATTGCTCGTGTACCGGGACTGGCGGGTGCTCGTGCTGGCGGCCGCGCTCTTCGCTATCCATCATCTGGTGTTCGACCGGCTTCAGGCGCTCAGCTTCAACGTCTACTGCACCACGCAACCCAATATTCTGGTCGTGATCCTGCACGCAGGCTATGTGGTCGGGCAAACGGCCATCGAGGTCTACCTTGCGCGGAAGTTGAATCAGGCCGCGGTCGAAGCATCAGACTTGCTGTCCCTCGTACGGGCGGTCGATCAGGGCGAGTTGATCTGCCTCGACGTCGAGAATATCCACGTTGAGGCGCCGACCGCCCGCGCGTTGAAACGCGCCGTCCTGAATATCGGTGAAGCGATCCGCGAGGTCAGCGTGGCGACGTCGTCGATCGAGAATGCGTCGTCCGAAATCGTGATCGGCAACAACTATCTGAGCCAGAGAACTTCGGAACAGGCGAACAGCCTTCAGCAGACAGCGGAATCGATGGAGCGCCTCACAGGCTCCGTCACCGACACGGCCCAGACGGCGGAGCAGGCGTCTCTGGTGGCACGTTCGGCCTCGTCTGCGGCGCTCGACGGCGGCAAGGCCGTCGGCCGGGTGGTGGCGACGATGAACGAGATTTCGCAGTCGTCGGAACGGATCGGCGTGATCAGTTCGGTGGTCGACAGTATCGCGTTCCAGACCAACATCCTCGCGCTCAATGCGGCGGTCGAGGCAGCGCGCGCCAAAGATCAGGGCCGGGGCTTCAGCGTCGTCGCCGCCGAGGTGCGCATGCTCGCCCAACGCTCGGCGACCGCCGCGAAAGAAATCAAGGACCTGATCGACGACAGCCGCAAGCGGGTGGACGTGGGCGTCGACCTCGTTCACGAAACCGGCGGCAGCATCGAAGAACTCGTACACCAGGCGAGCCGCGTGAGCGAACTGATCGGCACGATTTCCGTGGCGAGCGAGCAGCAGACCTCGGGCATCACCCAGGTCAGCGTGGCCATGAATCAACTCGACAACGTCACGCAGCAGAATGCGGCGCTGGTCGAGCAAAGTGCGGCGGCGACCGAAAGCCTGAAGGATCAGGCGACACGGCTGAAAGAAGTCGTCGGCAGTTTTGTTCTCGCGCAGCGCAGGACCGCGTGAGCCGCCGGTAATGGGTATCGGCGAATCGTCGCGCCGGGACCGGCGTTCGGTCCTGGTCAGGCGGTTCATGTTCGAGGTCGAGGGCGCCGGGCGGCAGTGACCGTCAATTCGCGTCGATACAAGCAAGCAAGGAATGATTGAATGCTGTCCGGCACATACAACCCGTTACTCGTTCTCTGGTCGCTACTGGTAGCGATCCTCGCGTCTTACACAGCGCTCGACATGGCTGGGCGCATCACCACGGCTACGGGGCGGGCCGCTCACTGGTGGCTCGCGGGCGGAGCGTGCTCGATGGGGCTGGGCATCTGGTCAATGCATTTCGTGGCCATGCTGGCTTTCCGCCTGCCCGTTCCGCTTGGCTACGATCCCGAGATCACCGGGCTGTCGCTGCTACTCGCCATCGCGTCCTCGACGCTGGCCTTATGGCTCGTCTCGCAGAAGACCTTGCCGTGGTCGCGTCTGTTCGTCGGCGCGTTGCTGATGGGGTCGGCCATCGCCGGCATGCACTACACCGGTATGGCGGCCATGCACATGACGCCCGCGATTCAATACAAGCCGGGACTCTTCGCGCTTTCGATTGCCATTGCCATCGGGGCGTCGGGAGCCGCGCTCTGGATTGCCTACCGCTTGCGCCGCGAAGGTTCGCGGGTGTGGTCGTTGCGGGCGGGCGCGGCGGTCGTGATGGGCTTTACGATCGCGGGCATGCATTACACCGGCATGGCCGCCGCGCGCTTTCCGTACGGCAGCATCTGCGGCGCGGCGCGAACCGGCGTCAGCACCGGCTGGCTGGCCGTGGTCGTCATTATCATCACGCTGGCCGTGCTGGCGATCGCGCTCATCATCTCGGTTCTGGATTTGCGGCTGGAGGCGCGCACCTCGGTTCTCGCGAGTTCACTCGCCAAGGCAAACCAGGAGCTGACCTACCTGGCGCTGCACGACAGCCTGACCAAACTGCCGAACCGCCTGATGCTCGAAGACCGTTTGAGTCAGGCCATCCAGGCATCCGATCGCAGTAGCGGCAGCTTCGCTCTGTTGTTCATGGACCTGGACGGCTTCAAGGCGGTGAACGACGCGTTCGGACATCATGCGGGCGACCTGCTGCTGCTCGAGGTGGCGCGCCGCATCGGCGCTCAGGTCCGCAGGCAGGACACCGTCGCGCGGCTGGGCGGCGACGAATTCGTCGTGCTGGCCGGCATCGACGAACCCGCGGACGCGGCCACGCTGGCGGAAGCATTGATGACGGTAATTCGCGAGCCGATCCATACCGACGAACACGAGTTGTGCGTGTCGATGAGCATCGGCATCGCGATCTATCCGGGCAACGGCGCGCAGCAACACGATCTGATGAGCAACGCGGATGCGGCCATGTATCACGCAAAAGCACTGGGACGCGACGCCTACTGCTTTTTCGAGACATCGATGAACGCCAACGTTCACGAACAGTTGCAGATCGTGCAGGATCTGCGGCTCGCCCTGACGCGCGGACAACTGATCCTCCACTACCAGCCCAAGTTCGACGCGCCCAATGGACCGCTCGTCGGCGCAGAGGCACTGCTGCGCTGGGAGCACCCGACGCGCGGACTGATCCCGCCCGATCAGTTCATTCCGCTCGCGGAGAAAAGCGGGCTGATCGTGCCCATCGGCGAGTGGGTGCTCAACGAGGCGTGCCGGCAGATGCGCGCGTGGCACGACGCCGGCAACACCAACTGGACGGTGGCCGTGAATCTTTCGCCGCTGCAGTTCAATCACGCGCATCTCGTCGAAACGGTCAGGCAAACGCTGCTGCGCCATTCGCTCGAACCCGCCTGCCTGACGCTGGAAATTACCGAAACGACCGCGATGCATAACGTCGAGGCGAGTCTCGCGATCCTGATGCAACTCCATGCAATGGGCGTGCGTATTTCCATCGACGATTTCGGTACCGGCTATTCGAGCCTGCTGTATCTGAAACGGCTGCCCGCGAGCGAACTCAAGATCGACCGCGGGTTTATCCGCGACATGGCCCGCGACAGCGAGGACGCGGCGATCGTCTCGGCGATCGTGGCGCTCGGCCGGACCCTGAAGCTCAATATCGTCGCGGAAGGCGTCGAGACGCCGATGCAGCAAACCTTTCTGACCAGCCTGGGCTGCGATACGCTGCAAGGCTTTCTGCTCGGACGCCCGATGCCGGCCGAGCAGTTCGTCGAGGCGGCATCCCAGTTGAAATCGCCGCCCTTGCTGGATGAGCCCTCGTCGCTCGCCGAGGAAGGCAGCGCGGACTGAGCGTCGGCGGTCACAGTCCGTAGCGCCGTGGCCGCTGCCGCGCGGGGCGGATCTTCCGCCTCGCCTGTCACGCGTCGAACGACGCACGTTATGCACGTCATGCACGTCATGCACGTCATGCACGTCATGCACATAGGCACATCAGGCATGCCCCACGCATGCAATCCGGCAAACTCCCGTTTTTTGACGCGGATAAACAGGGTAAGGTGACCGTCATCATCGGGACCCGTGTGCGAAGGACCGTCATTTTGCACATGCCTCGCTCCCCACAACCTGTTGACGAGTGCCCATCTGATGCTGCCCGTTTCCCTGCAGATCGAGCCGACGGCCCTGCGCAAATACCGCTATTTCGAATCCACGGACGTCGACGACACGCGTCAGCGCATTGCGGCCGTGCTGCAACCGCATCGGCTGATGCCGGGTCCGGCGCGGCCCGGCCACTCGGCGTACATGAACTACGCGCGGCTCGAAAACCTGGCCTTCGGCTCGCTCGGCTACGCGGGCGCGATGAGCGTCGAGGCGGGCGAACTGGGCGACTACTACCTCGTGATCCTGACGCTGAGTGGCTATGCGGACGTGTCGGTCGGTTCGCGGCGGCTGATCGCCGCGCAATCGCAGGGCGTGGTGGTCGGGCCGTCGACGCGCTTCGGGGGCACCTTTTCCGGCGATTGCGAACAGTTTTTCGTCCGCATCGACAAGCAGGCGATGCTCGCGCATTCCGGTTTCGAGCATCTGCAGATGGAGCCGACCATCGATCTGGCGCGCCCCGAACTCGCGCCGTGGCTCGCGCAATTGCGGCTGCTGGCCGGGTCGCCTGAGACGGTTTCATTGGCGCAGCGCGACCGCCGTGTTGCAGTTGAAATCGAGCGGCTGCTGGTGATGCTTCTGCTGGCCGGGCAACCGCATCACAGTCAGGAACGGACGCAGACATCGGTGCTGCTGCCGCGTACCGTTCGGCGCGCCGAGGCGTACATCGGCGAACATGCGTGCGAGCCGCTGACGCTGTCCGATATCGCCAATGCCGCAGGTGTGCCGGTGCGCACGCTGCTGCACAGTTTCCGCCGCTTTCGCGATGTCAGCCCGATGCAACTGGTGCGCGAGGCGCGTATCGAACGTGCCCGCGACAGGCTGATGCGTGCCGGCGACGCCGACCGCGTAGCCGATATCGCACTGAGTTGCGGCTTCGTGAATCTCGGCCGCTTCGCAAGCGTGTATCGGGAGAAATTCGGCGAAGCGCCGTCCGACACGTTGCGCAACGCGCAGCAGCGCGGCGTTTAGGCCGCCGTCCTGATTCCCGGTTGGCGATCGCGACGCGCGTTCGCGCGCATCGCCGCTTTATTTCCCCCTGTTACGCCCCCCTCCTTCCCGCATTCGCCTCCTCCCGCGCGATAAAGCTGCGCATTCTGGACATTCGCTGCGATCAACGGCTATAGACCGCCAATGCGCTGCCCTACAGTCGTCTGGATCGACCCCGCAATGCAATCGAAGGAGTTCCAGGATGACAACGCTGCGCATGCGCGTTGCGCGTATCGACGCGCTGACGCCGACGATACGGCGCCTGCTGCTGGTCGCCGCCGACGGCGCACCGCTTCCCGCCTTCAGCGCAGGCGCGCATATCGGCCTGCATGTGCCGATCGACGGACGCACGCAGCGCCGTGCGTACTCGCTCGTCAACGCGCCCGCTCACACGGACCACTACGAAATCGCCGTGCAACTGGAAGCCACGAGCAGCGGCGGTTCGCGCTGGGTGCATGAACTGGAACCAGGCGCGGAACTGGAGATCGGCGTACCGCGCAACGACTTTCCACTCGACCCGGCCACTCAGGATGCGCTGCTGATCGCCGGCGGCATCGGCATCACGCCGATCCTTGCCATGGCACGCGCGCTGGATGCCGCCGGGACCGCCTATGCGCTCCACTACGCCGCCCGCGAAGCCGCGACCATGGCCTACCGCGACGACGTGCTCGCAATGCCCACCGCGACCTGCTGGCTCGACGGCGGCGATCCACGCAACGGCATGCCGCTCGCGACGACGATCGGTGCGCCGCAAGCCGGGCGTCATCTGTATGTTTGCGGGCCGCGTCCGCTGATCGACGCGGTGCTGGCTCAAGCGGACGCGCTCGGCTGGCCCGCTGCGCAAGTTCACAGCGAACTCTTCACCGCCAATCAGGACAGCACCGGGGACACCGCCTTCGAAGTCGTGCTGAAAGCCAGCAACCTTAGCTTGAACGTAGCCGCAGGAAAAACCGTGCTCGACGCGATGATCGACGCCGGACTCGATCCGCTATTCGACTGCCGGCGTGGCGACTGCGGTGTCTGCACGACCCAGGTGATCGACGGCACGCCGGATCACCGCGATATCTGTCTGTCGGAGCAGGACCGCGAACGCGGCGACTTCTGCCCGTGCGTGTCACGCGCGACATCGTCGCGGCTCGTGCTCGACCTGTAAACCTCTCCCCATTCAAGGAAGCCGAATGAGCCTCAGCAACGAGACCCTCGCGAGCCTGGTGCGCCCGGACAGCGTGCATAAACGCGTCTACACCGACCCGCAGATTTTCGAGCTTGAAATGCAGCGTATTTATGGTCAGGCGTGGATCTACGTCGGCCATGAAAGCCAGGTGAAGAATCCCGGCGACTATCACACCACGCTCCTCGGCGATCAGGACGTCGTCATGGTGCGCGCGGGCGACGGACAGATTCACGTCGTCTACAACCGCTGTCCGCACAAAGGTGCGAAAGTCGTCGCCGACGGCGACGGCTCGACCGGCAAGTTCTTTCGCTGTCCGTATCACGCGTGGACCTTCAGGCTCGACGGCACGCACCTGTCGGCGCCGCTGAAAAACGGCCTGCAAAACACCTGCTTCGATCCGAAGCATCCGGATTTTTCGATGCGCAAGGTGGCGCGCGTCGGCGTGTATCGCGGCTTCGTGTTCGCGAGCCAGTCGAAAAAAGGACCGGAGCTGGCCGAGTTCCTGAACGGCGTCGCGTCGTCGATCGACAACCTGTGCGACCGCTCGCCGGTCGGCGAAGTCGAAGTGGCGGGCGGTGTGTTCCGCGTGCTGCAACGCTCGAACTGGAAGGTGTTTTACGAGAACCTCCACGACACGATGCATGCGCCGGTCACGCACGAATCGTCGGTGGTGTCCGCGCGTTCGCAGGCCGAGGCGCAAGGCTCACTGCCCTTCGAACTGTTGATCATGGAAGGCAACGGCGAGCCGTACGAGTTCTGGGAAAAGCTCGAACTGCGCGCGTATGAAAACGGCCACGGCTACATGGAAGGCATTTTCGATCCGGCCGCCGCCGAACGCGATCCGGTCTCGAGCGCGCATTTCGCGGCGCTGACCGAAGCGTATGGCGAAACCCGCGCACGCGACATTCTCGGCATGAACCGGCATAACACGGTGATCTACGGCAGCGGATCGCCGCATACCGTGTTCCAGCAGTTTCGCGTGATCCGTCCACTCGCGGTGGACCGGACCCTGGTCGAAATCCAGATATTCAAACTCAAGGGCGCGCCCGACTCGGTATTCGAACGCGCAATGACCTACGCGAACGTGATCAATTCGCCGTCGTCGAACGTGATGCCCGACGACGTCGAAGTGTATGCGCGTTGCCAGCAGGGCAACCAGACCAACGGCGGCGACTGGATCAGCATGCACCGCTATGCAGGCACCGATCGCGCGGTCGAGAACGGCATGGTGTCGATCAACGGCACCAGCGAGTTGCCCATGCGCAATCAGTTTGTCGCGTGGAAGCGCTTCATGCTCAACGAGATCGCCGGAAACCAGGGAGCTGCATGATGTTGTTCGACACGACTTTCGACCTCTCTACCCAGGTTGCGAATCCAGTTCGCGTGACTGATACGTTGCGCGTTGATGTCGAGCAGTTTCTGTTTCGCGAAGCGCGTTTGCTCGACACGCGCGCCTTCGACGCGTGGCTCGATCTCTGGACCGCCGACGGTATGTACTGGATGCCGCATGATCCAGAGCAGACCAATGCACGCGACCACATTTCGCTGTTCTGGGAAGACGCGACATTGCGCGAAGTACGCGTGCGCCGCATCACGAATCCGCGCAACTGGTCGCAACAACCGGTCACGCGCACCGCTCGCGTGATCGGCAACGTGATGATCGACGGCACCGACCAAGCCGGTCGGCTGATCGTCCATTCCACGTTCAGTCTGACCGAATGGCGCAACGGCCAGCGTCAGCTCGCCGGACTCACGACGCACAAACTCGTCGCCCAGGACAACGGCGGCTGGCAGATCTACCTGAAGCGCGTGGACCTGATCAATGCCGCCGACGCCTTCGCGAATCTGGAAGTGTTCGTCTGATGACGGCGATTTCCACGCCCCCGTTGCAGCGCACCGCCGTGCTCGCGCTGCACTATCAGAACGACGTGCTGCATCCGGACGGCAGGATTCGCGTCGGCCTCGCGGCGGCGGACCCGGCGCGCGAACGTGTCATCGATGCGGCGAAGAAGCTGCTCGACGGCGCGCGACGCATGCACCTGCCGCTGATTCACGTGCGCATCGCATTTCGTCCGGACTATGCCGACCTCGTGCAGAACTGCTGGATTTTCCGCAAGACCGCGGAACTCGGCGCGGTGCAGGAAGGCACATGGGGCGCGTCGTTTTACGACGGACTCGGCCCCGATGAAACCCGCGCGAACGAGTTCGTGATCCGGCATCGGCGGACCAGCGCTTTTATCGGCACGCCGCTCGAACAGTTGCTGCTGAAACTCGGCGTGCGTCACCTGATCGTGGCGGGCGTGGCGACGCATTCGGTCGTCGAAATGACGGTGCGTCATGCCGTCGATCTCGGCTATGAAGCAACGGTCGCCGCCGATGCCTGCGCGGCGGCCGATACGCGAACTCACGAAGCGTCGCTCGACAGCATGCGTCTGCTGGCGGAAATCGGCAGCGTCGACACGGCGCTCGCGCGACGGGAGGACCCCGCATGAACGCGCCCGCTTCCACCCGATTGCATGGCCGGCTGGCCGGTAAAGTCGCGATTGTCAGCGGCAGCACGCAAGGGCTCGGCGCCGACATCGCGCGCGGGCTCGTCGCGGCGGGCGCCTCGGTAACGATCCTCGGACTCGACGCACCCACGGGCCGGGCCGTCGCCGATTCGCTCGGCGACGCCGCCTGTTTCATCGAGACCGATATCACCGACGACGCGCAGATCGACCGCGCAATCGACGTGACGTTGCGCCGTTTCGGACGGCTCGACTTTCTGGTCAATAACGCTTGCACGTATGCCGATTCCGGCCTCGCGTCGACGCGCGAGCAATGGACGCATCTGCTGAATGTGAACCTGGTGTCCGCCGCGATCTTCGCGCAGAAGGCCGCGCCGCATCTGTCGCGCGGCGGCGTGATCGTCAATCTGGGCAGCACCGGCGGCAAGTTCGGCGCGGCGGGACGCGCGCTGTATCCGGCGTCGAAAGCGGCGTTGCAGCAGTTCACGCGCAATCTCGCGGTAACGCTCGCGCCCGACGGCATTCGGGCGGTCACGGTGTCGCCTGCATGGACCTGGTCGCCGTCGCTCGAACAACTCGCGCACGGCTCGATCGATACCGCCGACAAGGTCGGCGAGGCACTGCATCCACTCGGGCGCGTCGGGCGTGGACACGAAATCGCGCAGGTGGTCGCATTCCTCTGCTCGGCCGACGCGTCGTGGATTACCGGCGTCGATATTCCGGTCGACGGTGGTTTTTCGATTCTCGGACCCGACCAGGGCGTGTCGCCGCGCGACTGGTTCGCGCGTCTTCAGCCTGCCGATTGACACGGCATCACACACACGTTTCGTCCCATTCAGAAAGAACGTCCCCGAAGGAGACACCCATGTCGCAGCAGATCAAGATCACGTCGAACGGCTCGCAGTTCGATGCCTGGCTCGCGTTGCCGGATACGGGCAGCGGTCCGGTCATCGTGCTGCTGCAGGAGATTTTCGGCATCAATGCCGAGATGCGTGAAGTCGCGGACCTGTACGCGAGCGAAGGCTATGTCGTGCTTGCGCCGGATCTGTTCCACCAGTTCGAGCCGAACATCGAACTTGGCTATAGCGAAGCCGATCACGCGAAAGCATTCGATTACTACAAGCGCTTCGACGTTGCGCGCGCCATTGGCGATATTCGCGCGACGGTGCAATTTGCGCGCTCGATGCCGGAATCGACCGGTGCGGTGGGCGCGCTCGGCTTCTGCCTCGGCGGCAAGCTTGCGTATCTGGCGGCGGCGCAATGCGGTGTCGATTGCGCGGTCGGCTATTACGGCGTCGGCATTCAGGATGCACTCGATCTCGCGGCAGAGATCACCTGTCCGCTCGCGTTGCACTTCGGCGAAACCGATCCGATGAATCCGCCTGCGGCCGTTGCGGCAATCAAGGCGGCGCTCGGCGACAAGCCGAACGTCAAACTCCACGTCTATCCCGAAGCCGGCCACGCGTTCAACCGTAGCGGCCCGACCTTCGTCAAGAGCGCCGCGATGCCCGCGCATACGCGCAGTCTCGACGTATTCCGCAAGACGTTGGGGCCGGACTACGACCTGAGCGCGATCGCCGATCATCACTTCTACCTCGAATTCGCCGCGCGCGATCCCGAAGCGACGATGCAGACGATGGTGCCGCAACCGTACGTCAACCACGTGCCGACGATGACCGGTGGCACCGGTTATACCGAACTCAAGCGCTTTTACGCGAACCATTTCATCCACAACAATCCCGCCGACACGAAGATGGTGCCGATCTCGCGCGTGGTCGGCGTGGACCGGATGGTCGACGAATTCATCCTGTGTTTCACGCACGATCGCGAAATCGACTGGCTGTTGCCCGGCGTCGCGCCGACCGGCCGCTACGTCGAAATTCCGATGCTCGTGGTGGTCGGTTTTCGCGGACCGAAGCTCTACAACGAGCACATCTACTGGGATCAGGCGAGCGTGCTCGTGCAGATCGGACTGCTCGATCCGGCTGGATTGCCGGTGTCCGGCGCCGAAGCGGCGCGCAAGCTGATGAACGAAAAACTGCCGTCGAACACGCTGATGGCGCGCTGGAAAGACAGCGCGCCTGTCGAATAGATCCGGGGCTTGCGCGCCGCCTTCTTTTAGCTCTTCCGCACGTCAACCGCTGTTTCCTCTCTGGAGCCGCATCATCATGACAACCGATACCGCCGCGCGCGTGATCCGCGAAGGCAAACTGTTTATCGACGGGCAATGGGTCGCCGGGTCCGACGGCCAGACGCGGCCCGACTACAACCCGGCAACCGGCGAGCAGTTTGCAAACGTGCATCAGGCGACCCGCGCCGACGCAATGCGCGCGGTCGATGCCGCGCATCGGGCGAAAGACATGTGGGCGAACATGGTCGTGTCGAAGCGCGCGGATATTCTGCTGGCCTGCGCCGATGCGCTGGCCGCCATGGCCGACGACGTGCGCGACGTGCTGATCGAAGAGTCCGGTTCGACCTATCCGAAAGCGATGTTCGAAGTGATGAGCGGCATCGACCTGCTGCGCAGCGCGGCGGGCGATGCACGGCATGTGTTCGGCGAGACGCTGCCGCATAGCATGCAGGGACAACTCGGCTTCACGCTGCGCCGTCCGCTTGGCGTGATCGCCGGAATCGCGCCATTCAACGCACCGTTCTGGCTGGCGATGAAAAAGGTCGTGCTCGCGCTCGCGGCGGGCAATACGTTCGTGCTGAAGCCATCTGAAGAAACGCCGGTGACGGGCCTGAAAATCGCCGAACTGTTCGAGCGCGGCGGCTTGCCGCCCGGCGTGCTGAACGTGGTGCCCGGTCCCGCCGATGAAGTCGGCGACGTGCTGCTCACCGATCCGCGCGTGCGGATGCTGACGTTCACGGGTTCGACGCGTGTGGGCCGACACCTGGCGGTCGAAGCGGCGAAGCAGATGAAAAAGGTCACGCTGGAACTGGGCGGCAAGAATCCACTGATCGTGTTGCGCGACGCCGACCTCGACTACGCAGTGCGCGCCGCCTGCTTCGGCATCTTCTTTCATCAGGGCCAGGTGTGCATGGCGAATTCGCGGATCGTTGTCGAAGCACCGGTGTACGACGCGTTCGCGGAAGCCTTCGTCGCGCGGGCGAAGACGTATCAGGTCGGCGATCCGCGCGATCCGAATACGGTCATCGGACCGCTGATCCGCCGCTCGCAATGCGGCGTGATCGACGCGCAGGTGGAAGACGCCGTGTCGAAAGGCGCGCGCCTGCTGATGGGCGGCACGCATCGCGAGAACTTCTACGATCCCACCGTTCTCGCCGATGTCACGTCCGCGATGACGATCTACGACGACGAGAGTTTCGGCCCGGTCACCTCGCTGATTCGCGTGGCCGACTCCGAGGAGGCGTTGCACGTCGCCAACGATACGTCGTACGGATTGTCGGCGGGCGTGATCACCAACGATCTGCAGAAAGCGTTCGATCTCGCGTTGCGGATCGAAGCCGGCATGGTTCATATCAACGACACGACGGTGTCCGATGAACCGCATGTGCCGTTTGGCGGCACGAAAATGAGCGGCAGCGGCCGTGAAGGCGGCCGTTATTCGATGGAGGAAATGACCGAGCTGAAGTGGGTCACGGTGCAGATGGGGCAGCGGGTGTTTCCGTTTTGAGGGTTTGTCTCGTTCTGATTCTGACGTGAACTGAAGATAACGATCTGTTGTCGGGGTGCGGGTATGCCGCCGCACCCTTTTATCGGACCCTCTTCGCCTGAAGACCAGAACGCTGCGGAGCAGCGTTTTCGGTGAATACGATCGACCTGACGGTTAGTTGCATTTCAATCGTTATCTGAAACTGCGTGCCGGTCCTGTCCACGAACCATAATCGACGCCCTCCACGATAGTGGAATTTATGTCACGCACTGGTGCGATGAAACGTGACGGTGCATCGCTGCACAAAAACGCGCCCTCGAAGTCTTTCAAACCACACCGCATCCCTGCTCCACCGCTCGTCCTCGCCGCGTCCCAAACGCAGCAACCCCGTCTTTTTTCTCCTCCACGAGAAGCTGACAAATCCCCCGCCAACCCCATTCGTACGGCTTTCACCCTCCCTCACCACCTTCCTTTTCGCCGGGAACATAACCACGGCCCCTCTCAAATGGCATGGACGTTGCTCTACTTTAAGAGAATCGCCTCTACCATCGTTACAGGGAGCCACCATGAGTCAAATCACGGCCGACGCGCCGCCGGCAGTCGCAACACCCGCGTCGCAGCATCTCCATCACGAACGACGGCGCGTGCTGATCGCCAGCGTGATCGGATCGATCTTCGAGTGGTACGACTTCGTCGTGTACGCGATTGCCTCCGCGCTGGTCTTCAACAAGCTGTTCTTTCCAGCGGCCAATCCGCTGGTCGGCACGATCGCGGCATTCGGCACCTATGCGGTCGGCTATGTCGCGCGACCGCTGGGCGGCATCGTGTTCGGCCACTTCGGCGACCGGCTCGGACGCAAGGCGATGCTGTCGTTGACGCTCGCGATCATGGGCGTCGGCACGTTTCTGATCGGCTGTCTGCCGACGTATGCGCAGATCGGCTTGTGGGCGCCCGCGCTGCTGATCGTGCTGCGCTTCACGCAGGGTCTCGGGATCGGCGGCGAATGGGGCGGCTCGATCCTGATGGCCGTCGAACACGCGCCGCCGAATCGGCGCGGACTGTTCGGCAGTCTGGTGCAACTCGGCTATCCGGTCGGCGTGATCGTCTCCACCGGCGTGTTTTCGATGATGGCGTGGCTACCGCAAGCGGACTTCCTGTCGTGGGGCTGGCGTCTGCCCTTTCTGATCAGCATCCTGTTCGCGGTGGCGGGAATCGTGATCCGCCTTCGTGTCGCCGAAAGCCCCGCGTTCGAACGCGTCGCCCAACCGGAAAAGCTCGCCAAGGTGCCGTTCTTCGAGATTCTCGCCAACCACCGCCGGACCTTCCTGGTGGCAGTCGGCCTGAAAATTTCGGAGATCGCGTGGGTCAGCGTCGCGACCATCGTGACCATCAGCTACGTGACGGTTCATCTGGGCCTGCCGAAGAGCGTGATTCTGAACGGCCTGCTCTGGGCGGCCGCGCTCGAACTCGTGACGATTCCGTTGTTCGGCTGGCTATCCGATCTGTACGGACGACGCACCATGTTCTTCACCGGCTGCGTATTTTCGATCGTGTTCGCGTTTCCGCTGTTCCATCTGCTAGATAGCCGCGATCCCACCACGATTGCACTGACCATCGCGATCGCGGTCAGCCTCGGACAAGGGATCATGTTCGGCCCGGAAGCAGCATGGGTGTCGGAACTGTTCCCGACGCGTCTGCGCTACAGCGGCGCATCGCTCGGCTTCCAGCTGGGCGGCGCGATATCCGGCGGATTGACGCCGCTCGTCGCTACGTTGCTGATGAACTGGGCGGGCGGCGCGACGTGGCCGGTATCGATCCTGCTGATCGGCACGGCGTGCATCACGTTGCTCGCTGCGTGGCACGCGCCTGAAACCGCGCATGAGCCGTTGCGGAACTGAGTGGCCGCGCCTTTCTGATCTACGTTGGAACCGTATCCGGCCACGAGTTCTCCCGTGTGCCGGATACCGCTCTTTGCATCGCCGAGACGCTTCAGCTACGAACCGGATTGATGATGATCAGATACTTGCAGACGCTGCGTCCGGTGTTTTCGAAACGATGCGGCGCGTCGGCGCGGTAGTACAGCGAATCCGTCGCATTGAGCACGGTGCGGGTATCGCCGATCGTCACAATAAGCGAGCCCGACAACACGTACACGTATTCCTCGACCGGCAACGTATGCGCCACCAGCGGCCCCGTATCCGATTTCGACGGCATTTCCGCCATCACGAAATCGAGGCCGCGGCCTGGCAGGATCGGCGAAAGGACGCGCCGCGAGAAACCCGTATCGGGATCGACCAGCACCGTTTGCTGGTCGTGCCGCATCACGACGACATCGTGCTGACGCACTTCCTGACCGAGCAGGCGGGCGACCGTCGTGTCGAGTGCATCGACGAGTTTGGAGAGAATCGACGTTGAAGGTGAAGACTGAGCGCGTTCGATCTTCGAGATCATCGCGCGGCTGACGCCGGACGCGCTGGCCAGATCGTCGAGCGACATGCTTTTGAGCTTGCGCTGACGGCGCAATTCGTCGCCGAGCGCGGCATTGGTCGCGTGAGTTGCGGGGGTCGCTGCTGCGGCGCTGTCTGCCGCAACCGGAGCATTGTCGTGGTCGACGGGGACAGTATCGTCCTGCGCCGTCTGACTGGTTGAACTGGCAGGATGCCGCGCGCCGGTTTTGCTTTTTATCACAGTCGAATTCGCGTTCGTTTGAATCCCGTGATTTTATAGCGTTACGCGCGCGCGGCATTGAATCACATCATGAGATTACGCCATGACCTCACGCCGCGAGGCAATCCGGGTGATTGCGTTGAGCACGCCGGGCGTAGTACGCGAAGGTCACCATGTCGCGTTTGATCGTGGAGACCCAGTCGTGCGCTTCGACCGCCAGCATCTGAGGCAAGGGCTTGATGGTGCCCGCCGCCATGGCCAGCAATTGCAGGCGCGCCGCCCGTTCCATCAACAGCGCGAGCATGCAGGCTTCCTCGATGGTTTTACCGACCACCAGTTGACCGTGATGCGCGAGCAGGATCGCGCGTTTGTCGCCGAGCGCCGCCGAAATGATCTCGCCTTCTTCGTTGCCGACCGGCACGCCAGGCCATTTTTCGAGGAACGCGCAATCGTCGAACAGCGGACTGGTGTCCATATGCGACACCGCGAGCGGCACTTCGAGCATCGACAAGGCCGAGATGTACGGCGGATGCGTATGGATGATGCAGTTGATCTCGGGCCGCGCCCGGTAGATCCACGTATGAAAACGGTTAGCAGGGTTCGGAATGCCCTCGCCGGACACCACCTGCAAGTCTTCGTCCACTTTGATCAGGTTGGACGGCGCAATCTCGTCGAAGCCGAGGCCGAGCCGCTGCGTGTAGAACGTGCCCGCTTCGGCGCGGGAGGTGATCTGCCCGGCAAGACCCGAATCATGACCGCCGTCGAACAGAATGCGGCAGGTCAGCGCCAGTTTTTCGGACACACTCCAGTTGCCTTCGCGCACGTCGGCGTCGAGCCTGCGCTCGGCCAGTTCGATCAGGTCCTTCTTGGACATCTCAAGCGTTTCTGCCATGACATCGACCCCTTTATGAAATCCACCTTCAGTAGAATTAACTCTACTTTAGGAGATAAATAAAACGGTGTAAAGCAGCGCTCACCCCTTGTGGAGCGATCCGTAGTGTTGCGCTGTCCGGGAGCGCGAGCGCAGCAGCAGATAGAAGGCGGCGCCGTGCGTCAGCATCAGCAGCGGCACGTAGATGATCACGATCGCGTACATCGCGCCCAACTCTCCCGCGCGCGCCGGCAGATCGGCCTGGATCGCGTGGTAGTAGTCGAGCATCAGTTCGCCTGCGCCGACCACATTGAACGCGACGACGAACAGCCAGAAGATGCGCGGCATCCGTGCGGTGAGGAGCGCCAGCAGCGCCAGAACGCCGGTTGCGAAATCGCCGTATGCGGCGGGCCCGGCGAAACTGCCCGGCAGATGCGCGCCGACCACGCCCGGCAGAACGAATACCAGCCCGAAGAACCGGAAGCTGTGCAAAGTGGCGATGGCGCGATGCGCTTCGAACGGATCCATCGATTTGAGCCTGGGCCAGATGTACGTGCGCAGGCAGAGCAGCCACGCGAGGTATCCCAGAACGAGATGCGATAGAAAGATAAGTTCGGGTGGCATGCTGGCTCCTGTCGCGGGATAGATGCGGTGCATCGGGGGCAGTTGGCGCGATGTCAGGCGCATCAGGCTGATCCGGCACATCGGTCGGGCCTCTCGGTTGGGCGTATCACGCACATCCATCGCTCACCGCAAGTTTTGTCCGTGAGTTTCCTCACCGGTCTTAACGGCCTTGCGAGCCTGCCTGGCGCGACTCTCCGGCTACAGGCATAGGTGTACCATGGCCTCTCGCGACCGACTATTCATCACAATGTTGACGGGCTATGAAGCAGAACTTCACAGTCAGGCAAGGCGCGCTCGACGGCGTGGAAGTGTTCCTCAGCGTGGCCCGGCATCGCAGCTTCCGACAAGCCGCCGCAGAACTCGGCGTGACGCCGTCGGCGGTCAGTCAAACGGTGCGTGTCCTCGAAGCGCGCATCGGCGCCACGCTCTTCATACGGACCACACGCAGCGTCGGCCTGACCGAAGCGGGCGAACGGTTTCTGGCGCACGCAAAACCGGCGTTCGACGAGCTGGTCGCCGCCAGCGAGGTGGCGCGCGGATTCGGTCAGCGGCCCACCGGCCTGTTGCGTCTTTCGGTGCCGCGTGCGGTGGTGCCGATCCTGCTGGAACCGCTGATCGCCTCGTTTTGCGCCGCTTATCCCGAAGTCGAAGTGGAGATCGCCGCCAGCAAGGAACTGATCGATCTTGCCGCGCAAGGATTTGACGCCGGAATCCGGCTCGGCCAGTTCGTCGACGCCGATATGGTCGCGATCCCGTTGACGCCGCCGCTTCGTCTGATCGTCGTGGGCAGTCCGGCTTATCTGGCGGCACGCGGTCTGCCGGCTCACACCGACGAACTTCGCCAGCACGCGTGCCTGCGATGGCGGCGATCCGGCGGCGCGCTCGCGCTATGGTCGTTCAACGACCAGGGCCGCACGATCGAGATCGCCGTAGCGGGCCCGCTGATCGCCAATGACTTTCCCACGATGCTCGGTGCGGCGATCGAAGGCATGGGTCTCGCCCAACTACCCGAACCGCTGGCCGCCGAAGGATTGCGGGCGAGGAAACTGATGCAGGTGCTGGAACCGTTCGCACCCGTGATTCCGGGGGTGTTTCTCTACTATCCGGACCGGCGGCAGATGATGCCGAAGCTGCGCGCATTCATCGATCATGTGAAAAGCCGAGCGGCGGCTGACGGCAAGGCCGCCGATACGCAATGAGCCAACTCGCCGCGCCGTCGCCCTGAACACGGCGAGCGGCGCGGCGCATCTCCGCATCCCGTGTTACTTCACGTTGAACGAATAGTCGCCATGCGTGCGATGCCCGTCCGACGCAACCGCCACCCAGTGCACCTGATAACGGCCCGCTGCCAGCGTCGGCAAGGGCACCGTGATCAACGCCGCCTCGTGATCATCGACTGAGGATTTCGCGGTGTTCACCTGCTTGCCGCTGGCATCGGTGACGGTCAGCGAACTGAAGGCCGGTTCCAGCGGCCCGTCGAACATCACGCGAACCTGAGCGGGCGACGTGACCGTCGACCCCGCACCGGGCTCCTGCTTCTGCGGAAACACATGCGCGCAGGCAGCACCCGCCAGCGCGAGTCCCGCCAGCAGCGTCGTCAGTTTCGCGATGCCACGCAAACCGGCATCGTTCGAAAAATGCTTCGTTTTCATCGTCTCTCTCCTCGTTCACTGGAATAGCGGTTTGCCGATCGTCGTCGGCGCGATGTCGTCGAGGAAGATATGCGCCTGCACCAGGATGCCCACGTGCGACCCGCTCGCGCGATTGACCGGAATCTGCGCCTCGACGCCGAACTGCCCGTAACGGTTCATCCAGATAAAGCCGGGATTGACCGTGCCGGTGGTCTGCCCCTGGCTTCTCGACAACGGAATTTCGACCAGCGGAATCAGGCTCGCGAGCGGCTGCGGCAACCCGACGTCGTGCACATGCTGCTGCAGATACGGCAGGCTGTACTGCACCGTCACGCCGTAGTTGAACGCGTTCGGCTGACCTGCGCCGGTGGTGAGCGCCGGACCGGCCTCGGCGGTGATCGCGACCGGCCGCAGGTACGCGAGCGAATCCGGCAGATCGCCCATGCCCTTGCCGGCATAGACAGTCGGCGAAATCGTCGAGAAATTATCGGCAATCGCACGGCTGCCAGTGCCGCCGAGTTCGGCATCCACACCGATCGACGTCATGAATTCGTGCGCATCGTTGACATACAGCAGGTACTTCAGCCCGACGCCGAAGTTGTCGAATCCGCGGGCCCGCGGATTGTTCTGCATCGGATAAGTGCCGTCGATGGATACCGCGAGGCGCGGCGTGATCAGCTTGTCGTATTCGACGTCGAAGGTGTTGATGCTCTGATCGCCGTCGTCGCCGGGTACACGCTGATGGCCGTACTCGAAGTTGGCTTCGTCGCCGACACCGGGGTCGTCGACGGACATCGTCGACGGAAAGACGCGGTCGCCCGCAATCGCGTGGGCATTCGCCAGCGACGGCGCGCATAGCGCGATACCGGCCGCAACGAGCGATGCCGCGCGCAGCGTGCGAGCGCAGCGGACTGATTGTTTCTGCATGGTTCATCCTGTTTCATGGGTCGTGACAACGACGGCGCGCACGCCCGAACGGACGTGCGGCGGCAGCCGCGCTGCGCATGGGCGCAACGGGCGACGAGGACTCGAATCAGGCGATGAACGGAGGTGCGCGAGGCTGCGCGAAGGTAAGCGGTTCGACGCGGCGGACGCTCTTGAAGCGTGTTGCGACGACGTGCTGGCGAGTGCGCACGGCGGCGACGAAGAGCGTCTCGACGCCGGGCATGACCGGCAGGTGAGCGAGCAGGCTGCAATAGCCGCAGGCGTCGCCATCGGACATTTGCGTGTGCTTGGTGGCGGAGTCGCTGGTTGGGGTGGAGGCTTGAGGGGCGTCGTCGGTGGCGTCGCGCATGGACGACATCGAGCCCATCTGCGGCATGGCGTGCATCGATTGCATGGAATCCATCGACACCATGTCGCAATGCTCATCCGCCATCGCCCCTCGATCTGCGCGAGCGGCGAGCGTTTGCGAAATCGTCGGAGCGAGCGTGGCCATCAGGATCGCGAGCAATCCCAGCCAACTGCCGATGTTCCGATAAAAACGACTCAAGATGCGCCCGGCAAGACGATTAGAAGCGGATTAAAGCCGATTAGAAGCTGTCGCGGATTATGCCACGGTCAATAGAGCAAACTGCCGACGGCAAAGCCGCCCCGGACGATGGACAATGCATCATTCAGGCCCCGGCACGGAGTGCCCATGAAAGCGCAGCGCCCGCATCCCCCGCACTTTCCCAGCGACCACCATGCCGAATGGCGCGACCATACGATGCCCTACGTCATCGTCGCCGTGCTGATCCTGCTGGCGATCACGCTGGTCATCTGGGTGGTCGATCCGGCGCCGCCCAAGACCATCACGATCAGCGCAGGTCCGCGCGACAGTTCGTTCTTCGTCGCCGCCAGTCAGTACAAGAAGATTCTCGCGCGCAACGGCGTAAAGCTGAACGTGCTGGAATCGGACGGCTCGGTGCAGAATCTGCAACGTCTGCTGGACCCGAAACAGCGTGTCGATCTTGCGCTCGTGCAAGGCGGCGTCGCTGACGGAATCGATACGTCGTCGCTGATGTCGCTCGGCAGCGTGTTCTATATCCCCGTGGTGGTGTTTTATCGCGGCGCAGGGCTGACGCAGCTTTCACAACTGGAAGGCAAACGGATCGCGATAGGCCGCGAAGGCAGCGGCACGCGCCTGCTCGCGCTCAAGTTGCTGGAGGCGAACGGCATCGGACCGGGCGGCAGCACCGTGCTGGTGCCAACCGATGGTTTGCAGGCCGCCACGCAACTGGTGTCGGGCGAGGTCGACGCGGCGATTCTGAATGGCGACTCGGCAACCCGCCCGCTCATGTTGCGGCTGCTCAAGGTGCCCGGCGTTTCCGTGATGAATTTCGAAGAAGCGAGCGCGTACGCGCGCCTGTTCCCCTACCTTGCGGACATCAGCCTGCCGGCCGGCGTGCTGGATCTGAAGTACAGGATTCCGCCTGAAACGGTGCATCTGATCAGCCCGACTGCCGAACTCGTCGCGCGGACCAACCTGCACCCGGCCATCTCCGATCTGCTGATCGAAGCCGCGCAGGAAGTGCACGGCATGCCGGGCTTATTGCAGCATGCGGGGGAATTTCCGAATCCGGTGGCGCGCGAATATCAGATCAGCGAGGATGCACAGCGTTATTACAGGACCGGTAAAAGTTTTCTGTACCGGACGCTGCCGTTCTGGCTGGCGAGTATCGGCGACCGCACGCTGGTTCTGCTGCTGCCGATGGCGGTGCTGCTGTTTCCGACCATGCGCCTGATTCCGGCGCTCTACCGGTGGCGGGTGCGTTCGCGCATCTATCGATATTACGGGTCGCTGATTGCGATCGAGCGCGGCGCGCTGGCCGATCCGAGCGACGATGAACGCAAGCACTTATTCGCGGAACTGGATCAGATCGAAGCGTCGCTGAACCGGCTGCGTATGCCGTTGGCATATGCCGATGCGTTTTACGTGCTGCGCGAGCATGTGGGTTTTGTGCGCGGCCGGTTGACGGCCGCGGCGCAGGTGAGCCATCCCTAGGCGGGATGGCGTGCACTTTATGCTTCGGGTTGGGTCGACGGAGTGTCGGTGGAGCTTGCCGGAGCGGCAGTTTCGTTGCGGACCGGTGCTTCCGTCGAAGCGACTTGCGGCTTGTTGTCGGTGGCCTCGGTAGCTTCGGCTGGTGCGGCGCCTGCTTCCGCAGATGCCGCTTCAGTCGGAGCAACCGCCGTACCGTCAGCCGGTGCCGCCGCATCGGCCGTACCAGCCGCTGCGGCCTTCGCAGCGCTCCGGTTCGCGCGATGTGCCTGCAGACGCTGCGCGCCCGCGGCTTCCTGCGCGGTGACCTGACCCGCTTCAGCGCCCGTCAGATCGACGCGTGCCGCGCCTTCGACGAGGCACTTCCAGTAGCGGCTGCCACGGCACCACGTCTTGATCGCGTCGCGCAACTCGGCTTCGCTCAGCGACAGATCTTTCGCATGCACGACGAGGTCTTCGAAGATACCGACCTTCAGCGGCAACTTGGGCGCCGGATTCTTCGGGAACGCAACCGGGAACCGCTTTTGCAGTCGCCCAATCGATTTGACCACCGGATCGACCGGTTTAGCATCCACAGCTGGCTTTGCGTCGACGGCGGCCGGGTTCGCGTCGCGACGCGGATGCGCCGGCTTGCGCGCGGGCCTCGCGTCGGGCCGGGCACCCGGCTTGGAACCGGGCTTGAAACCCGCCTTCGCGCCGGGCTTGGAAGCCGGGTTAGAAGCGGCATTGGAGGCATGCTTCGAAGCGGGCTTGGCACCGGATTTGGCGGCAGGCTCAGCTTCGGCACGTGCCGCAGCCAGTTGCTTCTTCAGTTCAGCGAGTTGTTCGAAACCCATAGCGCACAGTCGATTGAGAAAGACGAGATTGTAGCAGCGTGCGCAAACGCGCTTGTGACAACGCTGCGAGGCAGATTCGGCATGACGCCGCGATGTAGCTGGAAGAGTAGGATTTTTACCGCGTTTTTGCAGGTTTTGTCGTTTGAATCGCGGGCGAAATGGATGCGGTGGGGCTGTGGGATGCTGTGCGCCGGCACCTGAAAGCCACTTCCGCCAATATTCGCAAATTTAGAATTTTTATCACGTTCTGGTGGATGCCGCCGCCGCTGCCGCTTCGGCCTCTTGCGCCTTCAGCCCCGTCACCGTGACGCACAAACCCGGCCGCCCCACGTTATTGCGCAGCGAAAGATCCAGTTGATGCCGCCCCGCAATCCGCGAAACGATGGCAAGACCGAGGCCGCTGCCCTCGCCCTGCGCGTTCTCGCCGCGATAAAACCGGTCGAACACGCGCTCGAGTTCGGCCTCGGGGATGCCCGTCCCGGTATCGACGACCGCCAGCCCGACGCGCCCGCCTTCCGCCCGCCGGACGATCACGTCGACACGCCCGCCGTGAGGCGTATGGCGAATCGCGTTGTTGACCAGATTCGCCAGCAGAACGTTCATGCCGTGCGGCTCGGCCAGCACGGTGTAAGCGTCGTCGTCCGTTTGAGCGTGCTCGCATTCGAGACCGAGGTCGATCCCCTTCGCCTCCGCCAGCAGCGAAAAATCGCCGACCACCTGCTCGCCGATCCGTCGCAGGCTAACCGGTTTCATCGACGTGACCAGGTGCGCGTCCTCGCGCGCCAGCGTCAATAACTGCTGTACCAGGTGGATGATCCGGTTGACCCGCCCTTCGACGCGTTCGAGCGCCTGCCCCTCGCCCTTCAACGACCCATCGCGCGATGCCGCCTGGAGTTGCAGCTTCAGCGCGGCGAGTGGCGAACGCAGTTCGTGCGCGGCATCCGCGATAAACGTGCGCTGCGCCTGCGACGCCGTATGCAAGCGCTGCAACAGATCGTTGAGCGCTTCGACCAGCGGCTTGATCTCGACCGGCACGGTGCCGTCCAGACGCAACGGCTCGAGTGAATCGATCGAACGCGTGGTCAGTGCGCGCGACAGCCCGCCGATCGGCCCCAACCCGCGCGCCACCACCAGCAGCACCAGCACGATCGTCACCGGCACCAGCAACGCGAGCGGCCACAGCGTATGCAGCGCCAGTTGCAGCGCGAGATCCTCGCGCACGGAGACCGGCTGCGCGACCTGCACATAGCGGCCCTTCTGCTCGACCCCGAAAATGCGCCAGTGATAGCGGCCGCGCTCCACCGTGCTGAAACCGGCCGGTTGACGCGAGATTGCCGGTTCGCGCGTCGAGTGATAAATCAGCTCGCCGTCGCCGCCCCAGATCTGGATGACGATGCGGTCGTCGGCGAGATCGCCGAGATCGGGATCGCGATGCTCGCCGTTGCCGACGCCCGCGAGGTTCGACGGTAACGACAGCGCGACCGTGCGCAGTTCATAGTCGAACAGCTCGCTGGCCTCCTGCCGCGCCGTGTGAAAGATGCCGTATCCAGCCATGCCCGACGCCGCCGCCATGCCGAAAATCAGCCAGCCCAGCAGCCAGCGGCGAATCGACGTCATCCGCACCTCTTCAGGCGATAGCCCACGCCGCGCACCGTCACGACCTGCTCCGCGCCGATCTTGCGGCGCAGACTGTGCACATGCACTTCAATCGTGTTGCTGCCGACTTCCTCGCCCCAGCCGTACAGTTTTTCTTCGAGCTCGGCCTTCGTGAAGACTCGCGTGGGCTGTTCGATCAACGCATGCAGCAGCGCGAATTCGCGCGGCACGAGCGGCAACGCCGCTCCGTTCAGCGTGACTTCGTGCGCGGCGGGATCGAGCGTCAGTTCGCCGTGCGCATAGACCGGCTGCTTCTGGCCGGTGCGCCGCCGCGACAGTGCGCGCACGCGCGCGGCCAGTTCGTCGAGATCGAACGGCTTGATCAGATAGTCGTCGGCGCCGGCGTCGAGACCGCGAATCCGGTCGTCCACCGCATCGCGCGCGGTCAGGATGATGACCGGCGCGTCGCCGCCGTTCTTCCGGTAGGCATTGAGCACGTCGATGCCGTCTTTCTTCGGCAGACCGAGGTCGAGCAGGACGAGGTCGTACACGCCGTTTCCCAGCGACAACTCGGCTGCGCGACCGTCTTCGGCCCAGTCGATCGCATAGCCGGCGCGGCGCATCGCGCCTAACACCGTCTCTGCAATCATGTCGTCGTCTTCTACCAGTAGCAGACGCATGGCCTTCTCCTCTGTCCAGTTTTGGCCCGCATTGTCGTGGTTGGGAGCTTAACGGTTCCTTAAGATCAGCGGCAAATCATGACAGATTGGGGGTGCGGTTGATGCCGGCATCGATATTGTGATGCCTATCGCGATGGCCGCGTCGCGCGCGGCTGCGGGCTAGTGACAATCCGTCAGCGGCCAGGAACTGCGAAGGGAGTTATGTTCGTCATGTTCGAGGATGACGACGGGCAACGTCAATGTCATCGTAAGGCCCAGCCTTCTCTATAAACGAAGGAAGGAGGCGCTCGGGGCATCCCTGCTGCCGTGGATGGGACACGGCAATGTCAGGGCGAAGTACACCATCTCGTGGCGCAGTGACTCGTGGATAAGTCTCACCTACTCGGTTGGTTGCAAACGGCGCGGCAGGACACTGAACGACGAAAGAAAGGCCACCACGCGGCGGCCTTTCCTCAAGAGAAAATTGTCGCTCGCATTCAGTCAATCATGCAACTCGACGTTGCAACGGCTGATACCCCTATATCAAGATAGACGCCACTCACCACGTGGGAGACTAGGGCAGCAACACTCCCTAAAATTTCCCAATAGTGAGAAATCGTTCGATGACAAAGTGTGATAACCAACGTTGTCCAATCTGTTACCCGAACTGGAAAGAGGAAGAAGCTGCCGCAAAAAAGCGCGCAGAAGATGACCACCAGGACTGCATCAACTGTTGGCGCTTCTATCAGAAAAAAGCGGAAGCCATCGTTTCTGCCGGCGATCCGATCGCCCGTAACCGACGAATCAATGCGGCCTATGCGCGATTGTGGTTAGATGACCGCCGCTTCCAGTGGGCAGGACTGGCTGCATTCGCATCCAAACAAGTCGGATGCGGCCTGCTTAACGCCGCGGAGTTCATTAGCAAGTCAAATCGCGAACGCAACGCGTATCAGCAATGGGAAAAACAGAGCTCCCTGCTTGAACGGATGGCACCCTACGGATCGCCGCGCATGCCCATTCCCGATCAGGTCAACGGCGCTGGCGCCGGGAATGTTTATCAAATGCTTGCCAAGGGCAACACCGCGCTCTTCCTGGACATCTGGCCACTGCACATGTTCTTTAAGGAGTTCGGTTTGCAGCGGTTCAAGCGCTGTCTGCAGGAGCGTCGGGAACTGAACGGATCGGTCGCATGGCCGCTCGCTGATAGCGTTCCGTTTGGGGTTACCAAAACGCAAGTTGTACAGGGGTTTGAAGCGATTGATGCTGGCGCTATCACTAAAAGTGTCGAATTACTCGCGTGGCATGAACAGATCAACATTTTGCAACCGGCCATGTACGACGATCAGAACTTCGCTCTATTGATGCGGGCCAATCAGTTCGCATGGGCGCTGAACATTCCGACCGGATCGGCGCGCGAAATCCAGCTAACGCTCGCCAACCAGTGCACCGTAACAGGCGCTAGTGCAAGATATGAAACGTTCAGCAAGGAGCCTTTGGCCAATCTTGCGGACGGCCGCCAGCGGATGGCGTTTGTTTTACGCGCTGCGCTGCGGTTCGATCAGCTCTTGAAGGACCCGATTCAGCGGCATTTTGTGGAGAATTCCCTGTTCCTTATCGCGCACGGAGACGCCTGATGCAGATCACAAAACTTCATCGGCGTCGGCGCCTTGCTTGCGCAGGGTTTGTACTCACCGCCCTGTTGGCTATTTACGCGATAGCGCGTCCATCGGATGAATTAGTGCTTGCGATTGGAGAGCCGTATGAACAGGTAAGGCTTCAGTCTCCGTCGGTCTTGCCGGCTATCGAGCCCGATGCAAACTGGGGTGGCTTGGCAAGCCGCCCTGCCCGATTGCGTTTCGTCGATCCCCAATACGGTTTTGTCGCTCCCGCAGCGAAATTCCTGGCGGTACATTACGACAGCAAGGGGAATGTCGACTCCGTTACGCTATCCCCGCAAGTGGCGACATTGCTCCTTGATGATGCGATGCAAGTCCTAACGGATTTGCAGGACCAGCTTCGACGCGGAGGGTGGAAGCCATTTCGAGAAGCACGAAGCCAGCCTATAGAAGACACGCCCGCGAGACGCGCAGAAATTCAAACGTGCGTGGCACCTACGAGCTATTGGCAAGCCGGAATCAAATACCAACTCTCGCTAAATATTCGCTGCTTTCGCAGCGAACAGCATCCGGACGATGAGCGTTACCTGATCACGTTGGACCTGGGGCCGCCCGTCTTTGAAGACTCAGTTGTCCCTTGAGCGGTTGATAGCGTTTCGGTCGCCTCATGGGCTTACGCTAAAACAGTCCTGCAGGATCAGCCGCTCGCTCTCGACTGTAGATAATCAACGCCTATCGCTGCGCCATCCAATCCGCCCCTCCAACCATGTAGTCAATATCAGTCACCTCATTCTGGAACGCCTCGAAAATCGCTCGCATCGTTGCGATGATCATTCACGCCCAAAATCGCCCTTCCCTTGATCCGGCTCCGAGAGGTACCGGCTAGTACGCGCCGGAGAACTCACGTTCATAAAACTTGGCACGCGCGCATCGGCAATTACAGAGGACAGTCTGTCCCACTTTGTCGCCACCCATACGAGGATCTTGGGAAATGGTAGCTAGCCAGGTAGCTGGTGGTCGGTATTCGGCAGCCAGGCCTTGCTGGCTATAGGCTTCAGTCATTTTTACGCTTAAGCGTTCCTTAAGCCCCCCCTCTGCAAACTCGGCCCCTATTCTGCGGCATCCGTTTCCGGTTGCCGCCACTTCTTCATACAGGAGCCGGATTTTGCCCGTTTTCGACGCCGCGACTGCGGCTACACCCACGGTCATATCGAGCACGGCGTTGCGCCATCTGCGCAGGCTCACGCCCGTTTTCGCGGTGCTCGTCACCGGTTGCACGTGGTACCACCCTGAACCGCTTGCACCGCAAAACACGTCGACGTCCGCGCATTCGCTCGAACGTATCCAGATCGATTCGTCGAAGATGCCGCTGCCAGAGCTGGCCGCGCATCGCTTCGATCCGTCCGACGGGCTCGATCTCGACGAACTCGCGATGCTCGCAGTCGCCAACAATCCCGATCTCAAACTGTCGCGCGACGACCTCGGCATAGCGCGCGCGCAAGCATATTCGGCGGGTTTGCTGCCCGATCCGCAACTAAGCGTGTCGAGCGACTATCCAGGCGAGCTCGGCACCACGCGCGCGTTCAACTACGGCCTGAGCATCGACGTGATGGCGATCGTGTTGCGCAGCGCGAATAAACAATCCGCCGACGCCACCGTCGCCAAAACCGATCTCGGCCTGCTATGGCAGGAATGGCAGATCGTCGCGCAGGCGCGGCAACTGTTCATCAAGACGCGCTTTCAGCAGGACACGTTGCCGCTTCTCCAGCAACAGCGCGACCTCGCGCGTACCCGCTACGAGCGCATGGCCGAAGCGCGTCGCGACGGCAACCTGACCGACGACACGCTGACCGCCGCGCTCACCGCTTACAGCGACGCCCGCAAGCAATTCTCCGACGCCGAACGCGCAGCCGAACAGACGCATCACGACCTGAACGCGTTGCTCGGCCTTGCGCCCGAGGTCCGCGTGCAGCTTTCGGGCGACGACCGCATCGAACCGCTCACCGACACGGCACTCGACGCAACACTGCCCGGTCTCGCGCAACGCCGTCCCGATCTGATCGCACTGCAAGCCGGTTATCAGGCACAGGAGCAGAAATATCGCGCGGCGATCCTGAGCCAGTTTCCGAGCCTTTCCGTGGGCTTCGTACGCGCACGCGATACGTCGAACATCTACACCAGCGGCTTCCAGATCAACCTGAGCCTGCCGATCTTCAATCGCAATCAGGGCAACGTCGCGATCGAAAGAGCGACCCGTCAACGCCTGCGCGACGAATATCAAACGCGCTTGAATCAGGCCTATGCGGACGTCGCCCATCTTCGCGCGGACACCGTGATTCTCTCGCGTCAACTTCAGCAGACCGAAGCCGCATTGCCCGACGTGGACCTCGCCGCACAGCACGCCGCTGCGGCCTTCGCCGATCACAACCTCGCACTCGGCGCATACACCGATGCGCAAAGCGCGTCGCTCATCAAACGTATCGACATCGCGACACTGCGCGAATCGCTCGCCGAACAACGCGTTGGCTTGCAGGCGCTGCTAGGCAGTGCGATACCCGACGCCTTCACATCCGCTCAGACCTTCACCGACTCTCATGCGAAATAACCCCTTTCCAGCGATGCGGCCGCGTATCGCCGCAGTCGTCATGTCCGCCGCGGCCTGCAGTGCACTCGCGTACATGACCATCCACGCATCGCCTGCGGCAAGCGCCCCCGCAGCGGCACCGGACGCGTCGAGCCAACCCGTCGTATCCGTGCAAACCGTTCGCGTGCAGCAGGCAACGATTGCGCAACCGGTCCGTGCTTTCGGCATCGTCGCGGCATCCGCATCGAATCTGACGACAGTCAATCTGCCGTACGTCGCGCGAATCGTGCAGATGCGCGTGCAGTCCGGGCAAACGGTGACGCGCGGCACGCCGCTCTTCGCCGTGCAGGCCGACCCGGCCGCCGTGCTCGCCGCGACCCAGGCAAGAAGCGCGGTGACCCTCGCACAGGGCGAACTGGCGCGCACACAGTCGCTGCTCGACAAAGGGCTTGCCACGCAGTCGCAACTCGCGACCGCCCGCAAGGCACTCGACGATGCACAGCAGGCCAGCGCCGCGCAGAACGAGACCGGCGTCGCGAGCGGCAACAAAATCGTGACCGCGCCGATCGACGGCGTGGTCATGCAACTGTCGGCCGCACAGGGCGACCAGGTGCAGGCGGGCGCGCCAATCCTGCAGCTCGCGGGCGGCAATAGCCGCAATAGCCACGATTTGCGCGCCAACGTGACGCTAGGCGTCGAGCCGTCAGAAGCCGCCTCTATTCATGCGGGCGATTCCGTCACGTTGCGCGGCCTGTCCACCTCGCTCGCGAGAACCACGGCGAACGGCAGCGTGATGCTGGTCGGCGCAGCAGTCAACCAGCAGAGCCAGCTCGTCGACATCGGCGCGAACGTGCCGCTTGCCCAGACGCCGTTCATTCCGGGCACCCGCGTCAGCGCCGATATCGCGACCCGCGCCGGCACGCACTGGATCGTGCCGCGCGCGGCCGTGCTGAAAGACGACAAAGGCGCCTACGTTTTTCAGATTACCCCGCAAAACAAGGCTCGCCGTGTAGCGGTGATCACTCGTGTAGAAAACGGCGACCGCTATGGCGTGGATGGTCCGATCGATGCCGCGCAAGGACTCGTGGTCAGCGGCAACTATGAATTGAAAGACGGCATGGCGGTGCGAACCAGCGGAGGCGCGCCGCAATGAATTTCGGTCAATGGATGCAAACGCACCGGCGTTCGCTGCTGTTCGTGATTGCGCTGCTCGCGATTGCGGGCGCGCTCACCGCGTTCCGTCTGCCGATCTCGCTGTTTCCGAACGTCGCGTTTCCACGCGCCGTCATCTCGCTCGACGCAGGCGACCGCCCCGCCGAACAGATGGCCACACTCGTCACGATGCCGGTCGAAGAAGCGCTGCGGCGGGTGCCGAACGTGCGCGACGTGGAATCGAAAACCAGTCGCGGCGCGGCCGAGATCTCGCTGAACTTCGACTGGGGCACCGACATGGCGCAAGCCACGTTGCAGGCGCAGGCGGCGCTCAGCGAAATTCTCGCGACGCTGCCACAAGGCACCTCGATGCAGGTCCGGCGCATGGACCCGACGGTGTTTCCGGTGCTCGCCTACAGCCTCACGTCGACGCAGCAGTCGCTATCGGCTCTGCACGATCTGGCGCAATTCCAGATGCGGCCTCTGCTGTCTTCGGTGGAAGGCGTGGCGCGGGTCGATGTGACGGGCGGCGCTCAGGACGAGTTCGAAGTCGCCGTCGATCCCGCGCGCCTCGCCGCGTACAAGCTGTCGCTCGCGGATGTATCGAAGGCGATCGGCGCGAGCAACGTGCTGATGGCGAACGGCCGTATCGAAGATCACGACAAGCTGTATCTCGTGATTACCAACACCACCATCACGCAACTCGACGAACTGCGCAACGTGGTGGTGTCCGCGAACGGCGCGACGCAAATCCGTCTCGGCGACATCGCCACCGTTCGCCAGGGCGTGATGCCGCAATGGCTGCGCGTCACCGCCGACGGCCAGGACGCCGTGCTGCTCAACGTGTATCAGCAGCCGGGCGCGAACAGCGTGGCGATGGCGCGGGCGATCCGCGCGAAGATCGCCGACTTCCAGCATCAGATGCCGCCCGGCGTGCATCTGTCGAACTGGTACGACCAGAGCGAACTGGTGATCGCGTCGGCCACCAGCGTGCGCGACGCGATCATGATCGGCGTGGTGCTGGCCGCGTTGACCCTGTTCGTGTTTCTGCGCAACTGGAAGATCACCGCGATCGCGGTTGCGCTGGTGCCGGTCGTGATGGCCGCGACCATCCTGTTGCTCGACGTGTTCGGCATGGGCTTCAACATCATGACGCTGGGCGGGATGGCGGCGGCAGTGGGTCTCGTCATCGACGATGCGATCGTGATGATCGAACATATCGTGCGACGCATGCGCGAAGGCGGCTCACGCGCATTTCATGGCCGCGTGATGGCCGCCGCGCTCGAATTCACGCGGCCGCTGGCGGGATCGTCGGCGGCGACGTTGATCATCTTCGTGCCGCTGGCATTTTTGTCCGGCGTGACCGGCGCGTTCTTCAAGGCGCTGTCGGTGACGATGGCAAGCGCGCTGTTCATTTCGTTTCTCGTCACGTGGCTCGCGGTGCCGATTCTGTGCGACCGCTGGCTCAAACCGAAGGACGCCGAGGAGCATGCGGAAACGCGCTTCGCGTCGTGGATGAACCGGCGCTATGCATTCCTCGTCGAGCGCGTCACCGCCCGGCCGCTGCTCGTGCTGATCGGCCTCGTGCCGCTGATCGTGGTCGCCGCCATCGCGTTCACGCGAGTCGGCAGCGGCTTCATGCCGACCATGGACGAAGGCGGCTTCGTGCTCGACTACCACACGGAACCGGGCACGTCGATCACGGAGACCGACCGGCTGATGAAGCAGATCGAGGCCATCGTCCGCGCGAATCCGAATGTCGCGACTTACTCGCGTCGAACCGGAGCGGGCCTGGGTGGCGATCTGAACGAACCGAACAAGGGCGACTTTTTCGTCCGATTGAAGTCGGGCAATCGTGAACCGATCGACACCGTGATGGAAGAAATCCGCTCGCAGGTCGAGACTCAGGTGCCCGGCGTCAGCGTCGAACTCGCGCAGTTGATGGAAGATCTGATCGGCGACCTGACGGCCGTCCCGCAACCCGTGCAGATCAAGATTTTCTCCGACGACCAGAACACGCTCGACACCACCGCGCGCAAAGTCGCGGCCCGCATCGGCCAGATTCAGGGCGTGGTGGATGTGAACGACGGCATCAATCCCGCCGGTGACGCGCTCGAATTGCACATCCTGCCCGCCGCAGCCGCAGCCGAAGGCATGGACCCGCAATCGATCGCACAGGCCGTATCGGACATGGTCGAAGGCAACGTCGCGACGCAGTTCCAGAACGGCCCGAAAACGGTCGGCGTGCGAGTGCGAGTGGACGGCGCGTTGAAACTGACGGATACGCAACTCGGCCAGTTGCAGATACGCGCGCCGGACGGCCATCTGTTCGCGCTGAACCGCGTGGCCGATCAGATCAAGGTGACGGGTCAGCCGGAAATCAGCCGCGACAATCTGAAACGGATGGTGGCAGTCACCGCACGTATCGACGGACGCGATCTGGGCTCGACCATCGCCGACGTGCAGAAAGCGCTCGGCGACAAGAGCCTGTTACCCACCGGCGTGTACTACGAGCTGGGCGGTTTGTATCAGCAGCAGCAGATTGCGTTCAAGGGCTTGCTGACGGTGTTCGGCGCGGCGATTGCGCTCGTGTTCGGCTTGCTGCTGTTTCTGTACGAACGCTTTCGCGTCGCGCTGGCGGTGATGGCGATGCCGTTGCTCGCAGCGGGCGCGGTATTCATCGGCTTATGGATCACCGGCATCGAGTTGAACATCTCCGCAATGATGGGCATGACGATGATTATCGGCATCGTCACCGAGGTCGCGATTTTCTATGTGTCGGAATTGCAGTCGCTGGTGCGTGAGGAAATGCCGTTCGATGAGGCATTGTTGAGCGCGGGCCGCAATCGTCTGCGCCCTATCGCGATGACGACGATAGCCGCGATTCTCGCGTTGCTGCCGCTGGCATTCGCGCTCGGGCAAGGTTCGGCGATGCAGCAGCCGCTGGCGATTGCGATTATCTCCGGGTTGATCGTGCAGTTGCCGCTGGTGCTGTTGTTGCTGCCGGTTTTGCTGAAGCTGCTGATGAAGAAGCAGGCGATCTAACGCGTGTTGTTTAGCCACCTGCACGTTCGCGGCGCGCTGCCGTGAACGTGCAGGTGGCTCACGTATGGCACGCCACATCGACGCCGGTCACATCAGTACGTCGGCGAATCCGCCGAGCCTCGCGCCCAGCGAGTCGATCGCCGCAGCCACCCTCGGCGATAACAACGCGTGCAATTCATCGGCATGCCGGTAATCGCGCATGCCGTCACTCAGCGCGGTGTCGCCCGGCAATGCAGGGTGGCAATAAATCTCGCCCACACCTTCGGGCAAACCGGCAAGCGCCGCGAGCCATGCCGCCTCGTCCATCCGTCCCGTGTGCGTGATACCGACGACATAGTCGTTGTGGACGATTCCAGCGCGATCGAGACGCGCCCTCACCTGCGCGATCCACGGCCTCAACCACAGCGGCGCGTCGGGCTCGAACGGCAAACGCATCGCCGTCATGCCGTAGTCGCGGCCAATCGCGAGAATCATTCCGAGCACCGTCGGATGCAGATGAAAATGCTTGTGTGTGTTGACGTGGTCGAGAGTCAGCCCGGTTCGCGCAAACGCGTCGAACTGCGCGCGGATCTCGCGGGCCAGCTGTTTTCGCACATGAGGCAGGAAGAAAAACCGCACGCCGTCGCGCACCATGTTGTCGCCGAAACGGCCATGTTCGTCGAGCAGCGCGCGAATCGCCGTGCGCGGCATCAGCGCCGCGCCGTCAGCCAGCACCAGGTGCAGGCCGACCCGCAAATGCGGCAGATCGCGCGCGCGTGCCACTGCATCGCGCGCAGCGGGTGCGCCGATCATCAGGCTCGCGGCGCTCAGCACGCCATCGCGATGCGCGCGTTCGACCGCCAGATTCACGCGCTGGTGCAAGCCGAAATCGTCGGCGGTGACGATGAGGCCGCGCGGCTTAATTTCCATCGGAAGCCTCCATGGCGTCCATTGCGGTCAGACGTCCATTGCGTGCATCGAACACATTGAGTGCGGGCGACGTATCGACCGGCACGCGCGCGCCGCGCCACATCACATGCGAACCGGTCCACGCGCTCAGCCATTGCAACGTCAGCAGCAGATCGCGTAACGGCACAAGCGGCAGATCGCGCCAGAACCGCTGCTGATGACGCGCCGCACGCAGATGCAGCAGCAAACGCGCGGCCAGTCCGCTCGCTGCGATCCCCGTACTCAGGAGCGCGGCGGCGATGTGCGGATGGCCGCAAGAGCCGGCCGACAGCAGTCCGGTCAGCCACGCGCCGGCCAGCAGCCACGGCGTCGTGAACGTGATCAGCAAAGACGCGAATCCCGGCGGATTCACCGAGCGGATCGTGCGCAGCCAGCGCGTCTCGCGCTGCCATAGCGCGGTAAAAGTCGGCTCGATCACATCGGTGGCGACCATCACGCGCGACAGCACCGTTTGCAGGCCGAGGGCGCGTACGTGCTCGGCGAGCCAGTAGTCGTCGGCGAGACAGTTTTTCAGCGCGTCGAAACCGCCGATGCGTTCGAGCGTCGCGCGCCGCAACGCGAGGGTCGCGCCGAAACCGAAACGGCGCGAACCCATCGCATGCGCGACACGCACCGACGGAGCAAACCATTCGTTGATGAAAAGCGCGCCCACACGCGGCCAGAAGCCGCCCACGCCCTCCGCGACGTACAGACAGGTGACGACGCCTACGCGCGGGTCCGCGAGCGGCGCAGCGACGCTATCGAGATAATCGGCTTCGACGGCGATGTCGCTATCGGCGATCACGATCAGATCGTGCCGCGCATGCTCCGCCATGTTGATCAGATTGCTGACCTTGAGATTGCTCCCATGCACGCGCGGATCGACGGCAAGTTCGATGTCGTGTGCCGGATAGGCGGCCTGCAGCCGGCGCACCACGGCAATCGCCGGATCGTCGGGCGACGACACACCGAGCACCAGCTGAAAGTGCCGGTGCCGCTGCTCGCAAAAGGTCCGCAGGTTTTCATAGAGACGCGGCTCAGCGCCGCACAGCGGTTTGAGCACGCTGACGCCGACCTGCGCAAATGAACCTGACGTTGACGAGCTGGTTGCGCTGGAATCGTAGTGGGAGTGTGTTGCGGAGAAACCGGACGAACGACGCCGGCCGGCAAGTGTGCGATGTGTGCGGCGGGGGCCGAAAAACGGCATCGCTACCGCTGCGAAAACCGCGTACAGCGTCGCGCACATGCAGCCGGCCAGCAGAATCCATTCGCATGCCGTCAAAGCGTGCGCCGCCATTGTCCGCGCCTGTCAATGTCCGGCCAGCACGAACGGCTTACCTGTCAGCCGTAAATGAAGAATGACGAGCCAGCGCCGCGGACAATCGGCGTCTACCGCGAATTCGACCGGCCATGCGGCCCGGTTGACCGGCATCGTGTGATGTTTTTCGACAGCGGATTCGAAGGCGGCCTGCGCGAATTCGCGCGCAGCGATGACTCCACCGAGGATCACCACGATCGCAAACAGCCTGAACGACGTGGAGCCGAAGAATTGCTGCGACACCGGCAACACCAGCAGCGCGACGCAGACCAGCGCTTCCGTGCCCACGGCAGTGAGCGAAGCAACCAGCAGATGGGCTCGCAGCATGTCGACGGTGACTGTTTTCATAACAGAAGTCTCGTGACCTGATGGGATGCTTGGCGCGTTGATCAACGCGATTCGTCGAGGCGATTTGCCGGAATAAAACTCCGTGCTCACGCTATCGACATACTTTCAATCACGCCGCGACAACCTGACAAAACACCTGTTTCATCTGTTCGGAAAAAGGCCGCGCGACTGGGGGTCTATTGAGGGGCGATAGTATCGATTCAAGCTGAAGGAAACCTTAAGCATCCGCGTGTTAAAACGCTCACTGAACAGGATGGTTCAACTCAGGATGCAGCAGTCGGCACTTGCATAAAAGTGCTTACCGTTGTGCAATAAACATCAAAACGGAATCCCCACCCATGCGCGTACTTCTCGTAGAAGACGACGATCTGATCGGCTGCGGTATCGAAGCCGGGATGCGTCAAGCCGGCTTCACGGTCGACTGGGCGCGCGACGGCCACAAGGCCGGACTTGCGCTCACCACCACCGTTTATGCACTGGTCATTCTCGACCTCGGTTTGCCTCGTGTATCGGGCATGGAATTGCTCAGACGTCTGCGCGATTCCGGCAAGGACGTGCCGGTGCTCGTACTGACCGCGAAAGGCACGGTGGTCGACCGGGTCGGCGGACTCGAAGCGGGTGCCGACGACTATCTCGGCAAGCCCTTCGATCTCACCGAACTGATCGCGCGTTGCCGCGCCCTGCTGCGGCGCGCGCAAGGCCGCAGTGTCGAGTTGATCCGCTATCAGGATCTGACCGTCAATCCGGCTGCGCAGACGGTCGAGGTATCCGGCACGCGCGTGCCGCTCACGTCGCGCGAATGGGCGGTGCTGATGCAGCTGCTGACCCATCAGGGCATTCCGCAATCGCGCTCGCGGCTCGAGGAAAGCCTGTACGGCTGGCAGGAAGAAATCGAAAGCAATGCGATCGAGGTCCACGTGTCCAACCTGCGCAAAAAGCTCGGCGCGACGCTGATCAGAACGGTGCGCAATATCGGCTACGTCGTGGAGAAACTGTGATGGGCGCGTCGATCCGCCGACGCCTGGTGCTGCTGGTTCTCGCCAGCATCGTGCTGTGCTGGGGAATCGCGCTGGTGTCCAGTTATCGCCAGGCCACCCGCGAACTCGGCGAATGGGAAGATGCGCGCATCGCCGAACTCGCGCAGATTCTCGCGCTGCTCGACCAGCACAATCTGATCACGCTCGCGAACGCGCGCATCGACGTGCGTGAAGAAGAAAAAGGCGGCGAGCCGGGCGCCAACGATCTCGACGACGACGACTCGTTGCCGCGCGATGCGCTGTTCCAGGTGCGCAACGCGAACGGCGACATTCTCGCGGGCAGCCCGCCGTTGCATGCGCTGAACGCATGGGACCTGCCGGTGCCGCCGGTCAGCGGCGCGCGCGACATTACGCTCGGCGGCCAGATGTATCACTCGTTCACGTTGCGCGACACCGCGCTCGGCCATACCGTGCGCGTCTTCGAACCCGCCAATACGCGTAGCGATCTGGTGAGCGGCGTCGCCAGCCGGATCGCGCGGCCCACGCTCGTCGCGTTGCCGCTGCTCGCGCTGCTGGTGTGGTTCAGCATCGGCTGGAGTCTCGCGCCGCTGAAGGTGCTGTCCAACGCCATCCGCTCGCGCGACATCCACCGGATGGAGCCGGTCGACATCGGCCACGTGCCGACCGAGGTGCGGCCGCTGGTCGACGCGATCAATCTGATGCTGTCGCGCTTGCTGAACGCACTGGAACGCGAGCGCGCATTTACCGCCGACGCCGCGCATGAACTGAAGACGCCGCTCGCCGCGATCAAGGTGCAGGCGCAGGTCGCGCTCGCCGAACCGGACACCGCATTGCAGCGGCTCGCCATGCAGCGGGTGGTGCAAGGTGTGGATCGCAGCGCGCGGCTAGCGGAGCAATTGCTGCTGCTGGCGCGTCTGGACGTGCAGGAGAAATTGTCGGCGGTACCGCTCAAGCCCGCGACTGTCGCGAAGAACGCGCTGCTGGCCAATGAGCGCAACGCGCAGCAGAAGAGCATCAGCGTGATGCTGATGGGCGACATGCGCGCCGAAATCTATGCGGAGCCGGTGCTGATCGGCATTCTGCTCGACAACCTGCTCGATAACGCGATCAAGTACGGACGCACGGGCGGCAATATCGAGGTCGCCGTGCAACATGCGAACGACCGCGTGCAGGTCACCGTGCGTGACGACGGCCCCGGCGTGGCGGCCGACGACCTCGCGCGTCTGACGAACCGCTTTTTTCGCGCGACAGGGAATCAGGCTACCGGGAGCGGTTTGGGGCTGTCGATTGTCGCGCGCATCGCCGAACATTTTGGCGCGAGCCTGCGCATGGGAGCGGGTATTGGCGAGCTCGGGCTGGCGGTCGAGGTGTCGTTTCCGGCCTATGCGCCGGTGCAGCAGTGAACCGAACGGGCGAGGCCCGATGCACGCCCGGCAAGCTCAATGGCGATGAGTCTCGCCGGCCACCGTTTGCTCCGCCATCTCCACCCGCGCCTCCCTCTGCCCACCGCTGGAAGCGCGGTTCGACGACTCGAAAAACTGCCACGCCACCAGCCCGGGAACGAACATCAGCAGATCGCGAATCCGCCGCGCACCGGCGAGTGCGAGACAGGTGGGCGCATCGAGTCCGAGCGCGCCGCCGATCAGGATGAACCCGCCCTCCTGCACGCCCAGACCGCCCGGCACAAAGAACGCCGCGCTGCTGACCGCCTGGATCAGCGATTCGATCACCACGGCTTCGACGAGCGTGACGGGCGCGCCGAGGAAATACAGCGCAAGCCAGATTTCCAGCGACGTCAGGAAGCTTTGCAGCGGCTGCCAGAAGAACAGATAGCGCAACACCACCGCGCGGCGACGCCAGATCAGCCGGATGGCCTGATCGATCTGCGCGGATTGCCCCACGAGAGCGGCGAGCTTGCCGCTCGTCATCCGGTTGAGCACGCGTGTGATGCGCTCGAACGGACTCGCATGCTGCACGAGCGCGAACAGCACCAGCAATGGAGTGAGCACCACGACGCCCCACGCGAGTTGTCCGGCGAGCCGCAACGTGCCGGACTGCGCATGCGCGAACAGAAAGCCGATGCCGACCATCGTGAACAGCAACTGGCTGATGACCGTGAGCTGCATGTCGACGACGATGCTGCCCACCGCCGTCGACGGTTTCACGCCCCAGCGCCTGAGCATGCGGAACGACACGACTTCGCCGCCGATCCGCGCGACCGGCAGCATGCTGTTGACCGACTCGCGCACCCAGACCAGATGCAGCATGCTGCCGATGCCGGGCCGGTTTGCGCCGCGAATCAGCGAGCGCCAGTCGATGGCATTGGCGAGCATCGGCAGCACGTGAACCAGCGCGGCCAGCACGAGGCCCGCGCCGGCCGCGCGCAGTGCGCCGAGTACCGCGCCAGGGTTGCTCTGCCACACGAGCCACAGCGACAGCACCAGACCGGCAAGCGCGGCGAAGCGGCCAAGATGTTTCATCACGCGGACACCTCGCGCGCGCGTTGCTCTGCGATTGCCGCCGTCCTCTTTGTGGAACGCGGTCGTTCAGAAAACCCATGCATCATTGCCAATCCAGCCTGCCATTCATATCTGTTCGACCTGTTCGTCCTGCGCGGCCGACAACAGGCCGTCGCCGTCCACCTTGAAACTGAAGCCTCGCCAGATCACCCGCGACGACCAGAAGCTCGCGACAAAAATCGCAAACGATACGAGGTCCCACAGCGGCAGCAGCCACAGGTCGCGATGCGGTTGCCGCAATGCGCGGTCCAGCAGCAGCTTCAGCGTGAGCCGCGCGCACATCGCCGCGAACGCGAGTTGCCACGCCCACAGCGTGCCGCCCGAAAAGGCGACCGCCAGCAACGCGAACGCGAGCGGATGAATCAGCGCCGAGCCGAAATGACCGAGCGGATCGATACGCCGGATCGTCCGGCTCCAGCGCAGTTCATGCGAGATCAACTGCGTCGCGCTCGATTCGACGCACGCATGCGAAATCGTGAACGGCGGAATCACCACCTTTTCGCCGATCTGACGCACGGCCTCGCCGATCGCGTGATCGTCGGCGAGATGCCGCACGAACGGCATGAAGCCGCCGATTTTGTCCAGCGTATCGCGGCGCATCGCGATGGTCTGTCCGAAACACGGACGCGCGAGGCCGAGCGCGAGTCCGGTCACGACGCTGGGTAAAAACTGGTAGTTGGTGGCCTTGGCCGACATGCGCGGCCAGAAACCCGGATCGGGTTGTCCGCGATACACGCAGGTGACGAGCCCCACGTCAGGCCTCTGCAATTCGCCGATCACGTTGCGCAGATAATCGGGCGCGACGCTCACGTCGCTATCGGCGAACACCAGCACATCGTGCAGCGCATGCGGCAGCATGTTGACGATATTGCTGATCTTGCGATTGGGACCATAAAGGCGCGCATCGGCGATCACGGTGATGTCCGCCTTGGGATGCAGCCGCCGCAGTTCCTCAACGGCTTGCAGCGCGGGGTCGGTCGAATCGTGTACGCCAAACAGAAATTGCACAGGACCAGGATAGTCCTGCTGACAGAAGCTCGCCAGATTGGCGAGCAATGCCCACTCGGTGCCGTGCAGCGGCTTGACGATCGTCACCGGTGGATAGCTGGCCGGCTGCGCCACCGGCCGCCTGAAAAAACGCCCGATCAGCACACCGGTCAGCGCGGTGTACCCGAGCCCGAAGACCGCGCCCGCCGCGCACGCGTAACCCAACGTGACGGCGAGCAGGTGCGTGGCGCTCACGCCTCGTGTGCGCGCAGGAAACGGAAGAATTCGACGCCTTCACGCAAGCGCCGCTTCATCATGTCCCAACTCGTCAGCATCTCGCGCAGGATTTCCCAGATCTTCGATGGACGGAAATAGAAACGTTTATAGAAGTTCTCGAGCTGGTGATACATCTCGTCGCGCGACAGATCCGGATAGCCGATCGCCGCGAGTTGCACGCCTTTCTTGCTGACGAGATTGATGACCTTGTTCTCTTCGAGCCAACCGCTTTCCACTGCCTGCTTATACAACGTGGTGCCCGGATAAGGCGCGGCGAGCGACACCTGGATGGTCAGCGGATTGATCTCTTTCGCGTACTCGATGGTCTTCTGGATTGTTTCCGGCGTCTCGCCCGGCAGACCCAGAATAAAAGTGCCATGAACCTTGATGCCGAGCGTGCGGCAGTCTTTCGCAAAACGACGCGCGATATCGGTGCGCAAGCCCTTTTTCACGTTCAGCAGAATCTGGTCGTCGCCCGATTCATAGCCGACCAGCAGCAGACGCAGACCGTTTTCCTTCATGATCTTCAACGTCGCGAAGGGCACGTTTGCCTTGGCGTTGCAGGACCACGTCACGCCGAGCTTGCCCATGCCGCGGGCAATTTCCTCAGCTCGCGGCTTGAAGTCGGTGAAGGTGTCGTCGTCGAACATGATCTCCTTGACTTCGGGCATGTTGTCGCGAATCCACTTCACTTCTTCCAGCACGTTTTCGACCGAACGCACGCGATAGCGATGACCGCCGACGGTTTGCGGCCACAGGCAGAACGTGCATTTCGAACGGCAGCCACGGCCCGTATAGAGCGAGATATACGGATGTTTCAGGTAGCCGTTGAAGTAGTTCTTGATCGTCAGATCGCGCTTGTAAATTGGTGCTACAAACGGCAGTTCGTCCATGTTCTCGAGGATCGGACGTGCTTCGTTATGCTCGATCGATCCATCGGCGTTGCGATAACTGAGGCCCTTGATGTCGGCGAACGGCTTGCCTTCCGAGACTTCCTTGCACGTGAAGTCGAATTCTTCGCGGCCCACGAAGTCGATGGCGTCGCTCGCGGTCAGCGAGTTATGCGGATCGACTGCGACCTTTGCGCCGACCATGCCGATCAGCAGCGAGGGCTTGCGCTTCTTGAGGTCTTCGGCGAATAAAGCGTCGGTGGGAAACGACGGTGTGCTGGTGTGAATGACCACCAGATCGTATTGCTGTGCAATGTCTAGCGTTTGTTCGACGGACAGGCCGTCTGCGGTGGCGTCGAGTACGCGGCTGTCGGCGATGAGTGCGGCGGGCTGCGCAAGCCACGTGGGATACCAGAACGAGCGGACTTCACGCTTGGCCTGGTAGCGCGAACCCGCACCACCGTCGAAGCCGTCATACGACGGCGCCTGCAAGAACAGAGTTTTCATGGACGCTCCAGCAAGCCTGTTAGGCGCTTTTCAGTTTTCTGGGGAAGAAACTTTCGAAACTATTGCCCCGCATGGATGCGAGAAGGTGGCGCAAATAGTACGGAGCGAAGCTGAAGGAAACCTTAACAATCATACTGCGTTCCGACGGCAAACGGCATTCTTCTAATGGTTCGTTTTTAGTGGCGGATTCATGCTGCAGTCATATTAGTAGGCGCCAAAATAAATCGCGCCACACGTTTGAGAAGATTATGAAGATTGGGAATCGCGCATGAATTAACTGCGCTGCGAAGCCTGGTGTCTGCTCGCGCTTATCGTGCTTACCGCGTTTACCATTAGGCGGGCAGAGATTGAATCAGCCTCCATTCATATGCCGCAGGTTGAACCCGGCTTGAACCTCGCGTTCTGCCCAATTCCGCCATAGCGTCCAATCTGCTTTGATTGTGCGTTTTTATTGGTTCAGTTTCGCTTACGCTTTCACTACATTGAGCGGTCACTACTCAACAATAGACCAGGACCGTTCAATGATCTTCTCGCGGGACACGGCACGCTTGCCGCATTCATCTTCGGGCTCTCCGGGTTTTTCACGCGCGCGGTATGCGGGCTTTCGCACCGGCTTCGCATCGCTTCTCATTGCCGCTACGTCCACGCTCGCTCTTCTCGCGCCCACTATTGCGCACGCTGCGCCGCCCGCAGAGTTGAAACTCGACTACGCGTACTACTCGCCGGAAAGCCTGGTGATCAAACGCAATGGCTGGCTCGAACAGGCACTCGCGCCGCAGCATACGGAAGTCAAATGGGTGCTGAGTCTCGGCAGCAATCGTGCACTCGAGTACCTGAATAGCGGCGCAATCGATATCGGTTCGACCGCCGGACTCGCCGCAGTACTCGCCAGGGCGAACGGCAATCCGATTCGCGCGGTGTATGTTTTCTCGCGCCCTGAATGGACCGCGCTCGTCGTGCGCAAGGATTCTCCGATCAAAACGCTCGCGGACCTCAAAGGCAAGAAGATCGCCGCGACCAAGGGCACCGATCCGTTCCTGTTCACGCTACGCGCATTGCATACCGCAGGCCTCTCGCGCGACGACGTGGAGATCGTCAATCTCCAGCATCCCGATGGCCGCACCGCTCTGGCGAACGGTCAGGTCGACGCATGGGCCGGACTCGATCCGCACATGGCCGCCGCGCAGATCGACGACGGCGCGAAGCTGCTTTATCGCAATGTCGATTTCAACACCTGGGGCCTGCTCGACGCTCGCGACGATTTCATTCACGACCATCCCGAAACGCTCGCGCAAGTGTTGAAGGTCTATGAAAAGGCGCGTGCGTGGATCGCCGCGCATCCCGACGAAACCGCGAAGATCGTCGCCGAGGAATCGAAGCTGTCGTTGCCGGTCGCGAAGCTGCAATTGAGCCGCAACGATTTCAGCCATCCGCAACCGGGTGCGCAGCAACTCACCGCGCTCAAGGCAGCCGCGCCGATTCTCGTGCAGGAACAACTGGTAAAGCCGGGCACGGACCTGAATCAGGTAATCGACGCGCTGATCGACCTGCAGGCGGCGCAACCCGTGATCGCAGCAAACGGGCAGTGAGATGGCGCACGACTGCTTCGACTCCTTGCATCTGACTCGCTGATCTACGCACATGGCTACCGACGAATCGCTCGCCCTTGACCGCCTCGCGCCCGCAGCAACTGAACAGCGCGCACAACCGGCGCGCGACCCGCTCAGACGCTGGCGGGTCGCCGGGCTGATCCTGCCGCTCGCCTTTCTCGCGCTGATCGAAGTGCTGGTGCGTGCGTCGGTGTTGCCGGAGCATCTGGTGCCGGCTCCCAGCTCGATCTTCGAGACGCTCTGGCAACTCGGCGCGGAGCGTCTCGGCCGACATATCGGCGCAAGCACGTTGCGCGTGTTCGCGGGCTTCGGCCTCGGCGCCGCGTTCGCGCTGTTGATCGGCGCGGCGATGGGGCTGAGCCGTCGCCTCGACGCGCTGCTCGACCCGGCGTTCCAGGCATTGCGGGCGATTCCATCGCTGGCATGGGTGCCGATCCTGCTGCTGTGGATGGGTATCGACGAAGCGCCGAAAATCGCACTCGTCGCCATTGGTGCGTTCTTTCCAGTGCAACTGAGCGTGGTGGCCGGGATTCGCGGCGTCGACCGGAAGCTGATCGAACTCGGCGAGGTCAACGGCTTGAGTCGACGGGCGCTGTTCACACGCATTCTGTTGCCCGCATCGTTGCCGCATATTTTCACCGGCCTGCGCACGGGCTTGAGCCTCGCGTGGATGTTCATGGTCGCCGCCGAACTGATCGCGGCCACGCGCGGCCTCGGCTACATGCTCAGCGACGGACGCGAGACCGGACGCCCGGATCTCGTGTTCGGCGCGATCCTGTTGCTCGCGCTGCTGGGCAAGCTCAGCGACAGCGTGCTCAAGGCAATCGAAACGCACGTGCTGTCGTGGCGCGATACGGCTCATGACGATGCCGTCACCGGAGACAAGCGATGAGTACCCTGACCGGAGTTTCCTCTGCGGGCGCCGCTGCCAGTGACTCGCCGCTGCTCGACGTCCGCGCGCTCAGCAAGCGCTACGACACGCGAACCGTGCTCGATCGGGTGAACTTCACGTTAGCGCGCGGCCAGATCGTCAGCCTGGTCGGTCCGAGCGGATGCGGCAAGAGCACGTTGCTGCGCGTGCTGGCCGGGCTCGACCGCGATTTCGACGGAGAGGTTGTGCTCGACGGCCAGATTCGACGCGGTCCCTCGCCGCGCGTGGGCGTGATTTTTCAGGAGCCGCGTCTGCTGCCGTGGCTGAACGTGGCCGACAACGTCGCGTTTTCCGCCGGACCGCGCCAAGGCGACGATCCGCGTGTGGCACGTCTGCTCGATGAGGTCGGGCTTGCCGGCATCGGCTGCGCGTTGCCCAAACAACTGTCGGGCGGCATGGCGCAGCGTGTCGCGCTCGCCAGGGGCCTGTTTTCGCAGCCGGACCTGCTGCTGCTCGACGAGCCGTTCAGCGCCGTCGACGCGATGACGCGCATGCGTCTGCAAGACCTGCTGTTGTCGCTGACGCAGGCGCACGGCACCGCCGCGCTGATCGTCACGCACGACCTGGACGAAGCGCTGTATCTGTCCGACCGCGTGCTGCTGCTGAACACGACGGGGCCGCACGGCTCCGGGCGTCTGGTGCGCGATATCGCGGTGAGCGGCGGGCATCCGCGTGACCGGCGTGACACGTCGATTGGCGATCTGCGGGATGAATTGCTGGAGGGGATTGGCGCGGGACTCGGCGTCTAGAAACGCTGAAGCGGAAGTTATCAGCGGACTCATGCACCGAAATCGCACATCGGACCGCATCACCCGTGAGAACCCCACGCGTGACCTAACCGCTTCCTGTGACACAAAAAAATCGCGGCCGGCCCACGCTTCCCATAGCGTGAACCAGCCGCCGCCCCGCTCACACCGGCTTGATATCAGCCGCCTGCTTGCCCTTGGGTCCCTGCTTGATTTCAAAACTGACTTTCTGGTTTTCCTGCAACGACTTGAATCCCTCGGAGCGGATCTCCGAGAAATGGGCGAACAGATCTTCACCGCCGTCGTCTGGCGTAATGAAGCCGAAGCCTTTAGCGTCGTTGAACCATTTCACTGTACCGGTAGGCATGTCGATTCCTCGTTTGCATCTGGGTTGATTGGGCGGTATTCGCCGTCGGTTGACTGCTGACTGCTACTTCCGAACCTCGCCCCGCGCCGCTACTGCCTTTATCCGGCACCGTTCAAGGCTGCGGGCCCGCGCCCGCTCTTGCCACTGCATCTGCCACACTGCATCTGCCACACTGCATCTGCCACACTGCATCTGCCACACTGCATCTGCCACACTGCCACTGCCACTGCCACTGCCACTGCCACTGCCACTGCCACTGCCACTGCCACTGCCACTGCCACTGCCACTGCCACTGCCGTCTGACTTTACGCCTCTTTGCGCGACGCCGCTTCGACCGCAATCCCAGCGCCACCGCAGCATCCGAGCAAGACACGTGCCGCGCACCACGATCGGGCGGACAGCCGATGCGATCGCCCGCAATCAGATAAGATAATTGGTATCGGCAGTCCATCCAGCGCCGCGCACGGCCCGTTGCAGACTTTATGCAGCTTCCACCCGACCGCGCGGCCTGTCGTTTTTTCCACTAACAGGAACCCAGCATGGCCACCTCGAGCTATACCGATACCCGACTTCTGATCAACGGCGAATGGTGCGACGCCGCCAGTGGCAAGACTCTCGACGTCATCAACCCGGCCACCGGCCAGGCCATCGGCAAAGTGGCGCACGCCGGCATCGCCGACCTGGACCGCGCACTCGAAGCCGCGCAACGCGGCTTCAACGCCTGGCGCAAGATTCCCGCCAACGAGCGCGCTGCGACGATGCGCAAAGCTGCTGCTCTGGTGCGCGAGCGCGCGGCCGACATCGGCCGTCTGATGACGCAGGAGCAAGGCAAGCCGTTCGCGGAAGCGCGCGTCGAAGTGCTGGCCGCCGCCGACATCATCGAATGGTTCGCTGACGAAGGCCGCCGCGTCTACGGCCGGATCGTGCCGTCGCGCAACCTGTCCGCGCAGCAACTGGTGCTGAAGGAGCCGATCGGCCCGGTCGCGGCGTTCACGCCGTGGAATTTCCCGGTCAACCAGATCGTGCGCAAGCTGAGCGCGGCGCTGGCAAGCGGCTGCTCGTTCCTCGTCAAGGCGCCGGAAGAAACCCCGGCGTCGCCGGCAGCGCTGCTGCAGGCTTTCGTCGAAGCCGGTGTGCCGGCCGGTACGGTCGGCCTCGTGTTCGGCGATCCGGCTGAAATTTCGAGCTACCTGATCCCGCATCCGGTGATCCGCAAGGTTACGTTCACCGGCTCGACGCCGGTCGGCAAGCAACTGGCCGCGATGGCCGGCGCGCACATGAAGCGGGCCACGATGGAACTGGGCGGTCACGCTCCGGTGATCGTAGCGGAAGACGCCGACGTCGCCCTCGCCGTCAAGGCAGCGGGCGGAGCCAAGTTCCGCAACGCAGGCCAGGTCTGCATTTCGCCGACGCGTTTCCTCGTCCACAACAGCATCCGCGAAGAATTTGCTGCGGCGCTGGTCAAGCACGCCGAAAGCCTCAAGCTCGGCGATGGCCTGGCAGAAGGCACGACTCTCGGGCCGCTCGCCAACGCCCGCCGCCTGTCGGCAATGAGCAAGGTAATCGACGACGCGCGCAAGACCGGTGCGAAGATCGAAACCGGCGGCGAACGCGTCGGCTCGGAAGGCAACTTCTTCGCGCCAACCGTGCTGACCAACGTGTCGCTCGAATCGGACGTGTTCAACAACGAGCCGTTCGGCCCGATCGCCGCGATTCGCGGTTTCGACAAGCTCGAAGAAGCGATCGCCGAAGCGAACCGTCTGCCGTACGGTCTCGCTGGCTACGCGTTCACGAAGTCGTTCAGCAACGTGCATCTGCTGTCGCAACAACTGGAAGTCGGCATGCTGTGGATCAACCAGCCCGCTACGCCGTCGCCGGAAATGCCGTTTGGCGGCGTGAAGGATTCGGGCTACGGCTCGGAAGGCGGTCCTGAAGCGATGGAAGGCTATCTTGTCACCAAGGCGGTTTCGGTGATGGCGGCTTAAGGCTCGCTGTAGCTCGCTGTCGATAGCCGGGGCGGGTTTTGCCTGCTGTCCCGGCTGTCCTGCGAAATGCCTGATCGGGTCCGCGAGCCTTCGCTCACGGGCCTTTTTTATTGCGTCTGCTTTTTCTCCTCTGATCACCCTCTTCGACTCATGCAACCCACGCTCACCGGTCAAATCGTCGAACTTCGTCCGCTGCAGCAGGAGCACGCGCAAGCGCTGCTCGACGCCGCCGCCGACGGACAACTGTGGAATATGAAGCTGACCGTGGTGCCGGGGCCGGAGACCGTCGACCGCTATATCGCGACGGCGCTCGAAGGCCGAGCAGGCGGCACTGTGATGCCGTTCGTGATCGTGTTGCGGGAAACCGGCGCGGTGGTCGGCAGCACGCGGTTCTGGAAGATCGACCGCGCGAATCGCAAGCTCGAAATCGGCCATACGTGGCTGGGCGAATCCGTGCAGCGCTCGCCGGTGAATACCGAGGCGAAGTATCTGCTGCTGAGCCACGCGTTCGACGTGATGCGGTGCGTGCGCGTGCAGTTCACGACCGACGAGCTGAACGAGAAATCGCGCGCGGCGATTCTGCGGATCGGCGCGAAACTGGAAGGCGTGGTGCGGCATGAGCGAATCATGCCGGATGGACGCAAGCGTAACTCGGTGCGCTTTAGCATCATCGATGATGAATGGCCGGCGGTGAAGGCGATGCTCGAAGGGAAACTGGCGCGGTAGCGTTTGACGCCAGTGTGACGCATGTCGAGGCCGCTCATTGGCTTCTGCGAGCGGCCCCGTTCAGGTAAAACGCTCATCTCTCCCGCTTCGCTGCCTTCCCGGCCCGCTCACGCCACTACCGCGCGCGAGCAGGCCGCCCGCAAAGCAGGCTCAAACGTGTGCGTCCCGCTCATTCAAAGGCGCCGACTGCGGAGCAACAGCGGCAAACTCCTCGCGCAACGCATCGCGCGCATGATGCCGGCGCACCCACAGCGCCGTCAGGATCGGCACCAGAATCGCGGTCACCAGGCAGGCCGTCGCGACCATCGCGGTCGCGGCAGGCACCAGCGGCTTGAAGCTAGGAATCATCTCGCCGATGATCGCCGGATTCGCGACCGCCGCTCCCGCCGTCGACGATGCCGCCAACCCCGCCGCTCCATTGCCGCCAGCCAGCCAGCGATCCGCGAGAATCAGCGGAATGCCGGTCACGACGATCACTGCGAGCCCGAGCACGACGCCCGGAAAACCGCTCGTGACGATCACGTTCAGATCGATGCCGTTGCCCAGCGCAAAGCCGAAAAACGGAATCAGCGGATGCACGCAGCGTCCGAACAGTTCGCGCAGATCGCTATCGAGATTGCCGAGCGTGAAGCCGATCAGAAACGGCAGCACCGCGCCGACAAAAAGCCGCGGCTCGAAAAACGCCACGCCCGTCGCGCCGAGAATGATCATGCTGACGAGCGGCCCCGATTCGATCGACATCAGCACGAACGCGCCCGCTTCTTCTTTCGTTCCGTACTGCTGCATCACCGCGGCGTAGAGACCGCCGTTGGTCATGTCCATCGACGTGGTGATCGCCAGCATCGAGAGGCCCGCGAATAAACCGGTCTTGATGCCGTCGACGGGAATGAAGCGCGCGGCGATCAGCGTCACGATCCACGCCACCAGCATTTTGGTCGCGAGCAACGTGCCGGACTTGCGCAGCACCACGCCGGTGGCCCGCAAATCGATCGTTGCGCCCATGCAGAAGAACCAGACCGCCAGGATCGGCACGGTGCCAGTTATCAGACCATTGGTGAACGAGCCGAAATACTTCCCGGCGCCCGGCGCGAATGTGTGGACACAGGCGCCGAGCAGCAACGGCACCAGCATCAGGCCGCCAGGAATGCGGTCGAGAGCCTTCTTGAGCTTCATGCCTCCTCCATGGACTTGCGTCCCGTTACCGGGCGGATAACCCGGTGTAGTGGATTGTTGGCCCGGTCTGATGTCGGACTTCTCCCCTTTCGGCGCAATATATCACCGTGAAAGGAAGCGGATTCCGATTCGTTTTCGATTTTTCGGTCATCGTTTACCCGCGCGTCGGGTGTAGGCGGGTGCTGCGAATCCTCGCGCCGGAGGGTGATTCCGCGCACGTCCGACGGTGGGCATGAGGGCATTGCCGGGACGTTGGGCGCTCCACAACCGACAAGGCAACTGGCGAGCGGCAACGCCGTGCTCTCACCGGCCATTTCCATCACGTCGTGAGCCAATCGTGCGTGATTCACACGCCTCGTTCGCGTATTCGTCTTCACATGGATGCGAGCCGTCGAGCGTGAATAAGCCATCAGAAGCGCACTCCTACTGTCGCATCGCGTCGTCAGTCTGCAACTGAATGTATCCGCACGGCATCGCAGCGGCGAAACACGATGTGAACCATTTATCGACAGTTAATGTGTTTGCCGCCCCACGCATTCAAGCGCGCCGCGCCCCCGTATACAGCGTTTTTTTCATAGCGCGTTCAATGGCTTGCCTGCAGTTCTGTAAGCAGGTACCGGGCCGCGAATCCATCCGCGAATAGTGTCCGGTCAAATCCGCGCGCGCCATCTACACGCAGCGCAATCGACACGTCCTGTTACACACAAACACAACCGAAATTTCACCGCTCAGTAGAGTTCGGGTCACAAGCAAAAAGGGAGCAACGTCATGAGAAAAATTATCGCGCTGGCCATTCTGGCAGTCACGCTCGGCACCGCTTTGAGCGGCTGTATCGTGGTCCCGGACGGCGGTTATCACGACCATCCGCACTATCACGATCACGATCATTACTAAGCGCATCGCGCGCAGCAACACCCACAATTAAGAATCCGGGATTAAACATGAACACTTCACGAAACCGCTGGATGTCGCTGGCGATCGTTGCAGGCCTGGGGATTGGCGCATCGTCGGCCGCTATGGCTCACGTGGATGTCGGCGTGAACATCGGCGTGCCGGGTGTCGTTCTCGCCGCGCCCGAGCCGGTCTATGCACCGCCGCCGCCCCCGCCGCCCGTCTACGCACCGGCGCCGGTCGTCGTGGTGAGCCCAGGCTGGTACGGCGAACGTTACTACGACGGACATCGCTACTGGGAACGTCGCGAGTGGGAATCGCGTCATCACGATCAGCGCGAGTGGCATGACGCACGCGGCCCGCACGGCGACTGGCACGGTCACGACGACGGCCCGCACGGCCGTGACGACGACCATGGTCGCGGCTACCACTAATGCATCGGCTGGAGCGGCTTCGGTAACGCGGCCGCGCCGCGTACGCATTCGCGCCACCCATCCTGCAGGAGCGACGATATGGTACGCAGCGATCCACGACGCGTGACGGCGCAGGTCGACGGCACGCTCATCTGCGCGGAATATAGCGAGCAGACCGGGCAATTGTGCTTGCGGCAGGACGGCACGCTATTGCGCGAATGGTTTCCGCCGCACTCGTGGATGGCGATCGCTTCGGTCGCGGGTGCGCGTCATTGGGGCACGCGTCCCAGCGACGACGATCTGCTGGCGCTGCTACGCAACGAGCTGGTGTTGTTGCGCGTGATCTGATGATGCAAACAAAAAAGCGCACGAAGAGTCAATGACTCATCGTGCGCTTTTTCAATTCTGGTGCGCTGTTTCGTTGTAACCGGATGCTGGCGGCAACGCTCAACGTGCGTTGTAAATCGGCGGCGAATACGAGCTTACCGTGGTGCTGCCGCCTCGACCGGATTGCCACGTACCGTGGCTGCCTGAACCATAACCGCTGTTGTCGACCTGGGCTGCGTTCTGCCGACCCGACGCCTGAGCCTGCGTGGCCTGCGTATCTTGCGAAACGCCCTGATCAGCCGACTGCGCAAACGATGCAACCGGCGCAGCAAGAACGACAGCAATAGCAACAGCTTGAATGAGCGACTTCATGAAACCACCTCCGGGGATTGTCTCTGTGCGGGCTGCCGATGCAACTTGTGAGGCAGCGTTAGACAAAGTGTAGGTGGCGCGAGGTGCGAGATAAATCCATCAATCATGAATTCACTGTTGTGTTTCGCACGACAATGAAAAAGCGGCTGCCAGAGCGTAATTACCAGCACACGGCAGCCGCTTTTGCGATGCAGCAATCATTTCCCTGCCATAGCGGCGACTGCTCCCTTTGACGATGCCCCATCCTCGGGCACGCGCCGCATCATCAGATATACGCCGCCGGCCGCAATGACCGCCGGCACGCAAAGCAGGCTGAAGACCGCGCCGAATTGCCAGCCGAGTCCCATTAGCGCGGCGCCTACCAATGCCCCTGCCACACCGCCAATGCGCCCCACGCCGAGCATCCACGCGACGCCTGTTGCACGTGCCCGCGTCGGATAGAAACTCGCGGCAAGGGCCGACATCGACGTGACCGCGCTGGTGGCGACCGCGCCGGTGAGGAAAATCAGCGTGCCGAGCCACAGTTGATGTCCGACGCCTTGTCCCACGAGCAAAACGAGCACGCCAACGAGTGCATAGGTCAACGCGACGACGCGGTGTCCGACGAAGCGGTCCATGATCCAGCCGACGCACAGGTTGCCGAGCACACCGCCGAGCGGAAACAGCGACGTCATCAGCGCCGCTTTTTCGGCTGAAAAACCGGTGTCTTTGAACAGCGTGGGCAGCCAGTTCGTGAGCAGGTAGTAAATCAGCAGCCCCATGAAATACGCGAGCCACAGCATCTGGGTGCCAAAGCGATAGCGCGATGACAGCACGACGGCGAGTGCCCATTGAGCGCGTGTGCCGTCGCCGCTGTGTCCTCGCGCATCGGATGCGTGGGTCACGTGCCCCGCGCGATCATCGCGCGCGACGAAGCGGCATCGTTCCAGATTGATGTGCGGCGCAATGCGCTGCAGTATCCGCGCGATACGTTGATCCGCTTTCCTGCGCACGGCGAGAAACTGCACCGACTCCGGCAGTAACAGAATCAGCAACACGGTCAGCACGATCGGGCCCACACCGCCTGCGACGAGCACACTGGGCCAGCCGAAATGTGGAATCAGCCATGCGGACGCAAGACCGCCAAGCGCGAGTCCACATGAAAATCCGCAGAACATCGCATTCACGGCCACCGCGCGAATTCGAGCGGGCGCGTATTCGGACATGAGCGTGACGGCATTCGGCATCGCCGCACCGAGACCCAGGCCGGTGAAAAACCGCAGCAGCGTGAGCGACTCGATCGAGGTCGCGCGAGCGGCGGCGAGACTCCACAGTCCAAAGAAAAATACCGATAAAGCCAGCACCGTCTTACGTCCGATACGATCCGCAAACGGACCGGCCGCGAGCGCGCCGATTCCGAGTCCGACGAGCGCCGCGCTCATCACCGGACCGAGCGAACTCCGCGCAATGCCCCACTGCTGCACCAGCGAAGGTGCGATGAAGCCGACTGCGGCGGTATCGAAACCATCGGCGGCGACGACCAGAAAGCACAGCACGAGAATCGTCCATTGAAACGGCGAGAAGCGTTGTTCGTCGATGAACACCTGAACATCCACGCTGCGGTCGGGGCTTGTCATAACGCGCCTCCGTGCCCGCCAGTTTCTGACGTTAAACGTGTTTCCAGATCATGCGGATGCAGAGCGGCCGCCCTGCAGGGTTGGGGCTGATTCATTGCGGTGTCTCCGTGATATGACGTGATGATTTTTTATTTTTCGAATGCTGCCGATGCTGCCGATGTTGCTGTTGCCAGGCCCTGAATCTGAACCGCACACGCGATACGTCTAATACGCCGCGCCATACGCATGCCAGCCACCGTCCACGCTCAGCGTCGTGCCGGTGATATAGCTCGCGGCGTCGGATGCGAGAAAACCGATTGCCCGCGCGATTTCATCAGGGCGCGCGAGCCGGCCCATTGGCGTGCGCTTTTCGATCGACTGGAGATTCATCTGCCCGTTGCGTTCGAGCGCTTCGACCAGTTCAGTCGCGACGTAGCCTGGCGCAACGGCATTCACGCGAATCCCTTCGCGTGCCCATTCGCACGCGAGCGAGCGGGTCATCGCGACGATGCCGGCTTTGGCCGCGCTGTACGCGTTGCGTTGCGGGATACCCGCGAGCCCCGCAATCGACCCGAGATTGACGATTGCGCCGCTGCGCTGCGCGAGCATCAATTTCGCGGCCTCGCGGCAAGCGAGAAAAGTGCCTCGCAAATGGATATCGACAAGGCGGTCGAATGCGTCGATGTTCTGCTCGATGGTGGGATACGGCTGATCGCTATTGCCAGCATTGTTGACGAGTACATCCAGTCTGCCGAAGCGTTCGACGCACGCACTGACCAGCGCGATCACGTCTGCTTCGATAGCCACGTCGGCAGCAATACCCAGGTGAGCCTCGCCCAACTCCTCAGCGCGGCGACGCGCACGTTCGGCGTGCAGGTCTGCAACGACCACGCTGTATCCGTCTTGTGCAAAGCGCTGCGCGGTCGCCCAACCGATGCCACTCGCGCCACCTGTCACGATCGCGACGCGTCGTGTTGGTTCGTTCATGTCTGTCTCCTCCGTGATCGCGCCGTTAGCGAAGCATGGCCAGGCTCCTGAAATCGACGCGTTTAATAATCCGGCTCTCCTGCGCGACGATCAGATGCGCGGACGCCTGCAGATAAGCGGGCCATTCGGGATCGGCATCGCGCGCGGTGCGGCGCTGGTCGTAATCGCCGATGCTTTCGTAGCCCCATAGATGCACCACCTGATTCAACGCACCGATGTCGCTCATGTAGAAGCCAACCGGCGCACCGAGATACTTCACCTGGATCGGCATCGCCAGCCGGTCGAATACGTCGATGAATTCCGCCATGCCGCGCGGACGAATCGTATAAATGCGGTGATCGACAAAGGGTTTGCCGCTGCTCATGTGCCTGTCCTCAATGCTGTTTTCGATGCCTGCGATGCGTCTGGCTGGCTTTGCGCTGGCGCGGCGGCATCGCTCACCCCTGCGAGATGGCGGCCGGTGATGTAGCCGAAGGTCATGATCGGTCCGAGCGTGATGCCCGCGCCCGGATAGTTGCCGCCCATCACGCTCGCCCGGTCGTTGCCGACGGCATACAGGCCGGGAATCGGTGCGCCCGCTTCGTCGAGCACTTCGCCGGTGACCTTCGTCGAGATTCCATCGAAGGTGCCGAGGTCGCCCATCAGCACTTTCAACGCGTAGTACGGGCCGTCGCCGATTGGCGCAACGCAGGGGTTAGGCCGCTGTTCCGGGTCCGCCAGATAGCGGTTAAACGACGTCGTGCCCCGGCCGAATTCGGTGTCTTCGCCGCGAGCAGCGCCGACGTTGTAGTGCTTAACGGTTGCCTCTAAAACCTGTCCGTCGAGCCCAGCATTGCGCGCGAGTTCAGCCAGCGTTCGCCCCATGGTCAGATAGCCATTGCGCAACAGCGGACCGAGCGGCACCGGCGCGGGCTTCGCAAAACCAAGCCCGTATTTGCGGATCGTCGCGTGATCGCAGATCAGCCACATCGCGGTTTCCCGCTCGTTCGCGCACGCTTCGATCATCGCCGCGCCCACGTCGTGATACGAATTCGCTTCGTTCGTGAAGCGCTTGCCCGCGCGCGTCACGCCGATAATGCCGGGCTTGTAGCGATCCAGAAGATGCGGAAACACGCCGACACTGCCGTCGCGCATCGGCACGCGCGACACCGGCATCCAGGCCGCCGGTTGCGGATAACGGATCGCCACTTTCGCGCCGAGTCGTTCCGCCATGCCGACACCGTCCCCGGTATTGCCTGGGGGCACCGGCGACACGTGTTCGCCGCCGCGCTTCAGATGCGGGTACGCGGTCGCAATACGCGCTACGTCATGTGAAAAACCGCCACATGCAAGCACGACACCGCGCCGCGCGACGATTCGAATTTCACCGTCTGCTCCACTGACAAGCGCACCGGTTACGCGCTGACCTGTCGTCGTCAATTCACGCGCTGCGGTATTCGTGTGAATCGGAATGCCCAGATCGAGCGCCGATCTAGCCAGACGTGCGGCGAGCGCATTGCCGCTCGTCACCTGCACGCCGCGCCGGTATAACGCGAGGTCTTTCAGATGGCCCGCAAGGCGTTTCGCCACATAAATCGCCGACTTCAGCGAACGCGTCGCATTGAAAAAGTGCTTGAGATCCGCGTTCGACGAATTGAACATCATGCCGATAAACGTGATCGTGCTGAGCGGCGGACGCAGCCGCACGATGTCCTTGCCGAGCGCCCGCGCATCGAATGGCGCGGCCACCACCGAGCGGCCGATATCCACTCCGCCGTCCACGTTCGGGTGATAGTCGGGATACAGCGTCGGCACGAACTTGACCGTGGTTTCCTTCTCGAAGAAATCGAGCATTTGCGGACCCGTGTCGAGAAAGGCATCGACGGCGGCCGCGTCGAAAAATTCGCCGGTTTCGTGGCGCATGTACCTGAGCGCCGCTTCGCGCGTGTCGTGCACCTGGTTGCTGTGCGCGTGACGATTACCGGGGATCCACAATACGCCGCCCGAAAACGCAGTGGTGCCGCCAAAGAACGGCTCCTTCTCGATCACGATCACGTCGAGCCCCTGCTTGCGTGCAGTGATCGCCGTGGAGAGGCCGCCTGCCCCCGAGCCGATGACGAGCACGTCGCAAGTCAACACGGCGTTTCGCGTGGTGTCAGTCATGATGGTTGTCCTTGAGATGGCTTAGCGTGCAGCAAACTGCACGGCTTCGAAACCGGGGCGCGGCACGAGGTCCATCAACATGCTTTCGAGTCCGCCATCGACCACGATCTCTGCGCCGTTCACATACGCGGCTCGCGCGCTCGCGAGAAACGCGACTACGTCTGCGATATCCTGCGGCTCGCCAATTCGGCGGCTTGCCGTCATCGCGCTACGGCGCTGTTCGATATCGCCGTGCTCGTAAAAGGCGGCGGACAGCGGTGTGCGGATCATGCCGGGACACACGGTATTGCTGCGGATGCCGCGTGGCCCCCACTCCGCCGCCAACTGTTTCGACAGCATTGCCACGCCCGCCTTGCCGGGGCTATACGCGCCGCTATAAGTTTGCGGATGATGTGCGGCCACCGAAGCCACATGCACAATCGCGCCCGCGCGCTGCTTCAACATACCGTGACCGAACTGTTGCGAGCACAGCATGTAGCCGGTGAGATTCACGCGTAGCATCGCGTTCCACGCTTCAAGGCCGATTTCCTCGATGCCTCCGGGACGCAGCAGGCCCGCATTATTCACGAGCACATCGGCCACGCCGAACGCTGCTTCGACCCCGGCCACCGCGCCACGCACGCTATCTATGTCGCCGATATCGCAGGCGAATGCGAGTGCTTCGACACCGTTTTCGTTTAGCGTCTGCGCGAGTGCACGGCATTTTTCTTCGTCACGGTCGAGTAACGCGACGCGTGCGCCTGCATCGCCGAGCACGCGCGCAATGGCGCTGCCTATGCCGCCCGCAGCACCGCTGACTACGCAAACCTTGCTGTCGAGCGCGAGCCAGTGTCGTGAATTCCCACGATCACCAGCCGTATCAATTTGATTAGCCATCCGAATCTCCATGATTTTAATTCTGGCTACGGTCCGCAGGACGACGTTACCGCCGTGCTTTCGAATCGTCCCATCCATGGAAAAAAGTATAGCGATGCGAGTGCAGGAGAAATTGGACAAAGGGAGCGCATCGCAGGACAATCCGTACACAGGAGACAAAACCGCATGAGGAAAATCCCTAACTACGATCTGTACGGAGAATCGGCTCGGCCGCCGTGGTACGACGCATTCAATTTCGAATGGATCGCCGAGCGCAGCCGTCCTAACGACTGGCATATCGCCGCGCATCGTCACGACGCGTTATTGCAGATTCTGTACATCCGCAGTGGCGGCGGTCATGTGTTGATCGAGAGCGAGAAGCTCTCCATTGAACCACCATGCATTCTGCTGATTCCCGCGCAAACAGTGCATGGTTTCGTGTTTTCGCCCGATGTGGACGGACTCGTGATTACTGCCGCACAACGTGCGCTGGAGTCGATTTCAAAGGCAGTGTCACCGGGGCTATTGCCGGTGCTGCAACGTCCCGCGCTGATCCCCGTTCGCCCTGTTCTCGGCGAAGGCACGTTGATGCCGCTATTCGGTTTGCTGGAGCAGGAATTTCGCGGCAGCGCGCGTGGCCATATCGCCGCGGGCATGTCTCTGATGATTGCACTTTTTGTACAGGTGGCGCGATTGACCGACGCAGCGTCGGCAACCGGCGCGGCTGTCAACGACCGGCGCGCTGCGCAGATCAAACGGCTGCGTGAACTGGTCGCTGCGCATGTTCGCGAGCATCAGCCCATCGAGTTCTATGCGGGGAAATTGGGCGTGACTGCAGCGCAATTGGGTCGTATCTGCCGCGACGAATTGGGTCAGTCACCCATGTCGCTTGTCAACGATCAGTTGATACGCGAGGCGCAACGCGATCTGGTTTATTCAGGCATGACCATCAAACAGATTGCGCATGCGCTCGGTTTCGAAGACTCGGCGTATTTCAGCCGCTATTTTCGTAAGCAGACGGGCGTCACGCCTACGGAGTTTCAGGCGGCAGCGCATCGGGATTTATCGCTCAACTGAAACGTGCGTCCCGATGCCTGAATGTCGCGCGAAAAAATCAGACTGCTGCGACGCCGACGTAATTTTCCGCCATCGCCATCGCTGCGGGACGTGACGTCGTCACGTATTCGAGTTCGGCGACCTGAAGCTGTTGCTCGAACGGCGACGCGCCTTCAATGCGGTGCATCATGCTGGTCATCCAGTACGAGAAATGCTCGGCGCGCCAGATGCGTTTGAGCGCAGTTTCGCTATAACCGTCGAGCAGATCGGTGCGGTTTTCCACGTAGAACGCGTTCAGCGCTCTGGTCAACACGCGCACGTCGGCGACGGCCAGGTTCAAACCCTTAGCGCCAGTGGGCGGCACGATGTGCGCCGCGTCGCCGGCAAGAAACAGGCGGCCGTGCTGCATCGTCGCCGTTACGAAACTGCGCATGCCGACAATGTTCTTCTGGAAAATCTTGCCGTCGACAATCTTCTGACCGTCGTGCGAATCGACACGTGCGTGCAATTCCGCCCAGATGCGATCGTCGGACCAGTTCTCGACCGAGTCTTTCGGATCGCACTGGAAGTACATGCGCTGCACGTTCGGCGAGCGCGTGCTGATCAACGCAAAGCCGCGATCGTGGCGAGCGTAGATCAGTTCGTCCGACGACGGCGGCCCTTCGCACAGGATGCCGAACCAACCGAACGGGTACACACGTTCGTAGTCTTTGCGCAGCGCCTGCGGAATCGATGCGCGCGAAACGCCTTGCGAGCCGTCGCAACCAATCACGAAGTCGCATTGCAGTTCATACGATTCGCCTTCGTGGCGATAGCGGATCGACGGCTTGTCGGTATCGATGCCGTGAATCGATGTGTCCGATACGCCGAAACGCAGCGCACCGTTTGCCGCGACACGCGCCGCGACCAGGTCTTTGATCACTTCGTGCTGCGCGTAGACGGTGATCGAATGTCCGGTGAGATCCGTCAGATCGATGCGGCGGCGCTTGCCTTCGAAAGCCAGTTCGAAGCCATGATGCAGCGCGCCCTCTGCTTTCATGCGCGCGCCGACGCCCGCTTCGGTCAGCAGGTCCATCGTGCCCTGTTCGAGCACACCGGCGCGGATGGTGGATTCGATCTGTTCGCGACTACGCGTTTCGAGCACGACCGACTCGATGCCGCGTTGATGAAGAAGGTGGGAAAGCAGCAGGCCCGCGGGCCCGGCACCGATGATGCCAACTTGGGTGCGCATGAGTTGTCTCCTGAATGCGGCGAGTGATTTGCGCTCAGTGTGACGATCGGGTGGTGTATCCCGCAACGCGATATGACGGATAGGCTGTATCGCTTATGGCGATAGACAGTCTATCCGGGACGCTCGCGGCGATGGGTTGCATCGGGCGCTAACGCTTGCCAGCCGGGGCTTTTGGCCCATGTCTGGCGATAACGGTTTGTCTTGACTGCACTTTGCAGGCTCAAGGTAAACCCCGAGCTTGCTTTGGCGGTAGTTAGCCTAGAAACAGGCGGTAAACCGGGTTCTTCGTCTCTTCCCAGTACGGATAGCCGAGCGTCATAAGGAATTTTTCGAACCCGTCGTTCTCGGTCATCGGCACCTGGATGCCGACGAGGATCGAGCTGTAGTCCGCGCCCTGGTTGCGGTAATGAAACAGGCTGATATTCCAGTTCGGCGCCATCGACGACAGGAATTTCATCAGCGCGCCCGGCCGTTCGGGAAACTCGAAACGGAACAGGCGTTCGTCGTGCGCCAACGGCGAACGACCGCCGACCATGTAGCGGATGTGCTGCTTCGACAGTTCGTCGAAAGTCAGATCGACGGTGGCGAAGCCGTGAGTTTCGAATGCGCCTGCAATCTGCACGGACTCGCTGCGGTTTTTTGTTTGCACGCCGACGAAGATATGCGCCGAATTCGCGTCTGCGATACGGTAGTTGAATTCGGTGACGCTGCGCGTGCCGACCAGCTCGCAGAAGCGCCGGAAGCTGCCGCGTTCTTCGGGGATCGTCACCGCGAAAACCGCTTCGCGTGCTTCGCCGACTTCGGCGCGTTCCGCCACGAAACGCATGCGGTCGAAGTTCATGTTCGCGCCGGACGTGATCGCGATCAGCGTCTGGTTTTCGATGCCTTCTCTTTCCGCGTACTGCTTGGCACCCGCTACCGCCAGTGAGCCGGCTGGTTCAAGCACGCTGCGCGTGTCCTGGAACACGTCCTTGATGGCGGCGCACAACGCGTCGGTATTCACGAGCAGCACATCGTCGAGATATTCGCTGCACAGGCGGAAGGTTTCTTCGCCGACCAGCTTCACGGCCGTGCCGTCCGAGAACAGGCCCACTTCGTTCAGCGTGACGCGCTCGCCTGCTTTCAGCGACGCGGCCATCGCGCACGAATCGTCGGTCTGCACGCCAATCACCTTGATCTCCGGGCGCACCGATTTCACGTATGCCGCGACGCCCGCCGCCAGACCGCCGCCGCCAATCGGCACGAAGATCGCGTGAATCGGACCTTGATGCTGGCTTAGAATTTCCATCGCCACTGTGCCTTGGCCTGCAATCACGTACGGGTCATCGAACGGATGCACGAAGGTCAGGCCGCGTTCTTCCTGGAGCTTCACCGCATGGCCGTAGGCGTCGCTATACGACTCGCCGAACTGCACGACTTCGACCGTTGCGCCGCCATGCGCGCGCACCGCATCGACCTTCACCTGCGGCGTGGTAGTGGGCACCACGATGATCGCCTTCACACCCATGCGAGCCGCCGACAACGCCACACCCTGCGCATGATTGCCTGCCGACGCGGTAATCACGCCACGCTGCAACGCATCCGCCGGAATATGCGCCATCTTGTTGTACGCGCCGCGCAGCTTGAACGAGAACACCGGCTGGTTATCCTCGCGCTTCAGATACACCGGATTACGCAGCCGCGCCGACAGATTCGGCGCATGTTCGAGTTCGGTCTCGCGGGCCACGTCGTAGACGCGCGCGGTCAGGGTCTTTTTCAGGTAGTCGTGACGCAACGCGACGCTATCGGATGCATCGGCTGCATGTTCGAATTCGAATAATGACAAGGCAAGCTCCTGGGTGGCAAAGACGAATCAGCAAAGAGTTCACCAGGAGGCAGGCAGCGCGGACATAAAAAAACCCGCCTCGTGGGGCGGGTTAATGTGTCACTGCTACCAGACGCGCGCTAACCCACCATTCGATGAATGATGCTAATAATCAGCGCAATACGGATGTGGGTGCAGTTCATACGTTCGATCTTCGTTGACTTGACGGTCTTTGTCAATCCTTGTGGATGGCGCGAGAAGATGTGGGACGCGTCCATCGACGCGCCCCACATCACGCCAGGAAATTCAATCGTGCGCGCCGCTCTGCTTTTTAAAGGCAACCAGAATGCGCTGTTCCAGCGAGTTATAGTCGCCGCCGAAATGGTGATCCCCGCCTGTGCGAATCACGTCGATACCGGTCGTGGTCAGCGCCGGACACAACGTATCTTTCTCGTCCGCGCCATAAAAGCATTGCACGATGGCAGGCGGCACACGCGTCAGTTCAGGCCGCACTTTCAGAGCCTTGTCGCTGGCCGGCATACCGAGCCATCCGCCCACGCGAATCTGAAAATCGGCGTCGGGTGCAAAACCCAGCAATGAAATCAGCGAGACCTTCGCGCGCTGCGCTTCAGGCAAGCGGTTATACGCGAACGGCATAACATCGGCGCCAAACGAATAGCCGACCAATGCGATGTGCTGAGCGTGCCAACGCGCGCTGTAGGTTTGCATCACGCGTGCGAGGTCGCGGCTGGTTTGCGCAGGCGGCTTCTCGCTCCAGAAATAACGCAGACTGTCCCAGCCGATCACCGACACGCCGTCTTTCTGCAAAGCCTGCGCGATGGTCTTGTCGAGATCGCGCCAGCCACCGTCGCCGGAAATCACGATCGCCATCAGCCCGTTCGGATGTGCCGCGGGCAATTCGATCAGCGGCAGGTCGGAGACATCGTCATCGCTGGTCGATACCGCCTGCAAATGCGGCGTGACCAGCGACACGAGCCGCTCGCGATCCGCGCTACCCGTGGTGGCCTTTTCGACGAAACCCGGCACCTTGTCGCGAATCACCGTCGGGTCTGGCGGACACGGCTGGAAACGCGCATCGAGATTGCGTTCGGCATCGACCGATACAGCGCCGGCGATCGTATTCGACGGCGCCTGTTCGAGCACATGCATTGCGAGCGTCGCGCCCTGGCCCGTACCGACGACGATCGGCGCGAAATAATGGCTCGATTGCGACTGCCGTTCGAGCTGATGGCTCAACGCTTCAGCATCGCCCACCAGTTGATGGCAGGCCTCTTTCTTCGCGTTCAGATTGGCCGCATAACGCGCGGTGTCCACGCCGACCGTCAACGCACCGGCTTTGGCAAGCGCATCGGCGCTCTGCTGGTCCGCCGCGCTCCAGCCGCTCGCCTGCGAATACAGCACGACGAAGCCGCGCAACGGGCCGGCTGGCTGTGTCACCGTGACGTCGCCATAGCGGCCGCCCGGCACGGTAGTGGTAGATGCCTGCGCGAAGGTGGCGCAAGTCACGAGGCCCGCTGCGGCAGCGAGTTTGAAGAATGGATGCAATGTCATGAACGCCGGCCTCCCGCCAGCAATGACAGGTCCGCGAGCGTGAAGAACACGCCCACCGAACCCGACGCCGCGAGATAACGCGGCTCCCAATGCGGCTGGAACTTGCTCTTGAAAGCACGCAGTCCGCGGAAGTTATAGAAGCGGCCGCCGAAGCGCCAGATGATGCCGGCCAGCCGATGCCATCGCGAAGCGAGCGGCGTCGGCAGCATGCCGGAGAGCGGCGCAATGCCGAGACTGAGCGAGCGGAAACCCGCCTGCTTCAGATGCAGCGCCAGTTGCGTGAACAGATATTCCATCGCGTACGGCGACGCGCTTTCCACATGCCGCATCACGCCGACTGTTGCCTCGGTATTCATATCGGTCGTCATGAACGTGACGAACGCAGCGGGCTCGCCGTTCTGGCGAACCAGCATCACCGATTGCGCGGCGAGGTACTCGTCGGTGAACGCGGCCACCGAGAAACTTTTCTCGCGCGCATCGCGGCTATCGAGCCAGCCATCGGAAATCTGACGCAGCGTTTCGAGCGATGCGGGCACGTTGGCCTGATCGATCACTTCGACCGTAAAGCCATCGCGGTCGCCACGCTTGAGCGCGTAACGTAGATGCGCACGATGCGAGCCCTTCAGATCGAAATCGTCGAGCACGACGTGCGCTTCCTCGCCGAGTTTCATCAGCGTGAGACCGGCGTCGAGATACAGCGGCAATGCGTTCGCGCGAACCTGGTAGAACGCGGCGCGGCCGCCGTGCGCATGCGCAAGCGCGACGAACTTGCTGATGAGTCCGGCCCACTCCTCGCGCGGTCCGACCGGATCGTGCAAAGCGGCCCACGTACGGCCGTTTTTCGCATACATCAGGAAAGCCTCGCGCGACTCGGAGAACAGAAAACTCTTGTCGCCCATCAGCGCGAGACCCGCGTCGCTGCGCTCCTGCGCGCGCACGATACGCGCGGCGTCGTGCAGATCTTCCGGTGCGGGTTTGACGAAGCGGCCCGGCGCGGGACGCAGCAACTGCCAGAACGAAAACGTCGCGGCGAACAGGCTCGCTGCCAGCGTGGCGCGAAGCGCACGCGGCGCGCGTTCGTCGAAGGCGAATTGCCACCAGAGGTCTTGCGTGTACGGCACGTCGCGGAAAGCAAACAGCATCACCCACGTTGCCAGCATCAGCACCATCGCCACCGACACCAGCCAGCCCGCCGTAAAGCGCTCGGCAAACAGCGACGAATGACGGTTGAAACGCCGGCGCGTGGACAGCAGCAGCACGATCAGCATGCCGAGCACGCCCGCCTCCACGAAGGCGAGACCTTTGGTCAGCGACAGCGCGAGGCTCGCCACTGCGAGCGCGAGAGTCATCCACCATGCGGCGTCGAGGCGTCGCAACAAACCTCGCGCGACGAACAGCAGCAGCACGCCAAGCACACTGCATAGCATCTGCGAGCTTTCGATCACCCACAGCGGCACGACGTCGCGCAAGATGTGAATGCGCTGCCAGAATGCCGGCGTCGCGCTGGAAATAACCAGCATCCCGCCGACTACGAACGTAACCAGGCTCAGGAACAGCGGCGCGAGTTTCGCCGCGGCTTCGGCCTGCAGCATCGGCAGACGCTTCTTCAGCAGGCGTCCTTCGAAGCCCGCGAGCAGCCCGGCCGACACGATCAGCGGGACACCGAAGTAAATCGCGCGATACGCGAGCAGCGCGGCGAGCATCTGATGCGTTTGCACATTGCGGCTCAGCGTGAACACCATCGCCGCTTCGAATACGCCGACGCCGCCGGGCGTATGGCCGATCATGCCGAGCAGCATGGCCGCGGCGTAGACGGTGATGAAGGTGACGAAACTCACGTCCGCGTGCGGCAGCAGCGCCCACAACGCGAGGCCTGCCGCGACCACGTCGAGAACCGCGAGCGCGACCTGCTCGATCAGATCGCGGCGCGCGGGGATATCGAACGACAGCCACTGCCAGCGCGTGCGAACCGGGCGGGTCTCGCTGCGGCATGCGGCGGCGGCCAGCGCCAGTGCGACGAGCAGCGCAGCGCCGATCCAGCGCAATGCAAGCGGCGAAAGATGCAGCATCGGCGCAATCGAGCTGGCCTTGCAGACCATGCCGAGCGCCGTCATCAGTACCAGCGCGAGCGCGAGCGACACGCTGGTGAACACCGTCATGCGGCCGATCTGTGCGGGGGTCACGTCCGCCACGCCGTAGACGCGCGCGCGCACGGCGCCGCCGGTCAGCGCGCCGAAGCCGGTCGCATTGCCGAGCGCGGAGCCGGCGGTCGCACCGATCCACAGCGCCATGCGCGGCACGACTACGCCGAGATAACGCAGGCCGACCGCATCGCGCCCGACCAGCGCCACGTAACTCAGCGCCGTGGCGCCGAGCGCGGCGCTCCATTCGGTGCCGGTGAGGCCGCGCAACTGGCGCATGACCGAGCGGTAGTCGACTGCCTGGGACAAATGCTGGAAGACGAGCAGCAGCAACCCGCAGATAACGAGTGCAAGTACTGGCGAGAGGATGCCCCGATTGCCGAGGGCTTTCGACGCCCGGGTGAGCATCGCGCCGAACCGGCCGGATTGATCGTTATAACGACGAAACATGGACATGCGGGCCTTGCGTGGAGCTGTCGCGACGACGGAACGTCCATCGCGGCGTCGCCTGCTTTTGGCGATTACAAAGGGATAACGGCAAACCGACCAAAAGGTTGACAGGGGGAATGATTTCCAGCGGAATTAACTCAGCAGGCCATTAAAAGGGCGCGTTCGAGCAGCGTGATCGACGCCGCAAAGCCGTTAAACGGGCAATTTTGCCGATCGGCTTCCCATTCAATCGACAGATAGAAGCCGAGGGGGCCGGAGTTTAAGCGCAATCGCGTATGAATAGCGATTCGACCCTATCGCATCGGCGCACGACGGGTTGTCGGCGGAATCAAAAAACTGTCCCGAGACCCGTTTTTCGGCATCAAGCTTTCCGCTTCACCTGCCGTAATCGCAAGCAATGGAGCGACGAAATACGAAGCGCGCGCCATGTGAACAGGGACTTGAAGGGGAACGATGATGGCAGATCAGGATTGGGTGATGGCGGGCGTGTATCTGGTGGGACTGGTGGCTACCCTGCTGTTGATGAGCGCATTGTCCGCGCGGGCGACGAAGATGCGCGCGGCGGCGTCCGGTTCAAACCATTCCAGCGAGTAAGGCTCCATCCGGGAAGCTGCTCTTTAGCAAACGCGTGCAACGCCAGGGGCGAAAAGCCGCTGGCGCGAGTTGCACGTGAATGCTGATTTGCCTGCCCGGATAGCGAAATAGCAGAAGACTATGCCGGCGGCGCGCAGATCCTGTAAGGGTCGCGCCGCTGCACCGGCAATAAGACATGGCCCATCTACATATGAACAGATGGCAGCCGATCGACTGCTAAAAATTGCCTGATCGACCGAGGCACATCAAAGACCGCACATGCGGCCCGACACGCCCAGCCCTTCCTGCGCCCCGCCACTTTCCGGCGAACGGCGCGCAATACCTGCCTTACTGCGGACGACGATGAGCTTCAGCGATAACCGCGCAGTTTTGCAGATGCAGGTTCAGCGCATGCAGCGCCAAAGCGCGCAGCTTGCCCAACCAGGTGGTGTTGCGAGCGGAAGTAGCACGGGCAGCGGCGTTGGAAGCGGTGTTCATGGTCAACTCCTGTATAGGGTTTATACCTAGGGAATAACCCGATTATAGTCCTCTTATGTCGCGCCGCAACAAAAATTAAATACGGAGTTGCGATGTTGTACGACGACCATATCCGCCAACGCACATAATTTCGCTTAGGGCGCCATCAGACGGCCGTCTATTAACCATCCGCACCGTACAGGTGCAATAATGGCCCCTTTGCCTGCGACCGTCCGCCGCAGCACTCCGCCGTCATGACCGTGGTCCAGAAAGCACTGATTGCGCCCCTCATCGTCGCGTGCGCGATGTTCATGGAAAGCGTCGACGCGAACGTGATCGTCACAGCATTACCGGCCATGGCGCGCGATTTCGGGCGCGATCCGGTCACACTGAAAATCGCGGTCACGAGTTACGTGCTCGGACTGGGCGTGTTTATCCCGGTGTGCGGATGGCTGGCAGACCGTTTTGGCGCACGCACCGTCTTCCGCACGGCAATCGGCATCTTCGTGACGGGCTCGCTGCTGTGCGCGGCGTCGAATTCGCTTGCCACCTTCACGCTGGCGCGCTTCGTCCAGGGTGTCGGCGGGGCGATGATGGTGCCGGTCGGACGCATCATCATTTTCCGGGTGGTCGACAAGGCCGACTTCATCCGCGCGATGAACTATCTGAGCGTTCCCGCGATGCTCGGCCCCGCCGCCGGCCCGCTGCTAGGCGGCTTCATCACCACCTATCTGCACTGGCGCCTGATCTTTTTCATCAACGTGCCGATCGGCATTCTCGGTATCTATCTGACCAACCGGTTCATCGCGAACACGCGTGAGCCCGACCCCGGCCCGCTCGACTGGATCGGCTTCCTGCTGTCGGCGACGGGCGCGGTGCTGCTTCTGCTGGGGTTGTCGCTGGTCGGCGGCGAACTGATTTCGAACGCGGACGCCTTCGGCATGTGCGGCTTTGGCGCGGCATTGCTGGCGATCTACGTCGTCTACGCGCAACGCGCGAAGCTGCCTCTGCTAGATTTGCGCTTTTTCAAGGTGCCGACGTTCCAGGCGAGCGTGCTCGGCGGCTCGCTGTTCCGTATCGGGTTAGGCGCGCTGCCGTTCCTGTTGCCGCTGATGCTGCAGGAAGGCCATGGGATGAGCGCGTTCCAGTCCGGGCTGATCACCTGCGCGTCGGCGTTCGGCGGCATGTTCATGCGGACCGTCGCGTCCACGGTGCTGCGGCGCTTCGGCTTCCGCTCGGTGCTGGTCGTCAACGCCGCGTTATCGGGTATTTCAATTGCGGCGTGCGGGCTGTTTTTCCCCGGCACGCCTACGTGGATCATCTGGGTGGTCGTGCTGCTCGGCGGCTTCTTCCCTGCGCTGCAATTCACGAGTCTGAATTCGCTGACGTATGCCGAAATCGCCAGCCGCGACGTAGGGCGCGCGACCAGTCTCGGCAGCGTCGTCCAGCAGATGTCGCTCGGCCTCGGCGTAACGGTTGGCGGGATCGTGTTGCAGATGTCGCGGGCGCTGCACGGGCATCCGAGCATCATGTGGTCGGATTTCTGGCCGGCGTTTCTGGTGGTCGGACTGTGCTCGTTCGCGTCGATTCCGGTCACGCTGCGCATGCCGCGCGGCGCGGGCGCGGAAATATCACGCGGCGGACGCGGTTAAGCGCCCTGCCCGTCATTCCGGCCGGCCTTGCTTGCGGATCACGCTGATATCGCCGTTGCGCTCGAGAATCGCCTCCGCCACGCTATCCATCGAACGTGAGCCGGTTTTCTGCCGCACGCTTTCGCGAACGTCGGTTGGCGTGATCAGCGCGGCGTTCATCTCACTCGCGTCGAATGCGCCATTGCGGAAAACCTCGCGTTCGACTCCGCCCACCAGCCGCTCGAAGCGGGTCGAATGCACGCAGGCCAGCGCCAGCAGCCGGTGACACGCGACGATCACGAACGACGACAGCACCGTCGCGCCAAACGGCGACGCGCCGACAATCGCGCGACTCAGCGTTGCGCCGAGCAGGATCACGACGACCGAATCGAATGGCGAGCGCTGTCCGAACGAACGCCGCCCCGACACGCGGATTAGCACCACCGCGATCACGAACACGACGATCGCGCGCAGAGCCATCTGCAATGTGTTGAGATCACGGCCCTCGCCGAACAGAACGAAGATCGCATTCGTCATGTCGTCCTCCTTGGGGCTTGTGGCGTTGTTTGAGGCGTTGCTTGCCGCCTTGCTTATGGCCGTGTTCGCCACCTTGCTGGCTGCCTTGCTCATGGCCGTGCTGGCGGCTTTTTTCTTGTGGTCTTTTATCAGAGCCGCACCCAAAGCAAACCGGATCGGCCCACCGCTGTTATCCAGCCGCCCACCCAACGAGCGTATCGCCGAAACCGCCGCTTGCACGGGCCGCCGCGCGCGCACTCGTAATCACGCGCGGCGCGGCGCTCCACGCGATGTGCGCGCCGATCGCGATCAGCCGGTCGACCAACGCGACATCCTCGCTGCATGTCAGCGGTGGAAAGCCGCCTGCGCGCCGGTAAGCCTCCGCCGATACGCCCAGATTCGCGCCGTGAATATGCCGGTGGCCGTCCGCATCGACATAGGTCTTGCGGAAATATTCGCGCACGCTGTGCGGATGCGCGCTCCAGTCGTCGACGGCAATCGAGCCGCACACCGCGTCCGCATCGAGCGACAACTGCGCGACCAGCCACGTCGCCGACACCCGGCTGTCCGCATCGGTGAACGCGAGCCAGCGCGCGCCGTCGGCGAGCAGATAATCCGCGCCGGCAGCCCGTGCAATGCCGACATTGCGCGCCTTCAACGCCAGCGTTTCGACGCCGTAAGCCCGCGCAATCGCGCCGGAGAAATCGTTGCACGCGTCGAGCACGACGACGATGCGCACCGTCTCGCCCGCGAGGTCTTCGTGACGCGACGCTTCGAGCAGCGCTGCGAGACAAGGCGCGAGCAACGCCTCTTCGTTATGTGCCGGGACGATCACGCCGATCATAGAAGCCCCTCGCGTTGCGCAACCGACCGTGCGTCGCGCGACCATACGTCGATCAGCAGATCGGCTTCGTCGTGATGCGCGAGTCGCGACAGTCCGCATCGCGCATCGAACAATGCATGCGCGGAATCGGCGGATTGCAGCGCTTCAGCAAACGGCCTGCGCCAGTGACAGGCGAGCAGCGTGCCGTCGGTGGTCAGCGACGCGGCGATTCGCGCAGCGAGCGTTTCCAGTTCGTCGCCGTGCAGGTAATACGCGAATTCGCTGATCACGATCAGATCGAACGGCCCGGCTTCGGTCGGCCATTCGAGCGGCACCGTGCGTTGTTCGACGAGCACTTGCGGCATCCCGGCGACGCGTTCGCGCGCCAATGTCACCGCGCGTTCGTGCAGATCGGCGGCGAGCAGCGCGTCGCAGCGGCCCGCCAGTTCGGCGGTCAGTTCGCCGTTCGCGCAGCCGGGCTCGAACGCATTGCGATAACGCGGACGCGGCAGCAACGCGAGCGTCAGCGTACGTTTTCGGCGCTCATACCAGCCCTCGCGAAGCTTCCAAGGATCGTCGCTTTCCCTGTAGAGGTCGTCGAAATATTGGGCCGTCGAATTCATTCGATGATCCTCTGCTTCTTCAAGGGGTTTGACGCGGAGTGTCAGAGCGTCCATGGCGTGACTCCCGGCGTGGCGGAAACGAGTTCGCCGAGCGACGCCAGATCGCGTTCCGCATGGCTTTGCCGCAGGAACACGGGCAGGTCCGCGAGCGCGCGGGCAAAGTGCGCGTCGCGGCAGAGCGGACCGGCGCCGAGCGTGCGCGTGGCGTGTGTCATCACGACCGTCGCCGCTTCCTCGACGACAAGTCGAGCGCGCATCGCTTCGCGTTGCGCGTCGGCGAGCGGATTGGCGTCGATATAGGCCGCCGTTTCGCGAAGCACAGCGGCGGCGGATACCAGCGCGACATCGACTGCGCCGAGGTGAGCCAACCGATGCGGATCGGCGCGCTGGGCGCAGGCATCGCGCAACGTGCGGCCGATCTGCGCCGCCGCGCCATACCAGCACGCGGCAATACCCGCACCGCCATGCCAGAACCCCGGCCGACGCACATACGCATGGGCCGCGCCGACCAGCGTCGCGGGCGTTCTGTCGAACGTCACATCGGCGCTGGCGGTGGCCTGCATGCCGACCGCCTGCCACTTCGACGTATCGATCGTGATCGACGGGTGATCCATGGCGACAGCGGCAAGCACGGGCTCGTTATCGAACCACGCAGTCACAAGCGCATGGCTGACAGCTTCCGCGCCCGAGCACCACGCCTTTGTTCCCGCTAGAACGACTTGAACGCCAGCGTCGGCATTGCTTCGGATTCCTGCCTGGATTGCCTGGACGCGCGCATCTGGCGGCTCGGCGGCCCACACACCCCAGCGGCTCGCTGGAGGGGAGATTGGGCCACGCAACTCCGCGAGAATCGCAAGCGCGTCGGTATGGCCTTCGAACAGTTTGATGAGACTGAGATCGCACGCGGCGACGGCCGCCAGTACACGCCAGCGGGCCAGCGTCTGACCTTGAGCGGGGAGCGGCATTAACGGCGCATGGTCATAACCGCGCTCGATGAGCAGGCGCAAACCGTCATCTGGCGAAACGGCATGAATGGAGTCGAAGCGCGTGTCGCGCAGAACCTCTTCAAGCGCATTCTCCGGCGCATCAACAGGCTTTACGTCCTGCCGCGCCCTCGCCCCAACTGCCGGATTCGATGAAGCTGAAAAACACGAATCGCCGCTTCCGGTTTTACCGGACGGGCTGTCGCCCGGTCTTCCGCGAGAATCGGCAAAAGGCCGCGCATTGACGGCGGCCGCACGGCCTTGCGTATCGAGCATCGTGCCTCCCTGAAGCGCTTCGATCGGTCCGCGGCGCTGGTCGCCGCAGAGCATACAAACCGCACAGCAAGCGTCGTGCCGCAACTATTGGACGACGAAACGCATTGCTATCTTCAGGGACTTCGGTTTATGCGAAGGACAATTCGCAAAAGGAACACGACGGGAACACTACGGCCGCCGACGCGCCTCGACCCGCGCGAGCAACTCATCGAACAACGACAACTCCACCGGCTTCACCAGATGCGCATGGAAACCTGCATCGCGAGTACGTTCGCGGTCGCTCGCGTGACCGAAGCCGGTCATCGCCGCATACATCGTGTCGGCCAGCTCGGGCATCTTGAGCAGCGCGGCGATGGTCGCGTAACCGTCCATCTTCGGCATCGCGATGTCGATCACGCAAAGATGAGGCGCAAATTGCGGCGCGATCTGGATCGCCTGCTCGCCCTCGTACGCGACACGCACTTCGTGGCCCTTGAGTTCGAGCAGCATCCCGAGGCTGTCGGCGGAATCGTGGTTGTCGTCGATCAGCAGAATCCGCAATGGCGTGACCTGCTGAGACTCCGTGCCGGTTTCATCGGCGGGAGACTCGGACGATGCAGCCGCGAGCGGCAAACTCAACGTGAACGCGCTGCCACAACCCGGCCCGTCGCTGCTCGCAAAAATGCTGCCGCCGTGCATTTCCACCAGCGACTTGCACAGCGTCAGGCCAATCCCAAGACCGCCCTCGCCCGAACTCTGCGCGGCCTTTTCCTGCGCAAACAGTTCGAAGATGCGGTCGAGCGAACGGGCGGGAATCCCGCAGCCCGCGTCGCGTACTTCGATCACGGCCATGTTGTAGTCGATGCGTGCCAGCACGTCGATGACACTGCCCACCGGCGAAAATTTCGACGCGTTGTGCAGCAGGTTTTGCAGCACCTGAACAAGCCGCGTCAGGTCGCCGCGAATGGTCATCGGCTCGAGCGGAAGATGCTCGACGACACGCTGATTACGCGCGTCGGTGAACGGCCGCGCGGCCTCGGTCGCACGCGCAACCAGTTCGCCCAGATCGACACGCGAATAGCGCAGTTCGACCTTGTCCGACATGATCCGGCCCACGTCGAGCAGGTCGTCGACCAGCCGCGTGAGGTGCGTGACCTGACGGTCGATCAGATCGCGTGCGCGTGCGAGCACGGGGCTCAGCCCGGTCTCCATCTGCATCACACCCACCGCGTTGCGGACTGGCGCGAGCGGATTGCGCAACTCGTGCGCGAGCGTCGCCAGAAATTTGCGCAGACGTTCGCTCGAACGCTCCGCTTCTTCCCGCTGACGCCGCTCGGTCAGATCGCGCGTGACCTTGGCAAAGCCGCGCAGCCGGTTCGACTCGTCATGCACAGCCGTAATGTTGACGTTCGCCCAGAAGGTCGTGCCGTCCTTGCGCACCCGCCAGCCCTCGTCTTCCACATGCCCAAGCTGCCGCGCGATAGCCAGCTCGCGAGCCGGCTTGCCCGCGGCCGCTTCTTCCTGCAAATAGAACTGCGAGAAATGCCGGCCGACGATTTCATCGCGCGTATAGCCCTTGATTCGCGCGGCGCCCGCATTCCAGCTCACCACGAAGCCTTGCGGATCGAGCATGAAGATCGCGTAGTCCTTGACGCTGTCGACCAGCAAACGGAAGCGCTCTTCGCTTTGCCGCAATGCTTCGACGTACTCGCGTTGCGCGGTCAGGTCGCGCGTGATCTTTGCAAAGCCAGTCAGGATGCCCGCATCGTTACGGATCGCCGTGATGACGACGTTCGACCAGAACGTCGTGCCGTCCTTGCGAACCCGCCAGCCTTCGTCTTCGAAACGGCCGGTTAGCGACGCCTGCTGCAACTCGTAAGCGGGCCAGTCGCGCGCTATCGCTTCTTCGGTATAAAAGCGCGAAAAGTGCTGGCCGACAATTTCCGCCTCTGTGTAACCCTCGATCTTCTGCGCACCGACGTTCCAGCTGACGACCCGTCCGGTGGCGTCGAGCAGGAAGATTGCATAGTCTTCGATCGCCTGCACCAGTTGCCAGTAATCGACATCGAGAGGCCGGGCCGGACGCGTTGGGGTGACATGGGCCGGCTCACCGCTGTCGTGGGAGGGGGGGACGTCGAGCTGTTTCATGGTGCATATGTAGAGGGGGTTTTGCCCGGAAGGATACACCGCGCATGCGTCGCTGCCGGGCCTATCGTTTCACCTGAGAGGTTTGGCTAAGAGGCTCGCGCGTTGGTTGACAGAGGTCAGAGTCAGAATCCGCATAAAACAGGCCTGCTGCACGTGGCCTGCTGTCAGGCACCGCGTTTGCTAGACAACGGCTACCTCACTTCGAAGCATCGACATAAAGGAGCCTCAATGAAACAAGCCTTCACAACCCTCGCCTTCGCCGCCGCGGTCGCGCTTACCAGCACGGTCGCGCATGCCGAAGGCTGTACCAAAGGCGCTGTGGTGGGCGGCGTCACCGGCCACGTTGCCGGGGATCATGGCGTAGCGGGCGCAGCAGCAGGCTGTGCGATCGGCCATCACGAAGCGAAGAAGAAGGACAAGGCGGCAAGCGCGGCGGCGTCAGCGAGTCAACCGGCGGGCAAATAACCACCACTCGCCCAGCGCATTTATGCCTATGTCGCCAGTCATTTGATAAACAGGCCGCTCGTGACAGGAAATCACGAGCGGCCTGCTCGAATAACACGTAGTTAAATCAGTGCTTAAACCGCCACTGTCTGGTCCTTAATTCGCGGGTTAAAACCATCGGCTTCCGGGAACGCGCTCAACTTGCCGCGCCCAGCTTTTCCGCCAGTTTCGCGTCGTAACTCGAATGCACATGCACGCGTTTTTTCTCGGGATACGAGTACGAATACGCCTTGCGCAGCGCGAGCGATGCCTCGTGGAAACCCGACAGGATCAGCTTCTGCTTGTTCGGATAATTAGCGATGTCGCCCACCGCGAAAATGCCGGGCCGCGAGCTTTCGTAATAGGAAGTATCGACATCGATGCGGCCGCCGTGAATCGTCAGCCCCCACTGTGCAATCGGACCGAGATCGGCCACCAGGCCGTATAGCGCGACGACGTGTTCGGTTTCAAGCTGCGTCTCGCCTTCGAGTTGCCGCAACGTCAGCGACCTGAGCGTCTCGCCTTCGACGTTAAGCGCCGAAATCGCCCCGACGACGAAGTCCATCTCGTCCGCCTCGACCGCACGCCGCATCAACTCGACGCTCGAATCGGCCGCGCTGAAACCGTTGCGCCGATGCACCAGCGTCACGCGCCGCGCGACTTTGCGCAACGCGAGCGCCCAGTCGAGCGCCGAATCGCCGCCGCCCGCGACGACCACGGTCTTGTCCGCGAAATCGGCGAGGCGCGGCACGCTGTAATGCACATGACGCGACTCCAGAGGCACGGCCTCGGCGAGCGCGAGCTTTTGCGGCACGAACGCGCCGTTGCCCGCCGCCAGCAGGATCGCCGCGACGTCGAACTCGAGCGCGCCGCTGGTTCGAACGGTCCAGCGGCCGTCGTCGCGCTGTTCGACCGATTCGACCCGCTGTTCGAGGTGAATCGGCACGTTGAACGGCTTGCATTGCGCAATCAGACGGTCGACCAGTTCGCGCGCGGTGCATGACGGGATGGCGGGAATGTCGTAAATCGGCTTGTCGGGATAAAGCTCAGTGCACTGGCCGCCCACTTTGTCGAGCACGTCGACGATCTGACACGACAGGCCGATCACGCCCGCCTCGAACGCCGCAAACAGTCCCACGGGACCGGCGCCGACGATCAGGACATCGGTGCGGATGGGGGTTGGATGGGGGTCGGCGGTGGGCGTCATGGGCGTTTCTCTTCGATTGGGTCGATTGGGTAGTGGCTCACCATACCGAATCGACCGAAGCGCGGCAACGATGCCATTACAAGTGGTAAGGACGCTTGGCGAAGGCCTGGAGGCAGAGCTTTAACGTTCTGCGACGACGAGGATGACGATTTGCACACGACGGCGTGGGTGTACAGAAGGCCCCCTAATACGCACCCCATGCGAGGTAATCGAAAGAGATCCGGCTACCGTGTCGGCCCTTTAGCGCAATCTGTAATCGCGCCAATCTGCAACGTCGCGGAGGTCAGAGGAGACACCCGCGACGCCTTACTTTCCAAGCGACGTAAGAAAAGCCAGAAAATCGTCAATCAGCAGTGGTTTGGCGAAGTAATGATCGAAGCCGGCCTGAGCCGCATTGTTTCGATAATCGTCGCTGGAATATCCGCTGAGTGCGACGAGCGTGAGATGCGTAGAAGCCCGCACTTGGCGCAATGCAATCGCAACATCGAACCCCGGCATGTCCGGCAAGCCGAGGTCGACGACCGCGACCGAAGGATTGAATGTTTCCGCCGTCGACAACGCGCTCCTGCCGTCGTAAGCAACCGCGCATTCGTAGCCGTGTATCTCCAGAAGCGCCGCCAGCGAATCGGCCGAATCTTTGTTGTCGTCGACAATCAACACCCTGTGTTCGCCGTTGCCCTCGCTCTGTGGCGCGGCTGGTGTTGCTTCAACAACTTCCTCGTCGACGATCGGCAAGGTAACCACAATACGGCTTCCCATGCCGATGCCGTCGCTATACGCAGCGACCGAGCCTCCGTGATCCCGTACGAGTCGCTGCACCACAGTCAATCCGATGCCGAGGCCTGCATCCTGCCGCCCGATCGAGGTCGCGCCTTGCGCAAACAGGTCGAATACGCGCGGCAGCATGGCAGGATCGATCCCCACTCCCCGGTCGCTGACCGTCACCTGCACGTCGTCACCGACGCGCGTAGCCCGGATGTCGATCACATCCGGCTGCTTCGTATAGCGGGCGGCGTTATGAATGATGTTATTGAAAACCTGCTTCAAACGGGCGATATCGACTCGAACCGAGAGGATTTCGGGCGGGTACTCGACGCGAACCCGATGGCCGCGCCGCTCTATCTCCGCCAGCGACATTTCGATGCCCCCGTCGATCAGCGCGGTGACCGAGGCGACTTCGGTCTGAAGCTCCACCTTTCCCCGGGTGATACGGGAAACGTCGAGCAGATCGTTGACCATGCGGGACAACTGCGCAGTCTGCCGGGCGATCACTGCAAACGTCTGCTCACGAGATTCCGCGACGGTGCGCTCAGCTAATTCGAGCGACAGCGAGATCGCCGCCAGCGGATTGCGCAACTCATGCGCGAGCATCGCCAGAAACTCGTTCTTGCGCAAATCGGCGTCTTCAAGTTCCGCTTTCTTCCGACGCAATTCTTCGAGCGTCAACAGCATTTCGCGGTTCTGCTGTTCGAGTTCCTCGACCGGCGTTTGCGGCTTGCGGCGTGTGAGCTGCTCGACACGCGAGCTTAATTCACGCCCGGAAAGCCGTGCGGTACCGCGCGGGAGAAATATTTCCAGCGTGACCGTTGTCCCTTTGCCGGGTTCGGAGTGAATAAAGAACCCGTCGGTCATGCGCTGGCTGCCGGGGATGCCGACACCGACTTCGCCCGTGCGGCCCTGATGGTCTCTGAGCAACTCATCGACATTCGCGATGCCGGGGCCGTTATCGCTGATCTGCGCGATCACGCACTGCGTCTCGTCCGCGTCGGTGGCGTCGCCGACCAGGAAGGTCAGCGTACCGCCGCCCGCAAACTGAACCGCGTTGCGCGCGATCTCCGACACGGCGGTGATAAAGCGCGTCCGCTGCACGTTATCGAGTCCAAACAGTTCGCCGATCTGTCGCGACCGGTCACGAATGGCCACGAGGCTGAGGTTCGTACTAATCGGCGTCGACAGAATTCGGTGACGCATATCAGGATGCCTTCACGACGACGATCGTTGCATCGTCCGTATCGCGCGCGAAGTCGCGGTGCAGGACGTTGGCGATCAGACTCGGATGCCGGTCGACAAGACCGGGATGACGGTTCAGATTCCAGCGTGTGGAGAGCCCGTCGGTGGTCGCGACGAATACGCTGCCCCGGGTCAGGGGCACTTCGCTCGGACGAACGGTGCGCATGTTATAGCCGACGGTGCCGTCCGTTGAAATCAGATGCTGCGTATCGTTACCGGAAGCGACGATTCCAACTATGTTACCGACGCCGGCAAACGACATGAGCGCTTTATCCGCATTGAACATCGCGACGGCCATCACGGCTCCCCGCGTCGTCTTGATGCCTTGATGAACGGCGCGCAAAACGTCCGCCGGCGTGTCGTTGATACCGGCTTGCTGGAATATGCCGACAGCACGGTTCGATGCCTCTGCGGCCAGTGGGCCATGACCCAGTCCGTCCAGCAGCGCAATCCAGAGACCGTTACCGGTGTGCCGGATGCCGAACGCGTCGCCGCAGATATCCTGTCCAAGTTTCGGCGTGGATCTCGCGCCGACCTCGAACGGGTGCGCCGCTGCATCACAGGAGTTGGCAATCCGGGCCAGCAGTGCCGTCCCGCAACCCGTCACGGAGTAGATATCGAACAGCGTCGAGTGCCGTTCGATGGTGCCGAGGCCGGCTCCCAGACTCCCGCCGGTAGAGAAGCCGTCAGTGCGTGCCGAGGTCAGATTGGTAATGCCAGGGCCTCGATCGAGCGCGATCACTTCAAGCCCTTGAGCCGCGCCTTCCTGATAATTCCTGAGCGTGACCTGACCCTGGCCTGCGTACTTGAGAATATTGGTCGCGGCCTCTGTGACGACGAGCGCGGCATCGGCCTGGCGTTTTTCCGATAACCCTAGCGCGTGCGCCATATGTATTGCGCGACGACGCACATCAGCGACACCGCTTTTGTCGGTCAGGCTTAGCGTCGCTTCCATTGGATAATGCTCACTCTGGTGCCTTGTCCCACAATTGAAGTAATTTCGAATTCGTTGACGAGCCGGCGCGCACCGCCGAGCCCCAGACCCATGCTTTTGGCTGTGCTGAAGCCGTCTTCGAGCGCGCGCTCGATGTCGGGAATACCCGGTCCAGAGTCTTCAAAAACAAGTTTGATGCCGGGCCGGCCTCCCTGATTGACCTCTGCAATCGTGAGCGTGCCGCCCTGCCCGTGAACCAGCGTGTTGCGAGCCAACTCGCTCGCAGCGGTGACGAACTTGGTCCGCTCCAGCGTGCCGAAGGCCATCCGCACGGCCCATTCCTGGACTGTTTTACGAGCGAGATTGACCTGGTCGCCAGAGCGAATGTCCAGTACGACTTCGCTTAATTTAACGATGGCGGCTCTCCCGCGTCGTCCAGCGATGCGCGCAGTAACGCCATACCTTTGTCGACATCGAGCGCCGTGCGGATTCCGTGAAGCGACATGCCAAGTTCAACCAGCGTGATCGCCACGGCAGGCCGCATTCCGACGAGGACGGTCGTGGCGTCCATGATGCGCGCCATCGCGGCGATATGGCCCAGCGTGCGTCCGATGAACGAATCGACGATCTCGAGAGCAGAGATGTCGATCAGCACGCCTCGCGCACGCGTGCGCTCGATCCGCGACGTCAGGTCGTCCTGCAGGCCCAGCACCAATTCGTCATGGAGCTCGACCTGAATCGAAACCAGCAGAAACTCGCCGAGCTTGAGAACTGGAATCTGCTCCATTTCAGTTGTCCTGCTTCAGGGCCGAGAGCTTGCCGACGCCGAGGCCGACTCGACGCAGGGCGACCTTCAGCGCTTCAGCGAGCGTCGCCTTCGTGACCACATCGCCCAGATCGACGCCAAGGTGCACGATGGTCTGCGCGATTTGCGGACGAATTCCGCTGATGATGCATTCGGCGCCCATCAGGCGCGCAGCGGCCACTGTCTTGAGCAGGTGCTGTGCAACGAGCGTGTCGACCGTCGGAACACCGGTGATATCGATGATGGCAATCGCAGCTTCGTTTTCGACGATCGAATCGAGCAGGCTTTCCATGACGACCTGGGTGCGCTCGCTGTCGAGCGTACCGATCAGCGGCAGCGCCACGATCGAATCCCACAGCCGCACCACCGGCGTGGTCAGATCGAGCAATTCCTGCTGCTGACGCTCGATGATCTCCTGACGCGTTTCCTGGTAAGCCTCGACCGTCAGCAGGCCGAGCCTGTCGAGCGTTTGCGTCAGCTTCCAGAGTTCGTCTACCAGGCGGGACGAATCCTTGCCGAACTCTTTCCGCAACGCGTCAAACAAGGGCTTTTTCAGCGAAAAGATGAAGGTGGCAGTTTCCGCCGGGGAAAAACCCTGCACGACACGTTCACGCGACAGCGCGATGAGATGTGCGCGGATAGCCTGCCAGGCTTCGCCGCTCAATTCCTCGTCGTAGTCGCTTTTGACTGCCTTCGCGAAGATCGCGAGAAATACCCGTGACGTTTCTTTCAGTTCGCCGTCCGAGATCACCCCTTGCCGCGAACCGCCCGCCAACTGTCCATCGACCCACGCCGTCAGGATAGAACTTTCGTTCTTTTCCAGAATGGCACCCAAATCTGTCTGATCGCTCAATGTTTGCTCCTGAGTGGGTTCATGCGCTATCCAACGAGTGCCATATCATACAGTCCGGCGATTTCGGCGGGCCGTGTGTCTTCTCTTCCTTGAATGAATTTTTTAGCGGAGGTTGCGCTCTCGCACAAAGGAAGTTTTGGGCGCACACGTAAACCCTGAATTTTCCGATCTGGCAGCCGTCCATCGGTACTTTCTACGACACCCGATCCGTTTTTTTCGTGCAGTGCAGCACGCAAATTTGCGATTTCCCCGGCGCGCATTCAGCCACCACATTACGTCGCTAGTGGCCTTGATAAGAGTCTGTATGGCAGCCTGCCGACTCTTTCCGATTTCCGCAGCCGCACCGGTATCGATTTAGACGGCGGCACGAGGCTGCCCTTCGCGTGATGCGACAGCGGGATGAGCCGGTTGCATTCAGTAGCGGCTCATGACACAACTGGCCGGCGTATCGAAAGCATGTACGCGCGAGAAGTTAATACAGGCAGGAAGTTCCGGGCGACGCGCGTCCTGACACGTAGAACATGGCCTCTTCTGCTTCAATTGCGCGTCACCCTTTTGCGATCCCGGCGAACGCGTGTCCCCCTGTCGTTTGCGAGGACCGGTCGGTGGCCGGGTCCCAGCGCGCGGGTGCAGTCAGCCATCCTGACGATTCGGGTTCGGTCAGTGTGTGTGGTGCAAAAAAATCGGGATCGATATGTTTGCTGGCGACGTCCCATGCGGTCGCATTCGCCCCCTTCTCGCAGCATGTAGCGTCACGCGAGTTCACGCTCACTGGCACGCTTTTATCGTCGATTGGCGGCTGAGGTATGAAGCTCCCGATTACTCCCGGCTCATCAAATGCGAAGACGGTTTGCGGGTCTTACGTCGTGCTGGCAGTTGCCAAAGGCGGCTTCGCACGCGCTGATGAGCTGGGTATGCCACACGCAATCTGGTGCACGGCCCGCTACGACAAACGAATAAAAACGGGCAGCGTAACGCGTCCGCACATACGCACCTTTATCCGCGTGCAGGGAACGGCTCTTGCGATGTCAGCAACACCAGGCCGCGCTCGATCATCGTCGTTGACATCGTTCGCAGGTAATGCGCAGCGACATCTGACGAAGATCACAACGCCTTTCCTATCCCGGAGTTATTCATGGCCGACACCCGCAATCAATTCACCATGCAGGACCCCACCACACAATATCCGCAGCCGCCCTTCGAACGGCAGCCGCAATCAGCGCCCGGACTGGCGCAGAGGATGACTCCGAAGCCCGATCACGGCGAGACGAGCTACAGGGGATTCGGTCGACTCGCCGGCCGCCGCGCACTGATCACCGGCGCGGACAGCGGCATTGGACGAGCGGTTGCGATCGCATTCGCCCGCGAAGGTGCCGATGTGGCGCTGAACTATTTGCCGAGCGAGGAAGCGGACGCACGCGAGGTCATCCGGCTCGTTGAAGAAGCTGGCAGGAAGGCAATCGCCCTGCCCGGCGACGTTGGCGACGAGGCGTTTTGCCGCCGGCTTGTCGAACAGTCGGTCGGGCAACTCGGCGGCCTCGATATTCTGGTGAACGTGGCGGGCAAGCAGGTATTCGTCGAAGATATCGCCGATCTCACCACGCAGCAACTCGAAACGACCTTCCGCACCAATGTCTTTGCGATGTTCTGGCTCTGCAAGGCAGCTTTGCCGCATCTGCCGCCGGGCGCGACCATCATCAATACGACGTCGATCCAGAGTTATCAGCCAAGCCCGGGTCTGCTCGACTACGCGTCGACCAAAGCGGCCATCACGGCCTTCACCCACGGCCTGGCGAAACAGGTGATCGGTAAAGGCGTCCGTGTCAATGCAGTTGCACCAGGTCCAGTGTGGACACCGCTTCAGCCGAGCGGCGGGCAGCCGCAGGAGAAAGTCGAAGAATTCGGCTTGGAAGCGCCGATGAAGCGCCCCGGCCAGCCTGCGGAACTCGCACCTGTCTATGTACTGCTGGCGTCGCAGGAGTCGAGCTTTGTGACGGGCGAAGTGTATGGCGTGACCGGTGGCAATCATCTGCCTTGATAAGGGCTCACGCGGGTATGGGGCGGTGTCGGCGCTCGATTCGTGCGCCCGGCATCGCTCCGCAGGATCGCGTTGCTTTCGCCATTAGAAAAACTGCTTTCTGCGGGCCGTCCGCACGGCATCGAGCGATGCTAACCGTAAAAAATGAGAGCCCTGAGGACGCCTGTCCGAAGCCGCCGCGAAACCGTCAAAGTGGTCACCTGAAAATACCCAAAATCGGTCATTTTTAGAATCCATTTCGACGTCTAAGATTCACTCATCGCGTCACGGAATGCCAGCAGAACAGCGTCCAGCCACGCGTTCAACCATCCCACTGAGGAGTGAATCATGGAACAACGTCTCGACTTCTACAAAGCCAATCCCGCCGCGATCAAGGCAATGCTCGGCGTCGAAGAGCGCATCGGCAAATCGGCGCTCGAAAAATCGCTGACCGAACTGGTGCGTCTGCGTGCATCGCAGATCAACGGCTGCGCATTCTGCGTCGACATGCACACCACCGACGCCCGCAAAGGCGGCGAAACCGAGCGCCGTCTCGCCACCGTAGTGGTATGGCGCGAAACGCCGTTCTTCACCGACCGCGAACGCGCCGCACTCGAATGGACCGAAGCGGTGACGCTGGTGTCGCACGAGCATGTGCCCGATGCCGTGTGGGAAGCTGTGCGTCCGCATTTCAGCGACGAGGAACTGGTCGACCTGACGCTGCTGATTTCGGCGATCAACGCATGGAACCGCTTTGCGATTTCGTTCCGCAAGATGCCTGCATAAAAGGCTGCACGACGCGCTGGATGAAAGGACTCCCTAAGGCCTGCATGAAGGACCCGCGTCAAAGCCAGATCATGCCGAACCCGCTACGCGAGCGCTCAATAAGCCGCTTCGCGTAGCGCCCGGTCGCCCGACACCTTGAAAGCCGCCGTCAACTCGCTCAACTGCCGCGCCTGATCGGCCAGCGAGTTCGCGGTCGCCGCGCTTTCCTCGACCAGCGCCGCATTGTGCTGGGTCACCTCGTCCATTTGCGTGACGGCGAGGCTCACCTGTTTGATCCCCTCGCTCTGCTCCTTCGACGCCGCCGCGATCTCGCCGACGATCCGCGCGACCCGTTCGATCGCAGCTTCGATGTTCTGCATCGTGCCGCCCGCTTCGTTGACGAGGCCTGCGCCGTTTTCCACGCGCGAGGTGGACTCCGCGATCAGCGCGCCGATTTCCTTTGCGGCCGCCGCCGAGCGTTGCGCGAGACTGCGCACTTCGCCCGCGACCACCGCAAAACCGCGCCCTTCCTCGCCCGCTCGCGCCGCTTCGACGGCCGCATTCAGCGCAAGAATATTGGTCTGGAAAGCAATGCCCTCGATTGCGGTGATGATGCCGGTCATCTTCGACGAACCCGCGTGAATCACGCGCATGGTCTCGACCATGCTGCCGACCGAATCGCGCCCGCGCGCGGCCATCTCCGATGCGCGCAGCGCCAGTTCGCTCGCGTGATGCGCGTTCTCGGCGTTCAGTTGCACGGTCGACGTGAGTTGCTCCATCGCCGCCGCCGTCTGTTCGAGCGACGCGGCCTGTTCCTCGGTCCGTTGCGACAGATCGAGATTGCCTGCCGCAATCTGCTGGGTCGACGACGCAATCGAATGAGAGCCGGCCCGCACCGTGGTGACGGTTGCGCCGAGCTTGTCCTGCATCGACGCGACGCCGCGCAACAGCGTCGCCATTTCGTCGTTCGAGCGGATCGTTACGCGGGTCGTCAATTCACCGGCGGCGATCGCGTCGAACTGGCGCAGCGCGTCGTTCAGCGGCGTCATGATCGCGCGGCGCAACGTGCGCCAGCTGACGAACGCCACCGTCAAGCCCAGCACGATGCTGCCGATACACGCGATCAGCAGCGTATGAAAGCGCGCCGCCGAGCGGTCGTTCGCGTCGCTCGCCTGCTGATTCAGGTAGTTTTCCAGCGCACCCTGGCTCGTGTTCATCGCCGTATAAAGGCCGATCAGGTGATTCGCGCGGCCCTCGTCCATCCAGCTCACGTCGCCGCTGCGGATCGCCTCGACCAGCTTGTCGATACCGTCACGCCGCACAGCAGTGCGCTTCGCGTCGAGGTCGTCGGTGAGGGTTTGCAGTTCCGGCGTTTTCGGCAACTCGCGGAATGTGCGCCACCATTTGTCCGACTCGCCGAGCAGCATGTTCGCGCGTTCGAGTTGCGCGGTCAGTTGCGGCGAGTGCGGATTGCTCATCGCCCAGTCAAGGCCGAAGCGCGCCCGCGACATGGCGGTGCCCGATTTGCCGAGCGCGACGACCGACGCGAAGTGGACCGCGTACGCGTCGTGCTGCGCGTCGTTGCTTTCGTCCATGCCGAGAATGCCGAGGGCGCCGGTGGCGATCAACAGCACGCCGAGAAACGCGATGGTGATCGCGATGCGGAGATTGATGGTGAGGTGTCTGGTCATCGTGATTGTTCTGGCTCTGGCTGGTCTCGCGCTCTGGCTCATGACGTGCGGCTCCTGCGCACGGATGAAAGGCGATGTGTCCCGACGCCTTCCACGTGGCCACTCTGTACTTCCTGCTCAAACGATTTTTTGTTCCTTATTTGGAACATCTAACCGTATATGGAAAGTATATCGAGACAGGATCGTGCGAAAAAATAAAATCTGAAAGACGCGGTAAACGCGCAACAGGCGTGGCAGCGTCTGCGGAGACCGTATCTGGAGGAGTGGGAGGGCCGGAAAAGGCCACGATCAGGGCGCGCATTGCGCGCGCCGCCATTCATTTCTGGTTGCGGCTAACAGCATGTGTGCCGCTTGTTTCCCGCTTATTCGCCGCGCGAATTGCCGCTCCGTTGCGGAACGGCATCCATCGGAATCATTCGCCGATCCACGAACCCCGCAGATCGCTGTCATGCAGCAATTGCAGCAGCGTCCCCGCCGGACGGCTGAGCCGTTTCGCCGCGAGCGCGATGAATTCCACCGACGGCAGCGTCGGCAGACCGGCCGCATTCAACGGCGGCGTCAGCCCGCGCGCGGCCAGATACTGCGGACGCACGGTAATACCCAAACCACCGCGCGCCGCCGCAATGCATCCCGAGTGACTGCTGCTCGTACACACGACCTGCCAGCTGAAACCCGCCTCGGCGAGCGCGTCGAGCACGACTGCGCGCGTCACGCTCGGCTCGGCGACCAGAATCAGAGGCAACGGCTGGCTCAGATCGACCAGCGTGCCCGCGCGCGCGAGCCACTCCAGCCGTCCGGTGAAAAGCGGCACGCCGCGACGGTCGCCCAACCGCCGCTTGCCGACCAGCAGATCGATCTCGCCCGCATCCAGCAACTCGTACAGCTTGCCGGTCATGCCGATGGTGATTTCCAGTTCGACGTCGGGATGGGCGTCGCGGAAGGCCGCCAGCACCGTGGGTAGCGGGCCGAGCGCGACATCGTCGGAAGAACCGAGACGCACGCGGCCTTTCAGACGCGGCGCGCGAAACTGCGATTCGGCGCGTGCGAGCGCCTGCAGGATCACGCTGGCGTGCGCGAGCATGGCCTCGCCGTCGGGGGTCATCGCGAGCGAATGGGTGTCGCGCACGAACAGGCGCCGGCCGACGCTTTCTTCGAGCCGCCGGATGTGTTCGCTGACGCTCGATTGCGTCAGGTTCAGCCGCCGCCCCGCTTCGGTGAAGCTGTGGCAAGCGGCGACGGTTGCAAAAGTCTTGAGCCAGATGGGATTGAGCATGATGCGCCATTGTCGCGCTGCTTATCGCCAAAGTCGATAACAGTCAGCGTCGCTAGTGGGGTTCCCGATTGATGAAGATGTCAATATCATGACGGAATTCCCCAATGAATTGCCCCGCGCAGACGCCGTCAAGGCCGCCTGAGCGCGTCGTGAAAAATGACCAAGGATTCCTCCCAGACCGCGCTGCTGTGGATCGTCGCCGCCGGTTTCTTCATGCAATCGCTCGACACGACGATTGTCAACACCGCGCTGCCATCCATCGCCAACAGCCTGCACGTCGCGCCGCTCGCGATGCAGCCGATCGTGGTGGCCTACACGCTGACCATGGCGATGCTCACACCCGCGTCCGGCTGGCTCGCCGACCGCTTCGGCACCCGCCGCGTGTACTTCGTGGCGATCCTGATCTTCGTGCTCGGCTCGGTCTGCTGCGCGAGCGCGCATACGCTCGGCCAACTGGTGATGGCGCGCGTGCTGCAAGGCATCGGCGGCTCGATGCTGCTGCCGATCGGACGCCTCGCCGTGTTGCGCAGCGTCTCGGGCGAGCAGTACGTGTCGGCGCTCGCGTTCATTTCGATTGCGGGCCAGCTCGGACCGATTGCCGGGCCGACGCTCGGCGGCTGGTTCGTGCAGGCCATCACCTGGCACTGGATTTTTCTGATCAACGTGCCGATCGGCGCGGTGGGTCTGTACGCGGTGCAACGCTATCTGCCGTCGCACGGTGAAGCCAAGGCGCCGCCGTTCGACTTTATCGGCTGCGGATTGCTGTCGCTGTGCATGATCGCGTTCTCGCTCGCCATCGACGCGCCGGTTCCCACGCATCGGGCCGCGTGGTCGGCGGGACTGTTCGTGCTCGCCGTGCTGAGCGCGCTGGCCTACATTCCGTATGCACGGCATCGGCGCGAACCGCTGTTCAAGCTCTCTCTGTTCGGCGAGCCGAATTTCAGCGTCGGGCTGGTCGGCAATCTCGTCTGCCGGGTCGGCTCCAGCGCGGTGCCGTTCCTCGTGCCGCTGCTACTGCAATTGCAACTGGGCTATTCGCCGCTGCATTCCGGGCTGATGATGCTGCCCGCGGCGCTCGCCGGCACCGTCGCCAAACGCTGGATCGCGCCGCTCGTGCGCCGCTATGGCTACGACACGTTTTTGCTGGTCAACACGATCATTGTCGGCTCGGCCATCGTGTCGTTCGCGCTGATCTCGCGCGGCACGCCGCTCGTGATCGAGGCCGCGATTCTGGCCGTGTTCGGCGCGGCCAATTCGATGCAGTTCGCGGCGATGAACAGCGTCACGCTCAAAGGCCTCTCTCACGAAGATGCGGGTAGCGGCAACAGCCTCTTTTCGATGGTGCAGATGCTGGCGATCGGGTTGGGTGTGTCGATCGGCGGCGGACTGGTGAACGTGTTCTCCGCGCACTGGGGATCGGCGGAACTGGGATTCCGGTTCGCCTTCGTGTGCGTCGGCGTGATCACGCTGGTGTCGGCGTGGATCTTCCGCCATCTCGACGACGCGTCGGGGACAAGCCCCGTACGCGGCCAGGCGGCTCAAGGCGCGGGGCGCTGATTTTGCGTTGCCGCTGGCCGGCCCCGAGTACGGCGGCCAGTCGATCCGCCGTGCTTCGACCAAGCCTGCCTTTCACTTTTCGATCTGCATTGTTTGCGTAAGCGTGGTCTGAAAAGCTTGGGCCCGAGCCAGAGTCACTGCGGTAAACGCACGCCCGAAAAACCCTCGCACGCTTCGATCAGCCGCTCCTGCACAGCGACATCGCGCAATGCCGGATGCGTGTCGCGCGGCTGCTTGTGATAAAAATACGCGCCGCTCACTCTGGCCGCCGGTTCGTCGCTGACGGCCAGCCACACCTGTGTTTCCGGTGCGGCCTGCAAATCGTCCGGCGCGCCCTTGCCGCCCATTTTCGTCGCGACCCAACCCGGCTCCAGCGCATTCGACAACACCCCCGGCCAGCGACGCGCCATCGCGAACGCCAGCAACGCATCGTGCAGCTTCGAGTCCGAATACGCAGCCGTGCCGCGCCAGGGACGCCGCTCCCACGCGAGATCGACCAGACTCGCGTCGCCGCTGCGATGCAGGCCCGAACTGAGATAGACGAGCCGCTTCGGCTTGTCGATCAGCGCGGTCAGCACGTACGGAGCCAGCGTGTTCACGGCGAACACATGCGGCAAGCCGTCGACGGTCGACACCCGGCGCGGCTCCTGAAAACCGACCGCCGCATTGTGGATCACCGCATCGAAATGGCCGAGCCGATTGACCTGCTCAGCGAGCGCTTTCGTCGCCGCAATACTCGACAGATCGCCGACGAGTGCGGCCCGCGCTTCAGGCACCGCCTTCAACGCATCTGCCGCGCGCGCATCGCTGCGCGCATGCAAAACGACTTCATGTCCTGCATCGACGAGTAGACGCGCGGCCATTTGGCCTAAACCATCGGAAGATCCGGTAATAAAAACACGCGACATGATCGATTCTCCGTTGAATAGTCCGAATATGCCCGATGCATGACGAGAAGCCCATTCCATCGCATGTGGGCCGAGTCCGAACAGGCTAACGCCTGGCGCGCGATTGACGCGATAGCGTCGCTATCATGGCACTCATGACATCGCATCATCGATAAGCGCTGAGAGGCCCGCACCGCCTGCGTTCTCGCGTGAATCAAAGGCTACTTTCGCGTTAGCATGTCGTGCATTAATGCATAACAAAAGGAAGATCACATGCCATTTGACGAGCGCATGCTGAACGGCATGGGCGTCTTGACGGCGATCGTCGATTGCGGCAGTTTTGCGGCGGCCGGCGAAGCGCTCGACATGTCGCAATCCGGGGTGAGCCGTTCAGTTGCACGGCTCGAAGCACGTTTGGGTATCCGCCTGTTCGACCGCACCACACGCTCGGTCACGCTGACCGACGAAGGGCGCCGCTTCTACGAACAGATCGTGCCGCTGCTCGGCGGACTCGAAGAGGCGGCGGCATCGGCGGCACAAGGCGCGACAGCGGTACGCGGACGTTTGCGCGTGAACATGGACCCGTTCTTTTCGCGCCTCGTGCTGGGGCCGCGGCTCGGCGGCTTTATCGACAAGCATCCCGATCTGCAACTCGAACTGATCACGCGTGACCAGTTGGGCGATATGGTCGCCGACGGCTTCGATCTCGCGATCCGTTTCGGCGAGCCGCCGGTGTCGACGCTGATCGCGCGCAAGCTGCTCGACACACGCATCCTGACCGTGGCCGCGCCTTCGTATCTGAAGAAGCATGGTCATCCGGTGAACCCGGCCGATCTCGAGAGCGGCAAGCACGTGTGCATCAAGTTTCGCGATCCACTCACCGGGTATCCGTTCGCGTGGGAGTTTCATCGCGGCCGCAAGAAGCATGTGATTACGCCGCAGGGACGCCTGACCGTGAACGACGTGGGCACCTTGCATAGCGCGTGTGCAGCGGGCCAGGGGATTGCGCAGATTCTGTCGCTCGGGGCCGAGTCGTTGCTGGCGAACGGCAAGCTGGTCGAGTTGTTCCCCGACTGGGGCGATGAAGTTTATCCGCTGTATGCGCTGTATCCGTCGCGGCATCATCCGCCGGCGAAGGTGCGGGCGTTCTACGATTTCATCGTTTCGCTGACGGGTGGTGCGGCCCGCGAAGCGGGCGTCTGAAGCGTGCGGGTTGCGGTCGCTTTACGGTGCGGATTTGCTGCGCTGCGTTGTGGTGTTACGAGCTGGCGTTATGCACTAGCGGTACGCAGCAGCACCGTGCCGCAGTGTGATGCCAACCCGCGCTATCCAATCGTATAGCGGTTCTGCGAGCCAGGAACGTACACGCCACGCGCGAGCATCAGTATCTGCTCGCGATGGCGGTCGAATGCCGCCAGCACAGCCGGTTCATCCGAGCCCGCATTCGGACTCAGATTCGACAGCACCGAATCGTTGACGGCGAAGGCGATTTCGCGTGCATTGTCGTAGCCCCAGAAATTGACGCAATGGTGATAAGCGTCGTAGCTGCGGCTCGGGTTCGGGAAGTTGAGCGACATGTCGTGCTCCGGCAGTTGTCCATTTCCTTTTGCACGTTGCGCTGAATGAGTGGCGCGGTCAAGCGGTTTTTGCTCCGCAATTCCCGGCTTGCAGGGCCGCGCCATTCGCTCCGATCGTCTGACGTTGCGGGTCGTTTCAGGCCACCTCCTCCAGCAATTCCCGCACCGCCGTCCTCGCTTCGCGTGCGAGTTCTTTCAGATCGACACCGTCGATCTGGTCGTCGGCGACCACCTGCCTGCCCGCGCAAAACAGAGCGGCCAGCGAAGGCCGTCCACCTGACGCAACCGGCCCGATAGCCGGATCGTGCAAGCCGAAATAACGCGGATCGTCGAGCCGGTAGACCGCGAGGTCGGCCGCGAAACCCACGGCGATCTTGCCGACTTCGTCGAGGCCCATGATCTGCGCGCCGCCCGCCGTACCCCAGTGAATCACGTCGGCGATGCTGGCTGCATTCGCGCCGCCTTCGAAGCTGCCGCCGCGATAGGTCGGCTGCGCCATCATGCCGAGCCGCGCGCGTTGCGCGAGCCACGTCATGTGGACTTCGGAAATCATGTCGGCCGCTTCGTTCGAAGCCGCGCCGTCGACGCCGATCGACACCGGCACGCCCGCATCCGCCATCTCGCGCACCGGACAGATGCCGCTGCCGAGGCGGCCATTGCTCTGCGGGCAATGCGCGACGCCGGTGCCGGTCTGCGCGAGCATGGCGATTTCGTCGGCATCGACCTTGACCAGATGCGCATACCAGACGTCATTGCCGAGCCAGTCGTGCTCGCCGCAGAACGCGACCGGCGACTGCCGGTACATCGCGTGCGCGCTGTCCTGATAACCGACCGTCTCCGACAGATGGCTATGCAGACGCAGCCCGTGGCGACGCGCCAACGCCGCCGTCTCGCGCATCTCGGCGGGAGAAATGGAATACAGCACCGTGGTCGGCGCGACCACGACGCGCTGCATCGCGCGCGGCGACGCATCGTGATATTGCGCGACGAGACGCTCGATATCGGCGGCATACGCGTCCAGCGTTTCGGGACGCAATGCCGTCGGCAATTCCGCTTCAAGCTGGCGCGTTTGCGTCGCGCCGCCGCGCAGCAGCACGAAGCGCAAACCGAGCTTATCGGCTTCGTCGAACAGGATCGCCGAGCTGTCGAACGGCATGTTCGGGTAGTACACGTAGTTGTGATCGGCCACGGTCGTGCAACCGGAACGCGCCAGTTCGATCAGACCGATGCGCGCCGCGAGACGGAAGCGCCGCTCGTCGAACAGCGCGCGAAACCGGTATGGCGTGGCGGCGAGCCACGGCGTGAGCGTTGCATCGAGACCGGCCGTATCGCCCTTGAGCAGCGACTGGAACAGATGATGATGCGTGTTCACCCAGGCCGGGTAGATCACGCAATCGGTAGCGTCGACGATCGTCTCGCCCGGACGCGGCGTCAGCGCGCCAATCGCCTCGATCGTATCGCCAACGATGCGGATGTCCGGTCCCTTCACGCGGTCAGGGTCGTCGGCGGAACCGCGGCCGCCGGTCATGATGGCGGCCGCGTTGCGGATCAGCGTGGAAGCTTGCGTAGTGTGTGTTGTCATAAGCCTGAATGCGTGAATTCGTGAACGCGAAGAATCAGAGTTGGCTATCGTGCCAGCCGCGCAAACCAATGCGCGACACCCACGCGGTGATCGAGAACAGCACGACGCCCGTCACGGTAATCAGCAGCAACGCCGCAAAAAGACGCGGAATATTCAGCTGAAAACCGGCTTGCAGAATCTGATACGCGAGCCCTGCGCCACTGCCGCCCGTGCCTGCGACGAACTCCGCGACCACCGCGCCGATCAGCGACAAACCGCTTGAAATCCGCAGTCCGCCGAAAAAATACGGCAATGCGCTCGGAATCCGCAAGCGCACCAGAGTCTGCCAGCGCGTCGCGCGATTGATCTTGAACAGGTTGATCAGGCCGGGGTTCACGCTGCGCAAACCGAGCGCGGTGTTCGAGATGATCGGGAACAATGCGACCAGCGTCGCGCACAACACGAGCGCGGCATTCATGTCCTTGACCCAGATGATGATCAGCGGTGCGATGGCAACCACCGGCGTGACCTGCAACAGGATCGCGTACGGAAACAGACTCGCCTCGATCAGCGGACTCTGCACAAACAGCAACGCAATCGCGACGCCGAGCACAGTCGCCAGCGCAAACGCGAGCAGCGTGATCTTCAACGTCGCGAGCAGGCTGCCGAACAGCAACGGCGCATCCTGAATCAACTCGGTCACGATTGCCGACGGCGACGGCACCAGATACGCGGGCACCTTCATCAGCACGCACCAGCTTTGCCACATCGCGAGCACGAGGACGCCGACGATCCACGGTGCAAGTGCTTTTGCCATGCCGGGACGTTGCAGCAACGGCCGACGCGCGGGCTTCGCGACCGTTGTCGTTGCCGCAGACGTTTCGCGTCGCGTTTTAGCCGAATGACCCACCAGCACTTCGCCTGTCATGATTGCACTCCTGTTTCCTCGTTCGCGAACGATGCGCGGTGCGCATCGGCAATCAATTCCGAGAGCGTCTTGCAATGACGCATGAACGGCTCGCTGACACGATAAGCATCGTCGCGCTCCAGCGCGCCTGCAGTCGCGTCGTCGATCGGCACCTCGGCGATGATCCGCCCAGGCCGCGCGCCCATCACCACCACGCGGCTCGACAGATACACCGCTTCGTAAATGCTGTGCGTGACGAACACCACCGTCATGCCGCGTCGTTTCCACAACTCACGCAGATCGCTGTCGAGCCGGTTGCGCGTGAATTCGTCGAGCGCGCCGAACGGTTCGTCGAGCAGCAGCAGATCCGGCTCGGTGACCAGCGCCCGCGCGAGCGACGCGCGCATCTGCATGCCGCCCGACAGTTCGCGCGGCAGCACCTTGCCGAACTTGCCGAGCCCGACGCCTTCGAGCGCGTCGGCCACCCGTGCATCCGCTTCGCGACGCGGCACATGCGCGAGATCGAGCGGCAGGCGTACGTTATCGGCGACGCTCGCCCACGGCATCAGCGTGGCTTCCTGAAACACCATCGACATGCGCCGCCCTTTCGAGCCCACCGTGTCGAACGGTTGACCCCACCAGCGAATGTGTCCATGCGTCGGCGTTTCGATCCCGGCGAACATTTTCAGCAGCGTGCTCTTGCCGCAACCGGACGGTCCGAGCAACGAGATGAACTCGCCGGGTTCGATCGAAAGCCGCACGTCTTCGAGCGCGACCGTGCCGTTCGGATAGCGCTTGTCGACGCGCTGCACCGCCAGCAACGGCGCGGCCGCTTTGGGAATATAAGCTTCAGTCGCGGCCATGTTCATTGCTCCACGTGAATGGGGACTATTTCGCGAAAGACTTCGTTTTCGCCGTGGTCGTTCAGCAGCTTGAGCAGCATGCGGCGCATCAGCAGGCCTGGCTTGTCCGACTCCATATGACATTCCTGCTGACGGCGCACGTCGATACACGCGTCGTAGTCGGTGGCTTCGAGAATGTCGCGGTCTTCGTCGGTGATCGGGCGATCCCAGTCGATCAGCTCCTGCGTCGTGCACGCCTCTTCGGTGTCGTTCCGGTACAGCCATTGCGACAGCATCAGCGTGCGGTCGTCAATCGGCGTCGCGCAGTTGTAGATGATGTGATGGATGCCGCTCGCCGGATACACGCAGCCAAAGCGCCGCGCAAACGGCATGAACCAGCGGTTGATCAGATGCCGCTCGGTGACTTCCTCGGTCGTGCCGGTAATGCGGTAGCTCGCCGGCGGATTGCGCACCGGCACATGCGTTTCGGCTTCGAAGCCCCAGTCGTTCGGACGGAACTCGTAGCTCGACGGCTTCGGGTTGTCGAACAGACCGAAGTTGCCCTTGTGCACGAAACTGAAATGCGAGTTGTCGAACGAGTTCTCCATCATCCGCAACGGGCTGGTTTGCCAGCGCTCGTAAAACTGCAGGATGCGGCGATAGCCCGGCGCGCCGTCTTCGGGGAATTCGGGAATCGGCCGCAGCGGTTCGTCGAGTGCGACCCATGCGTAGCCGTAGCGCTCTTCGCAGTGGTACGACTGCACCACCGCGCGCGACGGAATCGTGCCGCCGTCGTTCTGCGGAATCTTCACGCATTGACCGGTGCAGTCGTAGGTCCAGCCGTGATAACCGCAGGCGATGTTGCCGTCGCCGTCGACGAAACCCTTCGACAGTTTCGCCGTGCGATGGCAGCAGCGGTCCTGCAACGCGTGCGGCTTGCCGCCCGCGCCCTTCCACAACACGATCGGCTCGCCGAGCAGCGTGAACGGCTGCGGACCGGCGTCGAGTTGCGACATCGGCATGATCGCGTACCAGAAGCGGCGCAAAACTTTTTGACGGGTGACCAGCATGTGAGGCTCCTTCTTTTTCTGACGTTCAGATGTGGGGGTGTTCAATGCGTGCGATGCACGTGTTCCATATGCACCGGCACGGCATCAAGGCATCACCTTCACGTTCTGAATGAATTGCAGCGTGTAGGCCGCGTGGTAGTCGGTCGCGGGCTTCAGCAGTTTGGCGTCGACCATGTAGTCGAAGGTCTTCTTCCAGCGCGCGTCGCTCATCGTGCCGATGCCCTGGGTCGCCGCATCGCCGCCTGTCACGATCTTCAGCTTCTTCAGTTGCGCAACGCCGTACGCGAGTTGCGCGTCGCTCATCTGCGGGTTGTCTTTCTTGATCAGCGCATTGCCCGGCGCAGGATCGTTCAGATAGCTCTTCCAACCTTCCATCGACGCCTTCACGAAACGTGCGACCACGTCCGGCTTCGTCTTCATCGTGTCGCGCATCGTGACGATGGTGGTGTTGTACGGCGGATAGCCGTCATCCGCGAACAGGAAGAAGTGCGCGTTCGCGTGCGCCTGCTCGGCCTGGAATGTTTCCGACGACGGGTACGCCTGCATCGCGACGTTCTGATCGGCGAAGAACGGTTGCAGGTTGAAGGTGTACGGACGCGCCTGCGCTTCGGTGTAGCCGTACTTCGCCTTGAGCCACGGCCACCATGTCGTGCGGCCCGACCCCGCTACCAGAATCGTCTTGTTCTTCAGACCGCCGAGGCTGGTGACGTCCGCGTGGGTCATCATGCCTTGCGGGTCGTACTGGAACGCGGCGGCAACCGTGGTCACCGGAATGCCCGCCTCGACGCTCGACAACACCTGGAAGTCATAGCCGAGCAGAAAATCCGCCTGACCGCCTGCCAGCAACTGCATGCCGTTGACCTGCGGGCCGCCCATTTTGATCGTGACATCGAGTCCGTACTTCTTGTAGATGCCGGTCGCGACCGCCTGATAGAAGCCGCCGTGTTCGGCTTGTGCATACCAGCTGGTCAGCAGCGTGACGTGGTCTTCGGCATGGGCCAGCGGCGTCGCGAGCGCGAGGCCGGTCAACGCGGTCGCGGCAGCACGGCGAGCGATCAACGAAGAGATAAGCGAACGGCCCGCCACTGCAACGCGGGCAAAACGGGAGAGAAGATGCAGAACACGCATGACTGAACTCCGTGTGAAGGTAGGGAACGTGGGAATGGTTGGAATAGCGGAAAGGCGTCGCAACAGGGAGCGCGCGATGACACCGCCGAGCGTGATCGCGCAGAGGCTCATTGCAGTGACGCAAAACAGTCGGGTGACAATTTGGGGCAACTGCATCGCACGCTCCTTGTTGGCGAAACCGGACGGTTCCGATCAAACGTCGAATGAATCGACGTGGGCGCACGATGCGCCCCAAGAGCAATGCCCCACGGTGACCGGCATCGATATGCCGGCTCGCTAGCCGCTTCTACTCTGATTGCGTAATAAGCGAATGTTGTGCCAGCCGAGGCGCGGAGCCGTGGGATGCGTGACCACACGCGTTCCACGCATGTCCAGCGCGGCCGTTTGACTACAAGCCGCACCCGCTCAACGCGTTAAGGCACCACATCGGTGCGCGAAGGCCGTGCTTGAGGGCGTAGCCGTAGCCAACGATAAAAGCACCGGGACTGCGGCTTGCTCCATTCAAGGAGTCCACCCAACCGGAGAGCGACCATGAGCGAAACCAAAGACGATGCGAAGACCAAACCGGCCAACATCGAACATCCGCAACCGGCAGTGCATAGCGACAACGAAAAAAGCAAACTGCCCGAACGCAACGACGCCAACCGCGATCAGTCGCCCGCCGACCACCCCGGCAAGAAGCCCGGTGAAGGCGAACCGTCGGTCAGTTAAAAGCTCGTTGAAAAAATAATTCAAAATGTTCCAGCGGCTTTGCTGCATTTTCCGCAACAAAGCCGCGCAAAATTCTTCCTTACAGCGCCTTTCGGAACGCAAACATTTCTTCCGGTTTTTTACCGATTATTTTTCCCGCGTAATGGACTATTTTCCTGCTTGCAGCGATCTCCGCGCCAAGCGGGCCGGCTGCCGCCCCTTAATCGATAAAAAAGGCGACGCCCATGTCCATCTCTCCCACCTCGCGGCATCTGCCGAAAGTGTCGATCTGTCTGCCGACCTGCAACCGGCCTGAACTGCTCGTCGAATGCATTGATTCGTGTCTCGCGCAGACCTACGACAATCTCGAAATCGTGATCGGCGACGATTCGAAGGACACCCGCACCGAACAGTTGATCGCGACACGCTATGCGCAGGAGCCGCGCGTGCGCTATACGCTGAATCAGCCGCCGCTCGGCCAGGCTCGCAATGTCGCGAGTCTTTTTGAACGCGCGAGTGGCGACAAGATTCTGTTGATCCATGACGACGACCTGCTCACCACCGACGGCGTCGCGAAACTCGTGTCGCTGTGGCAGCTTCATCCGCAGCTCGATGCCGCGTTCGGCGACCAGTACGAAGCCGATCACGACGGCATCGTCGACTTCGACGCGAGCGTCCATCTGAATGCCGCGTTCCGGCGCACGAAAGACGCGCAGGGTCTGCAGGCGCAGCCGGGCCGCACCGGGCTGGTCCAGATGTTTCCGAACAATGGCTGGATGGCGAACGCGGATCTCGTGAAGCGGATCGGCTACGACGAGCAGTACGGCATCTGCTGCGATTTCGTGTTCGGCACGGAACTCTGTCTCGCGGCACGCGAGGTGTACTACCTGCACGACTACGTGTCCGTCTATAGAAAGACGGCGACCTCGGTCTCGCACAGCACGCGCGGCACGGCGATCGCGGCGACGGTCAGCGCGTACGGGTTCGTGAAGGCGCTGAAGCTGCCGCCCGAACTGGAGTCGTCGCGCAGGCTCGCGTTGCGACGGCTGGTGCCGATTGTCGTGTCGGTGCACGCGCGTAACCGGCAAACATGGGCCGGTCTGAAGATCGCGCTCGGGCATCTGTTCGCGTACAACTACGGAGTTAGCGCGCGGCTTTACTACCATCTGCTGACGCTGGCGCGCGCCGGGTTCACTGTGCGCAGACAGGCCGTCGCTGCGGCCGCGGTTGCGGCGGTGGCTGCCGCGCCTGCCGTTGCCGATTCGGCGGCGGTGGTCAAGGAGCTGGTCAATGAGCTGGTGACGGACCGGTCTGAGCCGGTCTGAGCGGGTTTGAGTTTTTAACCACCCTGCGTGCTAAGCATCGGCTGATTAGCAAACGCGTATTTGTTGCTTGGCCCTACGCGCGGCGCTGATTACGATGAACCTTCGTTATCCACCAAGGTGAGTCGCCACCATGTCCGACAGTGCCTGTTTCAAGCCGCGAGTGATCGAACCCGTCGTCGACAATCAGCCCGAAGGCCTCGGCCTCGCCGTGGAGTTATGGCTCGCGCAGCCCGTTGACGGCATCGCGGGACGCGCGGTGCAAATTCATCTTCGAAGCGATGCGAAAATGGCGCAGGCCGAGACGTTGCGCGATCTGTTGCATGCATTGGGAACGCAGATTGTGGTGAGCTGAAGGCGGAGCTAGTCGTGTGCGCCGTGCATCACGCGATAAAAAAACAGCGGACAGAGTCACCTCCGGCCGCTGTTTTTCAGTTTTTCAGACGCGTATCACGCGCTCAAGGCTCGTGCCGCAAATATCCTTCCTTCGACGGATCGCGCATACGCAGCGACACCAGTCCCGCAATCGCGCACATCGCGGTGACGTACCAGAAGAACATCGACTCGACGCCGATCGACTTCAGCCACAACGCGACATACTCCGCCGAGCCGCCGAATATCGCATTCGCCACCGCATACGACAGACCCACGCCGAGTGCGCGCACCTCCGGCGGGAACATTTCCGCCTTGATCAGCCCGCTGATCGACGTATAGAAGCTGACGATAGCGAGCGCCGCCACGACCAGCGCAAACGCCGCGTACGGGCTCGACACGTCCTTCAGCGCGTGCAGTAGCGGCACCGTGCCGAGAGTCGCGAACAGGCCGAAAAACAGCATCGAACGACGGCGGCCGATGCGGTCGGACAACGCACCGAACGCAGGCTGCATCAGCATGTAGACGAACAGCGCGGCGGTCATCACGTTGCTGGCGGTTTTGGTCTGCATGCCCGCGGTGTTGACCAGATACTTCTGCATGTAGGTCGTGAACGTGTAGAAAATCAGCGAGCCGCCGGCCGTGAAGCCGAGCACCGTCATGAACGCGCCTTTGTGCATCCACAGGCCGCGCAGCGTGCCCGCTTCCTTGCGCTGACGCGTCGCGGCGGTGGTCGTTTCATCGAGCGATTTGCGCAGATACAGCGCGATCAGTGCGGCAATCGCGCCGATCACGAACGGCACGCGCCAGCCCCATGCCTTCAGCTCTTCGGTGGAAAGCGTCTGTTGCAGAATCACGAGCACCAGCAACGCGCACAACTGTCCGCCAATCAACGTCACGTACTGGAACGACGCGAAGAAACCGCGCCGTCCCTTGAGCGCGATTTCGCTCATGTAGGTTGCGCTGGTGCCGTATTCGCCGCCCACCGACAAGCCCTGGAACAGACGCGCGAGCAGCAGCAGCGCGGGCGCGAACGCGCCGATCTGCGCATACGTAGGCAACATGGCGATGACCAGCGAGCCGCCGCACATCATGAACACCGACACCATCATCGCCGTGCGCCGGCCGCGTTTGTCCGCGAGACGGCCGAAGAACCAGCCGCCGATGGGGCGCATCAGGAAGCCCGCGGCGAACACGCCGGCGGTGTTGAGCAACTGCGTGGTGGTGTTGCCGCTCGGGAAAAATGCGGGCGCGAAATACAGCGCGGTGAACGAATACACGTAAAAGTCGAACCACTCGACAAGATTGCCCGACGAAGCGCCGACGATCGCAAAAATGCGGCGCCGCGTGTCGTGAGCCGAGCCCACGGATTGATCGGTCAGTTCACTCATATTGATATCTTTCCCTTTTCTGAAACGGAGATGGCGATCGTCTCGCCGCCTTTGCGACTCGCGCCGACCTATGTAACGAACGTCCATCGCGTGGCGCGCGAATTTTACAGAATAGAAAGGTAAAGATGGGATTTTGTTAGTTTAAGCAGACAGAAGACAAGTCTGGAAAACGCTATGAAAACAACGCACTCCAGCGCGTAACCAATGAAAAAGCCCCAGCAGTCGCGAGACTGGCTGGGGCTTTGGGGCGACGTGACCGGAAGACTTCGGCGTCACCGCGTTTCCGGCGAAAAGGCTTACAACCTCACGGCAGGCGGCACATACCGGCAGTCATATTTCTTCCTGACCGTACCGTTTTCGTCGACGCTCTCCAGATACACGTCGAACTGCCACAGGCGTGCCATGTGCTTGAGCACTTCATCGCTATCGGACGACAGGTGCCGGTTGTCGCTCATGAAATGCCGCAGCGTCAGGCTCCGGTCGCCGCGCGTGTTGACCGACCACACCTGAATATTCGGCTCCCGATGATGCATGTCGTACTGCCGCGACAGCGCCTGACGCACGTACTGATAACCGCTGTCGTCATGAATCGCCGATACTTCGAGCGAATCGCGCATGTCGTCGTCGAGCACCGAGAACAGACGCATTTCGCGGATCAGATGCGGCGACAGATATTGCGCGACAAAGCTCTCGTCCTTGAAGTTGCGCATCGCGTAATGCATGGCCGGCAACCACGGGCTACCCGCAAGCTCAGGAAACCACCGGCGATCCTCTTCAGTCGGCGCTTCGCAGATGCGGCGAATATCGCTCATCATCGAAAAACCGAGCGCGTACGGATTGATGCCGCTGTAATACGGCTTCGTCACAGGCGGCTGATACACCACGTTGCTGTGCGAATGGAGAAACTCCATCATGAAGCCGTCTTCGAGCTTGCCCTGGTTGTACATCGTGTTGAGCAACGTGTAGTGCCAGAACGTGGCCCACCCTTCGTTCATCACCTGGGTTTGCCGCTGCGGATAAAAATACTGGCCCACCTTGCGCACGATACGAATCACCTCGCGCTCCCAGGGCTCCAGCAAAGGCGCATTTTTCTCCGCGAAATACAGCAGATTCTCCTGCGGCTCGGGCGGATAACGCTCCTCGGTTTCCTCCGGCAACGGCGTATGCCGGGTGGGCAGCGTGCGCCACAATTCATTGACCTGCGATTGCAGATAAGCCTCGCGTTCGCGGCGCGCCGCGAATTCCTTTTCGAGCGACAGCTTCTGCGGACGCTTGTACCGGTCCACGCCGTAGTTCATCAGCGCGTGGCACGAATCGAGCAGTTCCTCGACCCGATCGAGTCCGAAGCGCTCCTCGCACTCCGCGATGTAATTCTTCGCGTAGACGAGGTAGTCGATGATCGCGTGCGCATCCGTCCAGAGTCTGAACAGATAGTTGCCCTTGAAGAACGAATTGTGCCCGTAGGCCGCGTGCGCGATGACGAGCGCCTGCATCGTCATCGTGTTCTCTTCCATCAGGTACGCGATGCAAGGATTCGAATTGATGACGATCTCGTACGCGAGCCCCATCTGCCCGCGACGGTAGCTTTTTTCAGTGGAAAGAAAGTGTTTGCCGAACGACCAGTGACGGTAATTCACCGGCATACCGACAGACGCGTAAGCGTCCATCATCTGTTCGGCGCTGATGAGTTCGAGCTGGATCGGATACACGTCGAGTTCATATTGCTCTGCAACACGGGCAATATGCGAGTCGTACTCTTCGATCAATTCGAAGGTCCAGTCGGACGGGCACGGCAGAGGCCGTCTATCGGCTACGTTCATACGGACTTCCCTTTGCCCTTGATTGGGCGTTCCGGTGTGTCCCCGTGCTGCAGCGCTGTGGACTGCTGCGGCTGCGGCGGCGCCTGTGTCGTCCGCCCCAACCGTGGCATGCCCCGAAGATTGCTGCGGCACGCCTATCTCGCGCGCCGGCGTTGCATTCTCTGCGTCGCCGCGCGCATCGTCGTGCAGGGGCTTGCTCGTCATGAATTCGCCGCCTGCTTCTCAAACAGCTCGCGAAACACCGGATAAATGTCAGCCGCGGTTTCGACCTTCTTCATCGCCATGTGCGGCTGGCTTAACGCTAACTGCGCATATTCGAGCCACAAGTTCTGCTCTTCGGGCGCCACCTGAATATACGCAAAATAGCGCACCTTCTCCAGGATGTCATCCGACAGAATCTTGCGACACTTGGGCGAGTCGTCGGTCCAGTTGTCGCCGTCCGATGCCTGGGCGCCGTAAATATTCCATTCAGTCGGCGAATAGCGCTCGTCCATCACCTTCTGCATCAGTTCCAGCGCGCTCGACACGACCGTGCCGCCGCTTTCGGTCGAATGGAAGAACGTGTCTTCGTCGACTTCTTCGGCGCGCGTGTGGTGGCGGATGAACACCACCTCGATCTTCTCGTAGTTACGCTTGAGGAACAGATACAGCAGGATGAAAAAGCGCTTGGCGAGGTCCTTGCGCTGCTCGTCCATCGAACCGGACACATCCATCAGACAGAACATGACCGCCTGACTGGACGGCGTGGGCTGCTTCACGCGATTCACGTAGCGAAGATCGAACGGATCGATAAACGGAATTCGCCAGATGCGGCCGCGCAAATGGTGAATTTCTTCTTCGAGCAATTTGATCTCGTCGCGACGATCGGCCGGGTCGGCCTTCATCAGCTCCAGTTGCCGTTCCATCTCATGCAACTGATTGACGAGCGGCGCGCCGAGCGCGATACGCCGGCCGAGCGCGCTGCGCAGCGAACGGACCACGTCGATATTATTCGGCGTGCCTTCGGCAGCCCAGCCCGCGCGGATGCTTTTCCACGTGGGCACGGCCATCAGATGGGTTTTGACGAGACGCGGCAGTTCGAGGTCGTCGAAGAAATACTGCATGAATTCTTCGCGGCTCAGTTCGAATACGAAGTCGTCCTGCCCCTCGCCCTCGTTGCTGGCCTGATTGCCCCCGCCTCCACCGCCGCCGCCTTGCGGGCGCTGGATCTTGTCGCCGCGGATGTAGTCCGAGTTGCCCGGATGCACCATTTCCCGCTTGCCGCCCGGACCGTGACGGAACGACGGTTCCGCGATGTCTTTACGCGGAATGGTGATGCTCTGGGTATTCTGAATGTCTTTAATGCTGCGATCGCGTACCGCTTCCGACACGGCGCGACGAATGTAGTTTTTGACGCGACGCAAAAAACGCTCGCGATTCGCAATGCTCTTGTTCTTGCCTGCTAACCTGCGGTCGATGATTTGATGAAGCACGCCCGGTCTCCCATGCAACGCTCTAGATCGGAAGTTGGCGCTTAACCTCAGTTCCGATCCCATGCAGCTGCGCTAATTTCCGGTACGCGAGACGCACGCTGCCTGTGCTACACCGGCAACACTATGTCCATACAGACCGTGTCCATACAGCCTGCGCCTCGCAAGGTGCCCGCGCGGTCTGACCGCGCGGGCGGCACGCAATGCGCATCATGACGACTTGCGCACACGCAGATACCAGTCACACAACAAGCGCACCTGCTTCGGCGTGTAGCCCTTCGTCACCATCCGGTTGACGAAGTCTTCGTGCTTGCGTTGCTCTTCCGCCGAGCCCTTGGCGTTGAACGAGATAACCGGCAGCAGTTCTTCCGTGTTCGAGAACATCTTCTTTTCGATCACGACGCGCAGCTTTTCGTAGCTGATCCATGCGGGGTTCTTGCCCGCATTCGCAGCACGCGCACGCAGCACGAAGTTCACAATCTCGTTGCGGAAGTCCTTCGGGTTACTGATGCCTGCCGGTTTCTCGATCTTCTCCAGTTCGGCGTTCAGCGCCGCGCGGTCGAAACTCTCGCCGGTGTCGTGGTCGCGGAACTCCTGATCCTGAATCCAGAAGTCGGCGTACGTCACATAGCGATCGAAGATGTTCTGACCGTACTCGGAATACGACTCCAGATACGCAGTCTGAATTTCCTTGCCGATGAACTCCGCGTAGCGCGAGGCGAGCACGTCCTTGATAAAGGACAGGTACTTCTGTTCCGTTTCCGGCGGAAACTGTTCGCGTTCGATCTGCTGTTCGAGCACGTACATCAGATGCACCGGATTCGCCGCGACTTCCGTTGAGTCGAAGTTGAATACGCGCGACATGATCTTGAACGCGAAGCGGGTCGACACGCCGGTCATCCCTTCATCGACGCCTGCAAAATCGCGGTACTCCTGATACGACTTCGCCTTCGGATCGGTGTCCTTCAGATTCTCGCCGTCGTACACCTGCATCTTCGAGAAGAGGCTCGAATTCTCGGGCTCCTGCAAACGCGTGAGCACCGACATCTGCGCCATCATCTTCAACGTGCCCGGCGCGCACACCGCATTCGCCAGCGACGAATTACGCAGCAGCTTCTCGTAGATCTTGACCTCTTCACCGTAACGCAGGCAGTACGGCACCTTCACCACGAAGATCCGGTCGAGCAGTGCTTCGTTGTTGCGGTTGTTGCGGAACGCCTTCCATTCCGACTCGTTCGAGTGAGCGAGAATCACGCCGTCGAAAGGAATCGCGCCGAAGCCTTCCGTGCCCTTGAAGTTGCCTTCCTGGGTTGCAGTGAGCAGCGGGTGCAGGACCTTGATCGGCGCCTTGAACATTTCGACGAACTCGAGCAGACCCTGATTGGCGAGACACAGGCCACCGGAGTAGCTGTAGGCGTCTGCGTCGTCCTGTGCGTACTGTTCGAGCTTGCGGATGTCGACCTTGCCGACCAGTGACGAGATGTCCTGATTGTTCTCGTCGCCCGGCTCGGTCTTGGCAATACCGATCTGGCGAAGAATGGACGGGTAGCGGCGCACCACGCGGAACTTGCGGATGTCGCCGTTATATTCGTGCAGGCGTTTCACCGCCCACGGACTGAGGATGCTTTTCAGGTAGCGGCGTGGAATGCCGTATTGTTCTTCGAGAATCGGGCCGTCTTCCTCATAGTCGAACAGACCGAGCGGCGACTCGTTCACGGGCGAGCCCTTGATCGAGTAAAACGGCACGCGTTCCATGAGTTGTTTCAGACGTTCCGCAATCGACGATTTACCGCCGCCGACCGGACCCAACAGATACAGAATCTGTTTCTTTTCTTCGAGCCCCTGGGCCGAGTGCCGGAAGTAGGCGACCACCTGCTCGATCACCTCTTCCATTCCGTAGAACTCACGGAATGCGGGGTATACCTTGATGACCTTGTTCGCGAAGATACGCGACATGCGCGGATCGTTACGAGTGTCGATCTGTTCCGGCTCCCCGATGGCCGTCAACATGCGTTCGCCAGCCGTGGCGTACGCGGCGGGATTGTCTTTGCAGAGCGCGAGGTACTCCTCGAGCGAGAGTTCATCTTCTCGCGTTTTCTCGAAGCGGGTCGCGAAACTGCTGTAGATATCCATGCTACCTCCTCGCCGAAGTCTAGACCGATGTCGTGCGCGGCGCGCTATTCGGAAACGACATCGCTCGAATTCATCCTAAACCCTTTTAAATTTTTTTTCCATGAACTACGTGGCGAAAATCGCGCCGTATGCGCATCCCAACATTCGCTACTTGGAAACAAAATTTCGACCACCTACAATCTTGCACTCACATCGCAGCGATTATTGCTTCACGTGATTGCATTACTGCGTGACTGTCTGCTGCGTTGCCACCTTTGGCGTCGTCATGCCACGACATCTATGCCTCGGTGTCTGTCCCATCTCTGCGCTTTCGATGCCCGGTCCTAAGGGTCGTTATGCTTATCCTGTTCAGTGAACAATCTCACTGCTGCATCGGACAAGCTGTCTGTGTCCACACACTCTGTAGCTAAAAAACGCGGACGTTATGGGCTATTTGCATGCCCGGCCATTTTTTCATCAACGCGCGGCACTCGCATCCGGTCTACAGCGAACACGCGTCTGTTACATGTTCCCAGGCAATGCCTCTGCTGAAACACGGGTCGATCATCTTCAGCCTGTTCGTCAACGCGTGAAGATTTTGGTTCCGCTTCATCGCGCACTCATACGATGCATGCCTGCGCGAACAATCGGCCTTGCATCATTCGGATTAACCGTTTGGACAGTATGGTTGTCCCCTGCATATCTGAATGACGGCGGTACATCGAATCGCTTTCATAGGTGTATACGGCAAAGCGGCCATTGCAGATGCGACAAAGGATTCGACCAATAAAAAACGGCCGCCCTCAGGCAGCCGTTTGAATAAAGCTTCGTAATGCGCTGTTACACACGCAGCGCGACATTGGCGCTGTTACAGATCGTGTCGAGCCTGCCTGTTTTCAGCACGGCTCGTGGGCGTCAGTTCACGTCAGTTCAATCTCCACTTCACCCAGCCCGTCGATGTGCCCGCGCACCACGCCGCCGTGTTCCAGCTTGTGTGCGCCAACATACGAACCGGTGGTCAGCGTCCATTCGGGTTCGATGGTGATGCCCATTGCCGCGCAGTGATTGACGAACCACACAAGTAGCTCGCGCGGGTCGCCCGCCGGATTGCCGGTCGCTTCCGGCACCAGCGACTCACCGTCGAAGGTCAATTCCAGTTCCGGCGAAACGAAATCGAAGTTGCGGGCGAGACCCGCATAGGCGACCGGATGGCCCGTAATCAATGCGCCGTTGTTCTGTGCATCGGCGAGTTGCGCGAGCGGCGCGACGTTCGGCCATTCGCTGAAACGGCTATCGACGATCTCGATGGCCGGCAGCACGACGCCGACCTTCGACAGCACTTCATCGCGCGCGTAGGCCCGGCCGCGCGGCTCGATCGCCTCGGCGAAACGGAAGGCGATCTCCAGTTCGATCAGCACCCGGAAAAAACCGCCATGCGCGACCCGTGCAGGCGAAGGCAGTACCAGCGAGGCCGGAATCGGCGCGCCCGCGGCAGCGCCGCCTGGGGCTTTCGCGCCGATCTTCCAGGCGCCGGTCGAGTCGCCGAGACCGGTGATGACCGCCTGCTGGATCGCGTACGCGGTTGCCGCATCGGGCGGCAGACTGTCGGGGGCGGGCGCATCGATCGGGCGATGCAGCCGGCGTGCTTCGACGAGGCGTTGCGCGAGGTCGTATGGCGTCATGTCGGTCCTTTCTGGCTGGCGCATTAAGCGGCCTGGTATGGCGTACTGGTTGGAGGAAGCCATGTGTTGCGGCGCCTGAAGGCAGCAAGCCCATGCGTGCGGAATAACCTGTTGCGCATGGACATTGCAGCCGCGAAGCCATGACTGCGCCCGTCAATGTACCGGATCACGACGCCCGCCAGGGTTCGGACTGTGATCGGAAAGGTGACTTAATGCGCACACGATAAAAAAAGACCGCGGATGCCGATGCATTCGCGGTCTTCAGATCTGGGCAATGGCCAGTCGGAAGCCATGAGCGTGCGTCTGGAATGCGAGATTCCGGGAATGAATGTTGCCGCCTCTGTGCGGCTTGACGTAGCCGGTTGGGATCAGCAAATAACCCGCAGAGTGGGACGAAACCACTCTGCGCGTGCTCGAATCGTCTGTCAGGCTGCCCGGACCGCCGAGCCGCCTCCCCACACGTCAATCGCCCCATCGAAATCGAACTTCGACCCCGACTCCTGCCGGCGGCCGTTTAGAACGTTTCCCAATCCTGATCGCCACCGGCGCTCGCGGTCACTGCGGCCTTGGCGGGTGCTCTGGCCGGCGCAGCAGCGGCCGGTGCAGCAGCAGACACCGCCGGAGCGGCAGGAGCACGCGTCGCAGCCGACATCGACGGTGCCTTGCGCGCAGCCGGACGCACCGGCGTCGACGCACGGCGCGGCGTGCTTTCCGGCGCGCGATAGCCACCCTCGTCGAGCTGGAACACGGCCACCGCCGTGCGCAGCTTGCCGGCCTGGTCTTCGAGCGAAGATGCCGCCGCAGCCGCTTCTTCCACCAACGCTGCGTTCTGTTGCGTCACTTCGTCCATCTGCGTGACAGCGCGCGCCACCTGGTCGATCCCGCCGCTCTGCTCTTCCGATGCCGCCGCGATCTCGCCCATGATGTCCGTCACGCGCTGCACCGCGCCGATGATCTCGGTCATCGTGCGGCCGGCTTCGTCCACCAGCGCCGAGCCCGACTGAACGCGCTCCACCGACGTGTCGATCAATTCCTTGATTTCCTTCGCCGCCGCCGACGAACGCTGCGCGAGGCTGCGCACTTCGCCCGCCACGACCGCGAAACCGCGCCCTTCTTCGCCGGCTCGCGCCGCTTCCACGGCCGCATTCAGGGCCAGGATGTTGGTCTGGAACGCGATCCCCTCGATGATCGAGATGATGTCGGCGATCCGGGCCGAACTCTGGTTGATGTCGCCCATCGTGCCGACCACCTGGCCGACCACGGCGCTGCCCTTGTTGGCGATTTCCGACGCGTTCGCCGCGAGCGAGCTTGCCTGGCGGGCGTTGTCGGCGTTCTGCTTGACCGTGCCGGTCAGCTCTTCCATGCTCGACGCGGTTTCCTGCAACGCCGACGCCTGCTCTTCAGTACGCGACGACAGGTCGATGTTGCCGGCCGCGATCTGACGCGTGGCGGTCGCGATCGACTCGCTGCCGCTGCGCACCGTGCGAACGGTTTCGATCAGGCTGCGCTGCATTTTCGCGATGCCTTCCAGCAGCTGGCCCATTTCGTCACGCGAAGTCACGGCAACCGGGCGACGCAGATCGCCGGAAGCGATCGCGTCGAAATGGCCGAGCGCTTCGTCCAGCGGACGGGCAATCGCGCGGCTCAGCGTCAGGTACGAGATCACGGCGGCCAGCACGCCGATCAACAGTGCGGCGAGGCTGACCATGCGGAACACGTCGAAGCTGCCCTGCGCCGCGTCGTAACCCTGCTGGGCCGACTCGAACTGGAACTTGCGCAATGCGTCGTCGGCATTGGACAGTTCGTTGTAAGTCGCCTGCAGACGTTTCGCGCCGTCGACCACCTTGGCCGAATCGTTCGCTGCCACGGTGGCCGAAAACGCGTCCATTTCCTGATGCAGCGTGTCGCGCTTGCCCGCGACGTCCTGCGCGAGACGGTCTTCGTCGGCGCTGCGCGGCAGGGAGAGATACTTTTTCCACCACATGTCGGAGGTGGTGCGCATTGCGTGCGCGCGCTCCAGCGTCGGCACCGCGTCGGGCGTGCCGATCATGAACGCGGCGCGGTCGAGAGCGAGGCGCTCGCGCGCGGCGTACAACTCGGCATTGCCGATATTGACGGCGCTAGGCATCGCGTTGGTGAACGTGTCCTTGTATGCATCGTTCGAACGGCCCATGCCGAACAAACCGAAACCGCCAATCGCTACCAGCAGCGCGGCGAGAAAAGCCATCGTGAGGCCAATCCGCGCCTTGATCGTAATGCCTTTGTTCAACATGCTTAAGTCCTGTGCTTGACTATGTGAGAGGCCGCTTACGCAGCACTGGATAACGGGTGGCGTTTGCGTGCATGGCGCTTTTTGAAAGTGCGCTCTAATAAGCTCGTTTACGGCACGCCAAATGCATACTTGAAGGTTTTATATGGTATGAGGAAACGCGCCGTAAGGGACTGGAAGAATTACACGACGGGGTGTCGAGCGGGGCCTGGATGGGCAGGAGTGTCCAGCAGAATGGGGATTTATCAGAGCCGATGCGGATGTGTGCGAACTGTTTTGCTCACCGCCGTTTTATTGGTGACTCCAAAACGACAGGACGCCGCGCCGTGAAGCGTCGAAGTCAATGTGGGACGTAAAAAAGCCGCCAGGCATCTGGCGCGTGGCGGCAAAAATCAGATCAGATTGAATGGGCTTGAACGCGGGGACGAGAACGCCAGTTGCGACGCCGTCCTTGGGCTATCAACCCGCTGCGCCCACTTCGTCGCGAGTGGGAATCGACGGCTGCGCACCCGCGCGAGTCACCGACAACGCCGCCGCGCGTTGCGCAAACCGGATCGCCGTATCGACGTTCTCGCCCTGCGCAAGCTGCGCCGCAAAGCCGCCGATAAACGTATCGCCCGCTGCAGTCGTATCGATGGCTTTCACCTTCGCCGCGTCGTATAGCGCGGCATGTCCGCCATCGAGCGCCGCGTAGACGCCGCGCGCGCCGAGCGTCACCAGCACGTTGCGAACACCGGCCGCCTGCAGCGCGGCAGCCGCTCTGGCTGCATCTTCGGGGGAATCGACCGGCAAACCGGTCAGCGTGGCGGCTTCCAGTTCGTTCGGAATCAGGTAATCGATCAGCGGCAGCCAGTCGGCAGGCAGCGGACCGGTGGCGGGCGCGGGGTTCAGAATCACCGTCTTGCCCAGACGCCGCGCTGCGGCCAGTGCTGCGCGCACCGTGTCGGGCGGGGTTTCGAGCTGGCAAATCACCACATCGGCGGACGCCAGCACGGCCTCGTGACGGCCGACCGTCTCCGGCGTGAGTTCACCATTGCTGCCCGCGACAATCACGATCGCGTTCTGGCTCGCATCGTCGACGACGATCAGCGCGACGCCGGTCGCTTCGCTGCCGGTTTCCACCGCCGAGCAGTCGATTCCTTCCGCCTCCAGACCCGCGCGCAATTGCGCACCGTTACCGTCCGCGCCGACGCAGCCGAGCATCGACACCTGCGCGCCGAGCCGCGCGGCCGCGACCGCCTGGTTGCCGCCCTTGCCGCCCGCGACCTGCGTGAACGTGCGGCCGGCGAGCGTCTCGCCGGGATGCGGCATACGCGGCGCACGCGCCACCAGATCCATGTTCAGACTGCCGACCACTGTCACGCGTGAGCGCGTTTCGTTACTTGCCACTGCTGTCTCCTTTCGTGCGTGCGGCAGGGTTATGCCGGTGCCAGGCCAGACTGGCTTCCGCGGACCCGTCCGGCGGCGAGAGCCGTGTGTCCGGATCGTTTCGCCGCCCTGCCGGCTGACTCGCTGACTCGCGATCCCGGCGGGTATTTACGATCGACCGCCGGTTAAGCAGTCAGGCCAACCGCCAGAAAACCGCACAAAAAACTGGCGCGCGTGGGGCGTTCAAGTCGCCATGCCACGCCACCCTTACCACCCTTACCACCCTTACCACCCTTACCACCCGGCTATCACCTCGAACCGACCTCAAATCTGCCTGAAATCCACCTTCAAGCCGCCAATCCGTGCTTCTCCGCTCCGGCCCACGTCGCCGTGGATTCACGCACGATCAGCCTCGGCGACACCACCCGACGACGCCCCGCCGCCCGCGTGCCGACCGGCAAACCGGCACCGCCTCGCGCGCTTCCCGCGATCCGCTCGATCAGCGTCTGCGCCGCCATGTCGCCCAACGCACGCACCGATTGCCCGACCGTCGACAACGCCGGATACGTAAAGCGCCCCAGTTCGATGTCGTCGAAACCGATGATCGAGCAATCGCGCGGCACGCTGATATTGCGCTCCGCCGCTGCGCGCAATGCGCCGATACCCATCATGTCGTTGCCCGCGAAAATCGCCGACGGCTTGACCGTATCGAATAGCTGCCCGGCCGCGCGATGCCCGCCCGTGCCCGAAAAATCGCTTTCGACGATCGCGTCAGGCGGAATCTCGATGCCGCGCTCGGTCATCGCGCGGATGAAGCCGTGCACGCGCATGGCGCTGACCGCCGTCGCGACCGGCCCCGTAATACAGCCGATCCGCACATGCCCGAGTTCGAGCAGATGACGCGTGGCGAGATACGCGCCCTTTTCATGGTCGATCTGCACCAGATCCGCGTTCAGCCCTTCGATGTTGCGGTCCACGATCACCAGCGGCTCGTGCGCGTCGGCGAGGGTCTGCGCGAGCACGGCGTCGTCGCCTGCGGACGCGACGATCAGCCCGTCGATGCGCTTTTCCTGCAGCACGCGCAAATAGTTACGCTGCTTGGCCGGATCGTCGTCGGAATTGCAGAAGAACACGCAGTAGCCATTGCGCGAACAGCCGTCCTCGATACCGCGCGCCAGTTCCGCGAAATACGGATTCGTGCTGTTCGGCACCACCAGCCCGATAGTCGCCGTCGCCCGCGCTTTCAGCGAGCGCGCCACCGCCGACGGCACATAGTGAAGCTGACGGATCGCGTGCTCGACCTTCGCGCGCACGTCGGCGGACACTGGCCGCGAGTTATTCACCACGTGCGATACCGTCGTGAACGACACCCCTGCCACGGCCGCTACATCCTTGATCGTCGCCATAACCTGTTGCTCTCCTGCCTGTTTTTCCCGCCGGTCGCGCCAACTGGCGACCCACCGGACGTTCTCATCGAAATCAGACCAACCCCGTTTGTATTTTTGCTGTACCGCCAGTCACGCTGCGACTGCTGCTGGTTCCGCCCCCGGTCCAGACCATTGCTGCTACACCTTCATCTGCTTTCTGCCACTTCATGTGCCACTCGCTTACAACTTCATTTCTCATCTGTTCGCGACTTCGTTTGCTGCTCCATTTGCCGCTCCATCGGCCGCTCCATTTGCCATTCCAGCCACTTCATCCGGCCAGTCTGGCAAATCCGGCAAATCCGGCAGCGTCACAGCCGCGCCACCCGCCGCCGCTGCGCCAGTCCGCTGCCGCCCCGCTTCGCATCACGCCCGCTTGCGCCGGCTCCGATACGTATCCAGCACCACGGCCACGACGATCACCGCACCGGTGATCATCCGTTTGGTCGGCTCGTTCGCGCCGATCTGCGCGAGCCCGGCTGCCAGCACCGAGATGATCAACACGCCGAAAAACGTGCTGATCACCGAACCGCGTCCGCCCATCAGGCTCGTGCCGCCGATCACCACCGCCGCGATCACCTGCAGCTCCATGCCGACGCCCGCGTTCGGGTCGGCCGCTTCCAGACGCGAAATCTGGAACAGCGCGGCGAGGCCTGCCATCGCGCCCATCAGCGCGAACACGATCACCTTGTAAGGCCGCGGATTGACGCCCGCGAGCCGCACCGCTTCCTCGTTCGTGCCGATGCCGACCAGATAACGACCGAACACCGTGCGCGTGAGCACAAGTTGCGCGATCACCATCACCGCGACCGCGATCAGGAACGCCGGCGAAATGCCGAGCGCGATCGGGTTCGACAGGATGTCGAACGCGTCGCCGATATAGGCGGTGCGCGAATTCGTCATCTGGTAGGCCAGCCCGCGTGCCGCTTCGAGCACGCCGAGCGACACGATGAACGACGGAATCCGCCAGCCCACCGTCACCGCGCCGGTGATCGTGCCGGTCAGCGCGGCGGCCGCCATACCGAGCAGCGCCGACGGGATCGGCCCCCAGCCCCACTTGAGCGCCGCCACGCTGACCACCGACGCCCCCAGCGCCAGCACCGACCCCACCGACAGATCGATCCCCGCGATGATCAGCACGAAGGTCATCCCCACCGACATCACCACCAGATCCGGAATCTGATTGGCGATCGTGCTGAACGTGTCGTAAGTCAGAAAGTGCGAACTCAGCAGCGAGAACAGCACGATCATCGCCAGCAACGCGCCGGCCAGACCCAGGTAGTTCGAAAAGCCGAGCCGCGTGCCGGCCGGTTTGCCGCTCGCGAGCGGCGCCGACGGATCGGCCGGCGGCGTGACGTTGCCGCCCGCGCCGGCGTTTGCGCCTGCTGCGCCCTGCTTGCCGCCCGATGTTTCCCGCAACGATTGATCGGTCATCACAGACTCCCTGCTTCAGTGGTATCGGGGGCGTGCAGCATCGCCTCGCGGCTGCGGTAACCGGCAAATGCAGCCGCCAGCAACGCATCCTGCGACCAGCTATCACGCTCGAACACGCCCGTCATGCTTCCCGCGGACATCACGCCGATCCGGTCGCAGATCAGCATCAGCTCACGCAGGTCGCTCGACACCACGACGAGCGCGCGCCCTTCCCGGGCCAGCGCGCCCATCAAGCCATAAATATCGAACTTCGCGCCGACGTCGATACCGCGCGTCGGTTCGTCAAATAACAGCACGCGGCAATCGCGCGCCAGCCAGCGGCCGATCACGACCTTCTGCTGGTTGCCGCCCGACAGCTCGCCGACAATCTGCCCAGGTCCCGAACTGCGGATCCGCATCGCGTCGATCTGCTTCTGCGCGAGCGCGTTTTCGCGTTTCGCGTCGACCACGCCATGCCGCGCGACGCTGCCGATATTGCCAAGCGACACGTTGGCCGCGATCGGTTGCGGCAGCAGCAGGCCTTCGCCTTTGCGGTCTTCGGTGATCAGCGCGATGCCCGCGCGCACCGCGTCCGACGGCGACGCGATCTCCACCGGTGCTGGCGTCGCGCCCGGCGTCGCGGCCAGCGCTACCGTGCCGCTGTCCTTCTGATCGGCGCCGTAAATCAGCCGCATCAGCTCGGTTCGGCCCGCGCCGATCAGCCCGCTGATGCCGAAAATCTCACCCGCCCGCACCTCGAACGACACGTCGCGCACCACCTTGCCGCGCGCGAGCCGGTCCACCTTCAACAGCGTCGCGCCGATGTTGCGCACGCCCAGATCGATCCGCTCGCCGAGTTCGCGGCCGACCATCCACGTGACGATCTCGTCGCTGGTCAGGTTCGCCATCGCGTCGACGTGCACGAGGCGGCCGTCGCGCAACACCGCGACCTGCTCGGCGACCCGCGCCAGCTCTTCGAGCCGGTGCGAGATATAGACCAGCGCGACGCCGCGCGACTTCAGCCGGTCGATCTGTTCGAACAGCAGATCGACCTCGCGCGCGGTCAGCATCGCGGTCGGTTCGTCGAGGATCAGCACGCGGCAGTCGTCGATCAGATTGCGCGCGATCTCCACCATCTGCTGATGACCGATCCCGAGTTCGCCCACCAGCGTGTCGGGGTCGATGGCGTCGAGGCCGACTTGCGCCATCGCCTGACGCGCGTCCTCGCGCAGCTTGCGACGGTCGATCCAGCCAAAGCTGAATGCGCCCGCACGCGGCAGCCGGTTCAGGAACAGATTCTCGGCCACCGACAAGGTCGGCAGCAGATTCAGCTCCTGCATCACCATCCGCACGCCGAGCGCTTCGGCCTGTGTCCGGCTGGCCGGTGCGTAAGGCGCGCCGCCCAGTTGCATCGTGCCGGCGGTCGGATCGACCAGCCCGCCGATGATTTTGGACAGCGTGCTCTTGCCCGCGCCGTTCTCGCCGGTCAGCGCCAATACTTCACCGGCTCGCAGCGACAGCGAAACGTCGGCGAGCACCGGTTCGGCATAGGTCTTACCGATGCCGCTGACGGACAGTACAACGGGTGACGCGTTGTGGTCGGTTGAATCCATCGCGATCCTGTTTCCATGGCGGGCGGCGTGGCCTCATACGCGGTGACGCAAATGAGGTCGCGGCCGGCCGTCACGAGTCATGTCGGCTCAATACGCGCGGTTCGCGAGTCCTAAGGTTCGCGCACCATCCGTTGCCCAGCCGCCGTCATGACGCTTACCACTGAAATTAACGGCGGCACTGCGGGTTTCTTGAGCGCTTATTGAGCGTTTATTGAATAGTGCGGATTCGCACGCTGAAGCCGGAGTTTTGCCGGCGTCGGAGGGTCCGGTTGCGGTGCAGCGGGAACCCGCGACGGCTCCGGTTTCGGTGCGATTCCGTGAGCCCGGCGCCGGATACCGGACGCGTGGTCCCGGCATCCGGCCCGGTGCTGCGCCGGCGACGCTTACTTCGTCACCAGGCTGACCGGCGTTTCCACCACGCCCGACAGCTCCGACTGCTTCTTGTGCTCGCTGAGCGCCTTCAGCGCGGTGTCGATTCCGAACACGGCCTGCTTGGCCGCGTATTGATCGGCGGTGGCGAGCACGCGGCCGTCCTTCAGCATCGGCTTGATCGCGTTGATGTTGTCGTAGCCGACCACCAGCACCTTGCCCTGCTTGCCCGCCGCACGCACGGCGGAGACCGCGCCGATCGCCATGTTGTCGTTACCGGCGAGCAGCGCCTTCAGGTTCGGGTACTCGTTGAGCATGGCAGCGGCCACCGTATTGCCCTTGTCGATTTCCCACTCGCCCGACTGCACCGACACGACCTTCGCGCCGACCGTCTGCATCGCCGCCTTGAAGCCCGCGGTACGCTGCTGTGCGTTGGTCGTGGTCGATACGCCTTCGATGATGCCGACCTCGTCGCCCGACTTCAGACGCTTGGCCAGGTAATCGCCGACCATCTGCGCGCCCTTCGCGTTATCCGGTCCGACGAACGGCACGTTCAGGTCTTTCGACTTGAGCACGTCCTGATCGAGCCGGTTGTCGATATTCACGACGATGATGCCCGCATCGACCGCCTTCTTGACGACCGGCGCAAGCGCCTTCGAATCGGCCGGTGCGAGCACGATGGCGTCGACCTTCGACACGATCATCTGCTCGACGATACGGATCTGGTTCGCCGTGTCGGTCTCGTCCTTGATGCCGTTGGTGATCAGGTCGAAATGGCTGGAATTGTGGGCCTGATAATCCTTCGCGCCGGTTTCCATGGTCAGGAAAAATTCGTTGGCGAGGGACTTCATGACCAGCGCGACCTTGGGCTTGTGAGCGGGAGCGCTCTGCGCGTAGGCGGCTGAAAACGGCAAGGCGGCGGTGGCGGTAGCGAGGACGGCAGCTGCAAGAATGCGGCGGCGCATGCGATGACCGTTGCAATGACTCATTGCGTATCTCCAGGTTTCTAGGCTCGAAGCCGAGCCGTATTTTTAGTGGCGCGCAAACGTTTGCGAGGCCTATTCTCAGCGCAGTCCCTTCGAAATGTCAACGATTCGCGGTGTTGCAGTGCATCGGCGCGCAGGATGTGCGGCGGTGCTATGCGGTCGGTAGACTCAGCCCGATTCGCCGGATAGGCGCGTCGGCAGGCAGCGTGTGACAAGGGTCCCTCGCTCGGTCCGTGCGTGGCAGGGTTGCCGCCGGCTGCAAGACAGGCAGCCGGCGGGCCGCTTATGCTGGCCTTTTATTGCGCGCGGTGCAAGCGGGGACAACGCGGAGCGATGGGGACTTTGGAGGGGGTTGTTGGCCCGCTGTCAGACGGGCTTGAGGTTGGCGTTTGTGGCCGGTTTGTGGCCGGCGCTTGGCCGGTGCTCGGCGGGTGCTCGGCCGATTGCGATACCTGCCGTGAAACCGGCCCCGAGCCCTACAGCCAGCCGGCCTTGCGAAAGCGCCGGTACAGGAAAATGTCGACCGACAGCATCACCAGCAGGCAGATCTCATAGCCAAACTTGAAATGCAACTCAGGGATGCTTTCGAAGTTCATCCCGTAGATGCCGGCGATCATGGTCGGCACCGCGAACAGCGCCGCGAACGAGCCGAGCCGCTTGGTCACCTCGTTCTCGGCCAGCGAGATCATGCCCAGGTTGACCTGCACCGCCGTGACGACGATTTCGCGCCGGCCTTCGATCGTTCTGACGATTCTCTCCAGATGGTCGTAGACGTCGCGAAAGTACGCCTGCATGCCCGAGCAGACGCTCGGAATGCGACCGCCCGTCAGCTTGCTGACGGCTTCCTGCAACGGTCCGATGTGATGCTGCAGGATCACCAGACGGCGTTTCAACGAATACAGATCCTGCACGATCGCGCGCGACGCCGCCGAATCGTTGCGGTCGAAAATGCGGTCTTCAAGATTTTCGATCTCGGTGCTCATCGCCTCGATGATCGGAAAATAGCGGTCGACCACGTCGTCCATCAGCGCGTACAGCACGAACGCCGAACCTTCCTTCAGCAGATGCGGTTCGCGCTCGCACCGCGCACGGACATTCTGAAAGCCGATTTTCGTCCCGCGCCGCACCGACAACACATAGTTGCTACCCACAAACACATCGACTTCGCCGATCAGCAGTTCGCCCTCTTCGTCCATCTCGACCGTGTGCATCACGGTGAAAAGCGAGTCGCCGTATTCCTCGATCTTGGGACGCTGGTGACCGTTCTGCGCGTCTTCGATCGCGAGTTCGTGCAGGCCGAACTCCTTTTTCATCACGGCCAGTTCGCCCGGGCCCGGGTCTTTCAGCGCGACCCACACGAAGCACTCGGGCCGCGCCACGTAGTCGCTGATGCTATCGATGTCGATATCTGCCAGCTTCCGGCCGTCCTGATAGGCGGCGCAATTGATCAGCATGTTCGGATTACCTTGAAAAGCTAAAACAGACCGGCCGGCATTGCCTGAAGCGTAAGCCTGGCGCAAGGTCCGCGTTGACGGATAAACGGTAGCCGCCATGTTAGCGGCTACGCGCAAACGTCACGTATCCAATTGTTAATCGCTGCGGACTGCGGGGCTTAGTCGCGGTAGAGCATTCCGCGCGCCTGAACGGCGCCGGCCTACAACCTCATTGAGCAACCCGGTTCAGCAGAATGCGATGATCGTCGTTGAACGTGATCGATGCGCGGTTCGTGTAACGCGGATCAGCCGTCACCATAAACTTCAACTCGACCACCGGATCGAACTGCGTCGACACGCCGATCCGGTGCACGCCGGGGCTGAGGTAGAAGACGACGTGCTCACCGTTCATCACATCGGTAACCCGCTCGCCGTCGATATAAACCAGCGCGTCGCGAAACCGCACGATGACGTCGCGCGAACGTTCCCGTCTTACATCCACGGCCACGAGTCCTGGCGCCGGTTGCGTGTAGCCCTGCTGCACGATGCGCGCCGACGGCACCGGCTTGAACGGCACGGGCTCGGCCGGTGTCGAAGCACAACCGCCGAGCGCCGCGACGGTGAGCATGGCAAACGCGATCATCACGACAGACGCGGCCTTGCAGTGGCAACCGATGCGCATTGGCATGCTGTCTCTCCCGTGTTGTTAATTGTGGTCGTTGTTCTTCGAACTTCGATGCCGCGCGCGATAGGTGACGCGAGATCGACGCGTGCCCTGCTGCCTGCCATCCCGACTGCTGAGTGTCGCCCTTCCCCATTGCATGATAGCAACGCGCAGCCGTTGCACCAGCCTGGCCGAACGGCCAATCCGACGCCTCTTGCATGGCGTCGCGATCTTGTTCATGATCGCTGCAAAGGACTGCGACGTGGGCGCTCGGGCGCTGCGGATTTACCCTCGGTTGCGTCGCAGGTCAGGGTTGCCAACCCGCATGCGTCATACGGGTTCGTCCGTGTCGGCAGACCCGCGATCAAGGAGACGGCTATGTGGTATTTCACCTGGATTCTGGGCGTCGGCGTGGCGTTGGCCTTCGGCGTCATCAACGTGATGTGGCTGGAGGCGAACGGCAAGTTCGCGCGCGACCCTCTACCCGGCGACCCGCCAGCCGCGCCATCCGGGGACAAATCTGCGTGATCGGCGTGACGCATCTGGTTTTTTTCTGCGGCCACGCGGGCACGGGCAAGACGACTCTCGCCAGAAAACTGCTCGCCCCGCTGATGCAGGCAAGCGCTACGCCCTGCTGCCTGCTCGACAGGGACACGCTCTACGGCGGCTACAGCGCCGCCGCGATGGCCATGCTGACCGGCGACCCGAACGACCGCGACAGCCCACTTTTCCTGCAGCATCTGCGCGATCCCGAATATCGCGGCCTGATCGATACCGCGTGCGACAACCTTCGACTCGGCGTGAGCGCAATGGTGGTTGCGCCGTTATCGCGCGAAATACGCGAGCGCCGTCTGTTTGATCGCGCATGGCTCGGAATTGGCGACGAAGTGAAACTGCGGGTCGTGTGGGTTCATACGACCGAAGAGACGGCGCGGCAGCGGATCATCGAGCGCGCAGATCCGAACGATGCATACAAACTCGCGCATTGGGACGAGTACCGACAACGCCGCTTCGTGCCCAGCGGCGACATGTGCGACGACCTGCTGATGTTCGACAACACCGCGCCAGTGCAGGCGGATTATGAAACGTTGCTGAAGCGTATCGTCGGCGAATCGTGGACGACTGGCGGGAGGTTGCCGCCGTTGCCCGTGTAGCAACCTCTGCCTGACAAAGCCAAAAAAACTACGCCCTGAACATCAGGACACATGTTCAGGGCGCGACTCACTCAAGCGGCATGTCTGTGATGCTCTACCATGGCCTGGTTTCTCCATTCGCCGCATATGGCCAGAGCATAAGCAGCGATGATTCGCCGAGTCGTCCGGCAAACGGCTCCGGTTTCCAGAAACCTTTTCCACCAGAACCCGGCGTCACACCACCGCCAGCGTCTCCAAAGACTTTCCTTCATACAACTGCCCAAACCGGTTCGCCAGAAAGTCGCGCAGCGGCACCTGTTCCTGACGCACAAAACCGCTTTGCGGCAGCTTCTTCTCGCGGAACAGATCGAGCACTGCGCACATCGCGCCTGCCGTCGTAATCTGGATCGCGCTCATCGGCACGCCGCACACGGTCTTCGCGAAAATCTTGCGGGTGAACACTTCCTGCACCAGTTGCCCATCGCGCATGCCGCTCACGGTGATGAACACCAGCACGACATCCTGCGCGGTCGACGGCACCGAGCGGCGCATGATGTTCTTCAATGTGTCGCGGTCGCTCGAAAGACGCAGGTCTTCAAGCAGGAATTGCATCAGATCGCGGTGGCCCGGATAACGCACCGACTTGTAATCGAGCGATTCGACGCGCCCGGCCAGCGTCTCGCACAACGTGCCCAGGCCACCGGAGGTATTGAACGCCTCGTACTCGGTGCCGTCGAGCGAAAAATGTTCGAGGCCTTCGAGCGGCTGCACCCACTGCGTGCGGCTGTCGCGGATCGCCTCGCACGGCTGACAGTATTCGTTGATCAGACCGTCGACGCTCCACGTCAGGTTGTACTTCAGCGCGTTGGTCGGAAACTCGGGCAACGCACCGACGCGCATTTTCACGTCGCGAATCTCGGTGAAACGGTTCGCCAGTTCGTGCGCGGCAATACCGATGAAACCCGGCGCAAGACCGCACTGCGGCATGAACGCATGCTCGGCGTCGTCGGCGATCGCGCGGATCGCGTGGGTCGCGCGCACATCCTCGGTCAGGTCGAAGTAATGGACGCCCGCGCCTTTGGCCGCTGCGGCCACGTTTACCGCGAGGTAATACGGCAATGCGTTCACCAGCGTGTCGAAACCCTGAATCGCGGCGCGCAGCGCGGCAGCGTCGGCGGAATCGACCCGGCGAGTCGGAATACCCTGGGCGGCGAGTTTGTCGAGCGCGTGCTGATCGCGGTCGAATGCGACGACGTCGTAATCGCCGGTTTCGCGCAACATATGAGCGATGGTGTGACCAATCAGCCCTGCACCAACGATGGCTACTTTCATGCGCGTCTCCTTGTTATCCGTATGCCGTCTTGAACTCCACAGCGACAGTTTAGGAAGAAGCAAAAACAGTTCATACACGCAAAATGCTGCGTTATGACCATGAACTTCGACGTTCCGACCAACTTTTCAATCAATATGTCGAAAAGTTATAAAAATCGCGTAAACGCGGCCCCGCTTCAAACCGTCCCGCGATCGATCTTGCGCGCCAGAATGATCGACGTCGTGGTCCGCTCGACGCCTTCCAGACCGCCGATCTGATCGAGCAGATCGTTCAGGCGTTCGGGCGAATCGGCGCGCAACCACGCGACGTAATCGAACTCGCCGCTCACCGCGCAGAGCAACTGCACCTCGGGCATCTTGCCCAGCCGCTTCTGCACCGCCGCACCATATTTCGGCGCGATGATGATGCCGACATAAGCGACGATGCTCGAATCGAGCACGTCCTGCCCGAGCCGCACGCTATATCCGGCGATCACGTTGCTGCGCTCCAGCCGCGCGATTCTCGCGATAACCGTGGTGCGCGCCACGTCGAGTTGGCGCGCGAGACTGGCGACGCTTTCGCGGGCGTTGGCTTGCAACAGTGCAACGAGATTACGGTCGAGGTCGTCGAGTTGGTCGAGGCGCGGTGGTCGCATTGAGGGTTTCGAAGTGGGCCGGTAATGCGGACGATTATCGCGCGTCTTCGCCACGAAAAGCGGGGTTAGCTGCGCTCTCTCGCATGCTCATCGCGAACTCACACGCCGAACCGGTCGATCACGAAATCGATGAAGCTGGTGAGCTTGGGTGTCGCGCGGCGATCGCGTGGATAGATCAGATGCACCGGGGCGCCGTCGGGTAGAAAATCGTCCAGCACCGGCACCAGTTCGCCGCTCGCAATCTCGCGCGCGAGCAACGCCTCCGGCTGCAACACGAGGCCGAAACCACGCAACGCGGCAACCTTCAGCGCCTGCCCGTTATTCGCACGAAAACGGCCCGCACGCAGCGGGTTTTCGTCGACGGTATCGCCATCGAGACGCCATAAGCCTTCGCGTCCCCAATGCAGGAAACCCAGGCATTCGTGCTGCACGAGATCGGCGGGCGTGCGCGGCGTGCCATGCTTCGCCAGATACGCTGGCGACGCGCATGCGCGCATCCGGTAAGGCTTCAACGGCCGCGCGACAAAACCCGAATCCGCCAGATGACCGATGCGTACGGCCGCGTCGAAGCCTTCTTCAACGAGATCGACCACGCGGTTCGACAGATCGAGTTCCAGCGTGATATCCGGCCATGCGTTCAGATAATCGGTCACGGCGGGCGCGAACACTTCGACGCCGTAAGTCAGCGGCGCGGTCACCTTGAGCACGCCGCGCGGTGCGGCGGCCATCGCTTCGGCCAGCGACTCGGCGTCTTTCACATCGGCGAGGATACGTCTGCATTGTTCGTAATACTGCCGACCAATCTCCGTCAGACTTTGCCGACGTGTAGTGCGTGTCAGCAGCCGCGTCGCCAGCCGCGTTTCGAGCGCGCGGATATGCTTGCCTACCATCGCCGACGAAATGTGAAAGCGCTCGGCGGCCGCGGTCAGGCTGCCTTCGTCGACCACCGCGACGAAAATTTCCATGCTGACGAATTTATCCACCCGCTATTTCCTTTCGTTTCGGTTGTAAGCGTTTGTCGCACAACAGCCGCATTACCCAGATATCGTGTTACAAATAGCGGCGACGGAAACAGGCGGCAGCCAATCGTTGCGCGTTATCGACGCAATGTGACGCGCGACGGAACGCTCGCCGCACGCCCTGTCCCAATTCGAATAGACATCAGGAGTTTCGATGAAAAAAGCACTGGTTATGCTGGCCACCGCAGTCGCCATGAGCGGCGCGTTCGCACAAACTCCCGCGCCGGCTTCGGCACCGGTGAGCGCCTCGGCTCCGGCCGGCAAGGCAGGTCACGAACGCAATGTCGAAGACCGCATCGCCTATCTGCATTCGCAACTGAAGATTACCTCGGCGCAGGAATCGCAATGGAACACGTTCGCCGACGTGATGCGCGGCAACGGCGAGACGATGGGCCAACTGTTCGAACAGCGCAAGTCGGCCGGCAAGCTGTCCGCCGTCGACGACATGAAGCAATACGCGCAGATCGCGCAAGCGCATGCCGACGGCATGAAGAAGCTGGTCGATGCTTTCGATCCGCTGTATAGCAGCTTCTCGCCGGAGCAGAAAAAGCTCGCCGACGCGACGTTCCATCAGCCGGGCGGCGAAGGTGGCCGTCATCATCATGGCAAGGGTAAGGGCGGTAAAGCAGCCGCTGCCCCGGCTAGCGACGCAGCTGTGAAGCCGTAAGCGCTTAAAGGTTTTGTTCGTGCGCGGCGCAAGGTTTGCGCTGCGCACGCGGATCTTTTGCGAAGGGCGCTGGTTCGGGATGGTTCACAGCATCCGCAACGCCCTTCGCAAAAGAAGCCAAAAGAAGCTGATTTTTCCGATGCATCTGGCATCATGCGGGTAGACGGCTTTGGGACGTGAAGTCCCGTGAGAAAATCCCTTGTTTTAAAGCCCCCAGGAACGACATCGCGGCATAAGCCAGCACGCTGTCTTTCCCCTTTCCGCACCAGTCTGCCTCTACTTCTACCGCTTCATGACCGAACTGAAAAATCTCGACCTGACTCAGGACGCCCACGCACTTCGCGTCGTCAAGGACGAAACGGTCGCCGTCGAATTCGCTGCAAGCGAAGGCGAATTGATGAGCCTCGAAGGCCCGAACCGCTACGTGCGCGGTGACGCGCTGATCACCGGTTCGACCGGCGACCGCTGGGTCGTTTCGCGCGAGCGCTTCGACGCTAAATACCTCCCCGCCGACGCAGCCCTCGCGCACGGCGAAGCCGGCGCGTACCGCAACCGCCCTGCGGTCGTGCTGGCCAGACAGATGAACGAAGCGTTTTCGCTCGCGCGGTCCGCCAGCGGTGGCGACGTGCTGCGCGGCGTCGCAGGCGACTGGGTGATGCAATACGCGCCGGGCGACTACGGCGTAGTCCAGGCCGCGCGCTTCGCGAAGGTCTACCGGCGCGCGGACTGACTCCCGGTCACCGCGCTCAGGCGATTAGCGGCCCCCTTCAGGCGAACTCATCGCCGAGATCCACGATGACGTCGCGCGGCACCGCCTCACCTTTCGCATACTGCTCTTCGAGCGAGCCCAGGCTCGCTTCGACATACGCGCGCAACACCGCGAAACTACGGCCCCGCAACCGCGCCGGCAACGCGAAATAACGCGCCAGCGCCGCCGGTGTGATCGCTACGGTCATCACGATGCGGCGTGCGGTCGAGCCGAAGCGCATCGCCACCCAGTGAATCGTCAGCGTCGGCGTACCGTCTTCGGCGGCGCTCTGGATGAACTGCGTCTGCTCCGGGAACAGATCGCTGATCACACGCGCCAGTTCCTCGAACTCGGGATTCGCGCAGTCGTATTGGTAAGCTTCCATGAGGTCTGCCGAAAGATCGGCCTTAAGAGGCTGAAAGAGCTTAAAAAGCTACAGGAAAAAGTCGGCCGATTGTAGGCAAAGGCCGACGTTTTAGCGAGCTATCCGCAGAGCGTGCGAATACCGTCGGGCAATCACGGACGTGCAGCCGCTGCAGGACGTTTGAAAGTCCTGAAAAGCAACCCGGCGACCACGAGCGCAGCCACCGCATAAATGGCGTCAACGGCAGCGAGCGGCACGAGTTGCGCCTGGAACAGCGCGGCGGGTGCGTCCACCAGCGCGTGCAGAACAATCGCCAGCGGCAGGATGCCGCGCCAACCCGCGCGCAACCCGCGCCACATCAGCACCGACAATCCGATCTGGAACACCAGCGCCGCCACGCGTTCGAGCGCGAAAATGCCCGCCGTCTGCGGCGTCAGGCTGGCGAGGATCAGGTGAATACGCATCAGCGAATCGGTCGGCAGATTGCTCAGGTAGCCGTCCAGTTCACCCCGGTTCTCGAAGATCGCAAACAGAACCCACTGAACCTGCACCAGCACGCCGACCAGCCACGCTTCCGCGCCGCCATGGCCGAGGCCGTAGGTCAGCGCGGTGCCGTCGTCGGTGCGCGCGGCCGTCGCGGGCGACTTCGCTGCCGCACGTTTCAGGATCAGCCACATGCCGATAAAGCGCCCCACTTCCTCGCAGACGCCTGCGACCAGCGCGCCGTAAATCACGAACGCCAGCGGGTTCGACAGGAACGTCGCGGTCGCCTCGTTGCGATGCAGGACGTAGTCGTTCAGCGCGCGCTCGATCACCATCGCGAACAGCGCGAACACGGCGATACCGGTAATGGCGTCGCGCGGATTGAGCGCGAGCGGACGGCGCGCACGCCGGTAAATCATGAAAGGTAACGCGGCCACGAAAAGCGTCGCGACGGCGAGGCTCGACAGGGTAATCGGTGCAACAACCATGAGTTTCCTTGCGATGACCGGCGCGCACCCGCTGCGCGCCGCAGCCCGCATGATCGCAGATCAGCGCGAAGTTGACGCGCGAACGATCAGCTCGCCCGGCAGAAGACAGTCCCGCACCGTTGTCTGAACGCCTTCGATGCGCTCGTGCAGAAACTCGACCGCGCGATAGCCGATCTCGTAGGTCGGCTGGCGGATCGTGGTGATGCCGGTGAGTTCGGCCCAGTCGGGGTCGTCGATGGAGAGAAGCGCGACGCGCGTTTGCCAGTCGGGGCCGTAACGCGATTTCAGATGCAGCGCGAGACACAGCGCAACCGGCGCGTTGGCTGCGAACAGGGCGATGCGGTGGGCGGTTGACGCGTCCTTGCCCCTCTTGCCGTCCGCAGCCGAATCGATCGCGCGATCCAGTTCGGCAAGACCGCGCGCCGTCTCGTCCGTATCGGCCAGATCCAGCACCAGCGTATGTCCCCGCGCGCGGCCTTGAGCGCCCATCGCATCGCGAAACGACGTCTGCCGCAAATGCCGCGAACTGACCTGCTCGAACGGCTGCACGACAAACCAGATGTCGTCGAAGCCTTGTTCCAGCAGATGCTGCACGCCCAACTGCGCCGCCGCGCCGTTGTCGAGACCGACCATGTCGGCAGTCAGTCCTTCGACCTGACGGTCCACCATCACCGCCGGAATGCCGCTGCCGCCCACGGGACGCAACGTCTCCTCGCTCACGCCGAGCGCGTTGACGATCACCCCTTCCACCCGGTACGTGGTCAGCAGTTGCAGATAACGCCGCTCCATTTCCACTTCGTTGGCCGCGTGGCAGATCAGCGGCATCAGGCCGAGCGCGTGACAGGCCGCCTCGACGCCCTGCAGCACCTCGACCGTGTACGGGTTGGTCAGATCGGCGAGCAGCATGCCGATCAGCCGGTTGCGGCCGCGCTTCAGGCCGCGCGCCATCTGGTTCGGCTGATAGTTCAGCCGCGCGATGGCCGCCTCGATGCGCGCGCGCAATTCCGGCGACATCACGCTCATCTCGCCGTTCAGATAGCGCGAAATACTGGTCTTGCCCGTGCCGGCCTCGCGCGCGACGTCGGTAATCGTCGCGCGGCGCGGCGCGCTCTGCTGCGGCGTGCTCATCGTGCAGTCACTCCTTCGCTGGCAGTCCGGCTCACTGGCTCAGCACGTCGCGATTGACGATGTTCGTCTTCAACGTGCCGTCGAGCGCGGCGACCAGGTTTTCGGCCGCGTTGAGCGCCATCGCGTGACGGGTTTCGTGAGTCGCCGAACCGATGTGCGGCAACGCGACCACGTTCGGCAGCTTCAGCAACGGCGAATCGGCGGGCAGCGGTTCGGTATCGAAAACGTCGAGGCCCGCGCCGTGAATCGTGCCGTTTTGCAACGCTTCGATCAGCGCCGCTTCGTCGACGGTCGCGCCGCGCGATGCATTGATCAGGATCGCGCTCGTCTTCATCGCCTTGAATTCGGCCGCGCCGATCATGTGGCGCGTTTCGGCGGTGAGCGGCACTTGCAGGCACACGAAGTCGGAAGTGGCGAGCAACTCCGCCAGCTCCACGCGCTTCGCGCCATAGGCCGCTTCGGCTTGCGGATTCGGGCTGCGGTTCGTGTACTGCACCTTCATATTGAAGCCGAGCGCCGCGCGCCGAGCAACCGCGCCGCCGATCCGTCCCATTCCGACGATACCGAGCGTCTTGCCCTGCACGTCGACACCAAACTGCGCCGGACCGACGCTCTCGCGCCAGTCACCCGCCTTGACCCAGTCGGCCAGTTCGACGACCCGGCGGGCCGACGCGAGGATCAGCGCGAACACGGTGTCGGCGGTCGATTCGGTCAGCACGTCCGGCGTATGCGCGAGCACGATGCCGCGCCGCGTGAGATCGGCGACGTCGAACTGGTCGAAGCCGACCGAGATGGTCGACAGCGCCTTCAGGCGGCTGGCGCCTTCGATCATCGCCGGCGTGATTTTCACGCTGGCGCCAATCGCACCGTCCGCGTCGCGCAATGCGGCGACGAACGCATCATGCTGCGAGGCATCGACCTCGACGACTTCCGCGTGCTGTTGCAGATACGCGAGCACATCTGCGGGCAACGACTTGTAGGCGACGATCTTCTTCATGAGCTTATTTTCCTTGCAACGGTGTAGCGAGCGTGGGCTTCTGGGTCAGCGGCTGGGGCTTGACGGTCAGCGTCAGGATTACCGCGGCGATCAGCGCCACGCTCATGAATGCATACGATGCCGACGGCGATCCGGTCGCGCCGTTCAGATAGCCGACCACATACGAGCCGACAAACGAACCGAGCGCGCCCATGCTGTTGATCAGCGCCATCGCGCCGCCCGCGACGTTCTTCGGCAGCAGTTCCGGGACGATCGCGAAGAACGGGCCGTACGGCGCGTACATCGCGCCGCCCGCGATCACCAGCAGAACATACGAGAGCCAGAAATGCGTGGAGCCGAGCGCATACGACGCCGCGAAAGCAATGGCGCCGACCAGCAGGAACGGCCACACGAACACTTTGCGGCGGTTGAGTTTATCCGATGCCCACGAAGCTGCAAGCATCGCAATCGTCGCAGCGAGGTAAGGCAGCGCCGACAGCCAGCCGGTTTCGACCATGCCGAGCGACGAACCATTCTTCAGAATGGACGGCAGCCACAGCACGAAACCATACACGCCGATGCTCCAGCAGAAATACTGCGCACATAGCCGGATCACGGCGGGCGTGCGGAACGCCTCGCCGTAATTGCGCACCGGCTTGATCGCGGCCTGCTCGGCGCGCAACGTCCGTTCGAGGTCGTCCTTCTGTTGCTGCGTGAGCCACGACACCTGCTGCGGCTTGTCCTTCACGATGAACCACCAGCACACCGCCCAGATGATCGCGGGCGCGCCCTCGGCAATGAACATGTGACGCCAGCCGAACGAATGCACCAGATAGCCGGACACGACCGACATCCACAGCACAGTCACCGGATTGCCGAGAATCAGAAACGTGTTGGCGCGCGAGCGCTCGCTTCTGGTGAACCAGTTGCTGATGAAGATCAGCATCGCGGGCATCACGGCGGCTTCGACGACGCCGAGCACGAAGCGGATCACCATCAACGACGGAATGTTGTCGACCATGCCGGTCAGCGCCGCACAGCCGCCCCACAGGATCAGGCTCCAGAACACGAGCTTCTTGACGCTGCGGCGTTCCGCGTAGATCGCGCCGGGAATCTGGAAGAAGAAATAGCCGAGAAAGAACAACGCACCGATCAGCGACGCCAGCCCTTTGCTGATGCCCAGATCCTGGTTGATGCCAGCCGCCGACGCGAAGCCGAAGTTCGCCCGGTCCAGATAAGCGAGGCTGTACGTGATGAAGACGATCGGCATGATCGTCCACCAGCGGCGAACCGCAAGCGATGAAGTGACGGGGGTCTGCATGTGAGTCTCCTGTTACTGCGTACTGTGTTACGTCTCTCTACGGCATTTCCGGCGTCTACGGCGTCCCGGATTGGTGACGGGCGGTCGTGGGCGCCGTATCCGTATGTCTGTGCGTTGTTGCTGTGTTCGAAGTCACACGACGCCGGCCGTACTCGACACCCGTGCGCTCGTGCCGACAGGCGGCACGTCGGCCAGTTCGAGCGCGTCGAGTTCCGCGCGGCCCGGCAGGCCTTCTGAATCGCCGATCACCTGAATCGCCAGCGCGCCGATCCGGTTGCCGCGCGCCACCGCTTGCGGCAGCGTTTTGCCTTCCAGCAACGCGCTGACCACGCCGACCGCGAAGCCGTCGCCCGCGCCGACCGTGTCGACGACGTTCGCGACGGGCTGCCCGGCGATGGTGCCGGCATCATCGGCGGTACGGTAATACGCGCCCTGCGCGCCTAGCTTGATGATGACGCCGCGCGCGCCCCGCTCCAGATAGAAACGGGCGATATCTTCGGGTTGCGTATAGCCGGTCAGGATCTCGCCCTCGCCGATACCGGGCAGCACCCAGTCGGCCAGTGCCGCGAGCGCGTTCAGACCTTCGACCATCGCGGCGCGCGACGGCCAGAGCGTCGGGCGCAGGTTCGGGTCGAACGAAATCGTCTTGCCCGCCGCGCGCATTTCGCGGGCGAGATGGAACGCGAGTTCGCGCGAACTGGCCGAAATCGCGGGCGCGACGCCCGTCAGATGCAGGTGACGCGCGGGCAGCACGTAATCGCCCACATAGTCGTCCAGCGACAGATGACTCGCCGCCGATCCTTTACGGAAATATTCGATCGCGGGATCGCTGCCGTCGTCGTTCTTCGATTTCAGCTGGAAGGCGGTCGGATAGCGATCGTCGGTGCTCACGCAGCGCTGGTCGATACCCTCTTTCGTCAACGTGTCGCGCACAAACTGGCCGAACGAATCGTTGCCGACGCGGCTCATCCAGCCGACCTTGAAGCCGAGCCGGGACAGCCCGATCGCGACATTCAGATCGGCGCCCGCCACGCGCTTCGTGAATTGGCCGACTTCGGCGAGCGGGCCGGTTTCGGCGGCCACGAACATGGCCATTGCTTCGCCGTAGGTGATGACGTCGAGTGCTGCGTGTGAGGTGGTGGTCATGCTTTGCTCCTGCTTGCTGCTATGCGCTGTGTGTCTGGGTGGTTCTATTGCTGTGCGATGCCGTGAGCGCGTTTCAGGTGCGGTGGTTAAAGCCACCCTCGCCTGAACCGGCACGTTCATGCCGCATGACTTTGCGTCGCCCGCGTTGTGTTTCTCGCGCTGTGCTTTTTGTGTTTTATTTCCGCGGCATGTTGTCGTCTTGTTGTCGTCTATTGCCGCGCTCTCAGGTTCTTCAAGCCACTCGCGCCCACTTAAGCTTTGCCTAACCACTCGACGTAATGCGCGGCATCCGCATCGATCCGGCTTGTGTCGAACGGAAACTCGATGCCGCGCGGCACGTCGCGCGGCAAGCGCTCGAGCACGGCGGCGAAGTTTGCATCGTCGGCAGCCGGGGCCGCGGGAAAACGCCGCGCGCCTTCGCCAACCGTCGTCTTGCAATGGATATAGTCGACGTGCGCCGCCAGCAGACCGGCTGCGTCGAGCGGCGCGACATCGCGCCATGCCCAGTTGCCGATATCGAACGTCATGCCGAGCACATCGGCGAAACCTTCACGCGACAGCGCGTCGAACAGGCCGGTGAATTGCGCCAGCGAGCCGCCTTCTTCCAGTTGCCCGTTTTCGACGACAAGCCGAAGATTCGCGCGCTGCACTCGCTGCATCTGCTCAGCAATCGCCGCGCCGTACGCATCGCGGACGAAGCCGCCCAGTTGCAGCTTGACGAAGTGCGCGCCGAGCGCCGTGGCTTCGTCCAGCGCGAGATGCAACGCGGCGCTGTCGAGTTGTCCATCGGATGTGTACAGCGAAGCCGGCGTGGAAAACACCGACCACAAGCCCAGTTCGGCGATCGATTCGCCGAGCGCCTGCAACCGCTGCGGCTTAGCGTCGGATTCATCGGCGAACAGCTCGCGACGCACTTCGAAACCCGCCGCACCGGCCCGTCGGCTCGCCTGCGCCCACTTCAGATGGCCGCCCGTGCGCACCGCGTCCATCCCGAACGCGCTTGCAACGATCACCACGTCTACTGCTTCAGCCATGTCGAATTTACCTGGTCCTGTCTTGCCGCACGCAATTGGAACCGGTTCCAATTGCGCTTTGAAAAAAAGCGCCGAGGCGCTTGCAATGCCCAGATAGTGGCCAGGGTAAGGGCCATGCACCATAGTGGAAATCCCCAGGCGTCGCGGGCACGCGGGCTTTTTCTTTAGCTGCCGTCCGCGAGACACAGCGTCAGAAACTGCTCGACGACCCGGGCGGGCGCGCTCGCGTGCGGCACGAGAATCGACAACCGGCGAGTCAGCGGCTCAGGGCTGAGCGAGAACAGACGCAACGAGCCATTCTCGTGCCGCATCGACATGGCCGACACGAAACCGATGCCCATACCCGCGCGCACCGCCTCCTTCACGCCTTCGACCCCGGCGATTTCCAGCGCGACGCGCATTGGCACGCCCGCTCGAGCGAAGGCCCGCTCGACGATCTGCCGCACACCTGACCCCGCCTCCCGCACCACCAGCGGATGCGCGCCGAGCACCGCCAGTTCGACGCGGCCCCGGTCGTCTCCCGAAACGTCCTGCACCAACGGATGGGAGCGCGGCATGATCGCCACGATCTCGTCCTCGCGCCACGCGTGCACGGCGGTATCGGGCGGCAGATCGGCGCCGACCGGCCCTTCGATCATCGCGATATCCACCGAACCGAGCGCGCCGACGATCTCGGCCGTATTGCCGTCGGCGGTATGCACGCTCACATCCGGGTGCCGCCGATGAAAATCCGCGATCAGATAAGGCAGCAGGTAACTCGCGGGCGTCGTGCTCGCGCCGATCCGCAGCGTGCCCTGCTCCAGCCCGCGCAACGCGTCGCGATAAGCATGCGCCTGCCGCCACGTGTCGCGCAGCCGCGTGGCATAGCTCGCGAGTTGCTCGCCAGCGGGGGTCAGACGTATGCCGCGCCCGTCGCGCTGATACAGCGGCTCGCCGAATTCGTCCTGCAATTGCCGCAGTTGGCCTGATACCGCCGGTTGCGACAAATGAAGCGCCACCGCCGCACGGCTGATGTTCAGATGCTCAGCGACCGAGGCGAACGTTATAAGTTGATCGGGGGTCATGACGAGACAAATATCAGATTAGCCGATACTTTACATCCTAAATCACGATTTTTCATATCGATATATCTAAATTAGGATTAGGCCATCGAATCCAGTCAGTCATCAAAAGGACTGCGCCATGTCCACTGCCCCGCTTACCGCTGCCCCGACCGGCGAGTCGTCCACTCTCGGACAACTCAACGGCATCCTGTTCGTCGCGCTGTTCGCGGCGGCCGTGACCCGCGTCGCGGCGATTCCGGCGATTGCCGGGCTGGGCCTGAGTCCGCTGATCGTCGGCATCGTGGCCGGGGCCATCTACGGCAATGTGCTGCGCGACGGTATGCCCGCGAGTTGGGCGGCCGGCGTCAACTTTTCGGCGCGCAAGCTGCTGCGCATCGCCGTCGCGTTCTTCGGCCTGCGCGTGAGCTTGCAGGAAATCGCTCAGGTCGGCTTGCCGGGGCTCGCCGAATCGGTGCTGATCGTGGTCAGCACGCTGGTTATAGGCACGTGGGCGGGCATGAAAATCATGAAGCTCGACCGCGATACCGCGTTGTTGACGGCAGCCGGCAGCGCGATCTGCGGCGCGGCAGCAGTGCTGGCTTTCGAGTCGACGCTGCAATCCAAACCGCACAAGAGCGCGATGGCCGTGGGCAGCGTGGTGTTGTTCGGCACGCTGTCGATGTTCCTCTACCCGGTTCTGTTCAAAGCGGGCTGGCTGCATCTCGACACGGTCGGCGCGGGGCTGTTCTTTGGCGGCACGATCCACGAGGTCGCGCAGGTGGTCGGCGCGGCCAGCAATGTCAGCCCGGAGGCGACCCACATCGCCACCATCGTCAAGATGACTCGCGTGATGCTGCTGGTGCCGGTGCTGCTGGTGGTCGGCATGTGGGTGAACCGCTCGGCGCGTAAAGAGGCGGCTGCCAACCCAACGTCGGCGGGCGCGCAAAACAACGCCCCGCGCAAGCTGGCGATTCCGTGGTTCGCGCTCGGCTTCCTCGGCTTCGTCGTGATCAACTCGCTGCATGTGTTGCCCGAAGCCGCCACCAGCACGCTGAACACGCTCGACACCTTCGCGTTGACCATGGCCATGACCGCGCTCGGCATCGAAACCCGCATTTCGCAGATCCGCCAGGCGGGCCCCCGCGCGTTGACCACCGGTCTGATCCTGTACGTATGGCTGATCGCCGGTGGACTGGGGATTACATGGGGTGTCCAGCATCTGTTCGGCTAAACCGTTCGCGCAGTTTGCGCTCCCTCAGCAACCCCGCCGCGTGCGGGGTTTTGCGCGTTCTGGAGCGCCCCTTTCGAGCGGTGAATCTTCATCGGAGACACCATCGGTTGCGCTCGCGCGGCATACTGGTTGCTGGCATCACCTTCTCCTGCAACCCGCGCGTTCACCGGCCATGCGTCGTGAATGGGCGACCGGAATGAGGACCGATCGATGAGCCTGGAACTTTACTATTGGGACGGCCTGCAAGGCCGCGGCGAATTCGTGCGGCTGGCGCTGGAAGAAGCCGGCGCGGACTACGTGGAAGTCGCGCGCGGCAAGGAGTCGAAGGGACTCGGCACGGGCGCAATGCTGGCGCTGATGAAAGACCGCGACGAGCCGTATCCGCCGTATGCGCCGCCGTTTCTGAAAGACGGCGACCTGCTGATCTCGCAGACTGCCAACATCCTGTTCTACCTGGGGCCACGGTTGAATCTGGCGCCGTCGGTGGAAAGCCTGCGGTATGTGGCCAACGGGCTGCAACTGACTATTGCCGATGTCGTCACCGAGGCGCACGACACGCATCACCCACTGGCGAGCGGCCTTTATTACGAAGATCAGAAAGACGCCGCGAAAGTGCGCGCGCACGACTTCATCGACAACCGGATTCCGAAGTTCATGTCGTACTTCGAGCGGGTGCTGAAGCAGAATCCGGCGGGCGACACGTTCATGGTCGGCGACGCGCTCACGTATGTCGATACATCGATGTTCCAGTTGATCGACGGTCTGCTGTACGCGTTTCCGCGAGCGCTCAAGCGATTCGGCGAACACTATCCGCGTCTCGCCGCGCTGCACGATCGTGTGATCGAACGGCCGAACATCGCCGCGTATCTGGAATCGGAGCGGCGCATCGAGCACAACGAGTCGTGCATCTTCAGGCACTACCCGGAACTCGATAAGGCGGCGAGTTGATTCGCGCTGCTGGATGGCATCAGGGTGCTGCAATGCCTGCCTGCCGGCGCGCGTTGCCTTTGTCATGCCAGGCCCCTCACCCAACCCCTCACCCCGTACCACCGACGTGCTTTCATTCCTGCTGAAGCTGCGCACCCGCGCCCAACACCTGTTCCGCCTGTCCGAAGCCCATACGATGCTGGTCTGGTCGGTGGTCGTCGGCGTCGCCGGCGCCTTTGCGACGATTGCGTTTCGCGAGGCCATCGCGCTGTTGCAACTGACCGTGGCCGGCCGGTCGGGCAGCTTCGTCGAAATGGCGCGCAGCATGCCCTGGACCGTGCGTATCTGGCTGCCCGCAGCCGGTGGCCTGATCGCCGGTCTGTTCCTGCTGATCGCCCAGCGTTACGCGGATAAATGCAATCACGTCGACTACATGGAAGCCGTCGCGATCGGCGACGGCGTGGTGCCGGTCAAACTGAGTTTGTGGCGCAGCGTATCGTCGCTGTTCACGATTGCGAGCGGCGGCTCGATCGGCCGCGAAGGGCCGATGGTGCAACTGGCGGCGCTCGCTGCGTCGCTGATCGGACGCTGGGTGCATTTCGATCCTTCCCGGCTGCGTCTGCTGGTCGCGTGCGGCGCGGCGGCGGGCATTACGTCCGCGTACAGCGCGCCGATTGCGGGCGCGTTTTTCGTCACCGAGATCGTGCTCGGCTCGATCGTGATGGAGAGCTTCGGGCCGGTCGTGGTGTCGGCGGTGGTGGCCAATATCACGATGCGCGAATTCGCCGGCTACAAACCGCCATATGAAATGCCGGTGTTTCCGCCGGTGGCTGGCATCGAAGTGCTGCTGTTCGTCGCGCTCGGCGCGCTGTGCGGCGCGGCCGCGCCGCAGTTTTTGCGTCTACTCGACGTGTCGAAGGCGGGTTTTCGCAAGCTGCCTTTGCCGTTGCCGGTGAGGCTCGCGCTCGGCGGCTTCGTGGTCGGCGTGATCTCGATCTGGTCGCCCGAGGTGTGGGGCAACGGCTACAGCGTCGTCAACTCGATCCTCCATTCCCCGTGGACCTGGACCGCGCTCGTCGCCGTGCTGGTGTTCAAGCTGATCGCGACGGCGGCTACCGCAGGTTCGGGCGCGGTCGGCGGGGTCTTCACGCCGACGCTGTTCGTCGGCGCGGCGGTCGGCTCCATCTTCGGCCAGGGCATGCATGCGTTGTGGCCGCACGCGACGTCCGCGCCGTATGCTTACGCAATGGTCGGCATGGGCGCATTTCTGGCGGGCGCGACCCAGGCGCCGCTGATGGCGATCCTGATGATCTTCGAAATGACGCTCAGCTATCAGGTCGTATTGCCGCTGATGCTGTCGTGTGTGGTCGCGTATTTCATTTCGCGTGCGATTGCGAAGACGTCGATGTACGAAATCACACTGCGCCGTAATAGCGAGGAGCAGGCGCGCTCCCGGCTGCGCGCCACCCAGATGCGCGAGCTGATCCGTCCCGCGGAAACCGTCGTGCCGCCCAACGCGACCGTGCAGGACATGACGCGCGTGTTCCTCGAATATCCGGTGAAGTATCTGTACGTGGCGAACGCGTCGGGCGCGTTTCTCGGCGTGGTCGCGCTGAAGGACATCACGTCCGACCTGCTCGACAAAAGCGATACGTCGACCAAAACCGCCGCCAATTATCTGCAACCGCATTTCGACGTGCTCACGCCGGATATGTCGCTCGGGGTCGCGTTGCAGCACTTCCTCGCGTTTCAGGGCGAGCGTCTGCCGGTGGTGGAAAGCGCCGCGCATCCGACGCTGGCGGGCGTGGTCTACAAGACGTCGTTGCTCGACGCCTATTTCCGGATGAATCCGACGCGCTAGGCGCCGGCCCGGGGGCATAACGGGGCGCGGCCCGGCGCCCCCGGCGCAAAGTTTCTACAATGAGAGGACTGCTGCGGCGAATCGATCTCACTCGATCCGAAGCGATTTCAAAACGCATCACTCCTCGCCCGCAGCGCGCGTTACGCTAAAAACGGGCGCATCGGAACGCCCGCCATCCGACCGGAGCGATCATGAGCGATTCATCCGCCGATGCCGTACGCCGCGACCAGGCGGGCTGGATTTTCGTGCACATCGAAGGCGAGCCGTACGATCGCGGCGAACAGCACGGCCAGTTGCTCGCCACCGAAATTCGCAACGCCATCCGCACTGCCCGTTATCTCGCGAAGTGGGATACGGGCGAAGATTTCGACACCTTTGTCCAGGCTGCGGTCACGCAGTTCGCGAACCAGCTGGACACCGAATTCGCCGATGAAATCCAGGGTATCGCCGACGGCGCGAAGCTGCCGTTCGCCGAAGTGCTTGCGTGGAACGGCTACATGGACCTGTTGCAAAGCTGGTGGCCGAGCCACGCGGCGCAGCAGAAGCCGGAGCTTGGCGCGAAGCTCTGGCGCGGCCGGCGCGGACATCATTGCAGCGCGTTCATCGCAACCGGCGACGCGACCCGCGACGGCGGCATCGTGATGGCGCACAACTCGTGGGACCGCTACGCAGCGGGCGACGCGTTCAACGTGATCTTCGACATCGTGCCGGACCGCGGCAACCGCATCCTGATGCAAGGCCTGCCCGGCTGCATTTCAAGCCTCACCGACTTCTGGATCACGGCCGCCGGGCTGATGGTGACCGAGACCACGATCTCGAACTTCGTCGGCTACAACGCGGCCGGCGCGCCTGAGTTTTACCGCTCGCGACGGGCATCGCAGTACGCGAAGGACATCGGCGAATGGTGCGAGATGTTCGCGCGCGCGAACAACGGCGGCTACGCGAATAGCTGGCTGCTCGGCGACGTCAAGACCGGCGAGATCGCGCGCTACGAACTGGGGCTGCACTTTTCCGGCTTCGAGACCACGAAGAACGGTTTTTATAGCGGCTACAACACCGCGACCGACCTGAAAATCCGCAACCAGGAATGTATCGGCGAAGGCGAGGACTACACGGACGTGCGCAAAAACGGCGCGCGCCGGTTGCGCTTCATGCAGCTCGAGGAAACGCATCGCGGCAAGATCGACGTCGAACTGGCCAAAGCAATGATCGCCGACCATCACGACGTCTACCTGGAGCGCAACGACAACCCCTGCTCGCGGACGATTTGCGGCCACCTTGAACTGGACGATGCCCGCTTCGGCGGGACCGATCACGGGCCGTTTAATCCGTGGGGCGCGAACGACGGCAAGGTCGCCGACAGCGAAATGGCTCGCGCGATGGCGTTTAGCGCGCGCTGGGGGCATCCGTGCGGAAGGCCGTTCGACGCGCAGGCGTTCATGAAACGGCATCCGCAGTGGAACTGGCTGAACGGCTACATGCGCGACCGGCCGTCGTGGCCGTGGACGCGGTTCGAGGTGCAGCGCTAATGCGAAGTCAGCGCGAGCTTGCTGCACCGCACCATCCAAGCCTGCACGACGCCTTGTGCACGGAGCGGGCATCTACTGCCTCATTGGTGCCATCATCTGAAAACTACAATACGGTTTTGCCGCAAATGTGCGCGCATTGCAGTATTTGCCAACTAAGATGGAGATACGCGCACGCGGGATAGTGCGAGGCCGCGTACACGCTGGCCGCCCTTTCGACGCGGGGACGGCACGGCGATTGCTCAACAGTTTGCGCCGCATGAGCTTAGGAGGTCGGGCGATGAAAACCTCGACACTGTTGACCATGGTGACGCTGTCAGCTTCGTGTTTTGCCGCGCCGGTTCATACCGCGACCGACGGCACGACCGCGACCAGCCTCGCCGCCCGCGCCAATGCCGCACCGGTCGCGCCTGCCGCACCCGGCGTCGCCGCCACGGACGACACTAGTCCGCAACAATGGCAACACATCGCGCTGCCGAAGTCGCGGCATCTCGACCGAAGTTTCATGGGACAAAACGAGCATTTGCAGACTTGACGGGCGGCGCCTGGGCGTCGCGCTGCGTAGAGCGGCCAATTTGATGCGTCAATGCGAACCTAAGCGCTTTGCGGGTTGATTCTTGGCGGCTGCGGTGTTGGCCGCCTTCAGCGGCGGGCTTTTTTATAAGCCGATGCGTTATCGGCGGATTAAGCTCTGAGTTCCGCCAAGGGCCCGTCATTCGCGAACTTGCGAACGGGCAAATTCAGGCCTCGATAATTTACCGTCGCGCTCCAATCCTCATCTCAACCGGCGCATCAACGCCGCTCTCACCTTCAACCTGGAGCACTTGCATGACAGCATCGGCATTCCCCGGCGAATCGATTGATCTGCAGATCGCCGATCTTTTAAGCGAAGTCCATTTTCCGGCCAACAAGGACGCTTTAGTCGATGCCGCGCGCGAAGCCGGCGCGAGTAACGAACTGCTGTCGATGCTCGACGGCATGCCCGAACAGGATTACGCGGACATCGACTCGGTCACGCGTCTGGTCGCGGGAAATTACGGACCCGGTCTAGGCTCGTGATCCAGAAAGAAGGAGCGGGGATAAACCCCGCTCACGTCAGCATCAAAACGCTCAGCAACTCTTCACGCCGACGACGCCGCCACGATCCGTGTGCGCGGCACCTTCGGCAAGCGACGCGCCGCATCTCGCGGCAGCGTGACCTCGGCAGGCGCCGCAGACACTGAACGCGTCCGGACATCGGCGTTAGCCATCGGCTCCGCTGCGACCCGCGCGGGCGCGATCACGCGCGGCGACCGCGCTGGCGGGCTGGTCTGCTGAAAATGCTCGACGAGGTGGTCGATAAACGTGCGCACCTTCGCCGGCAAATGAAGACGGCTCGGATACGCAATCGTGATTTCAACCTGCGGCAGCCGGTAATCGGTGAGCAAAGGCACGAGCCGCCCCGACGCCAGATCCCGCCCGATCAGGTAACTCGGCAGAATCGCCACGCCCATGCCGAGCAACGCGAATTGCCGCAACATCTCCGTATTGTTCGCGCCGATCGCATTGCCGGGGCGCACGCGAATGTCACCGCCATCGGGGCCCGTGAATACCCTTTCCTCGCCGCCGTGTTCGGACGGCCGCGCAAGACACGGATGATTCAGCAGATGCTCGGGACGCGTCGGCGTGCCGTGTTGAGCGAGATAAGCGGGGGTCGCGCAGACGGTCATGTAGCCAGTGGTCAGCCGTCGCGTGACGATGCTGCCGCTGCGCATATGCCGCGTCGCCAGAATGCCGACGTCGAAACCTTCCTCGACCAGATCGACCTGGCGGTCCGCGAGCGTGACGTCCGGCATCACGTCCGGATAACGCGCCGCGTACGACTGCACCACCGGCGCGAGCGTATGCAGCCCGAACACCACCGGCGCGACGATCCGCAACGTGCCCACCGGCTCGTGATTACGCGCGACCACCATCTGCTCGACGCCTTCGAGGTCGTCGAGAATGTGCCGCACACGTTCGAGGTAAGTCCGGCCCGCTTCGGTCAGCGAAAGACGGCGCGTGGTGCGGTTGAGCAGCCGGGTGCCGAGACGCGCTTCGAGATCGGCCACGTGCCGCGTGATGACCGCCGTAGACAGATCCAGCGCACTGGACGCGCCGACGAAACTGCCGAGGTCCGCCACCTTGACGAATACGCGCATCGACTGAAGTTGATTCATGGGACCGCTCCTGCCACGGTAACGCCGGGCCGGCGCAACGCTGCCGCCTGTGTCGACCCGCACGGCAAGGCGCGCGCGGATTTGCCCAACGTTCCGATTGTAGCTAGCGGATCATGTCCCAACCCTGACCCGAAGATGACATTCCGGTCAGGTTGGCGACGCGCCCATTTCATAATTTGTTGCAAAGCAACATTGCGGCTTTTCGACTAGGTATAAACCCTAGTATTTTGGTACCATAGCGTCCGAAAGGAAATCAATCGCTATGACACCTCGTTTTCAACTGATCGAAAAAATCGCGTTTTCGCTGGTTTGCTGGTCCGCCGCAGCCTGTTCGGCCTTCATCGCCTACGAGCGATGCCCGGACATCAAGGTCGTTCTGCATGCCGGAGAAGAAGTCCTGCGCTACAGCGGCGAGTATTCGCTCGCCTGCGCGACGCCGTCTACCGACGTTTGCGGCCAGCTTCCGGTCAACTGATCTGATTGATTGGCGGCGGCGGGCAGGACCGCTGTAGCAGGGTCTGCCGCACTCCAGCCGCGCTTCTCGATATCGCCCGCAGAAAATCACCGGCTACGCGCACCCAGCCACACTGCAACTAAAGGCAGTTCCGCGGGCGAACTTCCCGCTCACGCATCGCGCCCGAACACCACACGCGCGAAAAATCCCGCCAGCACTTTTTCGGCCATCTCCGCAGGCACATTCTGCGGATCGATGATGTGAAAAAACTGCACGCCGTCGCACAAACCCATCAGGCCGATTGCCAGTTGCTCTGGCTCGATCAGCATCGGCGTGCCGACTCGCGCCGAGAATTCGCGGACATAAGCGCCCAACTGCTCCAGCTTTTCGTGCATGAATGCGTTGAAACGCAGCCGGAAGCGACCATCGCGCACGGCCAGCAGCTTCGCCTCGACCCACAGCAAAAAGCATTTATTCTCGCGATACAGGTTGCTGTAGTAGTTCAGCACGCGCGTTTCCATTTCCTCACGCGACGCCGCGCTCTCGAAGATCGCGTGCAAGCCAGCCTGCATCGTCTCGTGATCGCGCCGCAATAGTTCGAGAAACAGTTCGTTCTTGCTGCGGAAGTTCGAGTAGAACGCACCGCGCGTGTAACCTGCCGCCCCGGCGATGTCCTCGACACTCGCCGCGACAAAGCCCTTCTTCATAAAAATCGCTTGCGCAGCATCGAGCAGGCGCTCGCGCGTCTGGTCTTTGCTCTGCTCGCGGGTCAGTCGTTGCCGTTTCATGGGCGCCAGTCTAGCACCGAAAAGAATTCCAATTCACTTCGACATTCAAATACAGGTGTGTATTAGAATGCAGAAAGTCATTCGAAGTCAGACGTGTATGCGAATTGCATAATCCGCTTACAAGCCTTTGCTGGCGGGCCGCTGCGGCTTGCCGTGTTCGTTCGCTGTCTCCTGTTGGGGTAATTGTGAAGCGTCCCGGTTTTCCCGCATCGTCGCCGATGCGCCAGCAGTTCCGCGGCTTTTTGAAGCGCTCCGCCTTCGTGTTTGCGATGGCAGGTTTCGTTGTAATCAGCGCGTGTTCGAAGAAGGAAGCGGCAGCGCCCGAGCCGCGCCCGGTTGTCGCGCTTGCCGTCCATGCGGACGGCAATTCGATGCAGGCCGCGTCGTTGCCCGGCGAGATACAGGCGCGTTATTCGACGCCGCTGTCGTTTCGCGTCAACGGCAAGATCATTGAGCGGCGCGTGCGTCTCGGCGATGTCGTGAAAGCCGGTCAGGTCGTCGCCCAACTCGATCCCGCCGACGCGCAGAAAAATGCCGCCAGTTCGCAGGCGCAACTCGACGCCGCGCAGCACGGCCTGGTGTTCGCGAAACAGCAGCTAGACCGCGACCAGGCGCAGGCGAAAGAGAATCTGATCTCGCAGGCGCAACTCGAACAGACCACTAACGCTTACGCTTCCGCGCTCGCACAGCGCGATCAGGCCCAGCAGCAGGTAGCGTTGTCGAAGAACCAGTTGCAGTACACCTCGCTGGTCGTCGGTCATGACGGCGTGATTACGGGCGAACAGGCTGACACGGGGCAAAACGTGTCCGCGGGTCAGGCCGTGTACAACCTCGCGTGGAGCGGCGACGTCGACGTGATTTGCGACGTGCCGGAGAGCGCGCTGGCCTCGTTCGCCATCGGACAAAGTGCGAACGTCACGCTCGCGGCGCTGCCGGGGCGCAAGTTCATGGCGCGCGTGCGCGAATTGTCGCCGGCCGCCGATCCGCAAAGCCGCACTTATCGCGCGCGTCTTACGCTCCTGCAGCCCGGCCCGGACGTGCGTCTTGGCATGACCGCCGACATCGCGCCGATCTCATCACCGTCATCGTCGAACGGTCAGGCGGATCAGCACGGTTCGTTCACGCTGCCCGTCACCGCGTTGTTCCACCAGGGCCAGCAACCGGCCGTATGGATCGTGCGCGCCAACGACAATGCGCTCGAACTGCGCCGCGTCACCGTGGTCCGCTATACCGAGCGCACCGTCGTCGTCAGTCAGGGGCTGAGCGACGGTGAACGCGTCGTCCTGCAAGGTGTGCATACGGTAAGCGCTGGCGAAAAAGTCCGCGTGATCGCGCCGCTGCATCCCGAGGATTTCGCTTCATGAGCACGCCCCATGAAGAGGGACGCTTCAACCTGTCCGCGTGGGCGTTGCGTCACCAGGCGCTGGTCGTTTTCCTGATCGCGCTTGCCACCGCGTTCGGTATCCTCGCCTACTCGCGGCTCGCCCAATCCGAAGACCCGCCCTTCACGTTCCGCGTGATGGTGATCCGCACGTTCTGGCCCGGCGCGACCGCGCGGCAGGTGCAGGAACAGGTGACGGACCGCATCGGCCGCACGCTGCAGGCAACGCCCGCCGTCGATTTCGTGCGCAGCTACTCGCGCCCCGGCGAATCGCTGATGTTCTTCTCGATGAAAGACTCGGCGCCGGTCAAGGACGTACCCGAAACGTGGTACCAGGTGCGCAAGAAAGTCGGCGATATCGCGAGCACGCTGCCGCAAGGCATTCAGGGCCCGTTCTTCAACGACGAATTCGGCGACGTCTACACCAACATCTACACGCTCGAAGGCGACGGTTTTTCGCCCGCGCAACTGCACGACTACGCGGACCAGCTCCGCACGGTGCTGCTGCGCGTGCCGGGCGTCGGCAAGGTCGATTATTTCGGCGACCCCGACCAGCACATCTACATCGAGATCGCCAACACGCAACTCACGCGTCTCGGCATCTCGCCGCAGCAACTCGGCCAGGCGATCAACTCGCAGAACAGCGTCGCGCCGGCCGGCACGCTGACCACCACCGACGACCGCGTGTTCGTGCGCCCCACCGGCCAGTTCAACGACGTCAACGCGCTCGCCGACACGCTGATCCGCATCAACAACCGCTCGTTCCGGCTCGGCGATATCGCGACCATCAAGCGCGGTTACGACGACCCGACCGTCACGCAGATGCGCTTCGGCGGCAAGGCCGTGCTCGGCATCGGCGTGACAATGCAGGATGGCGGCGACGTGATCCGCCTCGGCAAGGCGCTCGATCAGCAGATGGGGCCGTTGCGCGCGGCGTTACCGGTCGGCTTGCATCTGGTCGAGGTGTCGAGCATGCCGCACGCGGTCGCGCGTTCGGTCGACGACTTCCTCGAAGCGGTCGCCGAAGCCGTCGCGATCGTGCTGGTGGTCAGCCTCGTGTCGCTCGGTGTGCGCACCGGCATGGTGGTCGTGATCTCGATCCCGGTCGTGCTCGCCCTCACGGCACTGTGCATGTATCTGTTCGATATCGGTTTGCACAAGGTGTCGCTCGGCACATTGGTGCTGGCGCTTGGACTGCTGGTCGACGACGCGATCATCGCGGTCGAAATGATGTCGGTGAAACTGGAGCAAGGCTGGAACCGCACGCGGGCGGCAGCATTTGCGTACACCAGCACCGCGTTTCCGATGCTGACCGGCACGCTCGTCACCGTGTCCGGCTTCCTGCCGATCGCGCTGGCCAAATCGAGCACCGGCGAATACACGCGCTCGATCTTCGAGGTATCGGCGATCGCGCTGATCGCGTCGTGGCTCGCCGCGGTCGTACTGATTCCGCTGCTCGGCTACCACCTGCTGCCTGAGCGCAAACGTGAAGCGCACGAAGCCCATCTCGCCGACGACCACGAACACGATATCTACGACACGCGCTTTTACAGGCGTCTGCGCGGCTGGATCGGCTGGTGTATCGAGCGGCGCTTCATCGTGCTCGCGATCACCGTGGTGCTGTTCGCGCTGGCCATGGCGGGCTTCACGCTCGTGCCGCAGCAGTTCTTCCCGAGTTCGGACCGTCCTGAATTGCTGGTCGACGTGCGTCTGCCCGAGGGTGCTTCGTTCGAAGCCACGCTGCGTCAGGCGCAACGCCTCGAAAAAACCCTTGTGGGAAGGCCTGAAATCGATCACACGGTGAGTTTCGTCGGCACCGGTGCGCCGCGTTTTTATCTGCCACTCGACCAGCAATTGCAGCAGCCCAATTTCGCGCAGTTCGTGATTACGGCGAAGTCGGTGAAGGATCGCGAGAAGCTCGCACAGTGGCTCGACCCGCAATTGCGCGACAACTTCCCGGCGATTCGCACGCGTCTGTCGCGGCTGGAAAACGGGCCGCCGGTCGGTTATCCAGTGCAGTTCCGCGTGAGCGGCGACGACATCGCCACCGTGCGCTCCATCGCCGATCGCGTCGCCGCGACGATGCGCGCCACGCGCGGCACGAGCAACGTGCAATTCGACTGGGACGAACCCGCCGAACGCTCGGTGCGCTTCGAAGTCGATCAGACGAAAGCGCGCGAACTCGGCGTGAGTTCCGAAGACATTTCGAGCTTCCTCGCGATGACGCTGTCCGGTTACACCGTCACGCAATACCGTGAGCGTGACAAGCTGATCAGCGTCGATTTGCGGGCGCCGAAAGCGGAGCGCGTCGACCCGTCGCGGCTCGTCACGCTCGCGATGCCGACGCCCAACGGCCCGGTGCCGCTCGGCACGCTCGGCCACCTGCGCAACGATCTCGAATACGGCGTGATCTGGGAGCGCGACCGTCAGCCGACCATCACTGTGCAGTCCGACGTTACCGGCGGCGCGCAAGGCATCGACGTCACGCATGCGGTGGACCGCGCGTTGGGCCAGATTCGCGGCACGCTGCCGGTCGGTTACCGGATCGAAGTGGGCGGCTCGGTTGAGGAAAGCGGCAAGGGCCAAACCTCGATCTACGCGCAGATTCCGATCATGGTGATCGCCGTGCTGACCTTGCTGATGATCCAGCTGCAAAGCTTCGCGCGCGTGCTGATGGTCGTGCTGACCGCGCCGCTCGGGCTGATCGGCGTCGTCATCACGCTGCTGCTGTTCGGCCAGCCGTTCGGCTTTGTCGCCATGCTTGGCGTGATCGCGATGTTCGGCATCATCATGCGCAACTCGGTGATTCTTGTCGATCAGATCGAGCAGGACATCGCGTCGGGGCACAAGCGGTTCGACGCGATTGTCGGTGCAACCGTGCGGCGTTTCCGGCCCATCACGCTCACTGCCGCTGCTGCTGTGCTCGCGCTGATTCCGCTGTTGCGCTCGAATTTTTTCGGCCCGATGGCGACCGCGTTGATGGGCGGCATCACGAGCGCGACCATTCTGACGCTGTTCTATCTGCCCGCGTTGTACGCCGCATCGTTCAGGGTGCGCGGCGACGAGCGCGAGCCGCCGACCACGTCCGGCGCGACGCATACGGGGAATTGAGCATGGTGACTTTGGCAACTCTCCAGCGGCCGCGCTTTGGAAAACTCTCCTTGCTGGTTGCCGCCTGCATGCTCGCGGCCTGCTCGTTCGGACCAGGCGGCGAGCCGCCCGCGATGCCGCAACCCGCGCACTACGGCGCCGAAGCGCAACCGACGCAAACCGTCCCCGCGCAAGGCATCACGCAGCAGTTCGTGACCGGCGCGAAGCCGGTGCCCGAATGGTGGAAGCTGTATCAATCGGACGCGTTGAACACGCTGGTCGACGAAGGCTTGCGCAATAGCCCGACGCTCGCCGCCACCGATAAAAGCCTCGCCGCCGCACGCGAGCAATTGCGCGCGCAGGTCGGCAGTTCGATGTTGCCGACCATCGACGCAGGCGGCCAGGCGACCCGCAACCGGGCGCTGACCATTCCCGACCTCGGACCCAGCACCCTGCTCTACAACGTGTTTGTCGGCCAGTTGCAGGTGCATTACACGTTCGACCTGTTCGGCGCCGCGCGTCTGGCCGACGCCGCGCTGGCCGCACGCGTGAACGTGCAGGCGTATCAATTCGACGCGGCACGGCGCGCGCTCGCGGCCAATATCGTGACGGCGGCCATCACCAGCGCCGCACTGCACGCGCAGATCGACACCACCGAGCGGCTCGTGACCCTCGCCAACGAACAGGCGCGCGACACGCAGCGCCGTTACGCATTGGGCGCGGTTTCGCACAGCGATCAATTGAATGCGGAGCAAAGCGCGGCGAGCCTGTCCGCGAGCCTGCCTGGGCTCAGACAGCAATGGCTGACCACGCGCCACGCGCTGGCTGTCCTGCTAGGCCGTACGCCCGACGCCGCACCGGACGACCTCGAGCTTGCGCAATTGCATGTGCCCGAGCAGGTGCCGGTCGTGGTGCCGTCTGAGTTGTTGCGCGCACGGCCGGACATCCAGGCCGCCGACGCCGCTTTGAAAGCCGCAGCTGCCGACGTCGGCGTGGCGACTGCGCAGATGTTCCCGAGCCTGTCGCTGAGCGCGGCGATGGGCCAGGGCGGCTTTAGCTGGCCCGTGGCGCTCTCCGGTGCTGGAGCGATCTGGAGCATCGGTGCATCGTTGTCACAGCCGCTGTTTCATGGCGGCGCGCTGTTTGCGCAGCGTCGCGCGGCGCAGGACACGTACGAGGCAACCGTCTCCCAATACAGGCAAACGGTGCTGGCCGCATTCCAGAATGTCGCCGACAGCCTCGCCGCGCTTCAACATGACGCACAGGCGCTCGACGCCGCGAACATCGCCACGCGCTCGGCGCACGGCATTTTCGTCGAGACATCGGGACGCTATAAGCTGGGTGCGTTGCCAGAGTCGTCTGTGCGTTCGGGCGAACAGCAATTCCGTAACGCGCAACTCGATGAAATCCGCTATACGAGCGCACGTTTGACAGACACGGCGGCGTTATTCCAGGCGATGGGTAATCCACCGGTTGACGATGTTCAAGGTGTGAAGGCGGCTGACGCGGGGGCTAAATCGACAGATGGAATCAGCAACTAAACCTGGGATTCCGTACTGAAGGCAGTCGAGTTATCCCCAGTTTGTGTTGACGAACCTGTTGAAAACTTTCTGATAACCCGGCTAACACGTTGAGCAGACTGGGATTTACCCAGGCGGTTCAGAATGAACCATTTGGGGCTGCCAGGCTATTTTTTCGCTGGATCGAAAGCCAGGGATGCCTCAACGTTATCCCCAGATTTTGTTGACAGATCTGTTGATAACTTCAACAGGTGTCGTGTAAGTGCTTGATGCGATTCGCTTTGCTGCCCGAAGACCTGGTGGAAACAAAGCGAGTCAATCTGGTGGCCTGATGCGCGGGAAAATGCCCGCTTTGGCGGGCCTGCTTATCCACAGATTTTGTTGAAAGCCCTGTTGATAACGCCCGGAAATTCCACCTAAGTGCTTGAGCGCGCACCGGATTCAGCCACAGACGCGCTCACTGCCACGCACAGCAACGGCTTCAGTAAACCCCCGCCTCCCCCGCCGGACGATTCTTGAAGCGTTTGTGCACCCAGTAATATTGATCAGGAATCCGTCTTACCTGCGTTTCCAGAAACTCGGTAATTCTGCGGGCATCGACCGATACATCGTCGGACGGGAAGTTGCTCAGCGCGTCGAAAATGGTCAGCTTGTAGCCGCGATAGTCCGGCAGCACTTCCGTCACGAACGGCACCACGCGCGCATTGCCCGCCCGCGCCATCCGCGAGACGGACGTCAACGTGCAGGCTGGTACGCCGAAAAACGGCACGAATACGGAATCGCGCATGCCAAAGTCCATATCGGCTGCCAGCATCACCGGCGTGCCCTCGCGCAGCGCCCGCAACGCGCGCCGCACGCTGTCGCTGCGCGGAATCATCTCCGTGCCGAAACGGCCGCGCTGGCGCTTCGCCATTGCGTCGAGCAGCAGATTCGACATCGGCGTATAGAGCGATGCAACCGGATGACGCGTCGAATACATCATGCAACCCGCCTCGATGCCGACGAAGTGGAAGCCCACGAAGATCGTCGGCTGGGCCTGCACATCGTCGAGATCGATCGCGCTTTCGACTTCGACAAGCCGCGCCAGCGCCTGCGCGTTGCCGAACCATTGCGGCCCGCGCTCGACATAACTGCGGATCACATGACAGAAGTGCGCGCGCGCGAGACGTTCGCGCGCGTCGTCGCTCATATCGGGAAAACACAGCTTCAGATTGGTATGCACGACGCGTCGGCGTGTGCTGGGAATGCGGTACAGCAGTGCGCCGATACCCGTACCGATTCGCGCGACGACCCCATACGGCAGGAACGCAAACGCGCGCAACAGACCTGTCATCAGACAGATGAGAATTCGACTTTTCACAAGGCTGGAACCCGGTGGATGCTGGATGGTGAACACACCGGACACGGCAATTTCAACATTGCCAGCGAGCGAGGTGACGAGCAAGGTGAACCGTGCGCGCGTCAAACCGGGTCTTGCGCTGCGCGTTCTGAAGAGGGACGCCCCGCTTGCGGCGGGACGCTGTGGTGCCGAGGCCGATCCCGTTTAGGAATCGGGCGTCCTGTCAGGGACCCTGGGTGAATGCACCGCAGGCGTGATTAAAGCACACCGCGAATGCCGGGAACAAAAACTGCTGGACCGCTGCCGGCGTTACGCTTCGTAAGCCTTACTGGGCAGGGTTTGGTGCTGCTTTCAAAAACTTGCATGCGCGCCTGGCCGAAGCCAGTACGCGCATGCATCAGGCATCAAGGCTTGTTCGACTCGAACAGGTCCATGATCTCTTTCTTCTCGTTCGACGAGACGCTCGGCGGCGGCACCACCGGCGGCGTCATGCCCGCCGGGCCGACACCGCCCACTGCATCGGTCGCACCTGCGGTCGGATTCGCCGAATCGAGGCCGATGCTGGCGACAAACCCATTACCCGGCGTCATGTTCGTGAAAAACAGCTCGCCGTCGACCGAGGTCACGCCGTCCGGCTGCGCCATTTCCGCTTGCGGCACGCCGCGCAATGCACGCTGCATGTACTCGACCCAGATCGGCAACGCGAGCTGCGCGCCGAACTCACGGCTGCCGAGGCTCTTCGGCTGGTCATAACCCATCCACGCAACCGCCACCAGCGACTGCTGATAACCGGCGAACCAGCCGTCTTTCGCGTCGTTGGTCGTACCCGTCTTGCCCTGCAGGTCCGAGCGATGCAGCACGTTGGTGCCCGCGCCCGTGCCGGCCGTCGCGACCGAATGCAGCAGGCTGTTCATCACATAGGCGTTACGCGGTTCGAGCGTGCGCGGCGCATCGCGACCCGCCGTCAACGGCTGGGCCTTCGACAGCGGCTGACCGCGTGCGTCCGTCACTTCGCTGATCAGATACGGGTTGATCCGGTAGCCACCGTTCGCGAATACCGAATACGCACCCGCCGATTGCAGCGGCGTGACGAGCCCCGCGCCGAGCGCCATCGGCAGATACGGCGGGGTCTTGTCGGCGTCGAAACCGAAACGCTGCGTAACGAAGTCCTGTGCGTACTTGGTGCCGATGAACGACAGAATGCGGATCGACACGAGGTTCTTCGACTTCTGCAACGCGAGGCGCATCGGCATCGGACCGTCCGGCTGGTCGTCGTCCTTCGGCTCCCACGCGTCGCCGCCCGGCGTGCTCGGCGGGAAGTAAAGCGGTGCGTCGTTGATGATCGTGGCCGGTCCGAGACCCTTGTCGAGCGCCGCCGAATAGATGAACGGCTTGAAGCTCGAACCCGGCTGACGCCATGCCTGCGTCACGTGATTGAACTTGTTCTTGTTGAAGTCGAAGCCGCCCACCAGCGAGCGGATCGCGCCGTCCTGCGGCGTGAGCGACACCAGCGCGCCCTCCACTTGCGGAAGCTGCGTGATCTGCCAGTTGTCTTTATCGTCGGCGACCACGCGCACGATCGAGCCTTCCTTGATCTTCGTCGCCGCCGATGCACGCGCGCTCAGCGCGCCCGCGACGAAGCGCAGACCGTCGCCGCTGATCGTCACCTGGGTGCCGTCGACCAGTTGCGCCTTGACCTGCTTCGGACTCACGTCCGTCACGACGGCGGCGATGATCTCGCCGTTGTCCGGGTGATCGGTGAGCGCGTCGTCGATCGTCTGATCTCGGTCGTCGCCCGGCGCAGGCAGTTGCACGAAACCTTCCGGCCCGCGATAACCGTGGCGCCGCTCGTAGTCCATCACGCCTTTACGCACCGCCAGATAAGCAGCGTTCTGATCGGCGGAATCGATCGTGGTCGTGACGTTCAGACCGCGCGTATAAGTTTCGTCCTTGTATTGTGCATACATCATCTGCCGGACCATTTCGGCGATGTACTCCGCGTGCACGCTGTACTCGTTGCCCGGATTGCGCGTGTGAATCTCTTCCTTCACCGCCTGGTCGTACTGCTCCTGGCTGATGTATTTCAGCTCCAGCATGCGCCGCAGAATGTATTCCTGGCGGATCTTCGCGCGCTTCGGATTGACGACCGGGTTATACGCGGACGGCGCTTTCGGCAAGCCCGCGAGCATCGCGGCCTCGGCCAGCGTGATGTCTTTCAGATCCTTACCGAAGTACACGCGCGCAGCCGATGCGAAGCCGTAGGCGCGCTCGCCCAGATAAATCTGGTTCATGTACAGCTCGAGAATCTGGTCTTTGGTCAGCGCGCGCTCGATCTTGTACGCGAGCAGCATTTCGTAGATCTTGCGCGTGTAGGTCTTTTCGCTCGACAGGAAGAAGTTGCGCGCCACCTGCATCGTGATCGTGCTCGCGCCCTGCGATGCGCCACCGTGCGCGAGATCGGCGAAACCAGCGCGCAGAATGCCCAGGAAGTCGACGCCGCCGTGCTCGTAGAAGCGATAGTCTTCGATCGCGAGCACGGCTTTTTTCATCTGGTCGGGAATGTCCTCGAAGCGCACGAGGCTGCGCCGCTCGTCGCCGAATTCGCCGATCAGCACGTGGTCGGCGGTGTAGACCCGCAGCGGCACCTTCGGACGATAGTCGGTCAACGCGTCGAGCGACGGCAGTTGCGGCCCCATCACCACGAGCGCATAGCCGACGATCAGCGCGCCCACCACCGCGAGCGTCGCGACCAGGCTGACAAACCAGATGACGAGCGTCGAGCCGATCGAACGGCGCGCGGGCTCGGCGTCGCGTCCTGGAGTGCGTTGGTAGGAGTCCCGGTCTTCACCGGCCGGAGAATGGGAGGAATGCGGTCGTTTGATGATTGGCATGACTGGAATAGTGGGCGCATAACTGAACGCCTTTCTGCCCGCGCTCATGGCGCGCGCATGGGTCGTGATCGAGCATCGTAGCCTGAGGCGTGAATCACCGCGCGGCCCTCAGCCCCCGGCCAGCCGCACGGCACGCCAGGGAGCTTGCCCGGCGCAACGTAACAGCGCATTTTAAAGAAATCAAGCACGGTCCAAGCTAGTTTTTTTGTAAGAATTCCCTTCGCGGCGCGCGCGGCTGTATTTCCTGGTACGCACAAACCCGCCCCGGGCGGCGCGCGGGACTTATCAACAGAAACTGTGCGCAGGCCTGTGGACAAATGCCGAGGAAACGCTACAACTCGTTGATGTCACGGGATTTTCACGCGACGCCCGTTCCGCATCGGCGCAACTCGTCATATGATGGACCGACGCGTGCAAAGACACCGGAACGCGCGACGGCGTATGCCACATGCACGCCTTGACCCGCCAATGCCAACAAGTATGCGAGCCGATCATGAACAAGCCCAGTGAGCGTATCGTCGTCTTCGTCACGACCGCTCAGAAACGCGCGATCACTGCCACTGCCGAGAATCTGGGCATCAGCGTCAGCGAACTGATGAGGCGCGCGGTGCTCAGCTTCGGCGCCACTAGCGAACAGGTGAAGGCGGCGAGCATCGTCGACCGGCTGCGCGCGCCCCGCGCGCCGGATGCGCTCAACGCGGCGTTGCAGCGGGTGGCGCGCGGCACGCGGCACGCTCGCGCGGCATTGCCGGCGGCACTGCAGCCACGCGACGACAGCGAAGCCGACGCGCACGCACCTCTATCGGCCGACGACGCTGCAACGACCGCTTCCGTCAATTCCACGGAAACGGCCCATCCGGCGGCGCGCTCCGCAGCCGATCCAAAAGTATTGCCCGACACGCTCAAACCGGCCGGGTTTGCCCCGCTGCTTCCCGCGGGCATTGCCGCCGCTCTCGCCGCCGAAATCGACGAGGAAGCCGCCGCGACCGCCGAGGCCGTTGCCCGTGTTGCCGCAGCCAAAGCAGCTGCCGACGATCCCGCCCCCACGCAAGCCGATAACGACGCGCAATTGCGCAGCGTGTTGAAGCGCCCGCGCCTCGACACCAAGCGCGAAGACGACGATCCGCTCGGCGATCCGAGCACCGAAGGCGGCCGCTTCGCCTGAACGAAAACGTTCGCTTATTCCGCTCGCCGCGCACGCACGGTTTGCACGGCGAAGCACGTCATTGTCTCTGCCTGATTCAAGTGATGAATCAGCTTTCGATATTGCAAGCTAAAGGCGATTAAAGATCGTCGCGCCTTATTCGTATTCGGTGATGAAACTCCGTTTAAGCGCGAATTACCGATGTGTCGCAACCCCGCGCACAGTCACGTCATCGACACCCAGCGCATGCAAAGTGGTGAACATTGGCATCGCGCCCTTTAAGCCGAAATTAAGAAAGCCCATGGTGTAATATCCGCCAGCCGCTTAATGACAACCACGCGCTTTAACATTCACTTCAACATTTACAACTGCCACTTACCATTCATCGAACAATTTATCGTTTCGCTATTGCAATCGAAGAGTACGCCCCGAACTCCGGTCCGAACGTTGCGCAGCATCCCGCGCAGCGGCGTAAAGTAGCAGTTGAAAGTAGTTGAGCGCGTGAGATATTCAGCGCCGACACCATTCTCTGGAGGTTTTTCATGTCGCTTTTTGACAGCATTTCGCGCACGCTCAAAGGTCTTCTGAACGACGCAGCCGACTCCGTGCAAGACCCGTCGCGCGACTCGCGCCAGATCGTGCGCGAACTCGACGACAGCATCGGCAAAGCCGAAAATTCGCTGATCGAGATTCAGGCTCAGGTGGCCACGCAGCAAAGCAAGCGTGACGTGGCGGCCGACAAGGCGAAGAAATACGAAGACGGCGCAAAGCGCGCGCTGCAATCCGGCGACGAAGCACTCGCTCGCGAAGCTCTCGGCGCGCAAGCTACTGCCGAAGCCGAACGCGATGCGCTGACGAAAGAACTGACTACGCTTGAGCCGTCGGTTGCTCAACTGAAGAGCCAGATCGACGACATGCGCAGCCGTCGCAACGACCTGAACGCACGCTCGAACATCCTGCAGGCAAAGCAGCAGATCGCGCAGGCCAAAGATACGGCGGCCACCGCGTTGGGCGGCATCGGCGGCAAGAATCTGTCCGAAGATTTTCAGAAGCTCGAAGACAAGGTGGCGTTGTCGAATGCACGTTCGGACGCACGTCTGAATTCCGCCGACCAGAAAAGCGGCAAGGCGCTCGACGACAAGCTCGCGGATCTGAATCGCGGCCCGTCCGTCGAAGACCGTCTCGAAGCATTGAAGAAGCAGCTCAACACGCCGGCCCAGTAATTGCGTCGGCAGTACATACCGGCGTCTGTGTCTGCATCAGACGTCCGGTATGCCGGCCGAAGCAGTACGTTGCAACACACGGCCACCGGAAACGACTCAAGGAGACGGGCGCCACGCGCCCGGCCCGCACATGAAAAAATTTCTCGCCACCGCCTTCGCTTCAGCGCTGTTCGTATCGGCTGCGGCGTTCGCGTTGCCCACCGCGCAGCAGATCGAATCGGCAATGTCGCAAGGCAACTGGCAGCAGGCCGACGCCGGTCTGAGCGAAGTGCTGCAGGCGCATCCGAACAATGCGCGCGCGCATTATCTGTATGGCCAGGTTCTCGATCGCGAAGGCCGTTATGCCGACGCACTGGCTCAGATCCAGCAGGCCAAGACGCTCGATCCGCAAATCCGCTTCACCGATCCCACCCGTTTCGCACAAACCGAGGCGCGCGTCCGTCGCGACGCGGAACGTGCGGGCGGTCTCAATGGCAACAACACTACCCGCGCCGCGAATCCGTTCGCGCAGCAGAATGCGCCTGCTGTGCAGCAACAATCGGCGATGGCGTCGCAAGCGCAACAACGGCATGGTCCGGGAGTCGGTATGTGGATCGGCATCATTATTCTGATCGGTGTGATCGCGCTGGTACTGCGCTGGACGCTGCGCCGCGCCCGCACTCAGGAAGACACGCGCGCGGACGACGATCGTCGTGTGCAACTCAAGCGTGCCACCGAGTTGCTGAACACCGTGCGTTCGCTGAAGCTCGACGTGAAACTCTCTACTGCGCCTGGGCACGAAGCGCTGGAGAAGGAAGTCGAAGCGGCTGAAGATCAGTTGCGCGGCGTGGTCGAAGGCCTGTCGAATGGCAAGAACCCATTGCCGCCGTATCAGCTCGACGAACTCGAACAACGCGTCGGCAGTCTGCGTGCGCGTGCGGACGGCAAGCCCGATCCGTATGCGGCGTCCGCGAATACCCAGCAGTCGTCGTATGCGCAGGAAGCCGAACGATTCGGCAATCCGCCGCAAGCGCCGTATCAGCAACAGCCTCAACAGGTCATCGTGCAACAGGGCGGCGGTGGTTTCGGCGGTGGCATGGGCGGCCTGCTGACCGGCGTGCTGCTGGGCGAAGCGCTGAACTCGGGGCGTGAGCGCGTCGTCGAGCGCGATGTGATCGTCGACGATGATTCGCGTCGCCGTGGTAACGACAACGGTAACGGCGGCCTCGACTTCGGCCAGGGCTCGAACGACTGGAGCGATGGCGGCGGAGGCGGCGGAATCGATATGGGCAGCAACGACGATTCGGGCGGCTGGACGGATACCTGATTCACGCCGCAAGCAGAATCTCCGCTCAAATAAAAAACAGGCTCCGTACGATGAACGGAGCCTGTTTTTTTTATGCGCGCGTGTTCCACCCGCGTCTTCCTACGCGCAATCTCAGCCCGAGGTCTGCGCCCTCTCCGCCTCATGCTGCGCAAGCAGCATCGAACCCGCAAACAGCCTGACGATAAAACGCTCCGCATAAGCAATCAGCGCATCGCGCCTGGCGGTATCCGCGTCGATATACTCCGCCGACAGATGGAACAGTTGCAGCACGATCTGCGTGCAGACTTCGTCGACAGTTTCGCGTGAGAGCGTCGGCATCAGCGCCAGTTGCACGACGTCGTCCGCCATTTCCGCCGACACGTCGTGCAGATTCGCGCGCACCGCCTCGCGCAACGCCGGCGACGTGCCGTGATACTCGACCAGCGCACTCTGAAACGCCGCCCGGTTCTCCAGCGTGAACGCAAAAAAAGCCACGCACGCGCGACGCGGCACGCTCAGCGGTTCGTCATGCGCGGCGAGCCAGCGCTCACGCCGTAGCATCGGCCGCAAACGCCGGCTGACCGACTCGACCGCCTCGACCGCGAGATCGTCGAGCGCGCTGAAATGACGGTAAAACGTATTCGGATTCAGCCCCGCCTCACGCGCAATTTCACGCAGACCCAGGCTCGCGAAACTGCGTCCGCCCGCAGTCAAACGCAGCGCGGCTTCAATCAGCTTGCGCTTGCCCGCCGGCAATTCCCGCACAACGGCGTGGCTTAGATCGGCGACGAGCGCCGCTTCGGGGGCGGATTTCATGAGCTTTCAATCACCGTGCGACAGGTACGTTTAACAGTAGCGTTTAATAGCAGCACTCTAAACGATCTTGACGCGAAGTGTACAGTTGTCTACCCTGCGATTTATGCTCAGGTAGACAGGTGTGCACGTCTGCCAATACGAGCAATATCTGAAATTCCACCCCATGCCGGAGACTTTTGTGACGCCTGCCCCTTCCCGTCCCGCTGCGCCACGCATTGCCATTGTCGGCAGCGGCTTTGCCGGCATCGGCATGGCGATCCGATTGCAGCAGATGGGCATCACGTCGTTCACGATTTACGAAACGGCGGCTGACATTGGTGGAACATGGCGGGACAACACGTATCCCGGCGCGGCTTGCGACGTCCCCTCGCACCTCTATTCCTTTTCTTTCGAGCCGAATCCGGCGTGGTCGCGTGCGTTCGGTGGCCAGGCGGAAATCTTCGCCTATCTGAAGCATTGCGCGCGCAAGTATGACGTGGAGCGCTATGTGCGCTGCAACGCGCGCGTGGCGTCGGCGCAATTCGATGAAACGCGTCGAATCTGGCGTGTCGAGATCGACTCGAACGGTTCGCGTGAAACCGTCGAAGCCGATATCGTGATCGCCGCGAGCGGTCCCTTGTCGCGTCCGGCGATGCCGCAAATTGCCGGGCTCGATCGCTTCGAAGGCAAGCTGTTTCATTCGGCGCGTTGGGACCACGCATATCCGCTGGATCAAAAACGCATCGCCGTGATCGGCACCGGTGCAAGTGCGATTCAGTTCGTGCCGCAAATCCAGCCGCGTGCTGCGCACATCGACCTGTTCCAGCGAACCGCGCCGTGGATCATGCCGAAGCCGGACAAGCCGGTCGGCCCGCGCGCGCATTGGCTGTTCCGCCATTTGCCGTTCACGCAGCGCTTCGTGCGCAACGCGATTTACTGGCAACTCGAATCGCGCGCGATCGCGTTCGTGATCAACCCAAAGTTGATGAAGCTGCCGATGAAATTCGGCCTCAGCTATCTGGAACGCCGCGTGAAAGACCCGGCGCTGCGCGCGAAGCTGACGCCGAATTACCGGCTCGGCTGCAAGCGGGTTCTGCTGTCGAGCGACTACTACCGCGCCGTCACCCAGCCGAATGTCGACGTGGTGACCTCCGGCATTCGCGAGATCGTCGCTGACGGCATCGTGACCGACGACGGCGTGCATCGTCACGCGGACGCGATCATCTGCGGCACGGGGTTTCAGGTCAACGACGTTGGCGCGCCGTTCGACGTGACCGGCCTCGATGGAGCGGACCTCGGCGCGATGTGGCTGCGCGACGGCCCCGAGGCTTATCTCGGCACCAGCATCGCGAATTTCCCGAATTTCTTCATGATCGTCGGCCCGAATACGGGACTCGGCCACAACTCGATGATCTACATGATCGAGTCGCAGGTGCAGTACATCGCCGACTGTTTGCGCGTGATGAAGAAGCGCAAGGCGCGCACGATGAATTTGCGGCCCGACGTACAGCGTGATTTCAACGCGCGTCTGCAAAAGGATATGCAGCATTCCGTGTGGACCAGCGGTTGCCATAGCTGGTATCAGACACAGAGCGGCAAGGTGACGGCGCTGTGGCCCGGCTTCACGTTCAGTTTTCGCAAGCGCACCCGGCGCGTGCGGCCGGATGATTACCGGTTTGCGCCATAGCGCAGTCGCTCGCGTAAAAGCAGCGTTGCGTTGAGAAAATCAAAAGGGAGACAAAAATATGACCCGCATCGACTCCGGTACGTCCTCATCCACCGCGCTGCCTTCGCGCTCCATCGCCGCGCGCCTGGGCATCACCAGCGTGTCGCGCGCCGATCTGCGTCGACGGTACACGCAAAGCGGCTCGAAGTTCGTGAAGATCATGGGTGCCGATGTTCACTACGTCGATGAAGGACACGGCGATACGATCGTGATGATTCACGGTTTCGCGTCGTCGCTGCATACGTGGAATCGGGTTGCGGATGAACTCAAACGCACGCATCGCGTGATCCGTCTCGACCTGCCGCCGTTCGGCGTGACGGGTCCGCTGCGGTCGAGCAGCGGCGTCATCGAAACGATGAATCTGCCGACTTACCGGCGTTTCATCGACACCTTCCTGCAAGCGCTCGATATCGCACGCGCGACCTTTATCGGCAATTCGCTCGGCGGCCTGATTTCATGGGACTACGCGATCCGTCATCGGGATGCAGTCGAAAAACTGGTGCTGATCGACTCCGCCGGCTTTCCGATGAAGCTGCCGATCTACATCGGCCTGTTCAATAGCGCGCTGGTGCGCGTCAGTTCGCCGTGGTGGCTGCCCGAGGCGATCATCAAGAGCGCGGTGCGCAACGTGTACGGCGATCCTCGCAAGATCGACGCGGTCACGCTGCGGCGCTATGTCGATTTTTTCCACGGCGAAGGCACGCGCGCCGCGATCGGCAAGATGGTGCCCACGCTCGATTTCACCGAAGTCGACACCAACGTGTTGAAGACACTCGATGTGCCGACGCTGGTGCTTTGGGGCGCGAAGGACCGCTGGATTCCGACCGCGCATCTGGAAGAGTTCGCGAGCCGCATTCCGGGCGCGAAGTCGGTGATGTATGCGGGACTCGGTCACATTCCGATGGAAGAAGCGCCCGAGCGCGTGATGACCGATCTGCGTGCGTTTCTCTGCACGCCGGATGTGAATACGATGAACAGCAGTGAACGCGCAGACGAAAAGCGCGCGCCGGTTTAAAACCTAGCCGCCGCCGAGCATGCGCAGAAGCCCGAGAAAAAGCTTCCAGAGCATGACCAGCATTTCCCACAGGTAATACAGCTGATCCCAGCCGGAGACGCGTGCAAAGGCCTCTGCAAACGCGCTTGTAAAACAATGAATCATGGTCGCCGAGGGGAAGATGGAAGGAGTTCGGAGCAGTCCTGAATCAACCGGCGACCCCTCGTGCGATGCCGGACCGGCATCGCACGAGACATCGGAAAACTAGACCGCCAGCACTGCCCGCCTGCGCTCCGCCCGCTGCATGAAGAAGTTGGCCGCCACCACGCCGACCGTAACCACGGCGATAAACAGCGTGGCCAGCGCATTCATTTCGGGGTTCAAACCGAGCCGCACGCGCGAGAACACCACCAGCGGCAACGTCGTCGAACCGGGGCCGGACAGGAACGCCGACAATACCAGATCGTCGATCGACAACGTGAAAGACAACAGCCATCCTGACACAAGCGCCTGTGAAATCAGCGGCAATGTAATGAAGAAAAATACGCGCACGGGCGTTGCACCCAGGTCGAGCGCAGCTTCTTCGAGCGAAGGATTCAGCTCCTTCACCCGCGATTGCACGATGATCGCGACGTAGGACATGCACAGCATCACGTGACCGATCCAGATCGTGAAAACGCCGCGTTCGGCGGGCCAGCCAAGCAGCTTGCCCATTTCGATGAACAGCAGCAGCAGCGAGATGCCCTGAATCACTTCGGGAATCACGAGCGGCGCGTTGATCATGCCCGTATATAGCGTGAGACCGCGAAAGCGCCCCATGCGCGCGAGCACGAAACCCGCCCATGTGCCGATGATCACCGATGCGAACGCCGTCAGCAAAGCGATCCGCAACGACAGCCACGCGGCGGCGATCAATTCGTCGTCGTGCAGCAAGGCCACGTACCAGCGCGTCGAAAAACGCGTCCACACGGTGACCAGTTGCGAGTCGTTGAACGAATACACGACGAGACTCACGATCGGGATGTACAGGAACAGAAACCCGATACCGAGAGCCAGAAACTGCCAGAAACGATTCGGCTTCATCAGCGCCTTTCCTCCATCGCCTTCGCCTGCGCGCGCTGGAAAAACGCCATCGGCACCAGTAACAGCAACACCATTGCACACGTCACCGCGGAGGCCATCGGCCAGTCGGCGTTGTCGAAGAACTCATTCCACATCACGCGGCCGATCATCAGCGTATTCGCGCCGCCGAGCAGTTCCGGGATCACGTACTCGCCCACCGCCGGAATGAACACCAGCAGACAGCCCGCGATAATGCCGTTCTTCGACAGCGGAAACGTGATCTGCCAGAACGCCTTCCACGGCTTGGCGCCGAGGTCGTACGCGGCTTCGAGCAAGGTCATGTCCATCTTCACCAGATGCGCGTACAGCGGCATCACGAGAAACGGCAGGTACGAATACACCATGCCGATATAGACCGCGATGTTCGTGTGATACAGCTCGATCGGCGAATGAATCACGCCGATCGACATCAGGAAATTGTTCAGTAGCCCGTTGTTCTTCAGAATGCCGATCCACGCATACACGCGCATCAGGAACGAGGTCCAGAACGGCAACATCACGGCCATCATCAGCAGATTGCGGTTCTTCGGATTCGAGCGCGCGATGTAGTACGCCATCGGATAACCGATCAGCAGACACAGGAACGTCGAGATCGCCGCGATCACCACCGAACTCACATAGGTCGCGAAATACAGACTGTCGGTCAGCAGGAACGCGTAATGCGACAGGTCGAGCGTGATGTGAATCGCGCCGTCGGCGAAGTTGGAAAGCTGCGTGTACGGCGGAATGCCGAGTTGCAGATCGGCGAAACTGATCTTCACGACCAGCAGGAACGGCACGAGGAAAAACAGCAGCAGCCAGATAAACGGCCCCGCCACCACGGCCGTGCGGCTCGTCAGGTTGAAGCGTCGCACCGGCCACGTGGCGAACGAATGGATGAGGCGTGTCATGACGTCAGCACCACACCGGCCGACGCGCTCCAGCGCACATACACTTCGTCGCCCCAGGTGGGCGGATCGATTTCGGTCAGCGCGAGGCTCGTCACGTTCGCGATCACGGTCTTGCCGCCGTCGAGCTTCACGTGATACAGCGAATAGCCGCCCATGTAAGCGATATTCGTGACGACGCCCTTGCCCCAGTTGTACGCGCCTTCAGGCGGCTTGCGCGTAAGCGCGATGCGTTCGGGACGCACCGAGATGGTCACCGGCATGCCGAGCGGGCCGGTAATGCCGTGGCTCACGTACAGGCGGCACGGCAGGTCCGGTGTTTCGATGAACACGTAGTCGGGTTCGTCTTCGACCGTATGACCTTCGAACAGATTGGTCGAGCCGATAAAGCCTGCCGAGAAGCGGCTATTCGGATACTCGTAGACCTCGTGCGGCGTGCCGAGCTGCACGATCTCGCCTTCGCTCATCACGGCGAGGCGGTTGGCCATCGTCATCGCCTCTTCCTGATCGTGCGTGACCATCACGCAAGTCACGCCGACCTGGTTAAGAATGTTGACCAGTTCGATCTGCGTGCGTTGACGGATCTGCTTGTCGAGCGCCGACATCGGTTCGTCCAGCAGCAGCAGCTTGGGCCGTTTGACCAGCGAACGCGCGAGTGCCACGCGCTGCTGCTGGCCGCCCGAAAGCTGATGCGGCTTGCGCTTCGCGAAACGGCCCATCTGCACGAGTTCGAGCGCGCTTTGCACGCGGTCGTTCAGCTCGGCCTTCGGCACGCCTTCCTGCTTCAGGCCGAACGCGACGTTCGACTCGACCGTCATGTGCGGAAACAGCGCGTACGACTGGAACATCATGTTGACCGGCCGGCGATACGGCGGCAGTTGCGCGAGGTCTTCTCCGTCGATCAGGATCTTGCCCGAGGTCACGGTTTCGAGTCCCGCCATCATTCGCAGCAGGGTCGATTTGCCGCAGCCGGAACTGCCGAGCAGCGCGAACAGTTCGCCCTTCTTCACCGACAGGCTGACACCCTTGACCGCGACCGTGTCGCCGAACTTCTTGACGACGTCGACGATCTGGATGAACTGGTCCGCAGCGTCGCTGCCCACAGCGTTCGCGCCGCCGCTGATACTCACATACTGTCCCTGGGACGACGCGGGCGCTGCCGCCCCTGCGCCCGGCTGGTCACTACTCATCACAATGCATTACTCCGGCGTTTGACGTACAAAGCCCCCGGCGGACACCGAGGGCTTCATGATGATACTTACCCGTTCAGTCTTACGGCACTCAGCGGCCGGACTTGAACTCGGTCCACAGCCGCGTTTGCAGCCGCTGGATTTCCGGCGGCAACGGCTTCAGCAGAAACAGGGTCTTGATGGTTTCCGGCGACGGATACACGGCCGGGTCGTTCGCCACGTCCTTGCTCACGTACTTGCGCGCCTCGGTGTTGGCGCTCGGGTAATAGACTTCGTTCGTGATCGCGGCGTGAACCTGCGGCGTTTCGATGTAGTTGATCCACTCGAGCGCGGCTTCCTTGTTCTTCGCGTCCTTCGGAATCGCCATCACGTCGAACCAGACCGGCGCGCCGCCCTTCGGCACGTAGTACTCGATCTTGTACGGTTTCTTCGCTTCGGCCGCGCGATGCTTGGCGATCACCACGTCGCCCGACCAGCCGTACGCGAAGCACACGTCGCCGCCCACCAGGTCGTTGATGTAGCCCGACGAGTTGAACTGCGTGATGTACGGACGGATCTTCTTCATCATGTCGAGCGCGGCGCGGTAGTCGGCCGGATTCGTGCTCATCGGATCTTTACCGATGTAGTGCAGCGCAGCGGCGAACATCTGGTCCGGCGCGTCGAGCACGGACACACCGCAAGCTTTCAGCTTCGAAATGTTTTCCGGCTTGAAGAGGATGTCCCAGTTATCGAGCGGCACGTTCTTGCCGAGAATCTGCTGGACTTTGGTGACGTTGTAGCCGAGGCCGGTCGTGCCGTAAGCCCAGGGCACCACGTACTGGTTGCCCGGATCGGCGCCGGCGACCAGCGCCATCAGCGCCGGATCGAGATATTTGAGGTTCGGCAGCTTCGACTTGTCGAGCGGCGCGAAGATGCCGGCGGCGATCTGCTTGCCCGCGTAATTGCTGGTCGGCACGACGATGTCGTAACCGGAATTGCCGGTGAGCAGCTTGGCCTGCAGCGTGTCGTCGCTGTCGTAGTTGTCGTACTTGACCGTGACGCCGCTCTGCTTCGTGAAGTTCGGGATCGTGTCCTTGGCGATGTAATCCGACCAGTTGTACACGTTGAGCTGCGTATCTTTCGCAGCGGCCGTCAACCAGGGGGCCGCGCACAAGACCAGCGCCGCCACATGACCTACTACCCGTCTTTTCATCCCGTTCTCCGCTCCTGGCCGGCCTGAGCCGGTCGCCGTCACTCGTGCCGCGGCTTTGCGCACACGGCTCCCCTGAAAAATCCGAAAACTTCCACCAATTATTGCGCGGACCAAAAAAAACGCCGAGGTGTCGCGCAAACGGTACAGCGCAGGCCGCACCACTGGAAAATGGGCGCAATTTTAGCGGGTTATCCGCGCGTGTCTACCCGAAAAAAACACGCTCGGCCGATGCGCTGTTATCTCATTGTCAAGTTCGGGAGGCCGCGCCATCAGCAGGGGCATAAGCGGTAGCGCGTTTCACAGTGCACAATGAGCTGTAAGGCAAATCCGGGAATCGCATGCCGCGAATCCATCTGGCTGCGGTGTGGTTCCTGCGCCCTGCAAAGGTCCTGCTTCACGTGCACGACGCCTGCCTTCCGCACCGGCAAAGCAGGTAACCAGGGCGGGGACCGCAGGCACGTGGCTTGCCCCGGATTCAGTCCCGACCCTCAGGCTGCGATGAACACGAATCCATCCGCGTGGCGACCCAACCGACGCCGGCGCGTGCCCGTCGATGGCGCGGCACGTCCGGCGCACTGGTTTTCGTTCGTCGGCGCGGGCGCGCTGATCGCCGTCGGCTATATCGATCCCGGTAACTGGGCGACCGCGCTCGGTGCGGGCGCGGGCGCGGGCTACGGCTACCGGCTGCTCGGCATCGTGCTGCTGTCGAGCCTGATGGGGATGCTGATGCAATGGCTGTCGTCGCGGCTGGGCGTCGTCACCGGCCGCGATCTCGCGCAAATCTGCCGCGAGCGCACCAGCCGGCGCGGCACCCTCTTCCTGTGGCTGACCAGCGAGATTGCGATCATCGCGTGCGACGTCGCCGAGGTGGTCGGCAGCGCCGTCGCGTTGCAATTGCTGCTGGGCGTGTCGCTGACGGTCGGCGTGCTGATGTCGGCGGTCTGCACGTTCGCGCTGCTCGCGCTCCAGCAGAAAGGCGGCCGCAAGCTCGAAGCGGTGATCGCCGCGCTGATCGGCTTTGTCGGATTGTGCTTCGTGGTCCAGCTGGCGCTCGCGAAGCCCGACTGGCACGCCGCGCTGGCCGGCACCGCGCCGAGCGTCGAACTGCTGCGCAACGCGGGCATGGTGTGGCTGGCGGCGGGCATCGTCGGCGCAACGGTGATGCCGCACAACCTGTATCTGCATTCGTCGCTCGTGAAGCACCACGCGCCCGACAACAGCGACACGCAAATCCGCGCCGCGCTGCACGTCGTCAATATCGACACATTCGGCTCGCTGGCGTTTGCGTTCGTGATCAACGCGGCGCTGCTGATCGTGGCGGCGGCGGTGTTTTACGCGAGCGGCCACCGCGACGTCACCGATCTCGCGGATGCGCATCGGCTGATTGCGCCGCTGGTCGGCTCGCGTTGGGCCAGCATCCTGTTCGCGGCGGCGCTGCTCGCCTGCGGGCTGAGCGCCACCGTGACGGGCACGCTGGCCGGCCAGGCGGTCATGGAAGGCTTTCTGCGGCTGAAGCTGCCACGCTGGAAACGCGCGCTGCTGACGCGCGCGCTCGCGATCGGCCCCGCATTATTCGCGGTTGCGCTGTTTGGGCAGCACGGCTCGAATCAGTTGCTGGTGGCAAGCCAAGTGGTGTTGAGCCTGCAATTGCCGCTCGCCGTGGTGCCGCTGATCCGCTATTCATCGGATGCCGGACTCATGCGCGGATGGCGCGTGCGCGGCGTGCCGCTGGCGCTGGCGTGGCTGTCGGCGGCGTTTATCGTTTTGCTTAACGGCGCGTTGTTGTGGCAACTCGCGGCGGGCGGGTAGCTTTGCCGGGGAGCCCGCGCGTCATCGTTTAACATAGCGGAACTTTGCTTCCCGCCCCAAGGTTTCCGATGGCTTCGAATCTCCACGATCTTCCCGACAGCCCGTGCATCGGCGTCTGCTCCACGCTGTTCGACGACGTCTGCAAAGGCTGCGGCCGTACCGCCGCCGAAGTCTCCAACTGGGTTTTCCTCAGCGACGAAGAAAAGCGCGTCGTCTGGACGCGCATCGAGCAGGAAGGCACGGCAATGCGCTTCAAGAACGACAAGCTTTAATTTTTCGCCGTGCCCGGGGCACATCCGTACCGGCCCGCGCCTGCCGCGCCCATTGCATCGGGCACGGTCCCGCGCAAGATCAGAACTTCATACCCACACCCAACCCGACGATCAACGGATCGATGTTCAGGCGGCCAATCGACGCGCCGCCGAGTGTCGCGTCCGTGTGCATCCAGATTTTCTTGATATCCGCGTTGACGAACAGCTTGCGCGTGACCTGCACGTCGACACCGGCCTGCAACGCCGGTCCGAAGCTGTGATTGCTGATGCCGATCGACTCCCCGCCCGCGCTCAAACCGTTGTTATAGAACAGCGTGTAATTGAGACCCGCGCCGACATACGGACGAATGCGCCCCGCGTGATTGAAGTGGTATTGCAGCAGCAGCGTCGGCGGCAACACGTTCACGCCGCCAAGGTTGCCGAGGCTCGATGTCAGTTGATGGCGCGACGTTCCCAGAATCAGTTCGACGCCCAGGTAATCGCGAATCATGTAGGTGAAATCGAGTTCCGGCACGATCGCATTGTTGACGCCCACGTTGAGCGCCGACAGCGTGTTGCTCGTGCCGACGTCCGGCATGATGCTGATCGCGCGCAGACGCACCAGCACGTCGCCCGCGTGAATGCCGCTCATCGGATCGCTGTCCGCCGATTGCGCGCGCGCCTGCGGCGCCATCAGTCCCGCGCATAGCAGCCCCGAAACAATGGCGGCGGTTTTGATCTTCTTGCTGAGCGCGTACTTCATAAGTTTCCCCGTGTCGTTGATTGATTCGTAGGGATTGTCGAAGCTCGCGTCGGCGTGCGCGTTGACCCGCATCAACCCAGCGAAAACGACCAGCGCCCTGCGACAGCAGGTCGCGCGTTGCCCGTCAGCAGCAGTTCGATCAGATCGTGAACGCTGCGGATTGCCGGGCCGAACGGCAACGCTTCTCGTCCGCGGAAAAACAGGCCGTTGGCTATGTCGCCGCGCAGGGCCGCGGCGAGCCGTGTATCGATGCAGAAGTGCCCGAACTTCTCGATGCCGTCGCGCCAGCCGCACATGCTCAGGCATTCGAGCGCGGTCGGACACGCGTGCTTCAGCGCGCCGACCTTGTCGCGGATTTTCGCCTCGTGCTTCAGATAGCGCGTGAGCCACGGTGTTTTCACCGCGCGCGCAGGCAGCCCCGTCACGCTGACGAATTCGACGATGTCGTCGGGAGTCGCCTCGGCCAGCACGCGCTTGAAGTTCGGATGCGCGTCGCCCTCTTCGGTGACCGCGAACGGCGTGCCGAGTTGTACACCGCTTGCGCCCGCGTTAAGCAGCGTCCGCACAGACTCGTGACTGTTGATGCCGCCCGCGACGATCAACGGCACGTCCTGCCGGTTCAGGCCAAGCGACTTGAAAACCGTGTCGAGCTCGTCGAGCACGCGCACGAAGTCAAAGCGCTTATCGTGCATGTCGGCGATGTTGCCGACGCCGAGATGGCCGCCCGCGTGCGCCGGATGTTCGATCACGACCGCATCGGGGAGGCGCCCTTTTTTCATCCACCGTTTGAGCACGAGTGCGACGCCCCGGCTGTCCGACAGAATCGGGATCAACGCGATGTTCTGGCCCTGCGTCATGTCCGGCAAATCGAGCGGCAGGCCCGCGCCCATCACGATGGCGTCGGCGCCGCTTTCGCAGGCCATGCGCACGTAGTCGGCTTGCGCGTTGACCGCCTTCATCACGTTGACGGCGATCATGCCGCGGCCTTCGCTGAGCGTTTTGGCCGCGCGGATTTCGCGCTCCAGTGCGACGAGGTTCGCGTGTTCGAGCGTCGCGGTATCGGGCGACTGGCGGCATGCTTCGATCAGGTCGCGATGATGATGCCGCAGGTCGATACTGGCGATCGTGCCGAGCGCCCCTTCACGGGCAACGCTGCCGGCCAGCCGGTGCGCCGAGATACCGACGCCCATGCCGCCCTGAACGATAGGCAGTAGCGAACGGCCGCGAATCACCAGCGGTGGGAAAGGATGAGAGTTGAGCATGACAGGCCCGATGGTGAGTGATCGAACCGGTGATGATCGACGCTCGGGCGCGGGGGGTTTTGCTTCAGGTCAATGGGTTGGTGATTGGATGGAGTGCGTGTGTTGAATGATTGATGCCGGTCACGTGGAGCGGCTTTCATCAAGGAAACGGTGCGATGCAATGACGCACCATGAAAAAAGCCCGCTTCTCCAAAGAAGCGGGCTTTCGTGAACTAGCTACGAGCGCGATGCGAAAGACGCGCGCGTCAAAGACGCTTACTGCACGCCCTGGCTCGTCAGGAACTCTTCATAGTTACCACCGAAGTCGTTCAACGTGCCATCGGTCTTCACTTCGATAACCCGATTCGCCAGACCGCTAACAAACTCACGGTCGTGTGACACGAAAATCAGCGTGCCGTCGAACTTGTCGAGCGCGATCTGCAGCGATTCGATCGATTCCATGTCCATGTGGTTGGTCGGCTCGTCCATCAGCAGCACGTTGTGGCGGCCCAGCATCAGCTTGCCCCAGATCATGCGGCCCTTCTCGCCACCGGACAGCACCTTGACCGACTTGCGGATGTCGTCGGCATTGAACAGCAGGCGGCCAAGCGTGCCGCGCACCATCTGCTCGTCGTCGCCTTCCTGACGATAGCCGTCGATCCAGTCCATCAGCGTGACGTCGTCCGGAAATTCTTCGTACGTGTCTTGCGGCATGTAGCCGATGTTCGCGTTTTCCGCCCACTTCACGTTGCCGTGATCGAGTTCCAGCTTGCCGAGCAGCGAGCGCAGCAGCGTGGTCTTGCCCGCGCCGTTCTCGCCGATGATCGCGATACGCTCGCCCGGCTGCACGCTGACGCTGAAGTCGTTGAAGATGGTGCGTTCGTACTTCTTCGAGATCTTCTCCGCCACCACCGCGATGTTGTGCAGCTTCTTTTCGTACTCGAAGCGGATAAACGGATTCTGACGCGACGACGGCTTGAATTCCTCGATCTTGATCTTGTCGATCATCTTCAGACGGCTGGTTGCCTGACGCGCCTTCGACTTGTTCGCCGAGAAGCGGCGCACGAAGTCCTGCAGATCGGCCACGCGTTCCTTCGCCTTCGCGTTGGCGTTCTGCTGACGCTCGCGCGCCTGCGTGCTGGCCAGCATGTAGTCGTCGTAGTTGCCCGGATAGACCTTCAGCGTGCCGAAGTCCATATCGGCCATGTGCGTGCAGACCTGATTCAGGAAGTGTCGATCGTGCGAGATGATGATCATCGTCGAGTTGTACTGGTTGAGCACGTCTTCCAGCCAGCGGATCGAGTTGATGTCCAGGTTGTTGGTCGGCTCGTCGAGCAGCAGCACGTCCGGCTTCGAGAACAGTGCCTGCGCGAGCAGCACGCGCAGTTTCCAGCCCGGCGCGACGTTGCTCATCGGACCGTTGTGGTCTTCGATCGCGATGCCGATGCCCAGCAGCAGTTCGCCCGCGCGCGCTTCGGCCGTGTAGCCGTCGTACTCGGCGAACTTCGCTTCGAGTTCGGCGGCGTGCATGTAGTCGTCGTCGGTTGCGTCGGGGTTCGCGTAGATCGCGTCGCGCTCGGTCATCGCGGCCCACATTTCGGCGTGGCCCATCATCACGACGTCGAGCACGCGCACGTCTTCGTAGGCGAACTGGTCCTGGCGCAATTTACCGAGGCGGATGTTCGGTTCGAGCATCACGTTGCCCGAACTCGGTTCCAGATCGGAACCCAGAATCTTCATGAAGGTGGACTTGCCACAACCGTTTGCACCAATCAGGCCATAGCGATTCCCTCCCCCGAATTTGACCGAGATGTTCTCGAAGAGGGGCTTGGGCCCGAATTGCATGGTGATATTGGCGGTAGACAGCACGGCGCGTCCCTTTGAATGTGATATCGGCGAAAAACCCAATATTTTAGCAGGTTATCGCGAATTCAACCCACGCGCACACCGGTCGCCTGTCATGCAACCCGCATCGGGTGTCACGCAAACCGCCGCGCGCCTTTCTGGACGCCGCCAGGCACGCGACGTGCGACTTCACTCGCTCCAGGAACGGCCGTGCGCCAAAGGCCCGGTTGCCTATACTTTTTGAACACCAACGAAGTTCAAAGGAGGAAGTTCATGTCGGAACACGTCTATAAACAGATCGAACTGACCGGTTCGTCGAAAAAATCGATCGACGACGCCATCAGCACTGCGATTGCGAAAGCGTCGAAGACATTGCGCAATCTGCACTGGTTCGAAGTCATCGAAACGCGGGGCCAGATCGAGGACGACAAGGTGGCCTACTGGCAGGTGACGATCAAGGTCGGCTTGCGGATCGAGTGACGCGTCGCCGTCGCGTGGTTACTGGTTCCAGATGTGACCACTGAAAAGGCGAAAAAAAAGCTGTGCCCCCTTCAAAGGGGACACAGCATTTCAGAGCCACGGTTGCCAAGGCCGCCGCCCGGTCGATCCTGAATTCTTCAGACCGTGGCGGGGCAAACCCGGCGCGCCGTCTTACTTCGGCAACGCGCCATCCACACCTTCCACGTACCAGTTGATACGTTGCAGATCGGCATCGCCCAGCGTCTTGCCGGCCGGCACCTTGACCGCGCCCGACTGATCCTTGATCGGACCGGTGAACACGTCCCACTTGCCGCTCGCCAGTTCGTCGCGCTTCGCCGCGACCTGCTTGAGGCCGTCAGCCGGAATCGCCGAGGTGTTCAGGTCGTCGAGCGAAACGGCTTTTTGCGGGATGCCCCACCACACCGGATCGTTCTTCCACTTGCCGTCCAGCACCTGCTGGATTGCAGCGTTGTAGTACACGCCCCAATTCCCGACCACCGAGCCGAGGTGCGCGTCAGGACCGAATTTCTTCATGTCCGAATCCCAACCGAACGCGTGCACATGCTTTTCCGATGCAGTCGCGAGCGTCGCGCTCGAATCGGTGTTTTGCAGCAGCACGTCGGCGCCCTGGCCGATCAGCGTTTCGGCGGCCTGCTTTTCCTTGCCCGGATCGAACCAGCTGTTGATCCAGATCACCTTCGTATGCACGTTCGGATTCACCGAGCGCGCGCCGAGCGTGTACGCGTTGATGTTGCGGATCACTTCGGGAATCGGCACCGACGCGACGAAACCGAGCGTGTTGGTCTTCGTGACCTTGCCCGCGGCGACGCCCGCCAGGTAAGCGCCCTGATACATGCGCACGTCATAGGTGCCGAAGTTCGGCGCTTTCTTGTAGCCGGTCGCGTGCAGGAACACGACGTCCGGGAAATCCTTCGCGACCTTCAGTTCGAAGTCCTGGTAGCCGAAGCTCGAACCGATGATGATCTTGTTGCCCTTGTTCGCCAGATCGCGGAACACGCGTTCCGAGTCGGCCGATTCCGGCACGTTCTCGATGCGCGTGATCTTGATCTTGTTGCCGAACTTCGCTTCGGCCTGCTTCGAACCGGCGTCGTGCGCGAAGGTCCAGCCGGCGTCGCCCGGATTGCCGAGGTAGACGAACGCGACGCCCGGGGCGTCGGCGGCCTGTGCGGTTTGTGCGAACGGTGCGGCGAGCGCGAGCGAGGCCGCGCCCCACGCAAAGGCGGTCAGCAGATTTCTTCTCTTCATGTTTTCTCCTGTCGTGTGCAGTCGTGTAGCTGTGGTTATCGGATGACTCAAAACGTGTGGACAGGCAGTTCTCAGCCCGCCGAGAAAAACGGCTTGCCCAGCGAAGCAGGCGCATTCAGACGGATCGTGTTCGGATTGCGCGAAATCAGCACCAGCACGACGACCGTCGCGATATACGGCAGCATCGCGAGGAATTGCGTCGGCACCGGCACGCCGATCGCCTGCGCGTAAAACTGCAGGCCGGTCACCGCGCCGAACAGCAGCGCGCCGATCAGCAGACGCCCCGGCCGCCACGTCGCGAACACGACCAGCGCAAGCGCGATCCAGCCGCGGCCCGAGGTCAGGTTTTCCTGCCACAGGTGCAGATTGACGATCGAGTAATAGCCGCCCGCGAGGCCCGCCATACCGCCGCCGAAGGCCACCGCGCCATAGCGCACGCCGACCACCGGAAAGCCGACCGAGTGCGCGACCTGCGGCGATTCGCCGACCGAGCGCAGCACGAGGCCCGCGCGCGTGCGGTACAGGAACCAGCCGATCACCGCGAACATCAGGAATGCGAGGTAATCGAGCGGCGTGAGGCTGAACAGCGCCGGGCCGAGTACGGGAATCTTCGAGAGGCCGGGAATGGTCCACGTGTCGATGGTCGCGCGCACGGCGGCGGACGTGTACGGCTTGCCGACATACGCGGACAACCCGATGCCGAAGATCGTCAGCGACAGGCCGGTGGCGACCTGGTTGGCGAGCATGGTCAGCGTGAGGAACGCGAACAGCAGCGACATCGCGAGGCCCGCGCCGATCGCGGCGAGCACGCCGAGCCACGGGCTGCCAGTAATCGCCGTGACCGCGTAGCCGCTCACGGCGCCCATCAGCATCATGCCTTCCACGCCGAGATTGAGAACACCGGATTTTTCGGTGACGAGTTCGCCCGCGCCCGCGAACATCAGCGGAATCGCGGCGGTGACGGCGCTCGAAGTGAGCGCGCTGGCTTGTTGAATATCCATGAGATCGGCTGAAAAAACGGTGAACGGGTCAGTGAGCGGGAGCGGCCAGCGAACGGCGGCGCACACGGTAGTTCACGAACAGGTCGGCGCCCAGCAGGCAGAACAGCAGCAGCCCCTGGAACACGCCGGACAGCGCCTGCGGCAATTGCATCGAGGTTTGCACCGCTTCGCCGCCGAGGTACAGCAGCGCCATCAGCAGGCTCGCGAGCACGATGCCGATGGGATGCAGCCGCCCGACGAACACCACGATGATCGCGGTGAAGCCGTAACCCGGCGACCACGTGGCCTGCAACTGGCCGATCGGACCGGCGATCTCTCCCATACCCGCGAGGCCCGCGAGACCGCCGCTGATCAAGAGCGAGGTCCAGATGGTTTTCTTGTCGGAGAAACCCGCGTAGCGCGCGGCCAACGGCGCGAGACCGCCGACGTTCATCTTGTAGCCCGAGAAGCTCTTGCGCATGAACACCCACACGAGCGGAATCGCGATCAGCGTGACGAACACCGACGCGTTCAGCCGCGTGCCGCGCAGCCATTTCCAATGCCAGTCGCCGTACAGCGTCGGGTAAAGCGCGTCGCCGCTGAACATTTCCGACAGCGGGAAATTCATCCCCTGCGGATCGCGCCACGGTCCGCTGACCAGATAGATCAGCAGTTGCGTGGCGACATACGTGAGCATCAGGCTGACGAGGATCTCGTTGGTGTTGAAGCGGCTTTTCAGCAGCGCCGGAATCGCCGCCCACACCATGCCGCCGACCACCCCGGCGATCATCATGACCGCCAGAATCCACCAGCCGGTGGCCTGATCGAAATAGATCGCGACGCCGCTTGCGGCAATCCCGCCGAGCAGCATCTGCCCTTCAGCGCCGATGTTCCACACGTTCGCGCGATAGCCGACCGCGAGACCGAGGCCGATCAGGCACAACGGCGACGCCTTCAGCAGCAGTTCGGACCAGCCGTTCACGCTCGACAGCGGTTCGATAAAGAAGGCGTGCATCGCCTCCAGCGGATCGCGGCCGACGAGGCTGAAAATCAGGAAGCCGATCGCGAGCGTGAGCAGCGCGGCGATCAGCGGCACGGCGAGCTGCATCGTCCGCGAGGGGGTCGTGCGCGCTTCGAGTCGATAAGGAAAGATCATGGGTAGCGTGTGATTTATCGCGTTGTTGTTGTCGAACCGAGGTCGAACCGGTTGGCTTAATAAGCCGGCGTCGCTTTACGCATCGTCAGGCATGCGCCGGCTGTTCCGCCGACGGTGCCGTGCCTTCGCGTCCGCCGAACAGACCCGCCATCCAGCGGCCGATTTCCTCGGCATTGGTCGCCCCCGTGGCACGCACCGGCGACAGTCTGCCACCGGCCAGCACCGCGATGCGGTCGCAGATATCGAACAACTCCTCCAGTTCTTCCGAGATCACCAGGATCGCGACGCCGCGCGCGGACAGATCGAGCAACTGCTGGCGAATGAACGCCGCCGCGCCGACATCGACGCCCCATGTAGGCTGCGCGACCACCAGCACTTTGGGCGCCTGCAGAATCTCGCGTCCCATGATGTATTTCTGCAGATTGCCGCCCGACAGACTTTGCGCGAGCGCTTCGGAGCCGCCGCAACGCACGTCGAACGCGTCGATGCAGCGCTTCGCGAACGCGCGCATCGCACCGGACCTGATCCAGCCCGACTTCACCATCTGCTGACGATGCGCGGTGAGTAACGCGTTCTCCGACAACGACATCGCGGGCACCGCGCCGCGTCCAAGCCGCTCTTCCGGCACGAAGCCGAAACCGAGCGCGCGACGGCCGCCCGCACCGAGCCGCCCGGCCGCCTTGCCGCAAATCGTCACGGCGTCGGCGCGCGCGCCCCGCTTTTCGCCGGACAACGCCGACAGCAATTCCGCCTGGCCGTTGCCCGACACGCCCGCGATACCGAAAATTTCGCCCGCATGCACGCTGAACGACACGTTGTTCAGCGACGTGCCGAACGGGTCGTCACTTTCGACCGACAACTCCTTCACGTCGAGCAGCACCGCGCCGGGGTTGTGCTCGCGACGCGTGTAGTCGGGCAGCGAATGGCCGACCATCAGTTGTGCGAGCGATGCGTGCGTCTCGCCTTTCGGCTTCACATGACCGGTCACGCGGCCGCCGCGCATCACCGTGGCGGTGTCGCAGAGTTCCTGGATTTCGTCGAGCTTGTGGCTGATGTAGAGAATGCTGCAGCCTTCGGCGGCGAGACGGCGCAGCGTCGCGAAGAGCTTTCTCACCGCTTGCGGCGTCAGCACTGAAGTCGGTTCGTCCATGATCAGCAGACGCGGATTCTGCAGCAGGCAGCGCACGATCTCGACGCGTTGCCGCTCGCCCACCGTCAGGCTATGCACGTGACGCTGCGGGTCGATGTCGAGACCGTAATCGGCGGAGACTTCGCGGATCCGTTTGGAGAGCGTCTTCAGATCGAACGGTTCGTCGAGTGCGAGCGCAATGTTTTCGCCGACCGTGAGCGTCTCGAACAGCGAAAAATGCTGGAACACCATGCCGACGCCGAGCTTGCGCGCCGCCGCCGGACTCGCTATTTCGACCGGCTGGCCTTCCCAGCGAATCTCGCCGGCATCGGGCCGTACCGCGCCGTAGATGATCTTCATCAGCGTGCTTTTACCGGCGCCGTTTTCGCCGAGCACTGCATGGATTTCACCCGGCTGGACGATCAACGTGACGTCGTCGTTGGCGCGCACGGCCGGATATTGTTTGGTGATGCCCGAGAGCACCAGCCGGGGCGTCGCCTGTTCCGGCCTGGGTGCCGGCTGCGCGGCGGCGCCGTTGCTATAAGAAGAGTCGCTCATGTGATTCCGTAGTACGTCAGAGACTGCCGGTTACAGCGTGTCCGTCCACCTCGCCGGCAGACGATCCGTCACCACAACCGGGTGACAATACCTAATTCGACCCAGTCAGTCGAGCCGCCAAAATTCCCGCAAACCCGCGCCGTTGCGCGCTCTGCGGGTATGCCTCCCTTGACGCGGTTTTTCGTTCATATTAAAACGCATATACCCCCACGCCCGTTCGATCAGCCAGAACATATATTTCGGAGAAGTCATGAGTCAGCAACGCGAGGCGATCGATACGTACCTTCTACGCGTCTTGCATACTTTATTGATGGAGCGCAGCGTCACGCGCGCGGCCGTCAAACTGAATCAATCGCAACCTGCCATCAGTGCGGCGCTGCGCCGCCTGCGCGACATCACCGGCGACCCGCTGCTGGTGCGCGGCAAATCCGGCATGGTGCCGACCGAGTACGGCCTGCGCCTGCTCGAACCGGTGCAGAACGCGCTGCGCGAAATCGAGCGCATCAAGTTCCAGCAGCACAACTTCGATCCGGCGACGTCGATCCGTTGTTACCGGATCGGTTGTCCCGACTACCTGAACGTGCTGTTCGTGCCGACCGTGGTCGAACGTTTTCGCCAGGCCGCGCCGAATGCGACGCTCGAATTTCACTCGCTTGGGCCCGCCTTCGACTACGAACTCGCGCTCGAAGACGGCAAGCTCGACATCGTGGTCGGCAACTGGCCGGAGCCGCCGGAGCAGTTGCATCTGTCGAACCTGTTCGTCGATCAGATCGTCTGCCTGATGAGCAACACGCATCCGTTCGCCAAACGCGGCGGGCTGACGCTCGACCAGTATCTGAATGCTCCGCATCTCGCGCCGACTCCTTACTCGGTGGGCCAGCGCGGCGCGATCGACGTGCACCTCGCGCGCGAGCGGTTAAAGCGTCATGTGGTCGTCACGTTGCCGTACTTCAATCTGGCGCCGTACGTGCTGATCAAGTCCGATCTGATCTTCACGACGACGCGCCTGTTTGCCGATTACTACGCGAAGTTTTTGCCGCTCACCGTGGTGCCCGCCCCGCTCGATTTCCCGCCGATGCAGTACTACCAGTTGTGGCACGAGCGCGTGCATTACTCCGATGAAGTGCGCTGGTTGCGCAGCCTGGTCGCCGAGGCGACCAAAACCTTGATCGACAAGCCTTGAACCTTCCGTACTGAGAGTTTCCCGCCGCCGTTCAGGCCTGGTGGCGGCGGAAACTCGATTAGCTTGCTGCGGCTGTTTTCAAGCTTTTCTTCATGCCGGCTCTCCGCAAGTTGCTCGCGCGGTTCGGTTGCCTGTCAGCCGGTACTACGCGGCCGCTTCGTAAAGCGTCTTCGCCAGCCGGTTGTGCCGCTCGATCACCGGGCCCAGTTCCAGCGTCGCCAGTTGTCCGTCTTTCACCACCACCTTGCCGCCGATCACGCTATAGCTCACCTGCGAGGGCGCGCAGAACACCAGCGCGGCAACCGGGTCGTGCAACGCGCCCGCGAACAGCGGCTGACGCAGATCGAACGACACGAAATCCGCCGCCATGCCCGGCGCCAGTGCGCCGATATCGTCGCGGTTGAGCACCTTCGCGCCGCCGAGCGTCGCGATTTCCAATGCTTCTCGCGCGGTCATCGCGTCGGGTCCGAAGCCGACCCGCTGCAACAGCAGCGCCTGCCGCACTTCCGCGACCATCTGCGCGCCATCGTTCGACGCCGATCCGTCCACGCCCAATCCAACCGGCACACCCGCGAGCCGCATCCGTTTGACCGGCGCAATGCCCGACGCCAGCCGCATGTTCGAACACGGGCAATGCGCGACACCCGTGCCGGTGCGGGCGAACAGTTCGATGCCCGCATCGTCGAGTTGCACACAATGCGCATGCCATACGTCGTGACCGACCCAGCCGAGATCTTCCGCATACTCGGCGGGCGTCATGCCGAACTTCTCGCGGCTGTACGCAATATCGTTGACGTTCTCCGCCAGATGCGTGTGCAGCGACACGCCATACTGGCGCGCCATCACCGCCGACTCGCGCATCAGATCGCGGCTCACCGAGAACGGCGAGCACGGCGCGACGACCACGCGCAGCATCGCGTAACGGCCTTCGTCGTGATACGTCTCGATCAGACGCTGCGTGTCCTTCAGAATGTCGGGCTCGCGCTCGACCACCGAATCCGGCGGCAAACCGCCGTCCTTCTGCCCCACGCTCATGCTGCCGCGCGCCGCGTGAAACCGCATGCCGATCCGCTGCGCAGCGACGATGCTGTCATCGAGCCGGCTGCCGTTCGGATAGATATACAGATGGTCGCTCGACGTCGTGCAGCCTGACAGCAGCAGCTCGGCCATCGCCGTCAGCGTCGAAACTTCGATCATCTCCGGTGTGAGGTTCGCCCACACCTTGTAGAGGTTCGTGAGCCAGCCGAACAGTTCGGCGTTCTGCGCGGCGGGTATCGCGCGCGTCAGGCTCTGATACATGTGGTGATGCGTATTCACGAGACCGGGGATCACCAGGTGCCCGCGCATGTCCAGCACTTCGTCGGCCGTTTGCGGCAAGTCCGCCGTCGGTCCGACCGCGACGATCCGGTTGTCTTCGATATACAGGCCGCCGTCGCGCAATTCGCGCCGGGCGCCGTCCATCGTGACCAGCACGTCCGCGTGCTTCACCAGCATCGTTTTCTTCGGCCTGCCTGCCGTCTGTTCCACCTTCTGCTCCATCGTCATTCGTTTTCTCCGCTTCAATGCTTCCGTGCAAAGCCGTTCGAACGCGATGTGGCGCACGCTCACCGTGCCGCCGCGTCCCGTCGAACGCCGTTGGCCCGGTTACCCAGCGTCTTCCGCCGTCTTCGGGTTGTGTGCCGCAGCCCAACACTTCAGGTTCGGGTTTGCTGCGGCACACAGCCGTAACCTTCGACGGCCAAAAAAACGCTGACAACTCGCGCCAATGCGATACCCAACTTCACGCTGCCGATATAGTGGGCCTTTTTTGGCACCGGTACGATCCGCCGGTGGGTTCGATTCAGCGTATTGATCGAACAAATCGGCATGCTGTGGCTTTCAACAGGCTGTCTGTCATGCGCCGGGGCTTATCTTTCCTATCTCGCGCGCGCTGAACGGAACATCCTTTTTACAATGGCTGCCACGGCGCTCGCTTCATTTCGCCGACGGGTATGTAGCCACTGACGTGGAGCCTCGATCCGCCGCAAACGTATCTGGATCGGGCCGCCGCCGAAACCTCGCAAACACACAAGGAAAATTGCGAATGGGAAAGCTCACAACCCATGTGCTCGACACCGCGAACGGCCGTCCCGGCGCGGGCATCAAGGTCGAACTCTTCGCGCTGTCGGGCGACACCCGCCGCGCGCTCAAAACCACCACCACCAATGACGACGGCCGCTGCGACCAGCCGCTGCTCGAAGGCGACGCGCTAGTCGCGGGCGAATACGAACTCGTGTTCGGCGCGGGCGACTATTTCGCGTCGATCGGCACGAAGGTGCCGGAGCCGCGTTTCGTCGATCGCGTGGTGTTGCGCTTCGGCGTCGCCGATGCCGGTGCGCACTATCACGTGCCGCTGCTGGTGTCGCCGTGGTCGTACAGCACGTATCGCGGCAGCTAGGAGGCTGACGCCGATATGCGTCCGATTGCCTTGCGCAGAGGGTCGCCCGACACCGGCGACCTGTCCGCGAAACGCAATCGACCGCGTGCGGTTCGGCCCCGCGATCTGACTGGAAGCACTGTTAAAAAACGGCGTGCTGCGAACTGAGCGCAGCGTGTCTTTCACCCCGCAGTCGGCGCAGTGACGTAATACGTGCCCGAGACCCGTCAAGCGGGTCCGCACAAGGCCGAACGTCATCGCGCATACAACGAATCAGAAGTGGAGGAGTTTCATGGAAGGCTTTATCACCGACTGGCTGAACCTGGCGATTCGCTGGTTCCACGTCATCGCCGCGATTGCATGGATCGGCGAATCGTTCTATTTCGTCGCGCTCGACAACAGCCTGAAACCGCCGACGGACCCGAACCAGCGCCGACGCGGCGTGTTCGGCGAGCTGTGGCACGTGCATGGCGGCGGCTTCTACAACATGCAGAAGTACACCGTCGCGCCGCCGGAAATGCCCGACGATCTGCACTGGTCGAAGTGGCCGTCGTACACGACGTGGCTGTCGGGCTTCGGTCTGTTCACGGTGCTGTATCTGTTCTCGCCGTCCACTTACCTGATCGACAAGAACGTGCTCGATATGGGTCCGGTGGTGGCAGTGGCGTCGGCAATCGGCTTTCTCGCGGCGGGCTGGATCGTCTATGACTCGCTGTGCCGCCTGCTCGGCACTAAAGACAAGGTGCTCGGCATCTGCGTCGGCGTGTATGTGTTCATCGCCGCGTGGCTGGCTTGCCACATTTTCGCGGGCCGCGCCGCGTACCTGATCATGGGCGCGATGCTCGCGACGATCATGTCGGCGAACGTGTTCTTCGTGATCATTCCGGGCCAGCGCAAGATGGTCGCGGCGATGCTCAAGGGCGACACGCCGAACCCGATCTACGGCAAACGCGGCAAGCAACGCTCGGTGCACAACACGTATTTCACGTTGCCGGTGGTGTTCGCGATGCTGTCGAACCACTACGCGATGACCTACACGCATCCGTACAACTGGGCCGTGCTGCTGGTCATCATGCTGGCTGGCGCGCTGATCCGTCAGTTCTTCGTGATGCGTCACCGTGGCCAGGTGCTGTGGTATCTGCCGCTGGTCGGCATCGCGCTGATGTTCTGCGCGCTGGTCTGGACCATGCCGAAGCCGATCGTCGCGCAGGCTCAGGCTGCGAACGCGCCGTCGGTGAAAGTGGCCGACATTGCGCCGGTGCTGCAACAGCGTTGCGTGGCGTGCCACTCCGCGCATCCGACGATGATGGGCAGCGCACCCGCAGGCGTGTTGCTCGATACGCCGGATGAAATTTCGCAGAACGCGCAGCGGATTTATCAGCAGGCGGTGACGCTGAAGGCAATGCCGCTCGGCAACGTCACGCACATGACCGACGACGAGCGCATGAAAATCGCTGCGTGGTTCGAAGGTGGTGCGGTGAAGTGAGATTTGCAGGAATTCGCACGCGGTTTGTCGTTTTTGACTGAAGGCCGGGGGAGCGTGCCGGCCTGAAGAGGCGGCATCATTGAAAAGCGGGCTTTTCGCGTAAGCGGGAAGCCCGCTTTTTCTTTTGTCGCCCTTTCGCGCGGATTGCCAATTATTAAATCGCATTTGGTAGCCCAAGAGCTACAAAAAATGCTATACCAGATCAAAATGTAGCCCATAGGCTACAAATCGGTCATTTATTTTTGTGTCCCATAGGCTACAATAAAGCGACAAATCGCAGAAATTGATGCCTTGGGGCTACAAATGACCAATCTGGCCGACGTATCCGACATGCTGAAAACCGTGCGACGCGAAAGTAATCTGTCGCAGGAAGAACTGGCGCGGCGCGCGGGCGTCGCGCGCACCACCGTCGCGCGGATGGAAACGCTCGCCAAAAACGATATGAGCGTGTCGGTGCTCGTGCGTCTGCTCGAAGCAGCGGGCTACGACCTGAAGTTCGTCGCGCACGGGCATGGGCGCACGCTCGAAGACATCCTCGCTGAACAGCGCAGCCCGGACGCGAACTCATGAAACTCGACGTTCAGGTTCTGGGCAAGACCGTTGCCACGCTGTTCCGCGAGCGCGACGACTACGTTCTCAAATACAACGCCAACGCAAATGCCGCCGATTTCGTCAGCCTGGCCATGCCGGTTCGTGACGAAGCGTGGCGCTGGCCGCGCGATCTGCATCCATTCTTCCGGCAGAACCTGCCGGAAGGCTATCTGCTGAATCTGATCCGCGAGCAATTCGGGCCGTTGCTCGACGGCACCGATCTCTCGCTGCTGGCGGTGGTCGGTGCAATGGGTATTGGGCGCGTCACCGTCACGCCCGAAGGCGTCGCGCCCGGCACCGAATTGCAGGCGCTCGACGTGCAGGACATTCTGCATGGCGACAACACCGCCGACCATTTCTCGCAACTGGTGCGCGAATATGCACGCGCGGCAATTTCGGGCGCGGTGCCGAAATTCATCGCGCCGGACCGGCAGGCAAACAGCGAAGCTGTACCGACGCCACTCGGCAAGCCGACCATCCGCACGAGCCGTCACATCGTCAAGGGCTCGGACGACAGCACGCCGTTTCTCGGCTTCAACGAGTTCTATTCGATGCGCGTGCTGGAGCGGCTCGATGTGGCAAAGGTCGCGCGTACGCAGATGTCGGACGATGGCCGCGCGCTGATCGTCGAGCGCTTCGACGTGGATGCCGACGGCCTGCCCGCCTATGGCGTCGAAGACATGTGCGGTCTGCTGGGTCTGCCGCCGCATGAGAAATACAACTCGACCACCGAGAAAATGCTCAATGCCGCACGGGCTTATCTGCTCGATCGCGACAGCATGCGGCTTCAACTGGAACAGCTCGCGTGGCACCTGCTGACCAACTACGTGGTGCGCAACGCCGACTGTCATACGAAAAACGTTGCGCTGTACTACACGTCCGTCGACGATGTCGCATTCACGCCCGTCTACGATATCGTCACGACCCAGGCTTACCCGCGATTTGCCGCGAATCCGCCGGGCCTGCCGATCGACGGCCGCAAGACCTGGGCAGCCGGCAAGACGCTCGAGCGCTTCTTCAATACGCGGATGGGCATTCCGCCCCGGCAGTACGCGCAGATGGTCGAAGCGTTGTGCGATTCGGCGGTCACGGTCGGCCATGAGCTGATCGAAGCAGCGCGCAATGAGCCGCAATGGCACACCGTCGCGAAGCAGATGCTGCATGCGTGGGACGACGGCATGGCGTCGTTGCGCTCGTCGAAGAAAAGCCTGCAATTCAAGGGACTGAAACCCGCGATCGAGGCGGCGGGATTTTCCGCGCCCGAACCGGCTGAAAAAGCGCGTGAGGTGATTGGGCGCTCGCCCTTGCTTGGAAAACGGTGAATCAACGCGCGCGCGATTTGCACCGGCCGGCCGCAATGAAAAAGGCCCACGGCACCTGCATGCCGTGAGCCTTCTTTAACATTGCGCTGCGCGTGGGAAACAAACACGCGCAGCGACAACCCTCAAACCGCGACCGCGCTCAACGCATCTTCCGTGAGCCACAGCGGCTCGGCCAGATCCTGCTCATTCAGATTCAGCCCGTCCCCGCCACGATCGACGACGATAAAGTCGCTCACATCACCCAGCGCGATCAGCGGATGGTGCCAGACGCCCTTCGCATAATTGACGCCCTGCCAGCCGCTCGTCACGAACGCGCGAATCTGCGATGCATCGAGATCGCCCGCCGGCGCGACCACGACCAGATACGGCTTGTCGTTCAGCGGCACGAACGCCTGACTGCCCAGCGGATGACGTTCGAGCATCTTCACTTCGAACGGCAACACGCGCGGCTGTCCGCGAAACAGGTTGACCAGCGTGCGACCGTTTTCGTCGGTGACATCCACTTTCGCGAGATCGTGAAAGCGGATCGTCGTGCCGAGGTTGATCGGAATCTGCTTCGCGCCTTCGAGTTCGATCACATCGCCGAATGCGGCGAACGCCTCTTTCGTCAACGGTTCGATTGCGAGCGTTTTCATGATGCGAGCGTGCCCCACAGACGCAGACGCGACACGCCGCCGTCCGGAATGATGTTAAAGCGTACGTGCGTGACCGGACCCAGCGCCGCGATCTCGCTTTCGAAGAAATGCTGCTTGTCCATTTGCAGCTTCTGTTCGCCGAGCAGCACCGGCCAGAACATGGCCTGCGTGACCAGCGAACTGTCGGTGCCGCCCGTCACGAACGCGGCCTGGATCGAGCAGCGGTCCGGATAGTTGCCCTTGAAGTGCGCGGTGTCGACTTCGATCTTTTTGATCACGCCCGGCTGTGCCAGCGCGATGATCGCCCAGTCGTTGCCCGGCTCGCGGCGACGGCGCGTTTCCCAGCCGTCGCCCATGTTCACGCCGCGACCCGGCATCAGCAGCGTGGATGCCGCGCCGAAGTGCTGGTTGTTCGCGCCGACCAGATACGCGCCGTTTTCCATCGCGGCCAGATCGAACTGCTCGGTGCGGCTCGCGCCTGCCCAGTCGACTTGCGGCTGACCATACACACGCAGACGAGCAATACCGCCGTCCGGGTAAATGTTCACGCGCAAATGCGTGTACGCGTTCGCGTCGCTGACTTCGTGATAATGGTGGCTATTGCCCTGCAACGTCGACGACGGCACGATCTCGGTCCACTTCGTCGACTGATTCGGCGCGCCGTCCACCACGCGCGCGGCTTCTACCGAGGCCGCCGGCGGGAAGTTGCCGGTGAAGTGGCTGGTGTCGAGATCGAGCCCCTTGATCACGCCCGGACGCGCGAGCTTGACGATGCACCAGTCATAGCCCGACACGCGCTTGCGGCGCGTTTCCCAGCCGTCCATCCACTTGCCGTTGTCGTCGTACTTGCCCGGAATGAAGACGGCCGGCTCCGGATTCAGCATGCGTTCCTTCGGCGCGAAGAAATCGTCGCTGGACTCGAGCGCCTGCGCGCCCAGACGCGGGTCCGCCAGATTCACATAGCGGCGCGTGAATTCCGGTGCGTTGGGATCGAGAATCGGGAGTGCCATCTTTGTCTTCCTTGATTGTGGGTGCTGAAAAAACGTTTCGATTCGAGAGTTGCGATGCGTGTGCGCATTAACAAGGCGTGATCGAAATCACGCCTGAGCGCTTACGCATCGATCAGATCGTCGAGCCGGAAACGTGCGATGCGGTAGATCTGGTCGAGGCTTGCGCGCAACTCGTCGGAGCGACTGTTGTTCACGCGCGCCTCGAAGTTCGCGATGATGCCGTGACGGTCATAGCCGCGAACCGCCAGAATGAACGGAAAACCGAATTTCTCGCGATACGCGCTGTTCAGCGCGAGCAGCTTGTCGAACTCTTCCTGAGTGCATTGCGCGAGGCCCGCGCCGCTCTGTTCGCGGGTCGACTCGGCGGTGAGCTCACCACGTACCGCGGCCTTACCGGCAAGCTCCGGGTGCGCGTTGATCAGCGCCAGTTGTTTCGCTTCGCCCGCCGTTTCGACAACGCCCGACATCTTGCGATGCAACTCGTCGATGCTCGCGAACGGCCGTTGTTGCGCGGCGACTTCCGCGACCCACGGCGAATGCTCGAAGATGCCCGAGAGCGCGGTGATAAACGCGTCGGCCGGGATGCTGTTGAGTTGGTCGAGTGTGTATTGCATCGCCTTCATGCCGCAGCCTCGCGGTTGTTTTGCTGGTAAGGGTGATGTTCGCGCCAGTGACGCGCAATATCGACGCGCCGCGTCACCCACACGCGATCGTGCTGTTCGATATGGTCGAGAAAACGTTGCAGTGCGCGGAAGCGCCCGGGGCGGCCGAGCAGACGGCAATGCATGCCGACGGACAGCATTTTCGGTGCTTCGTCGCCCTCTTCGTAGAGCACGTCGAATGCGTCGCGCAGGTAGGTGAAGAAGTGATCCGCCGTGTTGAAACCTTGAGGGCTGGCGAAGCGCATGTCGTTGGTGTCGAGCGTGTACGGCACGATCAGTTGCGGCTCGGTTTTACCGCCCTTGACCTCGACGTCCATCCAGAACGGCAGGTCGTCGCCGTAGTAATCGGAGTCGTACAGAAAGCCGCCATATTCCGCGACCAGACGATGCGTATTCGGGCTGTCACGGCCGGTGTACCAGCCAAGCGGGCGCTCGCCCGTCACGCGCTCGATCGCTTCCATGCCGAGGCGCATGTGCTCGGCCTCTTTCTCCGGCGACACATCCTGGTAATGAATCCAGCGGTAGCCGTGACACGCAATCTCATGCCCCAGTTCGACGAAGGCGCGCGCGAGATCGGGATGTCGTTCGATCGCCATGCCGACACCGAACACTGTAAGCGGCAGATGACGTTTTTCGAACTCGCGCAGGATGCGCCACACGCCCGCGCGCGAACCGTATTCGTAGATCGACTCCATGCTCATGTGACGAGACGGATAAGCGGCAGCGCCGACGATCTCCGACAGAAACTGCTCCGAGCCAGGGTCTCCGTGCAACACGCAGTTTTCACCGCCCTCTTCGTAATTCAGGACGAATTGCACTGCGACGCGCGCTCGACCCGGCCAGTTGGCCTGTACCGGGTGGCGGCCGTAGCCGATCAGATCACGTGGGTAGTTCGAGTCGAGTGGCATGGTTTGACAATGCGTGGTGACGGTATGAAAAATTCGCGCGACGCTCTGAGCGGCGATATATGCACCTGACACGTGAGCTTTTTGCGCAAGTCCACGTGCGATGCGACTGCATGTGCGTCTCGCCGGCGCGGGTACGAACGGGGCTGAATCAGCGGCAAAAACCGCGTTTCGGCACCCTCGCCGAGTTGAATCAGTGTAGCGAAAACACCCGGATGCGCCCATACACCCGGGCAGATAGTGCGTGTCAGACTGAATGTATGTGCTGCGCCGATTCCTTCGCGTTTACCCGGGCTGAATCGGATGTTTCTGCGGATTCTCGAAGATTTTTTGACGAATCTCCATGCGTGACGACGTGTGCGCCGGCTTGCTGCTGATTAGGATCGGCCGGACCCGACGCGGCCGACCCGCGCGGCGACTGCGGATGCAACTCCGTTGCGCCCGGGCTGAACGACTCCAGCGCGCCGTCGTAGCGCTTGGCCAACGGTCGCGCATAGTCGCCGCGCTTGGCCGTCGAAAGCCGCAGCGAGACCAGCGCCTCACTCCATTTCACGGCCGCCGTCACGCCTTCGATCACCGGTGCGCCGAGCGCGTCCTCGATCTCCCGGCACAGTTCGGCCATGCCCGCACAACCCAGCACGATCGCGTCCGATCCATCCTCGGCGAGCGCACGACGGCATTCGTCGAGGATGATGCGGCGCGCCGCCGAACCCGGCTTGTCGAGATCGAGCACGGCTACATCAGTCGCGCGGACATTGCGGCAGAAGCGCTTCATCCCGTAGCGCTCGGCGAGATGCCACGCCATGCCGCAAGTGCGGGCAAGCGTCGTTACGACAGAAAAGCCCGGCGCCAGCACGCTCGCCGCATGCATCGCAGCCTCGGCAATGCCGATGACGGGCCCGCGCGCCACCTCGCGCGCCGCATACAAACCGGGGTCGCCGAAGCAGGCGATCACGTACGCGTCGCAGCCTTCGCGCTCGCCTGCGGCGACTTCCGCCAGCAGGCCCGGCGTGGCGAGCGCTTCGTCGTAATAGCCTTCGATCGACGGCGGCCCCATGGTCGGATTTACCGCGATCACTTCGGTGCCTGGCGCGGCGACTTCCCGCGCGCAACGGCCCATTGCGTCCGTCATGCGCTGGGTCGTATTCGGGTTGATCAGTTTGATACGCATCTCGACTCCTGTTGCAATTCATTTGCGGCTACGAATCGGGCCGCGAACTGGCGAATTGGCGGGCAAAACGAACGGGCAAACGACCGGCGAGACTCAGCGCGCAAGAATGCGATAGAACAGCGCGGCCAGCCCGGCGCCGAGGAACCACGAGAAATTCGCCACGTTGTCGAGCGCCGGCGTCATCACGCAGACCACGGTAATCAACGCGGCCGGCAGCAGCGCAGCCACAGCCTGGTAGTTGACACCGTTGCGATACCAGTACGAACCGGTCGGCTCCACCGTGTACAGATCGTCGAGCACGATCTTCTGACGCTTCACCAGATAGTAGTCGACGATCAGGACGCCGTACAAAGGGCCGATGAAGCTGCCAAGAATGTCGAGCGTGTAGTGAATCACGGCCGGGTTGTTGAACAGATTCCACGGCGTGATGAAAATCGACGCCACCGCCGCGAGCATGCCGCCCATGCGCCAGCTGATCAGACGCGGCGCGACATTCGAGAAGTCGAACGCCGGCGACACGAAGTTGGCCACGATATTGATGCCGATCGTCGCAATGGTGAAGGTCAACGCGCCGAGAATCACCGCGGTCGGATAGTCGATCCGGCCCACCGTTTCGACCGGGTCCGTGATCAGTTCGCCGAAGACCGGCAGCGTGGCTGCAGTCGTCACCACCGTGACCAGCGAGAACGCGAGGAAGTTGACCGGCAGTCCCCAGAAATTGCCGCGCTTCACGCTGCGAAAGCTCTTACCGTAGCGGGAGAAGTCGCCGAAATTCAGCATGGGGCCGGAGAAGTACGAGACGACCAGCGAGGTTGCCGTGATCATCACCGGCACGACCTGCATGCCGTGATATTTGACACCGCCCAGGTTGATGCCGATGTTGCGCCAGCCGGCGCGATACACCATGTAGCCCGCGAGGATGAACATCACGACATAGACCGCCGGACCCGCGAAGTCGATGAACTTCTTGATGGTTTCCATGCCGTGCCAGAACACCAGCGCCTGCAACGTCCACAGGAGCATGAAACCGGCCCAGCCGAGCGTCGAGAGGCCCATGAAGCCGTGGTGGTGAACATCCGCATAAGGCAGCCATTGCGGGACGAATTTGAGCACCACGATCACCAGCGCGCTCGACGCCAGATAAGTCTGAATGCCATACCAAGCGACCGCGATCAACCCGCGAATCACAGCCGGAATATTCGCCCCGAGCACACCGAACGTCGCGCGACACGCGACCGGATACGGCACGCCGTTCATCTGGCTCGGCTTGGCGATCAGGTTGCACAGCAGATTGACGATCGTGATACCGACCAGCAGCGCAATCAGCACCTGCCAGCTCGTCAGACCGAGCGCGAACAGACTGCCCGCGAATACGTAACCGCCGACGCTATGCACGTCCGACATCCAGAACGCGAAGATGTTGTAAGCGCCCCAGGTCTGTTCGCGCAGCGGCGCGAGATCTTCGTTATAAAGCCGCTCGCTATAGCCTGCCGGCATCGACGATTCGCCGGACGCGCTGCCGTCTGCATAAGTGGGTAGGTTGCGACTGCCGGGCGCTGCACTGAACTGAGCCATGATTCCTCCTTGGGTGGGGACCCTCGATAGCGCATCGAAGGACGTTGCACCAGCCGTGCCAGTCGCGCCCTCTTTGCCCGCGTACGTTTTAACGTTAGCTTTCGCTGTCGGGAAAGGAAGCCGGCGCTGTCTGTCAGGGCCGTGCCGCGGGTGTCTCCGTACTGAAGTACTTGTGGTGATCGCATCGCCGGCTGCCGCGAATGTCCGGCAATACGTTGCTGCCCAAAGTCCGTCGTTCGAAGACGGACACGCGTGCGCAAGCCGGCAGCGCTCACGCCGAGCCGCCTTGCAACGCCTGATCCAGTTCGATTCAATTCAGTGCGGCGCGCACCGCTAACGGGCGCTTCTGCTCAAACCTGCTCGCACTGACTGCTTGCCTCAGCCTGCTGTGGAATTGGCTTTGGAGGCATTTTTCGGCGCCGCACCCAGCGTGCCGAACACTTCATGCAGATCGGCCGCGCCACGAGCGGGGCGGTCCAGCATCTTCAACTCGACGCTTTGCAGATGGCGCGACATCAGGGCCGCCGCCTCCTTTGCGTCGCCGGCGTCGAGCGCGGCGAGAATGGCTTCGTGGTCCTCGAACGAGCAAGGGCTGCGTCCGAGCGACTCGTACAACGCGGAAATCAGCGTGGAGCGCGCAACCAGGCCATTCAGACAGTCGCACAACACGGCATTGCCGGTGAGTCCTGCCAGTTCGGTGTGGAACTCGCCCGACAGGCGAATCCACGCCGGAAAATCACGTGTTTCGAACGCCTTACGTTCACGGCCGATCATGCTGCCGATGTTCTTCAACCGACGCATGCCGTGACCGTTGCAAATCTTTTCAACCACGGCAAGTTCGATGATGCGGCGCATTTCGAACACTTCGTGCACTTCCTGCAGCGACGGACTCGCGACGAACGCACCGCGATTCGGCTCGAGATCGACGAGATGGTCGGTCGCCAGTTGCGCGAGCGCCTGCCGGATCGGGCCACGCTTCACGCCGAATACTTCGCATAACTGCGCTTCGGTCAGCTTGGCGCCAGGAGCCAGCCGATGCTCGAGGATCGCCGCGCGGATGCGCTCGGCAATCGCTTCGGGTTTCGAACTGGTGATGGCGGCGAAGTCTGTGTCGGACATGATGTTTGTCTCGGTATGTTGGTCATCTTAGAACGGACATAAAGATTGTCAACAATTTTTGTTTTGAATTTTGACAATTTCTTGCGGAGGCTGAGGTTTGCGATGGGCGCGGTGGAGTGCTTCGCGCAGTGCAGCTTATTTAGCAGGTTTATTAATTGATAAGCAGTCGCGTGATCGACAGCGGATTTTGTCAACAAAATCCGCCTGCGGTCGTGGTCGATTATGGTTATCGACGTGGCCAAGAGACGACCGTTAGTTGCTTTCATGCTGCTAAAAAGAGCGGGCTGCTCAATGCCCGCTTTCTTCCAGATCCGGATCGAAGCGAAATGTCAGGCGAGATTCGGATAGCCCGACAACGTCAATTTGAACCCATGCGCGTTCGCGACGAGGTGCCCGTCCGCGCCCACGGGCAAGGTCAGCATGTTATGGATATGCCCGAATTGCAGCCCTGTGACGACCGGAATGCCGATCAACGCCCTCACCTGCTCGACCATCGCGTGCAAGTCATAGCCGTTGTCGTAATCGTACGTTTTGCCGCCGGAAAAATCGCCAAGAACGAGCGCCTGCTGCTGCGCGAGAATGCCTGACAGATGCAACTGATAAATCATCCGCTCGATGCGGAACGGTTGCTCGTTGACGTCTTCGACAAACAGGATGCCGCCCTGCACCGGCGGCATATACGGCGTACCGATCAGCGACGTCAGCACCGCCAGATTGCCGCCCCACAGCATGCCCGACACGTCGACGGATTGTGCCTGCGGCGTGTTGCCGGTCACGGTCATGCCCGGCTTCGTCAACGCCGACCAGAAATGCTGCATGGTGAATTCGCTGACGTCCTCCGCGCCGAAATCGCTCATCAGCATCGGCCCACCGAACGTTTTCACGCCAGAACGCGCCAGCAACGCGAGCTGGATCGCGGTGAAGTCGCTGTGTCCGACCAGCGCGACCGGCTGATCGGCCAGGCGCCGCTGCAGCCCCTCATAGTCAAGGCCATGCAGAATACGCACGGCGCCGTAACCACCGCGGACGGCCAGCACCACATCGGGCAACTGCCGCGACGGATCGGCGAGCCGGTTCAGATCGGCCGCGCGCTCGCCGTCAGTGCCCGCGAAACGCTGATACCGACGCTTTGCCGCCTCCTCGCCGCCGACGCGGTGCCCCTGCGCGTGCAGACGATGCAAAGCGCGATGCAGCACATCAGGATCATGCGGATACCCGGACGGCGCGATCAATTCGATGGTGCGATGAACGGTCATTGGCAAGACCTGTTGGATGTTGTCGTTTTACGGCGGGTTCAAAGCCGCTCTACAGCGCTTCGGCCGACGGAAGATTGTCGGCCGCTTCAGCGGCACGCGCCGCCGCGCGCGCTTCACGACTTGCGCGTCGACGCTCCGCAAAAAACGATTTGAGCGCCGCGCCACATTCGGCTTCGAGCACTCCGCCGCTCACCGTGGTGTGATGATTCAGTTGCGGATTTGCAAATGCGTCGACGACGCTGCCGCATGCCCCCGTTTTCGGATCGCGAGCGCCAAACACGACGCGAGCGATTCGCGCGTGCATGATCGCGCCCGCACACATCAGGCAGGGCTCGAGCGTCACATAGAGTTCGCAGCCTGGCAGCCGGTAGTTTTCGACGGCCCGCGCGGCCGCACGCAACGCAATCATCTCTGCATGCGCCGACGGATCGTGCGCCCCGATCGGATGATTGAAACCTTTGGCGATGACTTCGTCACCACGAACGAGCACCGCGCCGACCGGCACTTCGCCCGCTGCGCGTGCCTCTTCGGCGGCGGCCTGAGCAAGTGCCATAAACCGGCGATCACGTTCGGACACGGCAAGAGACTCTGAGGGATCGGTAGATATTGTCGATCCACTGACCTCTCGCACAGCAGGCGGGCACGAATCGTTCACCGACGTTTTAGAGAGTTCTGCGCCGGCCTCATTGGGTGAAACAGACATATTCAATGCTTCGCCCCCTTCGACAGACATCGAACCAGACAGCACTGAGCAGCTAGCCGATTCATTCACCGCGAAACCACGTCTGCCGTGTCGAGTTTGCCAACCCGCTCCGACTGCCGCTCAGCGATGCGTCGGCAGTATTCGCGCGGCAAAACCAGCGGACCGCCGCGCAACGATTCGAGCGCCATATCGAGCGCCAGCATGCGAGCCCGGATGCGGCAAAGCGTGGCGCTGCCGCTGTCGGCATTCAACTCCGTTTGCAGATCACGCAACGCGCGTAACTGCTCAACCGCGGGCGGCAGGAAGCCCGCATTCTTCAAAATCCGGTTAGCGATACGCACCTCTTCCGGGACCAGTGCATCATCGTCCTGGGGTCGCAGCGCGGCCGTACCCGGCACGTCTTCGAACTCGCCGCGCGCGGCTGCGGCGGCAATACGCTGTTCGACAAGCGCATCAAGCAATTTCATCTGAAATCCACTACGTTGCGGCCCAAGCATTCTATCAGGGAGCGCCTAGCCGCTCCGCGTGTCTGACAGACAAAACACACCGGTTTTCAGATACTGCGTATTTGTGATACGCATAGACGTAAATTAGAGTTGAAACTGTGCTCCTGCGCCGTTTTTGTACAACGAACTCGCGATAAATCTTCCATTAACCGGCACGACAAGCGTCCTGCTTTTTGTTCTTCGAGGCCACTTACCTGATGCAATCCAGAATGATTGATTCACCATCCTGCACCACTTCAGCCGCACCTGACTCGAACAGCCTCTCGCAGTTCGCCGCGCGCCGCCCGCATACTGTGTCCATAGGCAAGCTCATACTCGGGAAACGCTTGCGCACAACTTTAGCGACCATCGCCATGATGATGACGCTGTCAGGCTGCGGCGTATTCTGCGGCGGCGCGGGTGGAAGCGGTGGTGGCTTCGCTGGCGGCTGCGGAACCGGCGTACGGTTTTAATGCACACGCTTCAGCTTTGCACGGCTTAGTGGCGCGGAAGTAGTTGCACAACCACTTTCTCCCGCCCCTTTGCAACTGACGCAGTCGTTACGACACGCCGCCCACCAGAGACCACCGCGCCAATGCAACATGTCGGGTACGTCCTAACAAACTATGTATCAAGGCAAACTCCCGCACATTCCAGCACGCGGGCTCAACGGGACGTTTGTCCGCCGGCGGTATGCCATAAGCCAGCGTAACGTGCGGCTCATAACTCTTGCTGGCAATCGGATGCCCCCAGAAGTCGACGCTGTTTAACGCATGCTCTAGCGCGTCATGCAGCGCATGAAGGCCAACGACGCCCTCGCCTCCAGTCAACACCATGGGCCCCGGACGCGGCCTCTTTCCAAAATTCGCAACCGCGTCGAATTCGACGGCAAATGGCGCCATGCCGATCGACTCCGCTGCACGCTTTGCCGCGTCGACTTTCTCTTGCGGCAACCCTCCCGCAAAATTTCCCAGATGAGTCAGCGTTGCGTGCAAACGTCCAGCTGCTAGCGGCTTGCTGCGGACGCGCGCCTCCCCGCAAAGCTGGTGCGCGAGCTTCGCAATGCCGGCCGCTGTTCTTGTGTCGGGGAAAACGGCGAAAAACAGGCCATCTGTTGGCGTTGGCGGCGCCTCTAGCCCAGGCAACCAGAATTGTTCAGGCATGTCGCTCCCGACATGGAAAAGCCCGCATCTGCATGTAAATGAACCCCCGGTTTGTCGCGGGCGCGGCCGCGCCCCGATCGTTTCAGCCACTTCAGAAACCGCTTGCACCTTTGCTCTGCCCACGTACAATACTGTACATCCATACAGTATTGGCGGCAACATGGAATTGCTCAAAAAGCTCGAAGTATTGGCGGACGCGGCGAAGTACGACGCGTCGTGTGCCAGCAGTGGCGCTCCCAAGCGCGGCTCTCGAGGCACAGAAGGGCTCGGCGCAAGCACGGGTGCGGGCATTTGCCATAGCTTCACGCCCGATGGGCGCTGCGTGTCCCTCCTGAAAATACTGCTAACCAATTTTTGTCTTTACGATTGTCAATACTGCGTCAATCGGCGCTCGAGCAACGTGCCCCGCGCGCGCTTCACGCCGGAGGAAGTGGTCGATCTCACACTAGATTTCTATCGGCGCAATTACATCGACGGCCTGTTTCTGAGTTCCGGAATCATTCAGTCATCGAACTACACGATGGAGCAGCTTGTACGCGTTGCGCAGTCGCTGCGTGAGGAGCACCAGTTTCGCGGCTACCTTCATCTGAAAACGATTCCCGACGCCGACCCGCAACTGATCGCCCTGGCGGGGCGTTACGCCGATCGTTTGAGCGTGAATATCGAGTTACCGACTGACAGCAGTCTTGCTCGCCTCGCCCCGGAAAAGGACGTGCGCACCATCAAGCTGGCAATGGGTTCGATCCGTCTCGCGCAGGAAGAAGCGCAGAGCGACGCGAAGGCGCCAAAGTTCACTCCGGCGGGCCAAAGCACGCAAATGATCGTCGGCGCAGATCAAACCAGCGACAGCACGATCCTGCAAACAGCCGAAACGCTCTATGGCGCTTATAAGCTGAAGCGCGTGTATTACTCGGGATTCAGCCCGATTCCCGACAGCCCTTCTGCGTTGCCCGCGCAGGCGCCGCCGCTGTTGCGTGAACATCGGCTGTATCAGGCCGACTTTCTGATCCGCGGCTACGGTTTCAGCGTCGAGGAACTGTTTGAAAAGCCGGGCAATCTTTCGCTTGAGATAGATCCCAAGCTCGCGTGGGCGCTGGCGCATCGCGAGGCGTTTCCGGTTGATCTCAATCGCGCACCGATGCGAATGATCGCGCGCGTGCCGGGCATCGGCATGCGCAACGCGAAGCGGCTGGTCGAATTGCGGCGAACGCGTCGTGTGCGCTATGACGACCTCGTTCGGCTGCGTTGTCCGCTGGAGAAAATCAAACCGTTTGTCGTCACGCAAGACTACCGCGCGGCCAGTCATGACGCGTCGTCGGCTCATTTGCGCCGTGTGCTGGCGCCGCCGCCGGTACAACTGGCGCTGTTGTAAAGCATCGCAATGCGTTCCATCGTTATTGACGACGATTTCACCGCGTGGCGAGCCGCGTCACTCAAAGCGTTAGCCGAAGGCCTCGCGCCGGAATCGATTGAATGGCGCGTCGAACAACCGCCAGAGTTACGGCAAGGTCAAACATTGTTCGACTATGGGGAATCGTCGGAAAACGACATGATCACGCCCGCAACAGTGGCCGTGCATGTATCAAAAGAACTGGGCGCGCTGATTCACGACTGCGCACTTCACTGCGAGCCACAGCGTTGGGCTTTTTTATACAAAGTACTGTGGCGCTGGCAGCAAGGAGATCGCTCGGTAGCGTCGCCGGCTGACGAAGACGGCGCGCAGCTTTATCGCATGGCCAAAAGCGTGCGACGCGCCAAGCACGACATGATTGCGTACGTCCGGTTTCGCCAGCAGGCGCAATCGTCACGGCCACCCGAGTACATCGCGTGGTACGAACCGGAGCACGACGTCCTTGCGTGGGCGGCCGAGCATTTCGCCCAGCGCATGGGGCGCTCGTCGTGGATGATCACGACGCCACGAGGCGCGGCGTTCTGGGACGGTCAGCAGTTGCATCTCGAACGCCGTCACGCGTTGCCCGGCGAACATCGCGTCGACACCGAGGACGAAGCCGAAGCGCTTTGGCTCGCCTATTACCGCAGCACGTTCAACCCGGCCCGCCTCAACGAGACCGCGCTCGAACAGCACATGCCGGTACGTTTCTGGAAAGGCTTACCGGAAGGCCACCTGATCCCCGCCATGATCAGCGAAGCGAAAAGCGGCGCGCGCCGTTTAGCGCAAGCAAGCGGCGTCGGTGAGCTCGGTGGCAAGTCGATTCCGGTTGAGGCTGAAGTCGCTCAACCAGTTCGCGAAAGCCCATCATCGCTTGATGCGTGCCGACGTTGCGACCTGTGGCGCAACGCGACGCAAGCGGTCGGCAGTTCAGGGCCGGGCGAAGCGCGAATCATGCTGATTGGCGAGCAGCCTGGAGATCAGGAAGACCTGAGCGGTCAACCGTTTGTCGGGCCCGCAGGGCAGTTACTGGACATGGCGATAAAGCGCGCGGGATTGTCGCGCGAGCGTCTTTATCTGACGAACGCTGTAAAACATTTCAAATGGGAATTGCGCGGCAAGCGACGGCTTCACAAGACACCGGGGCAGCGTGAGGTCGAAGCGTGTTCTTACTGGCTTGAGCGGGAATTGGAGACGGTGCGGCCAACTGTAATCGTAACGTTGGGAGCAACAGCACTTAACGCCTTGTTGCGAGAGAAAGCCAGCTTACGGGATTACATCGACAAACCGTTCGAAATGGCAGGCAGCGTGGGCATTGCGACCTATCATCCTTCGTTCGCGCTGAGACAGCCGAACGACGCTGCCCGCGACAAGATACTCGACGAGATCAGCAACGCGCTTGAGCGGGCCCGTGAATTGGCGGAATCCGCATTACCTGAAATACCCAACCCAACTTCGAAAAAATTGCGGCAATAAAAAAGGGCGCCGCAGCGCCCTCTTCCATGCCATTAAACCGGCAAGCTTATTCCCACTCGATTGTCGCCGGCGGCTTACCCGAGATGTCGTAAACAACCCGGTTAATCCCGCGCACTTCATTGATGATCCGGTTCGACACATGCCCCAACAACTCATGCGGCAGGTGCGCCCAATGTGCGGTCATGAAGTCCAGCGTCTGCACGGCGCGCAGTGCGACAACGTACTCGTAAGTGCGGCCATCGCCCATCACGCCAACGCTCTTCACCGGCAGGAACACCGCAAACGCCTGGCTCGTCAGGTCGTACCACGACTTGCCCGTTTCCTTGTCGATAAACGTACGCAGCGTCTCGATGAAAATCGCGTCCGCGCGACGCAGCAGATCCGCGAAATCGCGCTTCACTTCGCCGAGAATACGCACGCCCAGACCCGGGCCCGGGAACGGATGGCGGTACACCATCGACGGCGGCAAACCGAGCTTTACGCCGAGTTCGCGCACTTCGTCCTTGAACAGTTCGCGCAGCGGTTCGAGCAGCTTCAGATTCAGCGTCTCAGGCAAGCCGCCCACGTTGTGGTGGCTCTTGATGGTCTGCGCGCCCTTCTTGCCCTTACCGGCCGATTCGATCACGTCCGGGTAGATCGTGCCTTGAGCCAGCCACTTCGCGTCGGTCAGCTTGCCGGCTTCGGTCTGGAACACTTCGACGAATTCCGCGCCGATGATCTTGCGCTTCGCTTCCGGATCGGTCACGCCGGCCAGCTTGCTCAGGAACGCTTCGCTCGCGTCGACGTGAATCACCTTCACGCCGAGGTTGTCGGCGAACAACGCCATCACCTGCTCGGCTTCGTTCAGGCGCAACAGGCCGTGGTCGACGAACACGCAGGTCAGCTGATCGCCAATCGCGCGATGCAGCAGCGCTGCCGCCACCGACGAATCCACGCCACCGGACAGCCCCAGGATTACGTGCTCGTTACCGACCTGCTCGCGAATTTTCGCGACTGCTTCGTCGATATAGTTGCCCATTTCCCAGTCGGGCTGCGCGCCGCAGATCTTCAGCACGAAACGCTCGAGCATCGCGCGGCCCTGCACGGTGTGCGTAACTTCCGGGTGCCACTGCAGACCGTAGAAATGGCGCTTTTCGTCGGCCATCGCCGCGATCGGGCACGATTCCGTCGATGCCATCAACGCAAAGCCCGGCGGCATTTCCAGCACCTTGTCGCCGTGGCTCATCCACACCTTCAGCATGCCGTGACCTTCCGGCGTGGTGAAGTCGCTAATGCCGTCGAGCAGGCTCGTATGGTTGCGCGCGCGCACTTCGGCATAACCGAATTCGCGCAGATGGCCGTTGTCGACCTTGCCGCCGAGCTGCTCGGCCATCGCCTGCATGCCGTAGCAGATGCCGAGCACCGGCACGCCGAGTTCGAACACCGCTTGCGGCACGCGCGGCGTATCCGTTTCGGTGACCGAGCTCGGGCCGCCGGAGAGGATCACGCCCTTCGGCGCGAAATCGCGAATGAACGACGCATCGACGTCGTACGGATGAATTTCCGAATACACGTTGGCTTCGCGAACGCGACGTGCAATCAGTTGGGTGACTTGCGAACCGAAGTCGAGGATCAGGATCTTGTCATGCATGGCAGCGGACGGAGTCAAAAGTGAGCGGATACGGAATGCCGCGCACCGAAGCGCGCGGCCTTGAATTCAAAACGGTCCACGTGGGGACAATCGGACATGAAACGTAACGATGAAGCCTGCTGATGCGTTCGACGCCGCAGCCACCTGCCTGCGGCATGCTCGAACGGAATCCGTTAGCTTCAGCGGATGGCGTGGCGCTCGGCGCGTCAGCCATGAAGCGGTGGCCGGGGTGCGCCGGAAGCGTCGGCGGTTGCGTCACGCGTTTCGTTGCGCGCAACCGCTGCTGCCCGTGCAGCACGTTCAGACTCGGTGAGGCTGGCTTTATCGACAGGATGAAGTGGCGTGGCCGACGCAGCACCTACAGGCCGCGTAACCGGAATCACAGGTTCGACCACCGGCTCGGCGTGATACACCGGAAAACCCGCGGTGACGCGTGCCGGTTCGCGCGCAGCGTCGCGCTCCAACTCGCGCCGCCTGGCGGCATCCTTTTCGGCCTGGATTTCGGCGTCTTTAGCAGCCTGGCTGGCGGCCAGTTTCTCAGCCCGCTTTTCAGCGCGATTGGAAGAGCCTTTAACCACAATGCCCTTCTCACGCCGCCTTACCGCGCCCGACAGGCGCACGCCGCCGAGACCGACCACCACCAGCACCACACCCGCCAGCACCGCCACGACCTGCCCAAAACCGGTCAGCGAAGGTGTACGCAGACCGAGCAGCCAAACCAGCATCAGCACGCCGGTCAGCCAGTTCACATGGCCGACGGCCTTGGCAACCGCCGAAGTTAGCGCTCCATCGAACGACGCGTGCAACGCCAGCCACGCGAGTCCGATCAGCGCCACGCCAAACCCCTGGCCGACCAGAGCCGGCTCGGTTTGCACCAACTGCAGCGCGTTGTACAACGAAGTCCAGGGCGTCAGCAGAAACAGCAGACCGAACGCAAGCAACAACAAGGCATCGACGATAAGTACAAAACGCAGCAGTGGCTTCATTGGCGTTTAGTCCACGTGGTAGTTGGGGGCTTCCTTCGTGATTTGCACATCATGCACATGCGACTCGCGCAGGCCCGCGCCGGTGATCTGCACGAACTCGGCCTTGTCGTTCATTTCGTCGATCGTGCGGCAACCGCAGTAGCCCATGCTCGCGCGCACGCCGCCGATCAGCTGGAACAGGATGGCGTTGACCGAGCCCTTGTAGGCGACACGGCCTTCGATACCTTCCGGCACCAGCTTGTCGATATTCGCGGAGTTGTCCTGGAAGTAACGGTCTGCTGCGCCGTCCTTCATCGCGCCGACCGAACCCATGCCGCGATACGACTTGTACTGACGGCCCTGATACAGGAACACGTCGCCCGGCGCTTCTTCGGTGCCGGCGAGCATGCTGCCCATCATCACAGCGTTCGCGCCGGCTGCCAGCGCCTTGCTGACGTCACCCGAGAAACGCACGCCGCCGTCGGCGATGACCGGCACACCCGTGCCCTTCAGCGCTTCGGACACGTTCGAGATTGCGGTGACCTGCGGAACGCCGACACCCGCGACGATACGCGTCGTGCAGATCGAACCCGGGCCGATACCGACCTTCACGCCGTCCGCGCCGTACTCGACGAGCGCCTTCGCAGCCGCTGCGGTGGCGATGTTGCCGCCGATCACTTCGACGTGCGGGAAGTTCTGTTTGACCCACCTGACGCGCTCGAGCACGCCCTTGCTGTGACCGTGCGCAGTATCGACGACGATCACGTCGACGCCCGCCTGCACCAGCAGTTCGACGCGCTCTTCGTTGTCCGCGCCGACGCCGACCGCCGCGCCTGCGCGCAGCTTGCCGTGTTCGTCTTTACACGCGTCCGGGTGTTCGGTTTGCTTGGTGATGTCCTTGACGGTCATCAGGCCCCGCAGTTCGAATGCGTCGTTGATGACCAGCACGCGCTCGAGGCGGTGGCTGTGCATCAGCGCTTTCGCTTCGGCGAGCGGCGTGCCTTCCTTGACCGTGACGAGGCGCTCGCGCGGCGTCATGATGGTGCGGACCGGCTCATCCAGGCGCTCTTCAAAACGCAGGTCGCGATTCGTGACGATGCCGATCAGTTGCGCGCCTTCGACAACCGGAAAGCCCGAAATGCCATGCTGCTGCGACAACGCGATAACGTCGCGCACTTTCATTTGCGGCGGGACGGTGATCGGATCACGCACGACGCCAGACTCGAATCGCTTGACCTTGGCAACTTCACGCGCCTGTTCGGCCGGCGTGAGGTTTTTGTGGATGATGCCCACGCCACCCATCTGCGCCATTGCGATAGCAAGGCGGGCTTCGGTGACGGTGTCCATGGCGGCGGACACGAGCGGCATATTCAGGGAGATGTTGCGGGTCAGCCGGGTCTTGAGGCTGGTGTCGCGCGGCAAAACATCGGAGAAAGCCGGGACGAGGAGCACGTCATCGAACGTGAGTGCTGTTTGGATCAGACGCATGGCAAATCCTATAGGCGCAAAAGCGAATTATACGCGATACCTCCCCGGTTTTCACTGCACTAACAGCAGCTTAGCGAATTTCGGGTGATTTTTTTCATGACTTTGGGCCCGTCGATTTCGCTTATCGGTTCGGCTCGGGTTCGATCGGGTTTCGTTTGCGCGTTCGGGCGCAAATAAGCGTCGGCGGGGAAAAACCGGATAAAACACGCATGACGGTCGCATGATTTCCGCTCAAATGCAGAATCGAACAAGACGCGGGACCGGCCAACCCGCTATTCTGCCGACCATTCTCAAGTTTTCCAGCAGGAGCAGTCGATGCAGCGCGGTGTGGCATATGGAGTAATGGCCGGAGCCTTATGGGGCATGGTTTTTCTGGTGCCGCGCGTGCTGCCCGACTTTTCGCCGCTGCTTCTGAGCGCGGGCCGCTACACGATGTACGGAATCGTGTCGCTGGCCGCCGCGCTGCCGATGGCGCGCTCGCTCGTCAAACGCCTGACCCGCGAGGATCTCGGCGCGCTGGTGAAGCTGGCGCTGGCCGGCAACCTCATCTATTACCTTTTGCTGACGGCGGCCGTCCATCTGATCGGCATTGCGCCGGCCTCGCTGATCGTCGGCGTACTGCCGGTCACGGTGACCCTGCTCGGACGGCGCGATCACGGCGCGGTGCCGCTGGCCCGGCTCGCGTGGCCGCTGACGGTGGTCATGGCGGGTATCGTCTGCATCAACGTCGACGTATTTACGGTGGCGGATAGCTCACCCGTCAGCGTCGCCACGAAGCTGCTGGGCATTGCGTGCGCAGTCGGCGCGCTGGGCTGCTGGACGTGGTTCGCGGTCGAAAACGCCCGATATCTGCAGCGTCAGACGCATTTCAGCGGCAACGAGTGGTCGGTGCTGTGGGGTGTGGTGACCGGCGCCCTCGGCGCGGCGCTGTGGCTGGTGGTCGCAGCGTTGCCGTCGGGTGGTCCGCAAGGCGAACTGGCGGATGCTCGCTGGCAAACTTTCTGGATGCTGAATCTCGGCCTCGCGATTGGCGCGTCGTGGCTCGGCAATGGACTGTGGAATGCCGCATCGAAACGGCTTCCGCTGACACTTTCCGGACAGATGATCGTGTTCGAGACGCTGTTTGCGCTGCTTTACGCGTTCATTTATGACCAGCGCTTGCCGCGCCCGCTGGAACTGGCGGCGATCCTGTTGCTGGTAGCAGGAGTGTGCTGGTCGGTGCGCCAGCATGCGGACGACGACTCGTCGGGGGCCACACGGATCAAGGAGAAAGCGCAGGTTTCAGCGCCTTGATTGAAAGTTCGGCGTTCGGACCGCTCGCGCGCAGCCTGCGACGATTTGCGGCGGTTCGCGCAAGCCGTGCTCCCTTTCAGCCCTGAAGTTGCGCAACTCCGCCTACCGCTACTCCCGATTCTGCCAGCGACGCCCTTCGATCGACCCTGCCTTGCGGGCCTTCTGCACACGACGCTGACGCGACAGCTTCGGATCCACCAGCAGAGGCCGGTAAATCTCGACGCGATCGTGATCGGCCAGCACTGTATCGAGCGGCTTCAGCTTGCCAAACACACCCACCTTCTGCGCCTCCAGATTGATAGCCGGATAACGCTGCAAGATGCCGCTTGCGTCGAGCGCCTGCTGCAATGTCGCGCCCTCGGGCAAATCCACGGCGATCAGCGTTTGCGCGTCGGCCGCCGCGTAACAGACTTCAATCGACAGACGCGTGCTCATGCCTTACCGTAGCGCTGATCAGCGCGCTTCACGAATGATTCGACAAAACTATTGGCGATGTGATTGAACACCGGCCCGATGATTTTCTCGAGAATGATGTTGGTGAATTCGTAATGCAGCGCGAACTCGATCTTGCAAGCATCCGCGCGCAGCGGCGTGAAGCGCCAGAAACCGGTGAACTTGCGAAACGGGCCATCGGCGAATTCCATGTCGATGCGCGTGGGCCGCTCCATGCTGTTACGCGTGGCGAAGTGCTGCTTGATGCCCTTGAAGTTGATATCGATCTTCGCCTCCATGCCGGTTTCGTCCTGGCGGCGAATTTCGACGCCTCCGCACCAGGGCAGGAAGTTGGGGTAATCGGCGACGTCGGTGACGAGGTCGAACATCTGTTCCGCCGAATGGCGGATCAACACGGTTTTCTGGACATCTGCCATAAATTGAACAGCGCGCGGCAAGGGTGGACAAGCGGGTTAAAAAGCGCTGCGGGCTTTCCTTGCCCCGCTTTGCTAAAATCGTGATTTTAAACGAGTTGGGCACTTTCCATTCATGAGCATCATCGACAACAGAAAAGCCTTCTACGACTACTCGGTCGAAGAACGCTATGAAGCAGGACTCGTGCTCGAAGGATGGGAGGTCAAGGCGCTGCGCGCCGGGCGCGGCCAGATCAAGGAAGGTTATGTTGTGATCAAAAACAACGAACTGTTTCTGATCGGCACGCACATCAGCCCGCTGCCCGAAGCCTCGACCCACATCAATCCCGACCCGGTCCGTACGCGCAAGCTGCTGCTGCACGCCGAACAGATCAGCAAACTGATCGGCAAGGTCGAGCAGCGCGGTTATACGCTCGTGCCGCTGAATTTTCATTACAAGGGCGGCCGCGTCAAATGCGAAATTGGCCTCGCCAAGGGTAAGAAACTGCACGACAAGCGCGAGAGCGAGAAGAAGCGCGATTGGGAGCGGGAGAAGGCGCAGTTGATGCGCTCGCGGGGCTGATCTGGGCGGGATGCGGGTGATCGTGGCCGCTGAACTGTGCAGCTTCGAACCAGGCGAAGATTGGTCATTACTCCCCGCCACTCCGCCGCGTTACGCATCGTCCCCACATCGCGCCAACGCCACAGCCTTACTAGCGCTCAGATGCAAAAATGGCCCGCACTCACTGCAGGCCATTTTTTTGGCTGACAAACTCGCGCACTCACTTCGTGTCGGGCACGCCCTTGCCTTTGCTCACGATGGTCAGAGCCGACGCGATCATCGAACTCATATCCGACATATCGCCAGGCACGATCAGCGTGGTGCCCTGCTTCGCCAGGTTGCCGAACGCGTTCACATATTGTTCGGCCACCTTGAGATTCACCGCCTCCATTCCGCCATTCGACTGGATGGCTGCCGCAATTTTCTGAATCGCCTGCGAATTGGCCTCAGCCACCGCCAGAATCGCCGACGCCTGCCCCTGCGCCTGATTGATCGCCGCCTGGCGCTCGCCTTCGGACTTCTGGATCGCCGCTTCCCGTCCACCGGACGCAATATTGATCTGCTCCTGCTTGCGCCCCTCCGACGCCGCGATCAGCGCGCGCTTTTCACGCTCGGCGGTAATCTGCGCCTGCATCGCGTGCAGGATTTCCTTGGGTGGCGTCAAGTCCTTGATTTCATAGCGCAGCACCTTCACGCCCCAGTTCGCGGCGGCTTCATCGAGCGATGAAACGATGCTGTGATTGATGAAATCGCGCTCTTCGAAAGTCTTGTCGAGTTCGAGCTTGCCGATGACGGAACGCAATGTGGTCTGCGATAACTGCGTGATCGCGAACACGAAGTTGCTCGATCCATACGACGCCTTCATCGGATCGGTGACCTGAAAATACAGCACACCGTCTACCTGCAACTGCGTGTTGTCACGCGTGATACAGACCTGACTCGGCACTTCGAGCGGAATTTCTTTAAGAATGTGCTTGTACGCGATCCGGTCGACAAACGGAAACGCGAAGCTCAGGCCAGGGGTCAGCGTGCTGTGATAGCGGCCCAGCCGTTCGAGCACCCACGCGTGTTGCTGCGGCACGATCTTGATGGTCTGTGATGCCAGCACGATCACGATGACGAGAAGCACCACCCCGACGATGGTCGAATCCATAACTGCCCTCCGCTCTTTGGTTCGAATAGTTACGCGTGTATTGCCCGGGCGTGCGAATGCTTAGACCGCGCCCGCTTTCGCCGGCGAATGCCGGCTCGCCACGACGATGAGGCAACTGCCGCGCAATTCGGTGATTTCGTAGACCTGCGCACTTTCGGGTTCACCCGCGGCGAGTTCGACATCCCATGCCGCGCCGCGATAGTTGACCCGCGCTCGCCGCTCGCTCCACGCGGGCACATTCAGCGTCTGACCGATATCGAGATTAACGTCCGGATTACGCGACGCCTCCTTGCGCTTGCGCCGTCCAAAGCTCGAGCGCCGCAACGCCACGACCGCCGCCAGCGCCACCACGGCAGCAATCGCGAACTGCAGGTCGGCGCCCGCGCCCGCTAGATGCGCAATCGCGGCCGCCACGCAACCCAAAGCGATCATTAGCAGATAAAAAGTGCCGCTCATCAACTCGAGCACGACCAGCACACCCGCCCCGATCCACCAGAACAATCCACCTGGCGCCACGTTGACCTCCACAAAGCAAAACACCCCGGATCTACCGGGGTGTTTATAGCACGAAGCAGGTGCATTTAACGCACGATGCCCTATGTCTCAACTACTTTTGACCGCATTTGACATATCGCACCGCACGTTATGCAAGCCGCTTAAAAACGGCATGCATTGCTTTACTTCGTCGACTTTGCCAACTGCTGCCACGTCTCGATGATCGAGTCCGGGTTCAGCGAAATCGACGCGATACCTTCGTCCGTCAGCCATTGCGCGAAGTCCGGATGATCCGACGGACCTTGCCCGCAGATGCCCACATACTTGTTCAGACGCAGGCAGGTTGAGATCGCGCGCTGCAGCAGGAACTTGACGGCCGGGTCGCGTTCGTCGAAATCGACAGCCAACAGCTCCATGCCCGAGTCGCGATCCAGACCCAGCGTGAGCTGCGTCAAATCGTTCGAACCGATCGAGAAGCCGTCGAAGAATTGCAGGAATTCCTCAGCAAGAATCGCGTTCGAAGGCACTTCGCACATCATGATCAGGCGCAGGCCCTTTTCGCCGCGCTTCAGGCCGAACTTCGCCAGCAGCCCGATCACGCGCTCCGCCTGCTTCAGCGTACGCACGAACGGCACCATGATCTCGACGTTGTCGAGGCCCATCTCTTCACGCACCTTCTTCAACGCGATGCACTCCATCTGGAACGCTTCGGCGAAGTCTTCGGCGATGTAACGCGACGCGCCACGGAAACCGAGCATCGGGTTTTCTTCGTCCGGCTCGTAACGCGAACCGCCGATGAGCTTCTTGTACTCGTTCGACTTGAAGTCCGACAGACGCACGATCACGGGCTTCGGGTAGAACGCGGCCGCGATCGTCGCAATACCTTCGGTCAGCTTGTCGACGTAAAACGCGCGCGGCGACGCATGACCGCGAGCAACGCTTTCCACGGCCTTCTTCAGGTCCTGGTCGATGTTCGGATACTCGAGAATCGCCTTCGGGTGAACGCCGATGTTGTTATTGATGATGAACTCGAGTCGCGCCAGACCCACGCCTGCGTTCGGCAGTTGCGAGAAGTCGAAAGCGAGCTGCGGGTTGCCCACGTTCATCATGATCTTCACCGGGATCGGCGGCAGTTCGCCGCGCTGCACTTCGGTGATTTCGGTTTCGAGCAGACCGTCGTAAATCTTGCCTTCGTCGCCTTCCGCGCACGACACGGTGACGAGTGCGCCTTCCTTCAGCACGTCGGTTGCGTCGCCGCAGCCGACCACTGCCGGGACGCCGAGTTCACGCGCGATAATTGCCGCGTGGCAAGTCCGGCCGCCGCGATTCGTGACGATTGCCGACGCGCGCTTCATGACCGGCTCCCAGTTCGGGTCGGTCATGTCGGCGACCAGTACGTCGCCCGGCTGCACACGGTCCATTTCCGACGGATCGTGGATCACGCGAACCGGACCCGCGCCGATCTTCTGGCCGATTGCGCGACCCGTAGCCAGCACGTTCGACTGGCCCTTCAACTTGAAGCGCTGCTCGGCCTTGCCTGCCGCCTGGCTCTTCACCGTTTCCGGACGCGCCTGGAGAATGAAGATCTTGCCGTCACGGCCGTCCTTGCCCCACTCGATGTCCATCGGACGCTCGTAGTGCTTTTCGATGATGACCGCGTACTTCGCCAGTTCGATCACGTCTTCATCGGTGATCGAGAAGCGGTTGCGCTGCTCATGCGACACGTCGACAGTCTTCACACGGCCTTCTTCGCCGGCTTTCGTGAATTCCATCTTGATCAGCTTCGAGCCAATCGAGCGACGGATGATCGGGTACTTGCCTTGCGCGAGCGTGGTCTTGAAAACGTAGAACTCGTCCGGATTCACCGCGCCTTGAACGACGGTTTCGCCCAGACCATAGCTCGACGTGATGAACACGGCGTCCTTGAAGCCCGACTCGGTGTCGAGCGTGAACATCACGCCCGCTGCGCCGACGTCCGAGCGCACCATACGCTGCACGCCCGCCGACAACGCGACTTCAGCGTGAGTGAAGCCCTTGTGGACACGATAGGAGATAGCGCGGTCGTTATACAGCGACGCGAACACGTGCTTCATGCGATCGAGCACGTCTTCGACCCCGACCACGTTGAGATAGCTTTCCTGCTGACCCGCGAACGATGCGTCCGGCAAGTCTTCCGCCGTTGCCGACGAACGGACGGCAAACGACAGCTCTTCAGGCGAGCTGTTTTGGAGCGTGTCGAAGCCCGCGCGAATGTCGGCCTCGAGTTGCGGCTGCATGGGAGCGTCGACGATCCATTGACGGATCTCCTTGCCCGCTTCGGCGAGCGCCTTCACGTCGTCGACGTCGAGCGTTTCGAGACGTTTGGCGATGCGTTCGGTCAGATTGTTGTGATGCAAGAAATCGCGGAAGGCCAGTGCCGTGGTGGCGAAACCGGTCGGCACACGCACGCCGGCTTCGGCGAGCTGACTGATCATTTCGCCCAACGACGCGTTCTTGCCGCCGACGATTTCCACGTCGGTCATCCGCAACTGCTCAAACGGAACTACATACGCCTTGTCCTTTGCGACGGTAACTACGTTAGTCATACAAGCCCCTAAGTGTGAAAGAAATTCACGGTTGTGCAAGTGGGCTTGAACACGAGACGCCCATTGGAAGCGTGAACTCGTGTCTTGCACAACCTGTTGGAGAAGCAATCGCTACGCGCAGCCGAAGTGCGCGGCAAACCGGATACGCGACGAAGAAGCCGGATGGACGAAATTACCGATCAATCCACCAATTTCACCGCTAGTTACCGGCCAATAGCAAGGCGTTGAACGATCGTTCGCGGCAAGTTAGCCGCCAATCGCCTGCAATTGCTTATCCAACAGGTTGCCGCTATTCTACCGTGCCGACTCCTAAAATGTGGCAGTCGGACGAGAATTGCGCCTCGAATCGCGCCCCGGACCGGCAAACGGGCTTTTACGAGGTCCTGCCGTCATCCGGACGCAATTACGGTGCCCACGGCGCGCTGTAACGACGCCGCTGCCGTCTTCCGGTTAGCCACCTGGCAGCGAGTCCGATACAGCGATGTTTTATTCGAGCGCTGTTTGCCGCTCACGTTCCCCAGCCCCACTGATGCCGCCCACCGTATTCATCGTCTCCGACGGTACCGGGATCACTGCCGAAACCTTCGCGCATTCGATCCTTTCCCAGTTCGACCAGAAATTCCGCCTGGTTCGTGTGCCTTTTGTCGACTCGACGGAAAAGGCCTACGCCACGCTCGAAAAAATCAACGAGGCAATCCAGCAGGACGGCCGACGACCGATCGTTTTCACCACGCTGGTGGATAGCGCGTCGAACCAGATCGTCAAAGGCTCGAATGCGCTCGTGCTGGATATGTTCCAGACGTTCGTCGAGCCGCTGGAACAGGAACTGGAACTGAAGTCGAGTCACGCGATGGGTCGCGGTCACCAGAACGCTGACACCGAGGAGTACAAGAACCGGATCGAGGCGATCAACTTTTCGCTCGCTCACGACGACGGTCAGTCGAACCGCAATCTTGCCGACGCCGACGTGATTCTGGTCGGCGTATCGCGCAGCGGCAAGACGCCGACCAGCCTGTATCTGGCGATGCAGTACGGCGTGAAAGCGGCCAACTATCCGCTGATCCCGGAAGACTTCGAGCGCGGCAAGCTGCCTACGCCGTTACTCGCGCATCGGCAGAAGATGTTTGGTTTGTCGATTGATCCGCAGCGCCTGTCGGAAATCCGGAACGAGCGCAGGCCCGGGAGCAAGTACGCCGCGCCGGAGAATTGTCGCTATGAGATCAACGAGGCCGAGGCGATGATGCGGCGCGAAGGGATCAAGTGGTTGTCGTCGACGCATAAGTCGATCGAGGAGATCGCGACGACGATTCTGCAGGAGATCAAGCTGGATCGACAGGCTTATTGAGCCTGGTCTGAAGATCGTTGGACGATGGGCTGCGCGTAGTGCACAGCCCATTTCTGGCGAGTCAAAGCGAAACGTCAGCCGTGCGGCGGAGCGCTCAACCCAGCGCGCGTTGCTGCCGGCACTGCTCGAACACACACACAGCGGCGGCCGCCGCCACATTCAGCGACTCCATTCCGCCGGGCTGCGGAATCGTCACTCGCAACGACACCGCGTCGCGCCAGGTCTGCGAAACGCCGGCCCCTTCGTTGCCGAACACCCACGCAAGCGGACCGCTCAGATCGCAGTCATAAATCGCTTCCGCGCCGTGCGAATCCGTAATGACGATCGGCACCGCTAGGCGCCCGATCAGCGGGTGCGCGTCGACATCCTCGTGAATCTGCAACAGGAAGTGCGCCCCCATGCCCGAGCGCAAGACTTTCGACGACCAGGCGTACGCGGTACCGGGTGCGCAAAATACCTGCTGAATCCCGGCGGCTGCCGCGCTGCGCAGAATCGACCCGACGTTGCCGGCGTCCTGCACGCCGTCCAGGACGAGACAAGTTTGCGCGACCTTTTCGGGCAGCGGCGTATCGAGCTTCTCCACCAGCAGCAAAATGCCGACGCCATGCACGACATTCGACAACTGCCCGAACAGCGCATCCGGCAGCGTCACGATTCGGTGGTCCTCGATGCGCGAAACGATGGCCTGCGCCTCGTCGTGCTGAAGCGCGCCCTCCGTGACGATGCACATTTCCGGCTGCCCGGCGACGTCGAGATACGCGCTCGCGAGATGGAAACCTTCGAGCAACGCGTGCCCGCTGCGACGCTGTTGATGCGTCGAACCGGCCAGAGCTTTCAGGCGTTTGTAGAGCGGATTGTCCCGCGAGGTGATGGCTTTCACAGGCAGCGAAGACAGTGAGATTGGGAAAAGAACCGGCGACGAACGACTCGTGGCTGCTCGTGGCGCTCAAATAGATTCAGGCGGTGCTGCGCTCGCCGAACGCGTCGTCGTCGAGCAGAGCATCGGTCAGCGTGCCTGGCACGACGATAACCTCGCTCGCAGTCAGCTGCACGCCCGTGCCGAACCGCGCATGCGCTTCGCGCACCGGCGCAAACGAACGCCGATGATGCTCACAAGGACCATGCTCGCGCAGTGCCGCGAGATGCTGCGGCGTGCCGTAGCCAGCATGCGCGTTGAAGCCGTACACAGGAAACGTCTGATGCAGTTCGAGCAGCATCCGGTCACGCGTAACCTTCGCCAGAATCGACGCCGCGGAAATGCTCTTCACGAGCGCATCGCCACCAATCACCGCTTCGCTGCGAATGCTGAGCGTCGGGCAGCGATTGCCGTCGATTTTCACCAGCGTAGGCAAGACCGACAGCCCTTCCACCGCGCGTTTCATCGCCAGCATCGTGGCGTGAAGGATATTGAGCGAATCGATTTCTTCGACCGAGGCCGACGCGATGCAATACGCCAGCGCCCGGTCGACGATCTTGTCGTATAGCTCGTCGCGCTTTTTGGCAGTAAGCGCCTTGGAATCGTCGAGCCCGCGAATCATCGGTTTCGACGGATCGAAAATCACGGCCGCGGCAACGACCGGACCCGCCAGCGGGCCACGCCCTGCTTCGTCGACGCCGCAGACGATGTCGTCGGGATTCTCGAAGTTCAGGCCGACTTGCGCCGCCGCACCCGCGACCTTACGGCGAGGAACACGCGCACCGGTCACGGCTGCGCCCTGCGTTTTTCGACGACGGCGGCCACGACTTCCGCTGCACGCTGCGCGGTATTCTGCTTCAGCACGTGATGCATCTCCGTGAAGATTTCCGTCAGCGTGCGCCGGTTGGCTTCGTCGCGCAACTGTTTCAGCGTGGCTTCGGCCAGCGCCTGAGGCGTAGCAAAGTGCTGCAGAATTTCCGGTACGACGAAGCGGCCGGCCAGAATATTCGGCAAACCCACGTACGGCAGATAGCCCTGGCGGCGCATGATCTGGCCGGTCAGCCAGGGCACCTTGTACGAAATAACCATCGGCTTCTTCAACAGCGCCGCTTCGAGCGTCACCGTGCCGCTTTTGACGAGAATCGCGTCGGCGGCGGTCATCGCGAGTTGCGATTGGCCGTCGGTGATGGTGAGCGCGAGACCCGGATGCGAATCGACCAGCGGACGCAGCATTTCGCGCAGCGTCGGCGTTGCCGCCGGCATCACGAAGCGCAAGCCCGGCTCCTGGTGCTGCATCATTTCCATGGCCGCAAAGAACGTCGGGCCGATCAGATCGATCTCCGAGCGCCGGCTACCCGGCAGCACCGCGATGATCGGGCCATCTTCAGCGAGGCCGAGCGCACGGCGGGCGCCGAGCGTGTCGGGCACCAGCGGAATCTCGTCAGCTAGCGGATGCCCCACGTACGACGCCGCGACGCCCGCCTTTTCCAGCAGCGCCGTCTCGAACGGGAACACGCACAGCATGTGGTCGACCGCCTTCGCGATCTTCTTGATGCGGCCGCCGCGCCACGCCCAGATGGACGGGCACACGAAGTGCACAGTCGGAATACCCGCGTCGCGCAGCGCGTGCTCGAGCCCGAAGTTGAAATCGGGTGCATCGACGCCGACGAACACCGACGGCGGTTCGGCCAGCAATTGCCGCTTCAGTTCGTTGCGGATGCCGAGAATCTCGGGGATATGCCGCAGCGCCTCGACATAACCGCGCACCGTCAGCTTTTCCATCGGCCAGTGCGGATCGAAGCCCGTAGCGATCATGCGCGGGCCGCCGATTCCGTAGTACTGGGTGCCGGCGGGAAGACGGCTCGCGAGGCCATCGAGCAGCGATGCGGCCAGCAGGTCGCCGGACGGCTCGCCGGCCACCATGGCGACGCGTAGCGGACTGGGGTTCAATGCCATCGCTTAGCGGATGATGCCGCGTTGCGACGCTTCGACGAACGCGAGCAGCGTCTGCACCGGTGCATCGCCGTCGCCGCCTGCGGAAGCGAGTTCGCGCAATTGCACCTTCGCTTCTTCCAGCGACAAACCGTTCTTGTACAGCACGCGATAAGCGGCGCGCAGCGCCGAAATCGCGTCCGGCGAGAAGCCCCGGCGACGCAAACCTTCGACGTTGATGCCGTGCGGCTCGGCCTTGTTACCGGCGGCGATCACGAACGGCGGAATGTCCTGCACGAGTGCCGACGCACCGCCCAGCATCGAATGCGCGCCGATGCGCACAAACTGATGCACGCCCGACATGCCGCCAACGATCGCGTGGTCGCCGATCGTCACGTGGCCGGCCATCTGCGCATTGCTCGACAGGATGATGTTGTTGCCGAGATGGCAGTCGTGCCCGATGTGCACGTACGCCATGATCCAGTTGTCGTCGCCGAGCGTGGTCACACCCGCGTCCTGCACCGTACCGGTGTGGATCGTGGTGAACTCGCGGATCGTATTGCGGTTGCCGATCACGAGCCGCGTCGGCTCTTCCTTGTACTTCATGTCCTGCGGACGACCGCCAACCGACGCGTAATGGCCGATCTTGTTGTCTTCGCCGATCGTCGTGTGGCCTTCGATCACGCTGTGCGAACCGACCGTGCTGCGCGCACCGATCGTCACGTTCGCGCCGATCACGGCATACGGCCCTACTTCGACGGATTCGTCGAGTTGTGCGCCTGCTTCGATGATCGCAGTGGGATGAATCCTGCTCATGCGTCCTCGCTTCTGATTCTGTTGCGTTGTCTGGATGGGTCTGCTCGACCCGTCAGCACCGATCTCCGCCGCCCATTGGAGACGTCTTGAAACCGCTGACCGCCGGGACGCCGACTCAGGCGTCCTTGTCCGTGTGCCGCACCGCGCACATCAGGTCGGCTTCCGCCGCTACGACGCCATCCACTTCGGCACGCGCCTTGAACTTCCAGATGCCGCGCATGTGACGCTCGAACGTGCAATTCAGGATCAGCTGATCGCCCGGTTCCACCACACGCTTGAAACGCGCATTGTCGATGCCGACGAACAGATACAGCGTGTTCGACGGATCGCTAGGTTCTTCCGAAAACGTCAGCAGGGCCGCGGTTTGTGCGAGCGCTTCGAGAATCAGCACGCCGGGCATGACCGGACGTGTCGGGAAGTGCCCTTGAAAATACGGCTCATTGATCGACACGTTCTTCAACGCTTTGATGCTCTTGTGCGGCTCGAGTTCGAGCACCCGGTCGACCAGCAGGATCGGGTAACGATGCGGCAGCAGCGTGAGAATCTTATGAATGTCGAGATTGATTTTTTCGGTGCTCATGGTGTTTCTGCTCACGCATTGACTGCGCGATGATGACTGCGGAAGCTGGTGCAGGTAGGTTGAAAACGTGTGCCGCCGGCGCCCGCCATGATCCGGTTGTGGTGCCACGCGACGCCACAACCGACTTTGTTTCGTGAAGCTCGCCCGCTATTTTACGCGTGCCGGCTGGCCGCCTTGATAACTTGGGCCAATTTTCAGGCTTTGCTGCCTGTGGAATTGCTTGCTTCGCCTGCCGATGCATCAGCCGATGCGTTGGCAGATTCACTGCCCGGCCTGTCGGCCGCGGCGTTTTCGAGCGCCCTGATGCGATCGCGAAGCTTGTCGATATTGCGCAGCAACGCCGCGCTCTTGTTCCAGTCCGCGTGATTCACGGCCGGGAAAGCGCTGGTGTACATGCCGGGCTTCAGCAACGACTTCGATACACCCGACTTCGCCGTGACGATCACGTAGTCGGCCAGCGTAACGTGCCCCGCGATCCCGACCGCGCCGCCGATCATGCAATGACGGCCAATCGTCGTACTGCCAGCAATGCCCGCGCAGCCGGCGATCACCGTGTATGCACCGACCTTGCAGTTGTGGCCGATCTGCACGAGGTTGTCGATCTTCACGCACTCTTCGATGATCGTATCGGCCATCGCGCCGCGATCGATCGTCGTGTTCGCGCCGATTTCGACGTCCGCCGCGATCGACACGCCGCCGACCTGAGGAATCTTCACCCAGCTGCCGGTACGCGCATCACCCTCGCCGACGAAATCCGGCGCGAAGCCGAAACCGTCCGAGCCGATCACCGCGCCCGCGTGCACGATCACACGCTCGCCGAGCTTGCAGCCGTAGTAGACCGCCACATTCGGGTACAGATGCGAACCCGCGCCGATCCGCGTACCGCGGCCGATCACCACGTTGGCGTCGAGCCGCACGTTCTCGCCGATCACCGCGCCCGCTTCCACCGTGACATGCGGACCGATGACCGCCGTCGCCGCAATTTGCGCCGATGGGTCGATCGTGGCGCTCGGATGCACACCCGGCGCCGCCTTCGGCATGGCGAGATCGATGAAAGTTTGCGCGACGCGCGCGAAGTAAGCGTAAGGGTTCGGCGTGACGATGAAGTTACGGCCCTCGCGAGAAGCGAGCTTGGTCAGGTCGTTGGCGCTGATCAGCACGGCACCCGCACGGGTCGTGTCGACCTGTGACAGGTACTTCGGATTGGCGAGGAACGCCAGCTGGTCCGGACCTGCCTGGTCGAGCGGTGCCAGACTGCCGACGCGCTGCGAACCGTCTCCGACTACTTCACCGCCGAACCGATGGACGATGTCCTCGAGCGTAAATGCCATGCCTATCCTGTCTCCTGCAATTCAGTCCAACTTGTCAGTGCAAACGCAAAGCGGTTGCGCCGGTCAACGACCCGGCGCTTTCAATTAGTTGCCCGACGCCGCGAGCGCCTTGAGCACCTGGTCGGTAATGTCGATACGCGGACTCACGTAGACCGCTTCCTGCACGATCAGATCGTAGTGCTGCTGCTCGGCGATCTGCTTGATGACCTTGTTCGCACGATCGAGCACCGCCGCCAGTTCTTCGTTACGGCGCTGGTTCAGATCTTCGCGAAACTCGCGCTGCTTGCGCTGGAAGTCCGTATCCAGTTGCGACAGATCGCGTTGCTTCTGTGCACGATCCGCCGGCGACATCGACGCGCCATTCTTGTCGAGCGAGTCGGACATCGATTTCAGCTTCTGCGCCATGTCGGCGAGATCTTTGTCGCGCTTCGCGAATTCGGCTTCGAGCTTGACCTGGGCGGCCTTCGCCGCCGCCGATTCGCGCAGGATGCGGTCGGAATTCACCGCGGCGATGCGCGCCTCCTGCCCATGCGCGACGCCAACGCCCAAGGTCATTGCCAGCGCCAATGCGCACGCTACACGTTTCGAAAACATACCGGTTAGCAAAGTCATCCTCTCGATACTGTAGTTTGGCCGGCCCGCAACTGCAGCCGGCCGCGCCCGATCAGAACGCCGTCCCGATCTGGAACTGGAATTTCTGATACTGGTCGCCAGTGTGCTTCACGAGCGGGAAGCCCAGGCTGAGCTTGAGCGGACCGATCGGCGAAATCCACGCCAGACCCACACCGTAGCCATAACGCAGACCGTTCGCGCCGGTCGACGTTGCGGCGCTGCTCGCGTCGGCCCAGACGTTACCGGCGTCAAGGAACGTGAACACCCGCAGCGTGCGGTCATAACCGGTGCCCGGCAGCGGGAACGTCAACTCGATATTGCCGACCAGCAGCTTCGAGCCGCCGATCGGGTCGCCGGTGGTTGCATCGCGCGGACCCAGCGAGCTCGGCTCGTAGCCCCGCACAGAACCGATACCGCCCGCGTAGTAGTTCTTGAAAATCGGGTAAGGCTTGCCGCCCATGCCGTTACCGTAACCGCCCTGGAAGTTGAAGCCCAGCACGAAGCCACGCGAGAACGAATAATAGTACTGGGCGTTGATGTCGGCCTTGTAGTACTGCGTGCTGCCGATCGGCGTGCCATATTCGGCGTTGGCCTGCGCGAAGTAACCACGGCTCGGCACCAGCGCGCTGTCACGCGCGTCGCGCGACCAGCCCACCGTGACCGGCACGTTGTTCGAAACGCGGCCAAAGTCGGCAACGTACTGCTTGTACGACGCCGGCGTGGTTGAATCGACGTCCAGCTGGTTCTGCTCGAGACCCGCGCCGAAGTAGACCGTGTCGACTTCCGAGAACGGAATCCCGAACTTCAGGTCGCCACCGATCGTAACGATCTTGAAGCTCGAATCCGTCGAGTAGTACAGCGGCTGGTACGTACGGTAATAGACGTCGGTAATACGCTTGATGCCGTCGACCGTGAAGTACGGATCGACCTGCGTCACCGTCAACGTGCGGTACGTTTTCGCGGTGTTCACGTTCACCGACAGACTCGTGCCCGAACCGAACACGTTGTCTTGCGACACGCCCGCGGACAGCACCACCTTGTCGGTCGACGAGAAACCCGCGCCCAGCGTAATCGCACCGGTCGGCTTTTCAGCGACCTTGACGTCCACATCCACCTGGTCAGGCGTGCCTTCGACCGGCACTGTGGTCACGTCGACGTCGGTAAAGTAGCCGAGACGGTTGATACGGTCTTTCGACAGCGCGAGGCGGTTCGAATCGAACCACGAGCTTTCGAGCTGGCGCATTTCGCGGCGCACGACTTCGTCACGGGTACGCGTGTTGCCGACCACGTTGATGCGGCGCACGTAGACGCGGCGGCTCGGGTCGACCTGCAGCGTCAGATCCACCGTGTGGTGTTGCTGATCGATCTGCGGCTGCGCGTTGACGGTCGCGAACGCGTAGCCGTATTCACCCAGCTTGTCGACGATGGCCTTCGTGGTGGCTTGCAGCTTTTCAGCCGAGAAGCGATCACCCGGTTTGATCTTGATAAGCTTGGTCAACTCGGCTTCGCGATCGAGCAGATTGCCGGCCAGCTTGATGTTCGAGATCGTGTACGGCTCGCCTTCATGCAGCGTGACCGTCAGGTACATGTCCTTCTTGTCCGGCGTGATCGACACCTGGGTCGACTCGATGTTGAACTCGAGGTAACCGCGATTCAGGTAATACGAGCGGACGTTTTCGAGGTCGCCGGTGAGCTTGTCTTTCGCGTACAGGTCGTTCTTCGTGTACCACGAGAACCAGTTCGGCGTGGACAGCTGCATTTCATCGCGCAGCGTACCCGTGCTGAACGCCTTGTTGCCGATGAAGTTGATCTGGCGGATCTTCGCGCTCGGACCTTCGGCCACCGAGAACAGCACCGACACGCGGTTGCGGTCGATCGGCGTGATCGTGGTCGTGACTTCGGCTGCGTAGTAACCGCGCGTCAGGTACTGACGCTTCAGTTCCTGCTCGGCCTTGTCGACCAGCGCCTTGTCGTAGTAACGACCTTGCGACAGCCCCACGGCGCGCAGCGCCTTGGTCAGGTTTTCCTTGTCGAATTCGTGAATGCCGGCGAAGTCGATCGCGCCAATGGCGGGACGCTCCAGCACCTGCACGATGACGACATTGCCTTCGGTCGCGATCTTGACGTCGTTGAAGAAGCCCGTCGCATACAGCGCGCGAATCGCTTCGGACGCCTTGTCGTCGCTAAACGTGTCGCCTTGTTTGATGGGCAGATACGCGAACACGGTACCGGGTTCGACGCGTTGCAATCCCTCAATGCGAATGTCTTGCACCACGAAGGGCGTCGTTGCGTGAGCAACCAGCCCATGCGCGGCGAATGCCGCGGCTATAACCGTCTTTGGAACAAAGCGATGAGGTTTAAACAACGTGCTTCCCCAGTGTGTATAGCTGCATCAGGTCAGACGGTCGCCATCGTGAACGCCGCCGGACACTTTAAAAATGGATTAAACGAGCCAGATCGTTGAACAGCGCGATCGCCGACAATGCGACGATGCAGGCGAGACCCGCCCTCTGAAAAACGAGTTGCCAGCGATCGGAGACAACTTTACCGGTCACAGCTTCAACCAAATAATATAACAGATGACCCCCGTCCAATACCGGAATTGGTAGCAGGTTCAGTACGCCGAGGCTAATACTGACAAGGGCCAGGAACGACAGAAACGCAGAAGGACCCAGACGTGCGCTCTTTCCTGCGTAATCGGCGATCGTCACGGGGCCAGAAAGATTTTTCAGCGATGCCTCGCCGACGATCATTCTTCCGAACATGCGCACGGAGTAAACCGCGAGGTCCGACGTGCGGCGCGCACCCAGTTGCAGACTCTCGATCGGCCCATAGCGTACGTCGATCGACGGCACCTGGGTCGCCAGCTCGGCACCGATGCGGCCGATCTGCTGGCCGGTCGTTTCATCGCGCTGTGACTGCGGCACGATGCTGATGTCTTCGAGACTGCCTTGCGCGTGCCCTGCCTGACCACCGCGCTCGATCTGCAAGGTCACGGGCACGCCGGCGTGCGATTTTACATAAGCGATGAACGCCGTGGCGTTATCCGTCGGAATTCCGTTGACGGCGCGCAAGCGGTCGCCCGCGACCAGACCCGCCTTCTGCGCCGCGCTGCTAGGCTGAACGCCGGCCACCGTCAGCTTGCCGCCGCCCGGCTCAAAGCCGAGATGGGACATGAAGTCGTCGTCGACATCTTTCTCGCCGATGCCGCGTAGATCCAGCTGGAACTGCGATGTGCCATGCGCGTCTTTCGCGCTCAGCACGATGTACTTGTGATCGAATGCCGCGCCCAGCAATTTCCAGCGCAAGTCCGACCACGAGCGCACTTGTTCGGAATCGTCGGCGTTGGAAGCACGCGCAGCAACGATCGTCTCGCCGCCCTCGAAACCTGCCAGAGCTGCCGGCGTGTTCGGCGCAGGTGGCGCGATCACAGCCGCCGGCTCGGTCACGCCGGTGGCGAACACGAGTGCGAACAGCACGATAGCTAGCAGGAAATTGGCGACCGGACCTGCCGCGACGATCGCGAACCGGCGCCATACCGACTTGCGGTTGAACGCCTGCGACAGCAAGTCGGCGGGAATCGGCGCAGCGCCGGTTTCGCGCTCGTCGAGCATCTTCACGTAGCCACCGAGCGGCAGCGCGGCAATGGTCCACTCGGTGCCTGTTTTCGGACTCACCCACTGAAACAGCGGCTTGCCGAAGCCAATCGAAAAGCGCAACACTTTCACGCCGCACAGACGCGCGACACTGTAGTGCCCGTACTCGTGGACGACCACGAGTACGCCAATCGCGACCGCGAAGGCAAGCAGTTCGATCAGCAGGTTCATAGGCGCCTCACTGGACGGCGCGTTCCGTTCGACGGGCGCCGTCCGGCAGACGCGCGATAAATTCGGTAGCGGCGCGACGCGCGGCGGCGTCGGCTTCGATCACGTCTTCCAGCGCGTGCGCGCTGCGGTTCGGCAACGCGTTTAGCACCGAGTCGACCACTTGAGCGATCGTCATGAAGCCGATCTGGCGAGCGAGGAACGCTTCGACGGCGATTTCGTTAGCGGCATTGAGCGCCGCGCTCGCGACGCCACCCTCGGCCAGCGCCTTCATCGCAAGCGCGAGGCACGGGAAGCGCGTGTAATCCGGCTTTTCGAACGACAGCGACGCGATCTCCGCGAGATCGAGTTGCGCGACGCCCGAATCGACACGATCGGGGAAAGCCAGCGCATGAGCGATCGGCGTACGCATGTCGGGGTTGCCGAGTTGCGCGAGCACGGAGCCGTCTGCGTAAGAGACCAGCGAGTGGATCACGCTTTGCGGGTGAATCAGCACGTCGATGCGCTCGCCCGGCAAATCGAACAGCCAGTGAGCCTCGATGACTTCGAGGCCCTTGTTCATCATGGTCGCGGAATCGACCGAAATCTTCCGGCCCATTACCCAGTTCGGATGCTTGCATGCATCTTCGGGCGTGACGTCGACGAGCGTAGCTGGTTCGCGAGTGCGGAACGGGCCGCCCGACGCGGTCAGAATGATCTTGGACACACCGCCGTGCAGCGCAGCTTCGCGCGGCAGGCATTGGAAAATCGCGTTGTGTTCGCTGTCGACGGGCAGCAGTACCGCGCCGTTGTCGCGCACCGCGTCCATGAAGATCGCGCCGGACATGACCAGCGCTTCCTTGTTGGCGAGCAGAATGCGCTTGCCGGCGCGAGCGGCGGCGAGACTCGGCGCAAGGCCGGCCGCGCCGACGATCGCCGCGACCACCGTATCGCAGCCGTCGCTGTTCGAGACGTCGACGAGCGCCTGCGGGCCGTACGTGACCTCGGTCTTGCAACCGGCTTCACGCAGCTTCGCGGCGACGCGCGCGGCGGTATCGGCGTCGCCGACTACCGCGACTTCCGGCTGAAAGCGCAGGCATTGCTCGACGAGCTTGTCGCCGTTGCGATGCGCCGTAAGCGCATAAACCGAAAAGCGTTCGGGATGACGCGCGACGACGTCGAGCGTGCTGTCTCCAATCGAGCCCGTGGAACCGAGCAATGTCAGACGTTTTTGCATATCTCTTTCTCTAGCCGAGCAGCAGCATGGCAAGCGGCAGCACCGGCAACAACGCGTCGATGCGGTCGAGCACGCCACCGTGCCCCGGCAACAGGCCGCTTGAATCTTTCACTCCGGCCTGGCGTTTCATCATTGATTCGAACAGGTCGCCCACCACGCTGAATGCCACCAGCAAGGTCAATGCGAGCAGCGTGCGCACGGCGCCCCATTGCGCCAGCAGCGCAGAATACAGGGTCGGCTCGAACGCATGCAAAAAGACCGCCGCCGCCGCGACGATCATCACCACCAACCAGCCGCCGATCGCACCCTCCCAGGTTTTACCCGGACTGATGGCTGGCGCCAGCTTATGCTTTCCGAATGCTTTTCCGGAGAAGTATGCGCCGATATCGGCCAGCCATACCAATACGAGCAGCGACAGCACGAACGGCACACCTTGCATGCGTGCGGCGACGAGAGCATGCCAGCAGGCGACGAATATCACAATGCCAGCCAGAAATAGGAAGATTCGCCACGCCCCCTGAGCGAGCGTCGGCTTGCGCAAAAGCACGAACGGCCCGGCGACGACCCAAAAAATGGCAGATGCCTTGAACAGCGAACGGGCTTCGACCACGCCCGTACCGAGCTGCGTACTCGCGACCAGCGCGGCCGCTGCGATCAGCGCGTAAATGACGGGACCGGCCCCGCCCAGCTTAAGCAGGCGTGCCCACTCCCACGCGGCGAATACGACGACAAAAGCGATCAGCGCGCCAAACGCGCCAACCGGCGCGAACAGCGTGACCGGCAGGAACACAGCCAGCAGGATGATCGCCGTGATGACACGGGTTTTTAGCATGGAAGCGAATCGACGTTTTGCGATTGCGGCTCGAGTTGAGCACTGGTGCGGCCGAAGCGGCGTTCGCGCTCCGCGTACGAAGCGATGGCATGACCGAGCGCGTCGGCGTCGAAATCAGGCCAGAACGTGTCGGTGAAATAGAACTCGGTGTAGGCAAGCTGCCACAGCAGGAAATTGCTGACGCGGCGCTCGCCGCCGGTGCGGATGAACAGATCCGGCTCCGGCGCATAAGCCATGGACAGGTGTTCGGCGAACGAATCTTCGTTGACCTCTACCGCCTTGCCCGCCAGAGCCGACTGTTCGGCGAGCTTGCGGGTGGCCTGCATGATGTCCCAGCGGCCGCCATAATTCGCGGCGATGGTCAGCGTGAGACGGGTGTTACGCGCGGTTTTGGTCTCCGCGCGTTTGATCAGGTCGCGAATACGCGTGTCGAAACGATCCAGATCACCGACCACGCGCAAACGGATGCCGTTGGCATGGAGTTTGCCGATTTCGCGCTCCAGCGCAGTGACGAACAGGCGCATCAGGAACGAAACTTCTTCGTTCGGACGACGCCAGTTTTCCGAGCTGAACGCAAACAGCGTCAGGTATTCGACGCCTTGACGGGCGCACGCCTCGACGGCCGCGCGCACCGCGTCGACGCCGCGCGTATGGCCCGCCACGCGCGGCAAACGCCGCTGGGTGGCCCAACGGCCGTTGCCATCCATGATGATCGCGATATGTCGCGGCACCGCGGCGACATCAGGCACGCGCACGGTTGAGCTGGTATAGGTCATGGCCGTCGGGACTGTGACTGCAAATAAGAAGTGGAAACCGTGAAAGTTCTGAGCCCGAACGGCCTCAAACCGTCATGATCTCGGCTTCTTTCGTCACGACGAGTTTGTCGATTTCGGCAACAAACTTGTCCGTCAGCTTCTGAACGTCGTCACCTGCACGACGCTCGTCGTCTTCCGAAATTTCTTTGTCTTTGACGAGCTTTTTCAGTTGCTCGTTGGCATCACGGCGCAGGTTACGGACCGCAACCTTGGCCGTTTCCGCTTCGCTCTTGACCACTTTGGTCAGTTCGCGGCGGCGCTCTTCAGTCAGCGCGGGCATCGGCACGCGGATCACGTCGCCTTGCGTAGCCGGGTTCAGGCCGAGGTCCGACTCACGAATCGCCTTTTCGACGACCTGAACCATCTTCTTTTCCCACGGCTGCACGCCGATCGTGCGTGCGTCGATCAGCGTCAGGTTTGCGACCTGCGAGATCGGCACCGGCGAACCGTAGTAATCGCACTGGATGTGATCGAGCAGGCCCGTGTGCGCACGACCCGTGCGGATCTTCGACAGGTCGTTCTTGAACGCGTCGATGGAGCGCTGCATCTTTTGTTCAGCGCCCTTCCTGATATCAGCCACAGACATTTTTAAACCTCCGAACCTTCAAAACGGTGCGAACCGGCCAGCGCGCGCAATATGCGGCGGCCCGGGCTCGCGTTAAAGCCCACGTTATGTGAACGAGAGTTTACACGTGGACGAGGGTGCCCTCGTCCTCGCCTTGAACGATGCGCTTGAGCGCGCCCGGCTTGACGATCGAAAACACCCGGATAGGCAGCTTCTGGTCGCGGCACAGCGCAAATGCTGTTGCGTCCATCACCTGCAGATTGCGGCCGATCGCTTCGTCGAAGCTGATCGTGGTGTAGCGCGTCGCGCTCGGGTCTTTCTTGGGGTCGGCCGAATAAACGCCGTCCACCTTGGTTGCTTTCAGCACGACTTCGGCGCCGATTTCCGAGCCGCGCAGTGCAGCAGCCGTGTCGGTCGTGAAGAACGGGTTGCCGGTACCGGCCGCGAAAATGACGACCCGGCCTTCTTCGAGCTGGCGGATCGCGCGGGGGCGGATGTACGGCTCGACCACCTGATCCATGCGCAGCGCGGATTGCACGCGCGCTTCGATGCCGGCGTGGCGCATTGCGTCCTGCAGCGCCAGCGCGTTCATCATCGTGGCCAGCATGCCCATGTAGTCAGCCGTGGCGCGGTCCATACCGGCTGCACCGCCCGCGACGCCGCGGAAAATATTGCCGCCGCCGATCACCACGGCCAGCTGCGTTCCGAGACGGACCACTTCGGCCACGTCCGCCACCATTCGTTCGATGGTCGCGCGGTTGATGCCGAAGGCATCGTCGCCCATCAGAGCTTCACCGGAGAGTTTAAGCAGGACGCGTTTGTAGGCAGTGGGCATAGGGGTATCCAGATCGCGCAGAACAGGGCAACAACAAGGGACTAATGTAGGGGTGAAATGCTGATTCGGGCAAGCGTCGCCAAATTGACGGACCCTGAAGTCCGCCGGCGACCACACTGCGAGGGTCAACCCGCGTGCGGTCTTGCGGCGCTGCCGACCGCGGCAAAGTCTTGCTCCGCCGCGGGTCCAACAGTACTACGGTGAAGCTTGGCTAAAGCTTATTGTTGCTTTGCAGCAGCGACTTGAGCGGCCACTTCAGCTGCGAAGTCGTCCTGCTTCTTTTCGATGCCTTCGCCAACCACGAACAGCGCGAACTTCTGGACGCTCGCGTTGCCGGCCTTCAGCATCTGTTCGATCGTCTGCTTGTCGTTCTTAACGAACGTCTGGTTCAGCAGCGACACTTCCTTCAGGTACTTCTGCACGCTGCCGTCGACCATCTTGGCGACGATTTCAGCCGGCTTGCCCGATTCAGCAGCCTTCTGTTCAGCAATGCTGCGTTCCTTCGCGATCAACTCTGCCGGAACGTCGTCCGACGACAGCGAAACCGGCTTCATTGCGGCGATGTGCATTGCCACGTCCTTGCCGACCTGCTCGTCCGCGCCGGTGTACTCGACCAGCACGCCGATGCGCGTGCCGTGCAGGTATGCCGCCAGCTTGTTAGCCGTGTCGAAACGCACGAAACGGCGGATCGACAGGTTTTCACCGATCTTGCCGACCAGCGCGAGGCGCACTGCGTCGACCGTCGAGCCGTCCAGCGGCAGTGCCGACAGCGCTGCGACGTCAGCCGGATTAGCCGTAGCGACCAGTTCGGCGATCGTCTTCGAGAAAGCCAGGAAGTCGTCGTTCTTCGAAACGAAGTCGGTTTCGCAGTTCAGTTCGACCAGCGAACCAGCGTTGCCGCCGATAAACGATGCGACCACGCCTTCAGCCGTCACGCGCGACGCTGCCTTGCTGGCCTTGTTACCCAGCTTCACGCGCAGCAGCTCTTCAGCGCGCGCCATGTCGCCGTCGGCTTCCGTCAGCGCTTTCTTGCATTCCATCATCGGCGCGTCGGTCTTTGCGCGCAGTTCTGCAACCATGCTTGCGGTAATTGCCGCCATCATTTGCTCCTTGAGTTCCGTCTGTCACACACCGCCCGCACTTCGATACCGGCGGCGAGAATTCGTTTCAGCATTGCGCGAATTTTTTCACGGGCAACGCTTTGGGCGCCAAATTCAGCACCCCACTACAATGTCGCGACTTAAAAAAAGGGGGCCTGTAGAAAGCCCCCTTTTTTGCCGGACACGGGGCAGCTTTACGCTTCCGAGTTGACCTCGACGAACTCGTCGCCGTTGTCGCCGCGTGCAGCCTGCACCACTTCGTTGACCGAGTTCGCACGGCCTTCGAGGATCGCGTCAGCCACGCCAGCCGTGTACAGAGCGACAGCCTTCGATGCGTCGTCGTTACCCGGGATCACGTAGTCGATGCCTTCCGGCGAGTGGTTCGTGTCGACCACTGCGATGACCGGAATACCGAGCTTGTTAGCTTCGGTGACAGCAATCTTGTGGTAACCAACGTCGACCACGAAAATTGCGTCAGGAATGCCGCCCATGTCCTTCACGCCGCCGATGGACTTTTGCAGCTTGGCCATTTCGCGTTCGAACAACAGAGCTTCCTTCTTGCTCATGCGCTCGGTTTCGCCTGCTTCCAGCGCTGCTTCCATGTCCTTCAGGCGCTTGATCGAAACCTTCAGCGTCTTGAAGTTGGTCAGCATACCGCCGAGCCAGCGTGCGTTGACGAACGGCATGCCTGCACGCTGCGCTTCTTCAGCGATCGTGTCACGCGATTGACGCTTCGTGCCGACAAACAGAATCGTGCCACGATTAGCTGCCAGTTGACGCGCGTACTTCAGCGCGTCGTTGTACATCGGCAGCGTCTTTTCGAGGTTGATAATGTGAATCTTGTTGCGATGACCGAAAATGAAGGGAGCCATCTTCGGGTTCCAGAAGCGCGTTTGGTGACCGAAGTGGACACCTGCTTCCAGCATTTGACGCATGGTAACTGCCATGAAAATCTCCGCGAGGGTTGGGTCTTAAGCCGGCTGCCGTATCGGCCGCGCCCGCCTTATCTTTGGCTGAACGCGACGGACACCCTGGGTGCGCCGGCTTGCGAGTCTGCTGCCTTGGTACTGCTTCTACCCCATGACGAAGGCAACGATCGTCACAAGAAGCCTTTCCTGCAGGCCAGAACTCTTAAAGAGCAATAAACCACGACATGGATCGACTTAGCCAAACATTATAGCACGTGACTATCGGCCGACTCAACCTGCCCCGGTTGTCCGTTTTGCCACCGCCGGGTTGCACCACAGACTCGCAGATCTAATAGTGTGTCGGGCAGATGTCGCGCGCATGAATCCGGCATAGCGCCGACGCGATATGGCGCAACCAGGACAAAGCGTGCCGCCGCGCCCGCGCAGCGATCTCACCGGAAAGCAGCCTGCAAAACGCGCCAACCCCGGCGCAAAAGCCTGCGGCAGCCGGAATATGGTGCGATAATCATGCAATAACTTGCATTTCAGGCCCGACTTATGGCTATTACGCTCAAAAACGAACACGATATCGCGCAGATGCGCGTCGCCTGCAAACTCGCGAGCGAAGTGCTCGACTACATCACGCCGTTCGTCAAGGCCGGCGTCACGACCGGCGAACTCGACCGCCTGTGTCACGAATACATGCTGAAGGAACAGGGCACCGTGCCCGCGCCGCTGAATTATCAGCCGCCCGGCTACCCGCCGTATCCGAAAGCCACCTGCATTTCCGTCAACGACGTGATCTGCCATGGCATTCCCGGCGAAAAAACGCTAAAAAACGGCGATGCGCTGAATATCGACATCACCGTCATTAAAGAAGGCTATTTCGGCGACACGAGCCGGATGTTTATCGTCGGCGAAGGGTCGATTCTGGCTAAACGGCTGGTTCAGACCACCTTCGAATGCATGTGGCTGGGTATCGATCAGGTGCGTCCCGGCGCGCATCTCGGCGACATCGGCTATGCGATCCAGAAGCATGCCGAAGCCCAAGGCTATAGCGTCGTGCGCGAATATTGCGGCCATGGCATCGGCACGGTCTTTCATGAAGACCCGCAAATTCTGCACTACGGCCGTCCCGGCACCGGTTTTGAGCTTCAGGCCGGCATGATCTTCACGATCGAACCGATGATCAACGCCGGCCGGCGCGACATCCGCACCATGCCCGACCAGTGGACCGTCAAGACGAAGGACCGCAGCCTGTCGGCGCAATGGGAACATACCGTGCTCGTCACGGAAACCGGTTATGACGTGCTAACCGTTTCCGCCGGCACGCCTGCGCGTCCGCCGCTCGTCGCGGCTACCGCCTGACCGTCCCCCGACCCACCGTCTGCCGACCCGCCTGCCAATGAGTAGTGTTCCAGCCGTCGCCCAATCCCATGCCACGTCGCTCAAGGCGGACTACAAAGTGGCCAAAGCCCAATTGCTGGAACGCTTCAAAACCGCCACCAACGTCGATGCGTTGATGGCGGCATTGGCCCGCGCCACTGACGATTCCCTGCGCGCCGCCTGGGATACCTGCGAGCTGCCGGGAGAGTTGGCGCTGCTGGCTGTCGGCGGCTACGGGCGAGGCGAACTCGCGCCGCATTCCGACATCGACATTCTGGTCTTGCTGCCCGACGCACCGCTTGAACATCTGGAAGCGCGCGTCGAGCGCTTTATCAGCCTCGCGTGGGATCTGGGGCTGGAACTAGGCAGCAGCGTGCGCAGCGTGTCGCAATGCCTCGAAGAATCGGCCAACGACGTCACAGTGCGCACCGCGATGCTCGAGGCAAGGCGCATAACCGGCAGTGCCACACTGTTCGCCGACTTCGCGCGGCGCTATCGCGAAGCGCTCGATCCGAAGGCGTTTTTCCAGGCGAAGGTGCTGGAAATGCGTCAGCGTCACGCGAAATTTCAGGACACGCCCTACTCGCTCGAACCCAACGTCAAGGAAAGCCCCGGCGGCCTGCGCGACCTTCAGCTGATTCTCTGGATCACCCAGGCGGCAGAATTTGGCAGCAGTTGGCGCGAACTCGAAGCGCGCGGGCTGATTACCGAGCGCGAAGCGGGCGAATTGCGCCGCAATGAGAGTTTTCTGAAGACGCTGCGAGCGCGACTGCATGTGACCGCCGGACGTCGGCAGGACATTCTGGTGTTCGATCTGCAAACGCCGGTGGCCGAAAGTTTCGGCTACAAGCCGACCGCCACCAAGCGCGCGAGCGAACAGCTGATGCGCCGCTATTACTGGGCTGCCAAAGCCGTCACGCAACTCGCGACGATTCTGATCCAGAACATCGAAGCGCAACTGTTTCCCAACACCAGCGGCATTACGCGCGTGCTATCGGATCGTTTCGTCGAGAAACAGGGCATGCTCGAAATCGCCGACGACGACGTGTTCCAGCGCGAGCCGAACGCGATCCTCGAAGCATTCCTGCTGTACGAGCAGACGCCCGGTGTGAAAGGGCTGTCGGCGCGCACGCTGCGCGCGATCTACAACGCGCGCGACGTGATGGACCAGCACTGGCGCCGCGATCCGGAAAACCGGCGTCTCTTCATGGATATCCTGAAGCAGCCGGCCGGCATCACGCATGCGCTGCGCCTGATGAACCAGACGAGCGTTCTCGGACGCTATCTGCTGAATTTCCGACGAATTGTCGGACAGATGCAGCACGATCTGTATCACGTGTACACGGTTGACCAGCATATTCTGATGGTGCTGCGCAACCTGCGGCGGTTTGCAGTTGCCGAGCACGCGCACGAATATCCGTTCTGCAGCCAGTTGATCGTCAATTTCGACCGCCCGTGGGTGCTTTACGTGGCGGCGCTGTTCCACGATATCGCCAAGGGGCGTGGCGGCGACCATTCCACACTCGGCATGGCCGACGCGCGGCGCTTCTGCCGTCAGCATGGCATCGAGGGCGAAGACGCCGACCTGGTCGTGTGGCTGGTACAGCAGCATCTGACCATGAGCCAGGTCGCACAGAAGCAGGACACCAGCGACCCGGAAGTCATCAAGCGCTTTGCCGAGCTGGTCGGCACCGAGCGGCGCCTCACCGCGCTTTACCTGCTGACGGTGGCCGACATTCGCGGCACCAGCCCGAAAGTCTGGAATACGTGGAAAGGCAAGCTGCTCGAAGACCTCTATCGCGCAACGCTCGCCGTTCTCGGCGGCGCACGGCCCGACGAGCATTCCGAGCTGAAATCCCGCAAGGAAGAGGCGCTCGCGCTGCTGCGTCTCGAAACCGTGCCGGACGGCGCGCAAAAGGCGCTGTGGGACAAGCTGGACGTCGGCTATTTTCTGCGCCACGACGCGGCGGATATCGCGTGGCAAACCCGCGTGCTGTCCCGCCATGTCGAAACGCCGACGCCGATCGTGCGCGCCCGTCCTTCGCCGATCGGCGAAGCGCTTCAGGTGCTGGTGTACGTGAAAGATCAGCCCGATCTGTTCGCGGGCATTTGCGCATACTTCGACCGCAGCGGCCTGTCGGTACTGGATGCGCGGGTCAGCACGACCCGTCACGGTTATGCGCTCGATAATTTCCTCGTCGCGCATACTGAAGAAGACGTGCATTATCGGGATATTGCCAATCTGGTCGAACAGGAACTGACCGCACGCCTCACCGGCGACGGCACCCTACTGCCGGGTCCGTCGAAAGGCCGGTTGTCGCGGCTGTCGCGGACCTTCCCTGTTACCCCGCGCGTCGATCTTCGAGCCGACGAGCGCGGCCAATACTACATCCTGTCCGTGTCGGCGAACGACCGGCCAGGCCTTCTTTATTCGATCGCGCGCGTGCTGGCCGAGCACCGGGTCGGCGTCGCTTCGGCGCGGATCAATACGCTCGGCGAACGCGTCGAAGACGTGTTCCTGCTGGAAGGACGCGGTCTGTCGGACAACCGCCTGCAAATTCAGGTCGAGACCGAACTGCTGCGCGCGATTGCAGTGTGAGATTTCATGCGAGTCAAATTAACAGCCAAGCACCCGCGGCCGGCTTCGTCCGAACGCGCCCCTGTCCGTACCGGTACCACGTCGGGGCGTAAGCCGACGCGTCCGGCGGGACCCAAGCCGTCCGCGGCGGGTTTTAGCGGGGCGCGGGACGAAGGCGCTGGCGCTACGGCTGGTGGTGGTAAGCGGCCAGCGGGTAAGCCGGCCGGTGCCGGTCCGCGCGCGCCGCGTGCCGAAGGATCGTTTTCGCGCGAGCGGGATTCGGGCGCGCCCCGACGTGCGCCGTCGGATAGGCCGCCGCGGCGGGAAGGGGCTGCGGGCGATCGCGGTCCGCGTCGCGATGATGGCGAGCGGGCGCCGCGTAGTTTTGGTGACCGCCCGCCGCGTCGTGATGACGGCGATCGTGGTCCGCGTCGTGACGCTGGGGATCGTTCCGAGCGAGCGCCACGCCGCTTCGAAGGTGGTGCAGATCGTAGCGAGCGCGCTCCGCGTAGCTTTGGTGACCGTCCGCCGCGTCGCGACGAGGGCGACCGTGGTCCGCGCCGTGACGCTGGGGATCGCACCGAACGCGCTCCGCGCAGCTTCGGCGACCGTCCGCCGCGTCGTGATGAAGGTGATCGTGGTCCGCGTCGTGACTCCGGTGATCGCACCGACCGGGCTCCGCGCAGCTTCGGTGACCGTCCGCCGCGTCGCGATGAAGGTGATCGTGGTCCGCGCCGTGACTTCGGTGATCGCACCGAGCGCGCTCCGCGCAGCTTCGGTGACCGTCCGCCGCGTCGTGATGACGACCGCGGTCCGCGCCGTGACTCCGGTGATCGCACCGAACGCGCTCCGCGTAGCTTCGGCGACCGCCCGCCCCGTCGTGATGACGGCGATCGTGGTCCGCGTCGTGACTCCGGTGATCGCACCGAACGCGCACCCCGCCGTTTCGAAGGCAGTAGCGAGCGCGCTCCGCGTCGTGACGACGGCGAACGTCGCCCGTTCAGCGGCCCGCGCACGGGCGATGGCCGTCCGTCCGAAGGCGGTCCGCGCGGCGGCGATCGCCCCCGTTTCGGCAACGACCGCGGTGCCTCGCAGGATCGCCGTGGCAGCGAAAGCGCGCCGCGCCGCTTCGAAGGCGAACGCGGTTCGTCCGAGCGTGGCGAACGCCCTGCCCGCAGCTTCGACAAATCGTTGCCGTCCGCGACGCGCCGTTTCGGCGACGACCGTCCGGCACGAGCCGACAAACCGCGCGGCCCGTCACCCGCTGCCCGTACCGAACGCAGTGTCGCTGACGACAACGACGCCGCACCGCGCACGCCGCGTCGCGATTATGAAGACGCGCCGGGCATGCTGCGTCTGTCGAAACTGATGTCGGAACTCGGCCTTTGCTCACGCCGCGAAGCCGACGAGTGGATCGAGAAAGGCTGGGTAATGGTGGACGGCGAAGTCGTCGACACGCTCGGCACCAAGGTTCGCCCGGACCAGCGCATCGAGATCGATCCCGCCGCCGAAGCCGCGCAGGCGAGCCAGGTGACGGTGCTGATTCACAAGCCGGTCGGACTCGTATCCGGCCAGGCGGAAGATGGCTATCAGCCGGCGATCACGCTGGTTACGCCGGAGAATCGCTGGGAAGGCGACCATTCCGAGATTCGTTTCTCCGTCGCCCATCTGCGTCAACTCGCGCCGGCCGGCCGTCTGGACATCGACTCGACTGGCCTGCTGGTTTTGACGCAGGACGGGCGTGTCGCCAAGCAGTTGATCGGCGGCCATTCGGAGATCGACAAGGAGTATCTGGTGCGCGTGGCTTATGGCGAGCACACGGTCGACGTTGAAAGTCATTTCCCGGCGGAAAGTCTCGAGTTGCTGTGCCACGGCCTGTCGCTCGATGACCAGCCGCTGAAGCCGGCGCAAGTCAACTGGCAGAACGGCGAGCAGCTTCGTTTCGTGCTGCGCGAAGGCAAGAAGCGCCAGATTCGCCGGATGTGCGAACTGGTCGGCCTCGAAGTGATCGGCCTGAAGCGCGTGCGGATGGGTCAGGTGATGCTGGGCGCATTGCCGCCAGGCCAATGGCGCTATCTGTCGGCTGACGAGTCGTTCTGATCGGGCGCGCCGCGTACGAACCAGGCAGCGGGAGGACGACTTAAGCCGCTCCGCCCCGCCTGACGATGAGACCAACAAAAAACCCACGCCTTGGCGTGGGTTTTTTTAATCGGCAGAAAAGCGCCGCCTCAATCGTCGCTATTCGGATCCATATCCGGGAACAGCACTTCGGTAAAACCGAACTTCGCAAAATCGTTGATCCGCATCGGATAGAGCTTGCCGATCAGGTGATCGCATTCATGCTGCACGACCCGCGCATGAAAGCCCTCGGCAACCCGGTCAATCGGTTTGCCGTATTGATCAAAGCCGTGATATTTGATCATCGAAAAACGGCTCACCGCCCCTCGCAGACCAGGCACCGACAGACAGCCCTCCCAGCCCTCTTCCATATCGAGCGAGACCGGCGTGATGGTCGGGTTGATCAGCACCGTTTCCGGTACGGGAGGTGCGTCCGGATAACGCTGGTTCTGCCCAAAACCGAAGATCACCACCTGCAGATTCACGCCGATCTGCGGTGCGGCGAGACCCGCGCCGTTCGCGTCGTGCATGGTCTCGAACATGTCCTTGATGAGTTCATGCAATTCAGGCGTGTCGAAGTGATCGACCGGATCGGCAATCTGCAGCAAACGCGGGTCGCCCATCTTAAGAATTTCGCGGATCATAACTGCCCCTCCAGGAGCTTGCGCATACCATCTTCGTCGAGTACGGGGATGCCGAGTTCCTCTGCCTTGGCCAACTTGCTGCCCGCTTCGGCCCCCGCGACCACGTAATCCGTTTTCTTCGACACCGAGCCGGCCACCTTCGCGCCAGCCGCTTCGAGCATTTCCTTCGCCTCCTCGCGTGCGAGGCTCGGCAAAGTGCCGGTCAATACCACCGTCTTGCCGGCCAGCACGCCTTGCGGCGCCTTCGGCGCGGGCGGCCCTTCCTGCCATGTGACCTTGCCCGGCGCGCGCAGTTGCTCGATCACCGTGCGGTTGTGTTCTTCGGCGAAAAACTGATGGAGCGATTCAGCGACCACCGGGCCCACGTCGTTGACTTCCAGCAAGGCTTCGACCGACGCGTCCATGATCGGAGTCAGCGAACCGAAGTGCTTCGCGAGATCTTTCGCGGTCGATTCGCCGACATGGCGAATACCGAGCGCGTAGATAAAGCGGGCCATCGTCGTGTGTTTGGCTTTTTCCAGCGAATCGAGCAGGTTTTGCGCAGATTTCTCAGCGAAACGGTCGAGTTCGGCAAGCGTCGCGAAGCCGAGATTGAACAGATCGGCAGGCGTGCGCACGAGGTTCTGCTCGACCAGTTGATCGATGATCTTCTCGCCCAGCCCGTCGATATCCAGCGCGCGACGCTGCGCGAAATGCCACAGCGCCTGCTTGCGCTGCGCCGGGCAGAACAGCCCGCCTGTGCACCGGGCAATCGCCTCGTCGGGCAGACGCTCGATGTTCGAACCGCACACCGGGCACTGGGTGGGCATCACGAATTCGCGGGCGTCTTCTGGGCGGCGGTCGAGCAGCGCGCTGACCACTTCGGGAATCACGTCGCCGGCGCGCCGCACGATCACCGTATCGCCGATGCGAATGTCTTTACGGCGCACTTCGTCTTCGTTATGCAGCGTGGCATTCGTCACTGTCGCGCCGCCGACGAACACCGGCTCCAGCCGAGCCACCGGCGTAATCGCGCCGGTGCGGCCCACCTGCACGTCGATCGCGACGAGTTTGGTCAGCGCTTCCTGCGCGGGGAATTTGTGCGCCAGCGCAAAGCGCGGCGCTCGCGACACGAAGCCGAGCGCGTCCTGTTCGTCGCGGCGGTTGACCTTATAAACCACGCCGTCGATGTCGTACGGCAACTTGTCGCGCTTCTCGCCAACCGTGTGGAAGAAGCCGAGCAGGCCGTCGGCCCCCTGCACCACCGCGCGTTCGCCGTTCACCGGCAAGCCGAGTTCCTTGTACCAGTCGAGCAGGTCGCTATGCGTGGCCGGCATCTCGATGCCGTCGAGCACGCCGATTCCGTAAGCGAAAAACGACAGCGGCCGTTGCGCGGTAATCTTCGAATCGAGTTGCCGCAAACTGCCCGCCGCAGCGTTACGCGGATTGGCAAATTCTTTCTGCTCCGCCGCGCGCTGGCGTTCGTTCAAACGCTCGAAATCGCGCTTGAACATCAGCACTTCGCCGCGCACGTCGAGTACGTGCGGCACGCGCTTGCCCTTGAGCTTCAGCGGAATGGAGCGGATCGTACGGACGTTTTCGGTGACGTTTTCGCCGGTCGTGCCGTCACCGCGCGTGGACGCCTGGACGAACACGCCGTCGACGTAGCGCAGCGAAATCGCGAGGCCGTCGAACTTCAACTCGGCCGCGTAATCGACCGGCACTGGCGGCTCGCTCGTGTTCTTGCCGAGCGCGTCTCCGACGCGTTTGTCGAACGCCGCGATGTCTTCGTCGGCGAAACCGTTGTTCAACGACAGCATGGGCTGATCGTGCACCACCTGCTCGAATCCACTAGCGGCCTCGCCGCCGACGCGCTGCGTGGGCGAATCCGGCACGATCAGATCCGGATGCTCCGTCTCGATGCTTTCCAGTTCCTTGAACAGCCTGTCGTATTCCGCGTCCGGCAGGTCGGGCTGGTCGAGCACGTAGTACGCGTAGTTCGCGCGTTCGAGTTCCGCGCGCAGCCACACGGCCCGCTCGGCGGGGGCATTGGCTGCAGGAGGAGAGACGGGAGTTCGGGCCATGCTGGAGGACGTTTCTTCAATGAAATTCAGACACTGGATTATCGCAGGAAGCGTGCCCCTTTACATCGGCCGAATGGCCAGGTTTCGGGCAGGATTCAACGCGTCTATGATTGCCTTTCTGCTGAAGGCGAATGCGGCGTCGAAAACGACAACGGCCGCACATCGTGCGGCCGTCGAAAGCGTCTGGTAAATACCGGAATTTACTGGCTGAACAGGCGCCGCGTGGCCGGCGAACCCGCCGGAATGCCCGCCTGCTCGAGCTTTGCATACAGCGTCATCAATTGCTTTTCGATGGCGAGCAACGCAGTTTCCGGCAACGGCCGGCGGCCATCGTCGACCACCCTTCCGCCGATCCGCTCCGCCAGCGACTTCGCGTAATCGCACATCAGCCGGAACGGCAGGATGTCTTCGTCGGCAACCGGCACGTCAAGCACCAGCGTGATCATCTGGCCGCCCTTGTATGTAAGGTCGTCGCGCAGGAAGTTGGTGTCGCCGAATTGCAGCATGAACACCGGGCTCTGACGCGAATCGAGCTTGACGAAACGCGTGCCGTCGCGCGAAAGCAGCAAGCCGTCTTGCGACGCCACCGCCTGCACGTAATTGGCCGACCAGGGCGCGCCATCGGAGAGTACGTTGATCGACAACTGCGCGTCGCATTGCGCAGCGAACGCGTCGAGTTCGCGCGCCATCGCCACCGTTTCAAGCATGTCGGGGAATTCCGGCGACGCATCGAGCGCGTCGGCGAACTGCTGCACGCCGGTCACGAACTCCGAGAATTCGAGTTCGTTGAGCGCGCCGCTGCGGTTGGCCAACTGAGCGGCCGCGCGCAATTCTTCATAGCGCGCGCCGTTTTGCAGCAATTCCCACGCGCCGCCTTCGAGCTTGCCTTCAATGTGCACCGGCTTGCTGCCCGCGCGCCGCAGACGCTGCGCGAGCGGAATTACCTTGTCGCCGGCAACCGGGCCGTTCAAACGGATCGGCACGATGCAATCGATCCGGCGATCGACGATAGCCGGAGGCGCCGACGAAATGGTAGTAGCGGCAGGCAGAATCGGCTCGACCGGTTCGTCTGCCTGAGGAGCCGCTTCGCCCGCGGCAGAAGCTGTCTCGCCCGGCGCTACGCCTTCAGTCTCAGTGAACCTTTCCTCTTCCGTATAACCATTCGGCGTGGTCGTCTCCGCCTGGATATCGGCCGGTGTGTCGAGCGGCTCAGCGCCAGCAGAAGCGCCGAACGTCGGTTCGACACGCGCCGCGCCCGTTTCCGCCGGCGCATCCGCGCCGACTACCGGCTCACGACGCGTAGTCGGACGCGCCGGTTCGATGAACGGGCTTTGCTCCTCCTGCTCGTCCCGCGCAAAGCTTTCGGCAGCTTCGGCCGGCATGGGTCGCGGCATCTTGCGACGCACCTTGGCGCCCTGCCACGCGTTGTACACAACCACGCCTCCGACCACCACGGCACCCGCGCCGATCAAACCGAGTGTCAACTCGTCCATGCATGCTCCATCAGCAATTCTTTTATCTGCGCGGTTGTACGCCCGCTTCACGTGTCGCGCGCCAACCACTCAAGCCGCAGCGCTGAACGCGGACGCCCGCGAAGGCTTAACTCAAACGATATTCTGGGCGAAACCGGCCGCCGATTCCATGTCCACCGCGACGATCCGCGACACGCCCTGCTCCTGCATGGTCACGCCGATCAACTGTTGCGCCATTTCCATCGCGATCTTGTTATGCGAAATGAACAGGAACTGGGTTTTGTCCGACATCGCCCGCACGAGGTTCGCGAAACGTTCGGTGTTGGCGTCGTCGAGCGGCGCGTCCACTTCGTCGAGCAGACAGAACGGCGCCGGATTCAGCTGGAACATCGCGAACACCAGCGCGGTGGCGGTCAGTGCTTTCTCGCCGCCCGACAGCAGGTGAATCGTCGAATTCTTCTTGCCCGGAGGTTGCGCCATCACCTGCACGCCGGCATCGAGAATTTCGTCGCCGGTCATGATCAGCTTCGCCTGGCCGCCGCCGAACAGACGCGGGAACAGTTCGCCGAAATGATGGTTCACCTGGTCGAACGTGCCTTGCAGCAGCGTGCGCGTTTCGGCGTCGATCTTGCGGATCGCGTCTTCGAGCGTTTCGATCGCGCTGTTCAGGTCGGTCGACTGCGCGTCGAGGAACGTCTTGCGCTCGGTCGCCGCCTTCAGTTCGTCGAGCGCGGCCATGTTGACCGGACCCAGCGCGGTAATCGCGTTGTTGATGCGCGTGACTTCGCCCTGCAGGTACGACGGCTTCATGTCCGGCGTGAGCTTGGCCTGCAATTCGGCCTCGTCGACACCCGCTGCCGCGAGTTGTTCGATGAACTGCTCGCCGTTCAGCCGCGCCGCCTGCTCCTTCAACTGCAATTCGTTGATGCGGTCGCGCAGCGGCTGCAACGCACGCTCGGCGGTGAGGCGGGTTTCGTCGGCGGCACGCAGTTTGGCGGTCAGATCGTCCAGTTCCAGACGCGCGGCGTGCAGTGCTTCTTCCTTGACCGAACGGATGTCGAGCGCGTCCTGCAAGCCCGTGTGAGCCGTTTGTTCGTTGATCGTTTCCAGTTCGGCGCGGGCGTCTTCGAGCGACGCCTCGACCCGCTCGCGCTGCTCTTGCGCGACCTGAATGCTGCGCTTCAATTCGTCGATGCGGTTCGCCATGTTGCGCGCGGCGAAGCGTGCATCGGTCGCGTTGCGATCGAGATCGCGCGCCTGGCCGCGAGCGGTGGTAAGGCTTTCGTCGAGTGCTTCGAAGGCCAGCTGGTGGTCTTCGAAACGCGCCTGCAATTCGGCGAGTTCGGAATCATGCCGCTCGAAATTGGCTTCCGACTCCGCGCGCATGGCCCGCTGTTCTTCGACCTGCGCGGTGATTTCTTCGAGTTCCTCGCGAATCTGCGTGCTGCGCTGCGTGTAACGCTCGTGCGCCTGCGTGAGCTTGAGCACGTCCATCTGCAACGCGTGCACGCGTTGCGTGGCGCGCTCGGACTGTTGACGCACATCGGTCAGCGCCTGCGCAGCCTGCGTGTGCGCGGCTTCGGCGCGGATCGCGGCGGCCTTCGCTTCATCGGCAAGCAACGCTTGGGCGCGCACCTGGCGACCGAGATTTTCGATTTCCTGCTGACGGGCCAGCATGCCGGCCTGTTCGGAGTCGGCTGCATACAACTGAACGCCGACGCGCGTCACCACGTGTCCCGCCTTCACGACGAACGAGCCGCCTTCCGGCAACTGCGTGCGCAGGCTGAGCGCCTGCTGCAGGTCGTCGGCGACGAACGCGAGGCCGAGCCAGTCGTTCAATACCGCGCGAATGCCGGCGTCGTCGATACGCACCAGAGACAGCAGCGGCCGTAGCGCGGCCGGTGCCGCGACCGGCTGACCGGCTGCGGGCGGGGCGTAGAACGCGAGCTTGGCGGGCGGCGCGTCGGTGGCGAAAGCCTTGACCCAGTCGAGATTCGACACTTCCAGCGCGGCGAGACGCTCGCGCAGCACGGCTTCAAGCGCGTTTTCCCACCCGGCTTCGACGTGCAGTTTCTTCCACAGACGTGGCAGGCTGCCAAGCTCGTGCTTTTCGAGCCACGGCTGAATCTTGCCTTCGGTCTGGACGTTTTCCTGCAACTGCTTGAGCGCGGCAAGACGTGCGTCGAGCTGATGAATCTGCGCGCTTTCGGCCTGCACGCGCTCCTGCGCGGCGCGGCGTTCGCCGTCCAGACGCGGCAGCGTTTCCTGCGCGTCGGCGAGACGGGCTTGCGCGTCGTGCAGAATCTCTTCGTGCTCGGCGAGTTGCATGCGCAAGTCTTCGAGTTGCGCTTCGTCGGGGGCGTCGAGTCCGCCCGCTTCCGACTTCAGCCGCTCGTGACGTTGCTGCAACTGCTGCAATTGCTGATCGGCATTACGTTGATGCGCGGCTTCGAGTTTCAGCGCCTGTTCGGTCTGCGCGATGCCGCCGCGCTCCGCGTTCAGTTCGGTCTGCGCGTCGCGCCAGCGCGCTTCGAGCGCAGGCATCGCATCGTGCTTCGCGGCGGCTTCGTCTTCGGCGAGCGCGGCTTTTTCCTCGGCGACGGCGAGTTGCTCCTCGGCGTCTTCGATATCGCCTTGCGCCTTTTCGGCCTGCGACTGCCACTGCTCGCGCTGCGCGGTTAGCGCCGCGATCTGGGCCTGCGCGCGGTTACGCGATTCGACGATGAACTTGATCTCGGCTTCGAGCCGGCTGACTTCCGCGTTCGCTTCGTACAGCGCGCCTTGCGCGCCCTGCATCGCGTCGCTGGCGGAATAGTGCGCGACGCGCAGCGTTTCGAGTTGCGCCTCGACTTCACGCAGCTTCGCGGTATGCGCTTCGAGATCGATCTGGGCCTGTTCGATTGCGCGTTGCTGGCGCTGCTGCTCGCCGCCGGCTTCGTTCTTGCGCAACAGCCACAACAGACGCTGCTTCTCTTCGCCGTCCGTCTGCAGTTCCTTGTAGCGCGTGGCGACGACCGCCTGCGCTTCCAGCTTCTCGAGATTCGCACTCAGCTCGCGGACGATATCTTCGACTCGCGTCAGATTTTCGCGCGTGTCATGCAGACGATTCTCAGTCTCGCGACGGCGTTCCTTGTACTTCGACACGCCCGCGGCTTCTTCGAGGAACACGCGCAGCTCTTCCGGCTTCGCCTCGATCAGGCGGGCGATCATGCCCTGCCCGATGATTGCGTAAGCACGCGGCCCGAGACCGGTGCCGAGGAAGATGTCCTGAATGTCCCGGCGACGCGCCGGCAGATTGTTGATGTAGTAGCTCGAGGTGCCGTCGCGCGTCAGCACGCGCTTGACGGCGATCTCGGCATACTGGCCCCACTGCCCGGCGGCACGGCCGTCGGCGTTGTCGAACACGAGTTCGACGCTGGCGCGGCTACCCGGCTTGCGCGCGGTCGAGCCATTGAAGATCACGTCCTGCATCGACTCGCCGCGCAACTCGGAGGCGCGCGATTCGCCGAGCACCCAGCGCACGGCGTCGATGATGTTGGACTTGCCGCACCCATTCGGCCCGACCACGCCGACTAGCTGCCCCGGGACCTGGAAATGCGTGGGATCGACGAATGACTTGAAGCCAGCGAGTTTGATCGAGGTCAGACGCACGGCGATTTCGCTGTTTGAAAAGGGAAAAAATAGGTGGCTTGTGAAGGCCGCGCCAGCCGTTCGCCAATGCAGCGAAGCGGCCCGCGAAGCTCGCAAACCCTCGGAACACGGATGCCGGCTTCATGCGTCCATTCAGGTGCGCGAAACGCGCTCACTACGCACGTTCACCGCGCACGTTGATGCATGTGCCAGCTAATGAGGGGCAATCATACCATCGCGCGTGAGCGATTCTTACCGCCCTTACGGTCTTGCTTCACGCCCTTGTCATCGGCATCGGGTTCGGCGGACGAACCCGGGTCCTGGGCAGCCTGATCGGGCGGCACGGCGCGGGTCCGGTGGACCCAGCTCGACAACGCCGACGCCAGCACGATGCATACGCCGCCGGCCCATTCGCGCGGACCCGGCATCTCTCCGGCGAACAGCCACGCGGACAACGCCGTGACGACGATCTCGAACAGCATGATGATCGACGCCCGGTTGGCCGGCACGCGCGACAGCCCGTACTGCACGAGCATATTGTTCGACGCCAGCAAAAAACCGAGGCCGAGCACGAGCCACGCGGCCGTGCCGAGATGGGCGCCGGTGGGCGGTGCGGGCATGGCTTCGAACAGCGACGCGCACGCGCTGAAAAGCGCTGCGCCGCCGAAGATCGTCGCCGTGCGCATTTCCGGTTTCATTTCCGGCAACACGCGGCTGGTCTTGAGGATCAGCACGTTGCTCATCGCGAAGCCCATGCCGCCCGCGAGGCCCGCCCATTCGGCGAGGTTGCCGGGCACCGGAATGCCGAGTTGCGGCGACCACAGCATGGTCATCGCACCGGCCAGCGACAGCGCGGCGAGGCCCGCGCCCGCCCAGGTCAGGCGTTCGTGCAGGATGAAGTGCGCGAACAGTGCGGTCCATGCAGGGGTGAGATAGAACAGCAGCAGCACGCGCATCACCTGGCCGTGGATCGAGCCCCAGACAAAGCCGAGATTGGTGATGCCCGCCGCCAGCGCGAGCGCGGGCAGGAGCCAATGCCAGCGCACCGTTCTGATCGCACGATGCCGCACCAGCAGCACGAACAGGCAACCGGCTGCGCTCGTCAGCGCGCTCGCCGCCGTGCCGGTGACGCCGAGCGCCGCCAGCATGCGTAGCGGATACCAGATCATTCCCCACACCGACGCGCCCAGCATGATCGCGAGCGTCGGCCAGCCGTTGCGAAGCCAGTTGGTCATGGTTTGGCACTCCGGGCGAAGGATTTCGCTGCTCCGGGCGAGCCTGGTCTGGGTGGTGTGCCGTTGACGCCAGACGCGGCCGCTCTGTTCGTCACGTTCTCGTTGTTTGCGCTCATGGCGTCGTTCTCGCGGACCGCGGCGCTCTTGCGCCTGCTGTGTCCGGCTGTCTCCGGGACTGCTGCAACCATTGCTGCTCCTGCTTCTTTTTGCGCGAACCGTCGGCGGTTCGCGTCGTTCCCGCTGCAACGCATTGAATGCGCCGCCTGGCGGGTTGCGCCGTCTCGGGGGCGGCGCTCTGCGTTCATTCGACACTGCATTTCATGGCGGCCATTACCTTCCGCCGATCTTCCGCCATCCTTCAAGCTGGTTCGCCAACCGGCCACCGAACCCTGCACGCCCGCGAACGCAAGCCGCCCACGCTATAATTCTCCGTTCGCCGCCGCTGCCAGCGTGTCTAGCGCATCTGTCTACCGTATTTCAGGCATGTCAGCGCTTCGCCGCCAGCGCGCGTGCCCAGCTTCTTCCTGCATCCGTTCTGCGCCCTCTTCGATCAGGCTCGATCCATCCAGTGAACCCGTTACTCGATTCCCTCCAGTCCTATCCGTTCGAAAAGCTGCGCCTGCTTTTCGCGGACGTCACGCCGCCAGCCGGTCTTTCGCATATCAGCTTCGGCATCGGCGAGCCGAAACATCCCACGCCTGCGCTGATCCGCGACGCCGTGGTGGATTCGCTCGGCGGCCTGGCCGCGTATCCGGCCACGCTCGGCTCGGCGCCGCTGCGTGAGTCGATTGCAAACTGGGTGACGCAGCGCTACAACCTGCCGCCGGTCGATCCGCTCACCCAGGTGCTGCCGGTGTCGGGCTCGCGCGAGGCGCTGTTCGCGCTCGCGCAGACGGTGGTGGACCCGAAGCGCAATGCCGACGGTGAGCCTGCGATCGTACTCTGTCCGAACCCGTTCTACCAAATCTACGAAGGCGCGGCGATTCTGTCCGGTGCGCAGCCGTATTTCGTCAATAGCGATCCGGCGCGCAATTTCGCCTGCGACTATTCGGCGGTGCCGGAAGCCATCTGGGCGCGCACGCAGCTGCTGTACGTGTGCTCGCCGGGCAACCCGACCGGCGCGGTGCTCACGCTCGACGACTGGCGCGAACTGTTCGCGCTGTCGGACCGTTATGGCTTCGTGATTGCGTCGGACGAGTGCTACTCCGAGATCTATTTCGACGAAGCGAATCCGCCGCTCGGCGGCCTGGAAGCGGCGCACAAACTGGGCCGCGGCTTCGAGCGGCTCGTGATGCTGTCGAGCCTGTCCAAGCGCTCGAACGTGCCTGGCATGCGCTCGGGCTTCGTCGCGGGCGACGCGGCGATCCTGAAAGATTTCCTGCTATACCGCACGTACCACGGCGCGGCATTGTCGACGGTATTCCAGACCGCCAGCATCGCCGCGTGGAACGACGAGACGCACGTGCGCGACAACCGCGCGAAGTACGTGCAGAAGTTCTCGACCGTCACGCCGATGGTCGCGGAAGTGCTCGACGTGCGTCTGCCGGACGCCGCGTTCTACCTGTGGGCCGACGTGTCGCGCACCGGCCTGTCGGACACCGAGTTCGCCCAGCGCCTCTACGCCGACTATAATGTGACGGTTCTGCCGGGCTCGTTCCTCGCGCGTACTGCGCACGGCGTGAACCCCGGCCGCAATTTCGTGCGCCTCGCGCTGGTCGCGGACGTCGACGAATGCACGCAAGGTGTTCAGCGGATCGTCGATTTTTGCCGCAAGCTTGCGGGCCAGGCCAGTTGAGTTAGCCGGGCCAACGGTTTGAGGGTTCACCTCGACCGTTGGCGCGACAGCTCCCGCCGCGCCGCATCTCCTTCTTCAGCCTTCAACTCTTCAGAAAACACGCATATGTCGCAACAACTTCAGCAGATCATTGACACCGCCTGGGAAAACCGCGCCGAACTGTCGCCGAAGGCCGCTCCGGCCGACGTGCGCGAAGCCGTCGCCCATGCAATCGAACAACTGGACAAGGGCGTGCTGCGCGTCGCCGAAAAGAAGGACGGCGACTGGGTCGTCAATCAGTGGCTGAAAAAGGCCGTGCTGCTGTCGTTCCGCCTCGAAGACAACGCACCGATGCCGGCTGGCGGTTACAGCCAGTTCTACGACAAGGTGCCGTCGAAGTTCGCGAACTACACCGCTGAAGACTTCGCTGCCGGCGGCTTCCGCGTGGTGCCGCCCGCTATCGCGCGCCGTGGCTCGTTCATCGCGAAGAACGTCGTGCTGATGCCGTCGTACACCAACATCGGCGCGTACGTCGACGAAGGCACGATGGTCGATACGTGGGCGACCGTCGGTTCGTGCGCGCAGATCGGCAAGAACGTCCACCTGTCGGGCGGTGTTGGCATCGGCGGCGTGCTGGAGCCGCTGCAGGCGAACCCGGTCATCATCGAAGACAACTGCTTTATCGGCGCGCGTTCGGAAGTGGTCGAAGGCGTGATCGTCGAAGAAAACTCGGTGATCTCGATGGGCGTGTACCTCGGCCAGAGCACCAAGATTTACGACCGCGAAACCGGTTCGGTCACGTATGGCCGCATTCCGGCGGGCTCGGTGGTGGTGGCGGGCAACCTGCCGTCGAAAGACGGTTCGCACAGCCTGTACTGCGCGGTGATCGTCAAGAAGGTGGACGCGAAAACCCGCGCGAAGGTCGGCCTGAACGAGCTGCTGCGAGGCGACTGATGGCGCGCGGCACCAAAACCGTCGTCTACGGCATCCCGAACTGCGACACCGTGAAGAAAGCCCGCGTGTGGCTGGAAGAGCACGGCGTCGAGTTCGAGTTTCACGACTTCAAGAAGCACGGCGTGACCGAACCGCTCGTGCAGGACTGGCTGAAAGACGTGAAGCTCGACGCGCTGCTGAACCGTCGCGGCACCACCTGGCGTGGCCTGTCCGACGACATGAAAGCGGCGGCGGAAACCCAGCCGGGCGCAATCGCGTTGATGATCCACAAGCCGTCGGTGATCAAGCGGCCAGTGCTGGTGGTGAACGGGCGGGTCAAATCGCTCGGTTTTTCCGCGGACGAGTACACGGCGCTGTTTGCCTGAGTCTGGGTGTTGGCACGCGCGGTGCTCTGGCGTGGTGAACGCCCGCCATGCAGCGACGCAAAGCAGCAGGAATGAGCGCGAACGGTATTGCGTTCATTCAGCTAGTTGCATGAGCGTAATCTCGTGGATGCCGCGAACGCGGCGTCCGCCAGCACGGTGTGCTGACACGCATTGAACGCAATACGCTGGACCCGGCGCGCGGACCTGAGCGCCAGCATCAGGCTCCGCGATCGGAACCGGTCAGCAACAAGAAGCAGAACGCGGCCTCGCCGCGTCGATTAAAAGCTGTTGCCGGCTGCGGTGCTGCACCGCCAGCCGGCATTTTTTCATTTCAAAGTGGCTTGTACTGAATCCATGTCCGGCACCCTCGCCCTTACCGAACAACTGATCGCACGCGCGTCCGTGACGCCCGACGACCAGCATTGCCAGCGCCTCCTGATCGAACGTCTGTCCGCGATCGGCTTCGAGCACGAGACGATCGAATCGAACGGCGTGACCAATTTGTGGGCCGTCAAACGCGGCGTCGACGGCACCGCGGGCAAGCTGCTCGCGTTCGCCGGACACACCGACGTCGTGCCCACCGGTCCGCTCGAACAATGGCACTCGGCGCCGTTCGAGCCGACCCAGCGCGACGGCAAGCTGTACGGCCGCGGCGCGGCGGACATGAAGGCGTCGATCGCGGGCTTCGTGGTCGCGAGCGAGGAATTCGTCGCCGCGCATCCCGCGCATCGCGGCTCGATCGCGTTCCTGATCACGAGTGACGAAGAAGGCCCGGCCACCGACGGCACCATCAAGGTCGTCGAAGCGTTGCAGGAACGCGGCGAGCGGATGGACTACTGCATCGTCGGCGAGCCGACGTCGAGCGCGCAACTCGGCGACATGGTGAAGAACGGCCGGCGCGGTTCGATGTCCGGCAAGCTGATCGTCAAGGGCGTGCAAGGCCATATCGCCTATCCGCATCTGGCGAAAAATCCGGTGCATCTGCTCGCGCCCGCACTGGCCGAGCTGGTCGCCGAAAGCTGGGACGACGGCAACGAATACTTCCCGCCTACCACGTGGCAGGTGTCGAACATTCACAGCGGCACGGGCGCGACCAACGTGATCCCCGGTCATGCGGACGTGATGTTCAATTTCCGCTTCTCGACGGCCAGCACGGTCGAAGGTTTGCAGGCCCGCGTGCATGCAATTCTCGACAAACACGGCCTCGAATACGATCTGCACTGGAACGTGAGCGGGCTGCCGTTCTTGACGCCGCGCGGCGATCTGTCGAACGCGCTGGCGAAAGCCATCAAGGACGAAACCGGCGTCACGACCGAACTGTCGACCACCGGCGGCACGTCGGACGGCCGCTTCATCGCGCGCATCTGCGAGCAGGTGATCGAATTCGGGCCGCTGAACGCCAGCATCCACAAGATCGACGAACATATCGAAGTCGCACACATCGAGCCGCTGAAGAACGTGTATCGCCGCGTGCTCGAACAACTGATCGCCTGAACAAGGACTATTTGCGATGACGCTCCCGTTTTCCACCGTCCGCGACCTGCTGCGTTTTGCGGTGTCGCGCTTTAACCAGGCTGAACTGTCGTTCGGTCATGGCTCGGCCAATGCCTACGACGAAGCGGCTTATCTGGTGCTGCACACGCTGCACCTGCCGCTCGATCTGCTGGAGCCGTTTCTCGACGCACGGTTGAGCGCGGCCGAAATCGACGCCGTGCTGAACGTGATCGAGCGCCGCGCCACGCAACGCGTGCCGGCCGCGTACATCACGCAGGAAGCGTGGATGCACGGTTTCCGCTTTCACGTCGATGAGCGCGTGATCGTGCCGCGCTCGTTCATCGGCGAATTGCTGCAGGACGGTTTGCAGCCTTACGTTGAAGATCCCGAACAGGTCAGCGCGGTGCTCGAACTGTGCACCGGCTCCGGTTGCCTCGCGATTCTCGCCGCGCACGCGTTCCCGAACGCCGATATCGACGCCGTCGATCTCTCCGCGCCCGCGCTGGAAGTCGCCACGCGCAACGTGATGGATTACAAGCTCGACGACCGTATTGCGCTGTTCGAAGGCGATCTGTATGCGCCGCTCGCCGAGCGCCGCTACGACGTGATCATCACCAATCCACCGTACGTGAACGCGACGTCGATGCAGGAATTGCCCGCCGAATACAAACACGAGCCGGATATGGCGCTGGCGGGCGGTGCGGACGGCATGGATATCGTGCGCCGGATCATCGCCGACGCGCGCAACTGGCTGACCGAAGACGGCGTGCTCGTAGTCGAAATCGGCAATGAACGCGAAAACGTCGAAGCGGCGTTCGGCGGTCTGGATCTGGTATGGCTCTCGACCAGCGCCGGCGACGACAACGTGTTCCTGATTCAAGCCGCCGATTTGCCGGTTTGAGGTTTTTGCTGTTCCTGTTTGCGGCATGGCGCGCGTGGTTTTTTTCTGCGTGCGGCATGTCGCGACGTGTTGTAGGTGGCGTGGCTGAGGTGTGGGTTCACGGGCGCTGCGTGGACCTACATAACCTGACTGCCGCGTGACGCAGTCGCTTCCGGCAGGTGGCCAAGCCGCGCTTGTGGCTTGCTCTGGCTTGCACGCGTGGCCGCCTTCAGCATGCGGTTATCGAACTCCCCCTCTCGTTTCAAGACCCCCGCCCCTCCGTCTCACCCAATCGCTGAACGGTCTTTGCGTCGCCCATCGGCATCCCCGCGCGCACCCAAAACCACGAAGCCCGCGCACAACGGCACCCCAACCCACCCGCGTTCGGTAAGATGAGCGCCTGCCCGCCGCGTCATCGGCGGGGACATGCAGCGCTTCGCCAACCCTTCGCCCGCCTATGCAATTCGACCTGCTTCACGTCGGCCCGCTGGTCGCCCTTGCCCATATCCTCGGCATGGTCGCGGCGTGTCACGCGATTCTGAATACGCGCACCTCGCAGGGCGCGATTGCGTGGGCCGTGTCGCTGGTCGCGATGCCTTATCTGACGCTGGTGCCTTACCTGTTCCTCGGTCGCAGCAAATTCGCCGGTTACGCGGATGCCCGTCGCGTCGAAAACGAACTGCTGCGCACCCGCGCGCATCCGCCGGAATGGGACACGCAGTCGTCTTCGGCGGGACTGCCCACACAACAACTCGGCGTCAGGCTCGTGCATTCGCTGACGCGTCTGGGCGGCATGCCGTTCCTGCCCGGCAATTCCGTGCGAACCCTCGTGAACGGCGCAGCGACCTTCGAGGCGATCTTCGAGGCAATCGAGAGCGCGCGTCACTACGTGATCGTGCAGTTCTTCATCGTCCGCGACGATGCGCTCGGCGAGATGCTCAGGGACGCGCTGATCGCCAAGGCACAGCAAGGCGTGCGCGTCTATTTTCTGTACGACAGCATCGGCAGTTTCGATCTGCCGCACCGCTACGTGGCGGCACTGCGTGCGGGTGGTGTCGAGACGCATCCGTTCGCGACCAATCGCCGCTTCGTCAACCGGCTGCAACTGAACTTTCGCAATCACCGCAAAATCGTTTCCGTGGATGGCGAACGCGCATTTGTCGGCGGACACAACGTAGGCGTCGAGTATCTCGGCGGCAAGCCGCCGCTTTCGCCGTGGCGCGATACGCATATCGAGGTGCGCGGACCGGCGGTCGCCAGTATCCAGTTCGTGTTCACCGAAGACTGGCACTGGGCGACGCAGCAGTTGCCCGAATTCGACATGCCGGCAGCGGCGCCGGTCGATCCGTTGGGCGCTCAAGGCATGCACTGCCTGGTCGTGCCGAGCGGTCCGGCTGACAAACAGGAGACCTGCTCGCTCTTTTTCGTCGAAGCGATCAACGCGGCGCGCGAGCGGATCTGGATCACCACGCCCTATCTCGTGCCCGACGAAGCGGTGTTCTCAGCGTTGCGGCTCGCCGTGCTGCGCGGCGTGGACGTGCGCATTCTGATTCCGAGCCGCCGGGACCATCTGGTGGTCTTTGCCGCGTCGAAGCTGTACGCATATGATTCGCTGCGCGCGGGCATCCGGATTTTCCGCTACCAGCCGGGTTTTCTGCACCAGAAGGTGATTCTCATCGATAGCGTCGCTGCAGCGATCGGCAGCGCGAATCTCGACAACCGGTCGTTCCGGTTGAACTTCGAGATCATGGTGCTGACTGTCGACCGAGGCTTCGCGCAGGAGGTCGAAACGATGCTATTGAACGACTTCGCCCAGTCGCTCGAAATCGACCGCAACGAGTACCGGCAGGCCAGCGCGTTCAAGCGCGTGCTGATGCATGTCGCGCGGCTTTTCGCGCCGATTCTTTGAGCTGTGCGGTAGCTGGTTCGGCGATTGCGCGTTAGTACCTAGCCACTGAATGTTGAACGGCGCCGCGCGGTGCTTGCCGTGACGCTCGCTCAACAACCGTTGGCAGATCGTCCAGATTCAACGGACCTACACGCAGCGTTGATACGCGGCATCGATACCTGATCGACGCCGCTCAGCCGCCTCGCACCACGCCGGATTCGACGCGATCTGCACGACTGCAGATAGATACAGAAGCGCTGCCTGCCGCCTCGGCTTGCAGCAATCTCAAAGTCCCTTCAAAGCAACTTCTCGATATCCTCGACAATCGCCTCGGGCTTCGTCAGCGGCGCATAGCGCTTCACCACGCTGCCGTCGCGTGCAATCAGGAACTTGGTGAAATTCCACTTGATTCCTTCGAGTCCCAGCAAGCCCGGCGCCTCTTCCGTCAGATAGCGGAACAACGGATGCGCGTTCGCGCCGTTCACGTCGATCTTGTCGAACATCGGAAACGTCACGCCGTAATTCTTTTCGCAGAAGCTGCCGATCTGCGCGGCATCGCCCGGCTCCTGCTTGCCGAACTGGTTGCACGGAAAGCCGAGCACCGTGAGACCGCGCGCCGCGTAGCCATCGAACAGCTTCTGCAAGCCCGCATACTGCGGCGTGAATCCGCATTCGCTGGCCGTGTTGACGATCAGCAAAACCTTGCCTTGATACTGCTCGAGGCTCACTTCCTCGCCGCCGAGCGTACGTGCCGAAAACGAATAAATCGATGTCATGTGCTCTCCCCGTGAAAGCCGTCAGTCTATGCCAAAAGCCGCACCGGAACAGTCGGCCGAATGGCCGATCCCGACTGAGCGCCCGGTGTCACGCCCGGCAGTCTAAAATAGCGGTTTTCTTCAGCCGGCCTCTTCGTGATCCGCTTTAACCAGTTCAGCCTCGCGCGCGGCACCAAGCCGCTCTTCGACAACACCACGTTCACCCTCAACCCCGGCGAGAAAGCCGGCCTCGTGGGGGCGAACGGCGCGGGCAAGTCGACGCTGTTTGCCGTGCTGCTCGGCGAACTGCACGCGGACGGCGGCGATTTTTCGATCCCGCCCAACTGGCAGATCGCCCACGTCGCGCAGGAAACGCCCGCCGCGGATAAAACCGCCCTCGCCTACACGCTCGACGGCGATGCCGCGTTGCGCGCCATCGAAGCGCGTATTGCCGCAGCATCCGCCGCGCACGACGGCGCGGCAGAAGGCGAAGCGCACGCTGCCTTTGCCGATGCCGACGGCTATACCGCGCCCGCGCGCGCCGAAGCGTTGCTGCTCGGCCTCGGCTTCACGCTCGAACAAACGCGCGAGCCGGTCAGCAGTTTCTCCGGCGGCTGGCGCATGCGGCTGAATCTGGCGCAGGCGCTGATGTGCCGTTCCGACCTGCTGCTGCTCGACGAACCGACCAATCACCTGGATCTCGACGCGATCGTCTGGCTCGAAGACTGGCTGCACCGCTATCCGGGCACGCTGGTCGTGATCTCGCACGACCGCGAATTCCTCGATTCGGTCTGCAACGTCACTCTGCATCTGGAGCACCAGCAGATCAAGCGTTACGGCGGCAACTACTCGCAATTCGAAGTACTGCGCGCGCAGCAGATCGCGCTGCAGCAGAGCGCGTATGAAAAGCAGCAGCGCACGGTGGAGCATCTGCAGAGCTACATCAACCGGTTCAAGGCGCAGGCTACCAAGGCGCGTCAGGCGCAGAGCCGCGTGAAGGCGCTCGAAAAGATGGAACTGATCGCGCCGGCTCATGCCGCGTCGCCGTTCACGTTCGAGTTCCGCACGCCCGATTCGGCGCCGAATCCGATGATGGTGATGGAAAACGTGCGCTGCGGTTATCACGGCGAAGACGGCGTCGAGATTCCGATCGTCGATCGCGTGATGCTGTCGATCCAGAACGGTCAGCGCATCGGCCTGCTCGGCGCGAACGGTCAGGGCAAATCGACGCTGATCAAGACGCTCGCCGGCACGCTCGAAGCGCTCGGCGGCCACGTCCGCGAAGGCAAGGGGCTGCGCATCGGCTACTTCGCGCAGCATCAGCTCGAAACGCTGCGCGCCGACGACACCCCGCTGCAGCACCTCGCGCGTCTCGCACCCGACACGCGCGAGCAGGAGTTGCGCGACTTCCTCGGCAGCTTCAACTTTTCCGGCGAAATGGCGACGGCGAAAATCGCGCCTTTTTCCGGCGGCGAAAAGGCGCGTCTCGCGCTCGCGTTGATCATCTGGCAAAAGCCGAACCTGTTGCTGCTCGACGAGCCGACCAACCACCTGGATCTCGAAACGCGTCACGCGCTGACCATGGCACTCGCGCAGTTCGAAGGCACCTTGATTCTGGTGTCGCACGACCGACACCTGCTGCGCGCCACGACCGATCAGTTCATGCTGGTCGCCAAACATCGTCTGCAGGAATTCGACGGCGATCTCGACGATTACCGCGACTGGCTGCTGCAACACGCAGCCGACCAGCGTGCGGCGCTCAAGGCGGGTACCGCGGCGGCCAACAGCGCCGACGGCAACGCCGACAATGGCGTGAACCGCAAGGAACAGCGTCGGCTCGAAGCGGAAACGCGTCAGAAACTCGCGCATCTGAAGAAGCCGCTGCAAAGCCGCATCACGAAGATCGAGAAGGAAATGGACTCGCTCAACATCGAGAAAACGACGCTCGATGCGTTCGTCGTCGATCCGGCGAGTTACGAGCCCGAGCAGAAAAGCAAACTGACGGAAGCAATCCGCCGTCAGGCAGATGTGAACGCGCGCCTCGAAGTGCTCGAAGCCGAATGGCTCGAGATTCACGAGGAACTCGAACAAATCGGCTAGCGGCACGCTGTTTATGGCCCGCGCCGGCACCGACGAGAGGTTGGCTTTGTCATCTGCAACATCATCATTCGGGGCATCGGATTCTTCGGCTTCACCGGACCCTTCGACGGAATCGCCGGCTTCTCCGGCAGTGACGGTGCCGCCGCCGGCACTGCAAGGGTTGCGGGTGCTCGACCTGACCCGTCTGCTACCCGGTCCGGTTGCCGCGCTGCGACTGGCCGAACTCGGCGCCGACGTGCTGAAAATCGAAGCGCCCGGCGCGGGAGACCCGACCCGCACGATGATGCAGTCGTCCAGCGACCGTGTCGCCGGTCGCCCCGGCGCGTTCTACCGGCTGGTGAATCGCGGCAAGCGCGAGACGCGCCTCGATCTCAAATCCGCGGCCGGACGTAATGTACTGCGCGCGCTCGCGGCCGAAGCGGACGTGCTGATCGAGAGCTTCCGGCCAGGCGTGATGGAGCGGCTGGGCATCGGCTACGAGACGCTGCGCGCGGTCAATCCGCGGCTCGTCTACTGCGCGATCAGCGGATATGGCGCGAGCGGCCCGTTCGCCGACCGCGCCGGACACGACCTGAACTACATCGGTTATGCGGGCGTGCTCGATCAACTGGCAAGCCGCGACGGCGCACCCATCCTGCCCAATTTCCAGATTGCCGACCTGCTCGGCGGGGCGCTGAGCGCGGTCACGCAGATTCTCGCCGCGCTATGGCACGTGTCGCGCGGCGGCGAAGGCCGTTTCGTCGATGTCTCGATGACACACGCCACGCATGCGCACAACCTCGTCGCGCAGGTCGCACTGGTCAACGAAGGCGCCGCGCCGCCGGTCGGCACGGGTCTGCTGAACGGTGGCGTGCCCTGCTACAACCTGTACCGCACGTTCGATAACCGCTGGCTCGCGGTCGGCGCGCTCGAACTGAAGTTCTGGGAAACGCTGTGCATGGCGCTCGACCGTCCCGAGTGGGCGACGCGTCACTGGAGCCTCGGTCAGGCCATTGGCGGCCCGGACGCCGTTGCGCTCACGCAGGAACTGGCCGACGTGATCGGCAAGCGTCCGCTGGAAGAATGGGTGCTGCTGCTGGAGCCGGTCGATTGCTGCGTTACGCCGGTACTGACGGCGGAGGAAGCCGCGCGGCATCCGCTGTTTAATCCGCAGGCTTATTTGGTGCCGGACGATAACGCGGACGAAGACGATGGCGTGATGGGCTAACGCGCCCGACCGGCTGAACGCGCGGTCGCGGCGATTGCGTGAGATGAATGCAGGAAGCGCTCGCCACGCGCGTCCAGAGAGAACGGGGAAAAAATTCCCGAAGGGCATCACGTAGAAAGCCTACGACACAGCCCCTTCAACCTCACCGCCTCGCCACCGTCTGTCTCGGCAGCGTCTGACGCGGCGTTTTTTCATCGTCGTACAGCACGTGCTTGCGGCCTTCCACGTGACGGTTGATCGTGGCGCGCACCTCGGCGGCGGTGGCGTCTTCGGCCACGACCCGGCGCGATATCTGCCCCGCCGTGTTGATCCACTCGACAATCCGGCAAGCGCCGCCCCAAGGCTGGCGAATCGGTTCGGAGACCCGGCAGCCACGTACCTGTATTGGCCGCTCGGCTACGGTTTGATATGACTGTTTCAAGGCGCGATCCTTTTTCAGGCATCAGAAGGGATGCTTACCCTCGCAGCTTAGGAAAAAGGATTGCCATTCAGGTTACAACCAATATGGAGATCTTTACCGGTCATTACAGCGCGCAAGGCGCCCGCAGGCGCCCTCACCCCGCCTATTCAAGCGTACGAACCCGGTCGATAGCCTGTTCGATCCGCTCGACCGCAACGACCTGTAAGCCTTCAATCGGCTGTTTGGGCGCGTTGGCCTTCGGAATCACGGCGACCGAGAAGCCCAGTTTGGCGGCTTCCTTCAGACGCTCCTGACCGCGCGGAGACGGTCGGATTTCGCCCGCGAGGCCGACTTCGCCGAACACCACCAGGCCTTTCGGCAGCGGCTTGTTGCGCAGCGACGAGTGGATCGCGAGCAGAACGGCCAGATCGGCGGCGGGTTCGGTGATCTTCACGCCGCCCACCGCGTTCAGAAACACATCCTGATCGAAACAGGCAATACCGGCATGCCGGTGCAGGACCGCCAGCAACATCGCCAGGCGGTTCTGTTCGAGGCCGACCGCGAGCCGACGCGGATTCGGCGCATTGGAGGCATCCACGAGCGCCTGGACTTCGACCAGCAACGGACGCGTGCCCTCCTGCGTAACCAGCACACAGGAACCCGGCACCGACTGCTCGTGCTGCGACAAAAACAGCGCCGAAGGATTCGCCACGCCGCGCAAACCGCGCTCCGTCATCGCGAACACGCCGAGTTCGTTGACCGCGCCGAAGCGGTTCTTGATCGCGCGCACGAGGCGGTACGACGAGTGCGTGTCGCCCTCGAAGTACAACACCGTATCGACGATGTGTTCGAGCACGCGCGGGCCGGCCAGCGCGCCCTCTTTCGTCACGTGGCCGACCATGATGATGGTCGTGCCCGACTGCTTGGCGATCCGCGTCAATTGCGCGGCGCACTCGCGCACCTGCGCGACCGAGCCGGGCGCGGAGGTCAGCGCATCGGAATAGACGGTCTGGATCGAGTCGATGACCGCGACGTCGGGTTTGTGATCGGCGATCGTCGCCTGAATTTTTTCGAGCTGGATTTCGGCGAGCAATTGCAGTTCGCTCGCTTTCGAACCGGGTTCGAGCAGCGAAAGCCGTTGTGCGCGCAACGCGATCTGCGCAGCCGATTCTTCGCCGCTGATGTAGAGCGCGCGTTTATCGGCGGCAATTTCGGCGAGCGATTGCAGCAGCAGCGTCGATTTGCCGATCCCCGGATCGCCGCCGATCAGCACCACGCCGCCCGGCACCAGGCCGCCGCCCAGCACACGGTCGAACTCGCTGACGCCGGTGGAGAAGCGCGGCACGTCGGATGCCTCGATATCGGCGAGCCGACGCACCGGCGCGCTTTTCGCGAGCGACTGGAAGCGATGCGTGGACGGTGCCTCAGCGACCGACTCGACCAGCGTGTTCCACGCCTGGCACGACGGGCACTGTCCGGCCCATTTCGGCGACTGGCCGCCGCATTCACTGCAGATGTACAAGGTCTTCGGTTTAGCCACGCGTGATTGCCTGTGTTGCCTGTTGGTGTTCGTGGGATCGATATGTTCGATGGACCGGTCGCATTGGGCCGATTCGTCGAGCTTCGGAAAAAAAGTGGGGAAAGCGGGTGGGAAAGCTGACGGTTGCCCAAGCGGCTACTCGCCGAGCCGATAGCGGGCTTCTAGTCCTAACCGGCTGCAGCCGCGCCGCCAGAAGCGGAAACGAAGCTGCGCAACCTGCTGTCACCGCCGCAGTTCGCGCAGCAACCGCAACACGCCGCGCCGCATTTGCGACTGCCACGCCGCTTTGTGCAAACCCGGCCCGACGCTTTCCTTACTCGTCGAGCACGGGCCCGGCACCCGCACGCGTCACTCCGCGCGCACCGGTACGCGCGGCGCGACCGCGCACATCAATTCATAGCCGATCGTGCCGCACGCCTGCGCGACATCGTCGATCGGCAGCGCGGCGCCCCAAAGCTCCACGCGCGAGCCAATATTGGCGGTCGGAACCGGCGTCAGATCGACGGTGAGCATGTCCATCGAAACGCGCCCGACGATCCGCGTGCGCACCCCGTCGACGATCACCGGCGTGCCTTCCGGCGCGACTCGCGGATAGCCGTCCGCGTAACCGCACGCGACCACGCCGATCCGCATCGACCCGCGCGCCTTGAACGCCGATCCGTAGCCGACCGTACTGCCTTCGCTGAGCGTCTGCACAGCGATCAGTTCGGACGTGAGCGTCATGGCCGGCTGCAAGCCGGTGCCGGCCACTGCCGCCGTCACGCCCGACGGCGATGCGCCATACAAAATGATCCCCGGCCGCACCCAGTCGAAATGCGCGCCCGGGTGCCACAACGTGGCCGCCGAGTTGGACAGGCTGCGCGCGCCCGCAATGCCCTGCGCGCCGCGCTCGAAGGCTTCCATCTGATACGCGATACCGCGCTCGCCGTCGGCGTCGGAAAAATGGGTCATCAGCGTAATCTGGCCGACGCCCTGGCAGGCGCGCGCCCGCTCCCACGCCGAGCGGAATTTCTCGACCGTGTAGCCGAGCCGGTTCATGCCGGTGTTCATCTTCAACTGGATGTTGACGGGTTTGGACAGCCGCGCCATTTCCAGCATGCGCAACTGTTCGTCCGAATGCAGCGCGGTGGTCAGGCTGTAGCGGTCGATCACGTCGATATCGGTCGGACGAAAGAAGCCTTCAAGCAAAAGAATCGGGCCCGCCCAGCCCAATTCACGCAACTTCACCGCTTCTTCGAGGTCGAGCAATCCAAAGCCGTCGGTTGCGCGCAAGCCGGGAAACGCGCGTGCGAGGCCATGCCCGTACGCGTTTGCCTTGACGACGGCCCAGATTTTGGATTTCGGCGCGTAGCGGCGGGCAACAGCAAGATTATTGGCGAGTGCGGCGGTGTGAATCGTGGCTGAAAGGGGGCGCGGCATGAGATATTTTTTCGTAAAGACGCTTGCGAATCAGCGGCTTACAGGGCGTTTTCAGCGCTCGGCAGCCCGCTGGGCGGTGCGATCAAGGATTCTGCTAGTCCGAATCCAGCTATTTTCGTGATATAAAGCCGTGCGCACAACCCATTTCGAACGGCATAGGCCCGCACGCATTGCAAACGGTCGGGGCAGACAGACCGCAGCGAGGACAGCATCGCATCAGATGAAAAAAGGTTTTTACACCATCATGGCCGCGCAGTTTTTTTCGTCGCTGGCCGACAATGCGCTTCTGATCGCTGCTATCGCACTGCTGAAAGATCTTCACGCCCCGAACTGGATGACGCCGCTGCTCAAGCTGTTCTTCGTCCTGTCGTACGTCGTTCTTGCCGCGTTCGTCGGCGCTTTCGCAGATTCCCGTCCGAAGGGCCACGTGATGTTCGTCACGAACACCATCAAGGTGCTCGGCTGCATCACGATGCTGGTCGGCGCTCATCCGCTGATTGCCTACGGTATCGTGGGTTTCGGCGCGGCCGCGTACTCGCCCGCCAAGTACGGCATTCTCACCGAGCTTTTACCGCCTGACCGGCTGGTCGCCGCGAACGGCTGGATCGAAGGCACCACGGTCGGCTCGATCATTCTCGGCACCGTGCTCGGCGGAGCGCTGATCAGTCCGCACATTGCCGCGCCGATCCTCCGGCAGCACATCCCCACGGTCAACACGCCCGCCGAGGCGGCGATGCTGGTGATCATGGCGATCTATATCATCGCCGCACTTTTCAATCTGCGAATTCCCGATACCGGCGCGCGTTATCCGAAGCAGGAACGCGGCCCGATCAAGCTCGTCACCGATTTCGCCGACTGCTTCCTCGTGCTGTGGCGCGACAAGCTGGGCCAGATTTCGCTCGCCGTCACCACGCTGTTCTGGGGCGCGGGCGCGACGCTGCAATTCATCGTGCTGAAGTGGGCCGAGGTGTCGCTGAACATGTCGCTTTCCGAGGCGGCGATCCTGCAGGCAGTCGTTGCGGTCGGCGTCGCGGCGGGCGCGATCTTCGCCGCCTCGCGCGTACCGCTGAAGAAGTCGCTGTCCGTGTTGCCGGTCGGCATCATGATGGGGATCGCCGTAATGCTGATGGCGTTCTACACGCGCGATCTGTTCCCCGCGCACTGGGGCTTCTATTTCGGCCGCATGCACGTGCCGGGCTATCTGATCTTTGCGTATATTTTCCTGATGGTCGTCGGCGGCCTGTCGGGCTTCTTTGTCGTGCCGATGAACGCGCTGCTCCAGCATCGCGGGCACGTGTTGCTGTCGGCGGGACACTCGATCGCCGTGCAGAATTTCAACGAAAATCTCTCGGTGCTGGTGATGCTGTGCCTGTACGCGGTGCTGGTGTGGCTCGACGTGCCGGTCACGGCGGTGATCGTGCTGTTCGGCACGTTCGTCTGCGTGATGATGTGGTTCGTGATGCGGCGCCACCAGGCCAACCAGCGCGCGTTCGACTCCGTCGCGCTGATCGGCGAAGCCAAGCACTGATACCGACACTGATCTGCGGCGGGCGAGCGCTCCACCGCGCGCCCGCGCCCTCTTTCCTCCTCGCTTGACCATGACCCAACCGATTCCCAATGTGCTGACGATCGCCGGTTCCGATTCGGGCGGCGGCGCTGGCATTCAGGCCGATCTGAAGGCCTTCTCGGCGCTCGGCGCGTACGGTGCGAGCGTAATTACTGCACTGACCGCGCAGAACACGCGCGGCGTGACCGCGATCCACGCGCCGGACCCGGACTTCATTACCGCGCAACTCGACGCCGTGTTCGACGATATCCGTATCGATGCCGTGAAGATCGGCATGCTGGCGAACGCGCCGATCGCGCGTGCGGTCGCGGATGCGCTGCGCCGGCATAAACCGAAGCACGTCGTGCTCGATACGGTGATGATTTCGAAGAGCAATCACGCGTTGCTGCTGCCGGACGCGGTCGCGGCGGTACGCGACGAATTGCTGCCGCTCGCCGACGTGCTGACGCCGAATCTGCCGGAAGCGGCGGCGCTGCTCGGCGTGCAGGCGGCCGTCGACGAAGCCGGCATGGTCAAGCAAGGCGAAGCACTGCGCGCGCTCGGCGCCCGCGCGGTGCTGATGAAGGGCGGCCATCTGAGCGCGACGGACAGCCCGGACTGGCTGGTGCAGGACAGCGGCACGCTGCGCCTCGGCGGTCCGCGAGTGCCGGTGAAGAATACGCACGGCACGGGCTGCACGTTGTCGTCGGCGATTGCTGCGCTGATTCCGCAACGCGGCGATCTCGCGAGTGCGGTGGCGGATGCGAAGGTTTATCTGACCGGCGCGCTACAGGCCAGCGATCTGCTCGACGTGGGGCACGGTGTTGGGCCGGTGCATCATTTTTACCGGTGGTGGTGAGCGGCGGGTCGGCCCCACGTCACTTTCCCGGCTTTGCCGCGTAGTTCCGCGCCATTTCCGGCCACTCGTCCGGCACGATAAAACCGCGCGAGCGCTCGATCAGATTGCCCGCATCGTCGTCGGTAAAGGCGACGACCATTGCCGGTCCATGATGATGCGGAATCTGCCCGGCGAGGGTTTGTGCATCGACGTAACGCGAAGCAGCAGGTCCGTCACTTTCTGATTGCGGCTCGTTCTGGTCATCGAGCTCGACACGCCTCGGCGCGAGCCACTCCAGACGCGGCAATTGCCGCCACTTGCGCGCATGCTCCGCGGCAAAATCCGGCCAGTCGCTGCGCGTGACCCACCAGCCACGACCATGCGCGGGATCGAGTTCAGCCGGACCTGCCGGCGTTTCGCCATGCCGGTAGAACAGCCAGCCTTTGATGAACATCTGCGGCGTCCACGGCCCTGGATGGCCGACCGACGCGAACTCCTCGCGCGCGCTCAACGGCAACTGATGATCCAGCAAATGCGCGAGCTTGAGATCGAACCGGTCTTTCAGATTCGGGCCGACGTAGTCCGCCAGACGGGCCGTCGATTGCGTATTCGCATCGCCCGCGTGCAGATAGCACTTCACCGCCAGCTCCCAATGCAAGCGCGCGCCCTGTTGCGTCTGCAGAAGGAAATCGCATTCGCCGAGCGTGACGCCCGCGCGCCGCAACGGCACACCGGCCGCGATCAGCCGCGCCGCCGGGCCATGTTGCAGAAACCAGCCGAGCAGCCACTCGGCATAGCGGCCAAGACGGGTCATGCGGGTCGCCGCCAGATCGCGATGCAACGCGTGCGGCGCGGCGTCGAGAGTGCGTAGCCAGTCGGCGGTGGCGTGAAGTTGCTGGGGTGTTTCAGATGCACTCGCGAGTGCGCCAGTCGGCGGTTGCGGACGCAACAGGTCGGCGCTGAGAAGCAGCCACGCGAGATCGCGTACGACCTTATCGCGCAACCTGGCAAGCAGCGTATCAAGCAGCGCGCCCGGATAAGCGGACGTGGCGGGCGTATCGACACCCGCCGCCTCAGTTCTGGTCCCGCCGCCGCTCATCACTCTGACTGGTTCGACGCTTCGCCGCCCGCTGCGCGCCATGTATCGCGGGCGAGACACAGGTCGGCCCATGCCTTGGCCTTGTCGGGCAGACTGCGCAGCAGATACGCCGGGTGATAAGTGACGATCACCGGGACGCCTTCATACTCGTGCACACGGCCGCGCAGCGACGAAATGCTGGCGGTGGTCTTCAGCAGACTCTGCGCGGCAAAACGGCCGAGCGCGACGATCAGCTTCGGCTTGACCAGCGACACCTGGCGTTGCAGATACGGCTCGCAACGCGCGACCTCATCGGGCTCGGGATTGCGGTTGCCGGGCGGCCGGCACTTGATCACGTTTGCGATGTACACGTTGGTGTCGCGCGCGAGGGTCAGCGAACGCAACATGCTGTCGAGCAGCTTGCCCGCCTGGCCGACGAACGGCTCACCCTGACGATCCTCGTTTTCGCCCGGCGCTTCGCCGATCAGCATCCAGTCGGCACCACGATCGCCTACGCCGAACACGGTGTTCGTGCGCTTTTCGCACAGACGGCAAAGCTGGCAGTTTGCGACACGCTCGCTCAACGCATCCCAGTCGAGGGTCTGGATGGCGGGCAGCGCCGGCTTTTCGGCTCGCGCTTCCGACTGCGGATGGGCGGGGAGATCGTCGAACCACGCGAAATCGTCGTCCGGCGGAGCGTCGAAGGATGACGGTTCGGGCTCGGGTGAACGGGATTGCGGTGCTGGCTGCGACGAGGTTTGCGACGGCGAAGCGGCTCGCTGCTGCTGAATGGTTTGCGGCTCGGGAACTGCCTGACGTGGTGCTGCGGGTTGAACCTGTTGCTGCGCCTGGGTGGATTCCGCTTCCGGTCGAGATTCGCGTGCGGGCTGAGACTCGGGTGCAGGCGAATGTTGAACCGGTTGCGCAACTTGGTGTTCAGACTCCGACGGCAGAGGACGCCCGGACACAGTGCGATGCTCAGCGGACGTCTGAATGTCGGACGCAGCCTGAATCCGCTGCGCGGGTTGCTGCATCGGCTGCGACCCGGCAGCTTGCACCTGCCGCACGTTACCGGGCGCCTGCGTCACCGCACGCTCAACTCCAGCGTCGTCAGCCTGCGCCACCTGAGCGGCTACGGCGCCCTCTCCGGCTTCGTCGCCCGCCTGCTGCGCAGCCATCCCGCGACGCACCCACAGCGGGGCCAGCCCGAACTCTTCCAGTACCGATTCATGCAGCGCCATCTGCGCCCTCCGTGGCAAACGAGAAACGCATCACGATGGCGTCCTCCCGGCTGCGATGCCGCGCCGGATAGTAGTTCTTGCGCCGGCCGATCGATGCAAAGCCAAAGCGCTCATAAAGCCGGATCGCCCGATGATTGGACGGCCGCACTTCCAGCAGCAGCCCTTCGAGTTTTTCCGCGCGCGTGATGCGCACCGCCTCACGCAGCAGCGTAAGCCCCGCGCCCGCCCCCTGCGCATGCGGCGCCACGCACAGATTCAGCAGATGCATTTCATCGACGACCGGCATCAACACGCAATAGCCGATCAGGCTCCCCGTGACGTGTCGCAGACAGACGCCGAAATAGCCGTTGCGCAGCGAATCGCCGAAATTGCCGCGGCTCCACGGAAACTCATAAGCGATTTTTTCGATGGCCGCGACCTCGTCCAGATCGCCTTCGGTCATCGGCGACATGTAGCGGTCGGCGAGCAGCACGCCGCTCATTGCCCGCCCTCGCCGCCCGGTGCCACATGCGATGCCCCTTGAGATGCCGCCTGCGGCGCTTCATGAGGTACACGGTGATCCGGCGCGCGAGGTGCAGTTTGGGGCGCTTCCTGGACCGATCCGGCAGCCAGCGCGGCCTGTTCAGCCTTGGCGGCTTTGTCCGCCATCCGCTCCGCCGTGGTTTGCGCGACTTTGTCGCGCACATACTCGGGCGCCGCCTGATGGGCCGGGACCGTGCGGCCGGCGCGAAACGCGCGCAGCGCGGCGTGCGCGAGCGGCAGCGCATGCGGCAACGCCTCGGCATCGACCGTTCGCGCGGCGGCGACCGCCGGCAAACGCGCGCCGAAAGCCGCCGCCGCGTTGCCGGCCAGCGTAAAGGGCACGCCGGGCAATACCAGCTTGTCAGGTGCATCGAGGGAGGCCGATTGAACCGTCCGCCATTCGCGTTGGGTGGCGTCCCATTCGTAGTCGGCCCAATAGATTTCGTCCATGCGCGCATCGAGCGCGGCAAGCACGCGCGTCGCGGACGGATCGCGCAGGCGGGCGCTCTCCGCACAAGCCAGCAGCGTGCTGACCGGCACCACCGGCAGATTCAGGCCGAACGCGAGGCCCTGAGCGACACCCGTTGCCGTCCGCAAGCCGGTAAACGAGCCGGGACCGGAACCGAAAGCGATCGCATCGCAATCGGCCAAGGCAAGGCCGGCTTCGTCGAACAGTTCGCGGGTGGCGGGCAGCAGGCGCGTGCTGGAGACTGCGCCGGTCCGCTCGTGACGAACCCAGATGCGAGGTTCGGCGGAAGTCACGCCGGCAGCGTCGGCGTTGGCGGCAGTGACGGACAGAAGCGCCACCGAACAGAATTCGGTCGACGTATCGAGGGCAAGGAGCACAGTTTGAGTCATGGACGATATTGTAATCGGCACGGCGCGTGCAAATGTGGTTTGGCTCGCCCTCGCGTTGAAACCCGGCGGCCGATGTCTGGCGATGTTTGGAATAGGCTCTCGGCCCGCCAGCGGCGTCCAGTTGTTATGATCGTCAACCCGATCTCAACCAACCCGATCCCGCCCGGCGGGCGAAAACGACAATGACAGACATCGATACCCAGTTCGCAAAAGCCCACGAAGAAGTCCAGCAATTGCCGGAGCGTCCGGGCAACCTCACGTTGCTGCGCCTGTACGCGCTCTACAAACAGTCCACCAAGGGCGACGTGCATGGCGACAAGCCGGGCTTTACCGACATCGTCGGCAAATACAAGTACGACGCGTGGGCCGCCCTCAAGGGCACCGATCAGGACGCCGCGAAGCAGCAATACGTCGAACTCGTCGAATCGCTGAAAAGCGGTACCGCAGCCTGAGCAGGCCCAAGCCTGATTAGTGCCGGCACGCTCGCCGCGGCAGCCGCCGCGAGCGTGCGACCAGCTGACGCAGCTGTCCGCCCAGGCACCCGCCCCGCTGGCAGCCGCCGCGCCACCCTATATGTCTTTTTCGTTAAGAAAACTCCTAAGAGTGGCGCAGTGCAACAAAAGCCTATACAATGCTGCCTGCGCTTCACTGCTTTGCCCCGCTTTCTTTAGCGGCCTTTGCGGCGCAGCGCCTCGTAGCGTTTAGCTCCAATCCAGTTTAGAACCTGTCCCCTCCTGCCTAGCCCCCTACGGGCGATCATGTCCCAGGCTGGCGGCACGCCGTGTTGGCATGTCGCATCCGATACAGCTTCTAACAAAAAGCTCGCCTTCATTGTCGCGAGCTGCCCCCGTTTTTCGATTTGCTCGCTGCTTCTTTGCTCGCTGAATCCGACGACTTGGGTATGCCGATTGGCGCCGACGTTTTAATTCCCTGTGTACCAAGGATTCTCATGACTTCGAGCAACACCTCCAGCCCGTTGAACGCCATCGCCGATCAGGCACTCGGTCTCGCCGACGCTCCCGAACAAGCAGCAGCCGCTGCTGTCGCTCCGGAAGCCGTTGTCGCTGAAGCCGCAGTCCCGACCGGCCCGACGTTCGCGTCGCTTGGTCTCTCCGCGGATGTCGTCTCCGCGCTGACCGCAGCTGGTTACCAGAACCCGACGCCGGTTCAGCAA